>JAFAFA010000043.1 GCA_023423695.1 Pseudomonadota bacterium | reverse complement strand
CTGCTGGAACGCCCCGGCGTCTACGTGATGGGCTCCAACGACTACACCGGACCCCGGTTCACCAACCCGCTGGCCTATCTGGCGCGGTCGACCGAGCAATCCGGGCACCGCGACGCTCCCCCGCTGCCCACCAACCGGCTGCGGACGGCTCTGTCGTCCGGCGGCTGGATCGACCTGACGCAGGCCAGAACCCTGCTGGAGGTCGGCGGCCTGACCCTGGAACTGCGCGGCACCGACGATGCCCACCTGGGCCTGGACGACTATGCGGCGATCGCCGGCAAGCCCGACAAGTCCGCCGACCTGGCCATCGGCGTCACCCACGCCCCCTACCGGCGCCTGCTGGATGCGATGACCACCGACAAGGTGAAGCTGATCTTCGCCGGGCACACCCACGGGGGCCAGGTCTGCGTGCCGCTGTACGGCGCGCTGACCACCAACAGCGATCTCCCCCGCCGCCAGGCCAAGGGCCTGTCGAAGCACAAGGTCGGCGGCAGAACCTCCTGGGCGCACGTCTCAGCGGGCCTCGGTGGCTCCCCGGTAGCCCCGTACCGCTTCGCCTGTCCCCCCGAAGCAACCCTGCTGACCCTCGCCCCACGGTCAGTTGGATGAACCCGGCCGGAGTGGGCTAAGCTTCAACTCGGCCCTGACGCGAGTCGGGGTCGATCGGGGTGTGGCGCAGCTTGGTAGCGCGCATCGTTCGGGACGATGAGGTCGCAGGTTCAAATCCTGTCACCCCGACCAGCGGAAAGCCGCTCTGGCTAGGAGGAATACTCCAGGCTAGAGCGGCTTCCAACGTTTCGTGCCCCAGCCGTGCCCTAACGAGAGGACCCGAGAGCCCACTCCTGCCTACGCAGACGATGGCTGAGCCTGTCGAAGCCCCAGGTTGCAGGGTCCCTGAGGGAGCGCCCTGAGGGACAAGCGGGCGCTTCACGAAGGGCCGCCGTCACCAACCTGGGTAGCCGGACTCCGCCTGCGCTTCATCCAGATCAGATAGAGCGACCTAAAGCAAGTAAAGCTCGGTCCGCCCTACCGGCGCCTCTCCTCAACGCGACGCGTGTAGCGATCCACGACCTCGCGGAGCGGTCCGTCGATCGCCGGCAGATCGCGGCTGTACAAGTGCCCCGTGGCGAGCTGCGCCGACAACTCCTCCAGCAACGAGACCCACTCGCTTGCGTCGCGCTTGCGTGTTCCTCTGGCCGTCGAACCGGCCGACTCGACGGCCTCGGGAGCGAGGGCTCGAGCCGTCCTGGCAAGTCCTTGCGCGACGATCTGGCGCGTGGTCTCGGGACGGTCCAGCCCTTCGTCCTCGAGGTGCGCCAGCACCTTCATGAGCAGGTTGGGCTCGTGGACAACCATCGCGACGACAGTGTCTGGAGTGAGAGTCCGTTCGATCTCCTGGCGTCGATCCGTCTCCCATTGGCTGAGCCGCTTCTTGGGTGGAACGACGGTGACGACACGCGGTTCCACGCCAACGATCCGGTTGCCACGCCGCTCGATAGATGCCTCCACCCGGCATCGCGCCGAGCACCAGACAGGTCGCCGGCCGCGCCCTTTGTAGGTAACCGGACGGCCACATCGAGGGCACAGGAAGAGCCGGTTCGGGTCGCGGACGATCTCGCTCATCATGTCTCCACGGATCAGTGTGGGCATTTCATTCTAACGAAATGCGAGCACAATGCCGAAGGTGTGTGCCACTTCAGATTCGTTCCGATCGGGCTGTCGGGAGGTCACCATCTGACCTGGCGGAGTCGTTGCCTCATGGAACATCGCAAGTTATCTTGGAGTCGTGCTGGACGAGCCGATCATCGCGCCATCGGCTTACAAACACGGCTTGAGCCGAGAGGACATCCTGCATGCGTACAGGAACCCCCTGCGGATCTGGGATCTCGGGGGACGGGTTCATAATGATGATCGGCCCCAATCGGGCCGCTCTCGTCCTGGAAGTCGGATACGTGGAGGGCGACATGGCGATGGTGATCGTCCATGCCATGCCTGCCAGAGACCAATACCTCAGGTGATGAAGATGCCCCGCACAGTTGACGAGATCCTCCAGCACGCAGACCAGCTCGCGGCGCGGTTCGAGGACTACGAACCCGATCCCGCCGATGAACTCGACCCTGCAGCCGTCACGCTGCTCCGTTCTGCGATTCAGGAGAGGTCGGACGCGGAGCGGCACCTTTTGGACGCGGTCAGGGCCGCCCGGGAAGCGGGCATGTCCTGGTCAGCCATCGGACTCTTCGTCGGCACCTCGGGAGAGGCAGCCCGGCAACGCTACGGGAGCAAGGTCGCGTGATGGAACGGGCCACCCTGCCGAGGTCGAGGGAGAGCGCCGTGGCTAACCTCGCACTAGTCCATCCCGGCGACATCCTCATGAAGGAGTTCCTGGACCCCTGCGGGTCTCCCAGAATCGGCTGGCCGTCGCAATCAACGTCCCGCCGCACAGGATCAACGAGATCGTGCACGGCAAGCGCCGGATCACAGCTGACACCGCCCCGCGCCTGTCCCGCTACTTCGGCACCACCGATCGGTTCTGGCTCGACCTCCAGACCCGCTTTGATCTCGAGACCGAAAAGGACCACCTCGGCACCACGCTCGACCAGATCCAGCCGCTTCACGCAGCCCAGGTCGGCGCATGAGCCGCGGGCAAGCGGCGGTGGCCGCTGCGACAGTTGTCAGTCATCCCCGCTAGGTTCTACCTCGGAGGCGGGGAAGGGACTCACACATGTTGCCAGCTGAAGTGCGACGCCAGGTGGACGCGATCTGGGACAAGATCTGGGCGAGCGGTGTCAGCAACCCGCTCACTGCGATCGAGTACTTCAGCACTGTGCTCCTGCTCCAGAGGACTGCCGATCTGGCCCGTCCAGACACGTCTGACGGCTCGCTGCACACAAAGCTCTTGAAACGGATCGAATCTGGCGACACCGCTGGCGTCGCGGACCTCATGGGGCGGGTTCAGGGCCGGTTCGGGATAGGCGCGAGCCCCGACATCGCGGCTGCCTCAACCTGGAGAGACCTCTCGACGCTTCGCGCTATCATCCGAGACGTCCGCTCCCTAAAGCTGAGTGACCGAAACCACGACATCCTTGGTGATGTGTTCGAGTACATGCTGAATCACCTCAGCACGGCCGGCCACTTCGGGCAGTTGGACCTTCGCCCCGAATCTTGGACACGGTGTTGGTT
>JAFAFA010000076.1 GCA_023423695.1 Pseudomonadota bacterium | reverse complement strand
GGTCGTAAGCGGTGAAGGTGGCGCCGCCGGACTCCGCCAGCACCTTCGTGATCGCCGCCGTCAGCGACGTCTTGCCGTGGTCGACGTGGCCGATCGTGCCAACGTTGCAGTGCGGCTTGTTCCGCTCAAACTTTGCCTTCGCCATCGCTTTGGTCTTTCGTTCCCGACGTTCCGGACGCACACAATGGCCCGGCCGAGATCGGTTTTTTCCGTGGCGCACGCGGGATTGGAGCGGGTGAGGGGAATCGAACCCCCGTCGTAAGCTTGGAAGGCTTCTGCTCTACCATTGAGCTACACCCGCCCGAAGCATCCCGCCGGCGCGACCGTCCGGGGCAAACGCGATCACGGACAAGCCGTGGAAAGTAGTGGTGGAAGGGGCTGGATTCGAACCAGCGTACGCGTACGCGGGCAGATTTACAGTCTGCTGCCTTTAACCACTCGGCCACCCTTCCAATCCGCAGCCTGGCAGTGCCCGCCGCGGAGTTCGGCAATATGCGAATTTTTCAGACCTTGTCAACACGGGTTAAGCGGTTCACACCAGAAAAAATTCGGCCGCCGTTTCCGGCGGCACCCTCCCCTCCTTCGTGGGTACCATGACGCGCTCCAGACACCCCGGCCCCGGCCGCCGTTCCGACCAGCACTCCGATCTGCATTCCGGCCAATCCGCCGCCGGCAATCCACGCTCCGGCGCTCCGCGGAAGGATCAGGCGGACGAGGGAACACGCTCCCGCCGCGGCGAGTCGAAGGGCGGCCGCCCTGCCCCGGCACGCGGGGTGCTGCTGTATGGCCAGCATCCCGTCGCTGCGGCCTGGACCAATCCCGAGCGTCGCATCCACCGGCTGCTGGCGACCGAATCGGGGCGCACCGCTCTGGGCCCCGCCATCGCCGAGGCGCGCGCGCAGGGGCTGCAGCGGCCGGAGGCATCGATCCTCGATCGGACGGAGCTGGATCGCATGCTGCCGGCCGGTGCGGTTCACCAGGGCATCGTGATCGACACCTCCCCCCTGCCCGAGGTCGGGATCGAGGATCTGTGCAACGAGTTGGCGGATGAGCCTTCGGCGGTGATCGTGGCGCTGGATCAGGTGACCGACCCGCACAATGTCGGCGCCATCCTGCGCTCCGCCGCCGCCTTCGGAGCCCGCGCGGTGGTGGTGACCGAACGCCACGCGCCGGAAACCACGGGCGTGCTGGCGAAGAGTGCATCGGGGGCGCTGGAGGCGGTACCGCTGGTCCGCGTCACCAACCTGGCCCGCGCGCTGACCGATCTGCAGCAGAACGGCTTCTGGGCGGTCGGGCTCGCCGAGTCGGGTGCGTCGACGCTGGCGAAGCTGAATCTGACCGGTAAGACGGTTCTGGTGATGGGGGCGGAGGGCAGCGGTCTGCGCCGCCTGACCATGGATCGCTGCGACACCATCGCCCGGTTGCCGACGGGCGGCCCGGTCGGCAGCCTGAACGTGTCCAACGCCGCCGCCGTCGCTCTCTACGAGGTCGCCCGCCTGCGCGAGTGATCGGCCTCGCGATTGCGGGGATGGGCAAGTGCTTGTTAACGCGGAAAAGGGACGCTAAGGTGTGCCTCCCGCAAGCGTCGGGCGCGCCGGATTAGCTCAGCTGGTAGAGCAGCTGATTTGTAATCAGAAGGTCACGGGTTCGATTCCTGTATCCGGCACCACGCCAAGGCCCTGAAAGGTAAAGCCTTTTGGGGCCTTTCCATTTTCGGGCCTTGTGGGTCGGTCTGGCTTCGGACCCGCTGGGCGAAAGCCCGGGTCCGCCTGCGTCCGAACCCTGCCTCATGGTCAGGTTTACAGCCGGCCCTGCCCCCACGGGGGCTATCGGGTTGGATGGAACGCATACCCGGTGGCGGGTCTCAGTCCGGTTGCCGATTCTCCGGAGATGCCGACATTTTTTGTCAGCATCAGGTTGCTTGCAGAGTTTCCTGGCCGGGCGAAGGCCGCGTTCCCGCTGCGGGGCCTGACCTGCATTCCCCCTCGTAAGTCCCTGAAATGCCGCAAGGTTCTATATTTCCAGGGGATGACATGCGATTTGGCGGACCATCAGCCGGCCATCATTTTGGGATGACAGAGCGCTTCGACGACGCCATCATGCACGCTTAGCGCGACAAGCACCCACACTTGGACACGCGCGAATCTTACGCATAGTGAATATCGTCAATAGCTTAACGGCTAGAGGCTCCCCCACGCCCGTGGGGATGGACCCGCCGCATGGACCATCGCTGACACCTCCGGCGCGGCTCCCCCCACGCCCGTGGGGATGGACCGCCTGGGGCATCAAGATCCCGGAGGATGCGTTGGGCTCCCCCACGCCCGTGGGGATGGACCCGCGGAACGGCCGGCGGCCGATACCCGCATCACGGCTCCCCCACGCCCGTGGGGATGGATCTGCCGCATCCAGGGCCGCCGTCGCCGACCGCGGCTCCCCCACGCCCGTGGGGATGGACCTTCGCCGACGACGTGCTGGTGCTGACTCAGGACGGCTCCCCCACGCCCGTGGGGAACCTTCGCTACAGCCAAGAGCCTCAGAACACCTTGTATCGATTCGAGGAAGGAGATCGCATGACCAGCATGTTTCCTGTGCCTCGCCCTTGGGGAAAGCTGCGGCGGGCGGAGGACGGAGCCGTCATGGCGTCGCTGGGGCTGGCCGATCATTGCGCCGACGTCGCCGCTGTCTTCCTCGCCTTGCTGGAAGTACCCAACATCCGGCGGGGGCTGGCGCGGCTCGGCGGCATGGAGACGCTGGATGATGCCCAGGTGGCGCGGCTGGGCGTGCTGGCCGCGCTCCATGATCTGGGCAAGGTCAACCACGGCTTCCAGAACAAGGCGCTGCCGAAGGGGACCGCCGCGGTCGAGGGGCATATCGCCTGCGTGATCGGCGGCCTGCGCGACGGAATCCTGGCGAGCGCCCTGGCTGTTCTGGAGGAAGCCACAATCGGCTGGTTCGCCGATGACGAGACCACCAGCACCCAGGCGCAGCTCGCCATCCTGTCGCATCACGGCGGACCGCCGGAAACCTCGCCGATGGTGGCGAGGGGAAATCCGAAGCTCTGGCAGCCGGCCGGCGGCTATGCGCCGCTGGCGGCACTGACGGAACTGGCGCGGGCGGCACTCGGCTGGTTTCCGCAGCACCGCGAGACCTGCCAGCCGCTTCCCGCCAAACATCCGTTCTGGCACGGCTTCGCCGGTCTGGTGGCACTGGCGGACCGGCTCGGCTCCGACGAGCGTGTTTTCACCTATCCCGAAGGACCGGCTCCGGGCGAATCGAGGATCGCTTTCGCGCTCCGGACTGCCCGGCGGATCGTCGGCGAGCGCTTTTTGCGGCCCGATCGATCCAGGACGGCGGCGGAGGCGCTGGACTGGTCGTTCAGGGCGCTGTTCCCGTCCTTCTCCGCTCCGCAATTCGCCCAGGCGGCGGTCTTGTCGGCTGCGCTGCCGACCCGCGCAGGTTCTCTGGCGATCCTGGAGGCGGAAACCGGATCGGGGAAGACGGAGGCGGCCCTGCTGCACTTCCTGCGGCTGTTCCGGGCGGGAATGGTCGACGGGATGTATTTCGCCCTGCCGACCCGCGTCTCCGCGGTCCAGATCGGGGAACGCATCCGGACGACGCTCAACCGATTGCTCGGGACACAGGCGCCGCCGGTGGTCCTGGCCGTGCCCGGCTATCTGCGGGTGGACGATGTCGACGGAACCGCCCTGCCCGGCTTCAAGGTGACGTGGCCGGATGACGAGGCTGGGACGATGCGCGACCGCGGCTGGGCGGCGGAGCATCCCAGCCGCTATCTGGCCGGCGCGGTGGTGGTCGGCACCATCGATCAGGTGTTGCTGGCGGGGCTGGACGTGAAGGACTGCCGCCTGCGCGCCGCGTCGCTGATGCGCAGTCTGCTGGTGGTGGACGAGGTCCATGCGTCCGACGCCTACATGGTCCGGCTATTGGAAAACGTGCTGCGCTTCCGCGCCGCAGCCGGCGCCCACACGCTGCTGATGTCGGCCACCTTGGGGGAGGACGCAAGGGCGCGGCTGGCTGCGAGCACGGAACGGCGGTCCTGGACCTCGCCCGTGGCGGCCCCCGACGTTGCGCTTCGCAAACCCTATCCGATGCTGACCGGCCTGCCGGTCGAAGGTGCCGACGCAATACCGAAGCCGCGCCGCAGAAGCGTTTCGGTGGAGTTGGCGGCGGATACCGCCGACCTCGCAGCGATTGGGCGACTGGCACTGTCGGCCGCGGGCCGCGGCGCCCGGGTGTTGATCATCGTCAACACCGTCAATCGGGCAATGGCCGTTCAGCAGGCGTTGGAGGAGGAGGCCGGCGGCAGCCCGCTTCTCTTCACCGTCAACCACCAACGCTGTCCCCACCATGCCCGCTATGCCGCCGAAGATCGTCGCCTGCTCGACCGGGCGGTCGAAGAGCGGTTCGGGAGCGGCGCCACCACGCCGGTGGTGCTGGTCGCCACCCAGACGGTGGAGCAGAGCCTGGACATCGACGCCGACCTGCTGATCACCGACCTATGCCCGGCCGACGTGCTGCTGCAACGGCTGGGACGGCTGCACCGCCACCCGCAGCGAACCCGGCCGGCCGGCTTCGAAAAGCCGCGGGCCATCGTCCTGGCTCCAACCATGGCGGAGTTGGGGGAGGCTCTGGACCGGCCGGGCCGGTTCGGCATGGGGTTCGGCAAGGTCTACGACAGCTTGACCGCACTCGCCGCCACTCGCATCGCGCTGGAAGCCCATCCGCACCTGACCATACCCGACGACAACCGGATGCTGGTGGAGGCGGCAACCCATCCGGGATTGCTTGGCGAGTTGGCCGACCGCCTCGGCGGAGGCTGGCCGAAGGCGCATCGGGGTTCGACCGGCGATGCCCAGGTCAAACGGACGCTGGCGGCCAATCACATCATCAATTGGACCGAGCCGTTGCGGGCGATGCCGAAGGCCCTAGGGGAAGAGGCGGCAACCCGACTCGGCCTGCGCGATGCGCTCATCCGCTTGCCGGAAGCGACGAAGGGGCCATTCGACGAAGCCGTATCGACGATCAAGCTGCCCGGCTGGATGCTGCCCACCGATTGGATCGGGTCGGAGATCGAGGAACTGGCCAGTTCGGCGCCGGGGGAAGTGACCTTCCAATTCGCCGGTGTGGGGTTCGTCTATGACCGTCTGGGGTTGCGGGTGGTTGCGACCGACTAAGCATAAGGCGAGATTGAACCTGCCAGAGTTCAGGCATCCGCTCTCCCCGAACATTTCGGGATGGACCGCGTGTGGGTAGCGCAAGCCTCGCGATCCTAGATGCTCCCTCGCGCCCGCGAGGATGACCTCCCAGAAGGTGTTATATCGGCTCGCAACCAGTCCCTGGCGGGAATCGACGCAAAGCGCTAACCGTGTAGATAGTGCAAGAGAGCGCTAATTTCCCTTGCGCTGAAGATATTGGCAGCTTAGCCTCGGCGTTAAGATTGCCTAACGCTAATGAAACCACCTGGATGTTCGCAACAGCCTGCGGGCATCCACAAGCTGCATAAAAACAAACCCATCTCGTCACAGCCGCCCGCAAGAGGTCCGGCCATGCCCAGCTATTGCCTGTTGACCGAGCCGCTGTTGCCGGCGGCCGGAATGGATGGTCCTGTCTTCCACACGCTGCCCGGTCTGCTCGCCGAACTGTGCGCCGACCGGATTGACGACATCGGCGATCTCGCCGCCCATCAGCAGCAATCCTTCTATCAATTCCTGGTCCAGCTCGCCGTACTGGCCCTGGTCCATGCCGATTCGGATCCCGATCCAGACGCAGAACCGCCGGACGACGAGGACACATGGCGCGCCCTGCTGTCGGCGCTGGCCCCGGCGGAGGCATGGTCGCTGGTCGTCGCCGACGCGGCGGCTCCCGCTTTCCTGCAACCGCCGGCGCCTGAGGGATCGTTCGACCGCTTCACCCCGCTGGCGGACACCGCCGACGGGATCGACACGCTGGTCACCGGACGGGCGGTCGATCTCAAGCCGGCGCGGGCAATCTTGGCGAAGCCGCATCATTGGGTCTATGCCCTGATCTCGCTGCAGACCGGCATGGGGTTTCTCGGCCGCGGCAACTATGGCATCGCCCGCATGAACGGTGGCTTTTCCAGCCGGCCGATGATGGAACTGGCGCCCCTGTCGATGCGCTGGGGCGCCCGCCTCCGTCGGTCGCTGCGGGTTCTGCTGCGCGACCGCGCCCGCATCTTCGACGAGGGGGATTTCGAAGGCACCTATACCCCCGGCGGTGCCGCGTTGCTGTGGCTGGAGCCATGGGACGGCAAGACCAGCCGCCCCTTGAGCGGACTCGAGCCCCACTTCATCGAGATCTGCCGGAGGGTGCGGCTGGTCCAGCGGGACGGCCGCATCGGAGCGCTCGGCCGTCCCACCGACGCTGCCCGCCTGGATGCCAAGAACCGGATGGGCAACCTCGGCGATCCATGGACGCCCATCGACCGCGAGGCCGGCAAGGCGGTCACCTTCCAAAGCGGAGCTTTCGACTACCGCCGGCTGACCAGACTGCTGACGAACGGCAGCGGCATCGCGCTTCCGACGGCCATGGCGCCGCTGCCGGGCGACGATCCGCGCATGGTTCTGCATGCCACCGTACTGGTCCGCGGCCAGGGCAAGACCGAAGGACTGGAGCGCCGGGTCATCCCGCTCTCCACACAGACCGCCGCGCTGTTCCAGCGCCATCGCACCTCGCCGGTGGAGCGCCTCAACACGCTGTCCGCCCGAATGATCGGCGACGCGGCGCGCGCGCAGGCCGCGCTGGGACTTGGCTTGGCGCTGGCGCTGGAATACCGCCGCAACGGTGCCGAGGCGAAGCTGTCCACCGACGACAAGCGCATCATCCCGGCGCGCGAGGCGCTGGACCGGCAGATCGACGGGTTCTTCTTCCATCACCTGTGGAACCAGCTGGAAACGGAAGAGACCTCGGCGGAGAGCGGGGATCTGCGCGTCGCTTGGCATCGCGCCCTGCGCGGGGCGGCAACCGCCCTCTTCCACCGCGAACTGGATCGGCTGCCGGAGGATGCGGCGCGCGTCGGCCCGGCACGGGCGGCGGCGATGAACCTGTTCCACGCGATGCTGAACGAACATCTGCCGCTGCCGGCCAAGCCTGACGAGCGGCCGGGAAAGGAGATGGACGATGACGACCACCCGACAGACGCCGCCGCCTGACGCCGCGGCGGACGGCAAAGCTGCGTTGATGGCCGAGGCGCTGGCCGCACTGGCCCGCCGCTTCGCCGATCCGGACGACCACGGCAAGTGCTTCGACAGCGGCCTCGTCGCCCGGCTGCGCCGCCTGCCGGCCGGTACACCCGCTGGCGTGGACGTCTGGCGGGCGCTCTACGACGGGCTGGGTGCAGACCGGGCGGACGCGCTCCTGTCCGGACGGTCGCCCGACCGGGTGGGGGCGGGCTGGGCGCTGGTCCTGCACGGCATGGCGCTGATGGCGCCGGACCCGCATCGGGAGAATCGCCGCGTCGGCGAGGCGCTGGCGGAGGCGCGCTTCTCAGAGGCCCGGCTGACCCAGCTGCTGCGCGCCGATGCGGACGGCTTCCCCGACCATTTCGCGACCGCCTGCCGCTTTCTGCGGGCCAAGGGGGAGGATGTGGACTGGACCGAGTTCGGCCAGCTCGCCCTCAAGCGCCTCGGCCTGTCGCCGGGCTACGAGGCGGCGGCCGACCGCATCGCCCGCGATTACGTCCGCACTCTTCACCGCGCCGCCAAGCAGCCCGAAGCCGGCGCCTGACCATTCCTGTCCGGGATTTCCGACGATGACCAACCCCCGTTTCCTGCAAATCCATACGCTGACTCCCTACGCCGCAGCACTCCTCAACCGCGACGATGCCGGAGCCGCCAAGCGGCTGCCCTTCGGCGGCAGCATCCGCACCCGCATTTCCAGCCAATGCCTGAAGCGCCACTGGCGGCGCGCCGACCATGACTGGGCGCTGAAGAGCTTCGACCCCGGCCTGTCGCTGCGTTCGCGCCGCATTTTCAGTGAGCGTGTCGCCCTGCCGCTGATCGGCGAAGGCTTCCCGGCCGAACAGGTGGTCGCCGTGGTCGGCGCCATCCAGGCGCTTCTGCTGGGCGAGAGCCCGAAGGCGAAGAAGGAGAAGAAGGGCAAGCCCACTGCCGAAACCGATTCCGTGGGCATCGGCGCGCTGGTTGACACGCTGGCGACCAAGCAGGTCATCGTGCTGGGCGAGCCGGAGGTGGCCTATCTGCGGGAGGCCGCCCGCACCCTGCTGCGCGACCCGGCGGCGGAGGCCGACCCGGTCCGCGCGGTGACCGATTGGGCGAAGGCCGGCAAGGCCAACCTTGCGGCGCTGAACAAGGGCGCCGGCATCGACGCCGCCCTGTTCGGCCGCATGGTGACCTCCGATCTTCTGGCGCGCTGCGATGCGGCGATCCATGTCGCCCACGCCTTCACCGTCCATGCCCAGGAGTTGGAGAACGACTATTTCTCCGCCGTCGACGATCTGGCGCAGAAAAGCGGCGAAACCGGCAGCGGCCACATCAACACGACCGAACTGACCAGCGGCCTGTTCTACGGCTATGTCGCCGTCGACCTGCCGCTGCTGGTCTCCAACCTGGGCGATGACGCGGCCCTGGCCGGACAGGTGATCGAACGGCTGGTCCACACCGTGGCCACCGTATCGCCGGGGGCGAAGCTGGGATCGACCGCGCCGCATTCCTGGTCGGTTCTGGTCCTGGCGGAAATGGGCCGGCGGACGCCGCGCAGTCTCGCCAACGCCTTCCTCGATCCGGTGCCGCTGCGCGGCGGCGATGTGGCGGCGACGGCGGTGGAGCGGCTGGCCACGCATGTCGCGGCGCTGGACGCCATGTACGGTGCGGGCGACGAGCGGCGGATCGCATCGATCCTCGACGGCAGCATGGCGTTGGCTCCGCGCGTTGCCCTGGGCGACCTCGCCGGTTGGGCCGCCGGCCAAGTGGCGACAGTCGGGGTGGCGGCGGACGGGAGGGCGGAATGACCGGCTCTCCTACCGGTGGGGAGGAGCACGTCATCCTCCTCCTCGACGCGCCGCTGATGGCCTTCGGCATTCCGCAGATCGACGAGATCGGACGGACCGGCCAGTTCCCCGGCCGCTCGCAGATTGCCGGGCTGATCGGCAACGCACTGGGCTGGACCCATGGCGACACCGGCCTGCTGCAAGGGCTGCAATCGCGGCTGTCGATCGCCAGCGTCCTGCTGCGCGAGGGGGAGGCGGTGCGCGATTTCCAGACGGTCGACCTCGGCCAACCCTTTCTGGACGGGGCCGGCTGGACCACCCGCGGCGTCCCGGAACAGCGGGAGGGCGGATCGGCCGCGACAGGAACCCACATCCGCCAGCGCTGGTATCGCGCCGACGCCGTGGTGTTGGTCGCGGTCGGACTGCGGCCCGCTGACGGGGAGGACGGGCAGCCGGACATCGCCGCGGTCGCAACGGCGCTGGAGTCTCCGGCCCGTCCGCTGTTCATCGGCCGCAAGACCTGCCTGCCGTCGCTGCCGCCCTTCGCCGGAACGGTGACTGCCTCGGATCCGCTGGCCGCCTTGGCGGAGGGGATGCGGTTGCCTCCCGTTGCCGCCCGGCGGCTGGAGATCACCGGCCGCAACCGCGGCGAGGATGCGCTGCTGACCGAATGGCCGGCCCGGCTTCCCATCCCGGCGGTCCTGAGGTCCCCGGCCGTGCCGGATGGCTATGACGAGGACGTGGTGTTCGACAGCCGGGATTGGGCAAACCAGCTTCATGGCGGCACGCGGCGGGTGCGCCGCCAGCGCCTGACCGGCTGGCCCCCCGTCCTACCGCACATCCCGTCGGCGGGGGAGGAGGCCGCGCCATGACCACCCCGCTTCATCTCCTCTACCTGCCGCTGCCCAGCCGCCGGATCGCCGCCTTCGCCAAGCGGCACCGCGCGCTGTCGGGTGACCAGGGCTATCTGGTGCATGGCGTCCTGTCCGCCGTGTTCGGGGAGCAGGCGCCCAAGCCCTTCTCCATCGCGGGGGACACCGGGGAACGGCTGTCGGTCTACGCCTATGCCGACCGGGATCTGGCGGCGTTGCGCAAGGCGCGCGATCCCTTCGCCCCGCCGGATGTCGATGATCTGGTCGATTGGGAGGCCGCGGCGACCAAGCCGATGCCGACGCTGCCGGCCGGCATGCGGCTGGCCTTCTCCGTGCGGGTATGTCCCACGGTGCGGCTGGGCCGGACGCCGGCGGGCGGAAAAAGGTCCGGCGCCGAACTCGACGCCTATCTCGCCGCCCTCGACAAATGGGAAGAGGCCGACGGGACTCCCGATACGAAGCCGGACCGCGACGCCGTCTATCTCGGCTGGTTCCGTGCCGCGCTGGACCGCGCGGGTGGAGTGGAGTTGGAAAGCCTGCGCATCGCCACCTTCCGGCTGGAAGACCTGATGCGCAAATCCGGGACCCGGGGTGAGCCCGGCCGCCCCTCCACCCAGCTGAACCGCCACCCCGCTGCCACGATGGAGGGCGTGCTGCGCGTGACGGAGGCCGATGCCTTCACCCGTCTGCTGGCGCGCGGAGTCGGCCGGCACCGTGCCTTCGGCTTCGGCATGCTGATGCTGCGGAAGGCGCCATGCTGAAGGGCCGGCTGGGGCTGGAGACGGCGCGGGTTCCCCATGTCGACCGGCACGGCCTGATTGGGCTGGCCCATGGCCGGCTTTATGTGGAGGACGGGACGCTTCGCTTCCGCACCGCCGGAACCGCCGACCTGCCGCCCGGCGACTATGCCCTAACCTATCAGGGCCTGTCGCTGATCCTGCTCGGCCCCGGCACCACGGTCAGCCACGACGCGCTGCGGCTGGCGGCCCGACATGGCACCGGGCTGGTGGCGGTGGGTGAGGACGGCATCCGTCTCTACGCATCCCTGCCCGGTGCGAGCGCATCTGGGCGGTGCTGGCCGACTGGCATGGCGCGCTCGGCCAGGGCAGCGTGGTGATGACGTGGCGCGACCGCCAAAGCGCCGGCAATCAAGCGATCCGGACCTTGGGCTGCCCACCCGTGACCCTGGTCGAACATGACGGCATCGTGCTGGCCAAGCGTGGGTTGCATGGCGGAGAGGGGACGGACGAAGTCTGCACGATACGAGCGTGATCGGCGTGCGTCCGGCGGCTATTTGTCAATTGGGCGATCCGGGCAAAATGCTGCCAGTTTTTGGCAGTATTTCGCCGCTCCTCCTGTGCGACTCGATCTGACCGAGAGCGCTCCACCCCCCATTCCGGATGACATGGGGAGTGATTGCTGCCAATATACTCGCATAACGTGATAAACCCTCGGGTTAATGCACGCGCGATTCTTGTATGTTGTGAATGCTGTCAGTGGCTTAACGGTCAGAGTTTCCCCTACGCCCGTAGGGATGGACCCGGTGTGTGGCAAGCGAGCGGAGACCCAGGACGCGTTTCCCCTACGCCCGTAGGGATGACCCATCGGCAATCGGTGGGGCAGGGGTGGTGGACTGTTTCCCCTACGCCCGTAGGGATGGACCCTACGCCCCGGGCGACGCCGCGACGCTGGACCGGTTTCCCCTACGCCCGTAGGGATGGACCCGGTCATTGTGCCGTCCTCAGCACGGTTTTGCCGCCTCCGCTGTCCCAGTACCGACTCCGTTATCGGCCGCAGGGTCGCACATCGTCGCACCGGGGAACCCTCGACAGGCGGCAGCGGTTGGAGGAGGCGACAGAACGCCCTCACAGCTTGTGCGAAAGACCGACCATGACCAAGCCCCAGCGTCCCGAGTCGGGCCGTGACATGCCCACCACGCCCAGCGCGGAGGCCAACCGGATGCGCGCGGACATCGACCGCGGCCTGACCGGCGACAAGGTCCCGGCCACCGACCCTGCCGCCGCACCGCTCGGCACCGACGACGAGGCCGCCGGCACCACCCCGCCGCACGGCATCTCGCGCGATCCGGTGGTTCCCGCGAACCAGCGCATCCCGTCGGGACAGAAGAAGGGCGGCGATACGCTGGACACCTGATCGCCACCGCCGGCAATCGCCGCATAGCAGAAAGCCCGGCCGGGATATCCTCCCGGCCGGGCTTTCCGCTGGTTGCCCTGGCGATGCCCGGGCTCGAAAATTCCTGGCTTAGAAATAACGCTCCGGCACGCGGACCACGTCGTCCGGCATCACCGAGGTGGTGATCGGCGCCCGGCGGATTTCCTTCTTGGGATCGGCGCCGCGGGTGATCAGGACGTAATCCTCCTTGGCGCGATAGGTGTAGCCGCCGGCCATCGCCACCGCCGACAGGGCGGTCATGCCGTTGACATACTGGTACTGGCCGGGATTGCGTACCTCGCCCAGGATGAAGAAGGGACGGTGGTTCAGCACCTCGACGCTGACCTTCGGGTCCTTCACGTAGCCGGCGGACAGACGGGTGGAGATCTCCTTCTCCAGGTCGCGGGTGCTGCGGTCCTTGGCCGAAACCTCGCCGATCAGCGGCATGGCGACCTTGCCGGTGCCGTCGACGCGGAACTCGCCGGACAGTTGCTCCTCGCCGAAGACGATCACGCGCAACGCGTCGCCGGCACCCAGACGGTATTCGCTGATCTGGCCGACATTGGCGGTTTCCAACGGCGCGTCGTTGCCGGCGCAGCCGACCATGGCGACGGCGAGCGCGGTCAATCCGATCCCCTGGCCCAGCGCACGGATCACATGACGTCGATTCATCCCTAAACCCTTTCCCTGGCTGGTGGGTGCCTGCCGCAGCGCCCGGTCCGGCACGATGGTACGGCTTCGAGACCCCGTCCCATTCGCCGGTCGCCTTGCGGCGGCGCCCTTTGGTCACGCACCTGAATTCGGGTGGAGACTAGCAACTCGCAAGCGCTTGGGAAAAAGTGGAGAGGAATTACCGCCTTCGGATCTCCCCAGTACATCCTCCACGACAACAAAAATACGCATAAGAAAAGGGCGCCCGTCATAGGACGGACGCCCTGTACTGTTCAGCGGAACCTTTAGGCCCTTCGGCCGGACCTTCCCGGTCGGCGGGCCTAGAACCGCTGGATTACATCTGCGCGCCGAGACGCAGATAGATCAGGTTGTCGCTGTACTCGGCGCTGCTCAGGTTGGAGTTGCGCTTCTCATAGGTGTAGCCACCGGTCATGAACAGGTAGCGGTTCATCTGGTAGGTGCCGCCGACGCCGGCCGTATAGACCTTGTCGTTGCGGTCGTTACCGTTGAAATCGTCCTGACGGTATTGCAGGCGGCCGTTCAGAACCAGGGTACGCAGCAGTTCGTGGTCGACACCCAGGGCGAAGATGGTACGGGTGTAGCTGGACGCGGTGCCGAAGCCCGGGCTGGCCGTGGTCTCGTGCACGCCACGGCTGGCGGTGGCGCTGACGGCGGTCAGCTGCGTCACCGCCCAGTTCAGGCGCCCGCCGAAGGACAGGCCGCCGAAGTCCTCCAGACGCGAATCCTTGTAGTTACGGACCAGATAGCCGGCGTAGACCTCGCCGGTGATCAGGCCGGTCAGTTCGGTGGCGAGACCGCCCACCACCTCGTAACCGTCCGAGTCGCGGTCGAGGCCGAAAGCGTCGCGGTCGTTCTTGTGGCGGGTCCAGGAATAGGTGCCCTGGACGAAGGCCTCGTAGCCCTCGATGAACTCGTAACCGACGCGGCCGACCGTGGCGTATTCCCAGCGGTCGCGGTCCTCCTGGCGGGCGATGCCGCCGCCGACCAGTCCGACGTCGTCATACTCGCTGTACTGCGCGGAGCCCGACAGGCGGGCGCGCAGGCGGTTGAAGCGCTGGGTGTAACCCGCCTCGCCGCCGCTGGTGCGGTAGACCACCGGCTCCGCATAGCCCGACAGGCTGTTGATGTCGCCGCGGCCTTCGTGGTTGCGGCGATGGAACAGCTGGCCATCCAGCGCGCCGCCCTTGTTCACGTCGAACCGGCCGGCGGCCTGCAGGGCGTAGTCGGTGTAGTTCTCGCTGGAATTGTCGCGGTAGCGGCCGGCATCGGCCGAGGCCGAGAAGTTCAGCGCGTGGGCCGCGAAATCGGACCGGATGTCGACCCGCGGACGGACGGTCCAGATGATGTCGTCCTGATGATTGTCGCGGGTGGCGTAGACGTTGGTCTCGTAGGTGGCGCCCGCTTCCACCCGCGGCAGGAACAGGAAGGAGCCCGCGCGCAGGCCGAGCTGCTCGACCTCCGGCCGGCGACGCTCCAGCACGGTTTCGCCACGCTGCAGGTCATCCTGGGCGGCGGCGGGAAGCGACGTCAGCCCGGTCGACGCGAGAGCGAGGGCGAGAAGGGAAAGGGTGCTGGTCTTCATGGAGTCACCGCGCTTGGCTGGGTTCGGTCGGCTCACTGGGCCGGGATTCCGGCTCCTTCGTGGGAGATGCCCGGCCGCCGCGTCCCCGTGGGGACCGGCATGCGGACACATCCTCGGCAAAGACACAACAAGGCGTGCTTGCCATGCAACAGTGAAGCCCGCACCGCACCGCTTTTGCATCGTCCTGTGGTGTGGCCGCAACAAAACCTGCCAGGACGCAGAGAACTCCATCGGCAATGACCCGCTCGATTCCGCCTTCTATTTCAAATGGTCCTAAGACGAAGGTCATGGACGCCCTCGGCTGGACTGGTCATACCGCGACATGCCTGCTTGGAACCGGCCGCCCGGCCCCGGGTTGTTCATGGCGATTCCTGATCAGGAAAGGTGCCTCATGACACGCCGACTCGACACCCCGCCGCCGCCGCGCTCGACCAAGCGCCCGCCCGACGCCACCACCCCGCCCTACACGCCGGGCGGCGTGACGCCCCCGACGGGCGAGGGCGCGGAAAGCCCCGACGAGAAGACCGCTCCGCCCGACACCTATCCGCCCAAGCGGAAACCCTGAGAAAGAGAAGCCTCGAGAAAGACGAGCGCCCGACAAGGATAGGCGGCCGGCATCGCGTTCGCCGGGCCTTGCGGCGTCATTGCCGCAGGCCTTCCTTTCGGACTCTTGGACCTTCTTTTGTTGCTCGCATCAGGACGGATGCGTTGCTGTGGCTCTATGACGCATCCGCGAAGGTTGCTCAGCGGTCATTGTCTTCCCTACGTTTTTCATGAGGAACGCATAATGGACGCATTGGATGGCGGCAGGCGGCAAACGCCGCGCCATCCCTGCCCACGCAGCCGGGAGCGGCGGTCCGTGCCCGCCCCAGCCTTCGTCCCGGACCGAAGGCGGGCGCGAACCACGGGCCCGTTGCCATGGACGACTTCGGACGACTGCCTCCCGACGACTACCAGTTGGCCGGCCAGGTTCACCACCGCCTCCGGCGTGCACACCAACGCGCCTCGGCCATCTTCATCGATCTGATCGGCGATTCGCTGCTGACGCCCACCCAATGGTCGGCGCTGGCCACCCTGTATGCCGAAGGCGCACTGTCGCAGAACCAGCTCGGCCGGCTGACCTACATGGATCCGGCGACCACCCAGGGCGTGATCCTGCGGCTGGTGGAGCGCAATCTGGTCGAACGCCACCCCGACCCGCAGGACCGCCGCCGCACCAGCGTCAGCCTGACGCGAATCGGCCAAGCGCTGGTCATCGATCTGATGGCGAACGCCGCCGCCGCCCATGAACGGACGCTGGAACCGCTATCCGAGGAGGAAAGGGTGCAGTTCATGGCGCTGCTGGCCCGGCTGATGTGACCTCGCCTGACGTGACGCGGAGGGAGTCCGCCGGAGTGCGAATCTGGAAGGGACGCGGGAAAACACCCGATCAGCCGGTGACATTTGCGTGGGGTTTGCTATGAACGCGGTGTGTTGCGTCGCGCCGCGACCCGGACACGCCGCTGGTCTCTCACGAACCGGGGTCCCCGCAGGATGAAGCACCGCCGTCCGACCGCCTCGCCGCTGGCGAAGCCCCTTCTCCCGGCCGCTCTGTTCGCCGCCGTGTCCTTCGCAGCATTCACCGCCGCTCCCGCCACGGCGCAATCGGCCAAGGCGCCGGTAACCTTCTCCGGTGCGCCAGTGCGGGTGGGCGAGATCAACAGCTACACCGGCCTGCCCGCCTTCACCATCCCCTACCGCCAGGGCTGGCAGCTGGCGCTGGAGGAGATCAATGCCCAGGGCGGCGTGATCGGCTGCTGCGAATTGCAGGTCGTCTCCCGCGACGACGCCGGCAAGCCCGACGACGCCGTGCGCGTCGCGCAGGAGCTGGTGACGAACGAGGCGGTCGACGTGCTGGCCGGCACCTATTTCTCCCACATCGGGCTGGCCGTCGCCGATTTCGCCGCGCGCAACAAGATGCCCTTCGTCGCGGCGGAACCGCTGACCGACGCCATCACCTGGTCGAAGGGCAACCGCTACACCTTCCGTCTGCGCCCCAGCACCTACATGCAGGCGTCCATGCTGGTCGAGGAGGCGGCGAAGCTGCCGGCCAAACGCTGGGCCACCGTCGCCCCCAACTACGAATACGGCCAGTCGGCGGTGGCGTGGTTCAAGCAGCTGCTGAAGGAAAAGCGCCCGGACGTGGAGTTCGTTGCGGAGCAATGGCCGGCCCAGGGCAAGCTGGAGGCCGGCCCGACCGTGCAGGCGCTGGCCGCCGCCAATCCGGAGGCGATCTTCAACGTCACCTTCGGCGCCGACCTCGCCAAGCTGGTGCGCGAGGGCGAGGGGCGCGGCCTGTTCCGCAACCGCAAGGTCGTCAGCCTGCTGACCGGCGAGCCGGAATATCTGGAGCCGATGAAGGACGAGGCGCCGGAAGGCTGGATCGTCACCGGCTATCCCTGGGACCAGATCGATACGCCCGCGCACAAGGCCTTCGTCGCCGCCTACACCGCGCGGTTCAAGGATTCCCCGAAGCAGGGCTCGGTCGTCGGCTACACCACCATGAAGGCGATCGCCGCCGCGATCACAAAGGCCAAGTCGGCCAATGCGGAACCGATCGTCGACGCGCTGTCCGGCCTGACCATCGACAGCCCCTTCGGCCCGGTGACCTTCCGCGCCTCCGACCATCAGGCGACCATGGGCGCCTATGTCGGCACCACCACCGTCAAGGACGGCCGCGGCACCATGAAGGATTGGCGCTACGCCGACGGCGCCAACTACCTGCCGCCGGACGAGGCGGTGCGCAAGATGCGGCCGGCGGAGTGACGTTGTAGGCTTCGATTGCCCCCTCCCCAACCCTCCCCCGCTTCGCGGGAGAGGGAGTCAGTCGCAGAGCGGCGGCAGTCCCCTCTCCCACCGAAGGTGGGGGAGGGTTAGGGAGGGGGCGCCGCCCCTCTCCACCCCATGATCCCCCCGCGGAACACCCCCGCCCCATGTCCTTCCTCCTCGTCCAGGCCCTCAGCGGGCTCGCGACCGCGGCGACGCTGTTCCTGGTGTCGTCGGGGCTGACCATCGTGTTCGGCGTGACGCGGATCGTGAATTTCGCGCACGGCTCCTTCTACATGGTCGGCGCCTATGCCGGCTGGTCGCTGATCGAGCGGTTCGGCGGCACGCCGGCCGGCTTCTGGGGATCGGTCGCCGCAGCGGCGCTCATGATGGGCGTTCTCGGTGCCGCGATGGAGATCGGACTGCTGCGCCGGCTCTACCGCTCGCCCGAACTCTTCCAACTGCTGGGCACCTTCGGCGTCGTGCTGGTGGTGCAGGACCTGACCGCCTGGGCCTGGGGACCGGAGGATCTGCTGGGCCGCCGCGCGCCGGGGCTAAGGGGCTCCGTCGACATCCTGGGACAGCCCTTCCCACTCTACGACCTCGTGCTGGTCGGGCTCGGGCCGCTGGTTCTGGGGTTGCTGTGGCTGCTGTTCAACCGCACCCGCTGGGGCACGCTGGTGCGCGCGGCGACGCAGGACCGCGAGATGACCAGTGCCTTGGGCGTCGATCCGGCGCGGCTGTTCACCGGCGTGCTGTTCCTGGGCTGCGCGCTCGCCGGGCTGGGCGGCGCCCTGCAGGTCCCGCGCGAGGCTGTGACCCTGCACATGGACATGGCCATCGTGGTCGAGGCCTTCGTCGTCGTCGTGGTCGGCGGCATGGGCAGCCTGACCGGCGCCTTCCTCGCCTCGCTGCTGATCGGACAGCTGCAGGCCTTCGGCATCCTGGTCTTCCCGCAGATCACGCTGGTGCTGGTCTTCCTGTTCATGGCGGTGGTGCTGGTGCTGCGCCCGCACGGCCTGCTCGGCCGAGCCGAGGAGGCGCCGCCGACCGCACCCGCCGCAGTCACCGTCCCGCTGTCCGCCGGTCGCCACGGCGGGGCTTGGGCACTGGCCCTGCTGGCGGTCATGGCCGCCGCACCGCTGGTCGCCGGCGACTATGCGCTGATCCTGCTGACCGAGGTCGTCATCCTCGCCCTGTTCGCCGCCAGCCTGCATCTGCTGATCGGGCTGGGCGGGCTGGTATCCTTCGGCCATGCTGCTTGGTTCGGGCTGGGCGCCTACGGTTCGGCCCTGCTGGTCAAGCACATGGGCGCGCCGATGCCGCTGGCGCTGGCCGGTGCGCCGATGCTTGCCGGGTTGGGGGCTCTGGTGGCGGGCTGGTTCTGCGTCCGGCGGTCGGGGCTCTATTTCGCCATGCTGACGCTGGCCTTCGCCCAGATCGTCTGGTCGATCGCCTTCCAATGGTATGCGGTGACCGGCGGCGACAACGGCATCCTCGGCGTCTGGCCGTCGGCCTGGGCGGCGGGCAAGGCGGCTTATTACTGGCTGACGCTGGCGCTGTGCGGCGGGGCGCTGTGGCTGCTGCGCCGGACGGCCTTCGCCCCCTTCGGCTATGCGTTGCGGGCCGGACGCGACTCGGGGCTCCGCGCCGAATCGGTGGGCATCGACGTGCGCCGCTTCCAGTGGATGGCCTTTGTCCTGGCCGGCAGCGCGGCGGGGCTGGCCGGCGGGCTCTACGCCTTCGCCAAGGGCAGCGTCTTCCCCACCCTGCTGGCGGTGCCGCAGTCGGTCGATGCGCTGGTGATGGTGCTGATGGGCGGTATCCAGACCGTCGCCGGGCCGCTGGCCGGTGCGGTGGCCTTCCACCTGCTGGAGGCCAAGGTGATGAGCATGACCGACTGGTGGCGGCTGGCGCTCGGCCTGATCATCGTCGCGCTGGTGCTGGTCTTCCCCAAGGGGATCGTCGGCTTCCTGTCCGGCTTCAGGAGGCGGGCATGAACGAGCTGCCCATGAGCGAATTGGTGGTGCGCGACCTGCAACGCTCCTTCGGCGGGGTGCAGGCGGTCGGCGGCGTGTCCTTCACCCTGCGCTCCGGCGACCTGCTGGCGCTGATCGGCCCCAACGGCGCAGGCAAGAGCACCTGTTTCAACCTGCTGAATGGCCAGCTGCGGCCCGATTCGGGATCGGTCAGGCTGGATGGCACGGAACTGGTCGGGCTGCCGCCCCGGCGCATCTGGGCGCTGGGCGTCGGCCGCACCTTCCAGATCACCGCGACCTTCGCCTCGATGACGGTGGCGGAGAATGTGCAGATGGTGCTGCTGTCGCGCGCGCGCCGGCTGTTCGGCCTGTGGCGCCCGGCCGCCGACCAGTTCCGCGAGCCGGCGCTGGCCCTGCTGGATCGCGTCGGCATGGCTGCCCAAGCGGATCGGCCCTGCGGCGTGCTCGCCTATGGCGACGTCAAGCGGGTCGAGTTGGCGATGGCGCTGGCGAGCGAGCCGACGGTGCTGCTGATGGACGAGCCGACCGCCGGCATGGCCCCGGCCGAACGCCTCGCCCTGATGGCGCTGACGGCGGAGCTGGTGCGCGAACGCGGCCTCGCCGTGCTGTTCACCGAGCATGACATGGACGCCGTCTTCGGCCACGCAACCCGCGTGCTGGTGCTCGACCGCGGCCGGCTGATCGCGGAGGGTCCGCCGGATCAGGTGCGCGGCGATCCCCGCGTGCAATCCGTCTATCTGGGAGGCGAGGCGTGAGCGAACCCCTGCTGACGGTGGACGGTCTCCAGGCTTGGTACGGCCGCGCCCACATCCTCGACGGCATCGCCCTGACCGTCGGGCGGGGCGAGGTGGTGGCGCTGATGGGGCGCAACGGCGCCGGCAAGACCACCACGCTGAAGGCGATCATGGGGCTGGTGGAACGGCGGGCCGGGGTGTTGAACTTTGACGGGCGCGACCTGTCCCCCCTGCCCGCCCACCGCATCGCCCGGCTCGGCGTCGGCTATGTGCCGGAGGACCGCCGCATCTTCGCCGACCTGACGGTGGAGGAGAATCTGGAAGTCGGCCGCCAGCCGCCCCGCCCCGGCGCCCCGGCCTGGACACCGGAGAAGCTGTTCGCCCTGTTCCCCAACCTCGCGGAGATGCGCGGGCGGCGCGGCACGCGGATGAGCGGCGGCGAGCAGCAGATGCTGACGCTGGCCCGCACGCTGATGGGCAACCCGTCGCTGCTGCTGCTGGACGAGCCGTCGGAAGGGCTGGCACCGCTGATCGTGAAGCAGATGGCCGACGCGGTGCGGCGCCTGAAGGCGGAAGGGCTGTCGGTGCTGCTGTCCGAACAGAGCCTGTCTTTCGCGTCGGCCGTCGCCGACCGCGTCTGCGTCATCGAAACCGGCCGTCTGCGCTGGACCGGCACGATGGCGGAGTTGATGGCAGACGATGGAGTGAGGGCGGCCTATCTGGCGGTTTGACCGCCCCTCCCCTGTTCTTCACTGCCCGTTCTTCACTGCCCGGCGACGCTGAGATCCATCACCGACTTCGGGTCCAGCGCCTTGTCGACCTGCCCCTCGGACTGCCAGAACTTCACCTGGTTGACGATGTCGTCCACCAGCAGGCGGGCCTGCGGATCGACATAGGGCAAGCCGGCGGCGACGATGTCCGGCTTCTGCTTGGTGGCGTCGGCGATGATGCCCAGCAGTTCGTCATAGCCGGGGCCCTTCACCGGAGCGCCCGAGGCGTCCTTGCCGTTGAAGGCGGCGTGGTATTCGGCCAGCGCGGTCTTGTAGGCGCGGACGAACTTCTCCACCAGCGGGCGGCGGTCCTTCATCGTCTTCGGCGCGGTGAACAGGGCGCCGAGCTGCCAGGGCGTCTCGTCGCCGACCCAACCCAGGATCTTGCCGGCACCGTCGGCCACCAGTTGCCGCGACACGGTGGAGGGCGCGATGACGGCATCGACCTGCCCACCCTTGAAGGCGGCGACCATCTTCGGCACGTCCTGCAGCGGCACCATGGTCACGTCCTTGACGGTGAAGCCGTGCTTCTGCGCCAGCAGCCCGATCATGTAGTGGAAGGTCGAGCCGACGGTGGTGATGGCGATGCGCTTGCCCTTCAGGTCGGCCGGCGCCTTCAGCCCGGCGTCATAGGCGGCGTTGGTCGCCACATAGGCGCTAAGCGGAAAGCCCGGCTCGTCGCGGCTCTGCGCGGCGATGATGGTGACAGCCCCCTTGGAGGCGAGGTTGTAGAAACCGGCGGTCAGACCGGTCACGCCGAAATCGGCATCGCCCGAGGTCACGGCGACCGGCACCTGTTGGGCCGAGGTGAACATCTTCAGCTCGACGTCCAGCCCTTCCTTCTCGAAATAGCCCTTCGCCTTGGCGATGAAGATCGGCCCGGAGGAGGACAGCGCCAGCACGCCGACCGTCGCCTTCTCCAGCGGCTGCGCCAGCGCGGCGGACATCAGGGTACCGGCGGCGAAAGCCGCGCCGGCAGTGGCGATCACGGCGCGCCGGGTGAGGCGGGCCACGGTCATGGCGGCGGTCATGGACGCAAATCCTCCCGATGGATGGTTCAGGTTTCTTGGGATGAGGGGGTCAGCGCCAGTTCAGCAGGCGCCGCTCGAGCTGTGACAGCACGGTGCCGATGGCGAGCCCCAACAGCGACAGCACCAGCACCCCGGCCAGCAGCGTGTCGGTCTGCATCAGGTTGCCGGCCATCAGCACGAAGGCGCCGATGCCGTATTCCGCGCCGATCATCTCCGCCGCCACCACCAGGATCAGCGCGATGGAGGCGGTGATGCGGAACCCCGCCAGGATGCCGGGCAAGGCGCCCGGCAGAACGATGGAACGCAGGATGGAGCGCCAGGGCAGGCCGAAACTCTGCGCCATGCGGATCAGGTTGCGCGGCACGGAATCGATGGCGCTGTAGGTGGCGATGACGGTGGGGAAGAAGACGCCGAAGCCGATGGTGGCGAATTTCGACGGCTCGCCGATGCCGAACCACAGGATGAACAGCGGCAGAAGCGCGATCTTCGGGATCGGGAAGAAGGCCGACACCAGCGGCACGCCCACCGCGCGGGCGGTGGAGAAGATGCCCATGGCGAAGCCCACCAGCATGCCGCCCGCCGTGCCCAGAACCCAGCCGACGGCGATGCGCCCCAGCGACGCCTTCAGGTTCAGCCACAGCGATCCGTCCGTCACCATGCCGGCCAGCGCCCGGCCGACCGCGCTCGGCGGCGGCAGGAACAGCGGGCTGGCGAGGCCGAGGCGGCTCGCCCCCTCCCACACCGCGACCAGCACGGCGAAGGCGGCCAGCGCCGCCCAGGGATGGCGCTTCACGGTAAAACCGCCGCCACGGAAGCGGACGGGCTGTCCCAGGGCGGCTGCGGTCGAAACGGCGGTCGGGTTCAGGCTGTCAGGCACGGGCGATCTCCCGGTCGGCCATCTGGGCTTCGGCCTTCATCAGGTGCCACAGGCGGTCGCGCACTTCGGCCAGATGGGCCTGGGCCGACGGCTCCTGCCGGCGCTCCCGCGGCTCCTCGATGGTGACCAGTTCGCGGATGCGGCCGGGGCGGCGGCTCAGCACGCAGACACGGTCGGCCAGCCGCAGCGCCTCGTCCAGATTGTGGGTAACGTAGAGGGCGGTGGTCTTCTCCCGCCGCCACAGTTCCAGGAAATCGTCCATCAGCAGCTCGCGCGTCTGGGCGTCCAGCGCCGACAGCGGCTCGTCCAGCAGCAGCATCGCCGGACGCACCGCCAGCGCGCGGGCGATGCCGACCCGCTGGCGCATGCCGCCGGACAGCTGCTTGGGCAGGGCCTTGCGGAATTCCGACAGCCCCATGCGGCGCAGGCCGCTGTCGATGCGTTCGCGCCGCTCGGCGGTGGAGAGCGGATGATGCTCCAGCACCAGGGCGATGTTGTCCTCCACCGTGCGCCAGGGCAGCAGGGCGAAGTCCTGGAAGATGAAGGTGATGGGATTCAGGCAGCCGTCCGGCACCTCCCCCTCCACCCGGATGCTGCCGGAGGTCGGGGCGACGATGCCGCCGGCAATGCCGAGCAGGGTCGATTTCCCGCAGCCGCTGGGGCCGATCACGGCCAGGATTTCACCCTCCGCCAGCGTCAGGTCGATGCCGTCCAGGACGGTCAGATCGTCATAGCGGTGGGTCAGATCGGAAACGAGAAGCCTCATCGTACCCTTTTATGCCTGCACCTTTGTCGGTGGGGTCCGACTGTTCGTGGGGCCTGCCACTATAGCGCGGCGTTCCTGCTGCGGAGAGGGGAAAGGCACCCCGCATCCCAGCCATACGGCAGTATGGTAGTGGCGAGAATACGTCAAGGCGCTGTCGGCTTCGCGACAGTGAGTCGTCAGGCGATCCCGCTGACCGGACCGCCGCTCGCCGGTAGGTCCAGGACCCGCAACGCCGCGGCACAGCGGCCGACCGCGGCCTCCGCCAGCGCATGGCGCTCGCCGAGCCCCGCCTCGTCCACCTCGTCGGGCGTCATCGCCTGCAACAGGACACGCAAGGTGCGGACATAGGTGCGCAGGAGCGTGGCCTCCTCGGCATGGTCACCCAGCAGTCCGGCTTGGCCTGCGCTACGCAATGCCGCCAGTTCGCCGTCCAGCGACGCCGCAGCCATTTCGATTGCCAGAAGCGCCCGCGTCAGGCGGACATGCTTGAGAACGACGATGTCGGCCATGCCCACCTCCCCTGCCAGCCGGAATGGCGGGAACAAAGCAACGGCCGTGCCAGCGCGGTTACGCAGGGCCGCTCAACGCCGCCGCATCGACGGATGCCAGGCCGTCGTCGCCCGCTCCAGCACCGCCAAACCGCCGTAGAGGCCGGAGCCGGTCAGCGCCGCAACCGCGATGGTGGCCCAGACGATGTCCAGGTTCATCCGCGCCACCTCGGTTGAGATGCGGAACCCCATGCCGACCACCGGAGTGCCGAAGAATTCCGCCACGATGGCGCCGATCAGCGCCAGGGTGGAGTTGATCTTCAACCCGTTGAACAGGAAGGGCAGCGCATTCGGCAGGCGCAGTTTGACCAGCGTACGCCAATAGCCGGCACCGTAGGAGCGCATCAGGTCGAGTTGAATGCGCTCCGAACTGCCGAGTCCCGCCAGCGTGTTGATCAGCATCGGGAAGAAGGTCATGACGACGATCACCGCCGCCTTCGACTGCCAGTCGAAGCCGAACCACATCACCATGATCGGCGCGATGCCGACCACCGGAATGGCACTGGCGAGATTGCCGAGCGGCAGAAGCCCCCGGGCAAGAAAGGGCACGCGGTCGGCAAGGATTGCCACCAGGAATCCGGCGCCGCAGCCCATCACATAGCCGCGCAGGACGGAGGTCAGCACGGTCTGCCGGAAATCGTCCCACAGCACCGGCGCATGGGCGGCCAGCGCCACCGCGATGCGGCTGGGCGGCGGCAGCAGGATGGCCGGCACCTGGAAGCCGCGCACCAGCACCTCCCACCCCACCAGCAGCCCCAGCCCGAACAGCCCCGGCACGATGACGGAACGGGTCCAGCCCGGCACCCCGGCCAGCACCCCCATCACCCGCCACTGCAGCAGCGTCGCCGCGACCAGGAACAGCCACAGCCCCCAGCCGGCCGACAGGTCCATCCCCTCGTTCAGCAGATGCAGCGGCAGCAGCCAGGCCAGCGCCACGCCGGCCAGTTCCACCCAGGCGCCCCAGACCCGTTTCGGCGCGGACCGGCCGGCGACGACCGCCAGCACCACCCCGATCAGGAACAGCGGCGCCATCGTCCCACCCATCGGCCCGCCGAACCAGCCGACAGGGGCACCGCCCAGCGCACCCACCGGCAGGGCCAATGCGACCAGTGTCAATACGGCTGTGGCGACCAGACCCCAATCGGCGGCGGTGCGCAGGCTGGTGCGGTAGGGATTCGCCGCAAGACCGCTCATCGCGCACCGGCCCGGCCCAGCAGGACCAGTTCCAGCCCGCGCACGACGGCGATCAATGCCACCGACAGCAGCGAGGCCATGATCAGCGCCGCCCAGATCTGAACGGTCTGGCCGTAATAGGACCCCGACAGCAGCCGCGCCCCCAGCCCGGCCTGTCCGCCGGTGGGAAGCTCGCCGACGATGGCGCCGACCACGCTGATCGCGACCGATACCTTGAGGCTGGCGAACAGGAACGGCATGGAAGCCGGCAGCCGCAGCGACCAGAAGGCGCGCATCCCGCTGGCCGAATAGGTCCGCATCAGGTCGAGCCACAGCGGATCGGCGGAGCGCAGCCCCTTCACCATGCCGACCGTGATCGGGAAGAAGCACAGATACATGCAGATCACCGCCTTCGGCAGCAGCCCGGTCAGCCCGATGTTGCCGAGGATGACGACGATCATCGGCGCGATGGCCAGGATCGGGATGGTCTGCGACGCGATCACCCAGGGCAGCAGGCTGGCCTCCAGCGTCCGGGTGTAGACGATGCCGGCGGCCAGCAGCATGCCCAGCAGCAGCCCCATCGCCAGCCCGGTCAGCGCCGCTTCCGCCGTCACCCAGGTGTGGAACAGCAGGTTGCGCGGGCTGGTCGGCGCATAGCCGGTCAGGGAATTCCACAGCTCCGCCGTCACCTGATCGGGGGTGGGCAGGATCGGCCGCTTCATCGCGTAGGCCTGGACCAGCACGTCTCCGAAGCCGGCCGGCTTGCCGGCGCGGGCCAGCGTTTCCGCCGCCTGCGGCCAGTTCAGCCACGCCACCCCGGCATACCATGCCGCCAACAACAGCAGGGTCATGACGGTCACGGGAAGCGCACGATCAATCATCGTAGCTGTGCCCTTCCTTCAGCCCCGCTCGCACGCGATGGGCGATGGCGGCGAATTCCGGCGACTCGCGGATGTCCAGCGTGCGCTCGCGCGGCAGGCTGTTGCAGTCGATGACGTCCAGGATGCGCCCAGGCCGCGGACTCATCACCACGATGCGGGTGGACAGGAACACCGCCTCGGCGATCGAATGGGTGACGAAGACGCAGGTCTTGCCGGTCGCTCGCCACAGTTGGGTAAGATGCAGGTTCAGATGGTCGCGGGTGATCTCATCCAGCGCGCCGAACGGCTCGTCCATCAGCAGAAGGTCGGGCTGCAACGCCAGGGCACGGGCGATGGAGACGCGCTGCTGCATGCCGCCCGACAACTGCCAGGGAAACTTGCGCTCGAAGCCGACCAGGCCGACGCGCTCCAACTGCTCTCGGGCGCGCTGCTGCCGGTCGGCCTTGGGCAGTCCCATGATCTCCAGCGGCAGCATCACGTTGCGTTCCACCGTGCGCCACGGGTACAGCGCCGGGGCCTGGAAGACATAGCCGTAGAGCCGTTTCAGCCGCGCCTGCTCCGGCGTCATGCCTTCGATGGCGATATGGCCGGAGGTCGGCCGCTCCAGATCGGCGATGACACGCAGCAGTGTGGTCTTGCCACAGCCGCTGGGGCCGATCAGCGAAACGAAATCGCCCCGGGCGACGGTCAGGTCGACCTCGCTCAATGCCATGACCGGCTTGTCGGCCGTGGGATAGACCAGCGAAAGCCTACGCGCCTCGACAACCACAGGCGGAACGGGCTGTTCCGAGCCTTGCCGGCAAGCGGTCGTCTCCCGGGCATCGAGCGGATTTGCGGAGGTCACGGGCGACGGTCCTTCGCGGCAGGTCAGGCTGAGCGGGTCGGTCTGGAAACGCCTGCGTGAACGCTACCACCGCCCCGGTTGCAGCACCAGGGGCGCAGAGCCGAGCGCAGCTGGGGCGGCAATGCCCAAACGCAACCTTATGGAAAGTTCGTCAAGGATCCGCGGTTGGCATGCGGATGCATGCTTTGTAATCTCGCGCCACCGGACATGCGCCACGCATGGCCGGCAACCGAGAGGAGGTGACGCGAGTGAGAAAATTCCTGAAGTGGCTCGGCCGCTTCTGGTTCAAGCTGAAGTTCGAGTTCCAAGCGGGCTTCAACACGGACCAGGATCGGTAAAGCCAGACGTGGCGGGGCCGGGAAACCGGTCCCGCCATTCAGGAAAGCGGCTCGCGTCACCTCCTGCCCCGAGAGTACCATGGCTCCCGCCGTTTTCAAGGCGCCGGCGAGCGGTAACCCCGCCCTTGGCACGCAACGCGGGTATATGGCCAATTCGGGCGGCACGCGAAAGAACTGGACGGCCAACATGCGGCCGGAACAGGATCACGCCCCCATTCCTGCACCGATCCCGCCGATATGCCGACCGCCAAGCCGCTGCCCAGTCTGGAGATCACCCGCGAAGACGGTGCTGCCGGCGCCATCTTCGTGGCGAGGCCGGTACTGACTCCGGTGATCCGTACCCGCTACCTGTTGATTGCCGGGCTTCTGGCGACCGGCTTCATCGCCGGAGCCGGGCTGGCACCGGAACAGTTGTCCGACATGCTGCAATGGATAGCGATCTTCTGCGCGGTGCCGGTGCTGCTGCTGTGGGTGGTGACGCTGACGGAGACGGTGCAGCGCCGGGCCGTGCGGCTGGGCGTAACGGCGCGTGGGCTGACGGTGGACGGCGCCCGCATCCATCCGCACGAAACGATCCGGGATCTGGCGCTCTACCCGATGGTCGGCGGCAAGCCGCTGTTCGTCGCCTGGATCGATCCGGCGCACGATTACGGTCACAAGGCGGAATTGAGGCTGGTGGCCGGCGACGTGGCGCCCAACGACGCGGTCAAGGCGGAGCTGAAGGCCGCCGGCAGCCGCAACGTGCGGCTGGTCATGCACCGGCGCGGCGGGCACAAGGCGATCGTGCTGGTGCGCGGGCTGACTCTGTCGGGCGGGCAGACCCTGCTGGCCGCCCTGGCGGCGGAGCTTCGCGCTCACAGCCGCTAGGGCGTCAGGAGAATGTCGGGGAAAAGGCCGGCGATCAGCGGCGCGGGATGGCCGGCGGCTCCGGCAGATCCTCTTCCAGGATGACGACGTTCAGGGCGTAGGAGATCTCGCCCTCGTCCTCGTCACGGTTCAGCGTGCCGAAGAACTCGCCATCCACCGTCACCTCGGCCGACTGGCCGGCCTTGGCCGGCGGCTCGATCACGATCTTCTGATTTCCCAGCGTCTTGCGCAGGTACATCTGCACGCGGGCGATTTCGGTGTCGGACATCCGGACGGCGGACGGCTTTGCGGGCGGCATGGCGAACCTCGTTGTCTGCGAAGGAGCGTCATATAGGCGGCTTCGCCGCGAAGGGAAAGCGATACCTCGCGCCATCGGCGAGCTTGTTCGGCGCGTTGGGCCGGGACCCGCAACGCCGCCGAGGCGCACGGCCCTGTCCGCGCGGGGTAACGCCGCCACAGCCTCACGACCCGAAAGAGCGGGGCCCCGCAACGACGGAAAAGGCTATGCTCCCGGCGGCGGTACGCAGCCCGGCGGGGCGGCGGCACAAATGGTCGCGCCTTGCGGGAGGCCGCCGCGAAGACGGAGGACGGAACGCCTTGACCATGATTGCCCGGCCGCGTAGCGCCGCATTCCCCACCACCCGGCCATGGAGACGGACCCTTGCGGGAACCGTTCTCACCGCGGCGCTGCTGGCTGCCCTGCCCTTCGGCGCTGCGGCGGCCGACAGCGGAAAGCGGGTGGCGCTGGTCATCGACAACGGACGCTACACCGGGCTCGACAGCCGGTCGGAACAGGCCGCCGCCAATGCGGGAGCGATGGTGTCCGCGCTGCGCAAGGCCGGCTTTGCGGTAACGCGGGCCGACAATGTCGGTCGGGTGGCGATGGAGTCGGCGCTGGAGCGCTTCCGCGAGGCATTGTCCGGTGCCGACCTGGGCTTCGTCTACTACACCGGCCTCGCCGTAGGGCTCGGGGAGCGGGAGTATCTGCTGCCCGCCGACGCCGCGCCTGCGGGGGCGGAGGATTTGCCGCGCACGGCACTGGACCTCGACATGGTGCTGGGCGATCTGCGGGACAGCGGGCGCAAGGCGGTCGTGGTGATCGATCCGGGCACGGCCGACGCGCTGGCACAGCGGGTCGGCGGCGGCGCGCTGGGAACGCCGATGGAGGCGGACGGCCTGTTCGTCGTCTATGCCCACCGTCCCGGAGTGCCGCCGGTGCCGCCGCAAGCGGCCAAAGGGCCGGCTCCCTTCACCGCCGCGCTGGCCCGCGAGATGGTCAAGCCCGGCGTCACCTTCCGCGATTCGCTGGCCGAGGTGGCGCGCTCCGTCGCCGAACGCAGCGAAGGGCGCCAGCTGCCCTGGCTGCAGGACCGGCTGGGTACCACGCTGGTCCTGGTGCCGGCCGTCGCCGCAGCGCCAAAACCGCCGGTCGCCCCATCTCCCACCCTATCTCCCGACGTGCAGCCGCAGGACCAGTCCACCCAGGCGAAGAAGGAACCGCCACCGAAGGAGCTGCCGCCGGCGGTGACCACCCCCAGCCTGCCGCCTGGCGAGTATGAGATGGCCAAGTCCGGCGTGCTGTTCGACCGTCCGGCAGTGGGTGCCCGCGGCATCGCGCAGCTTCCGGCCGGCACCGTGGTGACGGTGCTGGAGGCGGTGCCGGAAGGAAGCTGGTTGCGCGTGCGGGATTCGGCCGGACGGAACGGCTATCTCACCGCCGGGGCCCTCGCCGCCCGCTGGGCCGACCCGTCGCCGCTGGCCGCCCGTTCCCGCGGAACTGTGGAAGCCGGCCCCTCCTTCGGCGATCCGGCCGCCGAGCCGCCGGCCACCGGCAGTTCCGATCCGATCCGGACGGAAGAGCCGCGCAGCTTCCCCACTCCACCGTCCGGCACCGCATCCACGGAGCCCGATGGCCCTGCGGTGGCGGCCGAGCAGCAGGCGATGCGCTCGCTGGGCGATGCCCGCACCGCGGCGGAGCGGGCGCGCAGCCGGCCCGACAGCCGCTTCTGGAGTTACGGCTTCTCGGCAGGCGACCGCTATGAAGGCACATGGGCACAGCCGTCATCGGGCTCGGGGCTGGGACGGCCGATCCGCCAGGGGGCGGGGGTCTATCACTTCGCCAACGGACAGACCTATGAGGGCGAATGGTCCGGTGACCTGATGTCCGGCTATGGCGTGATGACCTTCACCGACGGCAGCCGCTTCGCCGGGCGTTTCAGCAACGGCCAGCCGGATGGGCCCGGCGTGTTCCATTACGCCAATGGCGGACAGAGCGCCGGGATGTGGCGCGGCTCCGTCCGCCTCGACCAGTGACCGGTTCGCAGGAGCCTCGCTGATCGGGCAGGCCTATCGGCGGTACCGATCAGCGCGGCTTCAGGGCCTCCACCACCTGGACATGCCCCTGCAGCGCGCCCAGCGTCAGCGCGGAGTTGCCGTTGGCATCCATGCGGTACGGGTTGGCGCCGTGGTCGAGCAGCAGCTTGGCCACCGCCTCGTGCCCGTTGTTGGCGGCATACATCAGCGCCGACCAGCCGTAGGCGGTGGTGCGGTCCACCATCACCCCGCGCTGGATCAGCGTCCGCGCCACCTCCTGGTGGCCGCGGGCGGCGGCGGCCATCAGCGCCGTCTTGCCGTCGCTGTTGGTGGTGTCGAGGTCCGCCCCGCCGTCGGCCAGCGCCCGGACCACCGCGTCATGTCCGCCCCAGGCGGCATACATCACGGCGGTGGCCCCATCGGAGGTGCGCAGGTCGCTGCGGGCGCGCCGATCCAGCAGAACGCGCACCGCGTCGGTCAGTCCCTGCTCGGCCGCGACCATCAGCAGGGTCTTGCCGCTGTCGAGCCGGCTGTCCGGGCTGGCGCCGCCCTGCAGCGTGCGCGACAGCTCCGCCGGGTTGCGCAGCAGGGCAAGCACCGACTCGCGATCATGCAGGCCCGGTGTGGCCTTCACCGGCACAGCCGTGCTTCCGCCTGCCGTTCCGGAACCGCCCATGGCCGGTCCGGTATAGGCGCGCTGCTCGCTCGCCGCGCGGATGCGCTCCGCGAGGTCCGGGCTGTTGGGTGAGAGCATCTGCGCCCGTTCGTAGAAGCGCTTGGTTTCCGACCAGTCGCCGTCACGCTCGGCCAGCATCGCCCAGCGGCGATAGGTATCCTCCATGCTGGTCAGCAGTTCGGTCGCTTCGGGGGACGCCGGTGCGATCTGGCGGATGCGCTGCACCGTCTCATAGGCGTTGTCGCCGGGCGGAGTGGTCAGGCGCTTGCCGGCGATCTGCCGGCGGGCCTGATCGACCATCATGCGCACGCGCTGCGCGATCTCCGCATCGGGGGCGGCCGACTGCGGCACCTGCGGAATCGGCGTGACGGAAGGCTCCTCCAACGGCGGCAGCGAGGCGGCACCCGGTGCCGCTTCCGCATTGCCTGCGGCCGGCGCTGCCGGGGCAGCAGCGACGGGTGCGGCGGCCGACGCCTGGGATTGGGCCGGCGGCAAGGCTGCCGTCTGCACAGAAGCGGTTTGAGGCGGAGCGGTTTGGGCCGGAGCGGCCGGCGAGGGTTGGGCGGCGGCCTGCTTCGTCACCGTCAGGGTGCCGGCCGGCGGCGGCGCGGCCGGGAGCGCGGCATTGCTCTGCCCGGCCTGGACACCGGGCGCCGCGGACGGCCGGGAGACCGGCGGCGGCGCGGCGGGTGCAACCGGCGGCAGGTCGGCGGCGGCATGCTGACCGCCGGCAGGCGGAACATCGGTGCCGATCAGCCCCTGCACCGTGCGCTCCACCGCGTCGCGCGCCCGGCTCCAGCTCTCCTCGATCATCGCCAGAGCGCGGTCGGGGGAGGCGCCGGGCACGGCGGTGGCGATGGCCGCACCGGCGGCACCCAGCAGCACCAGCGTGGTCAGCGCCGCACCGGCATAAAGCCCGGTCCGGCGCGGCGCCCGCATGGCGCCGACGGGCATGGCGTCTGCCGGCATGGCTCCGGCCTGCATTTCCCTTGCGGCGGTCGCGTCGGGACCGCGGTCGCTCCAGTCATAGTCTCCCGACTGATGATCTCCCGCCCAGCGGTCCCCCACCCAGTCGTTCGCCGGCGGCGTGGCGGCGGTCTGGGTCTGGGCCTGCTGCGGACCGCGGCGATCCACCCAGGCCGGATCGGCCTCCGGCTCTTGGGGCGGAACCGCCAGCATCGGCGCCGGACGCGGCGCGGTCTGCACGGCGGACATCGACGGCAACTCGTCGGGCAGACCACCGCCCGGCGCCATCCGGTAGATCACGCCCATGTCGCGCAGCTCGTCTGCCAGCCCGGCGCGCGCCAGCGTCCCTTCCAACTCCGGCGTGCCGCAGAGAAGAACCTGGAGGAAGCGGCCGGCGGGCGTCTCGGCCCGCGTCAGATCGACCAGATCCGCCAGCACCGGCGGGGCGAGCACGGTGGCGTTGTCGACCGCCAGCAAACCGGATCCGGCCAGCTCCAGCCGGTCTTCCAGCGCGGCGATCAGCGCGTCGAAATCGCCCTCGCCATCCTCGCCCGGCGCCAGATCGGGCAGCGCCCCGGCACCGGCGGCAGCGACCAGATCCTCCACCTCGGCACCGACCGAGGCCGTGACCGGCAGCGCCATGGCGCCATCGGCCTCCACATGCTCGACCAGCTGCCGGAACAGGGCGGGACGGCCCGACCCGGCATCGCCGACCAGCACCAGAAGCCTCTTGCGGGCCAGGAAGGCCAGTACAAGTCCATCGCGGATTTCGGCGGCCGATGCCGCGGCACCGGCGGAATCGTGAACGGGATCGTGGTGGCCCGGAGCGGCGCGCCGGGCGCGCGAGGTGTGTTTCGGGGCAGAACGGTCCATGGACATCTCGAGACGCCGATCAGTGAAGGAAGCGCTTGTGTGACTCTAGTGATGCGTTCCCCAAGCCCCGACAGAGCAAAGGGCGGTAGCCCCCTCTCTTCCGGGGTGGGTGGACTGACCCTTCCGGCACGAACGCGCCGCTGGTCCACCGGACGAGGGAGCGGTATAGGGTTGCCCCCGAAATCCTCGATTGAATCCCCATCCGGACGGCGACAGGCATGCGAGTCGGAATCGATTTGGGCGGCACCAAGATCGCGGCGGTGGCGCTCGGTGCGCACGGGGTGGAACTGGCCCGCCACCGCCGCCCCACCCCCCGCGATTACGACGACACGCTGACCGCCCTGGCGGAGACGGTGGCGGCACTCGACCCGCTCGGCACCGGCGGCGTCGGCATCAGCCTGCCCGGCATCGTCGATCCCGCCGCCGGCCGTGTGCGCGCCGTGAACCTGCCCTGGCTCGCCGGCCGTCCCTTCGCCGAAGACGCGGCGCGGCGGATCGGTCGCCCGGTGCGGATCGCCAACGACGCCAACTGCTTCACCCTGTCGGAGGCGACGGACGGCGCCGCGGTCGGGTCGGCGGTGGTGTTCGGGGTCATCCTGGGCACCGGCGTCGGCGGCGGGATCGTGGTGGACGGGCGCATCCTGCCCGGCGCCAACGGACTGGCCGGCGAATGGGGCCATACCCCCCTGCCCTGGCGCGAGGAGGCCGACGGTCCGCCGGTGCCCTGCGGCTGCGGCAAGACCGGTTGCCTGGAGACCGTGCTGTGCGGCGCCGGGCTGTCTCGCCTGCACAGGCATCTGGCCGGGGAGGACGGCACCGGCAAGGCGACGGACCCGCGGGAAATCGCCGCCCGCGCCCTGGCGGGCGATCCTGCCGCAGCCGCGACACTGTCGCGCCATGCCGATGCGCTGGCCCGCGCGCTGGCCCCGGTGCTGAACCTGCTGGACCCCGACATGGTGGTGGTCGGCGGCGGCCTGTCCGCCTTGCCCGGCCTGTGCGAAGCGGTGACACGGCGCTGGGGTGCCTGGGCATTGACCGCCGCACCGCGGACCCGGATGGCCGTCGCCCGCCATGGCGGGGAAAGCGGCATGCGCGGCGCTGCCCGCCTGTGGCCGGAATAAGCCTCACCGTTTTTGTGGGGCCATTTTTGCGGGGCCATTTCTGCGAGATCGTCCGCAACCAACGGTCACGCAGTGGCACGGGACTTGCGCATTCTCGGTTCAGACCGAACGGGGGGTACGCCCATGATGCGGAAGAAATTGGGGACGCGGGCCACGGGGAACGGCGTCCATTTGCATTTTGCAAACCGGAACGCGACGCGGGCCGGGAAACCGGCGGCGCGTTTGCATTTTGCAAATGATTCCGGCATTGGCCAGGGCACCAGCCGCCATCTGGAACATGCCTGCGCCAGCCTGCAGGACGCGGCGGTGGAGTTGGAGGCGGTGCTTGCCACCCTGCCCGGCGACGAGCAGGCCGATCTGCATGAGGCCATCGGCTCGATCATGGAGACGCTGCAACTGATCGCCTCGGCCCATTCCCGGCTGGAGCCGCCCATCGCCGCCGACTGAGACGGCGGCAAGTTCGAACCCGTTTTTCGCAGCCATACGAAAAAAGGCGGCCCGCCGGGACCGCCCTTTTTTCGATTGCCGACTTTTCGCTTGCCGAGAGGCTCAGCCGGTCGCGTCGAAGCCGACTCAGTCGGAGATGGTCTGCCAGAAGAAGAAGGCGACGGCGAGGACCATGATGGCGATGTCCATGGGAACGGCTCCTGTGGATTGCGGCGGATGGGCGTGTCGTCGAATTCTATACGACAGTTCGCGGCGCGGGTGCAGTGCTTCCGTGTGCCTGCGGCGGTTTTTCACCCCCTGCGCCGCAGCAAAGACGGCGGCCGGCAGAAAAATGCAGGGAAAATTCTCAGTCCCGGCAATACCCTGCAGAGTCGCTTTGGTCCCTTGTCCCAACCCGGTGCGCGGTTGAACGCCGGCGCCTCCATCATCGCGGGCAAGGGCACCGCATTCTGCAGTGCATTCTATTCAAACGGTTTTCCGGAGTTCAGAGATTTCCTGCACGACACGGCGGCGGGATGCAGGCATTCACCCTGCGCTTCAAAAACGCCCCTGCCCCCACCGTCCGCCGGTCGATTTTCCGAGCAAATCGCAGCGCTATGACTTTTGTCAGGGGTTGCCTTACCAGGGGGCTTTCTGGCAAGAAAAAGGCCGCTGAATACAGCGGCCTTGAGTTTAGGGAGGAAACGCCCAAGAAGGGCGAAGCAGCAATCGCTTGCTGCACTGCAACAGTATCAGAACCCGGGGGCACCGCAACCCCCAAAGCCGGCCCCTGTGCGGGGCCGAAGCTTTTAGAGGGGCCTGTTGCAGATTGGCCACATTCAGCCGATCCTTTTGCCGGAGCACAAGCCACCCGTCGTTTCCGGCCGTTACCACAGCAGTGGCGTGCCGGCCCACGGTCAGCCGCCGTATCCCTCAGGCAGCGGCGCGAGGTTTCCCCCTTGACCCACGTCCCACCCTCCGCATTCTCGGAATTCGACGCCTTCACCGCGGCCATCCGCGACCGCACCCCTGCCCTGTTCCTCGATTACGACGGCACGCTCGCCGCCATCGCGCCGCGGCCGGAACTGGCGGTGATGCCGGAGGAGGCGCGCGCGGTGGTGCGGCGGCTGTCGGCCCTGTGTCCGGTCGCCTTCGTCAGCGGCCGCGACCTGGACGATCTGGCGGCGATGGTGGCGCTGGACGATCTGGTCTATGCCGGCAGCCATGGTTTCGATCTGCGCGGACCGGACCTGCGCCGGCAGGTCGGGGTCGAGTATGTGCCCGATCTCGACGATGCCGAACGGCTTCTGCACGACCGGCTGGGTGGAATCGCCGGCGCGCTGGTGGAGCGCAAGCGCTTCGCCATCGCCATCCACACCCGTCAGGTCGCCCCGCCCGAAAAGCCGATGGTGGCCGACACCGTCCGCATGGTCGCAGGGGAGCATGCGCGGCTGCGCGTGACCGGCGGCAAGGAACTGTTCGAGCTTCGCCCCAACCTGCCCTGGGACAAGGGCCGTGCCGTCCTTGCCCTGCTGGAGACGCTGGGGCTGGAGGGGGACGGCACCGTGCCGATCTATCTCGGCGACGACGAGACCGATGAGGACGCCTTCCGCGCGTTGGCAGGGCGCGGGGTCGGCATCCGGGTGATGGACGGTCCGGCAGAGACGGCGGCGACCTGGAGCCTGCACGATCCGACGGAGGCCGCTGCCTTTCTCGGGCGCTTGGCGGACTGGCTGGCGGACGGGTGAGGTCGTTACGGCGGTTGCCCCCTCCCCAACCCTCCTCCGCCCTCGGCCGGCCAAAGGCCGGTCCGATTGCGGGAGAGGGTGCCTTGTGCGAAGCGGCGGCGGTCCCCTCTCCCACCGAAGGTGGGGGAGGGTTAGGGAGGGGGCATTCGCTGGCCGATACCCCCCCATTCACCAACCCTAAACCCCCATGCCGCTATCCTGCCCGCTCAACCAGCTGGACAGCCCGCCATGGACATCGGATCGGCCACATCCGCCACGCCCTTCCGGCCGCAGGCCGGGGCGCTCGACGGCCTGCAGGATGCTCAGGCCCGCACCGACGCGGCGTCGGCGCAGATCGCGGCGGGCAACCTTGACCCGGCGGTGGTCCTCGACCTGACCGCCGCCCAGGTCGATTTTGCCGCCAATGCCAAGGTCCTGCAGACGACGCAGGAGAACAGCCGACGGCTGCTCGACATGCTGGCCTGAGGTCAGCGAGGCTTGTTGGGGCCGTAGATTTTCGGCTGGCTGAAGTTCAGATGGTCGAGCAGCCCCTGGGTGGCACATCCGTCCACCGGAAGCTTGGCTGCGCGCTGATAGGCGCGGATCGCCGAGCGGGTGCGCGATCCCATCTTGCCGTCCACCGTTCCGGCGTTGAAGCCGTGCTCGTTCAGCGCCTCCTGCGCGCCGGAGATGAAGGCCAGACGCATCTCGTCCGGCAGATTGTCCGTTTCGCAGGCGGCAAATGCGGGGGTCGCCAGCAGCATGGCGCCGCCCAGTATGGCGCCGGTCAGGGCCGGAAGAAGACGTCTGTTCATGGATCGGTTGCTCCTGATCGTTGGAGTGGCTGCCTGTTGAAACAGCCGAGCCTAGCCTTCCATTCCAGATCGGCAATTCCGAAAAGGCGCCGAATCGAAAAGGGCGGCCGCAAGCGGCCGCCCTTTTCCACGTTCCGACCCGTCAACCGCCGGCGGCGTGCGCGTCGTCGCTCTGCCCCTTGATCCTGGAGGCCAGCGCCGCCTCCAGGAAGGGATCGAGTGCACCGTCCAGCACCGCCTGGCTCTGCGAGGTCTCCACATCGGTACGCAGATCCTTCACCATCTGGTAGGGGTGCAGGACATATGAGCGGATCTGGTGGCCCCAGCCGATGTCGGTCTTGGTCGCTTCCAGAGCGGCCGCGGCATCCTCGCGGATCTTCAACTCCCGCTCATACAGGCGGGCACGCAGCATGTCCCACGCCTTGGCGCGGTTCTTGTGCTGCGACCGTTCCTGCTGGCAGCTCACCACGATGTTCGTCGGGATGTGCGTGATGCGCACCGCCGAGTCGGTCTTGTTGATGTGCTGACCGCCTGCGCCCGACGCCCGGTAGGTGTCGATGCGGCAATCCTTCTCGTTGATCTCGATGTCGATCTTGTCGTCGATCACCGGAGACACCGAGACGGCGGCGAAGCTGGTCTGGCGACGCGCCTGGCTGTCGAACGGGCTGATGCGCACCAGACGGTGCACGCCGGCCTCGGTCTTCAGCCAGCCATAGGCGTTGTGACCCTTGATCTGCACGGTGGCGGACTTGATCCCCGCCTCTTCGCCCGGCGTCTCGTCCAGCCATTCGGCCTTGTAACCGTGCTGCTCCGCCCAACGGGTGTACATGCGCATCAGCATCAGCGCCCAGTCCTGGGCCTCCGTGCCGCCGGCGCCGGCATTCACCTCGACGAAGCAGTCGTTGGCATCGGCCTCGCCCGACAGCAGGCTTTCGATCTGCAGCTTGTTGGCGCGGTCGCGCAGGCCGTAGAGCTGCGCCTCGGCATCGGCGACGACGGTGGCGTCACCTTCCGCCTCGCCCATCTCGATCAGTTCCAGGCTGTCGGACAGGTCGCGCTCCAGCGACCGGTAGCCGGAAACCGAGGCCTCCAGCTGGGTGCGCTCGCGCATGATGGTCTGGGCCCGCGAGGGATCGTCCCAAAGCTTGGGATCCTCGGCGAGGTTGTTCAGTTCGTCGAGACGTCGCAGTGCGTTGTCCCAGTCAAAGATGCCTCCTCAGCAGCGCCAGCGATTCTCTGATCTCGCCGGCGGCCGCTTCGATCTCGGCCCGCATGGCGGTGCCTCCTCGTCAGCCAGAGTTGAAGGGTTTGTCGGCTGCATATGTAGCGGCTCCCTCCCCCGCTTGCACCCCCTTAATGACCCGGGTGCGGCTGGGCATAGCCCCACCCGGGTTCCGCGATCGGGGAGGCTTGCCACTTTCGTGTATGGCCCAGCCCCGGCTTGGCGGTCCTAACCGTTTGGAATCATCCGCCCGGCTCATTTCAGAGTACGTCCCATATCCGGCCGCACAACCCTACCGCGGCAGCGGGAAATCCCCGAAATCGTGGTTATCTTCGCCTCCGAACTTCGCCTTTCTTGCGCGGTTGCGCAGACGCGCGAGCATCTCTGCCGGGGGCACGATGAGCTTCACCAGCCTGAACTTCCTGCTGTTCATCACCGTGTTCAGCGCCGGTTTCATGGCGCTGGCGCGCACGCGCGCCTTTACGCCCTTCCTGCTGGTGGCCAGTTACATCTTCTACGGCTATTGGGATTACAGGTTCTGCGCATTGCTGGCGCTCAGCACCTTCATCGACTTCTACTGCGGGCTGAAGATCGCTGATTCACCCGACCGCCAGACAAAGAAGATGTACCTGTTCATCAGCCTGGGCGCCAACCTGGGCATGCTGTTCTTCTTCAAATACTACAACTTCTTCGCCGACAGCGCGGAGATCGCGCTCGCATCCATTGGCGTCGAGATCGGGCGGCGGACGCTGGACATCCTGCTCCCGGTCGGCATCTCCTTCTACACCTTCCAGAATCTCAGCTACGGCATCGATCTCTACACCGGCGAGGTGAAGCAGCCGGAACGGTCGCTGATGCGCTATGCCACCTTCGTCGCCTTCTTCCCGCAGCTGGTGGCCGGCCCGATCGTTCGGGCGCGCGACCTGCTGCCGCAGATCCAGCAGCGCCCGCGCGACATCCCGTTCGAGGAGCGCTTCGCCGGGCTGGAGAAGGTGATCTGGGGCTATTTCCTGAAGATCGGGCTGGCCGACAACGCCGCGATGGTGGTCGACGCCCGCTTCCACCAGCCGGAGTTCTTCAACGCGCTCCAGCATGTGATCGGGCTGGTCTGCTTCTCGCTGCAGATCTACGGCGACTTCGCCGGCTACTCGCTGATCGCCATCGGGCTGGCCCAGATATTCGGCTACACCATGTGCCAGAACTTCGCCCGCCCCTATTTCGCCAGCGGCATGCGCGATTTCTGGCGGCGCTGGCACATCTCGCTGTCCACCTGGTTCCGCGACTACGTCTATGTGCCGATGGGCGGCAGCCGGACGCGCTGGCTGCGCATCCGCAATGTCGTCATCACCATGCTGATCTCCGGCCTGTGGCACGGCGCCAACTGGACCTTCGTCCTGTGGGGGGCTCTGCATGGCGGGCTGATGCTGGTGGAAGACGGCGTGCGCCGGCTGGCCGCGCTCAGCCCGGTGCGTCTCAGCGGTCCGATGCTGGCCGCCGGGCGGCTGGTGATGATCGGCCTCGTCTTCATCGTGGTGACGCTGACCTGGCTGCCCTTCCGCGCCGACAACCTGCAAACCGTCTGGACCATCCTGGGCATCATCGCCCACGGCGATTTCGGTCTTCAGCAAGGCAACCTCCAGGCCAGCTCGCTGCTGCGCGTCGCCGTCGCCGGCCTGATCGTGCTGATGGTCGATGCGCTGATCGAGCGCGGTGCGGGCCGCCGCTATGCCGGGACCAACGTGGTGGCGCGGTCGATGGCCTGCTCCGCCCTGATCCTGGTGATGCTGCTGTTCGGAAGCTTCGCCAACCACGCCTTCATCTACTTCCAGTTCTAAAGACCGGACGGAGACCCTCCCATGTACCGCCTTCTGGCTTGCATCGCGCTGATCCTCGCCACCGTCACGGCGATGGACCGGGTCCTGGCTTCGGCGCTGGGCGACCTGCTTCTGCGCTCCAGCGACCGCTTCATGGCGATCTACCGTCCGGTCGGGCCGGAAGACGTGCCGGCGGTCATTCCCGATGCGCAGCCGGACGGCCGCACGGACGAGAAGCCGGGCGCTCTGATGGTCAAGGCGGCGCTCGCCTCCGCCCCCGGTCAGGCCGCCCGTCCCACCAGAGGGCCGGCGGACGTGCTGGTGCTGGGCAATTCGCGGGCGGACAACCATTTCCCGGTCTCCACCCTGCAGGACATGACCTGCGGGCGCGCGCTGAACCTGGGCATGGGTGGGGCGCCGACCGTGTTGTCGGCCCTGCTGTGGGAGGATTACGTCGAGCGGCACGGCGCCCCGCGCCTGTTGATCCTGGAGCCCACCGGTCTGGTCGACAACCCGCACGACCTCGCCGACCTGCCGCTGCTGGCCTACTACTCGCCGCGCATCGACGCCTTCATCCGGCAGGAAAACCGGGAACTGTGGATGGCGAACCACGCCTTCAACCTGATGACCTTCAACAACAACCAGACCATGCGCCTGATCGCCGGCCTGCTGAAGCCCGCCGCCGACCGCACGCTGGTGGGCGCCATCCCCGAACCGATGAAGGCGCAGCTCGCCGCCGCACCCGAAGAGATGATGACCGCCGCCGACGCCAACTGGCAGGCGATGGACCGCATCATCCGCAGCGCCCAGGCGCAGGGCACCCGCGTGGCGGTGGTGATCACCCCCTATTTCCCGACCTATGCCGGCAAGCTGAAGAATTTCGACGCCTTCTTCGCCGAGATGAAGAGCCGCCTGCCCGCCGGCGTGACCGTGATCGACGCCCGCCGCGCCGTGGACAAGGACGAGCTGTTCATGGACGCCCTGCATGTCAACGAGGACGGCGTGCGCGCGATGTTCGCGGCCCTCGAACCGGAACTGCGCCCTCTCGGCAGCTGCCCGGTGGACGCCATCGCCTCGCTGACGGAGGCAGGGACGGTGGTAGGAACGGTGATAGGAACGGTGGCGGGAGCAGCCTCCACCCATTGACGAAAGGGGCGCCCGCCAGGACGCCCCTTTCCCTTTTCACTCAGTAGAGCCCGCCGGTCCCCAGCGTCGCCGCGGCCGGCGGTGCCGGAATGCCCGGCTGGGCGGCGCCGAATCCTGCGGCGTTCGGATCGCCCATCATCGCCCCGGCCCCCTGCACCGAGCCGTCCAGCACCATCTGCGGCTGGTCCGGGTTCGGTTCGGTGCCGGGCAGGAATGCCTCCCAGATGGCGCGGCTGTCGCCGGGCTGGGCCAGCTGGCCATTGGCCGGGTTCACACGGACGAGGCGCAGGCCGGGCGGCACGCGGAAGGGCGTCGCCGGCTGGTCCTTCAACGCCACCTGCATGACGTCCTTGAACACCGGCACCGCGGCGGAGCCGCCTGTCTCGCGGCTTCCCAGCGAGCGCGGCTGATCGAAGCCGATATAGGTGCCGACCACCAGATCGGGCGAGAAGCCCATGAACCAGGCGTCATGGCTGTCGTTGGTGGTGCCGGTCTTGCCGGCCAGCGGCTTGCCCAGCGACTTCAGCGACGCCGCCGTGCCGCGCTGGACCACGCCTTCCAGGATCGAAACGATCTGGTAGGTGGTGCGCGGATCGTTCACCTGCTCGCGGGTGTCGGGCACCGCCGGGACGGCCAACCCATCCTTCCAGGCGACGTTGGTGCAGCCTTCGCAGGCGCGGTTGTCGTGGCGGAAGACGGTCTTGCCGTTTCGGTCCTGGACGCGGTCGATGAAGGTCGGCACCACCCGCTTGCCGCCATTGTCCAGCATTGCATAAGCGGTGGCGAGCCGCAGGACCGTCGTCTCGCCGGCGCCCAGCGACATCGGCAGATAGGGCTGAAGGTTGTCGACAATGCCGAACTTCTCGACCAGAGCCTTGACCTTGTCCATGCCGATCTGCTGGGCGAGGCGGACGGTCATGACATTGCGCGACTTTTCGATGCCGACGCGCAGCGGGGTCGGGCCATAGAATTCGTGGCTGTAGTTTTCCGGCCGCCAGACCGGCTGCCCGCCGCCCGGATCGAAGGCGAAGGGCGCGTCCATCACCAGCGACGACGGGGTGAAGCCCTGGTTCAGCGCCGTCAGATAGACGAAGGGCTTGAAGGAGGAACCGGGCTGGCGCAGCGCCTGGGTGGCCCGGTTGAACACGCTCATGGCAGGAGAGAAGCCGCCGACCATCGCCAGCACGCGGCCGGTGTGGGGATCGAGCGCCACGAGGCCGCCCTGCACCTGCGGGATCTGGCGCAGGGCGTAGCTGCCCGGCGGCAGTTCCTTCGCCGCCGCCTGGGCGCCCTTCCTGGCCGGCTTCTCGTCCTCGTCCTTGGGCGCCGGGCCGCTGATCGCCTCCACCAGCAGGATATCGCCCAGCTTGGCGACGTCCGACGGCTTGCGGATCGCCGGCCCCACGGCCTCGCCCTCCTTCGCCGCGCGGGCCCAGCGCAGCTCAGACAGCGGGATGCGGCCGCGGCTGCCGTCGGCCAAGCCGATGTCCAGCCCGTCCGCCTGATCGTCCTTCAGCACGACGGCCAGCTTCCAGCCCTCGGAGCCTGCGGGCGCCGGCATGGCGGCCAGCTTCTTCGGCCAGTTGTCGAAATTCTCCATCTTCGCCACCGGTCCGCGCCAGCCATGGCGGCGATCGTAGGCGACCAGCCCGTCGCGCAACGACTTTGTCGCCGCCGCCTGCAGCTGCGGGTTCATCGAGGCGCGCACCGACAGGCCGCCCTCATACAGCGCCTGCTCGCCATAGAGCTTCACCAGTTCGCGCCGGATCTCCTCGGCGAAATACTCGGCGGTCACCACCTCCTGCTCGTCGCGCCTGCGGGTCAGGAGCGGCCGGCCCTGGGCGGCCTTCGCCTCGTCGGGCGTGACGTAGCCGTCCTCCGACATGCGGCCGATCACCCAGTTGCGGCGGGCGACGGCGGCATCGTGCTGGCGGTCGGGGTTGTAATTGGACGGCGCCTTGGGCAAGGCCGCCAGGAAGGCGACCTCCTCGATGCTCAGCTCGTCCAGCGCCTTGTTGAAATAGTTCAGCGCCGCCGCCGCCACGCCGTAGGAGCGGTTCCCCAGGAAGATCTCGTTGAGGTACAGCTCCATGATGCGGTCCTTGGTGAAGGCCCGCTCGATGCGGACCGCCAGGATCGCCTCCTTGATCTTGCGGGCGAAGGACACCTCGTTGGTCAGCAGCATGTTCTTGGCGACCTGCTGCGTGATCGTGCTGGCGCCGACCGGGCGGCGGTCGCGGCCGAAATTCTCGATGTTGGTCAGGATCGCGCGCAGGATGCCGAGCGGGTCGACACCCTGGTGGGCGTAGAAATTCTTGTCCTCGGCCGCCATGAAGGCGTTGATGACCTGCCGCGGCATGGCGTCGATCGGCACGAAGATGCGGCGTTCCGACGCGAATTCCGCCATCAGCCGTCCGTCGCCGGCATAGATGCGCGTGGTCACCGGCGGCTCGTAATTGGCCAGCTTGGTGTAGTCGGGCAGGTCCTGGTCGTAGTGATCCAACAGGAAGACCAGCCCCCCGGCACCGGCAAGAGCCAGCATCACGAAGGCCATCAGCAAGGACAGAAGAAGGCGCATGACCGATCCTGCAAGAAGCGACGAAGAACGCGCCCCGGCTCCGTCCCGTTCTGGGGTGCGGGCCGGCAGGCGCGTCTGACTGGGCGGGCGCATCCTACACCGCCGCGATGCGAAGTGCCGCCCCCGTTCCCGTCATGTCAGGAAAATGTGACGCGCAGAGGGCGCCCGCGAAAATGCGCCGGCGCGGAAGAGGTAAGCCCCCCGGCCAAGTCTCCGCTCAGCAGTCCGGTTCGGCGGCTCAGCTCCGCTGGGCGCCGTGCAGCCAGCGGAAATAGGCGTCGATGGTGCGGGCCAGCCCGCGGCCCAGCCGTTCGCGGTGCGCCGCCGAGGACAGCAGCCCGGCATCCTTGCGGTTCGACAGATAGCCCATCTCGATCAGCACCGACGGCACGTCGGGCGCCGTCAGCACGGCGAAGCCGGCCTGCCGGTGCGGCTTGCTGGGGATCAGCGGCACGTCGCGTCCCAGACTTTGCAGGGCCAGCGTCGCGAAACGCTTCGAATGGTTCTTCGTATCGCGCTGCGCGAGGTCGATCAGGATGTTGGCGACCAGCTGGTTCTCGCCCGACAGGTCGAGCCCGACCAGCGCGTCGGCCCGGTTCTCCTTGGCGGCCAGCATCTCCGCCTCGCGGTCCGACGCCTTGTCGGACAGGGTGTAGATCGACAGCCCCCGCATGTCGCCGCTGCTGATGCTGTCGGCATGCAGCGAGATGAACAGGTCCGCCCCGGCCTCGCGCCCGATGGCGACGCGGTCGCGCAGGCGGATGAACACGTCGCTGTCGCGGGTCAGCCTGACGCGGTAGCGGCCGGTCGCCTCCAGCTGGCGCTTCACCTCCCGGGCGGCGGCGAGCGTGATGTCCTTCTCATAAATGCCGCCGACGCCGACGGCGCCGGGATCCTGTCCGCCATGGCCGGGGTCGAGCACGACCAGCGGCTTTTCCGCCACGGTGGACGGCTTGCTGTCCGGCAGCGGCGGGGCGGAGGGCAGCGCGGCCGGAATCAGCTGAGCCGGCGGGATCGGCGGCAGCGGCGCGAAGGGCGGCGGGGTGGAGACGAGCCCGCTCGCGGGCGGATCGTCCTGAGGGGACGGCGCCGGAGCAGGAACAGGCATCGGAACGGCCATTGCCGACGCGACGACCGCGTTCATCGTCAGCTGACCTTTGCCGGAGGCCGCGCCAGTGCCAGCTTTGCCACCAGATGCCGCCGCGAGCTGCCGGAACTCCGCCACCGTCGTCTTTTCCAGGTCGAGGACGAGGCGCGGCTGACGGCCGTCGCGCGGCGGGATCATGTAGCCTTCCCGCAGCTTGGCCGGACCGACGGTCTCGAAGGTCAGGCGCGTCCCGCGCGGGCCGCCCGCCGCATGGTGGTAGCGCGCGACCACCCCCTTGCCCTCCATCGGCAGCGATCCGCCGGGCCAGACCAGATCGGGCAGGTCGACGATGACGCGGTAGGGGTCGGTGGCCAGCGACACGCTGAAGGAGACCGGATCGCTCACCTCCAGCACGAAACGGGTCTTGTCCGGATGGATGCCCAGCCGGGCATCGACCACCGCGGTGCGCGGCGGCGGGGACGGTAGCGCCGCCGTGGTCTGGGCGGCGGCTGTCCGGGCGGCGGGAAGGCCGGCGAGAAGCACCAGCGCCAGCAGGACCGGCAGCACCGCGCCCAGCACGCACGCAAACCCCCGCGTCACGGCGCCGCGCCCGGTCCCGAGCCTGGGATGGACAGCGGTCGGCAGTCGGTCGGGCATGGCGGCGGTCGGCAGGCTGGGCGGCCGTTGCATCGTGTCTCCCCGGTGGCGGACGGCGGGCGGACGATCAGCTATAGCCTAGCCAATTCAACGCCCTCAACGCGGAACGTCTCGGCCGGTCTCAATTCTGGGCCGGGGTGCCGTTCCTGCAACAGTGACCCGCCGCCCCGCCGCCGCGGCCCCGCGGCAGCTGCCCGATCCGGGGTTCCGGGGGAAAGTCGCGCTTACGCTTCCCCGGGACGAACTTGTTCGCCGAATCGGCGCATTTCCGCGTTGTGCAAGAGGGATCGCTTGTCTATGGTATCTTTGCGACAGACCGCAATTCGCCAGATTCGGGTCGGACTCCCAAGGTGAGCGCCGTTTCGCTGATCCCCGGTACTCGATTCCATCGATCCCGAGGTCAGCCGATCGCCGGTCACGGGGCCGTCCAAGGGTCTGCGGCGTCGCCTCCGACACCGCCTGTCCGGCCATTTGCGCCGGAGGGACGTCGCGGGGTGGCGCGTTCGGATTGGCGGTGAGAGGACGAAACCTCGAAGCTGGCTGTGGCCGCAAGGCGGCAGCCCGGCGCGTGTCGACCGGGCCGTCCTGGCTGCTCTCGTCAGCGCCGTTCGGCGGTTCCGGTCCGTCGTGCCGTATGCTTCGCCCACAACAGACGCTGCGTCCAGGCGGCCCGACCGGTCGCGCGGGTTCCCTGGGTCGCGCCGTTGAGGACCGTATATGGCCAAGCGCATGCTGGTGGACGCCACGCACCCGGAAGAAACCCGGGTCGCCGTGGTCAATGGTAACCGGCTGGAAGAACTCGACTTCGAGATCGCCAGCCGCAAGCAGCTGAAGGGCAACATCTACCTCGCGAAAGTGACGCGGGTCGAGCCTTCGCTCCAGGCGGCCTTCGTGGAATACGGCGGCAACCGCCACGGCTTCCTCGCCTTCTCCGAAATCCATCCCGACTATTACCGCATCCCCGTCGCCGACCGCGAGGCCCTGCTGGCCGAAGAGCGCCGGCTGGAGGAGCAGGCGGAAGCCCGGGCCGAGGCCGCCGCCGACGGTGCCGTGATGGGCGAGCCGATCCGCCCCGAGCAGATCGTCGAGGAATGGTCGCCGATGCCCTCGCCCATCGCGCCGGAGGCGTCCGACGAGGATGCCGGCGACGACGACGGTGAGGACGAAGGCTCCGCCGAAGGCAATGGCGGCGAGGAACAGGCCGCCCCGTCCGAGGCCGCCGCCCAGGGTGCCGCCCAGGACTCCGAGACCCCCGACATGCTCGGCGGCGACGAGGATGAGGAGGTCGAGACCCAGCGCCGCCGCTCGCGCCCGCTGCGCTCCTACAAGATTCAGGAAGTGGTGAAGCGCCGGCAGGTCATGCTGGTGCAGGTGACGAAGGAGGAGCGCGGCAACAAGGGCGCCGCCCTGACCACCTACCTGTCGCTGCCCGGCCGCTACTGCGTCCTGATGCCCAACACGGGCCGCGGCGGCGGGATTTCCCGCAAGATCACCAACCCGGCCGACCGCAAGCGCCTGAAGGAAATCCTGTCGGATCTCGACATTCCCGACGGCATGGCGGTCATCCTGCGCACCGCCGGTCTGGAGCGTTCCAAGCCCGAGATCAAGCGCGACCTGGAATATCTCCTGCGCCTGTGGGACGACATCCGCGAACAGACGCTGAAGTCGTCGGCGCCCTGCCTCATCTATGAAGAGGCGAACCTGATCAAGCGGTCGATCCGCGATCTCTACGCCAACGACATCGACGAAATCTGGGTCGAGGGCGAGGCCGGCTTCCGCACGGCGCGCGAGTTCATGGACATGCTGATGCCGGGGCATTCCCAGCGCGTCCAGCTGTACCGCGACAGCCAGATCCCGCTGTTCCACCGCTATCAGGTGGAAACGCAGATCGATGCCATCCACAGCCCGGTGGTGCAGCTGCGCTCCGGCGGCTACATCGTCATCAACCCGACCGAGGCGCTGGTCTCCATCGACGTCAACTCCGGCAAGTCGACCCGCGAGCGCAACATCGAGGAAACCGCCTACAAGACCAACCTGGAGGCCGCCGACGAGGTGGCGCGCCAGCTGCGTCTGCGCGATCTGGCCGGCCTGATCGTCATCGACTTCATCGACATGGAGGAGCCGCGGAACAACGCCGCCGTCGAGCGCCGCATGAAGGAGGCGATGAAGAACGACCGGGCACGCATCCAGCTCGGCCGCATCTCCGCCTTCGGCCTCTTGGAGCTGTCGCGCCAGCGTCTGCGCCCGTCGCTGCTGGAGACCAACTTCGAGCGCTGCCCGCACTGCTCGGGCACCGGCGTCGTCCGCTCGGTCGAGTCCGCCTCGCTGCACGTCCTGCGCGCCATCGAGGAAGAAGGCATCCGCAAGCGGTCGGCCGAGATCACCATCTACGTCCCGACCTCCATCGCGCTCTACATCCTCAACCAGAAGCGCGGTGAGCTGGCCAAGATCGAGGAGCGTCACAGCTTCCACGTCATGGTCCAGGCCGACGACGGCCTGATCGCCCCGGACCACCGTCTGGAGCGCAACAAGGCCCGCCTGCCCGACGAGGACGGTCCGCTGGTCAGCGCCGACCGCGTCATGGCCGAGACCGATCGTGCGCTCGCCGCCGAGCCGGTCGTCGAGCTGGTCGAGGAGGAGGCCGACGTCGAGACCGCCCAGGCCGAGGAGACCGGCGAGCGCGCCGAGACCAACGGTGCCAATGGCGATGGCAATGGCGACGACCGCCGCCGCCGCCGCCGTCGCCGCCGTGGCCGTGGCCGTGACCGCGAGGAAGGCCGCGCCGACGGCGACACCGCCGGTGCGGGCGAGGACGGCGAGGAGTCCGACGAGACGGGCGACGAGACCGCCGAGACCGGCCTGCCGGTTGCCGCCGAGGCGATCCCCGGCGCTGCCATCTCCGAGCCGGCCGAAGACGACGACTCGGATGAGGACGACAGCGAGGGCGAGGGCGACGAGGAGACCGGTGCCGATGCCGGCGATCGCAATGGCGATGGCCGGAAGAAGCGTCGCCGCGGCAAGCGCGGCGGTCGCCGCCGGTCCCGCCGCGAGGGTGCGGAAGGGCTGGAAGGCGGTGAGGAGACCGCTGCCGACCAGTCGCCTGCCGCTCCGGCCGAAGCCGCTCCTGTTCAGGCTCCGGCCGAGGCGTCCGACCTCGACTGGATCCTGGCCGGCGAGAGCGCTCCGGCATCCGTCGCCGAAGAGGCCCCGGTTCCGGTGCCTGCGACCGAGCCGCCGGTCACCGCTCCGGCCCCGGCCGAAGCTGCCGCCGGGAAGGCTTCGGCCAAGAAGGCGTCGCGCAAGCGCAAGGCCGCTGCCGAAGCTCCGGTCGAGGCTGCTCCGGCGGTCGCCGAAGCGCCGGTCAAGGGTCGCAAGCGCAAGGCTGCCGCTCCGGTGGAAGCCGCGGCGCAGGTTGCAGCCGAGCCGGTGACCGAGCAGGCTCCGGCCAAGAAGGCGTCGCGCAAGCGCAAGGCCGCTGCCGAGGCTCCGGTGGAGGCCGCTCCCGCCGCCGCTCCTGCCGTCGCCGAAGCGCCGGCCAAGGGCCGCAAGCGCAAGGCCGCCGCCGCGGAAGCCCCGGCTGAGGTCGCGACCGACACGGCTCCTGCCAAGAAGGCGTCGCGCAAGCGCAAGGCCGCTGCCGAAGCTCCGGCCGAAGCCGCTCCCGCCGCTCCGGCAGCGCCCGAGCAGGCTCCGGCCGCCGCTTCGGAGCCTGCTGCGGCTCCTGCTGCCGCCGGCGACAACGGCGATGCCTCCGCCAAGCCGCGCCGCGGCTGGTGGAAGCGGTAAGCCGAACGGCCCATCAGGACCTCTGGAACGGGAAAAGGCGCCGCGAGGCGCCTTTTCCTTTTCCCAGACGTTATCTTCCTGCCACAGGACAGGTCGGACCATGAGCAAGGCCTTCACCCGCGAGAACGACACGCCTGACGACGACGATCTCGACGATCCGGCACCGCTTCCGCAGGGCTTCAAGAACTACATGACCCCGCCCGGCTTCCAGCGCATGCAGGAGGAACTGCGCCACCTGCTGCGGGTGGAGCGGCCGAAGGTGGTGGAGGTGGTGTCCTGGGCCGCCGGCAACGGCGACCGGTCGGAGAACGGCGATTATCTATACGGCAAGAAGCGCCTGCGCGAGATCGACCGCCGCATCCGCTTCCTGAACAAGCGGTTGGAGTCGGCGGTGGTGGTCAATCCACAGGACCAGAAGAACCGCGAACAGGTCTTCTTCGGCGCCACCGTCACCTATGCCCGCGAGGACGGGTCGGAAAACACCATCACCATCGTCGGCGCAGACGAGGTCGATCCCGACCGCGGCCATGTCAGCTGGATTTCCCCCATCGCCCGCGCGCTGCTGAAGGCGCGGGAGGGCGACGTGGTGGACGTGCGCACACCGGCCGGGATGGAACAGGTGGAGGTGCTGGAGATCAGGTACGCGGGGTGAGGACCGGTTGCTGCCGCTGCCCCCACCCTGACCCTCCCCCGCTGGGCGGGAGAGGGAGTTGGACCTTTGTCGGCGTTCGGCGGCAGTTCCTCCCCCGCCCAGCTCTCGCACAAAGCTTTGCTTTGTGCTGACGCGGCAGGCGGACCGTAGGTCCGCTGAGAGCGGGGGAGGATAGGTGGGGGCCTATCTTCCCAAGCTCACTCACCCCGCCGGCTGATAAATCTCCCCGCCCGACTCGCGGAACTTCTGCGACATCTCGGCCATGCCGGACTCCGCGGCTTCGCGGATTTCCTGGGTGATCTTCATCGAACAGAATTTCGGCCCGCACATCGAACAGAAATGCGCGGTCTTGGCTCCTTCGGCCGGCAGGGTCTCGTCGTGGTAGGCCATCGCCGTCTCGGGATCGAGCGACAGGGCGAACTGGTCGCGCCAGCGGAAGGAGAAGCGGGCGCGCGACATGGCGTCGTCGCGCAGCTGGGCCGCCGGGTGGCCCTTGGCGAGGTCGGCTGCATGGGCGGCGATCTTGTAGGCGATGACGCCGGCCTTCACGTCGTCGCGGTCGGGCAGACCCAGATGCTCCTTCGGCGTGACGTAGCAGAGCATCGCCGTGCCGAACCAGCCGATCATCGCCGCACCGATGGCGCTGGTGATGTGATCGTAGCCCGGCGCGATGTCGGTCACCAGCGGCCCCAGCGTGTAGAAGGGCGCCTCGCCGCACAGGGCCAGCTGCTTCTCCACATTGTGCTTGATCTTGTGCATGGGCACATGGCCCGGCCCTTCGATCATCACCTGCACGTCGCGCGCCCAGGCGATCTTGGTCAGCTCGCCCAGGGTCTCCAGTTCGGCGAACTGGGCGGCGTCGTTGGCGTCGGCCTGGCTGCCCGGCCGCAACCCGTCGCCCATCGACAGCGCCACGTCATAAGCGCGGCAGATTTCGACGATGTCGGCGAAATGGTCATAGAGGAAACTCTCGCGGTGGTGCGCCAGGCACCATTTCGCGATGATCGAGCCGCCGCGTGAGACGATGCCGGTCACCCGCTTGGCCGTCAGCGGGATATGGGCCAGCCGCAGGCCGACATGGATGGTGAAGTAATCGACGCCCTGCTCCGCCTGCTCGATCAGCGTGTCGCGGAACAGCTCCCAGGTCAGGTCCTCTGCCCTGCCCTTCACCTTCTCCAAAGCCTGATAGATCGGCACCGTGCCGATGGGGACCGGGGAGTTGCGCAGGATCCATTCGCGGGTCTGGTGGATGTCGGCGCCGGTGGACAGGTCCATCACCGTGTCGGCCCCCCAACGGATCGCCCAGACCATCTTCTCCACCTCTTCTTCGATCGAGGAGGTCACGGCGGAGTTGCCGATGTTGGCGTTGATCTTGGTCAGGAAGTTCCGGCCGATGATCATCGGCTCCGACTCAGGGTGATTGACGTTGGAGGGGATGATCGCCCGTCCGCGCGCCACCTCGTCGCGGACAAATTCCGGGGTGATGAAGTCAGGGATCTCGGCCCCGAAATCCTCACCGTCGCGGACTGATTCCAACGCCGCAGCACGGCCGAGATTCTCGCGGACGGCGATATATTCCATCTCGGCGGTGACGATGCCGGCACGGGCATAGGCCATCTGCGTGACGGCCCCGCCGCCCCTGGCGCGCAGCACGCCGCTGTCGGTGGTTTCCAAATCGCCGCGCGCCAGGATCCAGTCGCGGCGGTGCTTGGCCAGCCCGGCCCGCACATCGGTCGCCACAGCCTCGTCGGTGTAGGGACCGGAAGCGTCATAGACGGTCAGCGGCGGCTCGCCGCCCGACAACGCGATCTCACGCATCGCAACCCGCAGGTCGGGGAAGCGCGTGCCCGGCACATGGATTTTCCGCGACGACGGCAGCGGGCCGGTCGAAATGCGGATGGCGGTCTCGTTGAAGTCCTTAGGCATTGGGTTTCTCCGTCGGAGTTGGGCGGACAAACCCGGGACTGCGGACGGAGGTGCGGTGTCTTCGTGCGGGCCGTTCCCCAATTTGGGCGTCCCCCACCGTGGTCGTTTGCCACTGCGGGTATCGATACGGCCGGACGGGGGCCTTTGCGGCCCGTCACGAGGTCCCTCCCTTCGCCGGTATGACCCGGATCAGGTTCGAAGGGTCACCACGCTGCCGGAGACGCTTGGCGCCGTCCGGCCGTTGGTATCTCAGCCCCCTGTCGGGACCCCCCTGGAATGCGCCCATCCTGCCGGGACGGTCAGCCCCTGTCAAAAGGAAAGAACCGCGGACGATCAGCAGGTCGTACTGTCAAGCCGTACCGTATGGATGCCGCGTCACATCCAGCGCTTCAGACGGACATAGATCATCGGCAGCAGTGCCGACAGCAGCATCAGCCCCAGGGCGCTGGGATAGCCGAAAAGCGAGTCGGTTCCCGGCATCTCTTCGAAATTCATGCCGCCGATGCTGGCGACCAGCGTCGGTGGAAACAGCAGGACGGTCAGGACCGAGACGATCTTGACGATCTCGTTCTGCTCCACATTGATCTGGCCCAGCGCCGTGTCCAGCGCCAACGCGACCTTGCCGGCCAGGAAACGGGCATACTGGTCGAGCCCGCGCAGATCCTGCAGCGTCGTCTTGGCCCAGCGCCGTGTCGCCTTGCCGGAGTTCCAGCCGTCGCCGCGCGCCAGGAAATCGGTCATGCGGGTGAGACTCGCCAGACTGACCCGCGCCTTGCCGATCAGATGCCCGGCATGGCCGATGCGCTTCAGCGTCTGGGCGTCGTCCAGGGTTTCGCCGCGCGAGCGCAGCTTGCGCCCACGGAAGTAGCGGCGGTTCAGCACGTCCAGTTCCACCCCGGTGCGCCGCAGCACGGCGGAGGTGCGGTCGACCATCCCATCCACCAGCGCCGCCAGAACCAGTTCACCGCGGGATGCGGACACCTTCCCATGGGTGGCCCGGCGGCGGAAGGCCAGCAGGGCCTGGGGATCGATGTCGTGGATGGTGACCAGCCGGCGCCCGGCCAGCACGAAGCTGACGGTGGCGATTCGCGGCTCGTCGGTGTCGGCCCAGACCAGGGCGGTGACGGTCATGGTCAGGGCGCCACCGGCCACGCGCAGTCGGCTCGACTCCTCGATCTCCGCCATCTGCTCGCGGGTGGGCAGGCTGGTGCCGATCAGCGCCTCCGCCCGCGCCAAGTCCTCGGCGGTCGGGTTGATCAGGTCCAGCCAGACGGTGGCATCGGGCAGCGGCCCTGCCTCGTCCGCGGCCTCCCTGGCCCAGCGCAGCAGACCGCCGTCATTGACGAAGACATGCAGCAAGGCTGTGCTCCTTGCGTGGGTTCGAGACGGCGGGTGGAGCGCTTACGTCATCCGGCCGCCGCGTCTTGGCTTCCCGGGCGGCTTCACCGCCGGGGGCGCCTTCGCCTCGGTGTCGAGGTCCAGGGTCGCCCCCTCCGACTTCAAGGCCTGCTCCAGCTTGCGGCGGAAGGCACCGCCATCCCGCTTGGCATCCAGGAAATGGCTGACCGCCTCCTTGGCGGAGTCGCTGTCGTAGGGGACCTTGCCCAACGCCGCCAACTTGGCGCGCTCCACCAGCTTCGGGTCCATCCGGTCGCGGATGGCCTTCATCTGGCGGAGCAGGTCCTTGCGCAGGTCGGTCATCGGCCCCCCCGGTTGCAGCGTCAGGCCTTGCCGATCAGGGTGCCGGCGCCGCCTTCGGTGAAGATCTCCAGCAGCAGCGCATGCGGCACGCGGCCATCCAGGATAACAGCGGCATCGACGCCCTGCTCCACCGCGCTGATGCAGGTTTCGATCTTCGGGATCATGCCGCCGGACGCGGTGCCGTCGGCGATGGCCTTGTGGGCATCCTCCAGCGACATCTTCTCGATCAGCTTCTTGTCCTTGTCGAGGACGCCGGCGACGTCCGTCAGCAGGAAGAAGCGCGCCGCCTTCACCGCCGCCGCGACCGCACCGGCCGCCGTGTCGGCGTTGATGTTGTAGGTGTCGCCGTTCACGTCGAAGCCGACCGGTGCGATCACCGGGATGATGTCCGACTGCGCCAGGGCATGCAGAATCTCCGGGTTGACCTTGTACGGCTCGCCGACAAAGCCGAGGTCCAGCACCCGCTCGATGTTGCTGTCGGGGTCGCGCTGCACGCGCTCCAGCCGGCGGGCCGTGATCAGGTTGCTGTCCTTGCCGGACAGGCCGACGGCACGGCCGCCGGCACTGTTGATGGCGGCGACGATCTGCTTGTTGATGGAGCCGGCCAGCACCATCTCGACCACCTCGACCGTCTCCTTGTCGGTGACGCGCAGGCCGTCGATGAAGCTGGACTTGATCTTCAGACGCTCCAGCATCTGGCCGATCTGCGGCCCGCCGCCGTGGACGACCACCGGGTTGATGCCGACCTGCTTCAGCAGAACGATGTCGCGCGCGAACAGCTCCGCCAGGCCGGCATCGCCCATGGCGTGGCCGCCGTACTTGATGACGAAGGTGCTCCCGGCATAGCGTCGCATGTAGGGCAGCGCTTCGGACAGGGTACGGGCCTTGGCGAGCCACTCGTCACGGGTGGGAGTCTGCACGGGAGGATGCCCTTTGTCGGGGTGGACGGTTGGGCTTCTTTAACGGAAAGGCCGGCCGGTTGCCTAGGGGTCAATTTAACGGTCACATACCCCCGTGCCGGCCGCCTGCGGCCTCGGCCGCCGTGGCCGCGGCCGGGCGCCACCATCCGGCCAGGCGGGTCATCGGCTGGGTCAGCGCGGTCACCGCCACCGCCATCAGCACCATCGCCGAGAAACAGGGACCGGACAGCACCCCCGCCTCCAGCAGGACGGTCAGCACGATCACCTCCATCAACCCCTTGCAGGGCATCAGCGTGCCCAGCCGGAGGGCGTCCGGCCAACTCTCCCCGGTCAGGCGCGCGGGCAGCGTCGTTCCGGCCATCTTGCCGGCGAGCGTCGCCAGGGAGGCAAGCGCGAAGACCGTCCACTGCGCCGGGTCGTCCAGCGTCAGGTTCACCTTCAGCCCGGTCAGCGTGAAGAAGAAGGGCAGCAGGATCAGGGTGGAGAAATGCTCCAGCCGGTCGAGGATCGCGGCGGCGTAGCGGCGCGGCATGGCGGTTCCGGCCACGAAGGCGCCCAGGATGTAATGCAGCCCGATCAGCTCGGTCACCGCGGCCGAGGACAGCAGTGCCGCGCAGGTCACCACCACCGCGGTGTCCCCCATCCGCCCATCAGGGGCCACCCGCTCCAGCAGGCGGTCCAGCAGCGGACGCACGACCAGGACGGTCACCCCGACATAGGCGAATCCCAGCATTCCCACCCAGGCGACCGCCCAGCCGCCGCCACCGCCCGACGACGCACCATCCGCCGAGGCCCAGGCCAGCACGGCGGTGATCAGCAGCCACAGCAGCGCATCGTTCACCGCCGCATAGCCCAGCGCCAGCCGGCCGACCCGATCGCCCAGCAAATCCATCTCGCGCAGGATGGCACCCAGCACCGGCAGGGCGGTGACGCCGACGCAGATGCCGAAACCGGCGGCGAACAGGCCCGGCGTGGCATGCGGACCCGTCATGACGGGAAAGGCGCCGGCCAGCCACCAGCCCAGCGCTCCTCCCATCAGCGTCGGCACGATCATGCTGGACAGCGCCACAGTGGCGAAGGCGCCGCCCCGCCCGCGGAAATCGGCAGGGTCGAGGTGCAGCCCGGTCAGGAAGGCGAAAAAGACGACGGCCATCAGCGCGAGGCCGGACAGCGGCGCCAGGGCGGCCGGCGCGAACAGCACGCCCCACAGATCCGGCACCAGCCTGCCGAGCAGCGACGGCCCCAGCGCCACGCCGAACAGGATTTGGATCACCACCATCGGGGCGATGTGGCGCCCGCCGCCGAGCCGCCACAGCAGGAACGGCCCGGCGATCAGCAGCAGGGCCTGCATCAGGAACAGCAGCGCGGGGGAGAGGCCACCCATCGCTGCCGCCCCTCAGTCCACGGCCAGGGCGAGCGCGGCGAGGCTGGCGCGCAGCTCGGCGATGCCGGTGCCCTTCTCCGAACTGGTGACGTGGATGTCGGGGAAGGCGGCGGGATGCTTCTTCAGACCCGCCTGGGTGTCGCGGCGGATCCTGTCCAACTCCGCCGGCTTCACCTTGTCCGCCTTGGTCAGCACGACGACATAGGGCACCGCAGTGCGGTCCAGCATCTCCATGATCTCGTGGTCGTTGGGCTTCAGCCCATGGCGCGAATCGATCAGCACCAGCGCCCGGCGCAGCGTCACCCGCCCGCGCAGGAAGCGGCGGACCATGTCGTTCCACGCCTCCACCTTCTCCTTCGATTCCTTGGCATAGCCGTAACCGGGCATGTCCACCAGCTTCAGCCGGTTTCCGAGGTTGAAGAAGTTGAGCTGCTGCGTGCGCCCCGGCGTGTTGGAGGTGCGGGCCAGCGTCTTGCGCCCGGTCAGCGCGTTCACCAGGCTCGACTTGCCGACATTCGACCGCCCGGCGAAGGCGACCTCCGGCAGATCGGCCTCCGGCAGCTGGTTCAGCGCGTTGGCGCCCCAGACGAAGTCGCACTCCTTGGCGAACAGCAGCCGCCCGGCCTCCAGTGCGGCCTCGTCGAAGCCGGCAACGATGCTGGGGGTGTTGGGGGTCGGCGTGTCGGGGGTGGTCATGGCGGGCGCTTTCGTTGGTACGGGCTCAAAAACATACCGCCGGCAAAGTCCCGTCAAGGGTCTTTGCCGGCGGCAGGTCTCAGACGATGGGCAGAGCGAGCTGCGATCCGGGGATCAGACCTTCACGCCCATGCGGCGCATGATGGTCCACTGCTGGGCGACCGACAGCAGGTTGTTCCAGGCCCAGTAGATCACCAGACCGGCCGGGAAGCCGGCGAGCATGAAGGTGAAGACGATGGGCAGGAACTGGAACACCTTCTGCTGGATCGGGTCCGGCGGGGCCGGGTTCATCTTCTGCTGCAGCCACATGGTGACGCCCATGATCAGCGGCCAGGCACCGAGATGCAGCATGGCGGGGGGATCCCAGGGGATCAGGCCGAACAGGTTGAAGATGGTCGTCGGATCGGGCGAGGACAGGTCGTGGATCCAGCCGAAGAACGGCGCGTGCCGCATCTCGATGGTCACGAACAGCACCTTGTAGAGCGCGAAGAACACCGGGATCTGGATCAGGATCGGCAGACAGCCAGACACGGGCGAGACCTTCTCGCGCTTGTACATGGCCATCAGTTCCTGGTTCATGCGCGCCTGATCGTCGCTGAACTTCTCGCGCAGCTCCTGCATCTTCGGCTGCAGGGCCTTCATCTTGCTCATCGCCTGATAGGACTTGTTGGCGAGCGGGAAGAAGACGGCCTTGACGCAGACGGTCAGCAGCAGGATGGCGAGGCCGAAGTTGCCGAGCACCTGCCCGAAGAAGTCGAGCGCGTAGAAGAAGGGCTTGGTCAGGAAGTAGAACCAGCCGAAGTCGATCGCCAGATCGAAGTTCTTGATGTTCAGCTTTTCGGAATAGGCGTCCAGCAGCTTCACCTGCTTGGCGCCGGCGAACAGGCGGCCGGTGGTCTCGGCCGAGGCGCCCGGGGCCACGGTGACCGCATCGCCCATGAAATCGGCCTGATAGCGGTCGGCATTGGCGACGGTGCTGTGGACGAAGCGCGCGGTGACCTTCTGCGTCGGGTCAGGGATGACCGACACCAGCCAGTACTTGTCGGTGATGCCGAGCCAGCCGCCGGTGGTCTCGATCGGCTCGGTGCCCTTCTTGCGCAGGTCGTCGTAGGACCGCTCGGTCAGCGTGCCGTTGAAGACGCCCAACGGGCCTTCATGCAGGATGTAGTAGCCGGAGGTCTGCGGCGTGCCGGTGCGCGACACCAGGCTGTAGGGCAGCAGGGTGACCGGGTTGGCGCCGGTGTTGCGGACCGTCTGCGTCACCGTGAACATGAAGTCCGGGTCGACGGCGATCTTGCGCTCGAACACCAGGCCCTGGCCGTTGTCCCAGGTCAGGGTCAGCGGCTTCTCCGGGGTCAGCGCGGTGCCGTCGGCGGTCCAGCGGGTCGTCGCGGTCGGGGCGGCGATGCCGGCGCCCTGCGGGACCCAGCCGAACTCGGCGTAATAGGCGGCAGGCGTGCCCGCCGGCGCCAGCAGCACGATCTCCGGGCTCTTGGGGTCCGGGGTCTGGTGGTACTGGGCCAGCGTCAGGTCGTCGATGCGGCCGCCGATGAGGTTGACGGAGCCGTGCAGGGCCGGCGTGTCGATCTTCACGCGGGTGCCGGCCGCCAGCTGCTCGGCGAGCAGGACGGGGCGCTCCTTCGCGACCTCAGCCGTGGCGGGGGGCTGCTGGGCGGGCACGCCGGGGGCCGGCACCGGCACTGACTGCTCCGTCTGGGCGGCCTGCTGGGCGGCGAGTTGCTTCTGCTGCTCCACCCGCGGCTTTTCGTAGAAATACTGGAAGCCCAGAAGGATGGCGATCGACAGGGCAATCGCGATGATGAGGTTGCGTTGGTCGGTCATGGCGTCCCGGTTGCCGTGGGGCCTTTGAAGAAGGTCGGCGTGTGCGCGGCCTTGTTACGGGTTTTCGCCGGGCTGGGCAACCGCCGCATGCCCTTTTTCCGGCAAGCCGCAGCGATGGGGCGGCGACGCCCCCGGCGGTAGGGGATCGGGCACGGGATCCCAGCCGGACCCGCCCCAGGGATGGCAACGCCCGAGCCGGCGCACCGTCAGCCATCCCCCCCGGATGGCGCCGTGCTTTTCCAGCGATTCGATGGCGTAGCAGGAGCAGGTCGGCTGGAAACGGCAATGCCAGCCCACGAAGGGCGACAAGGTCCAGCGATAGAGATAGACGAGCGCGCGGAGAAGATGCGCGAGTGGGCTGAGGCCGGCGATGCGAAACATGACGTCGCGGGCCCCCTACCCTTCCGCCTCGCGCCACAGGCCGAGACGTTTCAGCCCGGCCGTCAGGTCGCCGAGCAGGTCGGTCCACGGCCGCTCGGCCGTGTCGCCGCGCGCGACCAGGACGAAGTCATGGCCGGGTGCGGCGTGGATGGGCAGTATCTGCCGCGCGGCCTCACGCAAACGGCGGCGGGCGCGATTGCGCACCACCGCGTTGCCGACCTTGCGGCTTGCCGTCAGTCCGAGACGGATCGGCGGGCCGCCATCGGCGGGCCGCTGCTTGTCGTCGTGCCGGCGCACCTGGAGGATCAGGCCGGGAGCCACATGCTTGCGCCGTGTCCCGGCCACGGCCAGAAATTCCGGCCGCCGCATCAGGCGCCCGACCTTGTGGTCCGGCGCCGCCATCGCGGGGATCAGGCGCTCAGAACTTTGCGGCCGCGGGCGCGGCGACGGGCGATGACCTTGCGGCCGCCGACGGTCGACATGCGGTGGCGGAAGCCGTGGCGACGCTTACGCACGATTTTGGACGGCTGGAACGTGCGCTTCATGGCGCCTACTCCTTAAGCTTTGCTGATGGTGATGGGACGAAGACGCCCAGCCGCATGGCCGGGCGCCGAACCTATGAACCTGGAACGAACCTTGAGGACGCCTTACTCGGCAGCCCGGCGGCCGTTGACCATGCCGCGGCCGGTGGTGCGCTCGGCGATGCGGGCGGCCTTGCCGCGCAGATCGCGCAGATAGTACAGCTTGGCGCGACGGACGGCGCCCTTGCGGACCAGCTCGATCGAGTCGATGCGCGGGGAGTACAGCGGGAACACGCGCTCCACGCCCTCGCCGTAGCTGATCTTGCGGACGGTGAAGGAGCTGTTCACGCCGGCGTTCTTGCGGGCGATGACGACACCCTCATAGGCCTGGACGCGCTCGCGCGTGCCTTCGACGACCTTCACGTTCACGCGGACGGTATCGCCCGAGGAGAACTCCGGGATCGTCTTGCCGCCGAGGGCCTTCTCGATCTGCTCCTGCTCGAGCTGCTGCAACAGGTTCATAGCACTACCCCTTTTCTATCGGCGCGCCTCGCGGCGGACCGTCACTCCGGTTTCGGGTCGCGCCGGCGAGCCTGCCGTCGACCCTTGTTCGTAACAGTTTCTGCCGGACGTCCCGCCTGGTAGAGCGACCACAGGTCCGGCCGTCGGGCCTCCGTGATCTTCTCCGCCTCGGCCAGCCGCCAAGCCTTGACCTTTCCGTGGTGACCGGACAGCAGAACCTCCGGCACCGCGCGCTCCACACCCTGTCCGTCGGTCCAGACCGCCGGCCGGGTGTAGTGGGGGTATTCGAGCAACCCCCGTTCGAAACTCTCTTCCCCCGCCGTCTCCACGTTGCCCATGACGCCGGGGAGCAAGCGCACCACGGCATCCATCAGGCTCAGAGCGGCGAGTTCCCCGCCGGACAGCACGAAATCCCCGAGGCTGACCTCTTCGAGGCCGTGCGCATCGAGGACCCGCTGGTCCACCCCTTCGTACCGGCCGCAGAGCAGCGTCACCACCGGAGTGGCGGCAAGCTCCTTGACCAGTTCCTGGTCCAGCACCCGTCCGCGAGGCGACAGATAGATCGCCCGGCCGCGTCCCGGTGCCCCCACAGGTCCCGCCGTCGCGGTCAAAGCCGCGTCCAGCACGTCAGGCCGCATGACCATGCCGGCCCCTCCGCCGAAGGGGGTGTCGTCGACGGAGCGGTGTTTATCGCGCGCGAACGAGCGAATGTCCACCGATTCCAGCGCCCAGACTCCATTTTCCAACGCCTTGCCGGCCAACGAGTGGCCGAGCGGACCCGGAAACATTTCCGGGAACAGCGTCAGAACCTTGGCCGTCCAGACCCGCGGACCATCGGCGCCGTGATTCACGGCCCCTCCTCCCCGCGCTGGTCTCCGCCCTCTTCCCCCTCGCCCTCCTCCGCCTCGTCATCGGAACCCTCGCGGGCTTCGATCACGGCCGGAAGATCGACGACGATGCGTCCGCCCCGGACATCGACCACCGGCACGCAGGCCTTGGAGAAGGGAAGCATCTCCAGCGGCCCGCCGGCGGTCCGGACTTCGAGCACGTCGCCGGCTCCGAAGTCGTAGATCGCCTTCACGATGCCGTAGAGGCTTCCGTCGGCGAGTTCCGCACGCAGGCCGATCAGGTCGGCGTGGTAGAACTCGTCCTCGTCCTCCGTCGCCGGCAGGGCGCCGCGGTCGACGTAGAGCCGCATGCCGGCCAGCGCCTGCGCCTGTTCCCGGCTCGTCACCCCGTCGACCTTGGCCAGGAAGTTGTCCTTGACCATGCCCTGGAGCGTCACCGTGAAGCGGCGGACGCCGGCTTCGTCCGACAGCGGGCCGTAGGCCATGATGTCGGCGGGTTCGGCGGTGAAGCTGCGCAGCTTCACCAGCCCCCGCACGCCGTGCGATCCCGCGAACTGGCCGACACAGATCTTGGCGGTCATCGTAGGAGCACCCGGCACGTCGTCACGACCTCAACCCTGCGGGCCATCAGGCCCACCCCCACCCTTATCAGCCCTCGGCGGCAGCCGCGGCAGCGGCGGCCTCGGCCTTCAGACGCTCCTGCGCCTTGGCCTTCGGAGCCGACTTCTTCGGGGTCTCGCGGACGGCGGGCTTCTCGACCAGGCCGGCATTGGCCAGGAAGTGCACCACGCGGTCCGTCGGCTGGGCGCCGACCGACAGCCAATGCTTGGCGCGCTCGGCGTTCAGGATGATGCGCTGCTCATGCTCGCGCGGCAGCATCGGGTTGTAGGTGCCGATCTTCTCGATGAAGCGGCCGTCACGCGGGCTGCGGGCGTCCGCGATGACGATCGAGTAGAACGGACGCTTCTTCGCACCACCGCGAGCCAGACGAATCTTCAGAGCCATTGGTCGAAACTTTCTCTTCTCAAGTCAAACAGGTATCAGGTGATTTCGAAAGGCGGTCAGGTCACCCGAAGGGACCCTTCCCGCCGAAGCCGCCGAGTCCCTTCGGCAGCAAATTGCCCAGGCCGCCGCGCAGCATCCCCTTCTTCCCAAGCTTCTGCACCTGCTTCATCATTCCGCGCATGGTCTCGAACTGCTTCAGCAGCTTGTTGACCTCCTGCACCGAGGTGCCGGAACCGGCGGCGATGCGCTTGCGGCGCGATGCCTTGATGATGTCGGGGTTCTTGCGTTCCGCCTTGGTCATCGAGGAGATGATCGCCTCCTGGCGCTTGATCATCCCGTCGTCGACGTTGGCGTCCTTCAGCTGGTCCTTGATCTTGCCGATGCCCGGCAGCATTCCCATCAGGCCGGACATGCCGCCCATCTTGCGGAGCTGCTTCAGCTGCATCGCCATGTCGTCGAGGTCGAAGCCCTGGCCCTTCTCCATCTTGCGGGCGAGCTTTTCGGCCTCGTCCTTGTCGATGGTCTCGACGGCCTTCTCCACCAGCGACACCACGTCGCCCATGCCGAGGATACGGCCGGCGATGCGGTCGGGGTGGAAGGGCTCCAGCGCGTCGATCTTTTCGCCGACACCCAGCAGCTTGATCGGCTTGCCGGTGATCTGGCGCATCGACAGGGCCGCACCGCCGCGCGCGTCGCCGTCGATGCGGGTCAGCACGATGCCGGTGATGCCGACCTTGTCGTTGAAATTGGTGGCGACGGTGACGGCGTCCTGGCCGGTCATCGCGTCGGCGACCAGCAGCGTTTCCGCCGGCTTGGTCGCGTCGCGGACGGCCGCGACCTCCGCCATCAGCTCCTCGTCGATGGCGAGGCGGCCGGCGGTGTCGAGCATGACGACGTCGTAGCCTTCGAGACGGCCGGTCTCGATGGCGCGCTTTGCGATGGCGACCGGGTCCTGGCCCGGCACGATCGGCAGGGTGGCGACGCCGGTCTGCTCGCCGAGAACCTTCAGCTGTTCCTGGGCGGCCGGACGGCGGACGTCCAGCGAGGCCATCAGGACCTTCTTGCGGTCCTTCGTCTTCAGACGGAGGGCGATCTTGGCGGTGCTGGTGGTCTTGCCGGAGCCCTGAAGGCCGACCATCAGGATCGGCACCGGGGCGGCGGCGTTCAGGTTGATCTCGGCGCCTTCGCCCAGCATTTCCACGAGGTTGTCGTGGACGATCTTGATGACCTGCTGGCCGGGGGTGACCGACTTCAGCACCTCCTGTCCGACGGCGCGTTCCTTCACCTGAGTGACGAACTGCTTGACGACGGGCAGAGCGACGTCGGCCTCCAGCAACGCCACGCGAACTTCGCGCAGTGCAGCGGAGACGTCCTCCTCGGTCAGCGCGCCACGGCGGCGCAGCTTGTCGAAGATGTCGCCCAGGCGTCCGGTCAGGCCTTCGAACATGCGATACTCGTTCCCCAGTTCCGGGTCCAGCGTCAGTGCCGCCACCCGCACAAGCACGAAAGCGCCAGTGCGCGACATTCGCGGACTGGCGGAGATACCCGGCATTGGGCCGGGGTACCCGGTCTATCGACTTGGCGGAAGACAGGTCGGCGGACCATAGAGAAGCCGGCCTGGAGAGTCAACCACCAGAAGGACCTCCACGGCTTCGGCCGAAGGTCGCCCTTGCCGCTGGGTGGTTATCCGTCCGACACTTGTCACAAATCTTCGCACCTTAACGAATTTTTGGCGACTCTTTCGGATTATGAGTAACCAAATAGAGAAGGTATCCCGGCGATGTCGTCCGCCCAGGGCTTTGGTTCCAACAGCCCGCGAACCAAGCTGACCCAGAGCCAGCTCAACGCGATCCTGTTGCGGCACCAGGCTTTCCGCAAGAGCCAGCCGGGCGGCGTGCGCGCCAATCTGAAGATGCGCGACCTGTCGCATCTCGACCTTTCGGGCATCGACCTGTCCGATGCCGACCTGTCGGGCGCCAAGCTGTTCAGCGCGCGGCTGACCGGCGCCAACCTTGCCAACGCCAACCTCTATGCCGCCGACCTGCGGCTGGCCAACCTGGAGAAGGCCGACATGCGCCGGGCCGACCTGCGCGGCGCCTGCCTGCGCGGCGCCGTGTTGAGCGAAGCCACATTGGTCGAGGTCGACCTGCGCGACGGCACCCTGCTGCATTACGATTCCAGCGGCGAGATGTTCTCCCACCAGTATGAGGACACCGTCCTGACGTCGGAACTGACAGCGGCGACCATCCGCGGCGCCGATCTGTCGCGGGCCAAGATCGCCAACGCATTCGTCATGCAGACCGACCTGACCGACGCCATCCTGCGCGGCACGAAGTTCATGCGCGCCAACCTGACCGGCTCCAACCTGACCGGTTGCGACCTGACCGACGCCGACCTGACGGAGGCGAACCTGTCCGGTGCCCGGCTGTCGGGAGCGGTGATGACGGGCTGCGCCATCAACCGAACCAATTTCAGCGGCGCCACCTTGATCGGCGCCATCCTGGACGCGGCCCAGCTGCGCTCGCCCAACATCCAGGCGGCGGTCCTGGCGAAGACGCTGGAAAATCCGGACGACGACCTCCGCGACATCCTGGTGGAGCATCTGTCCTGGATCGACAGCGGCGGCAAGGCCGGCAAGCGCGCCGACCTGTCGGCGCTCGACCTTTCGGGGCGGAAGCTGGACGGCATCAACCTGTCCGCGGCCATCCTGCAATGCATCGCGTTGCGCGGCGCCACGCTGACCGGTGCGGCGATGGCGATAGCCGATCTGTCGCTGGCCGACATGCGCAAGGCCGACCTGTCGAACGCCGATCTGCGCGGCGTGAATTTCGAGCGGGCGACCCTAACCGGCGCCAATTTGACCGGCGCCCAGCTCGGCCCCGTCCATATCCAGACCATGAGCGGCCACATCTGGCGTGCCAACCTGCAGCGCGCCCGGCTTGGCATGGCGCTGCTCTGCAAGGCCGACCTGCGCAAGGCAAACCTCGCCGGCGCCAATCTGGCGGGTGCCGACCTGACCGGGGCCGATCTGAGCGAAGCCGACCTGACCGGGGCGGACCTGACCGGCGCGGTCCTTGACGGCGCCACGCTGGACCAGGCGATCATCGATGAGGCGATCGGGCTGGAGGGCTGAGGTCAGTTCACGCCGAAGGCCCGCCGCGCTTCGCCATCCAGTCGCCAGAACCGTAGACGCTGCGGACATGGTGGACCAGCAGGTTGCGGGCGTCGATCAACTGGCCCATCCGCTCGCGGCAGGCGACGATCCCGGTATCCGGGTGGTAGACCGGCGCCAGTTCGCGGAAACGCCGCCGCACCTGATCCTCGTCGAAACACCATTCATTGACGAAACCGAACAGCTGGGCCGCGTCGCGAACCTCGGTGATGCGGCCGTCCAGCGGTTGGAAAGACAGGCGTTGCAGCGCATGGGCCAGCGTCTTGTTGCGGTAGCCCAGCGTCTCGACCGCGGCTTCCAACCGGCGGACGTCCTCGCCCGGCAGGATGCGGGCGCCGGGATCGGCCAGCGCCAGTGCCGCGGCCAGCGCCATGCGGATCGCGGCGTCGGACGCGGAACCGCATGGGTTAGCGCTCCCCACCTCCAGCACCGCTTGCCCGCCGGCATCGCACGGGCCGGGGTCGATGGCGCCGTCCGGTGCCAGCAGCAGGGCGGCGGTGGTCAGCACCGGCAGCCCGACCCCGCGCATGGCGGCCAGTTCCAGAACGGCGGCACGGAAACGGGCGCCGCAGGGCACGGTGCGCCCGGAGGCGGCTGAAGGACTGGAGTCTTCCGGTACGGTCATCGCCGGTGCGGTCATCGTCAGCGCCAACACATGGTGGAAGCGGGCGCGAGTCTACGCAACGGCCGGGGATCCCGCAATCGCGCGGATGGACGCGGCGGGACGGAGTGGTTCCTTTTCCGCCTCAGCGGAGCGTGGTGGCGCCCGGCGGCCTGGCCGGTAGCCTGTTCAGCAGGTCGTCGATATAGGCGGTCTCGTCCTTGCCGGACATGGCGGCGAAGCCTTTCAGCATCTGGCTGCCGAAGGTGAAGACGCTGGCGAGGTCGATGCGCCACGCCCCGCCTTCACGCACGAAGTCGGCGGGGACCAGCGCCGGCCGGTTGTCGACCATCAGCAGGCCCGAGGCCCGGTCGCCCTTCACCCGCACCGGCCCCAACGAACTGCGGGAGATGACGTTGGGCCCGAGCCAGCCGGCCTTCAGCCCATGGTTGGCGATGTCGCCGACCGACATGCGGCGCAGGTCCGACGGGCCGAGATAGCGGCGCAGCCCCATGGCGGCGAAACGCTCCGCCGGCTCCAGCCGCTGCAGCGGCGCATCGCCGGGCTGGCGGGCGGCGTCGCGCACGGACTCCAGCGTCTTGACCGAATTGCGGGTGAGCAGCGGAATCACCGCAGACCCGCGCTTTTCAACCAGCGCGGTTCGGGCGGCATCGAAGGTGGCGGCAACCGCCCGCTCCTCCGGCGTCTCGCGCGGCGGGGCGGCGAAGCTGGTGGCGGCGGCGATCAGGACGATGAAAAAGGCGAGGAAAGCGACACGCATGCCAGGAAGAACCGGAAAGGGAGCGGAACGTCACGCCTTCGCCTCGACGCCGAAGAATTCGAGCTGCCAGCGCATCTCTTCATCTGTCATCGGGTAGTGCGTGCCGTCGCGAGCATTAAGCGCCGTTTTCGGCGGAATTTGGGCGAGCCGCAATTGGACCTGCCGGGCAAAGCGCATGGTGAGGCCGGCACGCCAAACCAGGGCGGTGACAGCGCGCGGCGCATGGGTGGCGACGATGCGGTCCACCACCGCCAACTCGATCTGCGACAGCTCCGCCAGCGCCGCCATGACGAAGGCGCGGTCGCCCTCCACCATCGAACCTTCGATCAGTTTCTCGGTCAGCTTGCCTTCCTTGTTCAGGCGTGCCGCCTTGTCGCTGGGGCGTTCCACCGGCTTTTCCGGCCCCGCTGCGGCACCGCCGACCGCCTCCTCGCCGAAATCCACCGGGCCGAGCGGCAGGCCGGGCGCGGCGCCGGCCGCCTGCCCCACCCGCTGGCGCACCGCCTCCACCAGACCGCGCGCCGCGGCGGGGTCGAGGTCGTCGCGGTCCTGCAGGACCTTCAGCAGGTTGTCGGCGACGAAGCTGGCCAGCCGCGCCACCGCGCGCGCCGGCAGGCGCGGACGGCGGACCAGCGGCGAATGCCAGGGCTCGTGCTGCGGCGCCTGGTCGAGGATGCGGTCGAGCGTCTCCTCGCGGATCTGGGCCGACGGGTTGCCGAGCAGCGCCGTCACCGCCGCTTCGTCGTCCGACCGCGCGATGGCGTCGGCGACCGACGCCGTCACGTTCTGCCGGCTGGCGATGGCGGTCATCGCGCCCCGCACCGGCCCCTTCATGATGATGTCGGTCAGATCCTCTTCGGTGAGGATCGGCGAATGCTGCAGGACTGGGCCGCAGACCGACAGCTCCACATCGCGGGCCAGCCGGTTGATCACGCCATGCGGGGCGTTGGGCAGATCCTTCAGCGCTTCTGCCAGGATGCCGCGCACCTCCGTCGCCTGATCGCGGGCCAGCGTCTCCAGGCATTCCACGGTCAGGCGCTCGATCTGGATCGCCTGATCGGCCGACAGTTCGGGCAGCAGGCGGGCGATCTTCCGCGCCACCGCCTGACGCACCATGACCTCGCGGTCCTTGGCCAGCAGCAAATCGGCCTGGCGCGGGGTGCCGGCGTTGGTGGCGATGGCCCGCCGCACCTCCGCCGCGGCGTCGGCGGCAAGGAAGTACAAAAGCTCCGGGCGGGTCTTGGGATGCTCGGCGACCTTGCGGCGGACCGCCGGATCCTCGCTCTGCACCATCCGCTTGGCGGATTCATAATCGGCGGGATCGAGCGTTTCGGGTCGCTGGGTGGCAGGCGGGGTCACGATGCGGGCTCCGCGGCGGAAACGTCGGAAGATGACTCTGGGGAAGCGGATGCCTGGTAGGCCGGAGCCAGGGCGTAATGGCCCTTGCCGCTCTTCTTGGCGTCGTACATGGCGGCGTCGGCACGGTCGGTCAATTCCCGCACCGTCTCACCGCGGCCGGGGGCGTGGACGGCGATGCCGATCGACAGGCCCAGCGGCTTCTCAGGACTGGCCGACAGGTGGGCCAGTTCGCGCATGCCCTTCAGCAGCCGTTCGGCGACGACGCGGGCCTTGGCCTCGTCGGTGCGGCCCAGCCACAGAACGAACTCGTCGCCGCCGAGCCGGCCCGGCAGGTCGCCCGGCCGCACCCCGGTGGTCAGCAGCGTGCCGATGGCCTTCAGCACCGTATCGCCCTGCTGGTGGCCGTGCAGGTCGTTGACCGCCTTGAAGTTGTCGAGGTCGACATAGAGCAGGGCCGACGGGCCGCTGTCCGGCCGCGAGATCGACTCATCCAGCCGTTCGAAGAAGGTGCGGCGGTTGAACAGGCCGGTCAGCCCGTCCCGCTCCGACAGGCGCCGCAGCCGCTCCTGGTAGGCGAGATGTGCATGCGCGATGCCGATATGGTCGGCAACGCCGGACATCAACTGCCGGTCGTCGTCGTCCCACGGTTCGGAATCGCCGGCGCGCCAGACCAGCAGCGCGCCGTTCACCGCCTGCCGGTACTCCGTCCGCTCGCCGATCAACTGGACCTTGCCCAGCCTGTCGGCGACCACCCCTTCGCCGTTGGCGATGCGGTCGAGCAACGCGGTGCCGACCTCAGGCAGTTCGGCCCCGAATTCCGCCACCAGCGACAGGGAGACGCGGCCGCCCTCCCCGTTCCCCTCCTCCGCCCGGTAGATGCGGCAGCCGTCGGCGCTGAGCGCCCTTGCCGTCTCGGTCGCGGCAACCGCCAGCGCCTCCGCGGCGTCCAGACGGTCGCGCAGGGTGTGGACGATGTGGCCCAGCAGCCTTTCGCGGTTCCGGATGCGCGCCAGTTCGTTGGAGCGCAGCACCTGCTCGGTCACGTCGCGGCAGACGCCGCGGGCGCCGATCCAGTCGCCTTGCGGCCCGAACAGCGGCAGGGCGGAGGCGACGATGCAGGCCGGCGTGCCATCGGCGCCCTTCAGCCAAAGCTCGGTCTGGTCGATCGGGCGGCGGCAGTCGAAGGGCATCGGCAGGTCTTCCGTCTCCTCCAGCGCGAGGCTGCGCGGATCGCGGCCGATCAGAGCGTCGGCCGGATATCCCAGGGCACCCTTGTGGCTGACGAAGACGAAGGTGCCGTCGGGGCCGGTCTCCCACGCGAAGTCGGAGGAGACCTCCACCAGATCCTTGTAGCGGCGGCGCGACTCGGTCAGCGTGTGGCGCAGCTGGCGTTCCAGCGTGTCGTCGCGTCCCAGCAGGAGGAAGCCGCCGTCCGGCAGCGGCACGCCGGCCCATTCGACGATCATGATCCCGCGCAGCGATTCCACCGGCACAGACCGCAGGCCCGGCGCCACGCTGGACGCCGACAGCCAGCCGCGGAGGTCGGGCAGCCAGCGCGGGTCGCTGTCCATCATGTCCTCCGCCTCCGCATTGGCTTCGGCGACGGCAAGGGCCGCATCCAGCCGCAGGGCGGGGCCGGGATACAGCGCGACCGGCGTCACGGGGCCGGTCTGGCCGCCGGTGGGGGCGGTGGCGGAGTCGGGGGCGGAGGTACCGGTGGTCAGGAGAAGGTCCACGGCGATCCCAGATGGGCAGTACACAAGGCGGGCGGGCAGAAAACCTTAGGCTGCAAAGGTTGCAGACTTCCGTTCATGCTACCTCTTTAGAGGTTAATCTTCAATCAACCAACGAGGCGGAGGACTCCGCATGGCGCCGGGCGGCAGAAGGGAGCAGCATGCGGCTGCGACCTTGTGAAGCGGCTTGCGGCCGGCCGGCGTCAGCCCCATTCTTCGGGAATGACTGCCCCGATCTCTCCCGCCGCACCGGCGCCCGCCCCCGCCACCAAGCTCCCCTCCGCGCTGCGGGACCGCGCGGTGTGGATCTTCGATCTCGACAACACGCTCTACCCGGCGTCCTGCAACCTGTTCGCCCAGGTCGACCTCCGCATCAACGAGTTCATCGCCACGCATTTCAACATCGGCATGGACGAGGCCAGGGTGCGGCAGAAGCAGTTCTTCCGCGATTACGGCACCACGCTGCGCGGCCTGATGAGCGAGCACGACGTCGATCCGGTGACCTACATGGACTATGTCCACGACATCGACGTCACCGGCGTCCAGCCTTCCGCCCAGCTCGCGGACGCGCTCGACCGGCTTCCCGGCCGCAAGATCATCTACACCAACGGTTCGGTCCGCCATGCGGAGAACGTCGCCGGCCGCCTCGGGATCATCGACCGGTTCGAGGCGGTGTTCGACATCACCGCCGCCGGCTATGTGCCGAAGCCCGACCCCCGCCCCTATGCCACCCTGGTGGAGCGCCACGGCATCGACCCCGCCGACGCCTGCATGGTGGAGGACATCGCCCGCAACCTCGCCCCCGCGCATGCGCTGGGCATGACCACGGTCTGGGTCCGCGGCGAGCAGGAGTACGAGAAGGCCGGCGTCGGCGCCGGGGTCCACATCGACCACACCGTGGACGATCTTCCCGCCTGGCTGGCCGCAGTTGCAGGGGTTTAGGGCTTTTCCCCGGGCTTGGCGTTGTTGACAGGGAGCGCGATGCCGCTCCATGGTGCCGTCCCTTGGACAATCGACAGCAGAACGACCGCGCCATGAGCCACGCCAGCCTGCAGGCCACCATCGACGCCGCCTGGGAGAACCGGGCCGATCTCACCACCGCCACCACCGGTTCCGTCCGCGACGCCGTGAACGCGGCGCTCGACGCGCTGGATGCCGGCGACCTGCGCGTCGCGGAGAAGACCGCGGACGGCTGGAAGGTCAACCAGTGGCTGAAGAAGGCGGTGCTGCTGTCCTTCCGCCTGAACGCCAACGAGATGATCCCCGGCGGCCCCGGCGGCTCCTCCTGGTACGACAAGGTGCCGCCGAAGTTCGAAGGCTGGTCCGAGGGCCAGTTCCAGAACGCCGGCTTCCGCGCCCTGCCCGGCGCCATCGCCCGCAAGTCGTCCTATGTCGCCCCCGGCGTCATCCTGATGCCGAGCTTCGTCAACGTCGGCGCCTATGTCGACAGCGGCACCATGGTCGACACCTGGGTCACCGTCGGGTCCTGCGCCCAGATCGGCAAGAACGTCCACCTGTCCGGCGGCGTCGGCATCGGCGGCGTGCTGGAGCCCTTGCAGGCCGACCCGGTCATCATCGAGGACAACTGCTTCATCGGCGCCCGCTCGGAGATCGTCGAAGGCGTGATCGTCGAGGAGGGTGCGGTCATCTCCATGGGCTGCTACATCGGCGCCTCGACCAAGATCATCGACCGCCACACCGGCGAGATCTTCATGGGCCGCGTCCCGGCCTATTCGGTCGTCGTCCCCGGCTCGCTCCCCGGCAAGCCGCTGCCGGACGGCACCCCGGGCCCGAGCCTGTACTGCTGCGTCATCATCAAGCGCGTCGACGAGAAGACCCGCTCGAAGACCGCGATCAACGACCTGCTGCGGGATTGATCCGACAGCCGCTCCACCGTCACCCCCGCGAAGGCAGGGGTCCAGGCGTCGCATTGCAGCACTCCGGCCCCTGCACCTGGATCCCCGCCTTCGCGGGGATGACGACCGGCGGAGGCCGGGCCCGTTGGAAAAGACCAGCATGACCATCGACCCCGTCGCCCTCGCCCAGGATCTGATCCGCTGCCCCAGCGTCACCCCGCGCGACGACGGCGCGCTGGGCGTTCTGGAGGCGGCGCTGGCGCCGATGGGCTTCACCTGCCACCGCCTGCGCTTCCAGCAGGAGGGAACCGAGCCGGTGGAGAACCTCTACGCCCGCTTCGGCACCGAGGGGCCCAACTTCTGCTTCGCCGGCCACACCGACGTGGTGCCGCCGGGCGACAGGGGCTGGACCGTCGATCCCTTCGCCGGCGAGGTGATGGGCGGACGCCTGTTCGGCCGCGGTGCCGTCGACATGAAGGGCGCCATCGCCGCCTTCGTCGCCGCCGTGTCGCGCCGACTGCAGGACGGGCCGCCCGCCGGTTCCATCAGCCTGCTGATCACCGGCGACGAGGAAGGGGTGGCGATCAACGGCACCCGCAAGGTGCTGGACTGGATGGCCGAGCGCGGCGAGCGCATCGACGCCTGTGTGGTGGGGGAGCCGACCAACCCCAAGGCGCTGGGCGACATGATCAAGATCGGCCGGCGCGGCAGCCTGACCGGCTTCCTGACCGTGTTCGGCGCGCAGGGCCACGTCGCCTACCCGCATCTGGCCGACAACCCGCTGCCGCGGCTGGTCCGCATGCTGGCCGCGATCACCGAACACCCGATGGACGAGGGCACCGCGCATTTCCAGCCCTCCACCCTGGCGCTGACCACCATCGACGTCGACAACACGGCGACCAACGTCATCCCCGCCCAGGGCAAGGCGACCTTCAACATCCGCTTCAACGACGCCCACACCCCGGCCGGCATCGAGGCGTGGCTGCGCCGCACCTTCGATGCGGTCGGCGGCGCCTATGAGCTGGAGGTCTACTGCTCCGGCGACAGCTTCGTCACCCCGCCCGGCCCGCTGACCGAGCTGGTGGCCGAGGCGGTGGAGGGGGTGACCGGGCGCCGGCCGGAATACTCGACCACCGGCGGCACGTCGGACGCGCGCTTCATCAAGAATGTCTGCCCGGTGGTGGAGTTCGGGCTGGTCGGCCAGACCATGCACAAGGTCGACGAATATTGTTCGGTGGAGGATCTCCGCCGGCTGACGGACATCTACGAGGCCATCCTGAAGGGCGTGTTCGCGCGCCTTGCCGGGTGAGGCCTCCAACCGGGACGCCATGATGCCGCTGACCACCCCCGCCATCCTGTCCGCCCTGACCGGCGCCTGGCGGCTGGCCCGCTTCGACCGGACGGGGATGGAGTTCTTCGACCGCACGCCCGAGGGGGCGCTGAACTCCTTCTACGCGGCGCTGGTGGTGCTGCCGGCCTATGGGCTGCTGCTGGCGATCCGGCTGTGGGACCAGTTGGACGGCACCCCGGTGCTGCAACTGGTGACGGTGGAGGGCATCGCCTATGTCGTCAGTTGGACGGCATTCCCGCTCGCCCTGTTCCGCATCTCGGCGCTGATGGGCAAGGAGCAGCTCTATCCCGGCGCGCTGACCGCCTACAACTGGTCGGCGGTGGTGCAGATGGCGATCTACCTGCCGGCCATCGTCCTGTCGGCCAGCGGCCTGCTGCCGTCGGGGGTGTCGGAAGCGCTGGTCTTCGGAGTGATGATGGCGATGCTGACCTACCAGTGGTTCGTGCTGCGCACCGCCCTGTCGCTGTCTGGACTGGCCGCCGCGGCCCTGGTGATGCTGGACCTGTTCCTGTCGGCGGCGATCAGCGATCTGGCGGACGGGATGCTGTGAGGTAGCTCGGCATCGATTGCCCCCACCTAACCTCCCCCGCTCTCAGTCGACCGAAGGTCGATCCGATCACGGGGGAGGGACTGCCGCCACTCTCCCGAACAAGCACTGGTCTCCTCCCCCGCCCAGCGGGGGAGGATTAAGGTGGGGGGTCTAACTTCCCACTCCCATCACCCCTGCGTGCTGACGCCCGCGTCGGCGAAGGTCGCCATGCCGGCGTGGCAGGCGACGGCGGACTTCACGATGTTGATCGCCAGCGCCGCACCGGAGCCCTCGCCCAGCCGCATGCCCAAATCGAGCAGCGGCTCCTTGCCGATGGCCTGCATCAAACGGGCGTGCCCCGGCTCGACCGAGCGGTGGGCGACCATGCAGTGGTCGAGCGCGCGGCGGTCGGCCTTGAACAGCACGGCGGCAGCGGCGGTGCAGGCGAAGCCGTCGAGCAGAACCGGCACGCGGGCGACGCGGGCGGCCAGGATGGCGCCGGCGATGGCGGCGAACTCGTAACCGCCCAGGCAGCGCAGCGCCTCGAACGGGTCGTCCTTGGCCTGCGGGTTGGCGGCGACGGCGGCCTCGACCGCGGCGATCTTGCGTGCAAGCCCGGCGTCGTCGATGCCGGTGCCGCGGCCGGTCCAGTCGGCCGCCTCGCCGCCGAACATGGCGAGGCACATCGCCGCCGCCGCGGTCGAGTTGGCGATGCCCATCTCGCCCAGCGCCAGCAGCTGGACGCCCATCTCCACCGCCATCATGCCATAGGCCATGGTCCGGCAGCACTCCTCCTCGCCCATGGCCGGGCCCTGGGTGAAGTCGGCGGTCGGGTTTTCCAGGTCCAGCTCGTAGACGCGCAGGTCGGCGTCGGCTACCTCGCAGAGCTGGTTGACGGCGGCGCCGCCGTTCTGGAAGTTGGCGACCATCTGCACCGTCACCTCGGCCGGGTAGGCCGAGACGCCGCGGGCGGCCACGCCGTGGTTGCCGGCGAAGACGGCGACGCGCGGGCGGCGCACCTCGGCCGGGTGCTGGCCCTGCCAGGTCGCCATCCACTGCGCGATCTCCTCCAGCCGGCCGAGCGAGCCCGCCGGCTTGGTCAGCTGCCGTTCGCGCTGGAGGGCCGCGGTGCCGGCCTCCAGGTCGGGGCCGGGCAGGTTGCGCACGAGCGCGCGGATTTCCTCGAAGGTGACGGCGGGCTGCTGGTTGCTCATGATCGGTCCTGAGGGGTGAGCGCCAAAAACGGCGCGACCTTGCACCCATCCGGTCCTCAAGTCAAAGCGCCAGCGTAGGGCATTTTGCCCCTCTCCGCTTGCCGCAGCCCCGCTCAGGCAGCCCCGGTCAGGCTGCCTTGGTCACGGCATCCTTGCCGGCGGCGCCCGCGGTTGCGGAGGCAACCGGCGTCGACGATTCGGACCCGACGATCCGGCCGAGCCCGAGGCCGAAGCCCATGGCGACGCCGTTGCCCGCCGTCTGGTCGGTCCGCACCGGCTCCTCGCGCATGCGGCGGTTCTCCTTGTCGCGCAGGCGGGCCGGGCGGCCGCTGACGCTGTCGACCTCGTCCGGCGTCTCCAGCGCGTTCAGCGCCAGCACCTGATAGATCGACAGCGGCGTGCCGTTCAGCGACTTGGCCGGGGCCATCGGCACCTGGGTGGTGAAGCCGTCCGGCATATCCTGCTTGCGCACGGCGTCGGTCGCCACCTGGGCCGGGGCGAAGTTGGCCAGCGGGTTCTCCGAGAACTTGGCGGCGAAGCGGTCGTAGATCTCCTTCAGCGACTTCGCCTTGCCGGTGGCCTTGTCGTAGAAGACGTTCTTGTTGGCCGCCGCCGCGTCGGGGAAGACGTCGCGGGCGGTGCGGCCGGGATTCTCCTGCATCGCGTTCAGGAACTTCGACGCGCCGCCGGCCCCAAGGAAATGCGCCATGTACAGCTCGGTCGAGCCGATCTTGCCGTCCACCGTCTCCTCCAGATACTCCTTGTTGCCGCGGGTGTATTCCGCCGCCATCAGGGCCGAGGCGGTCGGATCCTTGCGCAGCTCCAGGATCTCCTTCTTCATCTCCGGATCGGCGACATAGGGACGGCCGTCGCCGCGGGTCTGGATGGCGTTGGCGTATTTGCCATAGCCGTGGTCGGCGCCATGCTCCTTCATCGTCTGCAGCCATGTGCTGTCGATGAACTGGTAGAGCCCGGTCGCCGACGACGAGGAGGACTTAATGTCCGTGCGGTACCCGCTCTCCACGGCAGCTTTTTCCATGAGGTAGGAAAAATCGACCCCGGTTCTGGCGCTGGCATTGCGAACGGCGGCCTCCACATTGGCCGGGCCGCGGGATGCGCGGGCCTGCTGGGCGGCGGTGTCGCTGGGATTGCCGAGGGCGGAAGCGTAGGTCATGGGTCGATCCCCGTGTGAAGGCCCCGATGGGAGGCAACCCACCCATGCAGACGGCGTGCCAACCGGCTGGAGACTTGATGATGCCGCCTCCGCGGCCTAGCCTTCTGCACGCGCGGCATCCCGCCCTCTCGTCAGGCGCCATTCGATGCTGTATGTTGACCTATAGGTAAACAAAACAATCCACTCCGAGGGAGAATCGCCCCGCCATGACCTACACCGCTCCGGTCGACGATCTGCGCTTCGTCTTGAACGAGGTGGTGGGCCTCGACGCCATTGCCGCCCTGCCCCATTGCGACAGCGCCGCCCCCGATCTGGTCGATGCCATTCTGGAGGAGGCCGGCAAATTCGCCTCCGGCGTGCTCGCCCCGCTGAACCGGGTGGGCGACAAGGAGGGGGCGAAGCTGGAGAACGGCGTCGTCCGCACCGCCACCGGCTGGAAGGAGGCCTACGGCCAGTTCACCGAAGCCGGTTGGAACAGCCTGCCCTTCGAGCCGGAGTATGGCGGCCAGGGCCTGCCCTGGACCGTCGCCTTCGCGGTGAACGAGATGTGGCAGGCCGCCAACCTGTCCTTCGGCCTGTGCCCGCTGCTGACCCAGGGCGCGGTGGATCTGCTGACCGAGCATGCGAGCGACGAGCAGAAGGCGGTCTACCTGTCCCGGATGATTTCCGGCGAATGGACCGGGACGATGAACCTGACCGAACCGCAGGCGGGCAGCGACCTCGCCGCGGTGCGGACCAGGGCGGTGCGGGCGGAAGACGGCAGCTACCGCATCACCGGCCAGAAGATCTTCATCACCTATGGCGAGCATGACCTGACGGATAACATCGTCCATCTGGTGCTGGCCCGCCTGCCCGACGCCCCGGCCGGCATCAAGGGCATCAGCCTGTTCATCGTGCCGAAGTTCCTGCCCAACCCCGACGGCACGCCGGGCCAGCGCAACGACCTGCGCTGCGCCAGCCTGGAGCACAAGCTGGGCATCATGGCCAGCCCGACCGCGGTGATGGCCTTTGGCGACGACGGCGGGGCCATCGGCTACCTCGTCGGCGAGGAAAACCGCGGCATCGAATACATGTTCACGATGATGAACAACGCCCGGCTCGGCGTCGGCATCCAGGGTGTCGCGATCGCCGAGCGCGCCTATCAGCAGGCCCGCGACTACGCCAAGACCCGCGTGCAGAGCAAGGATCTGGCCGATCCCAAGGGCTCCGGCGTCGCCATCATCAAGCACCCGGACGTGCGCCGCATGCTGCTGGACATGCGCGCCAAGACCGAGGCCGCGCGGGCGCTGGCGCTCTATGCCGGCACGCAGCTCGACATCTCCCGCCATCACGAGGATCCGGCGGTGCGTGCCGCCGCCACGGCGCGGGTCGATGTGCTGACCCCGATCGTCAAGGCGTGGTCGACCGACATCGGCTGCGAGGTGGCCTCCACCGGCGTGCAGATCCATGGCGGCATGGGCTTCATCGAGGAGACGGGTGCTGCCCAGCATTACCGCGATGCCCGCATCACCCCGATCTACGAGGGCACCAACGGCATCCACGGCAACGACCTGACCTTCCGCAAGACCGGCCGCGACAAGGGCGCGGCGGCCAAGGCCTTGGTCGCCGACATGCGCGCGACGGTGGAGGAACTGGGCTCCGCCCCCGGCGACGACCTCGCCGTGATCCGCACCGAGCTGTCGGCCGGGCTGGACGCGCTGGACAAGGCCATCGACTGGATGGTCGCGACCCAGGCGGAGGGCGACCTGCAAGGGGCCGCCGCTGGCGCGGTGGCCTATCTGAAGCTGTGGGGCACGGTCGCCGGCGGCTGGATGCTGGCCCGCTCGGCGATGAAGGCGATGGAGGGCATGCGCCAACCGGGCGCCAACGCGTCCTTCCTGGAAAGCAAGCTGATCGTCGCGCGCTTCTATGCCGAGCAGGTTCTCAGCCCCGCCCCCGCCCTGCTGCCGACCATCGCCAGCGCCCGCAACACGGTGATGGCGCTGAGCGAAGAGCAGTTCTGACCAAAGTCTTCTGCCCCTCTCTCCATGTGGGAGAGGGGCTTACTCCTGCATTTCTCATTCCGATCCTTCTGCCGTCTCTCCAACGGCCTCGAATTTTCGGAGAGCTTTATTATCTCCTATCGAATGAGCATGGCCCGAATGCCCGACTGAACATCTTTGTGATCGGTGATAGCGTGCATTGTTCGCATCACCAACAAAGATGAAGTCGAGAGCCATGACCGAGACAGAGACCCACACGGGACGCTGCTTCTGCGGTGCGGTAGAGGTGGAGGTCACCGGCGCGCCGGAGGCCATGGGCTATTGCCATTGCCGGTCCTGCCGTTCATGGTCCGGCGGCCCGGTCAATGCGTTCACCTTGTGGAAACCGGACGCGGTGCGCGTGACCGCAGGCGCCGAACATGTCGCGACCTTCCAGAAGACGCCGCTCAGCCTGCGTCAGTATTGCGCGAAGTGCGGCGGGCATCTGATGGCCAATCACCCGCCGCTCGGCCTCGTGGACGTTTTCTCCGCGACGTTGCCGACCCTGACCTTCACCCCCGCCGTTCACGTCAACTACGCCGAGACCGTGCTGCCCATGCGGGACGGCCTGCCGAAGCTGAAGGACTTCCCGGCCGAGTTCGGCGGCTCCGGCGAAACGATGGCGGAATAGCGGCTTCGCTCACCAGTAGCGCATCGCATCTGCATACAGCCCGCGCAAATCCTCCTCCGACACCGGGCGCGGGGCGATGGTCAGCAGGCGTTGCTGGGCGGCGGCTCCCCTGACCAGACCCGGAATGTCGGCCTCGCCATAGCCCAGCGCCGACAACCCGTTCGGCAGCCCGGTCGCCCGCATCATCGAGATCAGCCGCGTCGCCAGCAACTCGCCGCCATCCTCCGGCGAGGCGCCGCGGACATCCGCCCCCAGCGCCTCGGCGGCGCGCAGATGGGCCTCAGGTGCCGCCGGGCCGGTGAAGCGGAAGGCGGCGGGGGCGTTCAGCACCACCGAGATGCCGTGCGGCACCATCGGGTCCACCGTCTCGTAGCCGGTCGCGGTGAAGCTGTGGTTCATCCCCGCCACCGAATAGGACATGGCGTGCGGGATGTGGACGCCGGCATTGCCGAAGGCCAGACCGGCCAGCGTCGCCGCGAACATCAGGGCGTCGCGCGCCTCCAGGCAGTCGGGGTCGTTGACCGCCCGTTCCAGCCACTGCCCGCCCAGCCGGATCGCCTGCAGGCTGCCAATGTCCGACCACGGGTTGGCGCCCTGGTAGGGCGGGCGGGCCGTCGGCGATTCAGGGCGCGGGCGGGAGCGGAAGGGCCGCGCGGTGTGGCTCTCGATGGCGTGGGTCAGCACGTCGAAGCCGGTGGCGGCGATGGCGCCGGGCGGCAGGCTGTCGATGGTGCGCGGATCGACGACGGCGAGGCTCGGCCGCAGGAAGCGCGACGAGATGCCGGTCTTCACCTGCTTTTCGACATGGTCGAAGATGGCGACGCCGGTGGTCTCGCTGCCGGTGCCGCAGGTGGTCGGGCAGGCGATGTGCGGCTTGACCGGGCCGGGGACCGGGACGCCCTCCCCCAGCGGCTTGTTGACGTATGCGAGGAAGTCGGCGGGATATGTGGCGTAGAGGTTCGCCGCCTTGGCGGTATCGATCACCGACCCGCCGCCGATGGAGACATAGCCGTCGAAGCCGCCATCCCGCGCGAAATCGGCGGCGTCGAGGAAGGACGCGCTGGTCGGCTCCACCCGGCAGCGGTCATAGACCACCGGGTCCATGCCCGCCCGCTTCAGCGACTCCAGCGCCATGGCGAAGGGCGCCGTCGCCGCCACCCGCGGATCGGTGAACAGCGCAACCCGCGTCATGCCCAGCGAAACCGCATCGCCGCCCAGCTCGGCCAGCATGCCGGGGCCGAACTTCATCCGCGCCGCCTCGACGGTGAAGCCCTCCTCGCCGTCGGGGAGGATGGGATAGGCGTTGCCGTGCGTCTCGCTTGCCATGAGCGCTGCTCCTCCGTGTGCACGGGCCGGGTTCATCCCCGGCCCATCCTTCACCGTATGGGAGCGTTCCCCGCGCGGCCTGTCAATGCGTCCGTTGGTCCAACAGATTGTCCGTGGACAGATCATCCGCAGGAGATTGCGACGGCTTCGGCTCCGTCGGGGTGCCGGCGGCGGGTGGGCGCAGCAGCCGCTGGTACAGCCAGCCGATGCCGACCAGCGAGACGCCGAGGCCGAGGAAGGAGGCGACGCGGTACATCCCTTCCAAATCCGACATGTCGCTGAGGAACACCTTGGCGACCACCGCCAGCACCAGCACCAGCCCGGCATGGCGCATCCAGCCCCAGCCGAAGCGGATGCCCGCCACCAGCATCGCCACCGCGAACAGCAGGAAGCCGACGGAATAGCTGTACCATTCGGCATCCGACGTCTCGAAGCCGGACAGGATCGGCCCCTGGAAGGCGCGGCGGATCTCCAGCGCGAGGTTCATGGCGATCAGCAGCATCGGCAGGACCGGCGCGGCGCTCCGCAGGCTGCGCGACGGCGGCGGGTCGTACCACAGGTAGAGCAGCAGCAGGACGGCCGGCGCGCCATAGGCCAGCAGCAGCCGGTTGACCACCGGCCAGGTACCGACCCATTCGAAATTCCACAGCGGGTTCATCCCCAGCAGATGCAGGAAGAAGGCGGTCGCGGCGGCCAGCAGGACCAGCAGGCGCCGGCCCCACACCGCCACCGGCCGCGCGCTCCACCGCCGGTCGGCGGCCAGCAGCAGGCCGAGGCCCAGCCAGGACAGGGTGTGCAGCGCCACCTCCGTCAGGCCGGACGGCTCCGCCTCCAGGCTGCCGGCCATCCAGCGATGGATGCCCAGCGACAGCATCAGGGTGGTGAAGATCAGGGCGCCGGCCTCCAGCACCATCACCACCAGATCGTCGCCTTTCCCGTCCGGCGCCGTCCGCATCAGGCGCGCCGCCACCAGGAAGCCCAGCGCCGGCAGGCCATAGCCGTAGGCGATCCAGGCATAGCCTTCGTAATCCAGCACATAGGGGTTGATCGCCAGGCGCACCAGCACGGCGACCGCCACCAGCAGGGCGACCCCGCGCAGCTCGCGCAGGGTCATCCGCCGCTCCAGCCAAGCCAGCACCGGCACCTGCATCGCCAGCGCCACGGTCAGCCACGCCTCCTGCAGGGTCATGGTGGCGCCGAGCGAAATGGCGCCGCTCGCCCCGGCGGCGAAGGCGGCCAGCCCAAGCGAAGCGCCCGGCCGGTGGCGATGGCGGGCCAGCGGCGTGGTGCCGGCGACCAGCAGGGCCGCCAGCGCAAGGGCCGCAGCCGGCCAGCCGATGGCGGTCTCCGGCGGCATCACCTGGGCGTAGGCCAGCGTCAGCAGGGCGAGAGGCACCAGGGCCGACAGCGACGCCCACAGCGCCGCCCGCCGCGCGCCCCACAAGGCGGCGAAACCGCCGATGCCGAACAGCGCCGCGAAGCCGCCCGCCACCCACAGGAAACGCACGACCTCCGCCGGATAGCCGGCGGGATCGGCGACGATCAGCGGCTGGCCCTCCGCGTTCAGCGGCGGCGGGCTGGACGGGACATAGGGCATGCTCCAGGGCGCCAGCGACAGCAGCACGGTCAGCCCGGCGATCCAGGCGACGCCGGCGATCCGCTCGGTCCGCCGGCCGGCGGCTATGGCGAGAAGCGCGAACAGGGTCAGAACGATCAGCGACACGGCGTCATGCCTGTCGCTCCAGGTGACGGCGGCGACCAGCACCCCGAACACCCGCATCGCCATCATCGCCAGCCGGTCGACGGGATGGCGTTGCTTGCGCCGGATCCAGTCGGGCAGCGCCCGGCGCCAGCCGGTGGCGGGCGCCGGCTCCGCCAGCCGGTCCTCGGCAGTGCCCGCGACCACGCCCAGCACGGCCGGAACCAGGAACAGGGCGGAGGTCAGCAGCAGGTAGAGGCCGGTCGGCAGCGCGTCGCCGCTGCGCCACGGGTCGATCATCCACACCAGCGGCCAGAGCGCCGCACCGGCCAGCGCCCCCCAGCCGAGCCAGCGCCAGCGGCGATACAGCACCACCGCCATGCCGGCCCCGTTCAGCGCCAGCAGATAGGCGAACAGGCCCCAGGGGTCCGGATTGTCGGACGGGATCAGAAGCGGCGTGACATAGCCGGCCAGCAGCCCCAGCGCGGCGATGAACGGCCCCTGCAGCAGTGACAACCCGATGCCGACCAGCGACAGCGCCGCCAGCAGCGCGAAGGCGACCAGCGGCGCGAACAGGTCGAACAGGGCGAAGCCGCCATAGACGCTGGCGAAGGCGGTGAACAGGCCGGCGGCGGTCAGGGCCGGCGGCACGTAATCCGGGCGGAGCGCCGCGACGGCGCGTTGGGACGGCCGGCGGCGCAGCCATTCGCCGCCCACCATCAGCCCGAAACCGGCGAGCAGCCCCAGCGCCACCCGCACGCCCGGCCCGAGCCAGCCATGCTCCACCGACAGCTTGATGAAGAAGGCCGCCGCCAGCGCCATGGTGCCGCCGCCGAGCCAGATCAGCCAGCGCGAGGCCAGCGATTCCTCCAACTCGCGCCAGCCAGTCCGCGGCGGCGCAGCGGATGGTGTTGCGGCGGGTTCCGGTGCCGCAGGCTGCACGGCCTCGTCGGACGGGGGAGCCGCTTCAGCGGCAAGGACGGGTTCGGAGATTTGCTCCGCCGACGCTTCCTCCAGCGCCTCGGAGGCCGCCTCGACGGGTGGGGACGCCTGCAGAGGGGCGGCGCCGGCCAATGCCTTGTCCAGCCGGCCGCGCAGCGTGGCGATCTCCGCTTCCTGCGCCTTCAGCCGCCGGTCGAGCCGGTGGGTGATGAAGCCGAAGATCAACAGTAGGACAACGAACTCCATAACCGCACCGCCTGCACGCCGTTGCCCCTCCTATCGGGGGCGGTTCGCGGCAGGATAGCCTCGCAACGATGCACTGTCTCGGTCGTGCTGGGGGATCGCCCGATAGAGAATTGCGCCTATGACCGGCCCCGCAGCCGCTCCATCGTCGCCAGCGCGTCGTCCACGGCATGGAAATCGGCGGTGTTGTCGAAGACGCACCAGACCGGCCGCAGCGCCGCCTCTTGCCGTAACCGCCCGGCCAGCGCGTCCAGCACCGCCGGCTCGTAGGCCGAGCGGTAGATCACCGGCGATCCGTGCAGCCGCCAATAGCGCAGTCCGTCCCAGCCGCCCGGCTCCCCGGCCCCCGGAACCGGGGCCGGATCGGCGGCGACGCGGGCGACGCGGTGGGCAATCAGCAGGGACTGAGATTCATCGGTGAACCAGGAGGCATGGCGCGGCTCGCACACCACGTCACCGTCGAAGCGGGCGCGCAGCAGCGTGAAGAAATCCTCCGCGACCCCGCGGTCGAAGCGCAGGCTGGGCGGCAGTTGGACCAGCAGCGGACCGAAGCGGTCGCCGAGCATCCCGGCCTCCGCCAGGAAGCGTTCCAACGCGGCGTCGGCGCCCACCAGCCGGGCCTCGTGGCTGATCGCCTTGGGCAGCTTCACCGCGAAGCGGAATGCGGGCGGGGTGGAGGCGGCCCAGCGCGCCCAGGTCTCCGGCTTGTGCGGACGGTAGAAGCTGCTGTTCACCTCGGTCATCGCCATGACGCGGGCGGTGCGTTCCAGATGGGTGCCCTCGGCGGGAAAGGCCGGGGCGGACAGCTTGGGGATGCTCCAGCCGGCGGTGCCGATCCGGATCGGGTGAACCGTGGCCAAGGCGGGATCCTCTCTGCTGCGCCGGGTTTGCCGTTGGACTTGCCGTCCAGGCAACGCTCGTCACGCAAAGCTGTTCCGCACCCCCGGAATTCCCGGGATCAGGGACCGCGCAGACTCCGCCAAGCGCAGACCGCGGCGTAATAGACGGAGGTCGCCAGCCACAGGCCGAACAGCCAGCCCGGACGCGCCGGTTCCAGCACCACCAGCGCGATGCAGCAGAGCAGCCACACCGTGGTCACCGCAATGTTCAGCGCCATCAGCGCCTTGACCCGGAAGGGGTGGAGGAACTTGACCGTGGTGAAGGTCAGCAGCCCCAACGCCACCACCACCGCCGCATTGAACCAGGGATTGAGGTCGAGCAGCCAGAGATAGAGGGCGACGACGTTCCAGATCGCCGGGAAGCCGACGAAGTAATTGTCGCCGCTCTTCATCCCGACATTGGCGAAGCAGTAGAGCGAGGTCAGCAGGATCCAGGCGGCCAGCCCGATGCTGACCAGCCCCTCCGGCAGCAGGCCGAAGCGGTGGATGAACACCGCCGGCACCACGACATAGGTCAGGTAGTCGATGACGAGGTCCAGCGCCGACCCGTCGATGCCCGGCAGCACCTGCTTGACCGAGACGCGGCGGGCCAGCGTGCCGTCCACGCCGTCGACGACCAGCGCGATGCCCAGCCACATCAGGCACAGCTTGGCATCGCCTGCCGCCGCCGCCAGCAGGCCGAGCAGCCCCAGCACGGCGCCGCTGGCCGTGAAGATGTGAACGCCCCAGGCCGACAGGCGATGGGTGATTCCATAGCCGGCGCTCATGCCGATGTTTTCCGTGGGTGGCGAGGAGGACGGTGGCAAGGACAAGGGGATGACCTGAACGGAATGGGGCTGGGACGGAAGGCGGTGAAACGGGCGGATCTTCTGACACAGATGAACGCAGATAAACACAGAATTGTGGGGGTATGAAACCCCCGGCTCCGCCCGCGCCGGCACGCGCCGCCGCCGTCCCTTCTTATCCCACGGCCGGTCTCAGGCCGCCCGCGCCCCGCCCTGCCGGAAGGCCGCCTTGCCGGCCAGCGCCTCAGGCATCGGGCCGCCGGTCGCCCAGTCCAGCAACTCCACCGTGTGGACCACCGGCAGGCCGGTTCCGGACGCGATCTGGGTGATGCAGCCGAGATTGCCGGCCGCCACCGCCTGCGCCTGCGTGCTTTCGATGGCCGTGACCTTGCGGTTCCGCAGTTCCCCCGCCAGTTCGGGCTGAAGCATGTTGTAAGTGCCGGCCGATCCGCAGCAGAGATGCGCGTCGGGGATCTCCTTCACCAGGAAGCCGGCGGCGCGCAGCAGGGCGCGCGGCGGCTCCTTGATGCGCTGGCCGTGCTGCATGGAACAGGCGGAATGATAGGCAACGGCCTGCCCGGTCTCCACCACCGGCCGCGCCAGCCCGATTTCGTCCATCAGTTCGGTGACGTCCTTGGCGAGATCCGCCACCCGCGCCGCCTTGACAGCGTATGCGGAGTCCTCCCGGAACATATGGCCGTAGTCCTTCACGCTGGTGCCGCAGCCGGACGCGTTGATGACGATGGCGTCCAGCCCTTCGCCCTCGATCTCCCTGGTCCAGGCGTCGATGGTCTTCTTCGCGGCGGCGTGGGCGAGGTCCTCCTTGCCCATGTGGTGCGTCAAGGCGCCGCAGCAGTCGGCTCCCTTCGACACCACCACCTCCACCCCGTGACGGGTCAGCAGGCGGATGGTCGCCTCGTTGATCTGTGGGGCCAGCACCTGCTGGGCGCAGCCGATCAGCAGGGCGACGCGCTTCTTGCGCGGTCCCTCGGCCGGATGGACGCCGGGCCGGTCGCTGTAGCTCGGCGCCGGAACGCTGGCCGGGGTCAGCGCCAGCATGGCCGACAGACGCTTGGGCAGCATGGCGCGGAAGGGCCGGCCGAGCGATGCGCCCAGCAAGGCCATCCGGAACAGCCGCGGATTGGGCAGCACCCGCGCGATCAGGTCGCGCACCGCCCGGTCGGACGGCGGGCGGGTGTGGGTCGCCTCGATATGGGCGCGGGCGTGATCGACCAGATGCATGTAATGGACGCCCGACGGGCAGGTCGTCATGCAGGACAGGCAGGACAGGCAGCGGTCGATGTGCTTGACCGTGCTGTCGGGCGGCGGCCCGCCCTTCTCCAGCATGTCCTTGATCTGGTAGATGCGGCCGCGCGGGCTGTCCAGCTCGTCACCCAGGATGGTGTAGGTCGGACAGGTCGCGGTGCAGAAGCCGCAATGCACGCATTTGCGCAGGATCTGTTCCGAGTCGCGGATCGCGGCGTCGGCCAGTTGGGCCAGCGAGAAGTTCGTTTGCATCGAGGTCGGTCTTCCCGTTACAGCCCCGCATACATGCGGCCGGGGTTGAGGATGCCCTTGGGGTCGAAGCTTTCCTTGACCCGGCGGCTGAGCGCCATCAGCGGCTCGGGCAAGGGCTGGAACACGTCCGTCGCCGCGCGCACCGCCTCCGGCGCCCGCACCAGCGTGGCGTGGCCGCCGACGGAAAGGGCGGCGCGGATGGTTGCGCCCGAGTCGGGTGGTGCCGCCAGCCAGACCAGCCCGCCGCCCCAGTCGTAGAAGGCTTCGACGTCCAGCGTGCGGCGGATGGCGGCGACGGTGGACGGCCCGGCGGAGGGGGGGACAGAGAGCTTCCAGAGGTGCGTGTCGCCACCCGTGCCCCCACCCCGACCCTCCCCCGCTGGGCGGGGGAGGGAGTCAGGTGCTGATGCGGAAGGGTGGCGGTAGTCCCCTCCCCCGCCCAGCGGGGGAGGGTTAGGGTGGGGGGCCGTAGCCGCACCCATCCCCGCCCCATCCCTCACCTCGCGCCAGAGCACCAGCGACTCGTCGCGGCCGAGTACCGCGTCGGCCCGCAGTTCCTCGCGCAGCATCGTCACGCGCGCGGCGACCGACGGGCCGAAGCCCTCCAGCCGCACCAGCGTCACCGCCCCGCCCGCCCCGGCCACGGCGGACACGCCCGACCGCGCGGCGATCCCCGCCGGCAGATGGGCGGCGCCCGATACCTCGTAGGGGCTGCGCAATGCCCGGTCGAGCATCGCCACCGCCGCCGCGTCGTCCAGCCCGAACAGCAGCAGCGTCGCGGTGTCCTCCGGCGCCGGCAGAACCTTCACCGTGATCTCCGTCAGCGCGGTCAGCGTGCCGAAGGAGCCCGCCATCAGCTTGGGCACGTCATAGCCGGTGACGTTCTTCACCACCTTGCCGCCGCCCTTGTAGGCCTCCGCCCGGCCGCTGACCCCGGCGATGCCCAGCGTGTGGTCACGGGCGGAACCGGCGGAGATGCGCCGCGGCCCGGCCAGCCCGCTGGCGACCAGCCCGCCCAAGGTTCCCCCCTCCGGCGGCTCGAAGGCGAGATGCTGCCCGCGCTCGGCCAGCATGGCGCGGATCAGGTCCATCGGCGTGCCGGCAAGCGCAGTCAGCACCAGCTCCTCCGGCTCATAGGCGATGACGCCCGACAGGCCCGACAGGTCGAGCGCGTGGCCGGCCTGCACCGGGCGCCCCAGCCCGCGGCGGCTGCCGCTGCCGAGAATTTCCAGCGGTTCGCCGGCCGACAGCGCCCAGCGCACCGCGTCGGCTGCCTGCGCGGCATTTTCCGGCTTCATGGTGGTGATGGTCATGGCGAGCGGCGGCCCTTCAGAAGCGCGGGATGTCGGGGAAGCGCAGTTCCCCCTGGTGGACGTGCAGCCGGCCAAGCTCGGCGCAGCGGTGCAGCGTGGGGAAGACCTTGCCGGGGTTCAGCAGACCGTCGGGGTCGAAGGCGCATTTCAGCCGCTGCTGCTGCTGGAGGTCGGCCTCGTCGAACTGGTCGGTCATCAGGTCGCGCTTCTCGACACCGACGCCATGCTCGCCGGTCAGCACGCCGCCGACCTCGACGCACAGGCGCAGGATGTCGTTGCCGAACTCCTCCGCCGCCTCCAGCTCGCCCGGCTTGTTGGCGTCGTAGAGGATCAGCGGGTGCAAATTGCCGTCGCCGGCATGGAAGACGTTGGCGACGCGCAGGCCGCAGCGGTCCGACATCTCCTGCATCCGCTGCAGCACCAAGGGCAGCGCCTTGCGCGGGATGGTGCCGTCCATGCAGTAGTAGTCGGGACTGATCCGCCCCACCGCCGGGAAGGCGGCCTTGCGCCCGGCCCAGAAGGCCAGCCGCTCCTCCTCGCTGTTCGAGACGCGGGCATAGCAGGCGCCCTTGTCCCGCGCGATGGCCTCCACCCGGTCGATCAGATGGTCGACCTCCGCCGCCGGGCCGTCCAGTTCGACGATCAGCAGCGCCTCGACGTCCAGCGGGTAGCCGGCATGGACGAAGGCCTCCGCCGCGTGGATGGCGGGTCGGTCCATCATCTCCATGCCGCCGGGGATGATGCCGGCGGCGATGATGGCCGCCACGCAGTCGCCGCCCTGCTCGCTGCTGGGAAAGCCGAGCAACACCGCGCGGGCGGTCGCCGGCTTCTTCAGGATGCGCACCGTGACCTCGGTCACCACGCCCAGCAGCCCTTCCGACCCGGTGACGATGCCCATCAGGTCATAGCCGCCGGCGTCCAGATGCTTGCCGCCAAGCCCGATGACGGTGCCGTCCATCAGCACCATCTCCAACCCCAGCACGTTGTTGGTGGTCAGCCCGTATTTCAGGCAATGCACGCCGCCGGAATTCTCGGCGATGTTGCCGCCGATGGTGCAGGCGATCTGGCTGGAGGGGTCGGGGGCGTAATAGAAGCCCTCATGCGCGACCGCGTTGGAGATGCCGAGGTTGGTCACACCCGGCTGCACGGTGACGCAGCGATTCGCGTAGTCGATGTCGAGGATGCGCTTGAACTTGCCCATGCCGAGCAGCACGCCGTCGGCCAGCGGCAGCGCGCCGCCGGACAGCGAGGTGCCGGCGCCGCGCGGCACCACCTTCACCCCCATCGCCTTGCAGGCCTTCAGTACCTGCGACACCTGTTCCACCGTGCTGGGCAGAACGGCAACCATCGGCAGCTGGCGGTAGGCGGTCAGCCCGTCGCATTCATAGGCGCGCAGCTCGTTCTCGTCGACGATCACGCCTTCGCCGGGAACGATGGCGCGCAGCGCCTCCACGATCTCCCGGCGGCGGGCGATCACCCCGCTGTCCGGCACCGGCATCTTCATGGCGGGCGGTCCTTTTCCCGTTGCGGCGAACTCGTCCGCCACACGTACCATCCGCCGGGATCCTAATACAAGACGATGCGGCAATCGGATGCCGGGACCTCAAAACGCAAGAGCCGCACCCGAAGGCGCGGCTCTTGCGTAAACACCCGATGACGGAGAGGCTGGGCGCAATGCCCGGCCTCGCAGTCGATCGATCCTTGCGGATCGATCAGCCCTGGCGGGCCTTGAAACGGGGGTTCTGCTTGTTGATGACGTAGACGCGGCCCTTGCGGCGGATCACGCGGCAGGCCTTATGGCGCGTCTTCATCGACTTCAGGGAGTTGACGATTTTCATGATGCTGTTCCTGAACGCTCGGCGGCTCGATTGAAGGCGCGCACCATAGTGCGGTGCCCACCGACTGTCAACGCCCGGGAATGCCCCCAAAACAGCGGCCAGCGCCGGCCGCCTTTCGCGCCACATCCGCATCAACGGAACGACAGCTGCGGGAAGCGAGAAATGCGTCATGTATCGTTTAGATGCCATACATCGCTATGTTCTCCAATAAAGAGAAAATCTGCGGAAGATCCGGCAGGCGGCACGGAAGATATACAACTGGGCGTTAGGCGCCGCTGACGGGTGGCGGGCGTGAGATGACTGTCTGCCAGCGCCCTTCGACTTCCCTTGCGCAAGCCAATCCCAACAAAATCCATCCACCTTTCGAGCCAATACACAGTACTTATTTGCATCACCACGTCACACCCATCAATCATTCTCAATACTCTGCGGTGTATTGACGCGATGATGCGGAATCGTATGCTGCGGGATTGAAGGACTGTTCTTGCTGATGTAGGAACATCCTCAGGTACTCAGCGGCGTCGGCGCCGGCATTCCACGCGATTACAGCCAAACCTGTCGGGATGGCTGTCGATCCGCGCCGTGCCGGGTCGGCGCAGCCCTAGTCCCATGCGTGGCGTGCCGACTCCGGCCCGCCGCGCATGGCGCATCATCAAAGGGGGGATCATGAAGTTCTGGAAGTCTCTGACCCTGGCGGCTGCGGCCGGCGCGATGTTCATGTCGGCCACGAACGCCGAGGCGGCCTATCCGGAGAAGCCGGTCACGATGATCGTGGCCTTCGGCGCCGGTGGCGGCACCGACCTGCTGATTCGCGCCCTGGCGCCCTTCCTTGAGAAGCAGCTGGGCGACGGCGCCCGGGTCGAGGTGGTGAACAAGCCGGGTGCCGGCGGCGAGATCGGTTTCGCCGCCATCGCCGACGCCGCCCCCGACGGCTACACCATCGGCGCCATCAACTCGCCCAACGTCAACGCCATCCCGATCGAACGCCAGGCGCGCTATTCGTTGGACCGCCTCGACCCGCTCTACAATCTGGTCGACGATCCCAGCTCTTTCGCTGTCCACAACGAAGGGCAGTTCAAGACGCTGACCGACGTGGTGACCTTCGCCAAGGCCAACCCGAACGGCGTGACGGTCGGCACCACCGGCATCGGCTCCGACGACCATCTGGCGATGCTGGTGTTCCAGCGCCAAGCCGGCGTGACCTTCACCCATGTGCCCTTCCAGGGCTCCGCCGCCAACGAAGCGGCACTGGCCAACAAGAAGATCATGCTGAGCGCCGTGAACATCGGCGAGGCGATGCAGTACAAGCAGAAGGACCCGATCGCCGTTCTCGGCGTGATGGCCGAGAAGAAGGTGGAGCAGGCTCCCGACGTCGCCACCTTCAAGGACCAGGGCTTCAATGCGCTGATGTCGTCGCTGCGCGGCATCGCCGCCCCGAAGGGGTTGCCGCCAGACGTCCGCACCAAGCTGGTCGATGCGCTGGACAAGGCTGCCAACGATCCGGGTTTCCAGGCCAAGGCGAAGGAGCTGTACCAGCCGGTCCGCCTGCTGCCGCCGGAGAAGTATGCCGCCGAACTGGCCGACTCGACCAAGGAACTGCGCGAGCTGTGGGCCACGAACCCCTGGCTGAAGTAAGCCTCCGCACCAACGGAAAGGGCGCCGGCCGATCGCCGGCGCCCTTTTTCATGTCCGCATGGCCTTCTCGCCGATCCGTGCGGCGATCGTCATTTCAGCCATGGCGTTTCCTTCCACATGGCGCGGAAGGTCGCCTCCTGGGTCTTCAGTTCCGCGGCATACTGGTCGGAGGGCAGCAGGCGCAGCGGCTGATAGGCCTTGCGGGCGATCTCCTGGAATTCCGGATGCAGGACGGCCTTGCCGATGGCATCCACCAGCTTGGTCCGGATGTCCGGCGGCAGCCCGACCGGCGCGGCCAGACCACGCAGCGACGCCATCTTCACGTCGAATCCCAGTTCCTTGAAGGACGGCACGTCGGAGGCCTGGACCGACCGCTCTTCGGTCATCACGCCCAGGATGCGGATGGGATCGCCTTCCCGCGCCCGCGCCGATTCGCCGATGTTCATCGAGGTCACCTGGATGTGCCGGCCCAGAAGCGCACGGTGGGCGTCGGCGCTGCCCGGGAAGGGCACATGGGTCAGCCGGGTCTGGGTCAGGCGCTGGAACATCAGCATGGCCAGATGGTCGTCCGATCCGATGCCGGTGGTGCCGACCGTCACGCTGTTGGGATTGGCCTTGGCGAAGGCGGCGACGTCGGCCAGCGTCTGGTAGGGGCTGTCCTTGTGGACGACGAAGGAGCCGGGATCGTCGACCAGGTTGTAGAGCGGGTCGAGGCGGTCCAGCGAGAAGCGGGCCTGGCGTTCGATCGGGATCGTCACGACGTTGGGCGAGTTGATCAGTCCGATGGTGTAGCCGTCGGGGGCGGCGTCGGCGATGGCGGCGAAGCCGATCTCGCCGCCGGCACCGGGACGGTTCATCACGATGACACGGGTGCTGCCGCCCAGCTCCTTCTCGATGAAGGGGGCGAGCGAGCGGACGATGAAGTCGGAGCCGCCGCCGGCCGCATAGCCGACGATCAGGGTGATCGGCTTCTCCGGATAGGCCGCCCAGGCCGCGCCCGGCCCGGCCAGCGCGAAGGCCGCAGCCAGCGCGGAGACGGCCATTCCGGCTGCGCCGGCCAGCCGGGCGGCACGCCGCAGTCCGCGCGACAGGGCCCCGAACCGCCCGGCTCCGGCCGGATTGGCGGCCGTTCCTGTCGATCCAGCCCGCATGGCGGGACGCGCGTTCGTATCCATACATCGCCTCCTTGGGTTCGCATCCGCTGAACAGCCGGGACCGTCCCGGAACCGCCGCGCAGCCGGATGCGGCATCTTTAAATTGCTTTTTATCGATTGCCAGACGCCAGCCCGGCGCCATCTTGCGGCCCGCCCATCGTAGAGGCGATTTTCCGCGGATCAACCACCGTTTGGATATTCTCAGCTACCTCTAAATATTCTATTACTTGCTTATATGCAGCGCTTCACGCTCTTTAAGACGCATTCGGCGCGAAACCGGCCGTTTGCCGCTCATTTCCGAAAGGCAGTTCCCGGCATGACCGTTCACAAGGATTTCGTCCGCCCCGACGCCGCGACGGTGGAGGCTCTGCGCGCCCAATCCCCCGCCACCCTGCACGAGGCGATGGGCAAGAAGGGCGCCATGGGCCACGCGATCAAGCCGCTGTTTCCCGGAATGCGGCTGTGCGGGCCGGCGCTGACCGTGTCCTGCGGGCCGACCGACAACCTGATGATCCACATCGCAGTGGCGCTGGCCAAGCCGGGCGACATCCTGGTCGTCGATTTCAAGGGCATGACCGACGCCGGCCCCTGGGGCGACGTGCTGACCGCGTCGGCCATCGCCCGCGGCCTGGGCGGGCTGGTGATCGACGGCTGCGTGCGCGACGCGGCCGCCATCCGCGACATGGGCTTCCCGGTCTTCTGCCGTGGAACCAACATGAAGGGCACCAACAAGACCGACGCCAAGGGCGACGTCAACACGACGATCGTCTGCGGCGGCGTGATGGTGTCGGCCGGCGACATCGTGGTCGCCGACGACGACGGCGTGGTGGTGGTGCCCCAGGCCTTGGCCGCCGACACGCTGGAGAAGGCCGCCACCCGCGAGGCCGCGGAAGAGGCCTACCGCCACAAGCTGGAAGCCGGGGAAACGACGATCGAGCTTCTGAACCTGAAGCCCTACCTGGACGCCGCCGGCATCACGCTCTGATCGCCTTCCTTCTCCCATTCGACTGAAGCCCCCGCCATGCCCGACATCATCATTTCAGAATTCATGCAACCCAGCGCCGTCGACGATCTGCGCCGCGACTTCGACGTCCATTACGACGAGACGCTCTACAAGCGCCTGGACGAGCTGTACGCGATGGGCAGCACCGCCCGCGCCATCTGCATCCGCAACGAGACGGAGATCCGCGGCGCCTTCTTCGACGCCTTCCCAGACCTTAAGGCAGTCGGCCGGCTGGGCGTCGGGCTGGACAACATCGACGTGCCGGCCTGCCGGGAGCGCGGCATCGCCGTCCTGCCCGCCACCGGCGCCAACGAAGTGTCGGTGGCCGAACTGGCCATCGCCGGCCTGATGATGCTGGTGCGCGGCACCACCTATTTCGCCACGCCCGACGTGGCAGCCGGCAAATGGCCGCGCGGCCGGCTGATCGGGCGCGAGGTGTCGGGCAAGACCCTGGGCATCGTCGGCTTCGGCCGCATCGGCCGCCATGTCGCCCGCCGCGCCCAGGGGCTGGACATGACGGTGATCGCCGCCGACCCGCATGTGCCGGCCGAGGATCCGGTCTGGGCCCGCATGGGGGTGGAGAAGGTATCGTTCGACCGCATCTGGGACACCGCCGACGCACTGTCGCTCCACCTGCCCTACACGCCGGAAACCCACAATCTGGTCAGCGCCGAGGTGATCGCCCGGCTGAAGCCCGGCACCATCCTGGTCAACGTCGCACGCGGCGGCATCGTCGACGAGACGGCGCTGGCCGCGGCATTGAAGGACGGCCATCTCGGCGGCGCCCTGCTGGACGTCTTCGTGACGGAACCGCTGCCGGCCGGCAACCCGTTCCAGGGCGTGCCGAACCTGATCCTGACGCCGCACATCGGCGCGACCACCGACGAGGCGCGCGTCCGCACCGGCCACATGATCGCCGACAACGTCCGCGCCGTGCTGACCGGCACCATCCCGGACACCGCCATCGTCTGACCGCCTCCCGATGACGGAAAAGGGCCTTTCCCCATCCGCCGGGGAAAGGCCCTTTTTCTTGCCCCGGCTTGCGGCAGCGGGGCAAAAAGGGGAGAGTCGTGGCACGGCACTCCGCCTCCCCACCGGTTCTGGAAGGCCCCCGCCTTGCGGCTGCTGCTGATCGAAGACAACCGCCGGCTCGCGTCCCTGACCGCTGAGGGGCTGCGCAAGGCCGGTTTCGCCGTCGACCTCGTCCACAGTGCGGAGGAGGCGTCGGCCGCCCTGGCGGTCGCCGGCTTCGACGCCGTGCTGCTCGACCTCGGCCTGCCCGACGCCGACGGGCTGACCCTGCTGTCCGCCCTGCGGGCGAAGGCCGACACCACGCCGGTGCTGATCCTGACCGCCCGCGACACGGTGGACGACCGGGTTCGGGGCCTCAACCTGGGGGCCGACGATTACCTGCTGAAGCCCTTCGCGTTGGAAGAGCTGGTGGCGCGCATCCGCGCCCTCTTGCGGCGGCCGGGGGCGGCGCTGGGATTGGTGCTGCAGACGGGGAACATCGCCCTCGATTCGGCCAGCCGGCTGGCGACCGTCGGCAGCCTGCCGCTGGACCTCAGCCGTCGCGAACTGGACGCGCTGGAACTTCTGCTGCGCCGAGCCGGCCGCGTGGTGTCGAAGGCGGCGCTGGAAAACGGCCTCTACGGCTTCGGTGAGGAGGTCGGCTCCAACGCGGTGGAGGTGCTGATCCACCGGCTGCGCAAGCGCCTGCAGGCGGCGGGCGCCAGCGCCGGCGTCCAGACCCTGCGCGGCATCGGCTATATCCTGATCGAGGACCCGCCCGGAGCCGATGGGGGCAGCGGCGCAGGGAGCGGCGGATGACCGGCAGGCAGCCGCCCTCCCTGATGGCCGCCATCGCGCGCTGGCTCGTCCTGGTCACGCTGCTGGCGGTCGCGACCACGGCGCTGCTGCTCTATGTCGAATTCAAGGACACCCACGACCGGATGCGCCAGCGCACCCTGTCCGGCGTCGCCCGCGTGATCGAGAAGGCGGTGCGCGGGCCCGACGACCGGCTGGTCGCCACCCTGCCGGAGCCGGTCCGTGCGATGCTGCGGGTGAATGCCGCCTCCTTCGCCATCGTCGACGGTGACGGACGGCTGCTGCTCGGCTCCGACGGGGTGGCGGGCCCGCTCGACCCGACCGGGTCCGGGCGGTCGCACAGCGTCTTCCGGGTGCCGGCGCGCGACGGCGAACCGGCGCTCTACGGATTGAGCCGCCGCATCGAGATCGGCGACCGCCGCCTGTGGATCCAAGTGGTCTCCGGCGAGGAGGAGCTGCACATCGAGTGGCTGCTGGAGGAGTTCGTCGAGCATTTCGGCTGGATCTGGCTGCCCTTCGCCCTGGTTCTGATCCTCGTCAACCTCGTCATCATCCATCGCGGCCTGCGGCCCCTGCGCCGTGCCTCCGCCCGTGCCGCTGCGATCGGGCCGGACAGCGTGTCGGAACGCCTGCCGGAAGACGGCATGCCGCGCGAGGTTCTGCCGCTGGTCCGCGCGGTGAACCAGGCGCTGGACCGTCTGGAAGCCGGCTACCGGGCCCAGCGCAGCTTCATCGCCGACGCCGCGCACGAGCTGCGCACGCCGCTGGCGGTGCTGGATGCCCATCTGGCGCTGATCGGCACGCCCGGTGCCCCGATCCGGGCGGATGTCGCCGGCATGACCCGGCTGGTGGACCAGTTGCTCGACCTCGCCCGGCTGGACGCCTTGCGGATCGCACCGGGCGACAGCGTCGACCTGAGCGCGCTTGCGGTGGAGGTCGCGGCCCACATTGCCCCGCTGGCCTTGGGCAGGCGCCGTGGGATCGAGGTCGTCGGACGGGAGGCTCCCCTGCCGGTGCGCGGCGCTCACGACCCGCTGTTCCGCGCCCTGCGCAACCTCGTAGAGAATGCCGTTTGCCATGCCCCCGCCGACAGCACGGTCAGCATCGAGGTGGCGGTCTCCGCCACGGGCGAACCGCTGTTGCGGGTGATCGACCGCGGCCCCGGAATCCCGCCCGCCCTCCGCTCCCAGGTCTTCGAACGCTTCTGGCAGGGCGACCGCGACCGGGATACGGCGAGCGCGGAGTCCGGCGGCGCGGGCCTCGGGCTTTCCATCGTCGCGCGCACCATGGCCGCACATGGCGGCGGCGTCTCCATCGGTGACACGCCGGGTGGCGGCACCACCTTCACCCTGCGCTTTCCCCTCCAGCTGCGGCGGACTGACGCATCGCCGGCGGAGGCCGCCACGGCCGGCGGCTTGTAAGCGGCGCGTAAGCTGGGCGGTCTAGACCGGGCGGCGACCCTCCCCTCCATCCGGAGAATCGCCATGACCGTCACCGCCTACAGCCCGGCCCAGAAATCCCTGCACTGGCTGATCGCCCTTCTCATCGTCGGCCTCTATCTGCTGACCTTCGGCGAGGAGTTCTACGAGCGCGGCCACCCGATGCGCGCCACGATCTGGTGGCTGCACATCTCCTTCGGCCTGCTTCTGCTCGGGCTGGTCCTGGCGCGGCTCGGGCTGCGCCTCACCCGCGGCATCCCGGCGCTGCCGCCCACCATGACGCCGGCCGAGCGCGGCGCGTCCCATCTGGTTCACCTGGGGCTCTATGCCCTGATGCTGGCGGTCCCGCTGGTCGGGGTGGCGCTGACTTGGCTGCGCGGCGATGCGCTGACCTTCTTCGACCTCTTCACGATTCCCTCCCCGGTCGCGGCCGACCGCAATTTGGGCCGTACGGTGAAGGATATTCACGAACTTGCCGCCAACCTGATTCTCGCCCTGGCCGCGCTGCATATGGCCGCCGCGCTGTGGCATCATCTCGTCCGCCGCGACGGCGTGCTCGGCCGCATGCTGCCCGACCGGCAGGCGGATCGTGAAACCGGCCTCGCCGACTGACCCGGATCACCCCTCTCCGAATGCGCGAGCAGCACCCCTGTGCGCTCGCGCGACGAGAGGCTATAGTCGTCGCCATACAAATGCATGGCGATGACCGTTGGGCGATGATCGATGGCAGAACGCAAGACGACGGGACGCAGCCGGAAGGCTGGAAACACGCGGAGCGGAACGGAACTGGACGATGCCGGCATGACCGCCGGTCTGCTTCCCTTTCCCGAGCTGCTGTCCTCGACCGCCGCTGCGGGCGTGGAGGTGGAGGAAGCCGGAAACCCCCTCTCCCCTGACGATGCGGCCGGCGGGACCGTTTCCGAAACCGCGGGCGAAACCAGCGACGAGGATGGCGGCGACGACCCTCACTACATCGACCATCGCGAGCGGCTTCGCCGCCGCTTCCTCGACCGTGGGCCGGACGCGCTGGACGATTACGAACTGCTGGAGATGGTGCTGTTCGCAGTGAACCTGCGGCGCGACGTGAAGCCGCTGGCCAAGCTGCTGATCCGTACCTTCGGCGACCTGTGGGGCGTGGTCAACGCGCCGCCGGAACGGCTGCGCGGCCTGAAGGCGGAAGGCGTGTCGCTCGGCACCGACAACGCCGTCGCCATCGTCCGCATCGTCGGGGCCGCCGCCCTGCGCGCCCTGCAGCAGCGGGTGATCGACCGGCCGGTGCTGGCCTCCTGGCAGGCGCTGCTCGACTATTGCTCCGCCGCCATGGCGCATGAGCCGACGGAACAGTTCCGCCTGCTGTTCCTCGACCGCAAGAACACGCTGATCGCCGACGAGGTGCAGCAGCGCGGCACCATCGACCACACCCCCGTCTACCCGCGCGAGGTGGTGAAGCGGGCGCTGGAGCTGTCGGCGGCCGCCGTAATCCTGGTGCACAACCACCCGTCCGGCGACCCCACCCCCAGCCGGGCCGACATCGAGATGACCAAGGAGATCGTGCGCGCCGCCAATGCCGTCGGGTTGATCGTCCACGACCATCTGGTGATCGGCAAGGGCGGGCGCCACACCAGCTTCAAGGCCCAGCGCCTGCTGTGAGCGGCGGAGGCCCCTGCTTTCCGTGCAGCCGGGCCATGCTCCACCACTTTGCAATTGCGAATCGCTCTCCAATTTGTTGACGTGACGGTGCCCTGCTGAAAGACCCGCCCCCTTCATGTCCTCCTCGCCTCTCTCCCTGAAGCGCCGCAGCCTGCTGATCGGCTGCGGAGCGCTTGTCCTGATGTCGGACCGCGCGCTGGCCGCGCCCGCGGCACCCCGCCGCCTCAGCCTCAGGAACCAGCACACCGGCGAGACGTTCGAAGGGCCCTACCGCGACGCCTCCGGTCCGCTGCCCGACGCGATGGCCGACCTTTCCAAGCTGCTGCGCGACCACCGCGCCAACAAGGAGGGGCCGATCGACGTCGGCACGCTCGATTTCCTCGCCGACATCATGGAAGCGGTCGGGCAGAGCAAGGCGACCATCCTGTCGGCCTTCCGCACACCGGAGACCAACGCCATGCTGGCCGCGCGCAGCCTGGGCGTGGCGGAGCACAGCCAGCATCTCCTGGGCCGCGCGCTGGACATCACCCTCCCCTCCCGCCTGCCCGATGCGCATCGCAGCGCGCTGGAGCTCAAGCGCGGCGGGGTCGGCTGGTATCCGCGCTCGCACTTCCTGCACATCGACACCGGACCACTGCGCAGCTGGGAGATGTTCGGGCAGAACCTGGACGGGCTGTTCGCCCCCGGAATCCGTGGCGCCCGTCCCCGCACCGTGTCCCAGCGCATGCAGCTTCACCGCGCGCTCGCCCGCCGCCAGCTGCTCGGCCGGCGCTGAGCGGTTGCCAGCATTGAGCTGCCGGGGGTGGACCTTTCCGGCATACCGGTGTAGTGAAGGCTCCATGACCGACCGCATCGCCCTCACCGCTCCGATGTATTATCCGCCGCTCACATAGCGCGGCGTTGATCGGTCATACCCGAAACCATGCCGTCGCAAGTCCGGCGGCCATGGTCCTCTTCCCGATAGAGACAGTCTCCGGACGGCAACGGTCCATCCGCAAGAGACCTGTCCCATGTCTTCCAAATCCAGCGCCGCCGAGTTCCTCCGCATCCTGCGCGAGCGCGGCTTCCTTCATCAGTGCAGCGACCCGGCCGCCGACCTGTCGGGCCTTGCCGGCGCGGCGCCGGGCGGCGTGCTGACCGCCTATGTCGGCTTCGACGCCACGGCGGCCAGCCTGCATGTCGGGCATCTGCTGTCGATCATGGCGCTGCGCTGGCTTCAGCGCACCGGCAACCGCCCGATCGTGCTGATCGGCGGCGGCACCACCAAGATCGGCGACCCCAGCTTCCGCGACACCACGCGGCCGATGCTGGACGACGCGCAGATCGCCGCCAACGCCGCAGGGCTGCGCCGCGTCTTCGGCCAGTACATGACCTTCGGGGATGGACCGGCCGACGCCATGATGGTGGACAATGCCGACTGGCTGGACGGGCTGGATTACGTGCCCTTCCTGCGCGACGTCGGCCGCCATTTCACCATCAACCGCATGCTGAGCTTCGAGTCGGTGCGCCAGCGCATGGAGCGCGAGCAGCCGCTGACCTTCCTGGAGTTCAACTACATGATCCTCCAGGCCTATGATTTCCTGGAGCTGTCGCGGCGGCACGGCTGCCTGCTCCAGATGGGCGGGTCGGACCAGTGGGGCAACATCGTCAACGGCATCGAGCTGGCCCGCCGGGTGGAACGGCGCGAGCTGTTCGGCCTGACCACGCCGCTGCTGACCACCGCGTCGGGCACCAAGATGGGCAAGACCGCCGGTGGCGCGGTGTGGCTGAACGCCGATGCCCGCAGCCCCTTCGACTTCTGGCAGTTCTGGCGCAACACCGAGGATGCCGATGTCGGCCGCTTCCTGCGCCTGTTCACCGAACTGCCGCTGGACGAGATCGCCCGGCTGGAGCGGCTCCAGGGAGCCGAGATCAACGAGGCGAAGATCGTCCTGGCGACCGAGGCCACCCGCCTGTGCCACGGGACGGCGGAGGCCGAAAAGGCGGCCGCGGCGGCCGGGTCGCCCTTCGCGGCGAACGGCGACGGCCTGCCGGAAGTCACCCTGCGGCGCGAGGGGGCCGACGGCGTGCCGCTGGTCGACGCGCTGGTGGCGGCCGGCCTGTGCGCCTCGAAAGGCGCGGCACGCCGCCTGATCCGCGAAGGCGGCGCCCGGCTGGACGGCGAGCCGGTGACCGACGAGGCGGCGGCGCTCACCGCCACCGCCGTCCTGTCGGCCGGCCGCAAGCGCCATGTCCGCGTGCTTCTGACCCCCTGATCAGGGCCGGTGGCGTCAGCCCTCCAGCTGGCGCCACATCTCCAGGTCGCGCTCGGCGGTCCAGATGCGGGGGTCGGGGTACTGCGTCGCCTCGTCATAGGCGCGGGTGACGTTGAAGGGCATGCAGTGGTCGAAGATCACCCAATGGCCGAATTTCGGCTTCAGCGCGGCGTAGGTGTCCTTGTAGATCGCCCGCAGATCCTTGCCGGCGGCGACACCCTGCTTCACCAGTTCGAACAGTTCGCTGGTGAAGGCGCGGGTGCCGCGCAGCCCCTCCTCCACCTGTTCCGACGTGGTCAGGGCGGCGCCTCGGCCGGGCACCAGCTTTTCCGGCTTCAGCGCGGCGATGGCGTCGAGCGTCGCCGGCCAATGGGTGAAATAGGCGTCGCCGCAATAGGGCGTGGCGCCGTATTCGACGAGGTCGCCGGAGAACAGGATCTTCTGCTGCGGCAGCCACACCACCGTGTCGCCCTTGCTGTGGCCACGGCCGAGTTGCAGCAACTGCACCTCCAGCGAGCCCAGCCACATCGTCATGTGGCCGCGGAAGGTGATGGTCGGCCAAGTGAGACCGGGGACCGATTCGACGGCGCGGAACAGGCGGGGGAAGCGTCCGATCTCGCTCGCCATGTCGGCTTCGCCGCGCTCGACGATCAGGTCGCGGGTGTCCTCGCTGGCGATGATCTGCTCCGGCGCATAGCCGGACGCGCCCAGCACGCGCACCGCATGGTAATGCGACAGCACGACATGGCGGATCGGCTTGTCGGTGACCTCGCGGATGCGGCGGATGACGTCCTGCGCCATCACCGGCGTCGCCTGGGTGTCGATCACCATCACCGCGTCGTCGCCGATGACGATACCGGTGTTGGGATCGCCCTCCGCCGTATAGGCATAGGCGTTGTCTGACAGTCGGTCGAAGCTGACCGCCTTTTCCTCCAGGTCGGCATGCGAGGCAAAGTTCTTGGACATCCCGTTTCTCCCCAGGCGCGGCCTCCATCGAAGCATCGTCCGATATGGCCGCAATTGATCGGTTGGCCCAACCATATCGTTTCACTTGAAACCATGCAACGCGTTTGCATCCCGCGGACGGGCGGGGCCTTCGCCGATCCGCTTCGCTTACTTGCGGTACTGCTCGTCGGTGACCTTCTCCATCCAGTCGACAGCCTTGCCGTCGAGCTGCTCCTGGATGGCGATGTGCGTCATGAAGGTGGTGGGCGAGGCGCCGTGCCAGTGCTTCTCCCCGGGAGGAAACCAGATCACGTCGCCGGGACGGATCTCCTCGACCGGGCCTCCCTCCCGCTGCACCCTGCCGACGCCGGCCGTGACGATCAGGGTCTGCCCCAGCGGATGGGTGTGCCAAGCGGTTCGGGCGCCGGGCTCGAACGTGACGCTGGCGGCCATCGCGCGTGCAGGGGCGTTCGCCTGGAAGAGCGGGTCGATGCGGACCGTGCCGGTGAACCACTCTTCCGGCCCCTTGGTGGACGGCTGCGAGCCGACGCGTGTGATGTTCATGGTTTCGATCCTCCGGTCGCTGCACATGTGGGGCTGCTGTCGAGCGATAATCTGGTCGGTGCAGGCGCCGGCGAATAGGTGCTGGATCGCACATGGGTCTATCGATACCGCTCATGAATGATGTGCGGGATGGCGATAACGTGACGGCCCGGTTTCCGCTACAGTGCCGGAACTCGCCCGATCCCATGAAAGGGCTTCTTCGATGCCGCGCGAGAACGTCAACGATCTCATCGCCTTCCTGGCCGTCGCGCGGGAGCAGAGCTTCACCAGGGCGGCCGCCAAGCTCGGCGTCTCGCAGTCGGCACTCAGCCATACCGTCCGCCAGCTCGAGGAGCGGCTCGGCATTCGGCTGCTGACCCGCACCACCCGCAGCGTCTCCCCGACGGACGCGGGCGAACGCCTGCTGCTGACCATCGGTCCCCGCTTCGACGAGATCGAGGCCGAACTCGACGCCCTGAGCGAGTTCCGGGACACCCCGGCCGGCTCCATCCGGATCACCGCCACCGATTACGCGATCGACGTCCTCCTCTGGCCGAAGCTGCAGCCGTTCCTGCGCGCGTATCCGGACATCAAGGTCGAACTCATCAACGACTACGGCCTGTCCGATATCGTGGCCGAGCGGTATGACGCCGGCGTCCGCCTCGGCGAACAGGTGGCCAAGGACATGATCTCGGCGCGGATCGGGCCCGACATCCGTTTCGCGGTGGTTGGAGCGCCCTCCTATTTTGCCGGGCACCCGGTGCCGGGGACGCCGCAGGACCTGATCGGCCACACCTGCGTCACTTTGCGGCTTCCCACGCACGGGGGGATCTATGCGTGGGAGTTCGAGAAGGACGGCCACGAACTGCGGGTGCGGGTGGACGGCCAACTCGTCTTCAACAGCATCCTTCACATCCTCAACGCAGCGGTGGCCGGCTTCGGGCTCGCCCATGTGCCTGAGGATCTGGCGAGGCCGCATCTCGAGGAAGGACGCCTCCGGCGCGTGCTGGAGGACTGGTGCCCCCTCTGGTCCGGATACCACCTGTACTACCCGAGCCGGCGGCAGTCCTCGCCGGCCTTCGCCCTGCTCGTCGACGCGCTGCGCCACCGGGGCACATGAGGGCCGGACGGGCGGCGATCACGAGACAGACGGTGCTGACGCCGAACGTAGCCTGATAACCGCTCGGATCGACCGACGTCCCCGCGATCCGGCCGCGCCCGGGGTGATCGCGAACTCGATAGCCGTCGTTCGCCACCTCAATCGGACCCAAGGGCAATTGAATGCCTATCTGTCCCTTCCAGAGGGCGTGCCCGACGATGATGCCGGACGGTAGCGGATTTCGGCGTGGGCTTGGTCAAATACGGCGATACCGATAAGACGCAGCCGGTCTATCCAGGTCTCGGCATCCCACTGCGACAACCCGAAACGCTCGCGCGCAGCATGGGCGATCAAACGGTGCTCGGTGGCGATGGTGGTGGGAAAGACGCCGGGATCGTCGGTGTTCAGGCACAGCTTGACCGGCCCTTTGCGCAGGCCGAAGCGATTGAACGGCCTACCCGCCTCCAGCAGATCGGGGTGCGGCGGATACCAGCGCAAACAGGGATGCTCCGACACGTCGGCGATACGCCCGATGAAGACATTGGAAGACGGGCATGCCTCGATGACGATTCCCCTGGTGTCATACTCGGTCATCAAATGGTCCTGGAGCGCCTCGACGAACTCGAGGTCTTGCATGCTGAAGCAATCGCGCTCGTCTTCCGGCGGCCCGTCCTCACCCAGCAGGACGGTAATCCGCTGCGCCCTGTTCGGGCGACGCTGGTACAGATAGTCCATGAATTCGCGATGGGCCGGATCCCGGACATCGGTGGCGGCACGGGCGTCGGGAACCCAATAGCGGGCATCGCTCAGTCGGGAATCGTCCGCCCACAAACCCAGCGCGATTGCGCAGTTACGGCGCCACCCCCAAGCCCGGTGGTGGATCTCCGGATCCCGGTTCGGCAGGCCGAGGCGGCGGGCGTAGTACGCGATGCGGCGCTCCAGCCCCGGTAGGATGCCGCCGGCCGCCACCACCCCGCGCGACAGTGTGGTCGCGTGGTGCCACAGCCAGACGAGATTGTCGAAATGCGTCTCCAGCGGCACGAAGGCCCTGCCCTGCCGCTCGGCCCAGGCTCGCGGCTGAAGCCCAAGCGCCAGCGCATGCCCGATGCGGTCGCCAGGCCCCATGTTGCAGAAGCGCACGGTTTCATCAAGATGGCGCAGCCCACCCACGAGGTGATCGAAATCCTCACCGGCGTGGATGCTGAGCGAACGCCGAGGGGCCAGATGGTCCCCACGGTCCAACTGGATCAGCGGCTTCTCGCGCAGCCAGCGCAAGGTGGAGGCGAAGAGTTCGATCGGCTCGTCGTTCTCGTTGCCGGCGACGTCGAAACTGCGGACGCGGCTGGTCATTTCCTGGCACACCCGGCGTCCGGCCACAACCGCAGGCGTCTCCTGGAACTCCGATATGGCGAGCCGGCGGCGCAGCCTGAAGGCTTCCTGCCGGATCTCCAGGCGGCGCGCCCGGAAGCGCAGGTGCTCGTTCGTGAGGGCGCTCCGTCCGGGCGCCTTGCGGACGAAGTGATAGGAAAGGTGGTAGCGCTGCCAGGGATGGGAGTCCTGGTGCTCCGTCCTGGCCGCCCCGCTCGACTCGCTGGCATAGTATCGCAGGCCGGCCCGGTCCACCCAGGTGGTCTTGATGTCGGCGCGAAGCTCGTGGTGGCCGATCATCCAGCGCAGCCGGCGGAACTGGTCCGCCTGCAGCGTGCGCGCCCGGGAATTGAAATATTCGACGAAGGAGTCGAGGCCGAGTCCGTGCATGATCATGGCATCACGCAGGGCATGCATCAGATGCACGAAGCCGATCAGGGCGAGCCGCGGAGAGCGCGCCGACATCGGCGTCCGGCGGTCCAGCCGGCAAATCAGCGTCGTGAACAGCAGGAAGGCACCGCTCCAATCCCCCTGGATGGCGCGGCGGGCCGCCATGGTCAGCAGGGTGCGTCCGACCTCGCCTGGCCATGCCCCCTCCATCTCGGCGATCGCATGGAACGACAGCGGCGCCGGTCCGCCGTCGGCCATGCCGCGATGGACCACCGGGCGCAGTCCGGCCGCCAGTTCCCTCCAAGGCTCCACCGCCCGCGGCTCCGCCCCCGCCATCACCCAGCGGAGGATGGAAGCGAACAGCATCCGGAAGGCGGCGGCAAGGGCCGGCATCGGCCGTTCCAGATGCGTCTCGAACACGGCCCGGAATGTCTTGGGCAAGGTCCAGCCGGAAACCGTGTCGGCACGCCCCATGGCGAATCCCATCAGCGCGTGGCCGACCGAGGTGACGCCTCCCAGATGCACGTGGTTGTCCACATGCAGCCGCCCCGCGTCGTGCCGCGGCATGCCCAGCGGGCATTGGACCTCGACCAGCGCATCCAGGCTGGCGGGGGTCACTTCGCCGGTGTCCAGCCGTTCGGCGAGAAGGCTGCCGATCAGCAGCGCCGGTTCCACCTCGGCGATCAGCGCCGCGTAGTCCAGCAGCTTTTCGGGCCTCGCCGTCAACCGGTCCCCGTCGAAGAACAGGAACTCGTCGGCCAGTTCGTACAGAGCCTGGAAACGGTAGATCCCCCGCTCGACAGCCGGCCGCCCGGCGCCGCCGAACGCCCCGTCGAGCGCCGCCTCCACATCGCGGTGGCGCAGCTGCATCGGGTCCGTCGCCAGCAGCGCCTGCGCCGCCGCATCGGTCAAGTCCTCCCGCTCCGCTCCGCCCGCCAGCGCCCGCAACGCCCGCATCAGCACCCGGTCGGAGCGCAGCAGGACGATGCGGGACTGGCGGTCAAGTGGCGTGCGAAGAATCATGAGTTGAGCCAGTTGTTGAAGTGATCCTCCACGCCTTGTGCCTGAATAGCGTTAAGAAGGTCCTGAAGGGAAACGCTCATCTTGTTGCGCCGTCGAGAATTTATAATATATCTTCTTATCTCCCTTGATTGCTTGTCTTTTTTTATTGTCTCAATCACAGAAACAACGGCAATTCGGAGGGTATCGCTTTTGATGCCTTTCGTAGCCGCGTCGATATTGCGCTTATGATCGGCAACTATGCGACGCAGACGAATTCCCGGCGTCGTGACCTCTTCCGGGCCATCCGGTGTCTGGCCGTTTGGAACGCTCGTTGCGCCACCCGAGGTGGAGCGCACCATCAACGCCCTCGCGGCGCCGCCACTCCGTCCGAGCACTCCGAAAAGGGGATGTGCGTGAATTGCTCGCGTGACGGTTCCTTCCACAAGCAAAGGCCTGACGTTGACCCTGAACGACGGATCGTTTTCCCACTCGCCGGCCCGGGGTTCAGTCGGGTGTTTCTCAAGCGCGACATTCTGGCGAACGATGATCGGGTCGCCGTCGAGCGGGCTCTTTTCGAAGCTGGCGAAGCTGTTGAGCAGGACCCGGCGACAGCGGTCGATGACGTCGAAGAGCGAATCTCCGGTCAGGATGCGCCGCTGCTTCATCTGGACGAAGACGCTGAACGCCTTGTTCATCGCCTTCTGCACAAGTTGTGCGGATGGGAGGGCGTCGACATGTTCCGTCTGCCACTTCCGCACGTTCGCGACGAATGCGTTGAGAAACTCGTCCCTCCCCTCGTCTCCGGCCATCGCAGCGATTTCCGCTTCGCCGACATCGTCCAGCGTCTTGGTGGGAAAGGCCCGGAAATAGGAATGATAGGGGGCGTCACGCAGGATGCGGGCGCAGATAGTCTCGTCGTAGCGGCCCAGCAACGAGGAGATCACGATTTCGAAAGCCCGCCCGAAGAAGACCAGGTTGGTGGTCTGGTAGCTTGAATAATAGTTGTTGTAGCTGAACACACGGGCAAGGAATCTTGCTTCGGGGTCGGTCACCCCCGCCATGTCGCCCTTTGAGAAGATCGCATCGACGCTGAACGGTTCGAGCGGAGGAAAGGGTGCCAGGGTTCGCGGAAACTTGTGCTCGGGCGGGATCGGGTTGTTCGCCGCCACCAGCGCCTCTGTAACCGCTCGCGTCCACTCATAGACCACCTGGTCCTCAGGTTGCCGCAGGGCGTCGAACCATACCATATTGCGTAACGGCCATGCCGGCCGGCTGAAGAACACCGATTCGGCAATCCGCAGATCGGCCTGTCCACGGTGATAATCCGGCCACCGCCCAGTGCTGGAATTATAGGCGCTGACCGCCTCCACGATTTGGCGGAACTGACCGCGCGCCTCTTCGTCCGGATTTTCCCACAACTTCCTGGCGACGTCGCGAACTTCCTTTTCCAGATCGTCCAAATTGTCTGCTTCGATGACGCGAAGCGCTTCCACGTCGAGGATCGGCTTGGCCGTGGCGAGCAGCCATTGGATCAGCCCGCGGGTGGTGTCGGGCAGGAAGGGCGGCTGGCTGCTCTCGTCACCGTTGGTCCGGTGATAGATGACGTGCTTGTAGAAATTGCGGAAGGTGGTGAAACGGATCGACCGCTCGCCTTGCTTGACGGACAGCGTGTGCCGCTCCAGCAGTTCCGGCACCGTCAGCAGCCGCGTGCGGCGATGGATGGGCAGCACCTTGTTGAGATACTGCTCCGCCAGATCGGCGATCCGGTCATACTTCGGATCGGCGTTTTTGTTCAGCTTCTCATTGAACTCGCGGGCAACGATGTGCCGGTATTGACGGATGTCGCCAGTCACCACCGGAACGATCAGCGGGCAGGCGAAGTATCGGCGAATGACGTCGAGGATTTCGAAGGCCCAATGGGGTGCCATGTCGGCATCGTCGACCGGCAGCACCAGCAGATCGCAATCCAGGGCATGGCAGACCTCCCGGTAGAAGCGGTGCAGGTGGCGGTGCAGGCCAAGGCCGTTGCGGTGCACCAGGATGCGCTCCATGCCGGGCGCCTGGTCCTTGCCCTCCAATGCCTCCATGCCATGGGAAACCGCCTCCAGAGCCTCGTAATAGGAAGCCTTGTGATCGGTGTGGCTACGGTCTTGCCGCTCGGACCTGACGGAGCGCTGCTTCACCTCGTCGTGCAGCTTGGCGATCACGACGTTCAGGAAGCTCTCGCCGTCGTTCAGCAGCGTCGGGTCGATCGGTTCGCAGAAATGGATCCGTCTGGCGTCGGCTTCCGGGACCTGGGAACCGAGATTCAGGATGAAGGCCGTCTTGCCGGTCCCGCGCCCGCCTTCGATGAAGATCGCATCATGCACCCGCGGCAGTTCCCGGCCATCCTGCCATTCGGCCGACCGGCCTTCGCGATCCATCAACCGCTGCGCCTGGGCGAGTGACGTCCGCAGATAGCCGGTCACCTGCCCATATGCTTGCACCTGAAGCCGCTCATTCGCGCCCAGGCGCTCCGCATGGTCGCCACGATCAACGGAAATGACGATCGGATCCATATCCTGCCTTCCTCAGCGCAAATGAGAGGAACTTATACAATCTAAAGTGCACGCATTCAATTGAAACGCGGCGCCCCCGCTTTGTAGCGCGGTCTTCACCGCTCTTGCCGGTCCATCCAGGGAGGAAACGATCTGGAATCAGAATGCCTTGAATACATGAGCGTGCATCCGCGCAGTATCTGGCGCCCCTCTTTGTACATACTGCCGTATGTTCTCGAATGCATTTGATCATGACTCCATGTCAACTCTGAAATATTGAGAGTAACTATGAAAATGGTCTCGCCAGTATTATGATTGCTTCAAAGGGTCTGCTTATTCGGAAGGCAACGCAACGAGGAGGAGGAAGCCATGGCCGATATTGCCGATTCGATGTCGCTGCGGGAAAGCCCGGTCAACACGCGGGACAATGACGAAGCGCTGAAGGACGGCGCCGGATTGTGCCTTTCCGGCGGCGGCTATCGCGCCATGCTCTTCCACACCGGCGTCCTATGGCGGCTTTACGAGGCTGAGCGCCTGAAGACGCTGGCTCGCATATCCAGCGTCTCCGGCGGGTCGATCACCGCCGCAATGCTCGCCCTGCGCTGGGAACGGCTGAGCTTCGCCGGCAATGAAGTCGACAAGGATTTCGTACCCCTGGTGGTGACGCCCCTGCGCGAACTGGCGAGCCGCACCCTCGACGCCAACGCCGTCATCGGCGGCATCTTCCTGCCCGGAACCATCGCCGAGCATATCGCACACAGCTATGACGAGATTCTCTACGGCGGCGCCACGCTCCAGGATCTGCCGGACACCCCCGCACCCCGCTTCGTGATCAACGCCACCAACGTGCAAACGGGGTCGCTCTGGCGGTTCTCGCGCCCCTATATGGGGGATTGGCAGGTCGGGCGGGTGTTCAACCCGACGCTGGCACTGTCCACCGCGGTCGCCGCCTCGTCGGCCTTCCCTCCGGTGCTGTCGCCGCTGGTGCTGAAGATCGACCCCTCGGCGGTCCAGCCGGATCCGAAGGCGCCGTTGCAGCAGAAGCCCTATACGTCGCGCGTGGTGCTCACCGACGGCGGCGTCTACGACAATCTCGGCCTGGAGACGGTCTGGAAGAAGCACAAGACGGTTCTGGTAAGCGACGGCGGCCAGAAAATGGCGCCCGAACCCGAACCGCGCGAGGATTGGGCGCGGCATTCCCTTCGGATCAACAGCCTGATCGACAATCAGGTCCGCGCTCTGCGCAAGCGGCAGGTCGTCGGCTCCTTCAGCGACGGGAGGCGCCAGGGCGCCTACTGGAGCATCCGCAGCCTCGCCGCGGATTTCCCCACGGCCTCGCCGTTCAACTGCCCCGCCAAGGCCACCCAGGAACTGGCGGCGGTACCGACCCGGCTGGCCCGCATGGACGACAGGCTGCAGGAGCGGCTCATCAACTGGGGCTACGCGGTGTGCGACCTGGCTTTGCGCTCCCACCACGAGCCTGCCCTGCCGACGCCTCAGCACCTTCCATATCCCAAAAGCGGCATCTGAGCCGCCGGCCCCCTGCACCTCCGCTGGAGTGAAACGCCATGAGCAACGAGCCCAGCCGGCTGTCGCTCCTCGTCCGCATGCGCCCGCTCCCGTCGGAGCTGGGATTCTCGGTGCGCGCGGGCGGGATCGATCTCACCGTCGAACCTTTGTTCAAGAGCATTCCTCCCACGCCGGCGTTCGACGGTCAGGCCGTGGCCGAGGATGCACCGGCCACTGCATGGCACCTTCTGCGCGCCGCGCGGGCCGACGTGGACGCCAACGCCTGGGACGTCTGCCACGCCCTGCTGCGTGATGGGCTGGGCATCGCCGGCGCCGAGAACATCGCTTTCGCCGAACCGGACCTCGAACAGCGCTGGCTGACCGAAGAGAAGCCGCCGCGGGGCTTCGGTGCCGCAAGGGATTGCATCCGGGCAGAGCCCAACGAGAAGTTTCCAGCCGGCACGGCCGAAAATTGGTACCGCGATCTCCTCCATGCCCAGCTCGACGACGCCGTGGCGACCGCCCGGCAGGTCGACGCCGCGCCGCGCGTGCGCATAGCGCAACTGGACTCCGGCTATGACCCGCGGCACAAGACGGTCCCGCAGACGCTGCTCCGCGATTTGGAGCGCAATTACGTCGATGCGGACTTTCCACGCGATGCAACCGACCGGACAAGCGGATTGCTTACCAACCTGGGCCACGGTACGGGAACGCTGAGCATCCTTGCCGCCGCGGCGCCCCTTGCCGAGATCGTCCCGATCCGTGTCGCCGACCGTGTGGTGCTGTTCCGCAACAGCGCCATCGCCAAGGCGCTGGACTACGTCCACGGATTGTCGGACAAGCCGGAGACGCGCATCGACGTGGTCACCATGAGCCTGGGCGGGGTGCCGTCGCAGGCCTGGGCCGACGCGATCAACGCGCTGTACGACCGGGGCGTGTTCGTCGTCGCCGCGGCAGGCAACAATTTCGACAATCATCCCACGCGCAACATCGTCTACCCCGCCCGCTTCGCCCGTGTCATCGCGGCCTGCGGCATCATGGCCGACCTCCAACCCTATGCCGATCTCGGGGACGGGCGGATGGCCGGCAACTATGGCCCCGACCGGAAGATGGCCACCGCCATGGCGGCTTTCACGCCCAATGTGCCGTGGGCCAGGATCGGCTGCCCGGAGGTTGTGGACCTCGATGGTGCGGGAACCTCGGCGGCGACGCCGCAGATCGCGGCGGCCGCCGCACTGTGGCTTCACACCCATCGGGACGCGCTGAAGTCGTATCCCGCCGACAGCCCGTGGCTGCGCGTGGAAGCGGTACGCAAAGCCCTGTTCGAAACGGCAGGGCAGCGGGACCCGCGCTGTGGACGTGGGGTGCTGCGCGCCGCCGCCGCGCTCGCCATGCCGCCACCGCCGGATTCGAGTCTGCAGCGCGAGGAACCGGACAGGGTGAGCTTCCCGCTCCTGCGCATTCTGGCCGGCCTCGGCGTCGCCAAGACGCCGACGACCCAGGAGCGCATGCTGGAGCTGGAAGCGCTCCAGCTTTCTCAAAGCAAGGAGGTCGAGGCCCTTCTGCCGGATCCTTCCCATCCTCCGTCCGATCCCCGGGAAGCGGGCAGGATCGCCGAGGCTTTGCTCGAGCGACCCGGCATTTCCCGCGCACTTCGGAACAGGCTGCAAAAGGCGCTGCTGAAGGATGCGTCTCCCGGCGGAGTGCCGGCGGCGGCCCCTCTTCCGCAGCAGACATCGAACCCCGTGCAGCGGATGCTCCTCGAACATGCGCTGAACCCCCCGGTGCGCCCGCCGGCACGGCGGCATCTGCGTGTCTACGCCCAGGATCCCGCGGCCGGCGCCGACCTCGCCACACTGGCCATCAACGAGACCACCGTGGACGTCCGTTGGGAGAAGCTCGAACCTGGCCCTGTCGGCGAATACATCGAGGTGATCGATGTCGATCCGGCCAGCCGGAACTGCTACGCCCCGGTGGACCTCGACCATTCCTTCCTGCTGCCGCAGAACGGCTTGGCGCCATCCGAGTCCAACCCGCAATTCCATCAGCAGATGGCCTATGCCGTGGCAATGCGCACGATCGAGCATTTCGAGCGTGCGCTGGGACGTGTCGCGCTGTGGGCGCCGCGCTGGACGACCAAGGGCGGCCGGCCGCGCGAGGAGTTCGTGCGACGCCTGCGCCTCTATCCCCATGCCTTGCGCACCGCCAACGCCTTCTACAGCCCGGACCGCAAGGCCCTGCTGTTCGGGTATTTCCCGGAATCCGAAAGGAACGCCAACAGCCTGCTGCCGGGCGGTCTGGTGTTCACCTGCCTGTCGCACGACATCATCGCGCACGAAACCTCGCATGCGTTGCTGGATGGGCTGCACCGGCGCTTCCGAAAGCCGAGCAACCCGGACGTTCTGGCTTTCCACGAGGCGTTCGCCGACATTGTGGCGCTGTTCCAGCATTTCACCCTGCCGGACGCGTTGCGTGAAGAGATCGCCCGCACCGGCGGCGACCTGCGCCGTGAGAACGCGCTGGCCAAGCTGGCCGTGCAGTTCGGCCGTTCGACACATGGTTACGGCGCGTTGCGCGACGCCATCGGCAGGGTGACCGACGGCAAATGGGAACCCGCGCCGCCCGAGCGGCGCATCTACAAGGAAAGTATGGAAGCCCATGATCGCGGCGCGGTGCTGGTCGGAGCGGTCTTCGATGCCTTCCTGAAGATCTACGACATGCGGGCGGCGGAGTTCATCCGGCTCGCCACCGGAGGCTCCGGCGTGCTGCCGGAAGGGGCGCTGCCCGCAGGGCTGGCCGACAAGCTGGCGTCGGAGGCCGCAAAGATCGCCCGGCACTGGCTGGACATCTGCATCCGCGCCCTCGACTATTGCCCGCCGGTGGACATCACCTTCGGCGATTACCTGCGCGCCGTGATAACCGCCGATCGCGACCTGGTGCCGGAGGACAAGCGCTCATACCGCGTCGCGCTGGTTTCGGCGTTCCGCGACCGCGGGATCTTCGCCGAAGGGGTCCGCCACCTGTCGCCGGACGCGGTCGTTTGGGAACCGCCGCCGCAGCCTTTGCGCAAGGTCGCGAATGTGCTGAAGGCAATGAACCTGGATTGGGATCTCAGCGCCAACCGGCGCGCCGCCTTCGACATGTCGCGGGAAAACGCCGCAATCTTCCACCGCTGGCTGATGTCGCCCGACGAAGTGACGGACAGCGAGATCGAGACGCTTGGCCTTGTCCGTGCGCGGGAATCGAATGGAAGCATCGGCCAGCTGCCCGGCCGGTACCGCGGCATCGAGGTGCATTCCGTACGTCCGGCCCGCCGCATCGGCCCGGATGGGCAGAGCCGTGCCGATCTCGTGGTCGAGATCACCCAGGCTTGGGAGCCGACCGGGAGTTGGCGCAACAAGGTCCAGGGCGGCTGCACCCTGCTGATCGATCTCAAGACGGGCGCGGTCCGCTACTTCATCCGCAAGAAGCTCAATCACAAGCTCCGCGTGGAACGACAGCTCGGATTTGCCGGATCGGGCGAGGTCTCGCTGTCCAAGAACTATTTTGCACGCTGCAGCGAAAGCGAGCCGTTCGCCTTGCTCCACGGCAAGCATTGACGAGGGAGGGACGGGATGTCCACGATCAGGAGCGCCGAGCCGGCTGCCGGGACCAGCGTAGCGTCCACGGCCGATCCCGCGGCCGACCGCTATCGCGCCAAGATACGCATGTACTGCCATGGACTGGGGGATTGCTTCCTGGTGACGCTTCCGCGCGAAGCCCCCGTGGATGGACGCGAAAAGGCGTTCATCCTCATCGACTGCGGACTGATCCTCGGCACGGAGAATGCCAAGACCAGGATGCAGGAGGTGGTGGCCGACATCGCCGGGACGACCGGCGGCTTCGTCGATCTGCTGGTGGTCACCCACGAACATTGGGACCATGTTTCCGGCTTCGTACAGGCGCGGAAGGAATTCCAGGAGATCACCTTCGGCAGCGTCTGGTTCGGCTGGACAGAGAATCCCGACGACGACAAGGCCCAGGCCCTGGTCACCCGCCGCAACGCCGCAGTCAAGGCCCTGACTGAAAGCGGCATCCGCATGCGCCAATTCGGCGTCGACGGTGCCGCCGATACGGTGAACGGGTTGCTCAACTTCTTCGGGGAGGACATCGACTCCGAACAATTGCTGGGGGCCGCCGGAACCCACTCCACGCGGGCGGCGATGGAGGTCGCTCGCGCGTTCGTCGAGACGCCCCGATATTGCAAGCCGACCGATCCGCCCGCACCATTCGCCGGAACACCGGCACGGCTCTATGTCCTCGGGCCGCCGGAGGACGAGATGCTGCTGAAAACGTCGCTCCCTTCGAAGCGCGATCCGGAAACCTATGGGATCGACGAGATCGACAAATGGGCGGCCCTGTTCCTCGACGAACTCGCAATTGATTCCGACACGCAGCAGTCCGCTCCGTTCGGGCCGCAATCCGCCATTCCCCTTGAGGTGGCCCGCAAGGTCCCGTTCTTCAGCGAACGGTACTGGGGCGGCGGTGAAGACGGCGGCGCGTGGCGGCGCATCGACGGCGATTGTTTGGCGGCCTCGACCGACCTCGCGCTTCGGCTCGACAACGATACCAACAACACCAGCCTTGTCCTCGCGATCGAACTTGATGACGGGGACGTGCTGCTGTTCGCTGCCGACGCGCAGGTCGGAAACTGGCTGTCATGGCAGGGTTTGGAATGGTCCGTGGACGGACGCAGGGTGACCGGACCCGACCTGCTGAACCGAACGGTCTTCTACAAGGTCGGCCACCATGGCAGTCACAATGCGACGTTGCGCGAGAAGGGCCTGGAGCAAATGACCAAGCTCCAACTGGCAATGATCCCCGTCGACCAGGACGCGGCTCGCAAAAAGAAATGGGATCACATGCCGCTGCCCGAACTTGTCGAGGCGCTAGCCGTCAGGACTGGAGGACACCTCGTCCGTTCCGACACTCCGCTGCCGGAGGCGCTTGGCGCCGTTCTGAAGCAAGTGGATATTGCTTCCTCCGGAGGACGCAAGCTGTACTACGAGTACACACTCTGAACTGCGGCCGCCGGCACGACGCCCTCCCCCGCCGGTGCGGGGTTGGGTGCCGGCCTGCACGGCGAGTTGGCCGGCGTCCTGGCGGTCTGCAAGGGCGCCGCCCGGATGAGCAAAACCCAGACGCACGAACGCCCCGGCTCTTTCGAACCGGGGCGTCAAGTGTCGGTGGTTGCGGGGGCAGGATTTGAACCTGCGGCCTTCAGGTTATGAGCCTGACGAGCTA
>JAFAFA010000058.1 GCA_023423695.1 Pseudomonadota bacterium | reverse complement strand
GCATGGTCTCGCTGCCGGAAGGCGTCGAGATGGTGATGCCGGGCGACAACGTCGCCATGGACGTGGCTCTGATCGCCCCGATCGCCATGGACGAAGGCCTGCGCTTCGCCATCCGCGAGGGCGGCCGCACCGTCGGCGCCGGCGTCGTTGCCAAGATCGTCGAGTGATGCTATAAGCCTGCCTCCCCCGCCGGGCCTTGGTTCGGCGGGGGAGTTTTATCTGGTCAAAGAGTACGGTTGGGCTTCCGCGAAGCCGAACTGAAAGTTCTTTCGAAAGTCGGGTCGAAAGGCCTTGACACCGCCGCCGAAAGAATGGTTTAAGCGGCCTCCCACGCCGGAAGGTGTGGCCGGACGGAGATAGGAGTGTAGCTCAATTGGTAGAGCACCGGTCTCCAAAACCGGGGGTTGGGGGTTCGAGCCCCTCCACTCCTGCCATCCCGTCCCAATAACGGCCGTCTCAACGACGGTTAGGGTAAAAGCGGCGCCCTTCACAGTCGCTTCGGAGCTCGCACGGTTCGCACGATGGCTAAAGTCAATCCCGCAGAATTCGCGCGCGAGGTCCGCCGCGAGGTAGCCAGGGTCACCTGGCCGACCCGCAAGGAAACCGGCATCACGACCGCCATGGTCTTCGTCATGGTCGTGCTGGCCGCCCTGTTCTTCCTCGTCGTCGATCAGGTGCTGGCGGTTGCCGTTCGCTTGATCCTTGGGCTGGGAGGCTAAGACATGGCTGCGCGCTGGTACGTCGTTCACGTCTATTCGGGTTTCGAAAAGAAGGTCGCCCAGGCCATCCGCGAGAAGGCGGCTCAGAAGGGTCTGGAAGACAAGTTCGAGGAAATCCTGGTCCCGACCGAAGAAGTGGTCGAAGTGCGCCGGGGTTCCAAGATCAATACGGAGCGCAAGTTCTTCCCCGGCTACGTCCTCGTCAAGATGGACCTGACCGACGAATCCTGGTCGCTGGTGAAGAATACGCCGAAGGTTACGGACTTCCTGGGTGGCGGCGGCAAGCCGCAGCCGATTTCCCAGCGCGAGGCCGAACGGATCATTCATCAGGTGCAGGAAGGCTTTGAGCGCCCCAAGCCCTCGATCACCTTCGAGGTGGGCGAGCAGGTTCGAGTGAGCGACGGCCCCTTCACCTCGTTCAATGGCGTCGTCGAGGAAGTCGACGAAGAGAAGTCCCGCCTCAAGGTGGCGGTTTCGATCTTCGGCCGCTCCACGCCGGTCGAGTTGGAATACACGCAGGTCGAAAAGATCTGAGCGCAAGGTTCCAAAGTGTTTTCGTGTCGGAGCTGCCGGTGCTTGCATCGGTGGCTCCATTCTGTTGCGGGAGGCTCGCCATGGCCGAACCGCAAAACCCCGCGACGCCGCGCCGGGCCAACCGGTCGAGAGCGTGACGCGTCGTCCCAGGAGGTTGTGAGATGGCGAAGAAAATCGTCGGTTACATCAAGCTGCAGGTCCCGGCCGGCAAGGCCAACCCGTCGCCGCCCATCGGCCCGGCGCTGGGTCAGCGCGGCCTGAACATCATGGAGTTCTGCAAGGCGTTCAACGCCAAGACGGCGGACCTGGAAGTCGGCATGCCGATTCCCGTGGTCATCACCGCCTACGGCGACCGCACCTTCACCTTCGTGACCAAGACCCCGCCGGTCAGCTACTTCCTCAAGAAGGCGTCCGGCAAGGACAAGGGTTCGACGACCCCCGGCAAGGGCGGCTTCGTCGGCCAGGTCACGACCTCGCAGATCCGCGAGATCGCCCAGAAGAAGATGGTCGACCTGAACGCGCACGACGTCGACGCCGCCGCGACGATGATCGCCGGTTCCGCCCGCTCGATGGGCCTCGAAGTGGTGGAGGGCTGATCCTATGGCGAAGCTGGGCAAGCGTCTGACCGACGCCTACAAGACCGTTAACCGCGACAACCTCTACTCGCTCGAGCAGGCCGTCACCCTGGTCAAGGGTGCCGCCAAGGCCAAGTTCGACGAGACCATCGAGATCGCGATGAATCTCGGCATCGATCCGCGCCACGCCGACCAGATGGTCCGCGGCGTCGTGAACCTGCCGAACGGCACCGGCAAGACCGTCCGCGTGGCGGTGTTCGCCCGTGGCGCCAAGGTCGATGAGGCTCTGGCCGCCGGCGCCGACGTGGTCGGCGGCGACGACCTCGCCGAACAGATCCTGGCCGGCAACATCAACTTCGACCGCTGCATCGCCTCGCCCGACATGATGGGCGTGGTCGGCAAGCTCGGCAAGGTGCTCGGCCCGCGTGGCCTGATGCCGAACCCGAAGCTGGGCACCGTGACCCCCGACGTGGCCGGCGCCGTCAAGGCCGCCAAGGCCGGCGCGGTGGAGTTCCGTGCGGAGAAGACCGGTATCGTTCACGCCGGCGTGGGCAAGGTCAGCTTCTCGGAAGAGGCGCTGGTCCAGAACATCCGCGCCTTCGTCGATGCCATCACCCGTGCCAAGCCGACCGGCGCCAAGGGCCAGTATGTGCTCAAGGTCTCGCTGTCGTCGACCATGGGCCCGGGCCTGAAGCTCGACCTCGCCAGCGTGTCGGCTCCGGCCGCCGCCTGACGACCCGTTTCGCCGCCGCTGTCTTCGGACGGCGGCGGTGACCGGGTGGACTGCTTGAGGGGATCTTCCCCAATGGCGCCCACCCACCCCTGTCCGAGACCGCTGGTGCCAGCCCCCGACCGAAAGGAAAGGGGAGGGCTTAAAATCCACCCGCGCAGACAGGAGTTGAACCCGTTTACCCCTCCGGTCCGGCTGCATTCATGTGGGCGGCCCGGTTCAGGAACGGCTTGACTTCTGGGACAGGTTCGCCGGACCTCCGGCCCGCGAGGGCAGGGGGTTCATGTACACCTCTGTGCAAGGAGGCGATCCGTGGATCGTACACAAAAAGAAGCGACGATCGCGGCTCTGCAATCGAAGCTCCAGGACACGGGCCTGGTGGTGGTCACCCACCATCTGGGCCTGACGGTGAAGGAAGTCACCGACCTGCGTGCGAAGGTTCGGGCTGCTGGCGCCAGCTTCAAAGTGACGAAGAACCGGCTCGCCCGTCGTTCCCTTCAGGGGACGCAGTTCGAAGGCCTGGACGGTCTCTTCAAGGGACCGACGGCGATCGCCTACTCGAAGGATCCCGTTGCGGCCGCCAAGGTGGTGGCCGACTACGCGAAGACCAACGAGAAGCTCAAGATCGTCGGCGCCAGCCTCGGCACCCAGATTCTGGACGCGGAGGGGGTCAAGGCCCTCGCCTCGCTCCCGTCGCTGGACGAACTGCGTGGCCGTCTCGTGGGCATGATCCAGACCCCGGCGACCCGTATCGCCGGCGTTCTCCAGGCTCCGGGCGGCCAGGTCGCCCGCGTGCTTGCTGCCTACGCGAAGAAGGACGACGAGGCGGCGGCCTAACCAGGCCTAGTCACTCGTTTCTTACATCCCCAGAACTCAAGTCGTTTGGAGTAGTAACATGGCTGATCTGCAGAAGCTCGTCGACGATCTGTCGGCCCTGACCGTCCTGGAAGCCGCCGAGCTGTCGAAGCTCCTCGAAGAGAAGTGGGGCGTCTCCGCCGCCGCTCCGGTGGCCGTCGCCGCCGCCGGCCCGGCCGCTGCCGCTGCCGCTCCGGCCGAAGAGCAGACCGAGTTCAACGTGATCCTCGCCGATGCCGGCGACAAGAAGATCAACGTGATTAAGGAAGTCCGTGCGATCACCGGCCTGGGCCTGAAGGAAGCCAAGGACCTGGTCGAGGGCGCTCCGAAGCCGGTCAAGGAAGGCGCCACGAAGGACGAGGCCGCCAAGATCAAGAAGCAGCTTGAAGAAGCCGGCGCCAAGGTCGATATTAAGTAAGACCTTGTTGCGTACGGATCATAAAGTACCACGCCGGACGGCGGTCGGTCCCCTCGGGGACCGGCCGCCGCACGGCGTTTTCTGCCTTCCGCCGGACCGGGCTCGCCCGGCCCGGCTCTTTCCGTCCCCATCATGGGGATGGCCCGCGCGGGCGCCCTCGGGACCGGTCGACACCAGTCGGCTTGATCCTACGGTCGGTTGAACGGTCGGTATAACGCGCATCACGTACAGACGTTTGGGGACATCCATGGCCAAATCCTTTACGGGTCGTAAACGTGTTCGGAAGAGCTTCGGGCGCATCCCGGAAGTCACCCAGATGCCCAACCTCATCGAGGTGCAGCGCAGCTCCTACGACCACTTCCTGCAAATGGACGTCGCCCCGGAAAAGCGGGCGAACCTGGGCCTGCAGGAAGTCTTCAAGTCGGTCTTCCCGATCAAGGACTTCTCCGACCGCGCGGTGCTGGATTTCGTCAAGTACGAGCTTGAGCAGCCGAAGTACGACGTCGAGGAGTGCCAGCAGCGCGGCATGACCTTCGCCGCCCCGCTGAAGGTCACCCTGCGCCTGTCCGTGTTCGACGTCGAGGAGGATACCGGCCTCCGTTCGATCCGCGACATCAAGGAGCAGGACGTCTACATGGGCGACATGCCCCTGATGACGGCCAACGGCACCTTCATCATCAACGGCACCGAGCGCGTCATCGTCTCCCAGATGCACCGCAGCCCGGGTGTCTTCTTCGACCATGACAAGGGCAAGACCCACGCGTCGGGCAAGTACCTGTTCGCCGCGCGCGTCATCCCCTATCGCGGTTCCTGGCTCGACTTCGAGTTCGACGCCAAGGATCTCGTCTATGTGCGCATCGACCGCCGCCGCAAGCTGCCGGCCACCACGCTGCTGTTCGCCCTGGACAGCGCGGAGACCGAGGCTCTGCGCACCGAGCGCAAGGCCAACCGTAAGGACCTGCTGCCTTACGAGGCGCAGGGCATGTCGAAGGAAGAGATCCTCAACTACTTCTACGACACCATCACCTACAGCCGTTCCGCCGGCGGCTGGAAGACCCCGTTCAGCGCCGAGCGCATGAAGGGCGTCAAGCTGGCGTCCGACCTGGTCGATGCCGCCACCGGCGCCATCGTCGCCGAGGCCGGCACCAAGATGACCCCGCGCGTCATCAAGAAGCTGGTCGAGGCTGGCCTCGCCGAACAGCAGGTCTCCACCGAGGAGCTGACCGGCCGCTATCTCGCCGTCGACATCATCAACGAGCGCACGGGCGAAGTCCTGTTCGAAGCCGGTGACGAGCTGTCGGCGAGCGACCTGGAGAAACTGGAGAAGACCGGCGTCGACGAGCTGCCGGTGCTGGCGATCGACCATCTGAACGTCGGCGCCTACATCCGCAACACCATGTCGGCGGACCGCAACGCCAGCCGTGAAGACGCGCTGATCGACATCTACCGCGTCATGCGTCCGGGCGAGCCGCCGACGCTGGAGTCGGCCGAGGCGCTGTTCTCGGGACTGTTCTTCGACAGCGAGCGCTACGACCTCTCGGCCGTCGGCCGCGTGAAGATGAACGCGCGCCTGAACTTCCAGACCGACGACCAGATGCGCGTTCTCCGCAAGGAGGACATCCTGGAGATCCTGAAGGTTCTGGTGAACCTGAAGGACGGCCGCGGCGAGATCGACGACATCGACCATCTCGGCAACCGCCGTGTCCGCTCGGTCGGCGAGCTGATGGAGAACCAGTACCGCGTCGGCCTGCTGCGCATGGAGCGTGCGATCCGCGAGCGCATGAGCTCGGTCGAGATCGATACGGTGATGCCGCACGACCTGATCAACGCCAAGCCGGCGGCAGCGGCCGTGCGCGAGTTCTTCGGCTCGTCGCAGCTGTCGCAGTTCATGGACCAGACCAACCCGCTGTCCGAGATCACGCACAAGCGTCGTCTCTCGGCGCTGGGCCCGGGCGGTCTGACCCGCGAGCGCGCCGGCTTCGAGGTGCGCGACGTGCACCCCACGCATTACGGCCGCATCTGCCCGATTGAGACCCCCGAAGGTCCGAACATCGGTCTGATCAACTCGCTGGCGACCTATGCCCGCGTGAACCAGTACGGATTCATCGAGAGCCCCTACCGCAAGGTCATCGACGGCAAGGTCACCAACGAGGTGGTCTATCTGTCGGCGATGGAGGAGGGCCGCTACGTCGTCGCCCAGGCGAACGCCGAGCTGAACCCCGACAACAGCTTCGCCGCCGATCTGGTGTCCTGCCGCCAGGGTGGCGAGTACCTGATGTTCCGGCCCGAGGCGATCGACCTGATCGACGTGTCGCCGAAGCAGCTGGTGTCCGTCGCCGCGGCGCTGATCCCGTTCCTCGAGAACGACGACGCCAACCGCGCGCTGATGGGCTCCAACATGCAGCGTCAGGCGGTGCCGCTGGTCAAGGCCGACGCTCCGCTGGTCGGCACCGGCATGGAGGCGACCGTCGCCCGCGACAGCGGCGTGACCATCGTCGCCAAGCGCTCCGGCATCGTCGACCAGGTCGACGCCACCCGCATCGTCGTCCGTGCGACCGACAGCTCGGACAGCACGGCGCCGGGCGTTGACATCTACAACCTGCTGAAGTTCCAGCGCTCCAACCAGAACACCTGCATCACCCAGCGTCCGCTGGTGAAGGTGGGAGACCGGGTGAAGGCCGGCGACATCGTGGCCGACGGCCCGTCGACCGACCTGGGCGAGCTGGCGCTCGGCCGGAACGTGCTCGTCGCGTTCATGCCGTGGAACGGTTACAACTTCGAGGACTCGATCCTCATCAACGAGCGCATCGTCAAGGACGACGTCTTCACCTCGATCCACATCGAGGAGTTCGAGGTCATGGCCCGCGACACCAAGCTGGGCCAGGAGGAAATCACCCGCGACATTCCGAATGTGGGTGAGGAGGCTCTGAAGAACCTCGACGAGGCCGGCATCGTCTACATCGGCGCCGAAGTCCGTCCGGGCGACATCCTGGTCGGCAAGGTGACGCCGAAGGGCGAAAGCCCGATGACGCCAGAAGAGAAGCTGCTGCGCGCCATCTTCGGCGAAAAGGCCTCGGACGTCCGCGACACCTCGCTGCGCCTGCCGCCGGGTGTGGTCGGCACCATCGTCGAGGTCCGCGTGTTCAGCCGCCGCGGCGTCGACAAGGACGAGCGCGCCCTGGCGATCGAGCGCGCCGAGATCGAGAAGCTGGCCAAGGACCGCGACGACGAGCGCGGCATCCTGGAGCGCAGCTTCTACACCCGCCTCAAGGAAGTGCTGATCGGCCAGACCGCCCAGTCCGGTCCGAAGGGCATGAAGGGCGGCACCGTCCTCACCGACGAGGTGCTGGCCGGCCTGTCCAAGGGCCTGTGGCGCCAGATCGCCATCGCCGACGAGCAGGTGATGGAGACCGTCGAGAACCTGGGCAAGGTGTTCGACGACTCGATCAAGGCCCTGCAGGACCGCTTCGAGAACAAGGTCGACAAGCTGCAGCGCGGTGACGAGCTGCCGCCGGGCGTCATGAAGATGGTCAAGGTCTTCGTCGCGGTGAAGCGCAAGCTGCAGCCGGGCGACAAGATGGCCGGCCGTCACGGCAACAAGGGTGTCGTCTCGCGCATCATCCCGCAGGAGGACATGCCTTACCTGGAGGACGGCACCCCGGTCGATCTGGTGCTGAACCCGCTGGGCGTGCCGTCGCGCATGAACGTCGGTCAGATCCTGGAAACCCACCTCGGTTGGGCGGCCTCGGGTCTCGGCAAGCAGATCGGCCGCGCGGTCGACCAGTACCGTCTGGCGATCCGCCAGAAGGCCGAAGGCGCTCCCCAGCTGGAGGCCCTGCGCAGCACGCTGAAGTCGGCGTACGGCGAGGTGACCTACAACGAGGACATCGCCGACATGACCGACGGCGAGCTGCTGGAGCTGGGCGGCAACCTGCGCAAGGGCGTACCCTTCGCGACGCCGGTCTTCGACGGCGCCCGCGAGGAGGACATCTGCGTCCATCTGGAGCGCGCCGGTTTCGACCGGTCCGGCCAGTCGACGCTGGTGGACGGCCGCACCGGCGAGACCTTCGACCGCAAGGTCACCGTCGGCTACATCTACATGCTGAAGCTGCACCACCTGGTGGACGACAAGATCCACGCCCGGTCGATCGGCCCCTACTCGCTGGTCACGCAGCAGCCGCTGGGCGGCAAGGCCCAGTTCGGCGGTCAGCGCTTCGGTGAGATGGAGGTCTGGGCGCTCGAAGCCTACGGCGCCGCCTACACGCTGCAGGAGATGCTGACGGTGAAGTCGGACGACGTGTCCGGCCGCACCAAGGTCTACGAGGCCATCGTCCGCGGCGACGACAACTTCGAGGCCGGCATTCCGGAGTCGTTCAACGTGCTGGTCAAGGAGCTGCGCTCGCTCGGCCTGAACGTCGAATTGAACCAGCGGTCCTACTGAGCCGAACTGACGTGACCAAACCCCGGAGCGGTGCCGATGCGCCGCTCCGGGGTCATGCACTGCCCTTAACCGACAACGCGGCGATGCCAGCGGGAGACGGTCATGAATGAGTTGATGAACATTTTCGGCCAGGTCCAGGGGCCGCAGAGCTTCGATCAGATCCGCATCCAGATCGCGAGCCCCGAGCGGATCCGGTCCTGGTCCTACGGCGAGATCAAGAAGCCGGAAACCATCAACTACCGCACCTTTAAGCCGGAGCGCGACGGCCTGTTCTGCGCCCGCATCTTCGGCCCGATCAAGGATTACGAGTGCTTGTGCGGCAAGTACAAGCGCATGAAGTATCGCGGCATCATCTGCGAGAAGTGCGGCGTCGAGGTCACGCTGTCGAAGGTCCGGCGCGAGCGCATGGGCCATATCGAACTGGCGTCCCCCGTTGCGCACATCTGGTTCCTGAAGTCGCTGCCGAGCCGCATCGGCCTGCTGCTCGACATGACGCTCAAGGATCTGGAGCGCATCCTCTATTTCGAGAACTACGTCGTCATCGAGCCGGGCCTCACCCCGCTGAAGCTGCATTCGCTGCTGAACGAGGAAGAGTTCCTGAACGCCCAGGACGAGTACGGCGAGGACGCCTTCACCGCGTCGATCGGTGCCGAAGCGCTGCGCATCATGCTGTCCGCGCTCGACCTCGACGAGGAGAAGAAGCGCTGCCGTGAGGATCTGCGCGACACCAACTCCGAAGCCAAGCGCAAGAAGCTGGTCAAGCGCCTGAAGCTGATCGACGCCTTCCTGGCCTCGCAGTCGCGGCCGGAGTGGATGATCCTGGAAGTCATTCCGGTGATCCCGCCCGAGCTGCGTCCGCTGGTCCCGCTGGACGGCGGCCGCTTCGCCACGTCCGATCTGAACGACCTGTACCGCCGCGTCATCAACCGCAACAACCGTCTGAAGCGGCTGATCGAGCTGAAGGCGCCGGACATCATCGTCCGCAACGAGAAGCGCATGCTGCAGGAGGCCGTCGACGCTCTGTTCGACAACGGCCGCCGTGGCCGCGTCATCACCGGCGCCAACAAGCGTCCGCTGAAGTCGCTGTCCGACATGCTGAAGGGCAAGCAGGGCCGCTTCCGACAGAACCTGCTCGGCAAGCGCGTCGACTACTCGGGCCGTTCGGTCATCGTCGTCGGTCCGGAGCTGAAGCTGCACCAGTGCGGCCTGCCGAAGAAGATGGCGCTGGAGCTGTTCAAGCCCTTCATCTACGCCAAGCTGGAGCTGTATGGCCTCGCCTCCACCATCAAGGCCGCCAAGCGGATGGTGGAGAAGGAGCGTCCCGAGGTGTGGGACATCCTGGAGGAGGTCATCCGCGAGCATCCGGTGATGCTGAACCGCGCGCCGACGCTGCACCGTCTCGGCATCCAGGCGTTCGAGCCGACGCTGATCGAAGGCAAGGCGATCCAGCTGCACCCGCTGGTCTGCACCGCCTTCAACGCCGACTTCGACGGCGACCAGATGGCCGTGCACGTTCCGCTGAGCCTCGAGGCCCAGCTGGAAGCGCGCGTCCTGATGATGTCGACCAACAACATCCTGTCGCCCGCCAACGGCAAGCCGATCATCGTGCCGAGCCAAGACATCGTGCTCGGCATCTACTACATCTCCATGGACCGCCCGAGCGAGAAGGGCGAGGGCATGGTGTTCGCCAACGTCTCGGAAATCGAGCAGGCGCTGAACGCCAAGGTCCTGTCGATCCATGCGAAGATCAAGGCGCGCTACGTCGGCGTGGACGATGAGGGCAACGAGCAGATCAGCATCGTCGAGACGACGCCGGGCCGCATGCTCCTGTCGGAACTGCTGCCGCGTCATCCGAAGGTGCCCTTCTCGCTGATCAACCGCGTCCTGACCAAGAAGGACGTCGGCAACGTCATCGACGCCGTCTACCGCCACTGCGGCCAGAAGGAGACGGTGATCTTCGCCGATCGCCTGATGAAGCTCGGCTTCGGCCACGCCTGCCGCGCCGGCATCTCCTTCGGCAAGGACGACATGGTCATCCCCGCCGCGAAGGAGAAGCTGGTCAACGAGTCGAAGGAGCGGGTGAAGGAGTTCGAGCAGCAGTATCTCGACGGCCTGATCACCCAGGGCGAGAAGTACAACAAGGTCGTCGACGTCTGGTCGGAATGCACCGAAAAGGTCGCCTCCGAGATGATGAAGGCGATCTCGACCACCGAAGCCGGCAAGCCGGTCAACTCGGTGTACATGATGGCCCACTCCGGTGCGCGCGGTTCCGCCGCGCAGATCCGCCAGCTGGCCGGCATGCGCGGCCTGATGGCCAAGCCGTCGGGCGAGATCATCGAGACGCCGATCATCTCGAACTTCAAGGAAGGCCTGACCGTGCTGGAGTACTTCAACTCCACCCACGGCGCCCGCAAGGGGCTGGCCGACACCGCCTTGAAGACGGCGAACTCCGGTTACCTGACCCGTCGTCTGGTCGACGTGGCGCAGGACGCCATCATCGTCGAGCATGATTGCGGCACCGAGCGCGGCATCACCGTCAAGGCGGTGATCGACGGCGGCGAAGTCATCTCCCCGTTGGGCGACCGCATCCTCGGCCGCACGGTGGTAGGCGCGGTGATCGACCCGCTGAACGGCGAGCTGATCGTCGAGGACGCCGGCCTGATCGACGAGCCGACGGTCGACCGCATCGAGCGGTCGGGCATCGACTCGGTCAAGATCCGTTCGGTCCTGACCTGCGAGACCCGCGACGGCGTCTGCGCCAAGTGCTACGGCCGTGATCTGGCCCGCGGCACGCTGGTGAACACCGGCGAAGCGGTCGGCGTCATCGCGGCGCAGTCGATCGGCGAGCCGGGCACCCAGCTGACGATGCGTACCTTCCACATCGGTGGTGCGGCGCAGCGCGGTGCGGAGCAGAGCCAGATCGAGGCGGCGTTCGATGCGACGGTGCGGATCAACAACCGCAACGTCGTCATGAACTCGTCGGGCATCCCGGTCGTCATGGGCCGCAGCACCGAGGTCATCCTGCTGGACGAGCAGGGCCGCGAGCGGGCGCGTCACCGCGTGCCGTACGGTGCCAAGCTGCTGGCGGACGAGGGCGTGAAGGTCGAGCGCGGCGCCAAGCTGGCCGAGTGGGATCCCTACACCCTGCCGATCATCACTGAGCGTGCCGGTACCGCCCGCTACATCGACCTCGTGGAAGGTATCTCCATGCGCGAGGTGATGGACGAGGCAACGGGCATCAGCTCCAAGGTGGTCGTCGACTGGCGCCAGCAGCCGCGCGGTGCCGATCTGAAGCCGCGCATCGCGCTGGTGGACGAGCGGGGCGAGCTGATCACCCTGCCGAACGGCCTGGAAGCCCGCTACTTCATGTCGGTGGACGCCATCCTGTCGGTGGAGAACGGTGCCGAGGTCCGGGCCGGTGACGTGCTGGCGCGTATCCCGCGCGAGTCGTCCAAGACCCGCGACATCACCGGCGGTCTGCCGCGCGTGGCCGAGCTGTTCGAGGCGCGTCGTCCGAAGGACTTCGCCATCATCTCGGAAATGAGCGGCCGCGTCGAATTCGGTAAGGATTACAAGACCAAGCGCCGCATCGTCGTCCGCAACGACGAGAGCGGTGACGAGAAGGAGTATCTGATCCCGAAGGGCAAGCACATCTCCGTGCAGGAGGGTGACTATGTCGAACGCGGCGATCTGCTGATGGACGGCAACCCGGTGCCGCACGACATCCTGGCGGTGATGGGTGTGGAGGCCTTGGCCGACTACCTGATCAACGAAATCCAGGACGTCTATCGACTGCAGGGCGTGAAGATCAACGACAAGCACATCGAGGTGATCGTTCGCCAGATGCTGCAGAAGGTCGAGATCACCGACGCTGGCGAGACCACCTTCCTGGTGGGCGAGCAGGTCGACCGTCAGGAGTTCGACGAGGAGAACGAGAAGACCGTTGCGGAAGGCCTGCAGCCGGCCCACGGCCACCCGGTTCTCCAGGGCATCACCAAGGCCAGCCTGCAGACGCGCTCCTTCATCTCGGCCGCGTCGTTCCAGGAAACCACCCGCGTCCTCACGGAAGCGGCCGTCGGCGGCAAGGTCGACAACCTGGAAGGCCTGAAGGAGAACGTCATCGTCGGCCGTCTGATCCCGGCCGGCACGGGCTCCGTGGTGAACCGCCTGAAGCTGATCGCCGCCGAGCGTGATCGCGAAGCGGCCTTGGAAGCCGGCGCGCCGGAGGAAACTCCGGCCCTGCCGACACCGGGTGAGGAAAGCTCCGCGGCCTGATCCGTCGGGTTGATCGAGTAGGGGAAGGGGCGCGTTCCGCAAGGGACGCGCCCTTTTCCTTTCGGCTTTCGGAAGGCAACACGGCGCCGTCACCGGACGGAAATACCGTTCTTGACTCTCTCCCGGCCTTTCCCTAAAGTCAGCGAACTTCAAAGGACGCCGGGGCTCTCCGTGCGTCCGCTTGAATCCACCGATCCCGCCGATCGGAGTCCTCCGGTCGGCTTTCGCTCATTCAGCCCGCTCGGAACGGCAACGTTTCGCAGGCGGGCTTTTGCTTCGTCCGGCTCGTCCGGCCGAGTGATCTTGAAGGGATGAAGGGCAGATATGCCGACGATCAACCAGTTGATCCGTAAGCCGCGCGAGCCGTTGGCCGCGCGCAACAAGGTTCCCGCGATGGAGGCCTGCCCGCAGAAGCGTGGCGTCTGCACTCGCGTTTACACCACCACCCCGAAGAAGCCGAACTCGGCGCTCCGTAAGGTCGCCCGCGTTCGTCTGACGAACGGCTTCGAGGTGACGAGCTACATCCCTGGTGAGGGTCACAACCTCCAGGAACACTCGGTGGTCATGATCCGCGGCGGTCGTGTGAAGGATCTTCCCGGCGTTCGCTACCACATTATTCGCGGCACGCTGGATACCCAGGGCGTCAAGGATCGTAAGCAGCGTCGTTCGAAGTACGGCGCGAAGCGTCCGAAGTAAGGAGAACTCACGATGTCCCGTCGTCATCGCGCCGAGAAGCGTGAAGTCCTGCCGGACGCCAAGTACGGCGACCGCGTCCTGACGAAGTTCATGAACTGCCTGATGCTGGACGGCAAGAAGTCGGCCGCCGAAGGCATCGTCTACGGTGCGCTGGGCCGTATCGAGGTCAAGACCAAGAACGACCCCGTTCAGGTCTTCCACGATGCCCTCGCCAACGTAAAGCCGCACCTGGAAGTGCGCAGCCGCCGCGTCGGTGGTGCGACCTACCAGGTTCCGGTCGAGGTCCGTTCGGACCGCGCCCAGGCTCTCGCCATCCGTTGGCTGATCAGCGCCGCCCGCGCCCGCTCGGAAAACACTATGACCGAGCGTCTGTCGGGTGAGTTGCTCGACGCTGCCAGCCAGCGCGGCACCGCCGTGAAGAAGCGCGAAGACACGCACCGCATGGCGGAAGCCAACAAGGCGTTCTCGCACTACCGCTGGTAAGGTTCACGCCTGTCCTGGTGATTTTGCATGCCCCGTTCGCACGCCCTCGACCGTTACCGCAACATCGGCATCATGGCTCACGTCGATGCCGGAAAGACGACGACGACCGAGCGCATCCTGTTCTACACCGGCAAGTCCTATCGCATGGGCGAGGTCAATGACGGCACCGCCGTCATGGATTGGATGGAGCAGGAGCAGGAGCGGGGCATCACCATCACCTCGGCGGCCACGACCTGTTTCTGGCGCGACCACCGCATCAACATCATCGATACGCCCGGCCACGTGGATTTCTCCATCGAGGTCGAGCGGTCGTTGCGTGTCCTCGATGGCGCCGTCGCCATCTTCGACGCGGTTGCGGGGGTCGAGCCCCAGACCGAGACCGTGTGGAGGCAGGCCGACAAGTACGGCGTGCCCCGCATGGCCTTCGTCAACAAGATGGACCGCGTCGGCGCCGATTTCGCCAACTGCGTCGCCATGATGGCCGACCGGCTGGGTGTCAAGCCGCTGGTCCTGCAGCTTCCCATCGGCGTTGAAGGCAGCTTTTCAGGCGTCGTCGATTTGGTCGCCATGCGCGCCACCATCTGGAAGGCCGAGACGCTCGGCGCCGAATTCGAATACACGGACATTCCCGAGGATCTGGCAGAAGCGGCAGCGGGCGCCCGTCAGGCGCTGCTGGAGGCTGTGCTCGACCTCGACGAGGCGGCGATGGCCGCCTATCTGGAGCGCGGCGAGGAGCCTGCACCCGACGCCCTGCGCGCGCTGATCCGCAAGGGCACGATTGCCGCCGCCGTGGTGCCGGTGCTCTGCGGCTCCGCCTTCCGCAACAAGGGCATCCAGCCGATGCTGGACGCCGTGGTCGATTACCTGCCGGCTCCGAACGACATCGGCGCGGTCAAGGGTCATGCCGTCGGCGGCGAGCGCGACGAAGAGCGGCCGGCCAACGACAGCGCCCCCTTCTCCGGTCTCGCTTTCAAGGTGATGAACGACCCCTATGTCGGGACGCTCACCTTCTGCCGCATCTATTCCGGCACCGCGACGGTCGGCGATTGGATGCTCAATCCGGTGAAGGGCGAGCGCGAGAAGATCGGCCGCATGCTGCTGATGCACGCCAACAGCCGCGAGGACATCGAGCGCGCCCACACCGGCGACATCGTTGCCTTCGCCGGACTGGAGCACACGGCGACCGGCGACACGCTGTGCGATCCGGCCAAGCCCATCGTGCTGGAACGCCTGGACGTCCCCGAACCGGTGATCGAGATCGTGGTCGAGCCGCGGACAGAGGCCGACCAGGAGAAGATGGCGGCGGCGCTGAACCGCCTGAGCCATGAAGACCCTTCGATGCGCATTTCCGTCGACCGCGAAAGCGGGCAGACCGTCATCCGCGGCATGGGCGAACTGCACCTCGACATCGTCGTCGACCGGATGAAGCGCGAGTTCCGCGTCGACGCCTCTGTCGGCGCGCCGAAGGTGGCCTACCGCGAGACGGTGCTGCGTGCGGCTGAGGTTGAACACACCCACGCCCGGCAGACCGGCGACCGTGCGCAGTTCGCGCGGGTCACGCTCAAGGTGGAAGCGCTGGATCGCAGCGCAGGCTTCGTCTTCGAGAACCGAGCAGCCGCCCTGCCGCGCGACTATGTCGCCGGCGTGCAGCGGGGGCTGGAAGCCGCCAGGGGCAACGGCGTCGTCGCCGGGTACCCGGTCGTCGACGTCAAGGTGACCCTTGTCGACGCCGAAGCCCATGACGTGGATTCCTCGCCGCTCGCCTTCGAGCTGGCGGCCCGGACCGCCTTCCGCGAGGCGATGACAAAAGCCGCTCCGGCGCTGTTGGAGCCGCTGATGCGGGTCGAAATCATCACGCCGGACGACTATATGGGCGACGTCATCGGCGACCTGAACGGTCGCCGTGGACAGATCACCGGCATGGACCAGCGCGGCAACGCGCGAATCGTCACGGGACTTGTTCCCTTGGCGGCCATGTTCGGCTATGTGAACTCCCTGCGCTCCATGAGTCAGGGCCGCGCGCAGTACAGCATGCAGTTCGACCATTATGAGCCGGTGCCACAGGCCATCGCGGACGGCGTCCGCGCCAAGGTGGCCTGAAGACCGCTGGAACGATTGAGAAACGGAGAGACCAACCCATGGCCAAGGCAAAGTTCGAGCGGAACAAGCCGCACTGCAACGTTGGCACGATCGGCCACGTCGACCACGGCAAGACGTCGCTGACGGCGGCGATCACGAAGGTGCTGGCGGAGTCCGGCGGCGCCACCTTCACCGCTTACGACC
>JAFAFA010000039.1 GCA_023423695.1 Pseudomonadota bacterium | reverse complement strand
TGGTCGAGGATCGCGTCCGGGATAACGGGGTCTTTGCGTCGTGCCATGCAGGGGCTCCTTCGAATTCAGGATAACCCCGCCGAGCACGAAATTCCCGACACTCCCCCAAGCGTTCTGCAGGCCCTCCTCCGGCTCAGAAGATCATGATTGCAGACAGATCTGAACCCGCCCGCGCCTTCTGTGGACAGTGCTTGCCGCCGAACCCAGTTGGCTGCTGACTGAACCGTCTTCGCGGCGGAGCGGACCTACGCCGCGTGGGTCCGCACGGGTCTGGCGGGCTTGGTCAGCGGCGTCGGGGCCAAGAAGCTGCTGGAAGGTATCATCCCTGAATGGATGATCTGGGGAACCGGCTCCATCCTCGTCGCCTCCAGCCCGTTCTGTTTCGGCGCGGCCGTATGGCGCCAACTGTTTGCAGGGCCGCCGCCGCACCCTGACACCGTCGGTAACCATTGAGGGGTAAACCGAACATCCAACAAACCCCGGTGCGGGAGCGCGCTCCACCATGCTATACAAGCTCAACGCGCGCTTGTGGAGATGATACATCGTGTTCTGTACCGGCAAACACACTTTATTGAAAACAACCGTCTGGGCGCTCTCGCTTGCCGCGGCGGTCCTCCTTCCCGTCGGCGCCCACGCAGAACTGAACGAAATCAACGCGCAGAAATGGGGGATGCGGCTGGAGTTCGAGGAGCGGACGGTGAACCTCTCCGGCACCTGCGGCGACGCCCGTGTGAACATGAACGGCATCACCGAGATCTCCGAGCCCAGCGATATCGGCGGCAACAACGTCCACTTCAGCCAGCCCATGGGCCACATCGAGGTCATCAACACGGTCAACGGGAAGTACAAGACCATCACGCACCAGGCCAACGACCACAACATGTTCGCTTGCCTCAAGGCCAAGCCGGGCCTGGTGTTGGTCATCAACTCGAACTGCGGCGGGTCCGCTTGCGGCGACGAAGGCGTCTACACGATCATCGACGTCACCCGCATGACCCAGCTGACCGGCGACCCGCGGAAGAACCTCTGCGGCGATGAGTGCGCCAACAGGATGCTGGGCATCAACGCCCGCGCATATCTGGAGAATGGCCCGCAGGCGGCCACGCGCCGCTGATGACACCGGCAGGCGCATGAACTCCAGCCTCACCTCGTTTCCGGCGGCCCTGTCGTGCCAGAATACGCCAATCGGGCGGCTGAGAAGCTGCGGTCCGGGGGCTTGTTCGCGTCTCACTTTCAGGTGTTCATGCGCTGGGCGGATGCTCCGCCGGTCTACAGCCCCCGCAAGACGTTCCACAACCGCTTCGTCTGTTGGGCGTCCAAGGGCGTGTGGGAGGACATCATCCATGCCTTGGCGGCAATGGGTGGTCCTCCGGCCCAGGTGATGATCGACCCCACCGGGATGCGCGCCCAACCTTTGGCGAGCGGCGGCAAAGGGGGGAGAGCGCCCAGGCCATCGGACAGTCCCGTGGCGGTCGAACCACCAAAATACGCGCCCTGAGCGATCCACGCGGTCGGCCGCTCGCCTTTATGCTGACCGGCGGTCAGGTTGCCGACTGCACCGCCGGCGACCGTCTGCTCGACTGGATGCCCGCCACCAATCTCCTGCACGGTGACAAGGGCTACGACAGTGCCGCTGTTCGCCGGAAGATCGAAGTAGCCGGGGTCGCGCCCAACATCCCGCCACGCGCCAACAAGCGCTGGAAAGACTGCTTCTCTCCCTACCTCTACCGGAACCGTAACGTCATCGAGCGCATGTTCGGGCGCTGCAAGGACTTTCGACGCATCGCCACTCGTTATGACCGCTCCGCCACCAACTTCATGGCCGCCGTCCACATCGCTGCAACTGTCGCCTACTGGTTATGAGTCCGGACCCTAACGTCTGATGCATCCCATGCTTGAGCACCAACCGCTAAACTGTAAGATTGCGCCAAATCACTCCCAGTGTAGTCTTCGCCTTAAACCCTGCTGGATACCACTTCCCCGTCCTCGTGTTCGTTCTTGTCCTTCGGGCGAACCAAGCCTATTTGACTGTTCGGAAAACGAGGAGCATCTCACCCAAACTCTACGCCACGCTTCTGGAACAAAGCGGGTGCTGTTCCACAGTGGAACGCTATATCTGTTTAGAAATAGCGTTCCACTGTGGAACAATCAGATCTTATCAACGCATGGAGCCAGCCATGCCAAAAAATACCGAATGCGTCGCGTTCCACAGTGGAACGCTATTCCTTGTCTGCGCTTTCGATCACCGCATTTAGGTCTTCCCGTATTTGGTTGAGCATGTCCAAATCGCCATTCCACAGCGGCCTCGGTTCAAAGCGAAGAACGCTCAGCATTTTGGTGGGCCTGCTGGATGCGTCGGGCGAGTCGTTTCGGCAGGGTGCTGAGGGCAACATCTGGATTCTCCCACCGGGTCTCAACCCGGGGCGCGGGATCGAGGCCGTTCCCGTTATCGTACTTCTCCGGAGCAGAGGGCGAAAGCAAGGCCGGACTGCCAATGGCAGATTTGCCCCCGCCCCACGTCCTGGTCTGCGCGTCGATGTCTTCAATCTCCGCGATGGCCCACAATTGCTTTTTGGTCGGTTTGTGAAGGTGATAATCGTCGCACACCGCCCGCGGGAGTTTCAGCAGCAGGAGAGCTCGGGATATCTCCGACTTGCTCCTGCCGAGAGTCCGGCCAAGGACTTCGTAGGAGTAGTCAAACGGCGCTGTTGCAAAGTTTGCCGGCAATCGCGAAATGATGGTTGCTGCCATTACTGCCGACGCTATGCGTCCTGGAGTTCGAACTGCTGGCTGATGAACTGCACGGCCTCGGCGAGCACACCGGGCCCAAGGTTGAAGGCGCGTTTGACGAGGCGCACCTCGCCCCGTATGTCACGGGTGATGGTGAAGCCGGACGCTTGGCCTTTGCGGAACGCCCGCATCACCTCATAACCCTTGATCGTCGCGTAGGCCATCTTAAGGGGCTTGAAGCCCCGCGCCGGGCGGATCAGCGGCTTCAGCTTGCCGTGGCCGGCTTCCACCACGTTGTCATCTAGCATGAACGGAGCCGAGAGAGCCGTTCGGATGTTCCCTTTGTACCGGGATAGGGGGACTGGGAGCACGGATGGTGGGCAGGTCAGTTAGCCCATCGACCGGGACACCTGCGCAGCGGGCCTGGGCGAATGTCCAACCGTGACAGTGACAGCCAATGCACGACAGTTCCGTAACTCCTCTCTCCATTAAATTGCGCGAATGAAACGTGAAGTCGATATTTGATTGGACTTGATGCTTCCACTCTCCCGTTTTCGAAGGGATGATCTAGCCACCATCCAATGGAGAAAACCATGGAGACCGACTTAGAAGCTGAAAGCGAGTGGAGAAGGCAGGAGCTGTCTGACGTACTGATTGGTGCATCCGCCTATCTTGGCGTGTTGCTTGGTATGGGGCCGATATTGCTGTGGATATCGATTTACTAGACCGTGTCGGCAAAGGTCATAGCCATAGAAGGATCGCGGCAATGGTGATCATGGCAAGATAGTTGACGGCACGCTTCTCATACCGGGTGGCGATCCGGCGGAACTGCTTCTAATTGCTGATCAAGCACTCGACCCGATTACGTTCCCGATAGGCGTCGCGATCAAAAGCCGGGTCGGGCCGCTCATTGCTCTTGGTCGGAATCACCGGCGTGATGCTCCGCCGTCGCAGGGCAGAGCGGATAGCGCCGCTGTTGTAAGCCTTGTCGGCGGCTAGCCGATCAGGGTTGAGGGGCGGTCGCCCGCGGCCCAACCGCCTGATCCAACTGGTCCTCATCAGCGTGGCTAACGCCTTGCTGTCGTGAACTTCGCCACAAGTCAAAGTGAAGGTTACCGGCAGGTCTTGGCCCTCGGCGCTGATGTGGATCTTGGGCGAGACGCCGCCGCGCGAGCGGCCCAGTGCCTAGCTGTCGATCCCCTTTTTACGCCGCTGGCTTTCCGGGCGCCAGCCGCGTGCTGATGAGCGCGGACCACGGTACTGTCCACGAAGTGCAGGCTCCAGTCCACCGGGCCCTGGCGGTCAGCACAGGCCTGCAAGATTACCAGGATGCGCGCCCAGATGCCGGCGCGGTGCCGACGGTAGAACTGGCTCGACACCGTGCCGAATGTCCCATATCCCTCTGGCAAATCCCGCCATGGTGCTCCGCTGCGGGCAATCCACAGCATGCCATTGATCATCCACCGGTGAGAATGGTTCGGTTGTCCGGTATGAAGTTTTTCGGGAGGAAGGTGCGGCTCTAGCAAGGCGATGAAGAACGACCGCGAACTGTGGCGGTTCACCACGCTGCGACTGGTCAAGTACCTCAAAAACATCGTTGAACAGGATCATTGACAGATCAAGCGGTTAGGTCAGCCGGGACTCGGATTTAGGAGTTTCCGCACCGCACGTCGGACGATCGCCGGCTAGGAGATCATGGCGATGGTCTGCAGAGGGCAGGTCGCCGCCATTCCCGCCAACGATATGCCAGCGCAGGCGACCTTCATCAGAAACCTCTTCGGGATTGTCGCCTCAAGACGCGGCTCTCCGCGCCTACCGTCACACTTTACAACGGGACCCGCTAGGGCCGGGAAGCCGCCTGCGACAATCTGATGGTCGCCCACGCCCAGGACTTCCTGCCGACGGTGGAGGCGCTACGCCCGACGGCGCCGTGGGACCAAGTGGTGCGGACGCTGAAAGGGTATGGCCGGACCCGGCCGTGGGATAGCAAGGGGTGGACGCCCAACAGCCTGATCCGGTCAGTGCGCCAGCTAGTGGCGGCGGGGTTGGTCCGTTAGGGCGTGCTCAACCCAGCACTCAAATGGATCGAAAGCAACGGCCTCGTGCTGATGGTTGCTGGCTTGGCACGATTTGAACCCGGAATCACGCTGGACGGCATCGCCCGCCGGCATGCAAAGCATGGGACAGCGCACCCCGCTCGGCGGCTTGCGCTGGAGCCTGTCGTCGGTGAAGAACCTGCTGGACCGCGCCAAGGAGCAGGAATTGCTGCGGGAAGTGGAGAGCGCATAGCGGGTGCCCAGCCTCCCCCTGCTTCTACTCCTCGCGGAAAGCTGTCCGGAAGCCCTCTTCCACGGGTTGCACGAGCTAGTGCAGTAGGATGTGTTCAACGTCCGTGGGGGTCCGTCGAGAGCCGAACGATAACATCCGGCGTCATGTTCGATCCGAAATAATGCATTGACGGGGCTGGTGGATCCGGGAAACTTCAGTCTCTTTACGATAAGGATCTCAAGGTTCGGCGCCCGATGCAGCCATCCACCCGGAACTCCGCGCCGAATCCCGCGCCGACAGCCATGCCACCTCTGCTCAGCGTCGAGAACTTGTCCGTCGCGTTTGGCGGGCAACGCGTCATCGAGGATCTGAGCTTCCGTGTTCATCCAGGCCGGACGCTCGCGATCGTCGGCGAGTCGGGGTCGGGCAAGTCGGTGACCTCGCTGTCGGTGATGCGGCTCGCCGACATGGCCGGGGCGCACTTCCCCACCGGCCGCATCCTGTTCGAGGGCAGCCGGGGGCCGCGCGACCTGCTGACGGCCACGCAGAAGGAGATGCGGGCGATCCGCGGCAAGGAGATCGCCATGATCTTCCAGGAGCCGATGACCTCGCTGAACCCCGTCTTCACCATCGGCGACCAGATCGGCGAGACGCTGATCCTGCACGAAGGCATGGGCAAGGCCGCAGCGGCGGACGAGGCCCGTCGCCTGCTCGACATGGTCCGCCTGCCGGACGCCTCTCAGATCCTCAAGCGTTACCCGCACCAGCTCTCGGGAGGCATGCGCCAGCGGGTGATGATCGCCATGGCGCTGGCCTGCCGGCCCAAGCTGCTGATCGCGGACGAACCGACGACCGCGCTCGACGTGACGATCCAGGCGCAGATCCTGACCATCATGCGCGACCTCCAGGCCGAACTCGGCATGGCGATGATGTTCATCACCCACGACATGGGCGTGGTGGCCGAGATGGCCGACGACGTCGTCGTCATGTGGAAGGGCCGCAAGGTCGAGGAGGGACGCGCCGCCGATCTCTTCGCCACCCCGCGACAGCCCTACACCCGCGCCCTGCTGGCCGCCGTGCCGCGGCTGGGCGCCATGGCGGGGCAGGACCATCCCCGCCGCCTGCCGCTGACCGTGCTGGACGGCGACCACGTCACCACCGTCGGCGAGGCACGGGTGCAGGACACGGCCGACTATGGATCCGCCCCCCTGCTGTCGGTCCGCGACCTGTCAGTCCGGTTCAAGTCCCGGACCAACTGGCTCGGCCGCGCGACGCATCAGGTCCATGCGGTGACGCAGGTCTCCTTCGACATCCATCCGGGTGAAACGCTGGCGCTGGTCGGCGAGTCCGGCTCCGGCAAGTCGACGATCGGGCGCACCATCCAGCAGTTGCAGGAGGCGACCTCGGGCCGCATCGCGTTCCGCGGCCGGCCTTTGTCGGAGATGAGGGCGGCGGACCGCAACCGGCTGCGGCGCGACGTCCAGTACATCTTCCAGGACCCCTTCGCGTCGCTGGATCCGCGCAAGACGGTCGGCTTCTCCGTCGCGGAGCCCATCCGCACCCATGGCCTGCTCGACGGCGAGCGGGAGATCCGCAAAAGGGTGGACGGCCTGCTGGAGCGGGTCGGGCTCGCCCCCGCCCACGCCGCCCGCTACCCGCATGAATTTTCCGGCGGTCAGCGCCAGCGCGTCTGCATCGCCCGTGCGCTCGCCTCCGATCCCAAGCTGATCATCGCCGACGAGGCGCTGTCGGCGCTCGACGTGTCAATCCAGGCGCAGATCATCAACCTGTTCATGGATCTTCAGGCCGAGCGTGGCCTCGCCTACCTGTTCATCAGCCACGACATGGCGGTGGTGGAGACGATCAGCCACCGGGTGGCCGTCCTCTTCCTCGGCCAGATCATGGAGATGGGAAGCCGGCGGCAGATCTTCGAAAGCCCGGCGCACGACTACACCCGTCGCCTCTTGTCGGCGGTCCCGGTCGCCGACCCGTCGCGGCGGAGCCGCCGGGCCCTGCTGGACGGGGAGATCCCGAGCCCGGTCCGTGCCGTCGGCGACGATCCCGCGGTCCTGCCGCTGGACGAGGTGCGGCCGGGGCATTTCGTCCGCCGGAGCGCATGACCGGCGCCCTCGTCAACCAACAACAACCATCGATCAAGGAACAGGTGTCATGGCAGTGCGAGTGAAGGGGATCAAGGTTGCGTTCATGGCGGCGCTGCTGGCCGGGGCGGCCTTCGTGGCGACGCCGGCGGTGGCCGCCGGGAAGCTGACGATCTCGTCGCCGCAGGATCCCGGAAGCTGGGACCCGATCGACACCTTCCTGGTCAACTGGGCGTCGGTCGGCACCAACATCTTCGATGGGCTGACCTACCGCGGCCCGGACCGCAAGCTGGTGCCGGGTCTGGCCGAATCCTGGACCGAGATGGACGACGGCAAGCGCATCCGCTTCAAGCTGCGCAGCGGCGTGACCTTCCACAACGGCGAGCCGTTCAACGCCGCCGCCGTGAAGTTCACCTTCGACCGTCTGCTGGGCGAGGAAGGGGCGAAGGGGCCGCAGCGCTCCAACTACACCGCCATCGACAGCGTCGAGGTCATCGACGACACCACCGTCGATCTCAAGCTGAAGGCGCCCGACCCGGTCCTGCTGACCAAGCTGGCCGGCTATGGCGCGATGATCGTCCCGCCGAACTATATCAAGGAGAAGGGCGACGCCTTCTTCAACGTCAACCCGGTCGGTACCGGTCCGTTCAAGTTCGTCTCCTACGCTCCCAAGACCAGCATCAAGCTGGAGGCCAACCCCGGCTATTGGGGCGGCGCACCGAAACTGTCGGAGGTTGAATACCGCTTCATCACCGAGCCGGCCACCGCGGTCGCCGAACTTCAGGCCGGCCGCGTCGACGCCGTCCTGCCGCCCACCATTCCCATCGGCATGGTCCCGGTGATCCAGGCCGACCCGAAGCTGACGGTGCTCAGCGTTCCGGGCCCGACGGTGGACGCGCTGCGCTTCAACACCAAGACCGGCATCACCGCCGATCCGCGTGTGCGCAAGGCGCTGACCATGGCGGTGGACCGCGCCGCCATCGTCAAGTCGATCCTGGCCGGCCAGGCGTCGGAAATCGCCAGCTTCCAGGGCGAGCTGTCCTTCGGCTACGACCCGGCGCTGAAGCCGCTGCCCTTCGATCCCAAGGGCGCGCAGGCCCTGCTGGCCCAGGCCGGCGTGAAGCCGGGCGCCACGGTGCAGATCGACATCCGCGGCAACGATGCCACGATGAACGAGGTGGCCCAGGCCGTCGCCGCCTATCTGGGCGCGGTCGGCGTCGTCGCGACGATCAAGCCGTACGAGACCAACGTGCTGCTGAACGACATCATCCCGCAGGGCAAGACCGGCGCGATGTTCCAGCAGAAATGGGGCGGCTGGACCTTCGACTACGACAACACCGCCTACGCCATGTACCACTCCGGCGAGAAGTGGAACCCGTACGAGCAGGACGCCGAGCTCGACAAGCTGCTGGAATCGCAGCGCGCGATCACCGACGTGGCGGAGCGCGAGCGCATCCTGAAGCAGATCGCGCGCACCGTCGCCGACAAGGCGCTGGAGATGCCGCTCTACAACTCGAACGCCATCTACGGTGTCGCGAAGCGGGTGAAGAACTTCCCGCCGGCCTCGGACAACCGTCCGAAGCTGACGGAAGTGACCGTGGACTGACCGTGCATCCGGCACCGCGGCGCGCCTCTCCCATGGGGTGCGCCGTGGCGCCGGATGCGGTTTCGCTCGAATTCTTCAAGGATGACACGCCTTGGCCGGCTTCCTTCTCAAGCGCCTGATCCAGGCGGTCTTCGTCATGGTCGTGGTGACGCTGGTCGTCTCCGTCGCGATCCGCCTGACGGGCGACCCGGCCCTCATGCTGACGCAAGGGGCGGGCAGCATCACCGAACAGGACCTGGAGCGCATCCGCGAGGCGCTGGGGGTCAACCGGCCCTTCCTCGTCCAGTATGGAAGCTTCCTGAGCGGGCTGCTGCGGTTCGACTTCGGCAACAGCTTCCTCGGCGGCACGCCGGTGTCGCGGCTGATCGCTGACGCGCTGCCGGCCACCCTGCTGCTGGCGCTGGTGTCGATGGCGGTTTCAATCGCCCTGTCCATCCCGCTCGGCATCAAGGCGGCGACATCGCGGGGCGGGGTCGCCGACCAGGCGATCCGCATCCTGTCGCTGGTCGGCCTGTCGGTGCCCAATTTCTGGCTGGCGACGATGCTGGTGCTGCTGTTCGCCATCACGCTTGGCTGGCTGCCGCCGAGCGGCATGGAAGGGCCTTCGAACTTCATCCTGCCGGCGGTCACCATGGGCGTCATCCTGACTGCGACCAACGTTCGGCTGGTGCGCAGCGCCATGCTGGAGACCTTGCAGTCGCAGTATGTCATGGTGGCGCGCGCCAAGGGGCTGAGCGAGGGCAAGGTCCTCTACAAGCACGCGCTGCGCAACTGCGCCATCCCGTTGATCACCTATTTCGGCCTGCAATTCGGCGGCCTGTTGGGCGGCATCGTCGTGGTGGAGCGCGTCTTCAACTGGCCGGGGCTCGGCACGCTGGCCTTCGACGCGGTGGCCGCACGCGACTACCCGGTGCTTCAGGGCGTCATCACCGTCCTGTCGCTGCTGATCGTCGGCGTCAACCTGCTGGTCGACATCGCCTATGGGCTGGTCGATCCGCGCATCCGGACCTCGTGACCGCCATGGCCGCTACGCTTTCCTTCCTGCGCTCCCCGCGCTTCCGCAACCTGGAATTCCTGCTCGGCGCATCGCTGACCCTGGTCATCTGCCTGGCCGTGCTCTTCTCCGACCAGCTGTTCCCCGGGGGGGCGGATAAGATGGACCTGCTGGCCCGTCTGGCACCGCCCTTCCAGAATGCGGCGCACCCGCTGGGAACCGACCCTCTGGGACGCGACGTGCTGGCCCGAGTGGTTGCGGGCGGCAAGATCTCGCTGCTGGTCGGCTTCGTCTCGGTCGCCGGGGCGGTGGTGATCGGGGTGCTGATGGGACTGATCTCCGGCTATTACCGCGGCATCTGCGACATGGTGGTGATGCGCTTCGCCGACGTGCAGCTGGCGCTGCCCTTCATCCTGCTGGCGATCACCTTCATCGCCATCGTCGGCGGCAGCCTGACCAACACCATCATCCTGCTGATCGTGTCGCAGTGGGTGCAGTACGCGCGCCTCGTCCGCGGCTCCGTCCTGGCATTGCGCGAGCGGGAGTTCATCCAGTCCGCCCGCGCCATCGGGGTGAAGGACTGGCGGATCATCGTCCAGCACCTGCTGCCGAACCTGATCGGTCCGGTGATCGTGCTGATGACGCTGAACGTCGCCAACAACATCCTGCTGGAAAGCAGCCTGACCTTCCTCGGTCTCGGCATCGATCCGACCATCCCCAGCTGGGGCGGCATGCTGGCCTCGGGGCGCACCTATCTCCAGGTCGCCTGGTGGGTCAGCGTCTTTCCCGGCCTTGCCATTCTTCTGACCGTGCTGGGCCTGAACCTGCTCGGCGACTGGCTGCGCGACAGCCTCGACCCCACGGGGAGAACCTCTCGATGACCGTCCTGTTCGAAGCCTCGTTCGAGCGGACGCTCGACCGGCTGTGCGCCCAGCTGACCGGCAGCCCCCAAGGCGGAAATCCGGTGGAGGCCTGGACCTTCGACGATGCACCAAGCCGCCGGGCCGCCGAACGCCGCCTCGCCGAACGCGGCGTGTCCGCCCGCTTCCGCAGCGCCTACAAGCCCCTGCTGCACTTCTTCCTGGAAGAGGTTGGGGAAGAGGTCTGGCGGCGCGATCTGGCGACCGTGACCGTCGCCTATCCGGTCCACCCGCAGGCGCCGGCGAACCGGTTCCTGCTGGAAGCCTATCCGCTGGCCGCCTTGCTGGAGGGGGCGGAGGTCGCGTTCCACCCGCGGGCGGATGGCGCGTTCCATTACGACGTGACTCTGACCTTCAAGGACGGCCGGCGGGAAGAGCAACGGGTGGCCGCGCCCAACCGCGTCCACACCGACATGGCGGGAGAGACCAGCGTGTCGCCGACCGGCTGGCTGCGTCTCGGCGGTGGTGGCGGAGAACGGCTGGAAACCGATTACGAGCGGCTGTTCGAATCTGCCATGACGGCCATCGTCGACCATCCCTGGACCGGCGAGGAACCCTATTTCGAGGAACTGAGCATCCGCGCCGAGTATCCGGCGGCGGACGAGCCGCTGGGCTTCGCGGACGAGGTGGTCAGCCTGCGCGAAGCCTTGCACGAGGACTTCTACTTCTCCCTGCTGGAAGTGTTCCAGCGCAGGTCCGGCCGGCCGCTCGGCGACCGCGGGCTGAAGCCGGGCCAGATCGCGCCGGATATCGGGCTGAGCGACGGCACAGTGCGGGTGCGGGTGGAACTGCGCCCCCTGTCGCGCGGCGCCATCACGGCCGCGGGCGAACCGCTGGACGCCCCCTCGCTGGACCGTGCCGCCGCGCCGGTCGGGGATGCGGCGATCCGTGCCGGGCTGGAGCGGATCGGCGGCGAACCCTTCGAGGCGGGAACGCGCAGCGGGCGCCGGGTGCTCGCCCGCTATGTGCGGGGCGGCGACGCTCCGGTCATGATCAGCGGCGGCCAGCACGCGAACGAGACGACCGGAGTGGTGGGCGCCCTGCGCGCGGCAAGCCGTCTGGCACAGCGTCCGGGGGCACACTTCACCGTATCGCCCTTGGAAAACCCCGACGGCTACGCCCTGCATCACCGGCTGCGGGCCGACAACCCGCGCCACATGCACCATGCAGCGCGCTACACCGGGCTCGGCGACGACCTGGAATACCGCGATCCGGCGACGGCCGGACCCCATCTGAATGAGAAGGCCATCCGGCTGGAGGCGGAACGGCTGAGCAGCGCCCGGCTCCACCTGAGCCTGCACGGCTACCCCTCGCATGAGTGGACCCGGCCGCTGTCGGGCTATGTGCCGCGCAACTTCGCCATGTGGACCCTGCCCAAGGGATTCTTCCTGGTGATGCGCCACCACGCGGGCTGGGAGGCGGCGGCGGAGCGCCTGCTCGACCGGGTGACGGCGCATCTCGGCACGATCCCGGGGCTGGCCGCCCGCAACGCCGAACAGATGGCGCTCTACGAAATCCATGCCGGCGAGACCGGGTTCCGCATCATCAACGGCTTCCCCTGCCTGTCGTCGCTGGACGAACGCAGCGCGGTTCCGGTGACGTTGATCACCGAGTACCCGGACGAAACCATCTATGGCGATGCCTTCATCCAGGGCCACACCGCGCAGATGGCGACGGTGCTTGCCGCCTACGAGGCCTGGCAGGAGCTTATCGTGAGCTGACCGGCGCCGATCGGATGGTTCCGTCAGCTTTCGTGCCAAGACTGATCTTGCCCCGGTTCGGCGGCTCTTGCGCAGGTTGCGTGGATCACGCCGCCAGGAGGGTTGATCTGCCCCTCGGCCTGCCCGCTGCTCCATGGCAGGGTGAGTGCCGCCGGGACCGCGGCACCATCCTGCTGCAAAGGTCTGAACAGCCGTGATGCCGTAAGGGACAAAGCATGAAAACAGCCGGAAACCCTTAAAGATCGATGTTCACCTCCGGCTCTGCTGCCGTGCCGTGGCTTGAAGCCGCCAGTAGGTTGGCGCGAACCAGCGTCAGGTGCTGAAGCAATTCCGCACGGGCTTTTGCCCCGTCGCGGTCGAGCAGGGCGGAGACGATGCGGCGATGCTGTTCCTGATAGACCGCCCGGCGCTGCGGCGTGACGCTGCGCGCCTTCAGCCGGCCCCACTCCGGCTGGTTGCGGATGTCGTTGATGGCGTCATAGATGTCCATCAGCAGGCCGTTCTTCGTCGCGGCGATGATGGCGACGTGGAGCATTCCGTCCCAATGCTCGAAGTCGGGAACGTCGCGGGCCTGATCGGCGCGCAGCAGATACTCCTCAAGCCGCTGCAGATCCGCGGCGTTCGCCCGGCTGGCAGCCAGTTCCGCCGCCAGCGGCTCGACCATCAGCCGCACCTCCATCACCTCGGTCGGGCTGGCGCCGTGGATGCGCCGGACGAGGGTCTCGCCGTCCTGCGATCCGATCAGGCGGAGGGCCGCGCCCAATGCCGGTTCCGCGGAGCCCGAGACGAAGGAGCCGCGGCCGACATGGCGGACGATCTTTCCCTGATCCTCCAACTGGCGCAGGCTTTTGCGCAGGGTGTTGCGGGAAACCCCGAAGCGCTTTTCCAAGTCCCGCTCGGTCGGCAGCTTGGTGCCCGGCCCCCAACTGCCATCGGCGATGTTGCGCTCGATGAACTGCACGACGGCGTTCGCGCCGTTGGCCGCCCGATCCCTGAGATTCAGCGAGTCCATGCCCTTCCTCGCTCCGATGATTTGCTCCAAACGTGAGCCAATTCTATCCAGCTCCCCCGCTGCGCGCAATACAATCCTTCAATGTTCTGCACGGTCAAAGGTCATATTTCCGTTTTTTCAGTTGACCAAACAATCACCGCGTCGGCCTAATTGGCTCACCAGCCGTTCTGCGGTTCCGGTTTGGCCGGTAAATGGCTCAACAATGGAGCAAAAAGGAAACGCCATGAAGTTTGCGACCATCCAGCTTGATGGACGCCGCGCCGTCGCGGTCATCGATCCGGACAAGAATCGGGTTTGGCCGTTGGAATCGCTGCTCGGCGAAGCGGTGGACGATCTTCTCGACGTCATCCGCCGCTACGACGAGATCAAGGGGCGCATTGCCATCGAAGGGGACGGCATCAGCCTCTCCCGCGTCCGGCTGGAGGCGCCCATCCCGCGCCCGGCGCGCAATATCTTCTGCGTCGGCAAGAACTATCACGACCATGCCCGCGAATTCGCTGGCAGCGGCTATGACAGCAGCACCACCGGTGCCGCCGACGCCGTTCCGGCCCTCCCGATCTTCTTCACCAAGGTCCCCGAAAGCGTCATCGGACCTGACGAGGCCATCCTCTATCCGCGCGGCATCAGCGAGCAGATCGATTACGAGGTCGAACTGGCGCTGGTGATCGGCAAGGGCGGCAAGAACATCGCGCCGGAGGAAGCGTACCGGCATGTCTGGGGCTACACCGTCATAAACGACGTGACGGCCCGCGATGTCCAGGCGCGGCACAAGCAGTGGCTCCTGGGCAAGTCCTTCGACACCTTCTGCCCGATGGGACCGTGGGTCGTCACCGCGGACGAGCTCGATCCGACCAACCTGGAGGTGAAGACCTGGGTCAACGGCGAGCTGCGGCAGAACGCCAACACCCGCGATCTGATCTTCGACATTCCCACCCTGGTCGCGACGGCGTCCGCCGGCATCACGCTGTACCCCGGCGACATCATCGCCACCGGCACTCCGGCGGGCGTCGGCCTCGGCTTCTCGCCGCCGAAATTCCTGTTCCCCGGCGACCGCGTCACGGTCGAGGTCAGCGGCATCGGCACGCTGACAAACACCCTGGCCTGACGGGCGAAAGACGATCATCAACCGAAGAGAGGCGCTTATGGCACCGCAATTGGCCGTCGAGGTGCACGGCAACGGCGATCCGGTCCTCCTGGTCCATGGACTTGGCGGAACCTCGAACGTGTTCGGTCCGCAGGTCGGCGTTCTGTCGCGTTTCTTCCAGTGCATCCGGCCCGACCTTCCCGGGTCCGGGCGCAGCCCGGCCGACGGACCGCTGTCCATCGCCGGTCTCGCCGAGACGATCGAAGGCGTGATGGACGAGCGCGGCCTCGACCGCGTTCATCTGGTCGGCCATTCGCTCGGCACCATCGTCTGCCAGCACATCGCCGTCCGCCGTCCGAACCGTGTCCGCAGCCTTGCACTGATCGGCCCGCTCCACGCGCCGCCCGATGCCGCCCGTCCGGTCATCCGCGACCGTGCGACAAAGGCCCGGGCGGAGGGCATGGTCGGCATCGCCGACGCCATCGTCCAGGCCGGCACCTCGGCGGACACCAAGGCCAACCGGCCGGAGGTCGCGGCCCTGGTCCGCGAGATCCTGATGCGCCAGGACCCGGAAGGCTACGCCCGCACCTGTGAGGCGCTGGCTGCCGCGGAACCGGCGGACGTCTCCCGGATCGCCTGCCCGACGCTGCTGGTCACCGGCGACGAGGACGGTACGGCCCCGCCGACCGCCGTGCGGGCGCTGCACCGGAAGATCGCCGGATCGTCCCTGCGCCTCCTCGACCGCTGCGGCCACTGGACGACCTTCGAACGCCCCGCCGAAGTGAATGAGGCGCTGATGAACTTCCTGTTCTCGGTGGACTGATGGACGCGCCGCCGGTCGCCGTGCGGCACATCCTGGCGGTGTGCCGCACCTGCCACCGCTACGCGCCGCCCCGCCCCGGCGAACCGACGCAGGGGGAGAGGCTCGCCGACCGGCTGGAGACGCTGATCGCCGGAACCGGGCTGGCCGAGCGGTTGACCCTGCGGCGGGTGGAATGCCTCAGCGGCTGCCGGCACCCCTGCAACGTGTCGCTGTCCGCCTTGGGCAAGACCCGGCTGCGCTTCAACGGCGTCGGCCCGGAGCAAGCGGAACCGCTGGTCCTTCTGGCGCGCCGCTATCTGGACAGCACCCGCGGCGAGGTGCGCGGGGATGCGGGACCGCTCGGGCTGGAGACCCGCATCGCCTCCGCCGTCCCGCCCCCGGTTTCGACCAACTGAGACCCAAGAGGAACCGAGGCGACCACGCACGAACGATCACTCACCCCACACCCACCCGCGGCGAGGCGCCAGGACCAAGAAGCTGCCCCCGCAACCGGAGGAAACAATGCCAACGACCCTGTTCACCAACGTCCAGATTCTCGACAGCACCGGTGAGAAGCCCTACGCCGGGGAAGTGCTCGTCCAGGGCAACCGGATCGCCGAGGTGGCCCGGCAGGCCGGCACCATCTCCCACGAGGCGCACCGGGTCGTCGATGGCGGCGGGGCCACGCTGATGTCCGGACTGTGCGACGCGCACACCCACTTCAGCTGGATCAACCAGGCCGGCCTGGACCCCATCGGCCTGATGCCGGTTGAGGAGCACATCCTGGAGGCGGCGGACAATGCCCGCACCTATCTCGACTGCGGCTACACGATGTGCGTCGGCGCCGCGGCCGCCAAGCCGCGCCTGGACGTCGTGGTCCGCGACTATATCAACAAGGGCCGTATCGCCGGTCCGCGCTACCTCGCCAACGGCCCGGAAATCGCCACCATCGGGGGCCTGGGCGACCTGAACCCCAGCCATGTCGGCGCCTACACCTTCGTGGAGGTCGTCAACGGCCCCTATGAGATGCGCGCCTGCGTCCGCCGCCTGCTGAAGGAGGGCGTCGATCTCATCAAGCTGAACCTCTCCGGCGAAGAGATCACCAAGTGCAAGGCGGAAGACACGCCCATGGCCGAGGACGAGATCGCCGAGGCGGTCCGCGAGGCCCATCGCAAGAAGGGGGTGCGCATCTGCGCCCATGCGCGCAGCGCGGAATCGGTGAAGCTCTGCGTCAAGTACGGCATCGAGATCATCTATCATGCCAGCTTCGCCGATGAAGAGGCACTGGACCTGCTGGAGGCCAACAAGGACAGGCACTTCGTCGCTCCCGGCCTCGCCTGGGTCTACCAGACCTGCCACGCCGCGGCCGACTGGGGCATCACCGAGGAGGTCGCCCGCAACATGGGCTATTTCCGTGAGCTCGAGGCTGCCATCGAGACCATGAAGGCGATGCGCAAGCGCGGGATCCGTGTGCTGCCGGGCGGCGATTACGGCTTTGCCTGGACCCCGCACGGTACCTACGCCAAGGATCTGGAATATTTCGTCGAGCTTCTGGGCTTCACCCCGATGGAGGCGATCCAGTCGGCCACCCTGCTGGGCGGCGAGATCATGGGGCGGCCGGGCGAGTTGGGGCTGGTGCGCAACGGCTATCTGGCCGATCTGATCCTGTTGGACGGCGACCCGCTTCAGGACATCACGCTGTTCCAGGACCGCAGCCGCATACTGGCAATCATGAAGGACGGCTCCTTCCACAAGGAGATGACGCCGCCGGTCCGCGCGCAGGTCAGCGTCGCCGCCTGAGGACGGCGCGACCTGCCGCAGCCGCGACCCTTCCCCCGCGATGGCGGGGGAGGGAACGGACGGGCTTTGTGCCCTCCATCCCCAGCATCGGGGCCGCCGAGCATGAGATTTTATATTCTCCTGTCGCTGAACGCGCTGACCGTGGCATCGCTGTACTTCCTGGTGGCCAGCGGCTTCTCGCTGATCTTCGGGCTGCTGCGGACCGTCAACATGGCGCATGGCGCCTTCTATCTTCTCGGCGCCTATGTCGGGTACGACATCGCATCCTACACCGGGTCCTGGCTGCTTGGGCTGGCGGGGGCTGCGGTCGCCGTGGCTGCCGTCGGACTGGCGATGCATCTGACGCTGCTGCGCACGCTGGGCGGCGACGAGTTGCGGCAGGCGCTGGTCACAATCGGCTTCGCCATCGTGGTCGGCGACCTGCTGCTGGCCCATTACGGCGGCATCACCTACCAGTTCACCCCGCCGGAGATTCTGTATGGCACGACGCCGATGCCGCTGATCCGTGGCTATCCGACGATCCGCCTCGTGGTCATCGCCAGCGCGCTTCTGGTCGGATTGGGGCTGTGGCTGCTGATCCACCGCACCAGGCTGGGCATGTTGATCCGCGCCGGGGTGGACGACCGCGACATTCTCTCGGCCATGGGCTTCAACGTGCAGCGGGTGCTTCTGCTCGTCTTTGCACTCGGCGCCGGTCTGGCGGGGTTGGCCGGAGTGATCGGCGGCAGCGCCCTGTCCATCTCCCCAGGAGAGGATGCCCGGTTCCTGCTGTCCTCGCTGGTCGTGGTCATCATCGGCGGCATGGGCAGTCTGGCCGGGGCGGCGCTGGGCGCGCTCCTGATCGGCTTCGCCGAACAGTTCGGCCTCGCCTTCATCCCGAACTACGCCACCCTGCTGACCTTCCTGCTGATGGTCGCGGTCTTGGCGGTTCGGCCCCAGGGACTTCTCGGACGGGGATGACGCCGATGCCTCAGCAACTCCTTCGCCATCCCGTCCTGTGGCTGGCCCTGGCCGGTCTGGCCTTCCCGCTGATCGCCGGCGAATTCTGGGTGGGCACCGTTGCTGCCCGCGTGCTGATCATCGGGACCATGGCGCTGAGCCTGACCTTCCTGACCTCCAGCGCGGGGCTGGTGTCCTTCGCCCAGGCCGGGGTGGCGGGCGTGGCCGGCTACACGCTGGCGCTTCTGTCGCCCAACATCACCGGCGTGGGCATGGCGGTGCCCTGGCCCCTGGCGGTCGGCGCGGCGCTGGTCATGGGAACGCTGGCGGGCCTGCTGGTCGGCTGGGTGTCGGTGCGGTCCAGCGGCATCTACCTGCTGATGATCACACTGGCGATGTCGGTCAGCCTGTTCTACCTCGTCTCGCAGAACACCGAGATCTTCAACGGCTTCGACGGCATCAACGGGCTGAAGCCGCCGGAATTGTTCGGGATGGACCTGCGGGCGCCCATTCCCTTCTACGGCATGGCACTGGCCGCCGCCGTCCTGTCGACCGCCGCGGTCATGCATCTGGACCGCACGCCCTTCGGCCTGCAACTGCATGCCCTGCGCAATGCCCCGCGGCGGGTCGCGGCGCTCGGCTTCAGCACCACGCTCCTGCGCATCGCCGCCTTCGGCGTCGCCGGCCTGATCGCGTCGGTGGGCGGCGTCCTGAACACGTGGTTCAGCGGCCAGATGTCGCCGGGTGCGGTGGACGTGCATGCGGCGGTCAGCCTGCTGGTCGTCGCGGTGCTGGGCGGCATCCGGCACCCGCTGGGCGCCTTTCTGGGGGCCGCCGCCTTCGTTCTTCTGGAGAACTACGCCGCGTCGGTGATCGACCGCGAGCGCTTCAATCTGGTGATCGGGGCCGTCTTCATCGTGATCGTCCTCTTCGCGAAGGACGGCCTGATCGGAGTGATCCAACAACTGCGCGCGCGGATCAAGCCGGCCTGGACCGGCGTGTGCGCGAAAAACGGGAGGAAAGCGGTATGAAGACGACCTTGCACACGATCCTGGGCGCCGCGGCTCTGCTGTCCGGCACGGCCTTGTCCCCCGTTTTTGCCCAGGACATCCGCCTCGGCGCGCTGGCCACCCTGGAGGGCCCCTTCGCCCAATCGGGCCTGGACGGGATGCGCGGCGTCGAGCTGGCCGTGGACGCCTTCGAGGGCAAGGTGGCCGGGAAGCGGATCGTGCTGGTGAAGGAATCCTCCAACGCCAAGCCGGACGTGGCGGTCGCCAAGACCCGCAAGCTGATCGAGCAGGACAAGGTGGACATCGTCGTCGGCCCGCTGTCCGGCGGCGAGGGAATCGCCGTCAAGGAATACGCCAAGTCGGTTCCGTCCAAGACCTTCGTCAACGGCACCTCCGGCGCGCAGGACACGACGCTGCGCGATCCGGCGCCGAATTTCTACCGCTTTACGCTGGACGGCGCGCAATGGCAGGCCGGGCTGGGCAGCTACGCGTACGAGAGCAAGGGCTATCGGAACATCGCCGTCGTGTCGGAGGATTATTCCTTCCCCTATTCGCAGGTGATGGGCTTCCAGGCCGAATTCTGCAGCCGCGGCGGCAAGATTTCCCAAAAGAACTGGGTGCCGGTCGGCACCAAGGACTTCACCTCCGTCATCGCCAAGCTGCCGGACGGCGTGGATGCCGTGTATGTCCTGCTGGGCGGGGCGGATGCGGTCAATTTCCTGACGCAATACTACCAGTCCGGCGGTACGGCGCCACTGATCGGCAGCAGCGTCACCGTCGACCAGACCGTGCTCAGCTCCAAGGGAGCCTTCAAGAACAAGGTGCTGGGCATGATCTCCGCCGGCCCGGTCGCCGATTCCAACGACGACCCGAAATGGGCTGCGTTCGTCAAGGCCTACAAGGCGAAGTTCCCGGACGGGCTGGAATCGCCGTCGCTGTTCGCCCACGGCTATTACGTCAGCACGCTGGCGGTGCTCCAGGCGCTGGAGCAGGTCGGCGGCAGGCTGGACGACGGGCATAAGGCCTTCCAGGCCGCCCTGGCGAAGACCGAGCTGACCGACAGGTCGCCGACCGGCCTGATCCGGCTGGACGAGAACCGGCAGGCCGTCGCCGACAACTTCGTGACCGAGGTCGCCCAGCGGCCCGATGGCGCCTTCTACAGCAAGGTGGTGACGGTGGCGAAAGGCGTCGACCAGGCGCTCGGCATGGACCGGGCCAAGTTCCTGGCCCTCGGCCCGGCCTCCCGCGACAACCCGTCCTGCAACTGACCGCCCGTCTCCCGGAGGCCCGCCATGCCCACGCCGCCGATCCTGGCCGTTCGAGAGGCATCCATCAGCTTCGGCGCCGTGCGCGCGGTGAACGGGGTGTCCCTGGCGCTCGCGCCCGGGGAGCGTCATGCCCTGCTCGGTACCAACGGGGCCGGGAAGACGACGCTCTTCAACGCCATCTCCGGAGAGGTGCCGCTGACCAGCGGCGGCATCGCCTTCAAGGGCAGCGACATCTCGCGGCTGCGTCCCCACCAGCGGGCGAGGCTGGGCATCGGGCGCACCTTCCAGACGAGCCTGACCTTCGCCGACCGCTCGGTGGAGGACAACCTCCGCGTCGCGGTGATGGGCAGCCGTGGGCCACGCTTCGGCCTCCGCCCCTGGGGGGCCTACCGGCCGCAGGTGGAGGCTGCGCGGGTCAGCGCCGCGCGCTTCGGGCTGGACGAGGTGCTGGCACAGCCGGTGGGCACCCTGTCCTATGGCCAGCAGCGGGAACTGGAAATCGCCATGGCGCTGGCCGGGGAACCGGAGCTGCTGCTGATGGACGAGCCCGCCGCCGGCATGTCTCCGCAAGGCCGCGGCCGTCTGGTCGAGATCCTGCGCGGATTGCCGCGCAGCATCACCATGCTGTTCGTCGAGCACGACATGGACGTGGCGCTCTCGCTCGCCGACCGGATCACCGTCATGCGCGACGGCGCGGTGGTGGCAGCGGGCACGCCCTCGGACATTCGCGCCAACCCCCTGGTTCGGGAGCTCTATCTTGGTGGAAAGCACTAATTCCCTGGTGGTCAGCGGGCTGGAGGTGCGGCGCGGCGCGCTTCCCGTGCTGCATGGTGTGGAGCTGCGGCTCGACGGTCCGAGCCTGGCGATCCTCGGCCGGAACGGGGCCGGGAAGACGACGCTGTGCCGCGCGCTGATCGGGCTGCTGCCGGCCGGACGCGGATCGATCTGCTTCAATGGGGTGGAACTGGCCGGGCGCAAGCCGCACGACATCGCCGGCCAAGGCGTGTCCATTGTCCCGCAGGGGCGGCGGGTGTTCCCGTCGCTCTCCGTGGACGAGCATCTGCGCCTGATGCAGGGCCGGCGCCCCGGTCCCTGGACGGCGGCGCGCGTCTATGAGGTCTTTCCACGGCTGGCCGAACGCCGCCGCAACTTCGGCAATCAGCTCTCCGGCGGCGAGCAGCAGATGCTGGCCATCGGGCGGGCGCTGCTGACCAACCCGCGCCTTTTGATTCTCGACGAACCGTCGGAGGGATTGGCGCCGAAGATCGTCGATCATCTGCTGGAGGTGCTGGGTTCCCTGCACCGCGACGGCACGTCCGTGCTGATCGTCGAGCAGAACCTGCGCGTCGGCACCAGCGCGGCGGAGCGCGTCGCCATCATGTCCGGCGGCCAGATCGCTCTGGTCACCTCCTCCCGTGAGCTGTGGGAGGATGACGGCCTGCAGCAGCGCTATCTCGGTGTGGCGTCCCACTGACTCCAATCCACCGGCCGACAGGAACGAAGGAAGGGCAGGGATGAGACTTTCAGGGACATTCGCCGTCGTCACCGGCGGCTCGGACGGCATCGGCTATGCGATCGCGGAGGCTTTCGCCCGCGAGGGGGCCGATCTCTGCCTCGTGGCGCGCAATGCCGCCAAGCTGGAGAACGCCGCCGCAGGACTGGCCCGGAACGGAGCCCAGGTCACCACGGTCGCGGCGGATCTCGGACGTCCCGACGGCCTCGAGCGGGTCGCGGCGGAGATCGGCGGCCTCGGCCGGGCCGTCGATGTGGTGGTCAACAACGCCGGCACCGCGACCTTCGTCCCCTATCTGGAGGCGGACCGGGCCCAGTACGACCACAGCATCGCCCTCAACGTCACGGCGCCCTTCTTCCTGACGCAGGCTCTGGTGCCGCTGATGCCCGCCGAGGGGGCGTCGGTCATCAACATCTCCTCCTACTTCGCCGGAAAGATGCTGCCGGGGCGACCGTCGAGCCTCTATTCCCTGACCAAGGGGGCGCTCAATTCCCTGACCAAGGCCATGGCTTACGAACTCGCACCGCGCGGCATCCGCGTCAACGCCATCGCTCCGGGCACGGTGGACACGGATCTGCGCCGCCGCACCATCGCCGCGATGCCGGAGGACGCCCAGCGCGCCATGGAGGAGTTGGTCAAGCGGCTTTACCCCTTGGGCAGGATCGGCCAAGCCAGCGACCTCGGCGGCATCGCCGTTTTTCTCGCCTCGTCGGAGGCCGCCTGGACCACCGGGGCGATCTTCGCGATCGATGGCGGGCTGACGATCACCTGACGGCGGATATGGAAGGGAAATGCAAGATGACTGAGGCCATGGGCTGGCGCAGCCTGTTGTTCGTCCCCGGCGCGCGTCCGGACCGCTTCGACAAGGCGCTGGCCAGCGGCGCCGACGCGGTCTGCGTCGATCTGGAGGATGCCGTCGCGCCGGCCCGGAAGGACGAGGCCCGCGCCGCCGCCATCCGCTTCCTGGTGGATGGGGCAGGGCAGGGGGGACCTGACCGGGTGGTGCGGATCAACAGCGTCCGCAGCCTTGCCGGGCTTCGTGACCTGCTGGCGATTGCCGAGGCCCGTCCCGCTGGCGGAACGGTGGCCGTGCCGAAACTGGAGTCCGCCGAGGAGGTGCAATGGATCGATCAGGTGCTGGCGGAAGCCGGCGTGCCGGTCCGCCTGGTGGCGCAGATCGAGACCTTGCGGGGCGTCGAGCAGGCGTCGGCCATCGCGGCGGCGTCTTCGCGCTTGGCTGCACTGATGTTCGGCGGGCTGGATCTGGCGGCGGAACTCGGCGTGCCGGCGTCCTGGGACGCGCTGCTGCTTGCCCGGTCGCGGACGGTCCATGCCGCGGCGCGGGCCGGGCTCGCGGCCATCGACATGCCCTTCGTCGATGTCGCCGCCCCGGAGGGGTGCCGGGCCGAGGCGGTGCGGAGTCTCGGGCTCGGCGGTTCTGTCAGCTCTTGCGCCAAGACTGGTAATTTGGCGCGGAGCAGTCGGCTACCGGCACGGTCGGTTATGCGACGGCGAGCATGTCGCGCAGAGCAGCGACTCTCTGGACATGGATCGCCCGTCGCTTCGCGGCTGGAACGTACTGGCTGCGCCGGGTTGCCGGGCGCAGGAAATTGCGCACCTCATCATGGGCTCGGCAGAAGCGGGCGGCACTGAGCGGGGACTTGAAGCCGCGCATCGGCCGGGTGCGGCCTTTGACCCCACGATGGTCCTGTTCCAGATGGTTGTTCTTGAACTTTGACGTGCGGTGTTCGACGTCGTCTCCGAACACCTCTTCCAAGGCCGGCGGGTAGCCGGGGTGCTTGTCCGTCGTGATGGTCTCCGGGACGATGCCTGTCACCTCCACGGCGGAGCGGAAGAAGGCCGCGGCGGCGGCTTGATTGCGGGTGGCGCTGAGGAAGACATCAACCAGATTGCCGTCGCTGTCGATGGCGCGGTACAGGTACCGCCACTGGCCGGCAACCTTGAGATACGTCTCGTCCACGTACCAGCTCCGGCCAACCTTTCCTCGACGGCGCAGGCGCAGAGCCTCAATGAGCAGCGGCGCCAACTTGGCCTCCCAGTCGCGCACCGCCTCATGGGAGAAGACCAAGCCGCGCAAGAGCAGGATTTCGGCAAGATCGCGCAGACTGAGCTTGAGCCGAAGCCGCCACAGTACGATCAAGAAGACCACGTCCGTGGGCAGCTGAAGCCGGTTCAGCAGCGAGCCGGTGCGCTCGTTGAAGCCGCGCCGGCATTCGCGGCAACGGAAGCGGCGATAGCCCTGCGCCGTTCGGTCCGAACGCTCCGAGGTTGCGGTCGAGTGGCAGTGCGGGCAACGCATCCATACTCCTCCAGAGGGGAGGTGATCCTCTACGTCAGCCCCACGGTTACGAGCAAGATGGCGCGAGGGCTGACGGAACC
>JAFAFA010000155.1 GCA_023423695.1 Pseudomonadota bacterium | reverse complement strand
CGATCCGGACTGGGGCGAGATCGTCGTCGCCTGCATGGTGCTGGAAGACGGCGCTGAGGCGAGCGATCAGAAGTTCGACGTGCATTGCCTCGCATCGATCGCGCGCTTCAAGCGGCCGAAACGTTATGTCTATCTGCCGTCGCTGCCGAAGAACAATTACGGCAAGGTGCTGAAGACCGCGCTGCGCGAGATGATGGCTGATAAATGAGCGTGGATGCGTATTCCGCGCGATAGAATGCCGACGCTGTGCCGGAGCGTGCCGTACCGAGCATTTCCGGTTCGGCATGGGCCTCTACGCCAAACGCCCTTGATCTCGCCCTTTCGCTGCCGTTAGTACGACTGGCAACAGAAGCACAATCAGGGCTGGAACGGGTGGAACATGGGGCCATTGCAGGGCATCAAAGTCGTCGACATGACAACGGTGCTGATGGGGCCCTTCGCGACCCAGACGCTCGGCGATTACGGTGCGGACGTCATCAAGATTGAATCTCTGGATGGCGATGTGACCCGCCAGATCGGCCCGACCCGGCATCCCGGCATGGGCCCGGTGTTTCTCAACGCCAATCGCAGCAAGCGCAGCATTTGCCTCGACCTGAAGAAAGACGCTGGCCGCGCTGTGGCCTTGCGGCTGATCGCGGTCGCTGACGTTCTGGTTTACAACGTCCGTCCGCAGGCGATGCAGCGGCTGCGGCTCGGTTACGAGGATGCTGCGGCGGTCAATCCGCGCCTGATCTATGCCGGCGTGTTCGGTTTCGGTCAGGACGGTCCCTATGCGGCGAAGGCGGCCTATGACGATCTCATTCAAGGCGGCTCGGCGCTGGCGCATTTGATGGCGCGCGGCGGCGACGGCACGCCGCGCTACGTGCCGAACGCGCTGGTCGATCGCATCGTCGGCCTCAACGCCGTGGGTGCGATCCTCGCCAGTCTGGTGCATCGCGACCGCACCGGCGTCGGTCAGCGCGTCGATATTCCGATGTTCGAAACGATGGCCGGCTTTGTGATGGGCGATCACCTCGGCGGCCTCACTTACGAGCCGCCGCTCGATCAGGGCGGTTATGCGCGACATCTGTCGCCCGACCGCAGGCCGTACAAGACATCGGACGGCTACCTTTGCGTGATCGTTTACAACGACAAGCAGTGGGACAAATTCCTCACCGCGACCGGTCGCAACGATCTGCGCAGCGATCCGCGCTTTGCGACGTTTGCCGGGCGAGCCAACAATATCGATCATGTCTATGCCGAACTGGCGCGGATCATCGCACAGCGTCCGACCGCGGAATGGATCAAGCTGCTGGACGAGGCTGATGTGCCGGCGTTGCCGATGCATGATCTCGTCAGCATCCTGAGCGACCCGCATTTGGCCGCAACCGATTTCTTTCCGACGGTAGAGCACCCGAGCGAAGGAAAAATCCGCAGCATGCGGACCGCCGCCACATGGTCCGAAACGCCGGCCGAGCCGACGCGGCTGGCGCCACGCCTCGGCGAGCAGAGCGAGGACGTTCTGCGCGAGGCGGGCTACTCGTCGGATGAAATTGCACAACTGATCAGCGATGGCGTCACCAATCGGGCCGTGAGCTAGTTCATAAAAGGAGATCGTACGCGATGGATTTTGCACTCACCGCCGAACAGGAATCCATCCGTGACGCTATCGCGAAGATCTGTACCGCCTTCGACGATACCTATTGGCTGACGAAGGATCGCGAGGGCGGATTCCCGGTTGAGTTTCACAAAGCGATGGCGGAAGCCGGCTGGCTCGGCATCTGCATTCCGGAAGCCTATGGCGGTGCCGGCCTCGGCATCAGCGATGCCGCGATCATGATGCGGACGATTTCGGAGTCCGGCGCGGGCATGTCGGGTGCCTCCGCCATTCATATGAACGTGTTCGGGCTCAATCCGGTGGTGGTATTCGGCACCGAGGCACAATGCCGCCGCATGTTGCCGCCGATCGTGTCCGGCAAGGAGCGGTCGTGCTTCGCGGTGACGGAGCCCAACACCGGGCTCAACACCACGCAACTCAAGACGCGCGCGGTGCGGCAGGGCGACAAGTACGTCGTCAACGGCCAGAAGGTGTGGATTTCGACCGCGCAGGTGGCCGAGAAAATTCTTTTGCTGGCGCGCACCACGCCGCTGGAGGAGGTGAAGTCGCCGACCCATGGCCTGAGCCTGTTCTATACCGACTTCGACCGTTCGCGCATTGCGGTGCACGAGATCGAGAAGATGGGCCGTAAGGCGGTCGATTCCAACGAACTGTTTTTCGAGAATTTTGAAATCCCGGTCGATGATCGTATCGGCGAGGAAGGGCGCGGCTTCGAATACATCCTGCACGGCATGAACCCGGAGCGCATTCTGATCGCGGCGGAAGCGGTGGGGCTTGGCAAATTGGCGCTGTCGCGCGCGGCGGCTTACGCCAAGAGCCGTATCGTGTTCAATCGCCCCATAGGCCAGAACCAGGCGATCCAGCATCCGCTCGCCAAGAACTGGATGGAATTGGAAGCGGCGTGGCTGATGGTGATGTCGGCAGGCTGGCAGTACGACAAAGGCATGTCCTGCGGACCGGCCGCCAACGCGGCGAAGTATCTCGCGGCGGAAGCCGGCTTCCAGGCGTGCGAGCAGGCGGTGATGACCCATGGCGGCTTCGGCTACGCCAAGGAATTCCACGTCGAGCGCTACCTGCGCGAGGTGATGATTCCGCGCATCGCGCCGATCAGCCCGCAGCTCGTCCTGTGCTTCATCGCGGAGAAGGTGCTCGGCCTTCCCAAATCCTACTGAGGGCGCGATGACCGCGACTCTCACGCCGCCGCTCGACCTCGCCCGGTTCATCCGGGCGGGCGACCGGGTCCTGTGCGGCCAGGGCTGCGCCGAGCCGCTGGCGCTCACCGCCGCACTGGCGGCGCTCGACCCGCCGGTCGAACTGTTCGTCGGCCCGCTGTTCTCCGACAGCTTCGCCGAGCCCGGCCGCCTGCGCTTCTCCAGCTACGGCGCCATGGGCAGGGCGTCGCGGCTGGCGCGGTGCGGGCGGCTGGAGGTGCTGCCCCTGCATTATGGCGCGCTCGGCGCCGCCTTCGCAAACGGCGACATGCGGGCGGACGTGGTGCTGATCCAGCTCGCTTGCGGGCCGCAGGGCTATGCCGCGGCGCTCGCCAACGATTATGTCCTGGCGGCGGCGCGCAGGGCCCGTTGCGTGATCGCCGAGGTCAACCGGCGGGCGCCGTGGTGCCGCGGTGCGGAACTCGATCCGGCAATCCGCCTCGACGCGGTGGTCGAGACCGACCGGGACCTCGTGGCGCTCGAACCGGCCGCGATCGGCGAGGCGGAGCGCGCCATCGCCCGCTACATCGCGGGGCTGGTTCCCGACCGGGCCACCCTGCAGGTCGGCATCGGCGCGATTCCCGACGCGGCGCTGTCGGAGCTGGCCAGGCACCGCGACCTCGGCGTCCATTCCGGCATGATCGGCGACCGGGTGGCGGCGCTGGTCGAGAACGGCGTCGTCACCAACGCCCACAAGTCCGTCGATCCGGGGATGACGGTCAGCAACACCGCCTTCGGAACCGACCGTCTCTGCCGGTTCATCGACGGCAATCCGGCGGTGCGGTTGATGCCGGCGTCGCACACCCATTCGCCGGCCGTCCTGGCGGCGCAGGACCGCATGATCGCCATCAACGCCGCCATCGAGGTCGACCTGACCGGTCAGGTCAACGCCGAGCTGGCCGACGGCGCGCCGGTCGGCGGCGTCGGCGGGCTGGCCGATTTCACCCGTGGCGCCCGGGCGGCGCTTGGGGGGCGGGCCATCGTCGCCTTGCGCTCGACCGACCGTTCCGGCGCGGTCAGCCGCATCGTGCCGCAGGTTGCCGCGGTGACGCTGGCGCGCAGCGACGCCGACACCGTCGTCACCGAACACGGCGTCGCGCGGCTGGCCGGGCTGGGTCTGGCGGAACGGGCGCGGGCGCTGATCGCCATCGCGGCTCCCCAACACCGCGAGGCGCTGGAACGCAGCCTGGGAGGTATGGCATGACCGGTTCGGGACCGTTGGCCGGCCTGCGCGTCGTCGAGTTCGCCGGCATCGGACCGGCGCCGATGTGCGCGATGCTGCTGGCCGATCTCGGCGCCGAGGTGATCGCGCTGGACCGGCTGGAGCCGAGCGGCATCGGCATTCCCCGCGCACCAAAGTTCGACGTGACCCGCCGCGGGCGGCGCTCGGTGGCGCTGGACCTCAAGCGGCCCGACGGCATCGCCTGCGCGCTGGATCTCGTCGCCAAGGCCGACGCGCTGATCGAAGGGTTCCGCCCCGGCACCATGGAGCGCCTGGGCCTCGGTCCCGACGCTTGCCACGCGGTCAATCCGCGGCTGGTCTACGGCCGGGTCACCGGCTGGGGCCAGGACGGGCCGCTGGCGATGGCGGCCGGGCACGACCTGAACTACATCGCGCTGTCGGGCGCGCTGGCCGCCATCGGGCGGGCAGGCCAGCCCCCGACCGTGCCGCTCAATCTGGTCGGCGACTATGGCGGCGGCGGGCTGCTGCTCGCCTTCGGCATCGCCTGCGCCTTGCTGGAAGCCCGAGGGTCCGGCCGGGGACAGGTGGTCGATGCGGCGATGGCCGAGGGTGCGGGGACGCTGATGGCGAGCGCCTTCGGCCTTGTCGCCGCCGGGCTGCACCGGCCGGAGCGCGGCACCAACCTGCTCGATTCCGGCGCGCCGCACTACGATGTCTACCGGTGCGCGGACGGACAATGGGTCGCCGTCGCCCCGATCGAGCGCAAGTTCCGCGACGAGCTGCTGACCCGCATCGGCTTCGATCCGACGTCCTTTCCCGACGTCGCCGACCGCGCCCAATGGCCGAAAGCCCGGGAACTGCTGACCGCACGCTTCGCCGAGCGCGGCCGGGCCGACTGGTGCGCGCTGCTGGAAGGCACCGACGCCTGCTTCGCACCCGTCCTGTCGGTCGCCGAGGCGGCGGAGCACCCGCAGGCCCGCGCCCGTGCCGCCCACCTCGTCATCGACGGCGTGGTCCAGCCCGCCCCTGCCCCGCGGTTCAGCCATACGCCGGCCGCCATGCCGCGGCCGGCCGAACCACCGGGGGCTGGAACCCACGCGGTGCTCGCCGCCTGGGGCATCGCCGGGGAGCGCATCGAACATCTGGAACGGCAGGGCATCATCCGGCCGCTCTGAACCATCCACCGGTCATCGCAGGAGAATCGCCCATGAGCGGCAAATACTATGAAGAGTTCGAGGAAGGCCATGTCTTCAAGCATGTCGTTTCACGGACGGTCACGGAACAGGACAACATCAGCTTCAGCCTGATGACGCTGAACCCGCAGCCGCTGCACATCGACGCCGACTTTGCCAGTCGGACGGAATGGGGAAAGCCGCTGTTCAACAGCCTCTACACCCTGGGCATCCTGATCGGCATGAGCGTGCAGGACACCACGCTCGGCACCACGGTCGGCAATCTCGGCATGAGCGACGTCCGCTTCCCCAAGCCGGTGTTCCACGGGGACACCCTGCGCGCCCAGACCCAAGTGGTTTCCAAGCGGCTGAGCAAGTCGCGCAGCGACGTCGGGCTCGTCGAGTTCGAACACACCTGCTTCAACCAGCGCGGCGAGACCGTCGCCGTCTGCCGCCGCATGGCCATGATCTACCGCCGCAAGGACGCCGCGTGATGCGCACCCTCCTGTTCGTGCCGGGCGACAGCCCGCGCAAATTCGCCCGTGCCCGCCAGACCGCGGCCGACGCGCTGATCCTCGACCTGGAGGATTCCGTCGCATCCGACGAAAAGCCGCGCGCCCGCCAGGAGACCGCCGCCATGCTGCGGGAGGCGCGTGGGGTGCAGGCGCTGTACGTTCGGGTCAACGCCTTCGACACCGGGCTGACCGCCCAGGATCTCGCCGCGGTGTTGCCGTATGCACCGGACGGCATCGCCCTACCCAAATGTGCCGGGCCGGAACAGGTCGAGCGGCTGTCCCACATGCTCGACGCACTCGAGGCCGCCGCCGGGCTGGAGCCGGGTCGTACCCGCATCCTCGCCATCGCAACGGAAACCGCCGACTCCCTGTTCAACCTCGGCCGCTACAAGGGGTGCAGTCCGCGGCTGTGGGGCCTGATGTGGGGGGCGGAGGATTTGATCGCCTCGCTTGGCGCCACCACCAACCGCGAGGGCGGGGTCCTGCTCGACAGTTTCCGGCTGGCGCGGACCCTGTGCCTGGCGGGAGCGGCGGCGGCCGGGGTGGTCGCCGTCGACACGGTCGCCACCACCATCGACGATCTCGACGCGGTGGCCGAGGAGGCCCGCGCGGCGCGGCGCGACGGCTTCCGCGCCAAGGGCGTCATTCATCCCAAGCATGTCGAGGTGGTGAACACCGCCTTCCGCCCGACCGAGGGTGAGATCGCCTGGGCCCGACGCATCATGGAAGCCTTTGCCGGCGGCGGCACCGGCGTGGTGAAGATCGACGGCCAGATGATCGACAAACCGCACCGGCGCGCCGCCGAGAAAATCCTGGAATCCGCAGCGCTGCAATAGCATAAAAAGGCCGGCCGGTTCCAAACGCGAGTATCGACGAGCATGCAAGTCAAGCAGGCTGCCAACGTTATCGAACTCTTGGAGTTCTTTGCCAAGCGCCAGCGTCCAGCGACGCTGGCTGAAATCTCCGAAGAATTGGGGTGGCCGCGGTCGAGCGCCTACAACATAATCGGCACCTTGGCCGAAATGGGATACCTTTACGAACCCAGGGCACGGAACGGCTACTATCCGAGCCCGCGTTGGTCCAGTGTCGTCGGCGCCATCGCCGAGGCCGAGCCGCTGCCCGAAGCCGCCTTGCAGCTCGTCGCCGAACTGGCGGCCGAAACCGGGGAGACCACGGCGATCGGCGGCCCCGCCGGAACCCTGGCGATCTTCATCCATGTGGTGGAATCGCCTCATCCGATCCGCTATTTCGCCAAGGTCGGCCATAAGTTGCCGATCCAGGCCACGTCGACCGGCCGTGCCATCCTGGCGCAATACACCCCGGCAGAGCGGCAGGCCCTGTATCGCCGGATAAACTTTGAGAAATATTCCGAGACCACCCCAACCAGCATCGACGCGGTCGAGACGGAGCTGCGGCGGTCGGCCGAGCGCGGCTATCACCAGAGCAACGCAGACTACAGCGCCGATCTGGTCGGCGTCGCCCTGTCCCTGCCGATCCAGGGCAAGAGGCTGTCGCTGGTCGTCGCCGGCCCGATGTACCGCTGCTCCGCCCGCGCTCCCGAGATCGCCGCCACGATGAAGCGTGCAGTTGCACGCTTCGCAGCGGAGCTGGATCTCCAGTATTGAACCCTTTGGGGCCAGCCACGGAGTTCTGCTGCAGTGATTGTGCCGGGGTGGTGATGGCGGCGGGGGCGTACACGATGCGCTCTCAGGAACGGTTTGCCCTGGACACGCGGCTGCACCCGCCGCCTCCCTGACGAGAGCGCTGTGGCCCGTGCCACCGACCGGCGACGGTCCCGGCTCAAGCGCTTCTCATCCCACCGTGTAGCCACCGTCGACCACCAGCTCCTGGCCGTAGATGTTCTTTGCCTGGTCGGAGGCGAGGAACAGCGCCGCGTCGGCGATGCTCTCCGGGGCGCCGAAGGCGCCGGGGAACAACCGGGCCGTGACGGTGGCGGCGACCTGGCCCAGCACGTCCTCGGGCAGGCCGACCTTGCTCCAGATCGGCGTGGCGATCGGGCCGGGGGCGACGGCGTTCACCCGGATGCCCTGCGGAGCGAGCTCAGCCGCCAGTGTCTTGGTCGCCGAGGTCAGCGCCGCCTTGCTGGCGCTGTAGATCGCCAGACCGGGGAAGCCAACCTGCACCAGGAATGTGGTGACGAAGACGATCGAGCCGCCCCGGCGCACATGCGGCAGGAACAGCCGCGCGGTCTGCAGCGCCCCGACGAAATTGACCGAGAACTGCTCGTGGATGGCCTGTTCGTCGCTGTCGGCGAAGGAGACCACCTTGGCGATGCCGGCGTTCGGCACCACCACGTCCACCCCGCCGAAGCGCTCAACCGTGGCCGTGACCAGACGCTCGAGGTCGGCGCGCACGGTGACGTCGCCGGGCACGGCCAGCACCTGGTCCGGGTCCCGTGCGGCGAGGTCCTGAAGGGCTTCGGCGTTGCGGGCAAAGACAACGACCTTGGCGCCCTCGGCAAGGTAGCGCTCGACAATGGATGCGCCGATGCCGCTGCTACCGCCGGTGACGACGGCGACCTTGCCGTCCAGAAGCTTCGCCATGAGGGTCTCCCTGTTCGAGAATGAGATCGAGATCGAGAGCGGGAGCCGTGTGGATCCCGACGTCGGAAGCATCGGAGAAACCGGCTCTGTGAGTCTTGACCGTGGTCAACCAAGTGGGCGTGGGCGACCCTGCCGGTGGAAAGCCCTGGATGCTCAGGGCGTGGCGGCAGCCCCGGATGCTGCGCTTCGTACGGCCTATCGCAGAAGCCGTGCCCAGTCCCGAACCAGTGTCCGCCGACCGGTGAAGCCGGGGGCCTCGATCTCCCGCCAGAGCTGAGCGGCCTTGTGGCAGCCGTCATCCCAGCGCAACTGCAGGAGATCGAGGCTCCGGACACCGCTTCTCATGTTGCCAGCCGCAGATAAAAGGTCGGCAGCACCTCCGGCAGCTTTTCGGCGCGGTCGATCACCATGACGTTGCGTGGCCCGAACATCCGGGTCAGGTAATCGCGGCCCTGAGGATCGAGCCCGATCACGAAGCAATCGATCCCCCGCGACGCCAGCCCCAACACGGCGCGGCGGGCGTCGTCCAGCAGATAGCGGCGGTCGGCGACGTCGATGTCCGACGGCTCGCCGTCGGTCACCAGCAGCAGCAGACGGCGATGGGTCGATTGCTGTTCCAGCAGCCGTCCGGCATGGCGCAACGCGGTGCCGAGCCGGGTGGACAGGCCGGCCTTCAATCCGGCCAGCCGCCCCATGGCCGCGGCATCGTAAGGCTGGCGGAACGCCTTGATCCGGTAATAGCTGACGTCCTGCCGCCCGTTGGAGCGGAAGGCATGGATGGCGAAGGGATCGCCCAGTTCGTCCAGCGCCTGGGCGAACAGCGTCGCGGCCTCCCGCTCCACCGACAGCACGCTGCGCCCGCCCCCGGAGATAAGATCGTTGGTCGAGGCGGAGACGTCGAGAAGCAGCAGGACCGACAGGTCGCGGTTGCGGCGAACCAGCACCTCATGAACCCGCGGATCGGGAGCCTCGCCGCGGCGGTGGCTGACCATCGCGTCGATGCAGGCGTCGAGATCCATGCGGTCGCCCTCCGGCTGGCGGCGCAGCCGCACCGGCCGGCTGACCTTGGCGGAGCGGACCAGCGCGGTCAGCCGGTCGGCGGTCGCCTGATGACGTTCGACGATGCGGGCGATGGCGGCGGGATCGCCGGACTCGGTCCGGCGTTCGTTCAGCACGACCCAATCGGGACGGTCGATGCCGACGCGGTAGTCCCATTCCGGGTAGCGCAGCGGCGGGGCGGTGATCTCCTCCTCCCCCACCGCGCGGGCGGGCACATCGGTGGCGGACAGCCTGGCCGGGGTGGCGCCCTCCCCCACCTGATCGTCGGGGCGGCCGTGATCGCGCTCTTCCTGCTCGGTGCGGAAGGCCTCGAACACGGTTTCGGCGTCGCTGGGCGGGCTCGGCGGCGCCTCGCCATGGTCCCACAGGCCGAGATTGTCGTCGCGGTAGGCCGGCTCGACGACATAATCCTTGGAATTGAACTGAACCCGCATCTGGCCGAGGTCGTTGCCCAGCAGCCCGCCGATCCGGCGGCTGAGCGCCGGGCTGTCCCACTCGCCCTCCGCCGCGAAGAACAGGCGCCTGCCCTTGGCGACCCAGGCGTCGTCGTCGCGGTAATCGGGGTCGATCAGCGCGCGGGCCAGCCGCGCCATCAGGGCGGGCGCGGTGCCGGCGCCATTCGGCTCGGCGACGTGAAAGGGCCGCCAGACCCGCAGCAGGCCGGGATGCTCGCGCATCGCCAGCTGCTCGACCCGGGCATCCTCAATCAGCGAGACGAGCGCCAGCTGCAGCGGCTTCAGCCCGGCGGCCGCAAAGCGCGGACCGGTGAAGCGCAGATGCGCTCCGGCATGGACCAGGGCCGCGCGGAACAGCGCGCCGGAGCGGTCGCCATCGACGCCGCGGAAGGTTCCGGGCATCCAGATCAGCCCGTCCGACAGGCTGACCCGCCGCGGCGGGTTGCCGGCGGCATCCGGCTTGGCATGGCGGATCGGCACCCGCAACCGCCACAGGGCGACCAGATAGGCGACCAGCCGGCGCTCGACGGAGGAGAAGGCGGTGTCTGCGGGAATTTGGCGCGACTGGTCGTCGGGCATTTGGTCTCCGGTCCTCTTTCCTCTCCCCGAACAGGGATGGCTCAGGCAATCGCCGCCGACACGGCGGCGGAGAAGGCGTCCCGCACGTCGGCGTCGTCGGTGATCGGCAGGACCAGCGCGATCCGGCAGGCGGTCTCCAGCTCTATGCCCTGCGCCACCAGCCGGCCGGCATGGATCAGCATGCGGGTGGAAACCCCCTCCTGCAGCCCATGGCCCTTCAGGTTGCGCGAGCTTGCGGCGATGCGGACCAGCAAGGCCGCGGTGCCGGCGGCGACGCCGGATTCATGGGCGACGATCTCCGCCTCCACCGCGGCGCCGGGATATCCGAACTCGATGGCGGCGAAGCGCTGCTTGGTCGATTCCTTCAAATCCTTCAGGATGCTCTGGTAACCGGGGTTGTAGGAGATCACCAGCTGGAAGTCCGGGTGCGCCTGGACCAGCTCGTTGCGCTTCTCCAGCGGCAGGATGCGGCGGGCGTCGGTCAGCGGGTGGATGACGACGGTGGTGTCCTGGCGGGCTTCGACGATCTCGTCGAGATAGCAGATGGCGCCGTGCCGCACCGCCTGGGTCAGTGGCCCGTCGTGCCAGACGGTGCCGCCGGGATCGAGCAGGAAGCGCCCGACCAGATCCGACGCGGTCATGTCCTCGTGGCAGGCCACCGTCACCAGCGGCCGGCCAAGCCGCCATGCCATATGCTCGATGAAGCGGGTCTTGCCGCAGCCGGTGGGGCCCTTCAGCATCATCGGCATGCGCGCCGCATAGGCGGCCTCGAACAGCGCCACCTCCCCGGCGACCGGCCGGTAATAGGGCTCCTCCGGAATCCGGTGTGCATCCAGCGCCATCGGCACGTCTCCTTGTGGTTGGTGTCGCTCCGGAGAAAGGCGGCGGGCGTCTCCCGACACCCGCCGCGCCTTCAGCCCAGCCCCTCAGCGATGCAGGGCGGTTTCCGGGTTGGGGATGCCGTCGATGGGACATTCCTCGGTGCCGACGGTGCCGCGGGTCATCGCCTCGACGCGGGCGCGGGTGCCTTCCGGATCGTTGATCCAGTCATGGTAGAAGCTGTAGGCGCAGGCCGCCTCGCCCTTCGACTCCTCGCCGGAGTTGATCTTGCCGGTGTAGCCGCGGTGGACCAGCTTGAAGAGGTGGTTCTGCGACTGCATGTTCTTGCGCGCGTCGCGGATCAGCGAGGTGGAGAGCTGGGCGTACTGGATGCCGTTCTCCTCGGTGCCGCACTCGCCCAAGGTCCGGCCGTCGAAGCCGATGATGGCGGAATGGCCGAAGTAGGAATAGACCCCGTCGAAACCGGCGGCGTTCGCCACCGCGACGTAGGTGTTGTTCGCCCAGGCCATCGCCTTGGACATGATGACCTGCTGCTCCTTTGCCGGATACATGTAGCCCTGGCAGCGGATGATCAGTTCTGCACCCTTCATGGCGCAGTCGCGCCAGATCTCCGGGTAGTTGCCGTCGTCGCAGATGATCAGGCTGATCTTCAACCCCTTCGGCCCGTCGGTGACGAAGGTGCAGTTGCCGGGATACCAGCCTTCGATGGGCACCCACGGCATGATCTTGCGGTATTTCTGAACGATCTCGCCCTTGTCGTTCATCAGGATCAGCGTGTTGTAGGGCGCCTTGTGCGGATGCTCCTCATGCCGCTCGCCGGTCAGGGAGAAGACGCCCCAGACCTTGGCCTTGCGGCAGGCGTCGGCGAAAATCTGGGTCTCGTCGCCGGGGATCGACGAGGCGGTCTCGTACATCTCTTTGGAATCGTACATGATCCCGTGGGTCGAATACTCCGGGAAGATCACCAGATCCATGCCGGGCAGGCCGACCTTCATGCCCTGGACCATCTCCGCGATCTTGCGGGCGTTGTCGAGGACCTCGGCCTTGGTGTGCAGGCGCGGCATCTTGTAGTTCACGACCGCGACGCCGACGGTGTCCTTGCTGCTGGAAATATCGCCGTGCAACATGGTGCGTTTCCTTCTTTCTTGGTGGAGGGACAAGGAGGGGGCGTTCCGTCCCGGTGCGAGGCGGGACGGCGAACCCGTGTTTCGGGCCCGCGTTTCGGGGTTGATGAGGAATGTGACCGGTACGGCCGCCTAAACGGCCCCTAAACCGCCATATGCCGGTGCACCAGATCGTCGGTCAGGCTCTCCGTCGGCCCATGGGCGGCGACCCGCCCCTTGTCGAGCATCAGAAAGAGGTCGGAGGCCTGCCGGGCGAATGTCACATTCTGTTCGACCAGCACGACGGTGATGCCGTACTGGCGGTTCAGGGTCATGATCACGCTCTGGATCTGTTCGACGATGTTGGGCTGGATGCCCTCGGTCGGCTCGTCCAGCAGAAGGACCCGCGGATTTGCCGCCAGCGCCCGTGCGATCGCCAGCTGCTGCTGTTGCCCGCCGGACAGGTCGCCGCCCTTCCGGTTCAGATTGTCCCGCAGATAGGGGAACATCTCGAACACCAGGGGCGGGATCTCGCGCTTGCCATCCGGACGGGCGAAGGTGCCCATCAGGATGTTCTCGCGGATGGTGAATTTGCCGATGATGCCGCGCCCCTGCGGGACATAGCCGATGCCGAGCCCGGCGCGGCGGTGGGTCGGCTCGCTCCGGATGTCGCTGCCGCCCAGCCCGATCCAGCCGGTGACCCGGTCGGTCAGCCCCATGACGGTCCGCATCAGCGTGGTCTTCCCCACCCCGTTGCGGCCCAGCACGCTGAGCAGACTGCCCTTGGGCACGGCGAAGCTGACGTTCTGCAACACCGGGCTGCTGCCGTAGAAGGAATAGACGTCGGTCATGTCAAGCATGGGAGATGCCCCCGCTTCCGAGATAGGCCTCGCGCACCTTGGGATCGTTCTCCACATGCCGGATCGATCCTTCGGACAGGCGCTTGCCCTGGTGCAGAACGGTGATGGTCTCGGCGATCTCGCGGACGAAGCCCATGTCGTGCTCGACCACGATCAGCGTGTGCCGGCCGCGCAGCCGCTGGAAGATGCGCGAGGTCTTGCCGGTCTCCTGGATGGTCATGCCGGCGGTCGGCTCGTCCATCAGGATCAGGGCGCTGTCCTGGACCAGCAGCATGGCGATCTCCAGCCATTGCGTCTGGCCGTGCGACAGGAAGGCGGCCCTGGTGTCCAGCTCTTCCGTCAATTCGACGATCTCCAGCACCTCGGCGATGCGCCGGTCGAGGCGGAGGCCGGGGAACAGGCGGATGGTCCGGGCCGGGCCGGGGTGCCGGGACTGCGCGACCTCCAGATTTTCGCGCACCGTCAGTTCCTTGAAGACGCTGGGCACCTGGAACTTGCGGCCCACCCCGTGGCGGGCGCGCCGGAATTCCGGCGCATGGGTGATGTCTTGCCCGTCGAGCAGGATGCGCCCGCCGGTCGGCTGCGTGCGGCCGCAGATCAGATCCAGGGTGGTGGACTTGCCGGCCCCGTTGGCACCCAGCAGGCAGCGCAGCTCGCCGCGCTCGACCGCCAGATCCAAACCGTTGACCGCCTTGAAGCCGTCGAAGCTGACTTCCAGTCCGTGGAGTTCGAGATAGGCCATGTCGGTCGTCTCCTTCAGCTCAGCGTGCGGCGGGCATGCGGCGCATCGGCAAGGGCGGAGTCCGCCCTGAGACGGGCCGGGCGGGTCAGGCGGTCCGACAGGATGCCGATCAGGCTCGACAACCCGTTGGGCAGGAAGACCACGACCAGGATGAACATGCCGCCGAGGATGAGCTGCCAGGTGTCGAGGAAGCTCTCGGACAGGCTGCCCTGCATGAAGTTGACCAGGATGGCGCCGATGGCGGCCCCCAACAGCGAGCCGCGCCCGCCGACCGCCGCCCAGATCACCATGGACAGGCTGAGCGACACCCCCATGAAGGTGGGCGAGGCGAATTCCAGCACCATGGCGTAGAGCATGCCCGCCAGCCCGGCCATGCCGGCCGACACCGCGAAGGCGAGAGATTGGTAGGCGGCGACGTCGTAGCCGAAGAAGCGCACCCGGTCGGCGTCGTTGCGGATGGCCTGGAGGATCAGCCCGGCCTTGCTGCGGGTGAAGGCGAGGCCGAGCAGCAGGCACAGCGACAGCGCCCCGGCGGAAAGATAGTAGAAGGCTGGGCTGTAGGGATCGAAGGTGACGCTTCCGACCTCCAGCCACGCCAGATCGGTGATGCCGTTGAAGCCGCCGGTGTAGGCCTGCTGGTCGATGAACAGCAGGTTGACCACCGCCAGCATGGCGAGCGTGATGATGGCGACATAGACCCCGGCGATCCGGGCCCGGAACATGAAGGATCCCAGCAGCAGCGCCACCACCACCGGAGCCAGGATGCCGGCCAGCACCGCGAACAGGCTGGAATGGAAGGGCTGCCAGAACCAGGGCAGGTGGTCGAGGTTGTTCCACACCATGAAATCCGGCAGCCCGGCCGACCCGGTGTGGACCGGGCTGGTCTTCAGCTTCAGATGCATGGCGATGGCATAGGCGCCGATGCCGAAGCTGACCCCCTGCCCCAGGTTGAGGATGCCGGCATAGCCCCAGCTGAGCGCCAGCGCGGCGGCGGCGAGGCCGAGCGCCAGATAACGGGCGAACTTGTTCAAGAGGAAGGCGTCGGTGACGAAGCTGGGAACCGCCAGGATGACGGCGCAGAACAGGAGATAGGCTGCGAGCTGGGCGTAGGGCTTGCTGCGCGACAGGGTCGATTTCGACATGAGCGGGCTCCGGGCGACGGGACCGACCGGGGAACTGGCCCGGTTTTGGAGATCGGGTTGGCCGATATTTGCTTGCCCGAGCTTGGCGGGCTGGTCGTCGGGGAACTGGACGCTGGTCATCGCCTTGGCCCTCCTCACCGGCGCCGCTGGTCGACGAACAGGCCCTGCGGACGGAAGCGGACCAGGACGACCACCGCCAGGAAGACCAGCGCCTTGGCCAGCGTGTCGTTCAGCAGGAAGGCGATGCCCGCGGTGCCGCTGCCGAGCAGGCCGGAACTGACCACCGTGCCGATCAGGCTGCCGACGCCGCCGACCACCACCACCATGAAGGCATCGACCACGAAGTTGGTGCCCATGTCCGGCGCCACGCTCTTGATCGGCGCCACCAGCGCGCCGGCCAGCCCGGCAAGGCCGGAACCGAAGGCGAAGGTCAGGCTGTAGACCCTGGCGCTGTTGATGCCGTAGCAGCTGGCCATCTCGCGGTTCTGGGTGACGGCGCGCAGCTTCATGCCGAATTCCGTCCGTTGGATGAGGAACCAGGTCAGCGCCAGCAGGGCGGCGGTCAGCGCCAGGATGAACAGGCGGTAGCTGGGGATGCCGACCCCGGCGATGTCGATGCTGCCGGACAGGAACTCCGGCGTCTGGACGTAGCGCAGCTCGGCCCCGGCGGACAGGCGCACCGCCTGTTGCAGCATGATGCCGATGCCCCAGGTCGCCAGGATGGTGTCGAGCGGCCGGTGGTAGAGGAAGCGGACCACCGTGCTCTCGACCGCCCAGCCCGCCGCCGCCACCATGAAGAACACCAGCAGCAGGCAGGGGATCAGCGGCAGGCCGAACTGCGACTGGAGGAACCAGGTGCCGTAGGCGCCCAGCATGACGAACTCGCCATGGGCGAGGTTGATGACCCCCATCGCGCCGTAGATGATCGCAAGGCCGAGTGCCACCAGCAGCAGGATCGAAGCAATGCTGAGCCCGGTGAAGAGTTGACCGAAGAAAATATCCATAAGCCCCTCCGACGGGGAAGGCGTCGGGTGACGCCCTCCCCTGCCCGTTCATTGCTCACGCACCCTTCAGACCGTCCTTGGTGCAGCTCTGGCCCGGATAGGCCCAGTAGGGTTCCGGCTTCACCCAATCCGACGATTGCTGGATGACCTTGAACTGGCCGTCGGCCTGGGCCTGACCGATCTTCGGCCACAGGTAGCAGTGCAGGTTGTCGCCATCGACCTTCACCTTGCCCTGCGGCGCCATGATCTCGAGGCCCGCCGTTGCGTCGCGGATGGCGATGGGGGTGATGTCGCCCTTGCCGATCGTCTCCACCGCCTTGCGGAACAGGTGCATCTGGAAATAGGCCGCCTCCGACACGAAGTGCGTCACCGAATCCTTGCCGAAGCGCTTGCGGTAATTCTCGACGAAGACCTCGTTCTCCTTGGATTGGTGCCCCATGAAGTAGGGGGCGGAGGTGAAGTGGCCGGCGGCATACTCGCCGCCCATCGCCGCGATCTCCACCTCCGAGGTGGTCAGGCTGGCCATCGGCATCTTGTCGGGATTGAACCCAGCCGCCTTGTACTGCTTGTGCAGCGCGATCACGCTGTCGCCGACCACGGTGGAGAAGATCACGTCCGGCTTGGTCTCGCGGAACTTGTTCAGCACGGAGCCGAACTCCGAATGGCCGAGCGGCACATATTCCTCGCCGACCACCTCGCCGCCCAGCTCCTTCAGCAGGATCTTGCAGACGTTGTTCTCTTCCTTGGGATAGATGTAGTTCGAGCCGATCAGATAGAACTTCTTGCCGAAGGTCTTGACCAGCCAGGGAATGAACTCCTTCTGCTGCTGGTTGGGCACCGCCCCGGTGTACATGACGTTCTTCGAGCACTCGCGGCCTTCATAGAGCGTCGGATACCAGTAGAGGTTCTTGCGCTTCTCGAAGACCGGCAGCACCGCCTTGCGCGAGGCGGAGGTGTAGGAGCCGAAGACACTGACGCATTTGTCGTTCAGCACCAGCTTGTTGGACTTGTCGGCGAAGGTGGCGGGGTCGGAGGCCGGGTCCTCGACGATTGCGGTCAGCTTCATCCCATTGATGCCGCCGGCGGCGTTGATCTCGTCGATGGCCATCATGGTGGCGTTGTGCATGGACTTCTCGACGACCGCGGTGGTGCCGGTCAGCGAGAAGAGGACGCCGACCTTGATCTCGCCGCTCGCCGCCCAGGCGACACCGCTGTCCTTTATCCAGATGTGCGGGAAGCCGACCGATCCGGCCACTCCGGCGACGGCCGTCGATTTCAGAAAATTACGCCGTGTGAAGGTCATGACGCGTTTCCTCCTCGTTTGCCTGTTTTTGCTGGTTCTTCGGCACAGACAGGAGAGCGCACAAAAAAAGCCCCACCCAGGCCGGCGGCCTGCTGGGGCTTCATTGCCTCGGCACGAACTCCCGGCGTCATCGGCGGGGTGTGCCTGGTGCGATCTCAAGTAGTGTAGGACGATTTTAAAATATTCAACGAATGGTAGTGTTGACTATCCAGTATCGTACGTGCCGGCCCCGAATGGCTCAGGTGCCGGACAAAAGTAATCGTTGCGCGACAACAGTTTCGCCGCGTCGGTCCATAAGGATTGAACGGTCGGACCTATCTCTGCACAAAACTGCCCATCGGCCTCCCTCGCATCTGTGGTGCCGGAGTGCGCGTCGGTACGTTGGGTTCAAACACAAAAAAACCCCAGCAAGGCTTTCACACCTTCAGGGGCTTCATCGCCTGCCCGTCTATCCGACATCATTGGCGGACGCGGGCGATTTGCTTCACTTGCTCAGTAAGATGCACATCGCGCCGCCTAATCGTCAATATCAAAAATGATCAGCGAGTCGGATTTTCCGTCATCAGCATTTCGCTGGCGTCGATGATGGCGGCGGCGACCGCTTCGATGGTCGTCCGCCGGGCCATGGCGCGTTCGCGGATGAAGCGGTAGGCTTCCTCCTCGGTGATCCGCCGCTGCTCGATCAGGATCGCCTTGGCCTTGCTCACCTTCTTGATGCCGTCCAGCCGCTGCTCGACCTTCTGCAGGCGCTTGCGCATGCCGCGCTCGCCCTCCGCGGCGCGGTGGGCCATGAACATGGTGGTCAGCAGGCCGAAGGCGCGGATCGGCTTGCTGACGAAGCCGCGAACCCCGTAATCCACCAGGGCCTTCAGCACGGTCGGGCTTTCGTAGTCGAGCACGGCGACGATCGGCGGCCCTTCGTCGGCGGTGGACCAGGACAGCCGTCCCTGTCCCGACAGCAGTTGGGTCATGTCGAGGAAGATCAGGTCGACGCCGCTGGGGCGGTCCTTGGGCGGCGGCCATTCGGAGCGGGCCTGGCAGCCGATGCGGTGGAGCTGGCGCAACAGCTCTTCCGCCTCGGCGTCCTGCGGGTGGATGACCACCACGCGAAAGGAGCGGATATCACGGAGCAGGTTGATCGACATGCGGCGTTTGCCCCGTTTGCAGTCAGACCGTGGCCTGCCGCCGCCAGCGGATATCCGCCTCGTCGGCAGCGTTGTGATCCACCAGATACGGATCGGGCTTCATCGCCACCGGCGAGTCCGCGACGATCTCGAACCGGCCCTCCGCATCGACCCGGCCGACGCGCGGCCACAGGTAGGTGTGGTTGTTGTCGGGATCGATCCGCACCCGCCCCTGGGGCGCATCGAACTCCTGCCCGAAGATGGCGTCGCGCAGCCGGTCGGTGTCCATGCAGTCGGCGATGCGCAGAGCCTGGGCGAACAGGTGGACCTGGAAATAGGCGGCCTCGCATGACGCGTTGGTCCGCTCATGCTCCCCGAACCGCTCACGGTAGCGGGCGACGAAACGGCGGTTCGCCTCGCTGTCGATGGAATCGAAATAGGGGGCGGCGGTGACATGCCCGCGCGAGGCGGCGACGCCGATGTCGCTGATTTCCGCCTCGCTGGTGGTCAGGCTGGCGATCGGCATCCGCGCCGGATCGAACCCCGCCTCGGCATAGGCGTGGTAGAGGTGGGCGGTGGCGGCGCCGACCACCGTGGAGAAGATGAAGTCCGGCTCCTTGCGCCGGATGTCGCGGATGACCGGGGCGAACGCCTTCTGCGTCGCGTTCAGCGGCAGGTACTTCTCCGCGAGGATCTTGCCGGAACGCTGGAGCACCAGCTCCCGCATGATCCGGCTGGATTCATAGGGATAGATGTAGTCCGACCCCACCATGTAGACGCGGCTGCCATATTCCCGCGTCAGATAGTCGGCCAGCTGCCGGCCGTTCTGGTTGGGGGCGGCGCCGGTGTAGATGACGTTGCGCGAGCATTCGAACCCTTCATAGAGGGTCGAATAGAGCAGCAGCCCGTTGCGCCGCTCCACCACCGGCAGGATCGCCTTGCGCGTGCTCGACATGTAGCAGCCGAACAGGACGCTGACCCGATCCTCGGTCATCAACCGCTCGGCGAGAGCCGCGAACACCGCCGGATCGGACTGCGGATCCCGGACGACCGGCAGGATCTCCCGGCCGTTGACCCCGCCGCCGGCATTGATCTCCTCGATTGCCATCAGCGTGCCCTGGAGCTGGGTGCGTTCGATTCCCGCCGTGACCCCGGTCTGCGAGAACAGCACGCCGACTCGCCACGGTTCACTGCTCTTGGGGGTACAATCCATCTGCATCCACCTCGTCGTCGCGCTCGCCGCCGTAATTCGCGTCCAGGTCAACCGGTGGTCATCCGGTCGAAAATAAAACAAAAAAAGCTCCAATCAGGGCGGTCGACCCAGATTGGAGCGCCATTGCTCCGGTCCACTCCATCACGTCGAGCCCCTGCTGAAACCCAGCCGCGGCCCCTGGCATGACGTCGGACAAATATGGACTTGCATACTATGGCAAAGACGGATGGTTTGGCGACTCCTGTTTTGCGTGGAGCCGTGGGCTCCCGCAGGGCGGCGGGGCAGGAGGACGAAGATGGCCGGACTCGGGAAAGCGAGCGGTACAAGGCCCATTCCGGTCCATCTCCGTCAAAAGACGGCCGGGCGTAAACTGACCGGCAATGTTTGCGTTCGACACTGATATCGTCGCGCCGTCCGTTCGGCGCCCGTCCGGTTGACTGAACTCAAAAGGTGCTTCCCATGTCCGTGCCGCTTACCCGCACCCGCCTCGTAACCAAGATCGTCGCCCCGTCGCTGCTGCTGGCCGCCATCGCCATCGGCATTGCGGTGTACGGTCTGGCCTCGCTGTCCGCGTTGCACGAGCGGAACGTGCAGTTGGTGGAACGGGATGCGGCACGTTTGGAGATGGCGCTGCGCCTGAACAGCGAATTGAACGTCACGGCGATCGCCACATCGAATGCGGTGCTCGCCAGCAAGCCGGAGGATGTGAAAACCATCCGTGGGCGCTACCAGCAGCGCTTCGCCTCCATGGTGGACTTTGCGGCACGGATCGTGGCGACCAATCCCGCGCCTGCCATTGCGGCGCCGGCAAGGGACATCCAGGCCCTCTCGGGCGAGTACGACCGGCTGGCGCAGCGGGCCATCGCTTTGTCGGCCGAGGGCAAGAAGGACGAGGCGTTCCAGGTGATCTTCGGCGAGATGCGCGACGTGCGCTTCAAGATCACCGGCGAAGCGGACAAGCTGGTCGCCGCCGCAAAGGAGGAGATGCAGGCTGCCCAACGCAGCGGCGAGGCCGTCTACGACGCCGCGGTGCTCTGGCAGTCGCTGGGCTCGGCGCTCGGCATTGCGCTGTCACTGGGGCTGCTGGTCTGGATCGTCCAGCGTTACGTCTCCCGTCCTCTGAACCGCCTGACGTCGGCGACCGAGCGGCTGTCGCGTGGCGATCTGGATGTCGAATTGGAGGCTCTCGACGACGGGCGGCGCGACGAGGTCGGCACGCTGGCGCACGCGCTCCACGTGTTCCGCGACAACGCCCGCGCGATGCGCCGCCTGGAGGCGCAGCACCAGGAGGAGGAGATGCTGAAGGACCGGCACCGCCAGACCGTCGATGGGCTGATCGCCGACTTCGAGAGCGGCATCACCGGACAGCTCGAGGTGCTGACCAACGCCGCCGGCCAGATGCAGCAGACCGCCCACCTGATGAACCGCACCGCGGAATCGACGCACGAGCGCACCGCCGCGGTGGCCAACGCCTCCGGGGTGGCGTCCGGAAACGTGCAGACGGTCGCCGCCGCGGCTGATGAATTGACCGCGTCCATCGCCGAGATCAGCCGCCAGATCGAGCAGGCCAACGGCGTCGCGGGCGAAGCCGTGCAACAGGTGGCGCGCACCAACACGACGGTGGAGGGGCTGTCTTCGGCCGCCGCCAGGATCGGCGAAGTCGCCCATCTGATCACCGAAATCGCCAGCCAGACCAACCTGCTGGCGCTGAACGCCACCATCGAGGCCGCGCGCGCCGGGGAGGCGGGCAAGGGCTTCGCCGTTGTGGCGCAGGAGGTGAAGAGCCTCGCCGCCTCGACGGCGCGCGCGACGGAGGAGATCAGCACCCACATCCACGACATTCAGGCGGTGAGCGCCGAGACGGTCGCGGCCATCCGGAGCATCGAGACCACGATCCGCTCCATCAGCCAGATCTCCGCCACCATCGCCGCCGCCGTCGAGCAGCAGAGCGCGGCGACCCGCGAGATCGCGCGCAACACCCAGGAGGCGGCGCAGGGAACCAGCCAAGTGTCCTCACACATCAGCGGCGTGGAGGAGGCGGCCCGTGACACCGAGGCGGCGGCGGACCAGGTCAAGACCGCCGCCGCGACGCTGTCCGGCGAAGCATCGTCGTTGCATGCCCAGGTCGCGCGTTTCCTCGCGTCCATCCGGGCCGCATAAGCCGCATCGTGCCAGCGCCCCAGGCGGGGCAGTCCCCGCGCTGCTCCGCCATCGCGTCCCAGCCGGGCCGATCGCGAACCCTCGCCGAGGTTTGGACGTCGGCACAACGGTCCTCACCGAAAAACACTGTTCCGGTCCCGATGGTTTTTGGGCAGGCTTGCGATAACGCCTTACTGAAACATGAGGAACGGCAGATGTTCGGAACGGTGGCCGGGTTGGATGAACTGACGGCCGAGATGACAGCCTGGCGGCGCGATCTGCACGCCCATCCGGAAACCGCCTTCGAGGAGCAGCGGACCAGCGACTTCGTTGCGGAGAAGCTGGCATCCTTCGGGTTGGAAGTGCATCGGGGCCTCGCGAAGACCGGGGTGGTGGGGGTCATGCGCAACGGCGATGGCCCCACGGTCGGCTTCCGCGCCGACATGGATGCCCTGCACATCCACGAGGAAACCAACCTGCCCCACAGCTCGCGCAATCCGGGACGCATGCATGCCTGCGGGCATGACGGGCACACGGCGATGCTGCTGGGCGCGGCACGCTACCTGACCGAAAACCCCGACACCTTCCAAGGCACCATCGCCTTCATCTTCCAGCCGGCCGAGGAGAATGAGGGCGGCGGCCGCGTGATGGTGGAGGAAGGGCTTTTCGACCGCTTCCCCGTCGAAAAGGTCTTCGGCATGCACAATTGGCCGGGGCTGGAGGTCGGCCGCATCGCGTTGCGCCCGGGCCCGCTGATGGCGGCCTACGACATCTTCGAACTGACCCTGACCGGCAAGGGCACCCACGCCGGCATGCCGCATATGGGAACCGACACGATCATGGTCGGCAGCCAGATCGTGTCCGCCTTCCAGACCATCGCCAGCCGCAGCGTCCACCCCATCGATTCGGCGGTCGTCAGCGTCACGCAATTCCACGCGGGCGACACGTGGAATGTCCTGCCGGCCACCGCCGTGCTGCGCGGCACCGTCCGGACCTTCCGGCCGGAGGTTCAGGATCTCGTGCAGCGCCGTATGGGCGAAGTGGCCGCCGCCGTCGCCGGCGGGTTCGGAGTCGAGGCCAGCCTGCGCTATGAGCGGCGCTATCCCCCCACCACCAACAGCGCCGCGGAAACGGAACTGGCCCGGCAGGCGGCGGCACGCGTGGTCGGAGAAGAGGCTCTCGACCTCGACCCGATGCCCAGCATGGGGGCGGAGGATTTCTCCTTCATGCTGCAGAAGCGGCCCGGCTGCTACGTCTGGGTTGGTGCCGGCCCGTCGGACCAGGGCCGGAACTTGCACAGCCCGCACTATGATTTCAACGATGAGGTGCTGCCGATCGGCGCCAGCTATTGGGTACGGCTGGCGGAAACCGCCCTGCCGAAATGATCCATATCATGTACAAGCCTCGCCAATTCCCAAGCCTGGCGGATGACATGAAAAAATTTCCGCGAAAAAACCTTGGGAATTGCGTACGTATGTGCTTTGACCCATAGTTCATGGGGAAACGGGGGGCCCTGACCCGAAAGGAAAAAAGGCCCGCCGGATTTGGCCGAACTGGACGGGCGGACGTGACAAAGCAAGCGGCAGACCAAACAAAGGGCATCCCCGGCCGGGGCGGCATCTGGGAACGCCCGAATTCCCTGTGGGAAGCCACCGCCCCGCCGCCGCCGGCCTTGCCGGTGCTGCAGGACAGCGTCCAGGCCGACGTGCTGGTGATCGGCGGCGGCTTCACCGGCCTGTCCGCCGGCCTGCACGCGGCGGAGGCCGGCAAACGCGTCGTGGTGCTGGAGGCGTCCGAACTGGGCCGGGGCGCTTCCGGCCGCAACAACGGTCAGGTCATCCCGACCTTGACCCGCCCCGACCCTGCCAACCTCATCGATCGCTTTGGTTGGGAAACCGGGGAGCGCTTCGTCGGACTGATCCGCGACAGCGCTTCCACCTTGTTCGATCTGGTGCGTCGCCTGGGCATCGATTGTGCCGCCGAGCAGACCGGCTGGGTCCAGCCGGTCCATTCGCCGGGCCGCATCAAGATCGCCGAGCGCCGGGCAACGCAGTGGGGCAAATTCGGCGCCGATGTCGAGCTGCTCGACCGCGCCGCCGTCTCCGCCATCCTCGGCACCGATGCCTATTTCGGCGGCTGGATGAACCGGACCGGCGGGCATATCAACCCGCTGGCGCTGGTGCGCGGGCTTGCCGCCAAGGCGGCCGCGGCCGGGGCCGCGATCCACGTGAACTCCCCCGCCCTGTCGGTGGAGCGCCGCGGCGAGTCCTGGGTCGCCCGCACCCCGCAGGGCATGGTGACCGCCGACGCGCTGGTGCTGGGCACCAACGGCTATGCCGCCGCCGTCTTCCCGGAAATCCGGACGGAGGTGGTGCCGGTGCTGTCCTGGCAGATGGCGACCGCGCCGCTCGGCGACAACATCCGCAAGACCGTCCTGCCGGGCCGGCAGGCGATGTCGGACACCCATGGCGACCTGCGCTTCATGCGCTACACCGCCGACAACCGGCTGGTGACCGGCGGCGCGCTGCTGAGCCCGGTGAACGGGGCGGAACGGCTGAAGCGCATCGTCGGCGCCCGTCTGGCCGGCATGTTCCCGGCGCTGAGCGGCGTCACCTTCGATTACGTGTGGAACGGCCGCATCGCCATGACCACCGATTACTTCCCCCGCGTCCATAGGCTGGGACCGAACGGTTTCGCCTGGGCCGGCTGCAACGGGCGCGGCGTGGCGCTGTCGGTCTCGCTGGGGCGGGAACTGGCGCGGGCGGCAATCGGCCAGGACCCGAAGGACCTTGCCCTGCCCTTCACGCAGCCGACGCCCCTGCCCTTCAATGCGCTGCTGCAACGCATCGGGCCGCTGAAGATCCTGCAATACCGCTGGAACGACGCCCGCGAAGTTTAACCAAGGAGACGGCCGGCATGTCGGACACCCCCGATTACCCCACCCTTCTGCGCAATGCCTATGCGATGCGCGCGGCGTCCTACGCCCACATGTTCGACGTGCTGCGCGAGCGCTTCGGCACCGACACCGCGCTGGAGGTCGGCCAGGAGGCCACCCGCCGTCTCGGCGAGGCGATGGGCGTGAAGTATGCGGGCCACGGCCCGGACGACCTGACAGGACTATGCCACGCCTTCCTCGACGGCATCCCCAACCGTGACAGCATGTTCGCGCCGGAGATCAAGCGCTGCGACGGCGAGGCGTTGGAAATCCACTTCCACCGCTGCCCGCTGAAGGAAGCCTGGCAGGCCCAGGGCCGCTCCGACACCGATCTGGAACTGCTCTGCAAGATGGCCGGCGCCATCGACGGCGGACTGTTCGAAGCGGCCGGCTTCGTCTTCAAGGGCGAAACCTGGAAGCCGGGCGACGAGGGTTGTTGCCGGCTGAAGGTTCTGCCGGGCGCCCAGCCTGCCGAATAGACGAAAATCGCCGCGAAGCCTGCAAACGACGTACAAAAAGAGGGTTTCCCCGCCATGAATTTCCGCCTCCTCGCGCTCGCGACCCTCACCGCCGCCGGGATCGCCGGTTCGGCCCTCGCCGCCGACACCGTCAAGCTCGGCTACCAGCTGCCGCTGACCGGCGACACCGCGCAGTACGGCCAGGATTTCCGCAAGGCAGCCGAGATCGCGCTGGCCGAGTTCAACGCCGCCGGCAAGCCGTTCAAGGTCGAGATCGTCTTCGAGGACAGCCGGTCCGACGCCAAGGAAGGCACCAACATCGCCCGCAAGTTCGTGGACGACAAGGAGATCGTCGGCGTGCTCGGCGACTTCACCTCGGGCGTCTCGATGGCGGCGGCGCAGGTCTACAAGGACGCCGGCATGCCGCAGCTGTCGCAGACCGCCTCGCACCCCGACTACACCAAGATCTCCAAATACCAGTTCCGCAACATCGCCACCCAGGCGCAGGAAGGCCCCTACAACGCCAAGTGGATGGCGGCCAAGGGCTTCAAGAAGGTCGCGGTGATCGCCGAGCAGACCGACTGGGGCCAGTCGGTGGTCGGCGGCTATTCGGAAGCGGTGAAGGGCAATGGCGGCACCGTCGTCTTCTCGGAGTTCTTCAACCGCGGACTGAAGGACTACCGCTCGCTGATCAGCAAGATCGAGCGTGCGAAGCCCGACGCGATCTACACCGGCTTCTTCTATGAGGACGGCGCGCAGTTCCTGAGGCAGCTGCAGCAGCTCGGCATCAAGACGCCGGTCTATTCGACCTCGGCCGCCTACAGCCCGAAGCTGATCGAACTGGCCGGCGACGCGGCGGAGGGCGTGCATCTGACCTCCAACTTCCTGCCGACCGACCCGTCGCCGAACGTCCAACATTTCGTCGACGAGTGGAAGAAGCGCTCCGACGGTGCCGTCCCCGGCCAGTTCCCGGCCCAGGCCTATGACGCGGTCCGCATCATGCTGGCGGCGGTGGAGAAGGCCTCGCCCAACCCGACCCGCGAGAAGGTGCGCGACGCGCTGGCCCAGACCAGGGACTTCCCCGGCGTGACCGGCAAGACGAGCTTCAGCGCCGACCGCGAGGCCGAAAAGGAACTGGTGAAGGTCGAGGTCAAGGGCGGCACCTTCGTTCCGGTCAACGACTAAGAACGCCTGCTGTTCCCTCTCCCGCTCCGGGAGAGGGAATTATTGGCGCGACCAGTCAGATTTGACCAGGGTCGGCACAACGCTTCCCGATCTCCAGCGACAGAGTCCGCATGTTCGATCCCTATTATCTCCAGCAGCTTGCCATCGGCCTGTCGCTGGGCATGACCTACGCGCTGATGGCGATCGGCTTCACGCTGATCTTCGGCGTGCTGAACGTCGTCAACTTCGCCCATGGCGAGATCTACACGCTGGGCGCCTTCGCCGGGCTGGTGCTGATCTCGGCCACGGCGCCGCCCATCGTGGCGGTGATCCTGGGCGCGCTGGCGATCGGGGCTCTGGCGGGCTTCTCGCTGGAGCGGATTGCCTTCAAGCCGTTCCGCCGCTTCACCGACGAGGCATCGCTGAAGTCGCGGGCGATGCGGGAATCGACCCTGCTCTCCTCGCTGGCGGTGTCCATCGTGGTGCGCGAGGCGCTGGAGATCGTCTTCGGTTCGCAGATGCGCTCCGTCCCCTTCGACTACCTGATCAACACGCCGGTGCGCGTCGGCCCGGTGATCCTGGTGACCGGCGACTTCATCATCTTCGGCGTTGCCGCCGCCATGCTGATCGGCCTGCAGTATCTGCTGACCCGCACCCGCGTGGGGCTGGCGATCCGTGCGGTGTCCAACAACCCGTTGGGCGCCAAGTATGTGGGCATCGACACCGACCGCACCATCATCACCACCTTCGTCGTCGGGTCGATGATGGGGGCGGCGGCGGGCATCCTGATGGGGCTCTATTACGGCGCGGTCTTCCCGGCCATGGGCTTCACGCCCGGCATCAAGGCCTTCGTCGCCATGGTGATGGGCGGCCTGTCCTCCATCCCCGGTGCGGTGATCTGCGCGCTGATCCTCGGCATTTCGGAAAGCATGGCGACGACCTTCGTCTCGTCGGGCTGGTCGGACATGGTGGCCTACGGCTTCCTGATCCTGACGCTGATCTTCTTCCCCAACGGTTTGTTCGGAGCGCGCCGTGAACGCGTTTGAGACTGTCGCGCCAACCGATGGCCTGACCCGGCGCCGGGGCTGGCTGGTTCCGACGGCGATTCTGCTGCTGGTGTTCGCCGCCTTGCCGGCGCTGCTGGCCGGTTTCGACAAGGGCTATTTCTACCAGATCGCCAATCTGGCGCTGATCTTCGTCCTGCTGTCGGCCTCCATGCATCTGGTGACGGGGGTGGCCGGGCTGCTGCATCTCGGGCACGCCGCCTTCTATGGCGTCGGCGCCTACACCGCGGCGCTGCTGACCTCCAAGCTGGGGCTGGGCTTCACCGTCACGCTGCCGCTGTCCGGGCTGGTGGCGGCACTGGTCGCCTTCCTGGTGGCGCTGCCGACGATGCGTCTGGTCAGCATCTATTTCGCCGTCGCGACCCTCGCCATCGGGCAGATGCTGTATCTGGTCATGCTGAACTGGGTGGACTTCACCAAGGGCCCCAACGGCATCATCGTCTCCAAGGGCTTCGAGCTGTTCGGCATCAGCCTGTCCGGGCGTCTGGCCGCCTATTATACGGTGGCGACGGTCGTGGCGCTCTCGGTCGTCGCGATCCACCGGCTCAGCCATTCCTATTACGGCAATGCGTTGCGCTCGATCCGTGAGGACGACCAGTGCGCCGACGCCATGGGTGTCAGCACCGTGCGGCTGAAGATGGAGGCCTTCACCCTGTCGGCCTTCTTCGCCGGGGTCGCCGGCAGCCTGTGGGCGCACATGACTGGCTACATCTCGCCGGGCGATTTCAAATTCTCCGAATCCATCCTGATCCTGGCGATGGTCGTGGTCGGCGGCCTGGGCAGCTTGCCGGGGGCGATCATCGGCGCGCTGCTGCTGATCCTGCTGCCGGAAGGGCTGCGCGGCATGGGGGACTTCCGCAACATCATGGTCGGACTGGTGATGTTCCTGTCCATCCTGCTGCTGCCAAAGGGGCTGCTGGGCGAGGTTTCCGCCCTGCGGCTCGTGCGCAGCCAATTGGGCGCGGCATGGCGCAGCACCGGCCAGGGCAACGGGAAGGGCGAAGGGATCGGCTGGCGATGACCCATCTTCTTGAAATCCGCAACGTCAGCCGCCGCTTCGGCGGCGTGCAGGCGGTCGGCGACGTGAGCGCCCATGTGGACGAAGGCGAACTGGTCGGCCTGATCGGGCCGAACGGCGCCGGCAAGACCACGCTGTTCAACCTGATTTCCGGCTTCACCCCGCTGTCCGGCGGAACCGTCGCCTTCGCCGGCAAGACCATCAGCGGGCTGAAGCCCAACCAGGTGGCGCGGCTGGGCATCAGCCGCACCTTCCAGAATCTGCGCGTCTTCCCGAACATGTCGGTCTTCGACAACGTGTCGGTCGGTGCCGTCGGCGCGCTGCCGCAGGGGGCGTTCGGCGCGCTGTTCGGTTCCCTCCACAAGGGCGGCCGGATCCAATCCGCCGAGATCAGTCGCCGCACCTGGGAAGCGCTGGAGGCGGTCGGCCTGACCCACGCCGCAGCGGAACTGGCGGCCAACCTGCCCTACGGCCAGCGCAAATATCTGGAAATCGCCCGCGCGCTCGCCATGCGGCCGCGCTTCCTGATCCTGGACGAGCCGGCCGCCGGACTGAACGACACCGAAACGCGCGATCTGGCCGCCTTCATCAAGCGGCTGCACGGTCAGGGCCTGACGATCATGCTGGTCGAACACGACATGACGCTGGTCATGGGCATCTGCCAGCGCATCCTGGTGCTGGCCTCCGGCCGCAAGATCGCCGACGGCACGCCGGAGACGATCCGCAACGATGCCGCCGTCCTCGAAGCCTATCTTGGGGTGGATGAATGACCGCGCCGCCAATGACAGCGCCACTGCTCTCGATCGCGGACCTGCATGTCGCCATGGGGCCGCAGGAGATCCTGCACGGCGTCCGCCTGGACGTGGCCCAGGGCGCCATCGTGGCGGTGCTCGGCTCCAACGGCGTCGGCAAGACCACGCTGATGCGCACGGTGTCCGGCATCTACCGGGCTCGGCAGGGAAGCATCACATTCCGCGGCCAGCCGATCGCCAACCTGCCGGCCCACCGCATCGTCCAGCTCGGCCTTTTGCAGGCGCCGGAAGGGCGGCAGATCTTCTCCAACATGAATGTCCGCGAGAATCTGGTGCTCGGCGGCGGCGACGTCGGGCTGGGCGAGTTGGACCGCGTGCTGGCGATGTTCCCGGTGCTGGGAGAGCGTCTGCGCCAGAACGCCGGCTCGCTTTCGGGGGGCGAGCAGCAGATGCTGTGCATCGCCCGCGCCCTGATGCGCCGGCCGACGCTGCTTCTTCTCGACGAACCCTCGCTGGGACTGGCGCCGAAGATCGTCGCCCAGATCTTCGACCTGATCGGCCGCATCCGGGCCGAAGGGGTGTCGATCCTGCTGGTCGAACAGAACGCCCGCGCCGCCCTGCGCATCGCCGATCATGCCGCAGTGCTGGAGGATGGCCGCATCGTGCTGTCCGGCCCGGCCGACCAGCTGCGGGACGACCCACGTATCGCCGAGGCCTATCTCGGCGGCCACGCGCATTGACGCCACCTGATGGAAGGAAGCCTGTCATGACCCAGACCATGGGCATCCTGGAACGCCGCCGCATCGAGGCGGAAATCCTGAAGCCGGTCTATGAGGAGATGGTCGCCCGGCTGGGCGAAGCCGCCGCGCAGGAAATCCTGGGTGCTGCGATCACCAAAGCCGCGCTGGCCGCCGCCAGATCCTTTGCCGCGACCGAACCGGAAGGCACCAGCCTGAAGAGCTTCGCCGATCTTCAGCCGCTGTGGACCAAGGACGACGCGTTGCGCCTGGACGTGAAGCGGCAGGACGAAACCCATTTCGACTACAACGTCACCCGCTGCCGCTATGCCGAGATGTACCGGGAGATGGGGCTCGGGTCGATCGGACATCTGCTGTCCTGCAACCGCGACGCCGCCTTCTGCACCGGCTACGATCCGCGCATCAAGATGGAGCGGACGCAGACCATCATGCAGGGCGCCGATCACTGCGACTTCCGCTATCGCTTCGAGGCGGAGGACTGACGCCGGCGATCATTGATGGGTTGCGCTCGGTTCCTGATCCATACCGGCACCCTCCGGAGCAGCCGGGTGAAAGGAACGAGCGCGGCCGCCTGCCTTCCACTCGGTGCGCAACTCAGGATCATGCAGCCGTGGTCGTGCGGAAGCGCTTCCGGTAGTCGACCGGATTGATGCCGAGATTGCGGACGAATGCGCGCCTCATGGTGCTGGCGTCACCGAAGCCGCAGATATAGGCAACCCGCTGGAGCGGCGTGGGTGAATCGACAAGCATCCGCCGCGCCGCGTCGAGCCGTGCCGCTTCCACGAAATCCGCCGGAGGACGGCCGACGTCTCGCCTGAACACACGGGCGAAATTCCGCGGACTCATTCCCGCCTGGGACGCCAAGGCCTCCACCGACAGGTCGGCGGCGAGGTTGTCCAGCACATACTCCTGGATCCTCTGGATTCCGGTCCGGCTCGACGCCTGGGCGGCGAGATGGGCGCTGAACTGCGATTGCCCGCCGGGCCGTTTCAGGAACATCACCATGTAGCGCGCAACCAGCAGCGCCAGGTCCCGCCCATGGTCCTCCTCCAGAAGGGACAGCGCCAGGTCGATGCCCGAGGTGACGCCGGCGGCGGTACAGACATTGCCGTCACGAATGAAGATCTGGTCCGGATCGACGGTCAGGGCTGGAAAATCGGCGCGAAGCTTGTCGGCGCACTCCCAATGGGTGGTGACGCGCCGGCCGTCCAGCAGCCCGGTGGCCGCCAGAAGGAACACGCCCGTGCAGATCGATCCGTAGCGGCGGACTTCCGGCGCGCGGCGCCTGAGCCAGCCGATCACCGCAGGATCGACGGTGTTGAACGAGGGATCTCCGGCAATCAGCAGCGTGTCGATCGGCTGATCGGGATCGTGGATGGTGCGGTCGGTCAGGAAACGCAGGCTGCCGGTCCCGCAGACCGGCCCCTCCGCGGTGCCCATCACCTGCACCTCGTAGGCCTTCGGATCGCCGAGACGGCGCGCCGCCTCCCAGAACACCTCCGCCGGACCCACCACATCCAACGCCTGAACCCCGGGAGGGGCGAGAAGGACAATCCGCATGAAAGAGGTTCTTCCTGCAATCGGGCGGCTGAAAGGCCCCCAGCCGCCCGATTGTATTTGGCATACCAACTGTCAGGCAAGAGCCGGGTCGCGGAGCGTGGTGACGCGGAGCAGCGGATTGCCGGCCTCCAGCCGCCCCAGCGCCCGCAACAGCCCACAGCTGATCGCCGGTTCGCACAGCACCACCGGCAGATAGGCGGCGGCGAAAATCATCCAATCCGCGAACGGCGTCGCCTGTTCGCCCAGCATCAGCCAGAAGCCGACCATGGCGACCACGCCGCCGTAATAGACGGCATCGAAGCGCAGCACCGACGACCAGCGGATCGAGGTCAGACCGCCGGACTCCAGCAGGCGCTTTCCGCCCATGGCGTGGGCGGCGGCCAGCGGCACCATCAGCGACAGCGAATTGACGGCGAGATGCGCGAGATCCTGCGGTTCGAACAGCAGGGCCTGCAACGCCAGTCCGATGGCGAACCCGAACAGGGTCGCCCGGAAGCCGAAGATGAAATAGATGGCCGACGCGCCGATGAAGTGCAGTTCCGATGGGCCGACCGGCTGGTGCCAGACCTCCATGAAGACAGAGAAGAAGACGGCCGCCAGGAGCGCCTTGGCCCATTCGAGCGGCCGGCGCAGGAAGGCAGGAGTGTGCGTGGCGAGAAGGCTGAGCGCGGCGGCGTCGGCGCCGACGATCTTGGCGGCGGACAGCATGCCGGGTTCGATGTGCATGGATGTCTCCCGATGTTCGGATATTGGGATCAGGCCGATTGCGTGCCGGCAGGCGCGGTGGCTGCGGCCATGCGGGCCGACAACTCGTCCAGGGTCGCCAGGCCGGATTGGAGAATCGTCGCCTCCAGGGCGCTCAACCACTGCTCGTAGTAGTTCCAGGCGGAACCGTCGGCGGTCTGGGTCCGCTCCCAGTCGCCGATGGCGGCGATCAGGTTCCGGCGGAAATCCTCCCATTCGAAATGGCCTTCGCGGGCCAGCGCGAGCGCCACTCCGAAGGCCGACCGCTCCCACTCCTCGGCGAAACAGAGAGTGCCATTGGCACGGGGCGGGGACTCCCCGGACCCGGCCATGCTGGTCAGGGCGAAATGTTCGAAGCGGGTCAGCATGCGCGTTTCTCCTGCCGGTTCGGGGTTCAGGGGGGCGTCGCCACCGCCACGCCCATCATGGTTTCCGGCGTGACGAGGGCGGCCAGTTCGCTTTCGCTCATCCCTTCCGTGCCGGCGGGGCGCTCGGGAATGACGAACCAGCGGATCTGCGCGCTGCTGTCCCAGACCTTGACCTCGGTGCTTTCGGGCACGGACAGCCCGAATTCCTTCAGCACGGCCCGCGGCTCGCGGGCGGCGCGGCTGCGGAAGGTCGGGTCCTTGTACCAGTAGGGCGGCAGCCCCAGCACCGGCCAGGGATAGCAGGAGCAGAGCGTGCAGATGACGAGGTTGTGGACGCCCTCGCCATTCGCCACGGCGCGCATGTGTTCGCCCTCGGCACCGGCCATGCCGTCCGGCAGGTCCGTCATATCGGCGATGGCAGCCGGCGCGTCCTCGATCAGCCGCTTCTTGAAAGCCGGATCGACCCAGGCGCGGGCGACGATCCTGGCGCCGTTGAACGGACCCATCTTGGTTTCGAAGACGTCCAGCACCGTGTCCACGGTCTTGCTGGTGATGATGCCCTTTTCGATGAGCAGCGCTTCGAGGGCGCGGACGCGTGCGGCGCTCCGGGCTTCGCGATCCTCGGGATGGTGGAAACGATCGGTCATTCTCGATGGCTCCGGTCAGGCGGCGGGCTTGGCGACGTAGGCTGCGTAGAGGTCGGCGTAGAGCGTGACGTTCGGCTCCGTGTTGCCGGGCCACAGATCCGCGGCCTCGAAGCGCACGCAATAGACCGGCATCGGCGCGCCGACGCCGTCTGCCCCGGTATCGGTCAGATAGCCGTAGGCCCCCGGATAGACCGTCTCGACCACGCCGCTATGGTTGCGCAGGAAACCCGGCAGGCGGGTGTGTTCGACCGTCGGCACATTCCTGACCGTGACGGTATCCCCTTCCCGGAAGTCGGGAAGGACCGCGGCATCGCGCTTGGGCGAATCCCCTTCGGCCAGATAGCGTTCCACGCGCCGGTCGATCTCCGGCGCGCCGCCCTCCGGCAGCGGCTTGTCCGGATCGGCGAGATACTCGGCCGTGCGGGCGTCCAGCTCCTCCTCCGTGATGTAGCCGTTCTCGATGAAGTAGCCGCTGATGCCGCCCAGCCATTTCTCGTAGTAGCGGTATTTGAAGTAATCGAAGGGGTTGAGGCCCTCGGCTCCGGTGCGCAGGTGGGCCCAGGTCCAGACGGTGTGGAAGGCGCTCGGTGTGGCGGGAAGCGGCAATTGCGGGCTGAGCGCCATCATGGCCGTGTGAATGCCGAAGATGCGCTTTTCCCACTCCTCCACGAACACACGCTTTTCGACCGCGACGGGGCCCAGGCCTTCGATGCCTCCGAGGTAATGTTGCAGCTTCATTGGGTGCTTCCTGAAATGGGGACGGGATCAGAAGCGTCAGAGGACGGCGGCGTCCGCCCGAGCCGCGCAGCCGCGGAGCCCTTCCAGGAGCGTTCCGGCATCGAGGTTGCGGCCGATGAAGACGAGTTGGTTCAGCCGTTCCTCGCCGGGCTTCCAGGGCCGGCCGGGCCGGCCGTCCAAGGTCATGTGGACGCCGTGGAAAACGAAGCGTCGCCCCTGGCCGTCGAGATTCAGCACGCCCTTGGCGCGCAGCAGGTCGCGCCCCTTCTCCTGGACGAGCTGGTTGAGCCAGCGGTCGACCGCCGCCGGATCGAGACGCCCGGCCTCGCGAAAGGCCACGCAGCCGATGCCGGCATCATGCTCGTGCTCATGCTCCTCGAGGATATCGGGGTCGAGACGCAGGATGTTCCGCAGGTCGAAGGCACCGATCCCGAGGATGTCCGAGAGAGGCAGGGCGCACTCTTCGGTGCGGTGGATGCGGGCCAAGGGGTTGAGCCGGCGGATGTCGCGCTCCACGGCATCGAGATTCCCCGCGGGTTCCAGGTCGATCTTGTTCAGCAGGATCACATCGGCGAAGGCGATCTGTTCGCGCGCCTCGTCGTGGCTGAGCTGCAGCGGCAGGTGACGGGCATCGGCCACGGTGACGATGGCGTCCAGCGCGAAGCGTCCGCGCAGCCCTTCGTCCAGCACGAAGGACTGGATCACCGGTGCCGGGTCGGCCAGCCCGCTCGTCTCGATCACGACCCGGTCGAACCCGCGCCCGTCTTCGACCAGCCTTAGCAAGGCGCCGATCAGGTCGCCGCGGACGACGCAGCAAACGCAGCCGTTGTTGAGTTCGATGATCGTCTCGCTTGTCGCCGTCACGAGCAGCCCGTCGATGCCGAGCTCTCCATATTCGTTGACGATGACGGCGGTTCGCTCGCCGCCGCGTTCAGCCAGGATGCGGTTGAGCAGGGTCGTCTTGCCGGCCCCGAGAAATCCGGTCAACACGGTCACCGGAATCATTTGCATGGCGATCATCCATTGCTTCAGTTGCAAAGAATCGCTTCAGCCCTGCACAGATTTCTGAGGAAAATCAGCCTTCTGCTTCGCGGCCGTGCTGGTATACATTACACAGCATGCCTTACGTCGCCTCAACGCGAAGCAAATGGCAATTTCGGACAAAACGCCGGTAGAACCGGCCAACCGAACCGCTCCATCCGTCCAGGCGATCCGCCACTGGGTGGCTCAAGCCGATCGCAATGCCGGTCAACGCAGCGACGTCCTGAGCAGTTCCGGAAAGGAGGAGTTGGCTCGCCTGCTCCGCGAGAACCGGCAACTGCGCCAGGAGCGCGACATCCCGGCAAATTTGCCATTCCCGGGCCAAGTTCGCACGTCCATGGGCTCAGTCGGGGATGCCTACGACAACGCCATGTGCGAGAGCTTCTTCGCGACGCCCGAAGGCGAACCGCTCGACCGGCGGCGGTTCTGTTCCCGCGCCGAGGCTTGCGTCACCGTCTTCACCGTCATCGAAGGCGGCTACAAACCCTGCCGACGTCTTTACACAGGTTAATGCGGCGGCGGCAGCCTCGTCGAAGCTTGACGATCACTGTACCGGGCGAGCGGGCGGGGCGGCTCTCCTGCGCGGGACGTCCTGCCGTCCGGCCCGTCGCCCGGCTCTTGGCTTCACAGAGGAGAAGGTCATGTCCATGTTCTTGCGCAACGCCTCCATCGCCCTTCTGGGCGCCCTGCTCGCGACCGCGTGCTCCGGGTTGAGCGCGGAAGACCGCGCCCTTCTGACTCAGACGCAAGCCACGGCCAACGACGCGAAAGCCGAGGCGACGCGGGCCGCCAACGCCGCTCAGCAATCGGCCGAACAGGCGCGCGCCGCAGCGGCGGACGCCAGGGCGGCGAATGAAAAGGCGGATCGCATGTTCAGCCGCAGCCAACGGAAGACCCGTACGTAGGTCGCCGTGGGCGCCGCCGGCCTGCTCCGTCCGATGGTGATTCTCCCCACGGTCCTAGTGGCCCTGGCCTTTGCGCCGGTGCCGGCGGTGGCGGCCGACATCATGGGATCGCCACCATTCGGCATCGTCTTTGCCTCAGCGGACGACACGCTGGCCGACATCGCCATCGACAACGATCTGGGCTACACCGAGATCATCATGGCAAACCCGACCATCGACCCGTGGCTGCCAGGCGATGGGGCGCTGGTGGTGCTGCCGACCGCACACATCCTGCCCTCCGGGCCGCGCAGTGGCATCGTGATCAATCTGGCGGAGCAGCGCCTCTACCATTTCGCAAAGGGGAAGCCGCCGGCCAGCGTTCCCGTGGGTATCGGAGCCGAAGCCGCCAACCTGCGGACCGGCTCCACCCAGGTCCGGGCCAAGCGTGTCGACCCACCATGGATGCCCACCGCGCGTATGCGGGAGGAGGATCCGGAGCTGCCGTCCTTCGTCCCGCCGGGGCCGGACAACCCGCTGGGACCAAAAGCCTTGTACCTGGACTGGCCGGGAATCGTCGTCCATGGGACCAACAAGCCCTACGGTGTCGGGCGGCGGGTGAGCCATGGCTGTTTCCGCCTGCACAACCGGGACATCGAGCGCCTGTACCAAGCGGTGCCTGTCGGTACCCCGGTTCGTGTCGTGGACGAGCCGGTGAAACTCGGCTGGCTCGGCGACACCCTGTACATAGAGGTGCACCTGACCACCCGGCAGGCCGATACCCTGGAGGAGACCGGGCGCTTCGAAGCACCCTGGTTTCCGAAGCTTGAAGAGGCCGTCACCCGCGCCGCGGGCCGTGCGGCGTCACGAGTGGACTGGGACGCCGTCCATAAGGCGGCCGAGGAGCAGCGCGGCATCCCGCTGCCCATCCTGCGCAGGCCGTCGGAGACCGGATAAGCGTCTCTCCCGAGATGTCTGATCCATTCTGCAAATACGGACATGGAGCCTGTATGGCAAACACTGCAGAATGCCGCGGACAGCGGTAGATGACACCGTCGACTCGTCGGCTCCGACGGTGTTCCCATCTGGAGCCGACCTGCCGAGTTCCTCCCGATCAGACGATTACGAAAAAGGCAGGGGTGATCTGATCGCCCGCGATGCCGGTCAGGGTCACGCGGTCCGAACTGGAGAAGGCAATCACCGCCTCCCCGACGGTGTTCTGGCCTACCGTGTAGGTGGTCCCCGCGGCGATGCCGATGCGGTCCCCCGCGCTGAAGTCGAAGTCAGTGATGACATCGGCGGCGGTGCTGCCGACGAAACCGAAAATGTCGGCGCCACCACCACCCGTCAGCAAATCGGCCCCCTGATTGCCGAAGAGGTGATCGTCCCCCATCCCGCCGTTCAGCGTATCGGCTCCCTTGCCGCCAAAGAGACGGTCGTTGCCGCTGTCACCATTCAACACGTCCTTGGCCGAACCACCTGTCAACGTGTCATCGCCCAACCCGCCGGACGCGGTGATCCTGACTCCGGTGCCGGCGCCATTCACGGCATCGTTCCCGGATGAGCCATTGAATACCACCACCTTCAAGCCCGTACCGACCAGGCCGGTGATCGTCAATTCGCTGCGCCGGCCCGCAAAGGAAACCTCCGCGTCGAACTCCAAGGTTTCGACACCCTCCAGGGTCAGGAAGTCGTTTGGGGTTGCGGAACCGTCCTGGAAACTCAGGACCGCCGCACCGCCGCTCGCGCCGAGGGTAAAGACGCCGGCCAGTGTTGACCCTCCGACACGCTGGGTATCGTTGCCGCGGCCACCGTGGACGGTGTCGATGCCATCCTGGTAATCGCGCGTACTGAGCCAGACGAACGTATCATCGCCATCGGCGCCATCCAGTGTGTCGCGGCCGATTCCCCCGATCAGCGTGTCGGCACCCCCACCGCCGTTAAGGCTGTCATCGCCGCCACGCCCCTCGAGCACATCGTCGGCCGAGCCGCCCATCAGCGTGTCATGGTCATTGAGCCCCTCACGATTCGGGCGTTCGTCCCCACCGATGGCGGAGATCGGTACGTCGGTGCCGCTGCCATCCAGGACATCCCTGCCGAGCGCGTCGCCCCGGAACACCACCCGTGACACGTCTGTCCCGGCCAAGGCGTTCAGCGTGAGCCGGTTTTCTCCGGACGGCAGACCCGGGGAACTCGTGTGGACCTCCAGGGTCTCGACGTCGTTCAGCGTGAGTTGGAAAGGGGTTCCGCTGGTGCGGTCGACGATCGCCGTTCCGCCGCTGGCACCGACCGTGAAGGCGTTCCCCAGTCCCGCCACGTTGAGGAGTTGGACATCGCTACCGGTCCCGCCATCGAACCGCACCGATGGCAGCACCGACGGCAGGTCCGTGCCGGAGAAGAAGTTGACCGCGAACTGGTCGTCGCCGCCCAGTCCATCGACCTCCAGGGTTTCGACATCGCTCAGCGTCAGTTTGGACGATGTGTCCCCAGTGAGGGTGACGACCGCGGTGTTGCCTATGCCGGCGCCCACGGAGAACGCGTCGCGCACAGCCGTCCCGTTGACCATCTGGCGATCGCTGCCGTTGCCACCGTTGACCAGATCGGAGCCGTCTCCGTTCCTCCAGAGGATCGTGTCATTGCCATCGTTGCCGTTCACGGTGTCGGGTCCGGCGCCGCCGATCAGCGTGTCGGCGCCTCTGTCCCCATCCAGCGTATCGCTGCCGGTTCCGCCATCCAGTGTGTCGCGGCCTCCCCCACCGCGTAGACGGTCGTTGCCGCCGCGACCGAGCACCAGATCGTTGCCGCCGGCCCCCGCGAGCACATCATCGCCGGTCCCGCCGTCCAGCATGTCGTCGCGTCCGCTGCCCACCAGAGTGCGGCCGACCGGCTGGTTCAAGCGGGCCACGAACACATCGAAGGCGCCGTTGGTGTCTCCCGGGACGAGGTTGCTGGCCAAGCTCTCGAAAGACACCGTGCCGCCATCGGCCGACACGGAGCCGGCCTCGGACGGGCCATTGGCCTGTACTCCACCGGCTCCAACGCTGACCCGGACGATGGCGCCGGATGCCAGATCCTTGACGAACACATCCGTGGTCCCGTTGGTGTCGTCCGGAACGAGGTCAGCGGCGGCGCTTGCGAACACAACCCTCGTCCCATCGGCCGAGAGATCGGTGACGAACGCCTCTCCGCTCGACTGGGCTCCAAGGTTCGTCGTGTTGACGCGAGTGGTTTGCCAGGTCTTCAGATCGGTGACGAACACGTCAGGCTGGTCGTTGGTGTCTCCGGGAACCAGATCGGCGGCAGAACTCGTGTACGCCACCTTGGTGCCGTCCTCGGACAGCCGGAAGTTCAAGGCACCGCTGGCGATCTTGACAATGGCGCCGGTCGAGAGGTCCTTCAGGAACACACCCGCCCCGCTTTCGTCGACGAAGCCGGCTGCGGCGAAGGCCACTCTGCTACCGTCGGCCGTCAGGAACGGGGAATAGGTGTTTCCGAGCACCGGGACCCCAGCCGCATCGACGTCGGCGCGGATCACCGCTCCGCTTGCCAGATCCTGAACGTAGATCCCGCCGTTGGCCTGCACGGCGACCCTGCTGCCGTCGGCCGACATATGATGGCTGCCGCTGTTCTCGGACTGCTCGACGCGAATGATCTGCCCGGACTCCAGATTCTTGACGAACACGTCGTCCAAGCCGTTGGTGTCGCCCGGCACAAGGTTCGAGGCGGCGCTCCGGAAGGCCACCTTGGAGCCGTCAGCCGACAGGAGGGGGTAGAGCCCGCCAAAATCACCCTCGGCTTGGGACCCGTCGAGCGCCGTGTTGGCGCGGACGATTTCCCCGGTTTCCAGATCCTTGACGAAGATGTCATAGCCGTTGTTGGTATCGCCCGGCACGAGGTTCGGCGCCACGCTGTGGAATGCCACCTTGGTGCCATCGGCCGAAATGAAAGGCGCCATGGTCAACTCGGTGTCGCCATAGCCCTGAGTGCCCACGGCGGTGGTGCTGGCACGGGTGACATCCAGAACGGTAAGATTGCTCATCACAGCTCCTCCACCATTACCCGCCATGTGCCTTGCAGATGACCACGTCACCGCAATCACGGCTAATGTCGCCGTTCACCGTATCCAAGCACGTGGCGCCATAGCGGGGTCAGGCGGACACGATGGCCGAACGCCGGGATCCGCTGTGCCCAATGATGTGCCGCACGCGTCCATGCTGACCAAGCATGGGGGCGGATTCCGGGAACAGCTCTCCACGACATCGCACCGACTCTGGCGGCGAACGACCTCTCAAATTCGGCGAATCGCAGAAGCCAATGCTGTTCAGCTGATCACCAGAAGGTGTTACAAGATAGCAGAAGTTTGGCTTCAAGGAGAAGTCACGGGAGTCGCTACAATAATGCAAAGTTGGAGACTGTCTTCAAGACCTTTGAGGCAGAATGGTACGGCACACTATCTTTATTTCGTAGCAGCAGGTTGGGGTCGCCGTTGGGCACTACATCGAAAACTCCTATAATCCAATCTTGCGACACTCCTTACGCGGCTTTCAAAGCCCCTGTGCCTTTGAGGTCGCCGCGCAGCACCGAAACACTGTTTCTCCACTTTCTCCGGGCAAGCCCAATCACGGCATGCTCCGCTCCCAAGTTGGCTGCGCAGCTGAAACCACGGTCCGAGGGGCGCCCCGGGCAACGATTTCCGTCGGCGTCGCCTCGACCAGCCTCTGGCCAATGCCCTCCCCTCGGAGCCCTGGATCGACGACAAGGTCGTACAGAACCCCAGCCGGGCCGCGCAGTGATCGTGCCCTCGCATTTGGCCGAACCGCCGCAATACCGGTGACCGTCTGCAGATGGTCGCGCCCGTCACCGGCGCCCGACGATGGTGAACATGGGAATCGTTCTTTCTCCCTGGATTTGGTGGTGAACGCTCATCTCGGTATGTGGAAACCCAAGGCATTCCAGAGACTTGATGAAGAAGTTGGGAGAGAAGGACCACCATGTGTCGATGCCCGGCGCCTCGCGCCAGGGGATCAGCCGCATCACCGGCAGCTCTCCGAGGCCGATGTCGTAGAGCTCTGTGACGATCATCGTGTCGCGCACGCGCGCAGCGACACTTTCCAGAATGGAGAAAGGCGAGCGGACATGCAGCAGAATGGCGCCGAGAAGACCGATGTCGAAGTCGCCGACCGCCTCCGGGATGGCTTCGGGCACGGTCTCGATCAGGCGAACCGATGATTGGTAGCGATGGTGCAGGTGCCAGAAGGAATTCCGCACTTGCGTGATGTTGCCCAGGAAATCCGAGCGCCACGCATCCACGTCGAAGCCGTGCAGCGGGAAGGCGTCCCACAGCCGCTCCATCGACGGTTCCACGGCGGTCACCGACGCGCCGGAGCGCTCCATGTGGAAGGACAGGAAACCGCTGGCCGGTCCGATCTCCAGCACGCTCCGGCCTTCCAAAGGGACGCCGCCGAGATAAGCATCGACGTTCGGACGCAGATCCCATTCGCCCGGAATGGTGCCCTCCAGCAGATCGGCGGTGTGATAGAACCGACATTGGTCCAGTGGCGGCTGGGGCTTGCGGATCACGGTGAAGCCGGAGTTCCGGCCACCGTTCCCCCGGATCGTCCCGCGGACCGCCGACGCAGCCTCCACATCCTTGCGCCAAGCCACGCCGGTCCAGTCGATCGTCTCGAGCGGTGCGGCGATCCCGCGCTCGGCCCGAAAATCCTCGACCGCCTGGCGGCAGGCTGGCACCGCGCCGTAATCGTCCGCCACGACGAAGCCGCCGGGTGCCACCTTGTCGTACAGCGCAAGCAGCGCGTCCATCGTCGATTCGTAGAGGTCGCCGTCCAGGCGAAGCAGCGCCAGTTCCGCGATCGGCGCGTCCGGCAGTGTGTCGCGGAACCAACCCGGCAGGAAACGGACCTGATCATCGAGCAGGTCGTAACGCTCGAACAGCCCGCGCACGCGGGCCTCGTCGATGGCGAGGAAGGGATAGTGCCGCCGGCTCAGTTGCAGGCCAGCATCCTGGCTCACCGAGGGTTCCGGCAAACCGGCGAAGGAATCGGCGACCCAGACCGTGCGATCCGTCACCCCGTGGGCAGCGAGATGCGCGCGCATGAAGATCGTCGCCCCGCCCCGCCAGACTCCGGTTTCGATCAGGTCGCCGGGGACCCCCTTGCTCCAGGATGGTGTCCAGGCAGGCGTGCAGGTGATCCAGGCGCTTGCGCCCGATCATGGTGTGGGATTGCTCGGACAGGGTGCGGGGATCGTAGGGCGCCCCGTCCCCCGACGGCCAATGGGTGAGGGTGCCATCGTCGCGCGCCGCCGACAGATGCGACAGGATGTCGGGACGCTTGCCGGCGACGTCGTGCAGGACCGCGGCATCGGGTTCGATCCCCTGCCTGCGGCAAAGCTGAAGATAATGAAGGACTCCTTCCAGCTCGATGTAGAAATCATTCAGGAGGGAGCGCTTGATCGTCCTCAGATACCGTTCGGCAAGGGAGAGCGATGGGGTGGGCGCGGTGACCATGCTGTTCTTCCGGAAATGGGTGGTTCTTGCTAGCATGACTTGTGGGACGGCTGTCATGGACCGGGTGCGAAAAGATGATTGATTCGATGACGGATTCGCGTGCCGTCGACCGCATCGACGAGGTCTGGGGAGATCCCTCGTCGTGGGAGGCCGCCGGCTGGCAGGCGTCCCGGCTGCCGGCCGTCAGGCGCATGTTCAACCGCCATGTGACGGGGGAGGACGAGACCGATGCCATCACATGGTTCTTCCGCCGGGTCGGCCGGGAACGGCCGCTGCCGTTCGGCCGGGTGCTCGTCCTGGCCTGCGGCGGCGGCGAGCTGGAGCGTTCGCTGATCGCCGAGGGACGGGTGCGGGAGGTCGTGGCGGTGGACATCTCCCCCCGCGTGATCGCCGTTGCCGAGGCGGCGGCCCGTGACGCCGGCATCACCGACATCCGGTACCAAACCGGGGATATGAACACGCTCGACGTGGAGGGGCCGTTCGACGCCGTCTTCAGCAGCTCCGCCATCCACCACTGCGAGAATCTGGAAGGATTGTTCGCGGTGATCCGGCGGATTCTGGTGCCCGGCGGCTGGCTGTTCCTGGACGATTACGTCGGACCCGACCGCTTTCAATGGACGGATGCCCAGGTGTTGCAGATCAACCGCCTGCTCCAGCTCCTGCCCGACCGGATGGTGCACAACATGGCCGGCTACACCCGGCGCGGCTTCGATCGCGTCGGCGCCGATGTGGTGGCGGCCCACGACCCCAGCGAGGCGGTCCGCTCGCAGGACATCCTGCGCGTGATGGGCGATCATCTCGCGGTCGAGGTCTGCCGGGGCTATGGCGGCAATCTGCTTCACCTCGTGCTGTCGAATCTGGCCCAGCATTTCGATCCGGACCACAGCGGCGATCCGTCCGGGCCGGAGTATCTGGAGTTGCTGATCGAGGCTTCGGATCATCTGCGGGCGACCGGCCGATGTCAGGACGATTTCGCGGTGGCCATCGCCCGCCACGCCAGCAACTGATCCAACGCGGCGCCGTCGTTGCGGACGAGCGCGAGGCTGTGCTCGGCTCCGGCGCCGTAGGGCAGCGGCGCAAAGGCGGCCAGGATCCGGTCGAACCGCCGCCGCAGCAGCGTCGAGGCCGGATCCAGCCCGGTGACCAGGGTCAGACCGGTCGGCGCCGCCGGGATCGTCATGAGACGGAGATCGGGGCGGAGCGCGCGCAGACAGGGAACCAGCTTCCAGCCGTCGCCGCTGTAGAAGCCCGTCAGGCGTGTGCTTCCCGCGGTCCGGGCATCGAGCGGCCAGGTGTCGTGCAAAGCGATGACGCCATCGGGGGCCATCCTCGCCTCCAGTTCCAGGAAATCGTGCAGCACGCTGGCAAAGCGGTGGTCGCCGTCGATGAAGGCCAGATCGACCGGACCCGGCAGAGCGGCCACGGCCTCGGGCGTGGCGAAGAATTCCTGGCTTGTCATGGCGAACACCCGAACGTCGGGTGCAGCCGCCCCATCGGCGGGGAGGCGGGGGTCGGGATCGATGCCGATCACGGCGGTGCCCGGCTTGGCCAGGCGCAGCGTCCCGCCCGTTTCGATCCCGATCTCCACATACAGGCCGGGGCGCAGGGCGCCGTGCAGGATCTCCAGCCATTTCCGGTAGCCGGGACCTGGCCGCCGGGCAAGAGCGAGGCCGAGATGCGCCTCGGGTATGTTGGGCTCCAGTTCCAGCGCCCGCTCAAACCCGAGGACAGCCTGCGTGGCCCGGCCTTGCCGCAGATCCCGCCGCGCCTCCAGGAGCAGGCGGCGCAAAGGCAGCGGCCAGGGCTGCGTCAGTTCGATGTCCAACGGCAGGGCGGCGGGCATGGCAATGGTCATGGCGATGCTCACGGGGCGATGCTCACGGGGCGATGCTCACGGCGGCGAGTCCAGGCCGAGCGCGCCGCGCAAGGTGCTGGCAAAGGTTTCGGGCGAGAACTGGGCCGCGGCCTTGAGCGATGCGGCGTCACGGACGCGGTTCCACAAGGCCGCGTCCTCATGCAGGCGGGCCATGGCGGCGGCGAAGCCGTCGGCGTCACGGGCGCCGAGCAGCTGAACGCCCGATTGCCAGCCGAGTTGGCGCACCAGCAGGTCGGTGGCGGCCACCGGAATGCCGGAACGGACCGCCTCGATCACCTTGAGCGCCACCCCGGCCCCGAAGCGGGTGGGGGCGACGAAGACGCGGGCGCGGTCGTACCAGGGGCCGATGTCTTCCGCGCGGCCGGCCAGCCGGATCTGGTCGGAGGCCAGGGCGGCGATGCGGCCGGAGCGGCATTCCCCGATGATGGTGACGGGAAGCGTGCGGCCCAGCCGGTCGTTCAGGCGCGGCAGGATGTCTCTGGCCAGCCACAGCAGGCTGTCCTCGTTGGGGCTGCCGGGGGTGAGGGCGCCGACGAACAGGAAGCCGTCGCGTGTTTCCCACGGCGGCGTTCCGGCGCGGAGGGGAACGCCGTGGCTCAGGACATGGACGGTCCGCGCCCCGCCCTCGGCGAAGAGGCGGGCTTCCCGTTCCGAAACCGCCAGAACGCAGTCGGCCGAGGCGGCGAGGTCCAGTTCCGCCTTGAGCAGCCGCTTCGCCTCGGCACGGGGCAGCGGCCTGCCGCCGACGGCCGCCGCGCCGATGTCGCGCAGGGCGAACAGCGCCTCGGCGTCGTAGACCAGCCGCATGCCTGCGAACAGGGCGGATCGCCGCCTCATGATGTCGGCGACCAGGGCCATGTTCGGAGGGCGGCTGACCAGCAGGATGTCGTAGAGGTCGCGGCGGCGTTCGAGGAAGCTCTCCAGCGTGCCGGCATGCTCGCCCAGCATCACCTCGACGCTGTCGGGCAGGGTCGCGTAGACCTCGTCCCATGATTCATCGCCCCCCCACAGCGGGAAGAAGGTGACGTGGCAGCCGTGCAGGGATTGCAGCAGAAGCCGGGCGCGCGGATTGCCGGCGCCGCCGGCCTGGTGCGGGACCATGTTGTCCAGCACCAGCACCCTCGGCGCCGGAACCGAAGCCCAGCGGTCGCGCTGCGGATGCGAGGCGGCGGGCGCCGGGCGCCGGCGCAGTTCGTCGGCATGGCGGACCAGGAAGGGGCGTCGGTTGGCGCGCATCATGCCGGCGGCGGCATCCGCGCCGATGGCGCTGCCGCCTTCCACATGGGTGAGCAGGACGGCGGGATCATAGACGATCCGGAAGCCCGCCCGCCGCACCCGGAAGCACAGGTCGGCGTCCTCGTAGTAAGCCGGTGCCAGCCCGGTGTCGAACCCGTCGAGCGCCTGCCAGAGCGGATGCGGGATCATCAGGAACGCGCCGGAGACGAAATCGGCATCGCGGACGAAACGGAATTCCGGCCGGTCCGGGTCCTCGCCCCGCCCGTATCCGGCCGTCGAGCCGTCGCTGAAGGCGATGCATCCGGCCTCCTGCAACGCTCCGTCGACGTGCAGGATGCGCCCGCCGACCACGCCGATGGCGGGGTCGCCGTCCAGGCGGCGCAGGGCGGCGGCCAGGGCGTCCCGATGAGGAAGGGCGTCGTTGTTGAGGAACAGGATGTGGCGGCCGCGTGCACACGCGGCGCCCTGGTTGGCCGCCAGCAGGAAGCCGGCGTTGTCCTCGTTGCGCAGGATGGTCGCGCCCTGGATCCGCGTCAGCAGGTCGGCGGTCTCGTCCCGCGAGGCATTGTCGACGATGATGGTTTCGAACGTGACGCCGCGCTGGTCCGCCAGCGCCGTCAGGGTCTGGAGACTCAACCCGGCCTGGTTGTGCAGCACCAGCACCACCGAGATGTCCGGCCGGGCGTCAGGTGTGGAGACGTCAGGTGCGGAGGGGCCGGGCATGGACAGGCTCCGGCCTTGAGCCAGCCAATCCGCCACGTCGCGCCGGGCGACGGCGCGGCAGCGCGATTTCAGGTCCTCGGCGGTGGAGACTTCCCGCATCCCGTCCCGCATGCGGGTCCAGGCGGCCTCCAGCTGGCTTGCGATCCGACGCGGGTCGAGAAGCGGCGATGCCCGCAGGCGATCGCGCAGCGTGCGGCGGATTTCGGCAAGCCCGTCGAGATCGGCGGCCAATTCCGTCGCGATCCGGACATACCGGTCGGGATCGCGGGCGATCCAGCCTGAGCAGCCGGCCGATTCCAGGATCGAAGCGCCCTGCCGTTCCGCCAGCCCACCCTTGTCCTCTCCACCGCCCGCCAGCGTGACCACGGGCACGCCCATCCACAGGGCGTCGGGCAGGCAGAGGCCGCCGTTGGCGGGGAAACTGTCGAGCGCGATGTCGATCTGCCGGTAGACGCGGAGATGGTCGCCGTAGGGGCGGTGCAGATGATAGCCGACCCGCTCCGGATCGAGGCCGCGTTCCGCCAGCAGGGCGGCGAAGCGGGGGCGGAATTCCCAGTCCCGTCCATGGCGGCCCAGCAGCAGCAGACGCGATCCCGGAACGGCGGCGAGCAGGTCGGCCCAGCGCTCCAGGCAGCGGCGGTTCAAGCGGAAGCCGCGCACCGCGCAGCCGAAGGTAACGCCGCCGCGCGCGGCGGCCGGCAGCGGCCCCACTGCCGGCGCGGAAGCCGGCGGCGTCCAGCTCCATTGCCCGCCATCCAGGCGAAGGACCGCCTCGCCGTAAAGGTCGCGGATGGAATCGGGAATGGCGGTCGCATCGGCGATGAGCAGATCGAACAGCCCGGCGCCCGTTCCCCATCCGCCGAACCAGCCGCATTGCAGCGGCGCGATGCGTCGGCGCAGCGCACGCAGGACCGGCGCCTGCCCATGGAAGGCGTGGAGCCCGACCGTGTCCACCACCACCTCGATTCCGTTGGCCGCGCATGATGCCGCGAGGTCGGTGCCCGTCAGCGGATGCAGGGCGACGCGCTGCCGCAGGTCGGCCGGAAGACCCGGCGCGTCGTCGGTGTAGAGGTGCAGCGCGACACCGACAGATCGGGCTGGCTGTCGTACTGTTCCAGATACAATGAGCAGCGCCGCATCTGCTCGGCTGTGGGCTTTTCCGGTTCCTTGCCTGGCGGGGCATGATTCAAAACACAAAGGTAGCCCTTGTCCTCACGGGCCGCAGCCAGCAAGCGCGCCAGAAACGGGGTCTGGCAATTACCGTACAACAGCACCAGTTCGGCATCACTGGCTTGGTTCCCATATAGAATCATCGTATCTATCTGATCCTACACTGCCGGAGATACGCAACCACGCTTGGTTTTATGCATGAGACCTCCCGAAAGCTCAAGCGGATAAGACGGTTCTGTTGAGAGCTTGTTTGCGGTTCTGTCAGCCTTCGCACCAGCTTGTTCGACCGCGCAGGGTTTCCGTAGAGGATCACTTCCACTCAGGAGGTAGCGCCGCCCGCAGCCAAGCCGCCGCCGAAGCGTTCCTCCGGTCGGCCGTCGCGGTCACCGGCACCAGCCCTGAAACGATCACCACCGACAAGTACTCCAGCTACCCGCCCGCCCAATGCGCGACTTCAAGTGGTGCAGGATACCGCGGAGGTCCCCCGGTACCACCTCACGGCCGGTTGATCTGCACGGTCAGCGCGGCCGCCGCTTTGCGGACAGCGGAACGTCGGCCGGCACCACCACGGCCTCCGGTGCCGGTCCGCCACTGGCCCGGCCGAGCCGTCCAGTTACCCTAAACGCCACCAAGACCGCTGCGGGCGTTGTCACGAGAACGGTGGCGGCGCGCCTATCTTGCTCGGATGCCGCCAACTCGGTCTGACCGCCCACCATGAACAAGGGCGGCGAACAAACAACCGCGCCGAGGTCTCGCACCAGCCAGTGCGGCGACGAGAACGCAAGAGGCAGCGGTTCAAATCATCGGGTTCCGCCCAGCGCTTCGTCTCTCTGCATGCCCCCGTCTACAACACCTTCACCCTCCAGCGCCACTTGGTCTCCCGCCGCACCCTGCGCACCTTTCGGGCGCAGGCAATGGCCGAGTGGCTGGCCGCGACCGCGGCTCCGTGACGCAGTCGGCGGATGCCAGGCTCTTTGCAGGCCGGTTCAGTTCGCGTGACAATGCCGGCCATCAGCAGGCTCGATGCCGACGCAAGGTACGACGACAACAACGCCAACCGCCGGCACTGGATAGGCGATGGGGACACCCCTCACAACAAGATCGCTCACGTTCGGCTTCGTCCATTCCGGCTGGCGACCGAGTCCGCCACAATGCATAACAGTTCGAAGAGCAACGTCGATGCGGTAATCGCAGTCAGGCCGGATGGGTCGAACGGCGGCGAAACTTCGACCAGATCCGCGCCGATCAGGTTAAGGCCCTGCGCGAGCCGCAGCATGGCCTGCACCTCGCGCGTGGTCATGCCGCCGATCTCCGGCGTGCCCGTCCCGGGCGCGAAGGAGGGATCGAGGACATCAATGTCGAAGGACAGGTAGGTTGCCCGGTCACCGAGCAGGGCTCGCACTTCAGCCATGACATCTTGGGGGCCGCGCCCGATGAACTCCTCGATGAAGATCAGTCGGATACCGGCCGCCCGAGCGAAGTCATAATTGGACGCGTCGGAGATGGCGCCGCGCAAGCCGATCTGAACCATTCGCTTCGGATCGAGCAACCCCTCCTCCACCGCCCGCCGAAACGGTGTGCCGTGATTGTAGCGGGTGCCGAAAAACTTGTCGCTGGTGTCCGAGTGGGCGTCGAATTGGATCAGCCCGACGGGACCATCCTTCACCAGCGCCCGCAGGATGGGCAACGTGATCAGGTGGTCGCCGCCGACGGTAAGGGGCACCGCACCGGCTTGGCGGATTCCGTCGAAGAAGTCGCCGATGCTCTGTAGGCTTTCCTCAAGGTTCAACGGATTGATGGGCGCATCGCCGCAATCGGCAACCCGCACAAGATCGAACGGCGATACTCCGGTCACGTGATGGACTCGGCGCACCAGGCTCGACTGGTTGCGAACTTCACGAGGGCCGTGCCGCGCGCCTGGACGGTTCGTCGTCCCACCGTCGAAGGGCACTCCGACCATTGCAACGTCCACCTCCCCAGGCTGTGCCATAGGAAGCCGCATGAAGGTTGGCATTCCGGCAAAGCGGGGAACGGTGCTGGAATCAAGGGGCTGGAAGTGCTTCTGGGTCATTGTGGCTCAAACTCCAAGTTCCAGTCGACCAGAATCCGAGGTGATCATTCTGGCGATGTGAGCGACGCACCCGCCCAAGAGAGGTGGCGTTCATTGGCTGAGGATCCATGCGCACGAGCCCAGCACACCCGATTCCGGAGCGAAGCCCTGTGGCGCCGGACAGGACATTGGCTGGCCGTACCGCCAATGGCGCCCTTCCCTTGTCTACCGTATCCAGGTGCTGCAGTAGCACCAGCGACGTCTTCACCAAACTGGCATGCTCCAGCTTGGTTCCAGGAAATCCCAAGCGGGGAAGACACTGTCACGAAAACTGAGCCGGTGTGCAGAACACCCCCAGTTCGACGTTCGCTCATGCGGCCGCGGTCGCTGCCTGCCAGTCGGCCACGGCTTGTGCCCGGAAGGCGCGCAAGGTGCGGCGGGAGATCAGGTGGCGCTGGAGGGTGAAGGTGTTGTAGACGGTAGCGTGCATGGAAGCGAAACGCTGGGCGGAGCCCGGTGATTTGAAGCGCTGCCTCTTGCGCTCTCGCCGCCGGACTGGCTGATGCGAGACTTCGGCGCGATTGTTTGTTCGCCGCCCTTGTTCATGGTGGGCGGTCAGACCGAGTTGGCGGCATCGGAGCAAGATAGGCGCGCCGCCACCGTTCTCGTGACAACACCCCTCCAACCCCTGCGCAGAAGTCCCGCTTTAGGTCAAGCCGGGTTCATTGGCTCGGCAGGCTGGACGGCAGCGTTCTCGGGGTCCGCTGGTGCGGCGGGGACAGGCTCATCATCGTCCTCCTCCGGATGGCGGCCAAGGCAGGCCCCATCAGGGCGGGCGTATGGTGACAAGGTCCTGGGTGCGGGTTGGTGAGACTTCATGGTGCCTCCTCTCCTCATGCCAGAACAATGCCCAGGTGGCATCGTCACAGGGAAATGCTGAAAACCTACTTGCTGTCAGGCGTCTTGGCGTGCTGAGTGTTGAGTGACGTGCGCATGGACAACCGTCGGCGGACGGAAATAACCTCTGGCTTGGCCGGATAAAGCGCGGTCCAATTCGACACCGCTGATTTTGCGCGTTTACCGCACGCAGTTGCCGACGATCTGGTAACAGAGGGTGGCGTCGCGGTTCTGGTTGTAGCGGACCTCGACGATGCGGTCCTCACGAAGCACGACCGAGGCCTCGCACCGATAGGTCCGAACATAGGTCGTAACGTCGGGCTCCCAGAGGAGCGGTCCCCGCGGTCCCAGCCATGGATTGGGTTCCCAATCGACGTCGCGGTCGATGAGGGTCTGTTGCCGGGTGTAGATCATGAACTCGGCGTCCCCGGCGGCGGCCATGCGTTCCGGTACGCCGGCGCACGCCAAGAGATCCCCCTTGCTCATGCCAACCATGGCCGTTGGCGCGCGCAACGCCAGCTCCGCCTGTGGGTTGGCGCACGACCCCGTCAGGACGGCAACGGCCGCCAGAAATCCGCGACGCTGCACCGTCTTTGTCCGCCCTTCGGAAATGGCCATGGCTGCTCCTGATGGTTGGCTGTTGTGAATGCATGCTTTGAACAGGAAACAACGGACCGGGCGCAATGGATGTACGCAACAAGCATGGTTCCGTTGCAGAGTTCGCCGGCTTGCGGAGATCGGATAACACCCAGCCCTCTCGGATGCTGAGGTGACACGGTGATGCAGGCTGCTGAAAAACTCCCTTCCCAGCGCGGCACAGTTGTGACTCGCTTGCCTTGTGGTGGTCAGGCGAGGTCACGGGGATGCGCAGAGACGTTGTTGCATCGAGGCGGTGGAGCTTCTGACGGCGTGGCCGATGCTGTTGATTACGCGACGCGGACGGACTCCGGGCGCCCAAGGTCAAGCATGCGGTTCAGGACCAGGACGGCGACGCCAATCTCGGTATGCTGCCGGTCGTCGGTGTGGAAGCGCAGACCATCCCCGATCACGTGTTTGTAGCGGCTGAAGAAGGCTTCCACGAGCGCGCGCAAATTGTAGCCGGATGTTGCCTGCCACGCCCTGCGACCAGCTTCGACGATGGCCTGCAGATGCTGATCCCGCGGTGTCGGTTCGGTTTGCGCGGTATCGCTCGGCACCGCCGTGGAGCGCGGCGGCACGACCACGGCCGACCCGGGGTGCCGCTTGTTCACCGCCTCGCAGACGCCGCTCTGGTCGTAAGCGCCGTCGGCGATGACGGCATGGAGTGGCTCGGCGCCCTGGTCCAGCAGTGGGCCGACTTGCGAGGCGGCATCCACGTCATGGTCGGTCAGCGACGCCGTGAGGATTCGCCCGGAGGCGGCATCCAGTCCGATGTGCAGCTTCCGCCAGGCGCAGCGCCGGCGCGTACCGTGCTTCTCGACCAGCCAGTCGCCGGGGCCGCACAGCTTCACGCCGGTGCTGTCGACCAGCAGACGCACCGGTTCGTTGGCTTTTGCCGGCGGGGCCGGGACAGTGACGGTCTTGGCCCGGCGGCTGAGCGTGGAATGATCCGGCACCGCCAGATCGAGCTCGAGTAACTGGAGGAGGGAGGCGACCAGACCCACGGTTTGCCGCAGGGCCAAGCGGTACACCGCGCGCAGCATCAACGCTGTGAGGTTCGCCAGGTCGGAGTAGGTGCGCTGCCCGCCCGGTGTGGATCGGGTCTCGGCGCGCCAGCCTTCCACGGCCTCGTCGCTGAACCAAACGGTCAGGCTGCCACGCGCCCGCCGCGCGGCATCATACCCTTTCCAGTTGCGAACCCGGTACCGCTGCTTGGGGATGTGGTGGCGACAAGCGGCGTTAGCTTTGAACGACATTGGTCGGATCGGAACGTAGAGAGGTCGACGGCGCTTCTCCTACGATGCCGCCCCACCACTCGCAATCACCGCCTCGCTCCAACAACGGCCCCGCGCGCCAGCGATGCCGGGCGTAAACAATTGACCGTAGTTTCCTAATGTCTAATGGATTTGCTTGCGATCCGAACAGGCAGCGGCCAGAGTGCTTCCATGGGTGATGCGGCACTGGCGACAGGACTGACGCGGCATCCCGCCACCGCTCGCGGACGGTCGAGCAGGGTTGGGTTGCCGCCACGGCCATAACGCGGTTACCCTCGACGAAGCGTAACAGGGAGACGGTGTTGGATCGCACGGCGACCATGGTTCGGAGACTGGTGGCGGGCCTGCTCATGCTGGCCGCGCTGGTTGCCGTCGCCGGTTCGGGCACCGTCAAGGTGTTGCCCGGTGCGGCCTTCGCCCAGTCGTCCGATGCGGTCAGCGCGGTGGTAGACCAGCGGCAAGGCAGCGTGCAGGAGTTCGTGTCCACCGCCCGCGACGCCGAGCGGCCCTGCGGCCGCAACGGGAACGCGCCCGGTCTGGCGCGGTGTTCCACGGTTCAATGCATCACGGTCTGCGGAGGCCTGCCGACGGCCGCATTCGCCATTCCTCCGCTATCCATGGATGATGGCTCTCATGCTTTCGTGACCGACGACCCCTCGCGCGGCATCTCCACCATCCCGGACCTGCCTCCCCCGCGTCCGTCCGCCTGAGCGGTCACGGAGCCTTCCGCGCGAACGGGCATTGCCTGTCTCGCCATTGCCTTTCGTGACCGGATCGCCGGACACCGCCGCCCGCAGGGCGCGGTGCCCGTTGGCTCGACCCTGCTCACGGACAATGACATGCTCTCCCTCCTGATGCGGCGCCATGTGCTGGCGCCGATCGCGGCGACCCTCATCGCCATGCTGGCGCCGGCCTCAGCCGACGCAGCCGTTGGACCGATGTCGGCAAGCCAAGCATCGCACACGCAGATCCTCTCCCCGGTGAACGCGACGGGGGATTTGGAGACGGTTCCCGCCGGATTGCGCATCCTCCTGGAGGATGGGTGGAAGACCTACTGGCGCAGCCCCGGGGATGCCGGCATTCCGCCCCAGATGGACTGGACCGGGTCGACGAATGTCGCTTCGGTCGCGGTGCGCTGGCCCGCGCCGCACCGCTTCTCCACCCTCGGCATCGAAACCCTCGGCTACAAGGGCGAGATCGTTCTCCCCATCGAGGTGAAGCCCGAACGGCCGGGCGAGCCAATCTCGCTGCGCGGCAAGGTCGACTTGCTGGTGTGCAGCGACATCTGCGTCCCGGCCGCACATCACCTCCGGTTGGACCTTCCCGCCGGTGCGGCGGCGCCCGATGCGGATGCCGGCAATCTGATCGCCCGGTTCGATGCCCGCGTCCCCGGAGACGGAAGCGCCTCGGGCATGGCTGTCGAACGGGTCTGGGCCGACGCCGCGCAGAAGACGCTCGCCGTCCGCGTGACATCGCTCATGGCGCCATTGACGGAACTGGACGCCTTCATCGAGGGCGGCGATTGGGCGTTCGGCAAGCCCGATGTGGCGTTCGAGGATGGTGGGCAAGCGGCGGTTCTGACCTTGCCGATCGCGGCGGGTCCCGACCCCGTCACCTTGCCGGGCAAGTCGCTCACCGTGACGGTCGTCGACGGCGGGCGCGCCGTCGAGGCGCCCGTCTCCGTCTCGGCCGAGGCGCCCGCGGTCGCCAGCCGCATGGCCGATCTCCTCCCGTTCCTGGCGGTGGCCCTCCTGGGCGGCCTCGTGCTCAACCTGATGCCCTGCGTGCTGCCGGTGCTTTCCCTCAAGCTGATGTCGGTCATCCGGCAGCAGGGGCAGGAGCGTCGCCGGGTGCGGTTGGGCTTCCTGGCGACTGCGGCAGGCGCCATCACCGCCATGCTCGTCCTCGCGGGCACCCTGGCCGCCTTCAAGGCAGCGGGCGGGGTGGTCGGCTGGGGCATGCAGTTCCAGCAGCCCGTCTTCATCGCCGCCATGGTCATCATCCTGCTCGCCTTCACCGCCAGCATGGCGGGTGCCTTCGAGGTCCGGCTTCCCTCATCGGTCATGACAATGCTGGGCGGCATCGGCGGCAACGGGTTGGCCGGGCACGTCGCCATGGGCGCCTTCGCCACCCTGCTGGCGACCCCCTGTTCGGCGCCCTTCCTCGGCACCGCCGTCGGCTTCGCCCTGGCGCGTGGTCCGCTCGAGATCCTGGCCGTGTTCGGTGCGCTCGGGGTCGGGCTCGCCAGCCCCTATCTGCTCGTCGCGGCCTTTCCCAGTGCGGTCCGGCTGCTGCCGCGGCCGGGGCGATGGATGGGAGCCCTCCGCCACCTGCTCGCCCTGGCTTTGGCCGGGACCGCGGTCTGGCTTCTCACGGTCCTCGCCGCCCAGACCTCGGTCACCGTGGCCGGGAGCATCGCGGCGGCCGCCGCCGTCGCCATTGCGGCGATGACGCTGGCCATGCGCGGCGGTCGGAACCTGCGCCTTGCGGCCATGCCGGTCGCGGTGGCGGCGCTCGCCGGGACTCTGGCGATACCGGCCTTTCTCGGGCACCACGCAATGGCGGCGGCGGACGCCGCGGCGGCATCGGCCCAGTGGCGGCGGTTCGACCAGGCCGAAATCGGCAAACTGGTCGCCCAGGGCCAGACCGTCTTCGTCGACGTGACCGCCGACTGGTGCGTCACCTGCATCGTCAACAAGAAGATGGTGGTCGAGCGCGAGCCGGTGGCAGGCGCCCTGTCGGCCGATGGCATCGTGGCGATGAAGGCCGACATGACCAGCCCGGACGCCGCCATCATGACCTACCTCGCGCAGCACGGGCGTTACGGCATTCCCTTCAACGTGGTCTACGGCCCCGGCGCGCCGCATGGCGTCGTCCTGCCCGAGGTGCTGTCCGAGGACGCCGTCCTCGACGCCCTCCGCAAGGCCCGGTCGTCCGGGTAAGCGGGCCCATCGGTGACGGGAGCGGTCAAGCGGCCTCTCCCCCCGCGCGTCATCCGACAGCCTTTCCTTGAACACCCGAGACATTCCCCACATCCCGAACACGGAGAATCATCCCATCATGGCTTCAAACCCGACCAAGATCTTCGCAGCCCTGCTGGCTTCAACCGTTGCCGTGGGCGCCGGTGCCGTCGCAGTGTCCTCCTTCGTGGCGCCAACCTCCGCCGAAGCAACGGCGGTCCCGCCCATGGTCGCCGAACTTGGCCCTGAAGCACTGGCGCGCGGGCCGAGCGTTGTGGTGGCCGGCAACCCCGAGGGCGACGTCACTCTGATCGAGTATTTCGACTATCAGTGCCCGGTCTGCCGTCGGATCCATCCGGCCGTCAAACAACTTGCCGCCGAAGACAAGGGCGTGCGGATCATCCACAAGCACTGGCCGGTGTTCGGGGCCTCCTCGATCTACGCCGCCAAGCTCGCTCTCGCCGCGCGTTGGCAGGACCGCTACGAGCAGGTCCACGATGCCTTCATGACCATCCCCGGCCGCCTGGACGATGAGAAGATCCGAAAGGCCGCCAGCGAAGCCGGACTGGACCTGACACGGGCCGAGCGTGACCTGAAGGAACGTGATGCGCAGATCGACGCGGCCTTCAAGGAAGTGTCGGCGCAGGCGGCGGCCATCCAACTCCAAGGCACCCCGGCCTTCGTCATTGGCGACTACCTGATCCCTGGCGGCCTGGACCTGAAGGCGATGAAGGAGATCGTCGCCGAGGTTCGAGCGAAGCGGAAGAGCGGGGACCAGGGATGAACGCCGACGTGATCGCCCCCTCGACTCCCCTCGGCGGTCTCACGCCGGTGCGGCCGTGGCATGGCATAGCAGCGGCTGTCGGCACCTTTCTGGTCCTCGGAACGGTCACGGCCGTGTGGCCAAACCCGGTGTTCGTCCGCATGACGCCGACCCAGGGCTTCGAGGTCTGGCTTCTGGCGATCCAGGCCGTGCTGGTTGGCGTCTACGTGGCCATCCGGCGGCCGCGCTGCCCTGTCCGCGGGGCTGGTCTCGGCAGCCTGCTTGGGTTCCTCGGCATCGCCTGTCCGACCTGCAACAAAATCCTGCTTCTCGCCTTCGGGGCGGACCTGCTGCTCACCTATTTCGAGCCTTATCGGCTGCCGTTGGCCGCGGTCGGCGCGGCCGTGACCGCGGTGGCGGTCGCGTGGGAGTGGAGGCAGCGCAAGCACGCAGTGTTTTGCCCGATCGGTACAGCGGATGCGGCCTCTCACCACGTCCAAATGTAGACCGATAGCCGGGCTTTGAGGCCATGCCGCCCCTCGCAGGCATTCGGCGGGGCGGCATGAGCTTGGTGCCTGCTGGCTCAACGGAAGGCAGCGATGGTCCCAATGTGCGCGGAACAACGCCCAAGCAGGAACGCTTTAGCACCACTCTGCCAAGCCTGAAGAGAGGCTGGTTTTGGTGCAAGGCCCTTCTCCCCTTGTGGGAGAAGGGTTGGGATGAGGGGTATTCGCCGCAGGCGAACACGCAATGCAGGCCTCTTTACCGGCCGTCCGGCCGTGATGCCCCCTCACCCCAACCCCTCCCCCGCGAGGGGAGAGGGGTTGCCTGCAACCGCGAAGCCTCTCCCAGACGATGGGATTGGCAGAGTAGTGTTAGCCCTGTCTAATCTTACAAGGAACATCGGCACCGCCCATCCCCATTCGGTTGCATTGAAGGCGAACGCGGCAACGCTCGCGCTAACGGGCTCGCTGCGGCACCGTCAATTTGTCGACGACCGGGCAGAGTGAAGGCACGGCGGACAGCAGCGGTCTGCTGATTACGCGAACAGCGGCGCGCCGGCCACTGCGGCCCAGATCTGGAACGCCTGGGTGCGAGCCTTCCGATGGTCACCCTGCTTCTTCAGCAGCTTGCGGAGCAAGCGCTTGGCCGCCTTTGCATCGCGCCGGATCTGGACAAGGACATCAAGCACGAAGCCGTCGCGGTCGACCGCCTGCCACAGGTCGTGCTTCTTACCGGCGATGGTGAGGACGACTTCGTCAAGGTGCCACCTATCGCCTCGGCGAGGCGCTCGGCGGCGCAACCGATCTACGATGTCGCGACCGAACTTCAGGTCCCACTGCCGCACTGTCTCGTGGCTCACAGTGATGCCGCGGGCCGCCAGCATTTCCTCCACCATGCGCAAGCTCAATGGGAAACGGAAGTACAGCCACATCGCCGTCGCAATGACCTCGGCAGGGAAGCGGTAGCCGGCGTAACGGGGATCATGGGAGGTCGTCATCGCGACCCTTTACCGACCTGCATTCCCGCAAGCCAGCCTGAACTTGACTGTGTTTTTCCATCAGCGGTTCGCCCTGCGCTGTCCGCATCGGCCCCTTGACGGACATGGTCTCACAGCAATCGTCCCTCAACCTATAGTTTACAAGCGTAGGGCGTAAATCTTGGCACTGACCGGGAGATCACAATGTCCTTCCTTCTATCTCGCCGCGCTGTATTCAGCGCCAGCATGCTTCGGTGATCACTTTGACACTTCGCCCCACCCCTTCACCGGCCGCCGACGGCCAGCCCGTAGTCACCCTCCAATCCGGCCGCCTGCTGGGCACGCGTGCGGGGGGCGTGGCATCATTCAAGCGTGTTCCTTACGCCGCCAATCCATTCACGGCAGCGAGCCGCTTTCAGGCTCCAAAACCGGTTGCGCCCTGGGAGGGCATCCGCGATGCCACCGCTTTCGGCCCGCCGCCCCCCAACCGGGTCGCGACCCGCAATCCGCGCGCGAAGGCGACGTCCTGGTGGTCTGGAAGCTGGATCGTCTCGGCCGCTCGCTGCCCCATTTGATCGAGACGGTGAATGCCCTGGAGGCTGGCGGCGTCGGCTCCCGCTCCCTGACGGAGACGATCGAGACGACCACGCCTGGGGGTCGGCTCATCTTCGGCGCCCTCGGGCAGTTCGAGCGCGACCTCATCCGCGAACGGACCCGTGCCGGCCTCGACGCCGCTGTGGCCCGCGGCCGTCAGGGCGGACGGAGGCCGGTGGTGACGGAGGAGAAGCTCCGCCGGGCCAAGACGCTCATCACTCAGGGGCTCACGGTTCGCGAGGCCGCGGTACGGATCAAGGTGGGCAAGGCCGCGTTGTATGCGGCGATCTGCGAAGCGTCCGAGAGCGCTTCGGATGTCTCGAACCAAAAGGTACCGTCTACGTTCTCGCGAACCGGACAATCTGATCACTTCCGTGTCGTCACCCCGAGGGGCAGGGCCATCAGGGAATGTCGACGCTGGTCGACCTCGTGACCGGCGAACCCGCCGCGCAATCGCTTTCTAACCCGGATCGGCCCGGCAGCGGTGTTCCGCTTCCGGACCGACCTGGGCGTCCGTTCCGATGAAACCGCCTCAGAACAGGCCAAAGGCGCCCACGTTTCGGTACAGCATGTAGGCAGCCACGGCGAACAGCACGCCCGCGAAGACCTGGGTCAGCACGCCCTTACGCGTGGACAATCTCACCGCCGCCTTCATGCCTGCGAAGCCGCCGACCACGCCACCGGCGATGAACAGCCCGGCGACCGTCCAATCCACCAGACCGGAGAGCGCGTAGTTGGCTGCCGTGGTCAGACCGAAGGTTCCCACCGAAAACAGCGACGAGCCGATGGCGTTGATGACAGCCATGCCACTGCCGAGCAGGAGGCCGGGAACGATCAGGAAACCACCGCCGATACCGAAGAAGCCTGAGACGGCTCCGGTCAGGAAACCGATGCCGACCAGGCGCACCGCAATTGACTTGTTGATATGCACTGTCGGGTCGCCCTCGCTCCCTCTGCCCCGAAGCATGGAGATCCCGACCACGACCATCACCAGCGCGAACAGGAACAGCAGCCCCTCGCCGTTGACCGACTTGCCAAGGCTCGATCCGGCAAGCGCGCCTACCACGCCGGATGCGGCGAAGGTAGCCGCACACGGCCACTTTACCGTCCCGGCGCGGGCGTGCTGGGCCAAGTTGACGAAAGCGTTCGCGGCGACTGCCAGGGCACTGGTACCGATGGCGACGTGGGGGTCCGGCACGCCCACGACATAGAGCAGCAACGGCACGGCGAGGATCGAGCCGCCGCCCCCGATCAGGCCGAGGGAAAAGCCGACCAGCGAGCCGCACAGGATCGTGAGGAGCTCGGACATTGTAAGCGCTCCAGGTTGGGAGAGGTCACGCGACCGCGGCGCGGCGCCTGTGGATGGTCATGATGAGGTCATGGGCAGCCATACCGGCCAGCATGGCGATGACAAACAACCATGTTCCCGAGGCGCCGAAGCCGAGCGTGGCGAGGGCTGGACCTGGACAGTAGCCTGCCAGTCCCCAGCCCACGCCAAACAGGATGGCGCCTGTCACGAGGCGGCGGTCAATGGCGGTCGCCCTGGGACCGTGGAAGGCGCCTCCGACCAGTGGCGTCCCGCGCCGGCGCGCAAGGGCGAAGCCGACGGTGGCGACGGGAATGGCCGCGGCCATCACGAAGGCAAGGCTCGGGTCCCAGGAGCCCGCCACATCCAGGAAATTCAGCACCTTGGCGGGGTCGATCATGGAGGACACTGTCAGCCCCAGGCCAAACAGCAGTCCGGACGCGAGGGCAACGAGCAGGGAAGGCATGGCGGTCAGGTTCCGATCAGATGGCGGACGACGAAGACGGTGACGGCGGCGCTGGCCATGAAGAGTCCGGTGGCCGCGAGGGAGCGCGGCGACAGCCGGGCGAGGCCGCAGACGCCATGGCCGCTCGTGCAGCCGCTGCCGAGGCGCGTGCCGAAGCCGACCAGCAGACCGGCCACGATCAGAAGGGCGGGGCTGGTATGCGACGCGGATTCCGGCAATACGCCCCCCGCCGCGCGATAGAGCAGCGGCGCCGCCATCAGGCCGACCAGGAAGACGGCGCGCCAGGCAATGTCGCCGCGGCGCAGCGCGCTGAAGCCGCCGAGGATGCCGCTGATCCCGGCGATCCGCCCCTTGGCAACCCACAGCAGGGCCGCGGACAAGCCGATGAGAAGACCGCCGATGGCGGCCGAGACAGGCGTAAAGTTTTCCATGGTTCTCAGTGTCAGAGGGGAGGCGTCACTCCGGGCGACCGGCGACGCAGAACAGGCGGTAGAGCTCGGCGAGGATGGGGCGAACCCGCTCTGAGCCGATGCGGTAGAAGATGGTCGTACCGTCCCGGCGGGTCGCGACGAGTCCTTCCTCGCGCAGCTTGGCAAGGTGCTGGGACAGGTTGGACTGGGAAAGGCCAAGGCGCGGGATGAGCTCACCCACCGACATCTCAGTCTCGATTAGTGAGCAGAGGATCATCAAGCGGTGGCGGCTCGCGAGCGAGCGCAGGAACGCCTCGGCCTCGGCAGCGCGGGCCTCCAACTCGCCGGGGGCCATCGGCAGATCGTTTGGTACGCTCGGCACAGTTTCCATCTCTATAATTTAGACTTGACTAATATATGGAGCCGCGCCACCTCTTCAAGCGGTATCGGGAACGATCCCGTCAGATCTGCCAGGAGGTCTCCATGAAACCCGACATCATGCCGCTGTTCGACGAGGCGACCAACACCGTCAGCTACGTCGTCGTCGATCCCGCCACCCAGGCCGCGGCACTGGTCGACAGCGTGCTCGACTTCGACCCGAAGTCCGGCCGCACCGCGACCGCCTCGGCCGACCGCATGATCGCGCTGGTGCGCGAGCGGGGTCTCACGGTGGAGTGGATCCTGGAGACGCACGTCCATGCCGATCACCTGTCGGCGGCTCCCTACCTGAAGGACCGGGTCGGTGGCCGCATCGGCATCGGCGAGCACATCCGTGAGGTCCAGAAAGTTTTCCGCACCCTGTTCAACATGGAACCGGGCTTCGTGGCCGACGGACGCCAGTTCGACCATCTGTTCGCCGACGGCGAGCGGTTCCGGATCGGCCAGCTCGAGGCACAGGCCATTCACACGCCCGGCCATACCCCGGCGGACATGACCTATGTGGTGGGCGACGCGGCCTTCGTCGGCGATACCCTGTTCCAGCCCGATTACGGCACGGCACGCTGCGACTTCCCAGGTGGTGACGCTCACGCCCTGTACCGCTCGATCCGGCGCATCCTCTCCTTGCCGCCCGAGACACGGATCTTCACCGGTCACGACTACAAGGCGCCAGGACGGGATGAGTACAGCTGGGAGAGCACAGTCGCCGAGCAGCGGGCGCGCAACGTCCATGTCAGGGATGGCGTCAGCGAGACCGAGTTCGTGGAACTCCGCACGGCGCGCGACCGGACATTGGACATGCCAAAGCTGATCCTGCCTTCGGTGCAGGTGAACGTGCGGGCTGGGCGGTTGCCGCCCGCCGAAGAGAACGGCAAACGCTACCTGAAGATCCCGATCGACGCGCTCTGACCGCGGCGCTTGAAAGGCGGCATGAACGAGGAACAGAGGCGTCAAGGCTCTCCGGTGTCTGGCATCTCCTGCCGGGTGAACCGTCTCGGGTTTCCTCAAGGCCCCATCTTCTGAAGGGGTCGAGTCATCATGACGAAACAGGCCTCACCCAAATGCGGTTTTGAGTGTCTCTTTGTAGGCGTCAGGTGCTGATGTTCTAGGCGGTCAACCGCCGCAGACGCCTGGACACGATGGAGACGAACGCAATCTCGACGAAGGAGACGAGGAGGGTCTTGGTTCGGTTGCAGGTGTTGGACAGCACGAAGTCGAGGGTTCGGTGGCGTCCAAGCCGGGCAGGTCCAGCGGCGTTCGCGTGGTCACCGCCCCGGTAAGCCAGCACATCGACGCGGATGAGCGGCTCGGCTGCTGCATCGCCCATTCCGAACCCGGCCTACGGGGCGACGAGCGCCTCGGCCAATGGCCCCGTGTCAGATGTTGGGCGTCCCGGTGCCGGTGCGGTCCATCACGCTTGCGGACTCTCAATGACGGCTCACCCGCCTAACGCCGGGGCGTCCACCCCTTCATGCCCAACCACGGCTGAATTCGCCAGAACGCCCGACTTCGGATCCACGATGTCGTAGCCGGTCCGTGATCCATAGGTCTATGCTGGCAATCATGTGGGCATGGCTGATTGTTTCATGTGTTGCACTGATGAGCGCGACCACCGCGAGAGCGGAGCCGGACGCGGTGAGCGTCGGCGTGCTCGCCTATCGCGGGTCGGAGCGGGCCGCCCATGACTGGGAACCGACGCTGGCCTATCTTGAGCGTGCGATACCGGACCACCGCTTCGTCATGCTGCCGCTCGACCTGCCGGGCATGGTGCTGGCCGTCGCCGACCGCCGCGTCGATTTCGTCATCACCAACCCCGGCAACTACGTCACGCTGGAGGCACGCTTCGCGGTGACGCGCATGGCGACGCTGGAATCCGGGTCGCCGGATGCGCCCATCGCTGCAGTTGGGTCTACCGTGATCCGCCGCGCCGACCGGGCGGGACTCCATAGCCTGACCGACCTGAAGGGCAAGCGGCTGGCCGTGGTATCGACCGATGCCTTCGGCGGTTTTCAGATCGCGTGGCGCGAGATGGAGGAAGCCGGCGTCCGACCCTTCACCGATCTGGCGGCTCTGACGGCGGTGGGCTTTCCGATGGAAGGGGTGGTGGAGGCGGTGCGTAGCGGCCGCGCCGATGTCGGCGTGCTGCGCGCCTGCCTGCTGGAGGAGATGACGGCACAGGGACGCATCGCCCCGGACGAGTTCGCGGTGGTCGGCGAAAAGCCAACGGCCGAGCTGCCCTGCCGGGTGTCGTCGCGGCTTTATCCCGACTGGCCCTTCGCCCGACTTGCGCACACGCCGCGCGATCTGGCCCGGCGCGTCGCCGCGGCGCTGCTGACCATGCCTGAGACCGAGGGGCCGACCTGGACCGCCCCGCTCGACTACACGTCGGTACATGAGTTGTTCCGCATCCTGCATATCGGCCCCTATCCGAAGACTCCGCCGACGCTGGAGGAGGTTCTCAGCGAGAATTGGCACTGGCTGGCGATGGCGGCGGGGGCGGTGCTGTGGTGGGTGGTCCATTCCGCCCGGGTCGAGGTTCTGGTCCGCCGCCGCACGGCCGAGCTGGAACGCGAGATTGCCGAGCGCAAGCGCGCCGAAGCGACCGCGTTGCGCCTGCGCGAGGAGCGCGACCAGCTTTCCCGTCTCGGCATCGTCGGGGAGATGGCCAGCAACATCGCCCATGAGTTGAACCAGCCCTTGGCGGCCATCGGCAATTTCGCCGGCGGCATGACCCGCATCTTGGACGCCCCGGCGCCCGACCTCGCGATGCTGCGCGCCGGTGCGCGGTCGGTCGCTGAGCAGGCCGAACGGGCCGCGGCGATCATCCAGCGCACCCGCGGCTTCGTCAGCCGCCGCGACGCCCAGCGCTCCCCCCTGTCGGTCAACGCCGTGGTGGAGGAAACGCTGTCGCTATTCGGCGCACCGCAGGATCCCGGACTGTCCATCGTGACGGAGGTGACAGACGGGTTGCCCGAGATCAGGGCCGACAAGGTGGAGCTTCAGCAGGTGCTGCTGAACCTGCTGCAGAATGCGGTGGAGGCGACGCGGAGCGCCGGGGGCGGCGACATCCTCCTGCGGACGGCGCTGTCCGGCGGCATGGTGATGATCGAAGTACGCGATTCCGGTCCGGGTGCGCTGGAGGATGCCCAGCGGCGGATGTTCGAGCCCTTCTTCACCACCAAGCCCGGCGGGTTGGGTCTTGGCCTGTCGATCTGCCGCACCATCGTCGAGCGGCATGGCGGCCGTATCTGGGCGGTGCCCGGCGTCCCGCGCGGGCTGACCGTCCGCTTCATTCTGCCGCCGGCCGCCAGGGAAGCCCTGTCATCATCACCCGTCCAGGAGACAAGCACATGACCGACAGCCCGCTGGTTCTGGTGGTGGACGATGACGAGGCGATGCGCAATTCGGTCCAGTATCTGCTGGCCTCGGTCGGCATCGCCTGCGAGTGCTTCGCGTCGGCCGAAGCCTTCCTCGCCTCGCCGCACCTGCGCCCGCCGTTGCGGCCGGGCTGCGTCCTGCTGGACGTCCGCATGCCCGGCATGAGCGGAATCGAGCTGCTGCGCCACCTCAAGGACCATGGCTGCAAACGCCCGGTCATCATGGTCACCGGCCATGGCGACGTGCCGCTGGCCGTCGCCGCGCTGAAGGGCGGGGCCGAGGACTTCATCGAAAAGCCCTGGAAGGACCAGGCGCTGCTCGACACCGTCAACGCCGCCATCCGCAAATGCCGTGAGGTGCTGGTGCGCAGCGCCGGGCGCGAGGCGGTCGAGGCGCGGATGGCCCAGTTGAGCCGCCGCGAGCGCGAGGTGCTGGCCCTGGTGCTCGACGGCCGCCAGAACAAGGAGATCGCGGCGGCGCTGTCGATCTCCGTCAAGACGGTCGAGGGCCATCGCCAGATGGTGATGGAGAAGATGGGCGCCCGCTCCGTCGCCGAACTCGCGCGATTGGCGCTGACCCCCAGCGACCGGGTTTGATCAGGTAAATCAAGGCTCCAGCCGCGCCTCCGCTCCGAAAGCAAGGGTTTACCCTTGGTCGCCACCGGAATCGACCCGATGGCGGCGATTGTTCGCTGCACGTACCATCCGTACAGCAAAGATACCGGCAGCGAACCGGAAGGAAATGGGACGGACATGAGCAAGTTGCGGCCAACGGGAGAGGAGACTCCCCGAACCGATCCGCTCGTCTCCGGCGCGGATGCACTGTCCGGCCGGTTGCGGCGGGCGCCCGAGAACTTCCTGACCCCCGACGAGATCGGGCAGGTCGGCAAAGGACGGCGCGATTTCCTGCGCGCCAGCTTTCTGGCGGCGGCCTGCGCCACCGCCGCCGCGACGCTGGGCGGTCGTAACGCCGCCGCAACTGACGCTGCCCCCAATACAGCCGGGGATCCCGACATCCTGAAACCCACCCCCTGGGGCAGCAGCCTGGGTCAGCCGGTGGCGGCCAACCCCTACGGCCTGCCGTCGAAGCACGAGCGCGGACTGGTGCGCCGGCAAAGCCCCGGCCTGACCCAGGTGGCCGCCGCCAGCGTGTCCTTCGCGCCGCTGCAGGGGCTGTTCGGCATCATCACGCCCTCCGGCCTGCATTTCGAGCGGCACCACCAGGGCTGGCAGGACATCGATCCCACCCGGCACCGCCTGATGATCAACGGCTCGCGGCCGGAATTCGTGAAGACGCCCAGGGTCTACACGATGGACGACATCATGCGCCTGCCGCCGGTGTCACGCATGCACTTCATCGAATGCGGCGCCAACACCGGCATGGAGTGGGGCAACGTGGCGGTCCCCACCGTGCAATACACCCACGGCATGCTGTCCTGCAGCGAGTTCACCGGGGTGCCGCTGCGTACCCTGCTGGAATATTGCGGCGCCGACCTCAAGGCCGCCAAGTTCATCCTGGCCGAGGGCGGCGACGGGTCGTCGATGACCCGCACCATCCCGATCGAGTTGGTGATGTCCGGCGAGGTGATGGTCGCCTATGGCCAGAACGGCGAGATGCTGCGGCCGGAAAACGGCTATCCGCTGCGGCTCGTCGTGCCGGGGGTGCAGGGCGTCTCCTGGGTGAAGTGGCTGCGCCGTATCGAGGTCGGCGACCGTCCTTATGCCTCCAAAGACGAGGCGGTCCACTACATCGACCTGATGCCCGACGGCCAGCACCGGCAATACACCTCCATCCAGGAATGCAAGTCGGTCATCACCAGCCCGTCGGGCGGCCAGCAGTTGCTGGACAAGGGGTTTTTCACCATCAGCGGGCTCGCCTGGTCGGGCCGCGGCGCGATCAAGCGGGTGGATGTGTCGGTCGACGGCGGCATCAACTGGACCGAGGCGACCTTGCAGACGCCGGTCCTGTACAAATGTCTGACCCGCTTCACCCTGCCCTGGAACTGGGACGGCCGGCCGGCGCTGCTGCAGTCGCGCGCCATGGACGAGACCGGCTTCGTGCAACCCGCCTACGGCCAGCTGCGCGCGGTGCGCGGCACGCGGTCGATCTACCACAACAATGCGATCCAGACCTGGCAGGTCGCCGAAAGCGGGGACGTGAACAATGTCCAGATCCTGTAAAGCGGCCCTCCTGGCATCGGCATTCGGCGCGATGCTCGCATGGTCGGCGCCGGTGCTGGCGGACGGCGCCTCCACCGTCGGCCGCCCGGCCACTCCGGCCGAGATCAAGGCCTGGGACATCGACGTCGGTCCCGACTTCACCGGCCTGCCCAAGGGCTCCGGCACCGTGTCGCGCGGCATGGAGATCTGGGAGGAGAAATGTGCCAGCTGCCACGGCACCTTCGGTGAGAGCAACAGCGTCTTCAATCCGCTGGTCGGCGGCACCACCGCGGAGGACATCAAGACCGGCCATGTCGCGGCGCTGAAGCGCACCGATTTCCCGGCGCGGACGACCTTCATGAAGGTCGCCAGCGTGTCCACCCTCTACGACTACATCCGCCGCGCCATGCCGTGGAACGCGCCGAAATCGCTGAGCGACGACGACGTCTATGCCGTGCTGGCCTATCTGCTGAACCTTGTGGAGATCGTCCCGGACGACTTCACCCTGACCGACGCGACGATCCGCGACGTGCAGCAGCGGATGCCGAACCGCAACGGCATGACCACCGCCCACGCCCTTTGGCCCGGCCCGGACTTCCCCGGCATGGCCGCCAAGCCCGACACCGCCAACGCCGTCTGCATGACCAACTGCAAGCCGAAGGCCGAGCTGGCCTCGCAGCTGCCCGAGCATGCCCGCGGCGCCCACGGCAACATCGCCGAGCAGAACCGCATCTTCGGTCCGGTCCGCGGCCAGCACACCGGTCCGGACAGCGCTGCGGCGGAGGCCCCCTCCCCTGTCCTGGCGCTGGCGGAGAAGTCCGGCTGCCTGTCCTGCCACGCCGTCGATACCCGCATCGTCGGCCCGAGCTACAGCGAGATCGCCGCCCGCTACCGCGGCAAGAGCAGCGCGGAGACGGCCGATGCCCTGGTGTCCAAGGTCAAGGCCGGCGGCGAGGGGTCCTGGGGCGCCGTGCCGATGCCGCCGCAGGACGAACTGAGCATCGACGACGCCAAGACCCTGGTCGCCTGGATCCTGTCCGGCGCGCCGCAGAAGTAACGAGACCGAGGAGGAGCATCTCTCATGACACAGGCAGCGATGGAACGGCGTCAGGTACTGACCTTCCTGGGGGCGCTGACGGCGGCCGGATTCGTGGTGCCGCGGGTGGCGCTTGCCAACTGGGACAAGACCGCCTTCGACGCCAAGACGATGGACGACGCGCTGAAGGCGCTGGGCGCCGGCGCGCCGGCCAACAGCGGCGACGTGCAGATCATCGCCTCCGACATCGCGGAGAACGGGGCGGTGGTTCCGGTCCAGGCGGTCAGCAAGCTGCCCAAGACCGAACGGATCGCCATCCTGGTGGAAAAGAACCCCAACATGCTGGCCGCCGCCTTCGACCTGGGGCCGGACACCATCCCCGAGGTCACCGCCCGCATCAAGATGGGCCAAACCTCCAACGTCATGGTGCTGGTCAAGGCGGACGGCAAGTTCTACGCGACCGCCAAGGAAATCAAGGTGACGCTCGGCGGCTGCGGCGGCTGAACGGATAGACGGGAGACAAGACCATGGGCAATCCGATGAAGATCCGCGCCTCCGCCAAGAACGGCGTCACCGAGATCAAGGTGCTGATGAGCCACGAGATGGAGACCGGCCAGCGCAAGGACGCCAGCGGCACGGTCATCCCCGCCTGGTTCATCAACGAGGTCACCGCCAAGCTCGACGGCAAGACGGTGATGCAGGCGCAATGGGGACCGTCGATTTCCAAGAACCCCTACCTCGCCTTCAAGGTCAAGGGCGGCAAGGCGGGCGACAAGGTGTCCGTCACCTGGGTCGACAACAAGGGCGACACCCGCACCGACGAGGCCACCGTCACCTGACGCGGTACTTCCGGGCCGACAAGAACAAGGATGGGAGGGGGGAAAGATGGACCGGGTAAGCGTTGGGATTGCGGCGTTCCTTGCGGTGTCGGCAGCCGTCGCCACGGCGGCCTACGCCCAGCAGAAGGATGCGGCGCAGGAGGGCATCGAGGCCTACCGCGAGGCCCTGCAGGACGGCAACCCCGCCGAACTGTTCGAACTGAGCGGCGAGGAGCTGTGGAAGACGCCGGCCGGCCCGAAGAAGGCCTCGCTGGAGACATGCGACCTCGGCCTCGGCCCCGGCGTGGTCAAGGGCGCCTATGCCCAGCTTCCGCGCTACTTCGCCGACACCGACCGCGTCCAGGACCTGGAATCGCGCCTGCTGACCTGCATGGAAACGCTGCAGGGCAAGGACCCGAAGCCCTATGTTGAGGCCTCCTTCACCGCCCCTCCGAAGGAGGAGATGATCGCGCTCGCCGCCTACGTCTCCGGTCAGTCCAAGGACGATCCCATCGCGGTAAAGCCCAGCCATCCCAAGGAACAGGCGATGTACGACCTGGGCAAGCGGATGTTCTACTATCAGGGCGGCCCCTACGACTTCTCCTGCGCCACCTGCCACGGCCAGGAGGGCACGCGCATCCGCCTGCAGGATCTGCCCTATATTCCGGGGCAGAAGGGTGCCGCGGCCGGCTGGGGCAGCTGGCCGGCCTACCGCGTCAGCTCCGGCCAGATGTGGTCGATGCAGTGGCGGCTGAACGACTGCTTCCGCCAGCAGCGTTTCCCCGAACCGGTCTACACCTCCGACGCGACCATCGCGCTGTCGATGTTCATGGCGGCCAACGCCAGCGGGGAGACCATGAAGACACCCGGAATCAAGCGCTGAGGGAGGCCGTCATGAAACACGCCATGAAACATGCCGCCTTCCTTGCCGTCCTGCTGCTGGCCGGTCCCGCCCTCTCCGAGACCAAGGTCGCGCCGTCCTGGGGACCGGGGGCCGACGATGCCGCCTTCACCCGCATGCTGGCCGCCAGCTTCAAGGACAAGGGCATCGCCAAGGTCGATCGCCTGACCCAGGACGAAACGCAGGCCTTCTGCTCCGATCCCGAGGCCGCCGCTGGCCCGGCCGCCGCCGAACGGCGCCGGCAGATCGAGGCCGCCAACCTGGCGACCGTCAAATGGCCGTCCGACGGCAAATGGCTGGGTGACTGGAAGGAGGGCGAGAAGATCGCCCAGAGCGGCCGGGGCAACACCTGGACCGACAAGTCTGACACTCCCAACGGCGGCAACTGCTACAACTGCCACCAGCTCAGCCCGACCGAGATCTCCTACGGCACCATCGGCCCCAGCCTGCTGCAGTACGGCGCGCTACGCGGCCGGGACGAGGAGACGATGAAGGCGGCCTGGGCCAAGATCTACAACGCCAAATCGGCCAACGCCTGCTCCAACATGCCGCGCGCCGGCCATATGGGCATCCTGGGGGAGACGCAGATCAAGCATCTGATGGCCCTGCTGTTCGACCCGAACTCTCCCGTGAATTCCAAATCGGGGCCTGCCCAATGAACCGCCGCGAGTTCCTCACCGTCCTGGCCGCCGCCAACGCCGCCGGCCTGCTGCTGCCCGGCGCCGGTCTGGCCCGCGCGGAGGCTGCGGCCCAGGGAGCCGCGGACGCGGTCTATGACGCGCCTGCCTTCGGCAACGTCTCGCTCATGCACATCACCGACTGCCACGCCCAGCTGAAGCCGATCCATTTCCGCGAGCCGAGCGTCAATCTCGGCGTCGGCGAGATGTCCGGCCGGCCGCCGCATCTGGTGGGCAGCCGGCTGCTGGAGCATTTCAAGCTCGCCGCCGGCAGCCGCGAGGCGCATGCCTTCACCTGCCTGGACTTCGAACGGCTGGCCGGGCTGTACGGCAAGGTCGGCGGCTTCGCCCATCTGGCGACGCTGGTCAAGCGGGTGCGGGCCATCCGGCCGGGCGCCCTGCTGCTCGACGGCGGCGACACCTGGCAGGGGTCGGGCACCGCGCTGTGGACCCAGGGCCAGGACATGGTGGAGGCCGCCAAGCTGCTGGGCGTCGACATCATGACGCTGCATTGGGAATGCACCTACGGCCAGGAGCGCGTGCAGGAGATCGCCGAGAAGGACTTCGCCGGCCACATCGAGATCGTCGCCCAGAACATCAAGACCGCCGATTTCGGCGACGACGTGTTCAAGCCCTACAGCCTGCGGACCATCAACGGCATCCCGGTGGCGGTGATCGGGCAGGCTTTCCCATACACGCCGATCGCCAACCCGCGCTACATGGTGGCCGACTGGACCTTCGGCATCCGCGAGGAGGAGATGCAGGCGACGGTCGACGCTGCCCGCGCCGCTGGCGCCGCGGTGGTCGTCGTGCTGTCGCACAACGGTATGGACGTCGATCTGAAGATGGCGTCGCGCGTCCGCGGCATCGACGCCATCCTCGGCGGCCACACCCATGACGGCATGCCGGCGCCCAGCATCGTCGCCAACCCTGGCGGCAAGACTCTGGTCACCAATGCCGGGTCGAACGGCAAGTTCCTGGGCGTGCTCGACCTCCAGGTAACGGGCGGACGGGTCGCCGACTTCCGTTACCGGCTGATGCCGGTCTTCGCCAACCTGCTGCCCGCCGATCCGGAGATGGAGGCGCTGATCACCCGCGTCCGCGCGCCCTACGAGGCCAAGCTGGGCGAGACGCTGGCGGTGACGGAGGGCACGCTGTACCGGCGCGGCAATTTCAACGGCAGCTTCGACCAGCTGATCCTCGACGCGCTGATGGCCGAAAAGGATGCGGAGATCGCCTTCTCTCCCGGTTTCCGCTGGGGCACCACGCTGCTGCCCGGCCAGCCCATCACCATGGAAAACCTGCTGGACCAGACCGCCATCACCTATCCCTACGTCACGCTGACCCAGATGAGCGGCGAGCAGATCAAGACGGTGCTGGAGGATGTCTGCGACAACCTGTTCAACCCCGATCCCTATTACCAGCAGGGCGGCGACATGGTGCGCGTCGGCGGCCTGTCCTACGCCTGCGACCCGGCCGCCCCGGCCGGCCGGCGCATCCAGGACATGACGCTGAACGGCAAGCCACTGGAGGGGTCGAAGACCTACAAGGTCGCCGGCTGGGCCCCCGTGGCGGAAGAGGCGAAGGCCGCCGGCGGCGAGCCGATCTGGGACCTCGTTGCCCGCAACCTCCGCGCCCGCAAGACGGTGGCGCCGCCGCAGCTGAATCTGCCGACCCTGAAGGGCGTGAACGGCAACCCCGGCCTCGACGCCTGACCCAATATTCTGCCCGCCAACTGGGGCAAGCTCCAAACCGGAAAGGCTCAGACCATGAGCGTTCGTCGTCTCCTGGCTCCCCTGCTGATGCTGTTCGCCCTGACCGGCGCCGCCCCGGCGCTGGCCCAGGACAAGGTCGTCTACCACATAGACAATGCCGCCGAGCAGGGCACCAAGGCGCTGCGCAACATCCGCAACCATCTGGACGTCGCGCCGAAGACCGAAATCCGCGTGGTCACCCATGCCGAAGGTGTCGATCTGCTGATGGAAGGCGCCAAGGACGCCAAGAACAACATTGATTACGGCCCGCTGATCTCCGACCTGAAGGGCCGCGGCGTCCGTTTTGAGGTGTGCGAGATCACCATGAAGCGGCGCAACCTGACCAAGGATCAGTTCGTGATGGAGGCGGAGTTCACGCCCTCCGGCGTCGTCCGCATCACCGAACTGCAGGCACGCGACCATTACGCCTACATCAAGCCCTGAGAAGGCGACGGCCATGGGTTTCACCGTCGACGCCCTGATGGAAAGCCTGGGCGAGGACAGCTTCATGGCGCTGGGCGGACTGCTGATCGGCACGCTGTTCGGCGTGGTGGCGCAGCGGTCCCGCTTCTGCCTGCGCGCCTCGACGCTGGAGGTGGCGCATGGCCGGCTGGGCGGACGGCTGGCGGTCTGGCTGCTCGCCTTCTCCACCGCGCTGATGGCGACGCAGGGGCTGATCCTGCTTGGCGTTTTCGATACCGGCAGCGTCCGCCAGCTCAACAACCCCGGCAGCCTGTCGGGCGCGGTGATCGGCGGGCTGATGTTCGGCTGCGGCATGACGCTGACGCGGGCCTGCGCCAGCCGCATGCTGGTGCTGTCGGCCACCGGCAACCTGCGGGCGCTGCTGTCCGGGCTGGTGTTCGCGGTGGTCGCCCAGGCGGCGATGCGCGGCGTCCTGTCGCCGCTGCGCGAGGCAGTCAACAGCTGGTGGGTGATTTCCGGCCAGCAGCGCGACCTGCTGGCGCTGGCCGGCATCGGGCATGGCGGGGCGATGCTGTTCGGCATGGGCTGGTTCGCGGCGGGCGTGATGATCGCGCGGCGCAACACCCTGTCGGGCTGGTCCTGGCTCGGCGCCGCCGGCGTCGGTGCGACCGTCGCCGCCGCTTGGTGGTTCACATGGCGGGCCGCATCCTCCGCCTTCGATCCGGTGACCGTCCATTCCCTAAGCTTTACCGCGCCCTCGGCCGATTTCCTGATGCTGGTGCTGTCGCCGCCGGGCACCCGCTGGGGCTTCGACACCGGGCTGATCCCCGGCGTGGCGCTGGGCGCCTTCCTCGCTGGACTGGCCGGGCGCGACCTGAAGCTGGAGGGGTTCAACGACGGCTCCACCATGCGGCGCTACATCATCGGCGGCTGCATGATGGGCTTCGGCAGCGTGCTGGCCGGCGGCTGCGCAGTCGGGGCCGGCGTGTCCGGCGCCTCCATCTTCACGGCGACGGCGTGGCTGGTGCTGTGGTCGATGTGGATCGGTGCCGTGCTGACCGATCTCGCCATCGACCGCCCGGCGAGGGCGCGCGCCGCCGCCATCGCCGCAATTCCTCCCGTCGCTGCACAGTGACGTTCACAGGAGACCCCGCATGCTTCGCCTGCCCCGCCGCCGCCTTCTGACCGCCGGTGCGGCACTCCTGGCCGCGGTGCCGGGCCTGAGCGCGATCCGCGCCTTCGCCGCCGGGGTGGAGTCCTTCGTCAAGGGACCGCCGGTGCCCGACATGCCGCCGGTCCAGATCAGCCAACACGTCTGGATCATCCAGTCCCCCGACGGCTTCCCGACGCCGCAGAACCAGGGGATGATGGCGAACATCACCTTCGTCATCGGCCGCGACGGCGTGATCGTCGTCGACAGCGGCGCCTCGCTGCAGATCGGCGAGATGGCGATCCGGATGCTGCGGACGCTGACGGCCAAGCCGGTCGTCGCCATCGTCAACACGCATTATCATGGCGATCACTGGCTGGGAAACCATGCCTTCGCCGAGGCGTTCGGCGAGGATTTGCCCCGCTACGCCCTGCCCCGCACGCGCGAAGCGATCTCAGGCGTGCAGGGCAGCTTCTGGCAAAGCTCGATGGTCAAATGGACGGCGCAGGCGTCGGCCGGGACGCGGATCGTCGCCCCCAACCGCGACGCCGCCCATGGCGACGAGCTTTCGCTGGGCGACGTCCGGCTACGCCTGCACCATTACGGCACCGCCCATACGCCATCCGACCTGTCGGTCGCGGTGGTGGAGGACGGCGTCATGTGCGTCGGCGACGTGATGATGGACCGCCGCATCGCCAACATGGACGACGGCTCCTACCTCGGCACCTTCGAGACGATGGATAGGCTGCGGGCCGACAGCGACACGCGTATCTGGCTGCCGGCCCATGGCGTGCCCGGCACCGGCGTGCCGGCATGGCAGCGCGCGCTGTTCGAAGGCATCTATGAGACCTGCGCCGCCGCCGTGAAGGCCGGGCAGCCCATTGAGCAGGCAAGGGCCGCCGTGCTGGCCGACCCGCGCGTAGCCTCCCGCGCCGCCGAGACCAAGGGGTGGGACAGCAACATCGGCAAATACATCAGCCTCGCTTATCTGGAGGCGGAACAGGCCGACTTCTGACAGCTCGGAACGGTCATGCGCATGCCGAGCCAGGACCTTCGGGAACTCATCACGTCTTCCTAATGTTTGCGGGGCAGCACGGCGGCGCTCCTGAATGGGGCGCCGTTCACCGGAACCGACAGAGGAGGGAACCATGCTGCCCGCAACCGCTTCGCGCGTGGAGAACGCTACGTCAGCGGAACAGAACCGCCGCTTGGCCGCCGAGATCACGGAGAGTATCCGCTACCATGCGGAGCATCCTGAGAAGATTGACCGCCGTCTCGACGAACTCGACCGCGAGTGGGACATCGAACGCACGCTCGAGGCGAACGCGGCGACGCTTGCGCTGACGGGCACGCTGCTGGGAGCCTTCGTGGATCGCCGGTTCCTGATCCTGCCCGCGGCGGTGACTGGCTTCCTGCTCCAGCACGCACTCCAGGGCTGGTGCCCGCCGGTTCCGGTGTTCCGGCGCTTGGGCATCCGCACCACCGCTGAGATCAACCGCGAGCGCTACGCGCTCAAGGGCCTGCGCGGCGATTTCGGGCGGCTCGACCCGACCTCCTCGGACATGACCCCGCGCCAACGCGCCGAGGCAGCGTCGGAAGCGGTCATGACGTGACCAAACCCGGCGTGCCTACCGCCAGTCTCCGGTCCAGGCTCCGCTCCGCCATATGGTGCGGGGATGTGGAATTGGCGACCCGCGAATCGATGGAAAATACCGCGTGTCGTGATGTCTGTGACCACGGTCGAGCGGTGCCGTCCGAACACCACGCTGCCCTGGTCGGCGCTCTGCGACAGGATGCCCCACCGTCGTTACATTGACGCAGGCAGGCTACTGGGCGCGATAATGCGCCTATTAGCATAAGCGGGGGAAAGCATGGGTGCGGACGCGGTGACCTCTCTGATGTCCGTCCTCTCCGACCCGACCCGCCTCGGCGCCTTGCGCCTGTTGTGGGATGGGCAGGAACACTGCGTGTGCGAACTGATGGACCGCCTCGCGGCCACGCAATCGCGGATGTCCCGCCACATGGCCGCTCTCAAGAGCGCCGGGCTCGTCGTCGATCGTCGCGACGCCCAATGGGTCCGGTATCGCCGCAACCCGGCGCTCAGTCCCCGGATCGTCGCCATCATCGACGCCGTGATCATTGCGATGGCCGCAGAACGGAAGGAAGCGGCATGAGCACCGAGACCTCCCTGGTCCCGCAAGCGGGATCGCCACCGCCGAACCCCTGGCTTTGGAGCGCCGCCACGGCGGCTGTCATTGTGCTCTGGTTCGTGCTTTACGGCCTGCTCGTGCCCGTCTCGACCTGGGTCGTGTCGCAATTGCCGCTGGAGCGCGGCAGCCACCTGGAAGACGCCATCCGCTTCTTCATCTACGACACGCCCAAGGTTCTGATGCTGCTGACGCTGGTCGTGTTCGCCATGGGCGTGGTGCGCAGCTTCTTCTCGCCGGAGCGCACGCGGGCCTTGCTGGCCGGACGGCGCGAGGGGGTCGGCAACGTCGCCGCGGCGGGCCTCGGCATCGTCACCCCCTTCTGTTCGTGCTCCGCGGTTCCGCTGTTCATCGGATTCGTTTCGGCCGGCGTGCCGCTGGGGGTCACCTTCTCGTTCCTGATCGCCGCGCCGATGGTCAACGAGGTGGCGCTCGGCCTGCTGTTCGCGCTGCTCGGCTGGAAGGTGGCGCTCACCTATCTCGTCTTCGGACTCGCCGTCGCCATCCTGGCCGGCTGGGTCATCGGCCGCCTGCATCTGGACGGTTGGCTGGAGGAGTGGGTGCGCGACATCCGCTCCGGCGCCGTCGATCTGCCGGTCGTCGAGCTCTCCATCGTCGATCGCATCCAGGCGGGCATCGACGCGGTCAAGGACATCGTCGGCAAGGTGTGGCTCTGGATCGTCGCCGGGATCGCGGCCGGGGCCTTCATCCACGGCTATGTGCCCGCCGATCTGCTGTCCGCCATCATGGGGCGGGATGCGTGGTGGTCGGTTCCGGCCGCCGTCCTGATGGGCATTCCAATGTACTCGAACGCCGCCGGGATCATCCCGGTCGTCGAGGCGCTGATCGGCAAGGGCGCGGCGCTCGGCACCGTGCTGGCCTTCATGATGTCGGTGATCGCGCTGTCCCTGCCGGAGATGATCATCCTGCGCAAGGTCCTGTCGCTGCGCCTGATCGCCGTGTTCGTCGGCGTCGTCGGGCTCGGCATCCTCGCCGTCGGCTTCCTGTTCAATGCCCTGTTCGCCTGAGAGAAGGAACAAAACCATGAAGGACGTGAAGGTTCTCGGACCCGGCTGCAAACGCTGCCAGACGACCGAAGACATGGTGCGGGCGGAAGCCGAACGGCTGGGCGTCCCCGTCCATGTGGAGAAGGTGACCGACTATGCGGTCATCGCCGGGTACGGCATCGTCGCGACACCGGGCATCGTCATCGACGGGAAGGTGGTCCATGCGGGCGGTCTGCCGAAAGCGGAGGATGTTGCGAAATGGCTCGGCGCATAACCGGCTTCACCCTGGGAGCGAGGCTTCTGGTCTCGGCGGTTCCGTTGCTCCTCCCGGCATCGGCGGGCGAGGCGACGGACCTGCACCGATTCTGGGAACAGACCTGCGGGGACTGCCATGCCCACGCCGGTCCTTTCGCCCAACGGTTTCTGACGGTGGAGGACGGCAGGCTCCAAGGCGGCCATCACAAGGACGACCTGCTCGTCTTCCTGGGAAATCACCATCTGCCGCCGAATCTCGTGCAACCGATGTACGGGATGCTGCTCGCCCAAGCCAGCACGGCGCCCCGCTTCAAGGAGCGGTGCGGTCGCTGCCACGACTCCGCCGCCGACTTGGCGCGGGAGTCGCTCGTGAGCCGTGACGGTGTGCTGCAGGGGCGGGAGAGCGGTCGTCCCGTCGCCGATTTCCTGCCCCGTCACGCCAAGCTCGGCCTGAAGCCGGACGAGGTGGTCTTTTTCACCGACCTGCTGACGCGGGTGGAACGGGAGGTCCATGGGGCAAACTGAACCCGCCTATCTCAACGCTAGCGACCAGCCCAACCTGAAGCTGATGGCGAGTTGGTTCGCGACTGCCGAGGGCGAGATCGGCGAGAAGGTCGCCGCCATTTTCCTCAGACTTGCACGCAGCACGCGCCACAGGAAGTGGAAGGGGTGCGGCTTTGGCGCACAAGTCGGTGCGAGGGCGGAGTTCACCGGCCCGCCCGTCCGGGCCAGTGCCGACACGATCTCCAGGTCGGCGCTGCGCCTCTATACCCGCCAGAACCCTCACACCGCCAGCCCCCGGCGATTTATGCGCCAACGTTGCCATGATTAACAAGTTGACGGTGCCCATCCACCGGTTTTCAGGCAAAACCAGGGTCTGAACGATGCTGGCGTTAGCGCCAGAAAGCGCTATGTGTACCAACAGACTTCCTGACGCCACGGAGACGAGGTGAGGACATGGGCCAATTGGCCTGCAAACCTGGAGTCGGGGAAGGCCCCAAGGCCATGCTGCCCGACGTGAGGTCGATGCTCGCCTCCGCGGTGGCTCGGCATAAGGCGGGGGATGCCGCAGCGGGCAAACTGTACCGGGCCATTCTTTCCGCCGAGCCGTCGCATGGCGACGTCCTCCACCTGCTTGGCGTGACTGCGCTGCAAGCCGGGGCGGCGGAGGCGGCCAGCCACTGGGTGCGCCGCGCGCTCGTGGTCGACAGTGCGCAGGCTTACTACCGCAACAGCCTTGGTGAAGCGTTGCGCGCGCTCGGCCGACCGGATGAGGCGCGAGAACAGTACCGTCTGGCGCTCACGCTCAATCCGGCCTATCCGGAGTCGCTTGCCAACCTCCACAGGCACAACCCGCAACCGGGTGACAATGCGGCAGCCCTGCTGGAGCGCTTCTGCCGCCTGCGCCCGGCCACGGCGAGCGAACTCCTGGCCGTTGCCGATTCCCGCCTGCTTTCAGGACGGCTGGCCGACGCCGGCGTCGCTTATCGGGCGGCAATGGCCCTGGAACCGGCAACGGTCCAGGCCTACGTCAACCTCGGCGCGACCGCCTCGCGCGAGAAGAACCACGCGCAGGCCGCTATCGCCTACCGCCGGGCCCTGCGCCTGTCCCCCGATCACCCGGGGGCGTGGAACAACCTCGCCAGTGCGGTGTGGGAGTTGAACGACGGCCCGGGCGCCATCGGCTTCTGCCGCCGCTCCGTGGCGCTCAAGCCGGACCATCCCGACCCCTACGCCAACCTCGGTTATGTCCAGCGGTCACAGGCCCGGAACGGCGACGACTTCGCCGAGGCGGCGACGCTGTGCCGGCGAGCCTTGCAGATCAACCCATCGCACGTATCGGCGCTGAACAATCTCGGCATCGTCAACCTCGACCTCGGCCAGTTGGATGAGGCCGTGCGCCTGTTCCACCGCACGCTGGCCGCCGAACCGAAACATCCCGACGCGCGCTTCAACCTGTCGCTGGCCCTGCTCAAAGCCGGCCGCTTCAAGGAAGGCTGGGATCATTACGAGGCCCGTTGGGAAACCGGCCAGCTCCCGATGGTGAACGGGCAATTGCGGGCTTGGCGGGGCGAGCCGCTGAACGGCGCCACCATCCTGCTGCACGCTGAACAGGGACACGGCGACACCCTGCATTTCGTCCGCTATGCCCCGCTGGTCGCGGCGCAGGGCGGGCGCGTGGTGTTGGCGGTCCAGCCGGCTCTGAAGCGGCTGGTCGCCGGTATGCTCGGCGTGGATGCGGTTCATGCGCTGACGGCCCCCTTCCCGAAGCCGGACTTCCATTGCCCGCTGATGAGCCTGCCGCGGCTGCTCGGCACAGAGCTGGACACAATCCCCGGCAGCATCCCCTACCTCTACCCGCCCGCCGAGGCGATCGGCAAGTGGCTGGGCCAGCCCCTGCCGGGCACCGGACTGCGGGTCGGGTTGGTGTGGTCGGGAGACCCCCGCCCAAGCCTGCTGCGCGCGAACCTGACCGACCGGCGGCGCAGCATGACCTTGCACGACCTGGCGCCACTGGCCGAGGTGCCGAACCTGCGCTTCGTGAACCTGCAGATGGGCGGGCCGGCAGCTCAGCTCGCCGATCCGCCGGCGGGAATGGACATCCACGATCCGATGGGAGCAGTCACCGATTTCGCGGACACGGCGGCCCTGGTGATGCGCCTCGACCTCGTGATTACGGTCGACACGTCGGTCGCCCATCTGGTCGGAGCGCTGGGAAAGCCGGTCTGGGTCATGTCGCGCTACGACGGCTGCTGGCGCTGGCTTCAAGGCCGTGACGACACGCCCTGGTACCCGACCATGCGGCTCTTCCGCCAGACCGCCCCGGGCGACTGGACTTCCGTCATACGGCGCGTCGCAGACGCCCTGCACGATTTGGCTGCATGATCACCTCGCCTTCGTGATGCCCCGCGATGCCGCACCAGCGGACGGCGGGGCGGAACACCGTCCCGTTCCGCCGGGAAGGCCGCTCTCGGGGAACGGCCGCTTCCTTCTCCCCGCCCCGCTCGACCTCAGCTCAGCCAAAGGCCGCTGTCCGCCGCGACGATCGTCCGTCCCTCGCGGGCGCCGAAGTTCAGATAATGGGTCATCGGATCCACCCTGGCCGCCACGACGTCCGGGTTGGCTGCCAGATAGGCCTTGGTGTCCATCCACGCCGACGGTGTACGGCCCTCCTTCCAGCCGAACCTCTCGTAATGCTCATAGGCGCTGTCGATGGTGCCCGCCTGAAGGGCGGCCACGACGTCGGCGTTGTGCTCCAGATACCAGGTCGTATCGAACAGCGCGTTGGGATCGCGGCCCTCCTTTTCGCCACGAAGCAGATAATGCTGAAGGCCGCTGGTGAACTGCCCGGCGGCAACCGCCCTGGCGACATCCGCGTTCTGGGACAGATAGAAGGCTTCGTCGAGCGCCACCGGTTTCAGACGGCCTTCCGCTGCGCCGAAACGCTGGTAATGGTCCATGCCGCTGGCGAACTCGCCGCGCGCCACCGCCTGAGCCACATCCGGATTGTCGGCAAGGTACAGCGTCTCGCTGATCTGCGAGGCACCGGTGTCGCCGACGATGCCGGTGGGCGCGTTGACCAGGACCACCCGGTCGTTGAAACGCAGGATCTCCACGCTTTCCAACCGATCGATACCCAGTGTGGCGTGGGCCATCGTCAGCGAGCCGTATGCGCCGTGGGCGATCAGCACGTCGGCGAAGTTCGCCTCCACCCGCACGGCATCGACGCCTTCGTCGCCGCGCAGCAGATCGTCGCCGGCGCCGCCCGACAGGCGGTCGTAGCCGAGCCCGCCGAACACCGTGTCGTTTCCGTCGTCGCCATAGAGCAGATCGCGGCCCTCCCGGCTGCCGATCACGTCGTCGCCACCGCCGCCGCGCAGCGTGTCGTCCTCGGCGCCCAGGATGATGGTCTGGTTGGCGCTGTCGCCGATCGCCACGTTCGAGCCGGCGCCGCCGCCCACCGTGACCGCGCCGGTGATGACGGCGTAGTCCACGTTGTCGAGGTTCACCACCGTCCCGGCCGGAAGCTGGCGCGCGTCCAGCAGCACGGCCGAGGCCTGACCGGCCGGAGCCGAACCGGTGATGGTGATCGGCGTGCCCGGGGCCTGGCCCGTCGCGACGGTGGGCGTGACATGCCGCAGCGTCACCGTGCTGGTGGACGGCAGCGACTGGGTGAGTCCAGCGTTGGGCACGGTCGCGGTCGTCGGCGCGACGATGCCCAAGGTGCCCAGCTGGCTGGAGAAGGAGCTGGCCAGCTCGCCCAGGGTCAGTCCGGCGGTGGTGCCGGTCGAGGTCATGCCAACGCCGGTCGGCAGGCTCGCCGCCAGCACCGGGGCGACCGCGGTTCCGGCCAGCGGCACGTCCGCCAGGCTGGTCTTGCTGTCCGTGTCGGTCCGGTTCTCCGCGACCGGGGCGATCACCACGGACTCCGTCGGACGGCCCATGCCGTCGGTGCCCGTCGTCGTCGTCGTCGGCACGCCGTCGATCACGACCGTCGTCGTGGGCGGCGGCGGTGGCGGGGGCGAAGGAGTGGCATTGACGATGGCCTGCCCGACGAGGCTGGCCATCTCATTGCCCGCCCGATCGGTCAAGGCGCTGCCCGACAGGGTCGGATCGTAGCTGAAGGTCACGGTCTGCCCGTAAGATACGGCGGACGCGAGCGTCAGGGTCAGGGTGTCGCTGCCCGTACCGGAGACGGCGGTGACGGCGCGGGGCGTGCCATCGACCATGACACTCATGCCGGTGGTCTGATGGGGGGCCGCGGCGAGGCTCACCGCCTCGGCAAAGGTCAGGGTCAGCAGACTCCCGTTGACGGAAAGCGCCGCCAGTAGCGTCGGTGCCACCGTGTCGATGGTCACGGCGAACCCGCTGGATGCGGACGAACTGTTGCCGGCCAGATCGACGGCCATGGCGCTCAGCGTGTGGACTCCCTCGCTCAGCGAGGCCGCCGACAGGCTCCAAACCCCGGTCGTCGCGTCGGCCGTGGCCGTCCCGAGGGAGGAGGCCCCCTCGTACAGGGTGATGGTGCTGCCCGCCTCGGCGGTGCCGGTGATCGTCGGCGTGCCGGTGTTGGTCAAAGTGCCGGCGCCGGTGGCAAGGCCGAGACCGGTCGGTGCCGCCACGGCGGTGTCGATGGTGACGATCAGCCCGCCGGACGCCGCCGAGGTGTTGCCGGCCGCATCGAAGGCCTTGGCGGTGAGCGTGTGCACCGCGTCGGACAGTGAGGAGGCAGCGATCGTCCAGAGCCCGCCGCCTCCGGCGGTGGCCGTCCCGACGGCGGTGCCGCCATCGTACAGCACAACCCTGTTGCCGGCCTCCGCGGTGCCAACGATGGTCGGCGTGGCGATGTTGGTCAGGTTGTCGGTGCTGCTGGCGCCGCTGTCCGTCGTCAGGTCGAGGGCGCCGGGGGGCGCTGCGACGGTGTCGACGGTCACGATCAGCGCACTGGACGCCGCCGACGTGTTGCCCGCGGCGTCGACCGCACGGACGGTAAGGCTGTGCGCGGCGTCGGACAGCGCCGAGGACGGGCTGACCGTCCACAAGCCCCCGCCGCCGGCCGTGGCCGAGCCGACGAGGACATTGCCGTCGTACAGCAGCACCGTGCTGCCCGCCTCCGCCGTGCCGGTGATCGGCGGCGTGGCGTTGTTCGTCAGAGTGTCGTCGTCGTTGGCAAGATCGAGGTTGCCCGGCGCCGTCGGCGCCGTGGTGTCGATGCTGAAGAAGAAGGGCGCCGACAGCGGCGATTCGACCCCGTCGGGGTCGATGGCCGTGGCAGTGAAGGTGTAGCTCGACCCGCTCAGGTTTCCGGTGGTGATCGACCAGAGGCCGTTGCCGTCCGCCGTTCCGGTCCCGACGACGGTGATGTAGTCGTACAGCGTCACCACGCTGTTCGCCACCGCCGATCCGGTGATGGTCGGAGTCCGGACGTTGGTCAGCTGGTCGGCCTGGACGCCGCTGTCGGACGCCGGGGCCAACCCAATGCCCGTCGGGGCGGCGCTTTCCGGCGTGATGGTCAGCGTCAGGCCGCTGCTGGCCGACGAGGTGTTGCCGGCCGCGTCCACGGCCCTGACCGTCATGGTCTGGGCGCCGAGGCTCAGCGCCGAGGTGCCGCCCGACCAGTTCCCGGACGCATCCGCATCGGTCTCGCCCACCAGCGTGCCATTGGCGTACAGCAGGATGTGCGCGTTCGCCTCGGCGTTGCCGGTCAGCACCGGTTGCCGGACGTTGGTCACGAGGTTGTTGAGACGGCCGCTGTTGCTGTCGGGGCTCAGCGCCGGGACGGCGGGTGCCGACGGCGCGGTCGTGTCGATTGTCACCGCCAGCCCCGACGCGGAGGTGGCCGTGTTCCCGGCCCGGTCCACCGTCGTGACCGAAAGCTGACGCAGGCCGGAGCCCAGCGTCGCCGAGGTGATCGTCCAGGCGCCGGTGCCATCGGCCGTCGTGGTGCCCACCGCAAGGTTGCCGTCATACAGCGTGACCACGCTGTCCGCCTCGACCATGCCGATGAGCGTCGGCGTGGTGTCGTTGGTCAGCAGGTCGTCGCGCCCGCTGCCGGTGTCGGACGCCTGGGCCAGCAGCATCGAGCGGACGGGCGTCACGACATCGATGGTCACGAGCGGAGCGGACGGCCCTGCCGTGCCGCTGTTCGCGCCGGGCGCCACCGCGGTCAACGTATAGTCTGCCACGCCCAGGTCGCTTGCCAGCAGGGTCCACAGGCCGTTGGCGTCGGCGGTCGCCGACCCGAAGAAGTTGATGCCTTCCCCGGCAGGGTTCACGCCCTCGTAGAGGGTGACGACGCTGTTGGCGACCGCGCTTCCGCTCGCCCGCATGATCGAACGGACGGCCGTCGTCAGGTCGATGGTCACGACCAGTTCGCCCGAGGCGTCGCTGGTGTTCCCGGCCACGTCCGTCGCCCGCACGGTGAGCGTGTGCGCGCCCTCGGTCAGGGCGCCGGCCGTCACCGACCACAGGCCGTCACTGCCGGCGGTCCCGAGCCCGACGAAGACGCTGCCGTCGTACAGGGTGATGACGCTGTTGGCCTCGGCGCTTCCGCTCACCGTCGGCGTGCTGTCGGACGTCAGCCGGTCGCTGTTCGAGCTGCCGCGGTCGGAGCCCACCGTCAACACCGGCGTCGTCGGAACGGTTGCCGCCGTGTCGATGGTGACGACGAGCACCCCGGCGGCGCTGGTGTTGCCCGCCACATCGACGGCGGTCGCGGTCAGCGAATGCGTGCCGTTGGAAAGCGCCGAGGCGACGTCGATGGACCAAACGCCGGACCCGTCGGCGGTGGCCGTGCCGACGTTCAGGCCGCTCACGTCGTCGTGCAGCGTGACGACGCTGTTCGCCTCCGCCACGCCCAGGACCGTGGGCGTGGCGACGTTCGTGATGCGGTCGGTTGCCAGCGCGCCGCTGTCGGAGCCAGTGCCCAGCCCCAGCCCGGTGGGCGTGGTCGAGGTGAGATCGATGGTGACGACGAGCGGATCCGAGGCTGCGCCGGTGTTGCCCGCCACATCGCGGGAGATGACGGTCAGGCTGTGCGTGCCCACGCCCAACGACGCCGAACTCATCGTCCAGGCGCCGGCGCCGTCGGATGTCGTCGTGTTCAGGAGGGTGGCGCCGTTGTACAGCATGACCACGCTGCCCGCCTCCGCCGTCCCGGTCAGGGTAGGCGTCGCGACGTTGGTCACGAGATCGGCGGTCGAGCCGCTGTTGGAGCCCGCCGTCAGGAAGAGCGACGAGGGTTGGGGCGCGGCGGTGTCGATGGTGACGAGCAGGGCGGCCGAAGCGGCACTGGTGTTGCCGAACTGGTCTATGGTCGTCGCCGTCAGGGTGCGCTCGCCATCTGCCAGGCCGATGGCCTGCACCGTCCAGTTGCCGTCGAGACCGGCGGTCGACATGCCGACCAGGGCCGAGCCGTCATACAGCATGACGACGTTGGAGGCTTCGGCCGTGCCGCGGATCGTCGGCGACGCGACGTTGGTCACGCGGTCGGTTGCGCTGCTGCCGGAATCGGTCGTCAGGGTGAGACCGCTTGGCGCGGCGGCCTGCGTATCGACGGTGACGACCAGTGCGGCGGAAAGGCCGCTGGTGTTGTCGGTGACGTCCACGGCCCTGGCCGTGAAGGTGTGGGCGCCGTCGGCCAGCGTCGGCGTGGTGAAGGACCAAGTGCCAAGCCCGCTTGCCGTGACCGTCCCGACGGAGACGGCATTGTCGTAGAGCGTGACGATGCTGCCGGCTTCGGCGGTGCCGGTGATGACCGGTGCGGTGACGTTCGTCTTGTTGTCGGTCGTGTCGCGGCCGCTGTCCGATCCGGTGGCGAGGGCCAGCCCGCCGGGTGTGTCGGCGGTGAGATCAATGGTCACCGTGAGGCCGTTGACGCCCGCGTTCCCCGCATTGTCGAACGAGGAGATTCCGAAGTTGTAGACCCCTGCGGCCAGGGAACTCGACGGCGTGAAGCTCCAGGCGCCGGTCGCGGCGTCCGCCACCACCGTCCCGATGGCTTGGGCGGTCCCCCCGTTGAACGCGCTGGTGATCGTGACGACCCGGCCGGCGCCGAGCGTGTCCGTTCCCACGATGCCGCTGAGCGTCGGCATGGTGTCGGAGGTGATCCGGTCGCTGTTGGAGGAGCCGGTGTCCGACGACGGGGCAAGCGCAATCGAGACCGCATCCGGCTCGGTGTCGATGGTGAAGTTCAGCGAAGCGGAGGCGGAACTGGTGTTGCCTGCCACATCGACGATCGTGGCGAACAGCGAATGCGCCGTTCCGGTGCCGCCCGCCAGGACGGAACTGGTGATCGACCAGGCGCCCGTGCTGTCGGCGGTGCCGGTGCCGAGCGGCGCCGGTTCCCCCACCTTGAACAGGGTGACGACGCTCCCCGCCTCCGCCCGGCCGGTGATGGTCGGGGTGGTGGCAGAGGTCAGGTTGTCGCCCCGAATGCCGGTGTCGGAGGCCGCAGCCAGCGCGAGCCCCGTCGGGGCGGCCGCCGTGGTGTCGATGGTGACCGTCAGCGCCGTGGAGGCGGCGCTGGTGTTGCCCGCCAAGTCCAGCGCAACGGCGGACAACGTGTGTGTCCCATCGGCCAGCGACGGCGTGGTGGTCGACCAGACGCCGCTGCCGTCAGCCGTCACGGTGCCGAGCGCCGTCGCGCCGTCGTACAGCGTGACGAGGCTGTTCGCCTCGGCCGTGCCGGTGATGGTCGGGGCGAAGACCGAGGTGATGCGGTCGGCCGTTGAACCGCTGTTCGAGCCGGCGCTGAGCGACGGAGTTCCCGGCGCGCTGGGCGCCGTGGTGTCCACGGTGATGGTCAGCGTCGCCGACGGATCGCTGGTGTTGCCGGCGGCATCGACCATCCGGGCCGACAGCGTGTGCGCACCCGCGCCGAGCCCGCTGGCTGCAATCGTCCAGACGCCCAGCCCGTCGGCCGTGCCGGATCCGACGAGGCTGGCGCCGTCATAGAGCCGGACGAGGCCGTTCGCCTCGGCCGTGCCGGTGAGGGTCGGCGAACCGGTGTTGATGAGACGGTCGGTGCTGGAGGCGCCGCTGTCGACGACGAGCGACGGCGTCCCCGGCGCCGCCGCCGAGGTGTCGATCGTGATGACCAGCCCGGCGGAAGCGACCGAACTGTTGCCGGCGCGGTCGATTGCGCTGGCGGTGAGGGTCCGGGTGCCTGGGAGAAGGGTGCCGGTGGCGATCGACCACACGCCCAGCCCGTTCACGGTGGCGGAGCCGTAGCTCACGCCGCCGTCATACAGGGTAACGACGCTGCCGGCCTCGCCCGTGCCGGTGATCGTCGGGTTGACGATTCTGGTGATGCCGTCCGTGCTGGAGGTTCCGCTGTCGTAAGCGGCGCCCAGGACCGGGGTGCCGGGCGCCGCCTGAACGGTGTCGATGGTGACGGCCAGTGGCGAACTGGCGGCGCTGGTGTTGCCGGCAGCGTCGGTCGCCTTCACCGTCAGCGTGTTCACGCCGTCGGCCAGCGACGCGGCGGTGACGGTCCAGGCCCCGTTGCCGCCGGCGGTTGCCGTGCCGACGATGGTGGAGCCGCTGTAGAGCGTGACCGTGCTGTTGGCCTCGGCCGAGCCGGACAGGGTCGGCGTCGCGACGTTGGTGAGCCGGTCGGTGTTCGACGCCCCGCTGTCGGAGCCGGGCGCGAGCGTGACACCGGTCGGCGCGTTCGGCACGACCGTGTCGATGGTGATCACCACCGCCGAGGACAGAACGCTGGTGTTGCCGGCCGCATCCATGCCGCGCGCGGTCAGCGTATGCGGGCCGTTGCCCATCTGGCTGCTGGTGATGGTCCACAGGCCCGCGCCATCTGCGGTTGTCGTCCCGCGCAGGGTGGTGCCTTCATAAAGCGAGACGAACCCGCCGGCCTCCGTCGTGCCCGTGAAATCGGGCGTAGCGTCGTTGGTGATGCGGTCGCCGGTGATCCCGGTGTCGCTCGCCGCCGACAGGCCCAGCGAGGGCACCGCCGCAACGGTGTCGATGGTGACGACGAGAACCGCGGAGGTCGAGCGGTTCCCGGCGAGGTCGGTCGCCTCGGCGGTCAGGCTGTGGCTGCCTGCCGCCAGCGAGGGGGACAGCAGCGACCAGCCGCCCAGGCTGTCGGCGACGACGGTGCCGAACGCGGTCAGGCCGTCGTACAGGACGATGGTGCTGTCCGCTTCGGCCGTGCCGCTCAGCGGCAGGATCTGGTTGTTGGTGATGCGGTCGCTGTTCGAGATGCCGCTGTCGGACGCCACGGCCATGAGCAGGCTGGGCTGCGGGGTGGACAGGTCGACCGACAGGACAAGGCTGCTCGACACCGTGGAGGTGTTGCCGGCCCGGTCGACGCTGAGCGCGGTCAGCGAATGGGTGCCCTGTGACAAGGCATTCGTGGTGAGGGAGAAGGCGCCGGTCGCGTCGGCCGTTGCCGAACCGACGCTGACGTTGCCTTCATACAGGGTGACGACGCTGAAGCTTTCCGCCGTGCCGACGATCGTCGGCGTGGCGAGCTTGGTCAGCCCGTCGCTGGCCGACGCCCCGGTGTCGTCCCCGGCCGCGAAGGCCAAATTCGACATCGTGAGGTTTTCGGTGTCGATGGTGACGATCAGCGGAGCGGAAGCCGCGGCGGTGCTGTTGCCGGCCAGATCGGTGACGCGGGCAACCAGCGTGTGGCTGCCGTTGATCAGCGTGCCGGTGGTCACCGACCAGTTCCCCGACCCATCGGCGGTTCCCGTACCGACGAGCGTGGCACCGGCGTAGAGGGTGATGATGCTGTGCGCCTCGGCGCTTCCGCTCACCGTGGGGGTGGTGTCGTTGGTGAGCTGATCGTTGGCGAGGCCGCTGTCGGAGCCGGCGGTCAGGCTGGGCGCCGACGACGGCAGGACGGTGAGGTCGACGTTGATGACGAGGGCCGCCGCCACGACCGCCGTGTTGCCGGCCGGATCCACCGCGTGGGCCGACAGCGTGTGCAGTCCCTCGGTCAGCGTCGGGCTGGCGACCGACCATTGGCCGAGGCTGTTCACCGTCGCGCTGCCCAGCAGGGTGCTTCCGTCGGTGTCGTAGAGCGTGACGACGCTGCCGGCCTGGGCCGTGCCGGTGATGACCGGCGCCGTCACCGACGTGACTGCGTCGTTGCCGACGCGGCCGCTGTCTGTGGCCGCCGTCAGGGCCAGACCGCCCGGGGTCGGGGGCGTGGTGTCGATGGTCAGCAGAAGCGAGCCCGAGGCGCTGCTGGTGTTGCCCGCGTCGTCCACGGACCGGACGGTCAACGTGTTGACGCCGTCGGACAGGCTGTTGGCGGTGATCGTCCAGACACCCGCACCATCGGCGGTGGCCGTTCCGACGCTGACGCCGCCGCTGTAGAGGTGGACGATGCTGAGCGCTTCGGCCGTGCCGGTCACGGTCGGCGTGGCGACCGACGTGATAAAATCGCCCTGCGTGCTGCTGTCGGAACCCGAATCCAGCACAGGCGCCGACGGCGCGTCGGGGGCGACGGCATCGATGGTGATGACCAGGGGGGCCGAAGCGGCGGCCGTGGCGTTGCCGGCGGCATCGACAACGCGCGCCGTGATCGTGTGCGCCCCATTGCTCAGCGGCGTCTCGATGGAGTAGACGCCCGAGCCATTGGCCGTGCCCATGCCGACGAAATTGCCGCCGTCGTAGAGGGACACCACGGCGCCGCTCTCCACCGTGCCGGTGAAGGTGGGCGCGAGCAGGCGGGTCTTCCCGTCGCCCGGCACCCCGGTGTCCGACGCAAGGGCCAGGGCCGGCGTGCCGGGCGCATCGACGGTCAGGTCGACCGTCACCACCAGCGTGCCGGCACCGCTCGACGTATTGCCGCTGGGGTCCACCGCCGTGGCGGTGAGGGTGTGCGTGCCCTCGGCGAACGCTGTTCCGGTATAGGACCAGGCGCCGTTGCCATCCGCGACCAGTGTCGCCAGCGGCGTCAGGCTGCCGGCAATCCCGTCATAGAGGGTGACGGTGCTGTTCGCCTCGGCGGAGCCGGTCAGCGACAGCGTCGTGGCGTTGGTGATGCGGTCGGTGGCGCTGTAGCCGGTGTCCGACGCCGCGGTCAGCGCCATGGCGCTCGGGGCCGGGGTGGACAGGTCGATGGTGACGGTCAGCGCCGCCGAGGCGGCTCCCGTGTTGCCGGCCGCGTCGATAGCCCGCGCCGTCAGCGTGTGCCCGCCCTCGGCAAGCGTGCCCGTCCCGATCGTCCAGACCCCGCCCGTCGCCACCTGCGTGCCGAGCGCGGTGGCGCCGTCATACAGGACGACGGTGGCGCCGGCTTCCGCCGTTCCGGTGACGGTCTGCGCACGGATGTTGGTGACGTTGTCGCGGACGCCGCTGTCGTCGGCCGGGTCGATCGAAAGGCCGCCCGGCGCGTCGGGCGCCATCGTGTCGACGGTGACCACGAAGGCCGAGGAGGCGTCGCTGGTGTTGCCGACGACGTCGACGACGCGCGCGGTCAGGCTGTGCGTGCCGTTGCCGAGCGCGGAGGCGGTCACCGACCAGTTGCCGGTGCCGTCCACGGTGGCGGTGCCGACGAGATTGGCGCCGTTGTACAGCGAGACGGTACCGTTGGCTTCCGCCGTCCCGGTGATGGTCGGGGCGAGGACGCTGGTGATCGCGTCGCCCGCCAGGCCGGTGTCGGATCCGCTCGCCAGGGCGAGGCCGGTCGGGGCGGCGGCAGTGCGGTCGATGGTGACGACAAGGCCGCTGGACGCGGCGCCGGTATTGCCGGCGACGTCGACCGCCCGGGCGGTGAGCGTGTGGACGCCGGCCGCCAGCGAGCCCGTGCCGAGCGACCATATCCCGCTGTCGGAGGCGGTGGCCGTGCCGAGCGCCGTGGTCCCGTCGTTGCCATACAGGGTAACGACGCTGCGCGCCTCGGCGGTGCCGGTGACGGTGACCGCTTCGAGGTTGGTGATGCGGTCGTTGCCGTTCGAGCCGCTGTCCGACCCCGCTTGCAGCGCCAGCGCCCCCGGCTGATCGGGCGCCGTGGTGTCGATGGTGACCGTCAGGCCCGAGGAGGTGAGGACCGTCCCATAGGCGTCGATCCTGGCATACAACGTGTGGGCGCCGCCGGTCGCCAGCGTCCCTGTCGAGGCGATGGTCCACACGCCGCTGCCATCGGCTGTGCCGGTGCCGATCAGCGTCAGGCCGCTGTAAAGGGAGACCGTTGAGCCCGCGAGCGCGGTTCCCGTCAGGATCGGCGAGACCACATTGGTGATCCCGTCGTTGGCCACGCCGGAATCGGAGACGAGCTGCAGGCCGCCGGGCACGCCGACACGCCCGGTCACCGACAGCGCCGTGGTCGTGATGGTCTCGTTGCCGGCCGCGTCCAGCGCGCGCGCGGTCATGGTGTGGGTGCCGCCGCCGAGCTCCGGCGTGGTGATCGACCACAAGCCGGTGTTGTCCACGGTCACGACCCCAAGCACCGCCGCTCCCACGGCGCCGTCGTACAGGGTCACGACGCTGTTGGCCTCGGCGGTGCCCGAAAGGATCGGGGTGAACTGGCCCGAGGGACCGGCCGTGTCCGCCGTCGGCACCGACAGCCCCGGTCCGGTCCGGTCGATGCTGACGACAAGGCCGGCGGACGGCTGGCTGGTGTTGCCGGCCACGTCCACGGCGCTGGCGGTCAGGGTGTGGACGCCCTCGGTCAGGCCGGTGATCGTGGCGGCCCAGCGGCCCGACCCGTCGGCCGTCGCGCTGGCGGTCAAGCCGCCGCCATACAGCGTGACCGTGGCGCCGGCCTCGGCCGTACCGGTGATCGTCGGGGCCAGTGCGTTGGTCAGGGCGTCGGCCAGGCTGCCGCTGTTGGTGTTGCTGCTCAACGCCAAGCCGCCCGGCGTGGCCGAGGTCTGGTCGATTGTGATGGCGAGGACGGCGGAGGCGGAGCCCGTATTGCCGGCGGTGTCCACCGCCCGCGCGGTCAGCGTGTGAGCCCCCTCCCCCAGGCTGGAGGAAGTGATCGTCCAGGCACCCGTGGAAAGGTCGGCCGTGCCCGTCCCGAGCAGGGTGCCGCCTTCATACAGCCGCACGGTGCTTCCGGCCTCGGCGGTGCCCGCGATCACCGGCGTGGTGATACGGGTCCGGTTGTCGTTCGGCGTGCCGCTGTCGGAATTCAGCACCAGCGCGCCGGGCGCGTTCGGCGCCGTCAGGTCGATGTTGACGACGAGGCCGCCGCTCGCGACGGAGGTGTTGCCGGCCTGATCGACGGCGCGGGCGGTGAGGGTGTGAACGTCGCCGGTCAGCGCGGATGAGGCGACCGTCCAACTGCCGTCGGCCCCCGCCGTGGCTTGGCCGAGCAGGGTCGAGCCCTCGTAAAGAAGGACGACGCTGGAGGCCTCGGCCATACCCGTGACGGAGGGGGTCGTGAGGTTGGTCCTCGAATCCCCCGTGACGCCGGTGTCAGACGCCACCGCCAAGGCCAGCCCGGTCGGAGCGGCGGCGCTGGTGTCCACCGTGACGGTGAAGGCGCTGGAGGCGAGGCTGGTGTTGCCCGCGGCATCGACGGCCCTGGCCGTCAGCGTGTGGGCGCCGACGGTGAGACCACTGGTGGCGATTTCCCAGTTACCCTGGCCGTTGGCCGTCGCGGTGCCGAGCGCCACGGCGCCGTCGTAGAGCGTCACGCTGCTGCCGGCCGCCGCGGTGCCGGCGACGGTGGGCGCGGTCAGGTTGGTGAGGCCGTCGGTCGCGCTGCGACCAGTGTCGGTGGCGGCGGTCAGCTTCAGGCCGCCCGGCGCGTCAGCCGTGGTGTCAATGGTGACGTTCAGGCTCCCCACGCCGTCGCGCGTGTTGCCGGCGGCATCGCGCGAGCGCGTGGAGAAGGACCAGCTACCGTCCGCAAGGGGGCTGCCGGCGGTCACGGTCCAGGCGCCGGAGCCGTCGGCGGTGCCGGTTCCCACCACGCTGCCGGAGACCAGGAGATCGATGACGCTGTTCGCCTCGGCCGTGCCGGTGAAGGTCGGCGTCCTGACGTTCGTCAGCCGGTCGGAGGAGGAGCTTCCGCTGTCCGACGCCGCCGTCAGCGATGGGGCGGAGGGAGCGGTCGGCGGCGTGGTGTCGATGGTGATGGTGAACTGGTTCGAGGCGGCGCTGCTGTTGCCCGCCAGATCGACCGCGCGCGCGGTGAGGGTATGTGCGCCTTCGCCCAGCGCGCCCAGCGTCATCCGCCAGACGCCGCTTCCATCGGCGGTCGCGCTGCCGAGAAGGCTGGTGGAATCCTTGTACAGGCTGACGACGGCGTTGGCCTCCGCCGTGCCGCCGATGACCGGGGTGTTGACGGCGGTGAGGTTGTCGCCGAGGGTCCCGGTATCGCTCGCCGTCGCCAGCGCAATACCGGTGGGCGCCGCAACCGTCGTGTCCACCGTGAGCGCGAGGGCGGTCGAGGCATTGCTCGTGTTGCCGGCGGTGTCCACCGCGCGTGCCGTCAGGGTGTGGCTGCCCTGGGAGACCGTCGGCGTGGTGATCGTCCAGGCGCCGACGCCGCTGGCGGTCGTGGTTCCGACGCTCACCCCGTCGAGATACAGGGTGACCGTGCTTCCCGCCTCCGCCGTGCCCGTCACGGTCGGCGTATTGACGTTGGTGACACCGTCGGAGGACGAGCGGCCGCTGTCGGAGCCCGGCGTGTAGGACAGGGTCGGCGCGGTCGGCGCCGTCGCATCGATGGTCAGCAGAAACTCGCCCGACGCCGCGCTCTCCATGCCGGAGGAGACGGTCTTCGCCGTCATCGTCCAGGTGCCGTCGGCGAGCGCCGTGGTCGCCGTGACCGCCCAATGGCCGGCCCCGTCGGCGGTCCCGCTGCCCAGCGCGATGCCGTTGCCATAGAGATTGACGACGCTGCCCGCCGCTGCCGTTCCGGTCAGGGTCGGCAGGGTCGTGTTCGTCTTGGAATCGCCCGGCGTCCCGGAGTCGGAGCCGGGGCTGAGATCGGGGGCCGAAGGCGCGGACACCGCCATCGGGAAGACCAGCACACGCTCGGTGTTGCCGATCTCCATGGCCTGACCGCCCACGAAGATGGTATCGATCCCGGACACGTAGACGGTGCCAGCGGTTTCGGTCAACCACACCACGTCGTTGCCGGTGCCGCCGATCAGCGTCTCGACCGACGATACCATCGTCGTCATGCCGTTGAAGGCGCTGATGCCGGTCACCGACAACACGTCGTTGCCGGCGCCGCCGATCACCGTTTCCAGCGAGGCGACCTTGACCGTGTTGCCGCCGGCGCCCAGCAACACCGTGTCAGCGCCCCCCCTGCCGATGATCGTCTCGATCGCGGTGACGCTCATCGTGATGCCGGTGTTCCCGAGCACCATGAGCGCGTCTTCGCCGGTGGTGCCGATCACCGTCTCGAGCGCTTCCACCTGCATGGTGTTGCCGACGGTGTTCCAAGCGATGGGGCCTACGCCGATGATCGGCGATCCATCCCGGAACGTCATGTTGACGACGTCTTTGCCGCCGCCGCCGATCAGCGTGTTGAGGCTGGCGACCGTGACGGTGGTGCCGACGTCCAGCAGGATGGCGGTGTTCTTGGTGCCGGTTCCACCGACGATGGTGTCGATCATCGACACGGCGGTGGTGCCACCACCCGTTGCCATGTTGATCGTGCCGATCTTGTAGCCCATCGTGAAGACATCGTGGGCGCTGCTGCCGATCAGCGTCTCGATGTAGTTCGCGCCGATGGTGCCGCCCGAGGAACCGAGCAGGACAACGTCTTTGACCGTGGCGGTGGCGTTGCCGAGAAACACCTCGATGTTCTTTACCTGGACGGTGTTGCTGCCGCCCGCGATGGTCGCTATGAGATCGTCACCCGAGGTGCCGATCAACGTCTCGACCGCCGTGACGGCGGTCGTTGTTCCCACCTGCCCGTCGGCGCCGAAATTGATGACATCCTTGCCGGCGCTGCCAACGATGGATTTCAGATAGGCCACCGACATCGTATTGCCGGCGTCGTTGGTCAGGACGATCAGGTTGGTGCCGCTGCTGGCGCCGATGAAGGTCTCGATCGACTCCACCGCCATGGTCGTGCCGGTCGAAGTGCCCATGACGCGGTCGGTGCCGCCGCTGCCGATCAGCGTCTCCAAACCCGAGACGGTGATGGTGTTGCCGCCCGCCCCCGCCAGCAGGATGACGTCCTTCTTGACGCTGCCCGGAGTATTTCTGCCACCGGTGATGTGATCGAGGTTGGTGACAGCAATGGTGTATCCTTGGGAATCCAACACCACGCCACGCGTGCCGAACCCCTTGATCCCGGACCAGGTCTCCGTTTTGGAGAAAATATAGTCCGTACCCGCGCCCAGGGTCAGAGTTCCACCGGCAGCCATTACAGTCCCCATTTGCACGCTTCCCGAGAGGAAGCTTGACGATTGCGGTCTCAAAACATGGATCGCGCCAGAACCCCGTCCGTTGACGCAACCTGCAAGTGCATAGCTTTTATTTTCGAGCAAACGGGCAATAGCAAACTAAAGGGACGGTTCCGAAGAAGTCCAAGAAGAAAATCGGTCGATTTGTGACAAGAGATCCGTTAACAGGTTGTTAGTATTCTTTAACAATTAATTAATTTTAGAACGCGGCCACCGATTCACAATAAAAATATTGTGTGATTACGCTTTTATGATTGAGCATTTGTGGATGTTTTTCAATCAACCACGCTTGGCGGGGCTATGGTTGCCCGAGAGCAAAGGCTTCCGGACCAAGTTGGATAACGGGCCACAAGGCAATTCAAAGTTGTTTAACGGCGAGGTGGCGCAGGACTGCGGGTTTAAGGACGACCGCCCGATGTCCAGTCGCGCCACATGGCGCGGTAAGCCTCTTCAACCGACCGCGCGAAGCCGCGATGATCGAGAAGCGCCGAGCCCTCCAGCCGCGCCCGCATGCCCCGGCGCAGCCCGCAGAGCCGCGCGAGGTCACCGGCCAACGCAGCAGCCGCCTCGACATAGCCGGCCTCATCCTTCCGGACCAATTCCTCCAGCCCGCACCGGGCCAGCAGACTTGCGCCGACCCGCGCCACATGATGCCGGCCGGCGAGCGTGACTACCGGAACCCCCATCCACAGGGCCTCGCACGTCGTGGTCGTGCCGTTGTAGGGAAAAGGGTCGAGCGCCACGTCCAGCCGATCGTAGGTCCGCAGGTGATCGGCGACGGACTCCATCGGCGCCAGGAGTTCGATCCGCTCGGGCCGGACGCCTCGGCGGACGAAATCGTAGAGGACGGCACTCCGCACCGCGACGTCCTCGAAGCCCCGGCTTTTCAACAACAACCGGGCCGACGGCACCCGCGCCAGCAGGGCGGACCATACCCGCACCACCTCCGGCGTCACCTTAGCGAGGCTGTTGAAGGAGCCGAAGGTGACGAAGCCGTTGGCGAGCGCGGGCGGGTCTGCGACCGGTCCGGCGCCGGTGGGCGGTTGGAAGGCGAGGAAGCCGCGCGGCAGCCGGACCAGCCGCTCGGCGTTCCAGCCGTCGGTTCCGCCCGGCGGGTCCGCGATGGCGTCCGTCAGCCGGCAGTCCACCACCGGCAAGCCGGTGGTGTCGGGATAGCCGAGCCACGTGACCTGCACCGGCGCCGGCCGCCGCGCGAACAGCAAGGGCCGCCCGCCGGCCGTGTGGCCGGCCAAGTCCACCAGGATGTCGACGCCGTCCCGCGCGATCAGCGCCGCCGCGGCTGCGTCGTCGAGATCGGCCAGCGAGCGCCATCCGGCGACCAGGGCCTCCATCCGCATGGTCATGTCGTCCCGCCGCCGCGCAGTGGCGTAGCAGAGGACCTCCACGATGCCACGATCATGCTCGCGCAGCAGCGGTTCGATGAAATGGGCGCAGGCATGATGGCAGAAGTCCGGAGACACGTAGCCGACCCGCAGGCGCCGGTCCGGATCGCGGTCGTTGGCGAAGCGTTTCGCGCCTTCGAAGAGCGGCCGCGCATGACGCTCGCTCCAATGCCTGTGCGCGCGGGCGATGACCTCGGGCGGAACCCAGGGAGAGTAATGGAGGGTCAGGAGCAGGTTGGAGCGCATCAGCGCCATATCCGGGTGATGTTCCAGCCCCTTCTGGAGAATGCCGATCGCCTCAGAAATGCGCCCTTGCTCCTTCAGCGCCTCCCCCAGGTTGACGAAGGGCTGCGGCAGGTCCGGCCGTGTCCGGATCGCCGCCAGATAACTGTCCACCGCCCGCGTCAGCGCCCCGTCTTCGCGCTGACAGTCGCCGAGGTTGCTCAGCGCCTCGCCCATGTCGGGATCCAGGCGGATCGCCCTCCGGTAGGCCGCCTTGGCGCCCTCACGGTTCTGCGCCGATTTGAGCAGGTTTCCGGCGTTGAACCAGGAACCGGGAGCCTCCGGGCTGAGCGCGAGCGCGACCCGCATCGCTGCCAGCGCCTCGACGACGCGCCCCTGGTCGCCGAGCGTGCAGGCGAGATTGCTCCGCACGCCCGCGTCCTCCGGCCAGCCCGCCACGGCCATGCGAAGACAAGCGGCGGCCTCCTCCCAGCGCTGCGCCCGCCGCAGCAGGACGGCGAGGTTGTTGTTGGCCTGCGGATGACCGGGTTCCCGCGCGAGCACGGCGCGGTAGCCGGCTTCCGCCGCCGCGAACCGGCCGCCCTCATGATCCGCCAGCGTGGCGGCGAAGGCCTCCTCCGCTCCCATCAGCGCAGCCCCGCCTCGTCGAGGATGGCCAGCAGACGGTCGGCCGAGCGCTCCCAGGTGAAGCGCTCGCCCAGACGGTCGCGGGCGGACGGCAGGCGATCCCCGCCCCGGATGATGCCCGCCAGGATGGCGGCGGCGGCCTCCTCGTCCGGCACCCACCAGTCCAACCCGTGGAAGGGCGGATGGAAGCCCTCCTGCCCCGGCACGCGGGCGGGTGCGACGGACGAGGGGATGAGTCGCGCGCTTTTCTCGTCGAGATAGGCGAGATAGGCGGAGTGGGCGGGCGCGATCAGCCCCAGTCCCATGGCCCCGGCCGTGGCCATGGGCAGGTCCCAGCCTTCCCCATGCGACAGGCTCCAGTAATGGGTGGCGGCACGGTGGAGCCCCGTCATCTCCTCGTCGGCGAGCAGCCGGTCGATCAGCACCACTGGCGCGGCCTCCGCCAGCCGCCGGCCCACGGCCTGCTCCGCCCCCCGCACCAGCGTGCCGAGCTCCGCCCGCGCCGCCGGCCCCAGGCTCCGGCCGAGCTTCAGGATCAGCACGGCATCGTCCGTGGACGCGGTGGCGCGCAACCAGACCCGCAGCAGCCCGTCGATGTTCTTGCGCGGGTTGAAGTCCGAGACGTTGAGGAAGCGGTGCCGGTAGCTCGACACCAGCCGACCGCCGGGAGCGACCAGGACCGGCGCGTTCCCCGGCCCCACCGGATCGACGCCGAGTGGACAGACGCGCAGACGGTCCTCTGGAAAGCCCTGCTCCGCCCAGGCGAGACGCGAGGATTCGGTCGGCACGACGATCAGGTCGCTGCGCTCGCTCATCCGCCGCCAAGCCGGCGGAATGCGCGTCCCCTCGAACATGGAGAAGGTCACGGTGGCACGGCCGGGCACCCGCTCCACCGCCAACGGAATGAGGCAGTTCACCATCGCCCGCGCCGGAACAGGCCGGTCGAGCGGCCCGCCCGGCCATGATTCCAGCCCTTTGATTCCCACGGCCTCCAGCGGCACCTGCCTCGCCACCAATGCCCGGATAAGGCGCTGGCAGAAATAGCCGTATCCCGTAGCGCTCTCGAAGGGCCCACGGATCGCCACTCCACCGGCCTGCGTTCCCGTGGTGGCGGTCATGATGCGGTAGCGCCCGCAACGGGCGAGACCGTCCTCCGCGTTCGGAATAGCCGGATCGAGCCTCAGCCCCCGCCGGAAGACCTCCGCCGCCGCCTCGACCTCGCCCAGCCGCAACAGCATCTCGCCGAGTTGGACATGGGCGAGGGCACCTGCGGGATCCTCGGCGATGGCGTGGCGGAATCCGACGATGGCGTCCTCGAACAGACCGGCCAGCATGCGCACCGAAGCGAGGTTGAACCACGCCAGCCCGGAGCGGGGGTCGAGACGGATCGCCCGCGTCAAGGCACGGACCGCGCCATCCAGATCGCCGCGTTCCTGCCGCACGGTGCCGAGCCGCTCCTGGGCGAGCCGGAAGGCCGGGTCCAGCAAGGCCAGGACGCCAAACTGCGTTTCCGCCGCCACCCAGTCGCGCCGCTGCTGCTGCAGGAGGGCCAGATTGCACCGCGCAGCAACATGTGCGGGGGCGATCCGCACCGCCTCCTCCAGCGGCCTCACCGCCGTATCGCCGTTGCCGGTCGAGAACAGCGCCGCTCCCAGCAGGTTGAGGATGTCGGCGTCGCGCGCTCCCGCCTCCAGCAGGGCAAGGCAGGCCACGACGGCCTCCGCATGGCGGCCGCCTTCATACAGCGCGATTGCAGAATCAAGATCGGGCACGTCGAACCTCATCCGCTACGGCTTCGGCCACCCGCACCATGACACCGTACCAGTCGTTAGGGCGCGCCATGCGGAACAACCGGTGCGCCGGATACCAGGGCGTGCGGTCGGGATGGTTCATCCAGCGCCAGTCGCCCAGCCAGGGCAGCGCCAGGAACACCGGCTTACCCAACGCTCCGGCGACATGCCCGACCACGGAATCGCAGGCAACCACGAGATCCATGCACTCCGCGAGCGCTGCGGTGTCGAGGAACCCCTCCGCCCCGGCCCGCCGGCCTGGCAGGTCGACGATCCCGAACCGCGTGCCCAGCCGCTCCAGCTCGTCCAGCCCGACGGCCTGTTGCAGGCTGAAGAGCCGCAAGCCAGGAAGCTGCGACAGCGGCTCGAAACACTCCAGCGGGATGGACCGGTCGCCGCCGTCGGCACGCCACTGGATCCCGACGCGGAGTTCGCCCGGCCGTGCCTGCCCAAGCACCCGCTGGCGCCAGAAGGCCGCCCGCTCCGGATCGGTCCGCAGATAGGGAATGTCCCCGGGGATCGTGTCCGCTCTGGTGCGGCAGCGGTACGGGAGGCTCATCAGAGACAGGCAGCAATCGAAATCCGGCAAGGGTTCCCCCCGCGCCACCAGCGCGTCGATGCCGGGGGCGGTGGCGAGCAACCGCTTCAGCACCGGCTGGCACTCGAAGACGGTTCGCGCACCCATGGCCTTGAGCAGCGGGAGATAGCGGACGAACTGCACGCTGTCACCCAGCCCCTGTTCGTAATGGACAAGGATGGTTCGGCCGGCGAGCGGCCCGCCGTCCCAGACCGGCTTGCCCGGAAAGCTCCGGTTCCATTGCCAGACCGCTTGGCCCATGCGCCATTCGTAGTCGCGAAAGCCCTCCTCCAACTCGCCGCGCATGAGTTGGGCAATGCCGAGATTCTTGCGATGCTCGGGCCGGGACGGGTCGATCCGGATGGCGCGCCGGAAATGCCTGATGGCGGCTCCCGGCTGCCGCTGCGCCATGATCGCCGCGCCGAGATTGTTGTTCACGGCCGCGCCATCGGGCTGCAACAGCGCCGCCAGCCGGAAGGCGCGCTCCGCCTCCTCAGGGGCATCGAGCGCCATCAGCGCGCTGCCCAGCGCGAAGGCCGCGCCTATCCGGTCGGGCTGCAGGGCGATCAGGCGCCGCAAGGCTGGCAAGGCTAGATCCGGCCGCCGCCGTTCCAGATGGACAGAGGCGAGATGGAAGAGCGTGTCGGGATGGTCGGGTCGCAGGCGGAGCGCCGCGTGCAGCGCCGCCATGGCCTCTTCCGCGCTTCCCGTCGTGCGCAGGGTCGCCCCCAGCAGGAACCAGACCACCGGATGCTCCGGACGCAGGGCGGCGGCGGTCCGGAAGCTCGTCACCGCATCCGAAAGCTTTTCTTTATCGACGAAGCACAATCCCTGATTGAATACGTGGAGAACGACATCCTCGTCCACGACTGTCCCCTTCATGGACGTCACCGAAAAAAGCACCATCCGGAAAAGCCCTGTCGGCGGGCCGGCGTCGAATGCTAACCATTGTCGGATGGAAGCCGTTCCGCCGCAAGCCGCCTTCACGCTGACCGAAGCCCTGGACCGAGCGCTCGCGCTGCTTCAGGCCGGCCGCGCCGAGGAGGCGGCCGATCTCTGCCGCTCGATCCTGCGCGTCTGGCCGGAGCAGGCGGAGACCCGCTGCCTATTGGGCACCATCGCCTTCGGGCAGGGCCGCCTGGACGCGGCGCGCGCGCTCTTCATCGTCACGGTGGCGCTGGCCCCCGGCTTCTTCGACGCTCACCGCAACCTCGCCATCCTGGAGCAGGCCGCCGGCCGGCCGGCGGCGACCTGCCGCCACCACCGCCGGGCCGTGGCCCTGCGGCCGGAGGACGGAGCGAGCCACCTCGCGCTGGCCCTGCTTTACGGCCAGATCGGTGACGAGCCGGAAGCGGTCGCCTGGTTGCGGCAGGGCGTGGCGCGGGCACCCGGCTTCCTTCCCCTGAGGGAGGTCTATGCCGCCTTCTGCGAGCGCGCCGCCGTTCGCGCGTTCGGCGCCGGGGACCCGGAAGGTGCTGCCCGGTTCTGCGAACAGGCGCTCTCCCTCATGCGGGAGGCGCCCGGCTTCACCGAAACCCTGCGCGACTTGCTGGAACGGCTGGTGCGGGTGGCGCTGCTCGTCGGGCGCCCGGCCCTGGCCATGGAGTTTCTGGCGATCAAGGACCCGCTCGACTTCCCCGAGGTCCCGCCCCCGGACATCGACCGCTTTCCCCTGACCCTGCTGCCCTTCCCGGCCTGGTGCGCCGCCGCCGGCTTCCGCCACGAAATCTGGCGAGCCCCGGCCCAGGAGCCCGACGAGACACTGGCATCGGCGGCCCCCGAGTGGCTGCGCCCGCAGATCGACCGGCTGTCGGCGCTCGCGCGGGAACCGGTGGGCGTGGCGCTCGACGCGGAGATCGAGGTCGTTCAGGGCTTTTACGTCAAGGACAACTACGAAAGCCATCTGCTGGCCGGCCGGCGTTTCCTGCTGCGGGAAGTGGCCGACACGGTCGTGCACGGGTCGCGGGTGCCGCTGGTCGGCGTGACGCCCGGCGCCACGGCGGGCGCCTTCCGCCTGCCCCGCCCGCTCTACCGGACGGTGACGATCGACCAGCCGGTGCTCTTCCTCCCCTCCACGCCCAATTACTGGCATTTCCTCGTGGAGGTGCTGCCGAGGCTGATGGTGCGGGAGCGGGTGGCCGAGACACGCCCGCTGCCGGTTCTTCTCTTCGATGTGCGTCCGTATCACAGGGAAATGCTGCAACTCGCCGGCCTGCCCGCCGAACAGGTGATCGACGTGCGGGAACTCACGGGTCCGGACAGCGCACAGGTCCTCTACCGTCTGAGGCGGGCGGCGGTGCCGTCGGCCATTCCCTATCCCGCCGCCTATCGCTGGCTGCGGGACCGGCTGCTGCCGCGTCGGCGCAGCGACGGGCCGCCGACAAGGCGCCTCTACCTGTCGCGGCGCGGCTCGGCGCCCAAGCACCGCATCGCCAACGACGCCGAGGTCGCGGCCCTGCTGGCGGACCGGGGCTTCGAAACGGTGCAGCCGGAACGGCTCGGCGTGTTGGAGACCATCGAGTTGATGGCGGAGGCGGAGGTGGTGGTGGCCCCGGTCGGGGCGGCCACCGCCAATCAGATCTTCTTGCCGCCGGGCGGGCATTGGGTGCATCTCTGCAACCTGGACTTCTTCCATCCCGCCTCCCGCTGGAACCCGCAGATGGGCGTGCAGATCCCGCTGCTCGGCCGGTTCCACCATCTGGCTGGCCGGTTCACCGACGATCCCGCCGGCCGGCCCGACGACCTGCTCGCCCGGCTGGACATCCCCGTGCACATTGATCCCGACGCGCTCGGCAAACTGCTGGATGAGGTTCTGGCCCGCCCGCCCGCCCGTTCCGGATCAGGGCCGGGGTGAGCCGCGGGCGGCTCCTTCCGTCAGTCATTTGCCAGCAGCAACGCCTCCACATCGTCCAGGCGGGCAAGAGCCCGCTCGAAGTTCTCCGCCTCCACCACCTCGACTTCGGGCAGCGGAAACAGAAGCTTGGTGCCGCCCATCACCATCGCTCGCTCGCGCTCCAGGAACTCGCGGCGGAAATGCCAGGGCAGCACGAGGTAAAGGTCGGGCCTGAGCGCGCGGGACGCCGCTTCCGAGACGATCGGGATGCCGGTGCCCGGCGTGACGGCGCCGACCTTGTCGGGGTTGCGGTCGGCGGCGCACTCGACGAGTTCCCGGTCGATGCCGCACCATTGCAGAAGCACGTTGCCCTTGGTTGAGGCGCCATAGACATGCACGCGCCCGCCCCCGTCCCGGACGCCACGCAATTGGCCGACGACCTCGTCCCGCAGCGCTTCCGCCCGCGTCTGGAAGTCATGGTAGGGACGGTCCGTCGCCAGCCCCATCGCCGCCTCCCGCCGCCGCAACGCCTCCAGGAAAGCGCGGTCCTCCGCGGTGCCGAACCGGCCGTTCGCCGCGTGGCAGACGAAGCAGCGGATGCTTCCGCCGTTCATCCCGTTGACCTCCGCCCTGAAGATCCGCAGCCCGGCCCGCCGGGCGACGATCTCCAGCACGGCGAGGCTGTAATATTCCAGATGCTCGTGGCACACCGTGTCGAAGGCGTTCCGCAGCAGCATGAGCGGCAGATAGGACACCTCCAGCACCCACAACCCGTCCGGCGTGAGCAGCCGGGAGATCGCCGCGGCCGCCCCGCAAGGATCCTCGATGTCGTAGAACATGGCGATGGATGTCACGATGTCGAACCGGGTGCCGGCGAGTTCCCTCATAGCGGTGTCGGAAGGGAAGAAGGCGTTGACGACGGTGACGTCGCCGTCGATCCCGGCAGCGATGTCTGACGGATCGACCCCGACCCGCAGCGACGCGGCGGGATAGGAGAGGAGCAGGGTGCCGTCGTTGCAGCCGATGTCGAGCACCGCCGGCGCCGGCCGTCCCGCCAACCCCCCGGCCTGCTCGGCGATGCCGCGCAGATGATGGCGCATCGTCGCGTTGAGGCCGGACCGGTACCAATAGGTCCGGTACAGCAGCTCGGGCGGCACGCTGGCGGCGGTCTGCAGCAGCCCGCAGGCCGCCGGGTCCCGGTCGGCGCCGCAGCGCACGAGCCGCATGGGAAGCGTCACCTCGGCCGGCGCCGGCCGGCTCGGCTTGGCGAAGGCTCCCTGGAGGACCTGTGGGCCGAGATCGATGACCGGCAGCAGGACCGGCGAATCGCAGACCCGGCAGGTCTGTCGCGGGCGAAGGGGCATACCGAGACCTCGGACAAGCATGAACCCAGGGATGGGGGAACATGGGATGGAACACACCAGCGAGGCAAGATGCCCGCGGGATTGCCAAGACCCGGTCGATGATGCAGGGTCGATGCCCTGTTCGATGGACGGAGGGAACGAATGGAACGCACCGCCGGTTCCCGCTTCAGACATTTCGCTCTTCTGCTGCCCCTCCCCCGCCGCGGGAGAGGAACGCCGGCCGGGAGTTGATCGGTGCATCCCTTCGCGATTGCGACCGCCGGCGACGCCGCCTATTTCCCGCTGCTCCAGGGGCTCATCCACTCGATCCGCGCCTTTCCACAGGGGGCCGGGGTTCCTATCGTCGTCCTCGATCTCGGGCTTGGGATGGAGCAACGGCGCTGGCTGACGGGCGAAGGGGCGCGGCTGACGATCCCCGGCTGGGACCATCCCTTCGACCGGCCGATGCCGGAGTATTTCAAGGCGATGGTGTCGCGCCCACATCTCCCGGGCCATGTTCCCGACGCCGCCACCATCCTGTGGCTGGACGCCGACTGCTGGGTGCAGGATTGGTCGGCCATCGAGCTGCTGCTGGCGGGTGCGGCGGCGACCGGCTTCGCCATCGTGCCGGAGCTTGACCGCGCCTACACGCCCTTCTACGACGGTGCGCCCTACGCCCATCACCTCCATGACTGGTACAAGGCCTGCTTCGACGAGGACACGGCGCGCCGCCTCTTCGCCTACCCTCTGCTGAACTGCGGCGTCTTTGCCGCGCGCCGCGACGCGCCGCACTGGGCGCTCTGGGCACGCCTGCTGGCGGACTCCCTCCGCCGCACCGCGCTCTTCGTCAGCGAACAGGTCGCGTTGAACCTCGCCCTGCGCACCGGAGGGTTGCCGTTCAGCCAGTTGCCGGCGCGCTGCAACTGGATCTGCTTCCGGGCCATCCCCTTCAGCTCCGCGGACGGCCGGTTGCTGCTGGAGCCGGAGCTTCCCCATGCTCCGCTCGGCATCCTGCATCTGGCGGGCTACCCCCTGCCCCGCAAGCAGGACCCTTACACCCTCTCCACACCCGACGGCGGCACGGTCACGCGCCCGCTCAGCCACGGGTCTGCGGTCTTCATGCCGGAAGAGGCGCTGGGCCGGGCTTTCGCCCTCTACCAGCAGGGAAAGCCGGAAGAGAGCGGCACGCTGTGCCGGGCGATCCTCACCGCGTCGCCCGACCAGCCGGCGGCGGCCTTCCTGCTGGGAGTGGTGGATTTTTCACTGGGGCGGCTGGAGGAGTCGCGGCAGCACTTCGCCCTCGCCATCGCCTTGCAGCCGGACCTCGCGGACGCCTTCAGCAATCTCGCCCTGCTGGACCGCGATGCCCGTCCCCAACGCGCCGCGATCCTGACCCGGCGCGCGCTCCGACTTCAGCCGGACGCCCTGCTCTTCACCCGGCTCGGCACCCTGCTCCGGGACAAACAGCGCGGCGAAGAGGCGCTGGACGCCCACAGGAGGGCGCTGGCGCTCCAGCCGGACTCTGTGGAGGCCTGGCGCGAAACCGCGCACAGTCTGCGCGCGGCGAAGCGGATGGCAAAGGCCGCCGAAGGCTACGATCACGCCCATCGGCTCGCCCCGGAACGAACGGAATCCCTCTGCGACCGCCTCTTCGCGAACCTGTCCATCTGCGACTGGCGGACCCACGGGGAGACCTGCCGCCGGCTGCTGGAGGTCATCGACCGCGACGAGGGAATCGTGCTGCCGCTGTTGAGCCTGCTCATCGGGACCAGCCCGGCGCAGCAGGACCGCGCGGCCCGCCATTTCCACCGGTCGGTCGTCGGACCGGTCCCACCGGCTGCGGCCTTGCAACGGCCCGTCTCCTCCGGGGGGCGGCTGAATGTCGCTTATCTTTCCGCCGACTTCCACGAGCACGCCACCGCCCACCTGACGGCCGAACTCTTCGAACTGCATGACCGGAGCCGCTTCACCGTCTTCGGCTATTCCTACGGCGAGGACGATGGAAGCCCGATGCGGCGGCGGCTGGAGGCCGGCTTCGACCGCTTCCGCGACCTGCGGCACGCCGATCCCGACGCGGTCGCGGCGCTGTGCGCCGAGGACGGCATCCACATCCTTGTGGACCTCAAGGGCTACACCCAGAACGCCCGATTGACGCTGTTGGCGCGGCGTCTGGCGCCCATACAGGTCGCCTATCTGGGCTATCCAGGCCCCTTGGGCGCGGACCTAGTGGACTATGCCATCGGCGACCGCATCGTCACGCCGCCTGAACACCAGCCCTTCTACCGCGAGCGGCTGGTGCGGATGCCCGACAGCTATCAGGTCAACGACCGCCGCCGGCCGGCCGACGCCCCCGTGCCGACGCGTGCGGCCTGCGGCCTGCCCGCTGAAGGCGTGATCTTCTGCGCCTTCCACGCCGCCTTCAAGATCACCCCCGCCCTGTTCGCCCTTTGGATGCGCATCCTGCGCCGCGTGCCGGGCAGCACGCTCTGGCTCCTGGAGGCGGGAAGCGACGCCACCGCCAACCTGCGGATGGAGGCGGCGCGCCATGGCGTCGAACCGGCACGGCTGGTCTTCGCCGCCACCCGCCCGCAGGCCGAGCATCTCGCCCGCTATCGGCTTGGCGATCTGGCACTCGACAGCTTCCCATACACCGGGCACACCACCACCTCCGACGCCCTATGGATGGGGTTGCCCGTCCTCACCATGCGGGGCGAGACCTTTGCCTCCAGCGTCGCGGCCAGCCTGCTGCACGCGGCCGGCCTGCCCGAAACGGTCACCCACTCCTTCGCGGAGTATGAGGACCGCGCGGTGCGGCTGGCCAGAGAGCCCGCAGCGCTCGCCGCCTACCGCCGCCGGCTCGAGACCGGGCACGCCACGGCACCCTTGTTCGACAGCCCCCGCTTCACGCGGCATCTCGAACATGCCTACCGGATCATGTGGGACCGCCACGCAGCCGGCCTGCCGCCGGAAGCTTTCACGGTGGAACCGTCATGATCCCGACGCCCACCGACCCGGCCTCACCCCACCTTTCCTGCTCCGCCGAGAGCCATCATGCGCTGGGTCTGGCCCTGCGCCGGGCCGGGCGGCTCGAAGAGGCCCTGGACAGCCAGCGCCGTGCCATCCGCGCCAAGATCGACTTCCTGCCCGCCCACATGAGCCTGGGCAACGGCCTCCTCGACGGGGGCGCCCATGAGGAAGCGCGGGCACGGCTGCAGCGGGCGCTGGCGCTTGGACCCGCCACACCGGAATGCTGGTACAATCTCGGCAACGCCAGCCAAAGCCACGATCCGGAGGGGGCGCTCCGTGCCTACGACCGCGCGGCCCGACTCGGGCTCGGGTTGGCCCGCACGCGCATCGCCGAGATGCTGGACGCCCTCGGCCGGCACCGCGAGGCGGAGGCCCTGCTTCTGGACAGCCTGTCCCGGCCGGGAACCGACGCCGCCTCCGCCATCGAGCACTTGAACGGGCTGCTCATCCGGCGCGGCGCGCTGGGTCCGGCGCGCGAACTGTTCACCAATCTCATGGACATGCCGCTGGCGGGCCGTACCTACCGTGCCGAGTGCCTGACGGCGCTGGCCGCGCTGGACCTGCAAGAGAACGCGCCCGATGCCGCCGCCGCGCGTCTCGCGGGTAGCGAGGGCGACCATGGCTGGTTCTTCACGATCCGGTCGCTCGCCATGCTCCGCGCCTCGCTTGCCGGTCAGGGTTTGCGGTTGAGGCGGCCGGCCCCGGACAGCAGGCAGCTTCCGCGCATCACGTCCTCCTCTCTGGCCGGCCGCGGACGCTTCGCCCACAACGTTCTCGAATACATCCTTCTGCGGCTCTACGCCGAGACGCACGGCCTTGTGCTGGAGACCCCGGACTGGGTGGGCGGCGCGTTCTTCACCCTGGACGATCCACCCCAGAGCGGGCCGTTGCCGCCCCTGCTCTTCGGCCGTACCCTCCTCAACAGGCTGGTTTCCGGCGGGACGGCCACGCCGCCCGTTCCCCCGGCGCCCGTTCTGAACCGCGATATCCTCTCGCCCCTTTTCCTCTTCGACCACAAGGAGAGCTATCGCGAGCGGGTGCAGTCGTGGCTGCGGCCACGCCCGGTCTGGGCGCCCTGGCTCGATCCGGCGGTCGGTCGGCTCCGGGCCGAAGGCGCCACGGTGGTGGCATTGCACCTGCGGCGCGGCGACTTCGTCCCGCTCGGCTACCCTATCACCGACACGGCCTGGTATGTGGAGTGGCTGCGCGCGCTGTGGCCCCGGCTCGACCGGCCGGTGCTCTATCTCGCCAGCGACGACCTCCCGGCGGTCCGCCGGGATTTTGCCGAGTTCCGGCCGCTGGCCCGGCAAGACGTTGCGCCGGACTGGCCCGGTCTGGAGTATCTCCAGGACTTCCACGTGTTGACCCAGGCCGATGTGGTCGGCATCAGCGCCGCGAGCGGCTTCAGCCAGCTCGCCGCCCGGCTCAACCGGCGCGCCCGGATCTTCGTCGAGCCGGACATGGCGGCGCGGCGCATTCGTTCCTTCCAGCCCTGGACCCCGTAGCCTCAGCCGGTCAGGCTTTCCAGCATCCCGCACAGTCGCGCCACAACCGCGCTCCAATCGCCGCGCCGCTCCTGTCGGAACAGGCGCATCGTCGGATACCAGGGTGTGCAAACGCCATGCTCCAGCCACCGCCAGTCCGGCGCGAAGGGCAGCACGGTCCAGACCGGCCGCCCAAGCGCTCCGGCGAGATGAGCCGGCCCGGTGCAGGAACTGACGATCAGATCCAAATTCTCCATGATCGCCGCCGTGTCGGCGAAGTCGGCGATGTCCGCGCCCAGGTCGACGAAGCCGTCCGGCAGCGGCCCGCACCCTTCCAAATCGCGCCGCCCCGGCCCCTTCTGAAGCCCATAGACCGAAACCCCCGGCAGATCGAGCAGGGGCCGGAAAGCCGCGAAACCGGGTGAGCGCAGCCGATCGCCCTTGAACTCCGGGTTGCCGGCCCAGACCAGCCCGATGCGGAGGCCACGCCGTGGACCGAGCCGCGCGCGCCAGTTCTCCACCAAGGCCGGTTCCGCCCGCAGGTAGGCGAGCGGCGCGGGGACGGTGTAGAGGGTAGCGCGCAGCAGGTGCGGCAGGCTCGCCAGCGCCACATGGAAATCGTGCGGCGGCGGTGGGTCGTAGCGGGGAATGACGCCGGCGATCCCCGGCATCGACGAGAGCAGCCGGACGAGCTGTCCGTTGCAGTCCAGGAAGACCCGCGCACCGTGCGTCTGGAGCAGCGCGGCGTAGCGCGCGAACATGATCGTGTCCCCCACCCCCTGCTCGTCATGAACAAGCAGAGTGCGGCCCGCAAGAGGCGATCCGTCCCAGACGGGCGACGAGAATTCACGGCGGGGCGAGGGGAAGTCCGCCATGCGGGACCGCCATTCATACTCCGCGAAGCCTTCGCGGAACTCTCCCTTGATCAGGAGACCATGGCCCAGAGCGGTATGCGCCTCGGCCAGGGCCGGCTCCAGCGCGGCGGCGCGGCGCGCCAGACGGATGGACTCGTCCACCCGCATCTCGTCGCGCGCGACGAGGCCGAGGTTGAGATGGGCGTGGGCGCCGTCCGGCTGCATCGCGATGGAAATGCGGAAGCAGGCGGCGGCTTCCTCGTAGCGGCCCAGATCCTGAAAGGTGATGCCGAGGTTGTTGAGGGTTCCCGGCTCCCCGGAAGAGAAGCCCAGCGCGCTGCGGTAGGCGGCCATCGCCTCCTCCACCCGCCCGAGCCGGCGCAGAGCCACGCCCAGATTGGTATATCCCGCCACCGACAGGGGCGTCATGCCGAGCAATGTCATCAGCGTCTCGACCGCGTCCTCGTTCCGGCCGGCGTGGAGGAGCGCGTGGGCACGCTTCAGCCTCGGTTCCGTCGACCACGGGCTGAGCAGCAGCAGGCGGCCGAGCGCGTCCGCCGCGGCAGCATGCTCTCCCCACTCGGACAGGATGTCGGCGAGGGTGGCGAGACCGTCGAGGGAGCCGGGGTCCAGCGCCAGCGCCAAGCATGCGCTCGCCCGTGCCTTGCCGAGTTGGCCAAGCCGGTGCAAGGCGCTGGCGAGGCTGGAAAAGCTGGCGGGATTGCCGGGGTTCTGCCGGATGGATTCCCCGATGAGTTGCGCCGCGACCGCCGGCTGGCCATGATGAAGCGCCAGCACCCCCAGCAGATGCAGGGCGCCGGGATGGCCGGGATCGGCGGCCAGTACCGCCCGGTATGCGCTTTCCGCCTCCGCCGCGCGGCCGGCGGCATGGTGGGCGATTCCTACTTGCAGCAAGGCGGCGGGGTGGCCGGCGTCCATCATCACAGCAGAACCGGGCTGGACCAGGGGTCGTAGGGAAGAAGCGCCTGCCGGGCCTTGTCGGGACGGACGACGCTTCGGGCGCGCCGGTTCAGCATGGTCGCCACGAAGGAGAAGCTGCTGTTGGACACCGCCACCAGATCGGCCTCGCACAGCGCATGGAAATCGGTGAGGAACTCCGCCCCGGGAATCGGCTCCGCCAGATCCCGGGCGGAGAGCGGCCGGTAGGCGGCGAAGGCGGAGAGGCAGCGCGGGTCGTCCGTCGCGACGTAGAGAACCGGCTGCTCCAGGCCGGGCCAGATCGCATCCAGCCAATGCAGGTACCAGCTTTCCGGCGCCGTCCAGAACGGCCCCCAGCCGAAGTCGCCGCGCCGGATGTGCAAGGCCACCACCGTACGGCCGGCTGCGCGCAGGCGGGTGGTCAGCGCGTCCGCCCATGGCCGGATGTGTGGTCCCGGCGTGAAGAAACCGCGGAAGGATTCCCGATGCGGCGCCAGAAAGCTGGTGTCGCCGCAGAAATAGGCGGAGACGTCGCGGTCGGCCAGCACCTCGCGCTCCGTGCCGCTCCATGGGCCGCTCCCCGGACTACTGAGCGCGGCCATGACGCTTGCCTCGACCTCCCGCTCCGGCAGGCGGGGCAAGGCGGGGCCGGGCAGCGGATCGTCCAGCCCATAGAGATGGCGCCCCGGCCAGGGCGGCACTTCCAGGTTAAGGCCATGCCGCGCGGCGTACAGACGCAGGACACCGTACTGCAAAAGCTGGTTGCCGAACCGGCCATGCCAGCCGAGCGATGTGGAGGCGAGCCGGCGCCCGGTCTCCGCCCGCGGCGCCGGCACAGGCGGCGGTCCGAACCGCCGGATCAGCCGATTGACGGCACGCCCGGTGAAGGCCTCCCCACGGCCGGGATTGCAGCGGATCGCCCGCTCCCAGACCGGCAGCGCCGCATCCGGCCGGCCGAGCGCCTCCAGGGCGCCGGCAAGCGCGGTATGCCCGTCGAACAGGGCGGGCGCGAGGGCCAGCGCAAGTTGGGCATGCTCCATCGCCTCGACCGCATGGCCGAGGGCAAGGGCCGCCTCGGCCCGCTCCGCCCGGATCTCTCCCAACTCCGGTTCGACCTGCACGGCCCGCCGGAGAAACTCCTGCGCGACACCCGCCTGTCCCCGCCGCCGTTCGGTGCGCCCCAACAGGAACAGGGAACCGGCATGCTCCGGCCGGAGCGCCAACGCCTCCCGCAGGTGGCGGGCGGCCGGATCGAGGGCGCCCTGCTCGAACCGCAGGGAGGCAAGGTTGAAGCGCGCCCCTCCCGCATCCGGGTGAAGGCTCGCCACCGCCTGGAACCCGCGGAGGGCCAGGGCATAGCGTTTCAGCCCGTTCGCCGCCAGCCCCAATTCGAACCACACCGTCGCGTTGGCGGGATCGAGGGCTGCCGCCCGGACCAGCACGGCGATGGCAGATTCCGTCTGCTGGCCACGGATCAGTTCCCTCCCCTTCTCCAGCCAGACGGCGGCGTCCGTCGGTGGCGCTGGCGGGCTGGGGATCGCGTTGGCCGCCAAGCCGTAGAGGCGGCGCCGGGTCAGCAGTTCGATGGCCACGAACCGGCTGTCCGGCCGCTGGCGCTCCGCCGACGGCGGGCCGCCGGTCATCTCGGCCCGTTGCCGCTCCAGCGCGTTGCCGGGCCGCATCGTGTAGTGGACGGTCTTCTCGGAGAGCTTCAGGCCACCGAACCGGCTGTGCAGGGCGCGGCTGTAGGCCACATCGTCCGCGACCGCCGGGTGGAACGGCGCTTCCTCCGGAAAGCCGCCGATCCGGTCGTGGCAGTCGCGCCGGACGCAGAGATTGCCGGGATAGCAGTTTTCCGATGCCTGCCGCCAATCCTGGGTGACCTCCGCATCGATGCTGTCGAAGACCATGCCGGTGCGGACGAAGCCAGCGTCGGGGGCCGCGTCCAAAGCCCGGATCGTCAGGAACAGGTGCCGTTCCAAATAATGATCGTCGGCATCGAGGAACCAGAGATAGCGGCCCAGCGCGGCGGCGGCGCCCGCGTTGCGCGTCCGCCCGGCGCCCCGGTTCCGGTTGTTGGCGATGACCGCGACACTCTGTTCCGGATGCGCCCGTGCCCAGCGCAGCGCCCGTGCCACGGTGTCGTCGGGGGAGGCGTCGTCGACGACGCAGACATGGACCTTCGCTCCAGCGTCGCCGGACGCCGCGCGGTGGTAGCGGACCGCCGCCAGGACACTGTCGAGCGCCCGCTCGATCGTGTCCTCCATCTGGTAGACGGGAATGACGACCGTGCCGATGAAATCGTAATCGGCACGGTGGCGGGCGATCCCGGTGAGGGCGATTCCAAGGCCGCTGTCCTCCATCCGGGACGCGGCGTGGAAACGGGCGGCCTCGTCGTCGCGTCCCTGAACCAGGCGCAGAACGCCGAGAACATGCGCGAAATCGCCGCGCGGGGCGATGACCTCCGCCAACGGTTCGATGACCGCGGCCGCCTCGTCGACCAGCCCGTTCTGCATCAGCGCTATGGCTTGGTTGAGGGCGGGTGTGATCACCCTCTCGATCTGCCGCTCCAGCACGGCGCCGTCTCCGTGCAGCCGCGCGGCGCGAACGAAAAGCGACAGGGCCTGCCGCCTTCTGCCGCCCTGATACGCTTCCAACGCCAGGCGCTGCCAGGACAAGGGCTCCGCCGGATCTTCGGCCAGCGTCCGCCGATGCGTTTTCACCGAACCCGGATCTTCCATCATCAGCCGGTCACCGCCTGCACGGCGATCGCATGCCCGCCCATCCGCGTCGCACTTCGCAAAAGCCTACGACCTTCATGCCGGTGGTGGCGGGTGCTATGGTGCAGGGTTGGCTGCACCAATGGTTCAATCGCACATGAATTTAGCGCCCGCTGCCCCCGGCCTTCAAGCCATGATCGCCACAAACGCTTCCGCCGAATTTCGGGCACGGACGTTCGTGCGGGTGTCGGGCACCACTGTCCGGCGATGCGGTTGAGCATGCGGATCGAGGCGGATGGCCCCGGCAAATCGTGCGAGGACGACGACCGGCTCCGCAAGGCCGCGGAGGCGGCGCTCGACGCCGATCCGTCCGACGCGGAGGCGTGGAGCATCCTGGGCCTGTCGCTGCGCCGCGCCGGAAAGCTGGAGGAGGCCATCGTCTGCCACCGTCGCGGGCTGGAACACGCACCCGATCAGGCCGGCATCTGGACCAATCTCGGCAACGCGCTGACCGACGCCGGACGCCTTGCCGAGGGGGTCGCAGCGCAGGAGGAGGCCTTCCGGCGCGAGCCCCACGACCGGACGGTTCTGTTCAACCGCGCGGTCGCTTTCCGCAAGGCGGGGCGGTACGCCGAAGCCCTGGTGGCGATCGAACTTGCCGTCACCGAGAACGGCGGGCCGACAGCGCTTCTGCGGTGGGAACGGGCGCTGGCGCGGCTGCAGATCGGCGACTATGTGCACGGCTTCGACGACTACGAGGCGCGACGGCAGATTCCCTCCTATCTCGCGCGACGGCCCTCGGCGCCGCCATGGACCGGGCAGGCCCTGGACGGGCGCCGCATCTTCGTGACGGCCGAACAGGGCTTCGGCGACGCCCTGCTGGTGGCCCGCTATCTGCCGATGGTCAAGAGGGCCGGCGGCCGGGTGATCTACGAATGCCATTCGGAGTTGCGGCGGGTGTTGTCCGGCCTCGACCTGGACGACTGGAGGCCGTGGGGAGTGCCCGCGCCGCCTTGCGACGTCGAGGTGTCGCAAATGACCTTGCCGATGCTGTTCGGCACGACGCTCGCCTCCGTGCCTCCGCCGGTGACGCTCACCATACCGGCGGAGGCTCGGGAGAAAGCGGCGCGGCTGCTGGGGCAGCGGGAACCGGGAACGTTGCGGGTGGGCATCGTCTGGGCGGGCCGGTCCACCTTCGCCGACAACGCGTGGCGCGCCACGAATCTGGCGCCCTTCCTGCGCCTCGCCGAAATCCCGGCTGTGCGGCTCTACAGTCTTCAGAAAGGACCGCAGGAGGCCGAACTGGACGCACTCGGCCCGGCGGGCCGGCTGGTGGCGCCGCTCGGCCCCCATCTGGAGGATTTCGCCGACACCGCTGCGATGATCGAGCGGCTGGATCTGGTCATCATGACCGACAGCGCCGTCGCGCATCTGGCCGGCTCGCTCGGCACACCCATCTGGAACCTCGTGCAGCACGTCCCCTACTGGGTCTATGGCTTCACCGGCGAGCGTACGCCCTGGTACCCGTCGATGCGCCTGTTTCGCCAGGGGCCGGAGCTGGACTGGGCACCAGTCTTCGCAAGCGTCCGCGCGGCTCTTCAAGACGAGGTCCGGCGCCGCGCCGCGCAGGGGGCCCTCACCGCGACGCCTCTCTGACCGCCTGCTGAAGCGCGGTGCGCAGCGCCGCCACGACGTCGCTCCAATCCCCCGCCCGCCTCTGCCGGAACAGCTTCATGGTCGGGTACCAGGGACTGTCGGTGCGCTCCAGCATCCATCGCCATTCGGACTCCGCGCGCAGGATGGTCCAGACCGGCCGCCCCAGCGCGCCGGCAAGGTGGGCGACCGCGCTGTCTACGGAGATGACCAGATCGAGCTGCGCCACGACGGCCGCGGTATCGGCGAGGTCGTCCAACGCGCCGCCGACGTCATGGAAGCCAGTGGGAAGCCGGCCGCCCAGCCGTTCCAGATCCGCCCGGCCGTCGCCCTTCTGAAGGGAAACGAAGACGACGCCGGGAAGGTCGAGAAGCGGCAGCAGTGGCTCCAGCCCCGGCGAGCGCTTGGGATCGTCGGGAAGGCCCGCGTTGCCGGCCCAGACCAGCCCGACGCGCAACCCCGCCCGCGCCGGCTCCAGCCGGTCGCGCCACATCGCCACGAGGGAGGATTCGGCGGCAAGGTAGGGCACCTCCGCCGGGACCGTGGCGAGGGTCGTGCCGAGGAGATGCGGCAGGCTCATCAGGGCCGCATGAACATCATGCTCCGGTGTCGGCGAGGAGCGCCCGACCACCGCCTCCACGCCCGGCAGCGTGGCGAAGAGCCGTACCAGCGCATCGTTGCACTCCACGATCACGCGGGCGCCGCGCCGCGCAAGCAGCGGCGCGTAGCGTGCGAACTGGATCCCGTCGCCGAGCCCCTGTTCGTCGTGCAGAAGGATGCGCCGGCCGTCGAGAGCGCCACCCTCCCAGGGCGGCGTCGGCAGGCCGCGCGCCACCACCTGCCCATCGGCCAGCCGGCTGCGCCATTCATACTCGCGGAACCCCGCTGCGAGATCGCCCCGCATCAGCAGGCAGGTTGCCAGGAGCGTATGGGCTCCGGCCTCGTCGGGGCGCTCCGCGATGAGGCGGCGGCACGCGTCCTCCGCTTCGTCCAGCCGATGCAGGCTGCGCAGGACCAGGGCGCGGTTCATGCGCGTCTCGGCATGGTTCGGCTCCAGCACAATGGCGCGCGACAGGGTGCTGGCCGCCGCCTCGTCCCCTCCGATCCGCATCGACAGAGCGAGACCCAGGTTGCTCAGCAGGCCCGCATCCGCCGGCATCAGCGCCAGCGCGCGATGGCCGACCGCCACCGCCTGTTTGTGGAGGCCGAGATTCTTCAGCGCGACCGCGAGGTTGCCGTAAGCGCGATGCTCCTCCGGCTCGCGGCGGATCAGCTCCCTCAGGACCGTTGCCCCCTCCCCGTACCGGCGGAGCAGGAGCAGGCTGTGGGCGAGCTTGAAAAGGTGGAAGCTACCCTCGGGGTCCAGCCGGGTGCAGCAGCGCAGGGGCCGGAGCGCCTCGGCCATTGCGTTCCGCGCGAGCAGCCCCTCGGAAAGCGCGTGGAAGGCTTCGATGTGGGTTGGGTCCAGAGCAACGGCGCGGCGCCAGAGCGCCTCCGCCCCGGCGCCGTCCCCGCTCCTCTCCCGCGCCCGGCCTTCCTCGATCAGGGCCTCCGGCGCGGGTTCAGCCTGCGGGGTGATCCAGCCAAGATGGCGGAAGCGGGCGAGCGTCTCCCGGATGCGGGCCGGATAGCGCCCGTCGATGGGCACACGGCGAAGTCCCGTCCACATGCCGGGCAACGCGCCGTCGTCGAAATGGCCGGTGGCGTAGAAGCGGTCGAGCCGGGCTTGGTTGACCTGCGGATCGCGGTCGAAACCCGCCATCATCTCGCGGTGGGCGAAGGCCTCCAGCTTCGCGCGGAAACGGTCGGCGCCCCCCATCCAGGTGAAATGCCAGCCGGCATCCGGAATGACCCGCCCGATCCCCTGCTTGGCCAGATAGCGGGCGCGGTTGGCACCGATGCGGCGGATCAGTTCCCAGGGGGCGGCCGCCACCGAAACCCAGGGGTCGGGCGCCTTGAGGTCGAGGAAATAGAGGAAGATGTCCAGATGAGGGGCGAAGAGCGCGGCGCCCATCCCTGCTCCCATGCATGCGCCTTCATCCGGTTCCCAACGCAGCCGCTCGACGACCGGGGCGCGCAGGATTTCGTCGGCGTCGGAGATGAGGATCATGTCGCTGGGCCGGCAGTCCCTGAGCCCGCGCAGGATCGCGTCCCTCTGGTATGCCTCGCGGTTCCAGGCGAAGCCGCCGGGATCCTCGGCGACCACGATGTGGACGATCTTGTCCGCATAGGCCGCGAAGCGCGCCCGGTTGTCGGCGTAATGCAGCGGCTTGGCCGCGCCGGCATGGGTGTAGGTCGCCTCGACCAGGACGAAGCGGTCCACCACCGGGTAGAGTTCGGCCAACCGGACCTCCAGCAGATCCAGTTCGTTGTAGAACTGGAAGCAGTCGAAGATCCGGCGCCCGCCGGGCGGCAGCGGGGACGGCGGCGACAGTTCGGGCAATGCGGTGTGGTAGGACAGCCAGGCGTCATAGCCCCGCAGAGCCGACCAGACGCCGGTGCGCGCCTCCTCGTCGTTGTGATCGAGGTGGAGCGAGCGCTCCACCAGTTCGATCATCCGGCGCGCCTCCTCCCGCCAAGCCGGGTCGGCCAGCCGGCGGTCGCCCCCGGAATTCAGATGGATGCCCAGCGCTTCCATGATCTGTTGTTGGGCGGAGACGATCTTGGCGTTGATCGCCGTGGCGGGCCCTCCTGAAACCGGCGCCGGAGAAACAGGCGCCAGCAATTCCTTGAACCAATCGATCCAGCCCTGCGCCCGCACCTCCCAGGTCGTTCTGGCGTTCGCGTGGTCGACCTGGGCGCGGAGCCGCCGGCCGGCACCGGAGGAGTCTTCCCGCAGTTCGCTCAGGGCGGCCACCGCCGCCTCGGCATAGCGCCAGGCGTGCTCCTGCGGATCTTCCGGCACGGGTATGAGACACGCGAATCCGGCCCCGCTTTCCGGCAGGGCTCCCAATTGGCTCGAAACCACGAGGCAGCCGGCAGCCAGCGCCTCCAGCACGGCGATGCAGGAGGTCTCGGCGAAGCGGTTGAGATAGGCAAGGCAGGTTGCCTCCCGCATCGCCCCGGCCAACTCCATCTGGCCGAGGCCGCCGAGATACTCCACTCCGTCGGTCTCCCGGCAGCGCTGGTACAGGGCGGTGAAGGGATCCTGCTCGGCGGGGACCTGATAGCCCTCCAGGCTCGAACAAACGCGCAGCCGGGTTCCTGGTATCGCCGTTCGAATCAGCGGGAAGCTGTCGAGCAGCACGTCGAGGCCACGGAACGGCGTGCTGGCGTAGGTCAGCACCGGCGGCCAGGGCTTCGCAGCCAGGATGTCCTCATCCCGCCCGAACAGATTGGCGAAGGCCGGCGCAATCCCGTTGCGCATCACCCGGCAGCGCGTTGGATCGAAAGGGAAGGCGTTCAGATACCCATCCATCTGCCATCGGCTGACGAAGGCGATGCCGTCCAGGCAGTCGCGCACGTCGGCTTCGGCCAGATTCGCCATGGCCGGCTGGTCGATGGCGTGCTGTGTCCAAAGGACCAGTTTGCGCCCATCGTCCATCTTGGCGCGCAGACGCAGCAGAAACTCCCGGTCGCACCCATTCAGGAACACGACGACGTGAAAGTCGCACAGGTCCTCAAGGCGGGTCGAAGCAATCGGCAGGCAGCGCACGCCGCGCACGGTCACGGCCGCGCCCGTCCCGTTGACCACCGTGATCGAATAACCGGCGGCGGCCAGCACCTCCGTAAGGTAGCAGAGCGCCGACTGGGAACCACCAAGCGGCTGACGACGCGGAGTCTCGGGGGTGTAAGCGCCCTTGGTCGGGTCGATAAATGCGATCTTGACGGTCATGCCTTGAAGGTCGAGGTGGGCCGGCGCAAAATAATGGGCCGGCCGGATGCCGGCACTTCCTGCTGCATAGCACCAGTCCCCGGCGGGAAGGTCAACCGGCATTTGCGCGGCGCGTCGAAAGGCTGTGGGTGGAACAGAACATTGCTTTGACTTGGCAGCTTTCGGAGATCCATGGCTGGGGTCTGGTTGGCGTGCACACGGCGCTTTACCTGCTGGACCAAGGCCGCCCACCGCTTTTGCTGGAACGGCCGCTGCTGGCCACGCTGCGGCCGGATAACCGGGACAGATTGACGCCCCTGCTTGCCGGGCATGAGCGCATCAGCGCCATTGCCGATCAGGTCCGGGACAGGGTGGTGGTCATCGAGGGCTGGACGCTGCTGCACGCGCTGTCCAATGGCTTTGTCGAGGGGCCGACATCCGCGCGCTACCGCGGCAGCCGCAATGTCGGCGTGATCGCCTTCGAGGACAGCTGGTTCGACGCCGCAACGCTGGAACGCGCGCGCAGCTATGACAAGATCGTGGTCCACTCAACCTACAATCGGGACTTGCTTCTGGAGCAGGGACTCTCGGACGTCGGCTGCGCATTCCAGGGCATCGATCCGAGTGAACTCCCCGCGCTGCCACCCACCGGCCGGTTCGGCGACCGCTTCGTCATCTTCTCCGGTGGCAAGCTGGAGTTCCGCAAGGGACAGGATATCGTGCTGGCCGCCTTCCGCCGTTTCCACGAGCGCCACCCCGAGGCACTGCTCGTCACCGCTTGGCACAATCACTGGCCGCACACCTCCGGAACGATTGCCGAATCCCCGTTGACGCCCATGCCCCCAATGATCGGCGACAATGGAAAGCTGCGGATTATGGAATGGGCGATGGCCCATGGCGTGCCGCCGGAGGGCTTCGTCGACATGGGCTTCCTCCCAAGGCACCAGATCGCGGCGATCATGGCCGATTGTCACGCAGCCGTTTTCCCCAACCGCTGCGAGGGCGCCACCAACCTTGTCGCGATGGAGGCAATGGCCTGCGGTGTGCCGGTTATTCTGTCGGCCAACACCGGCCATCTCGACCTGATCCGTGAAGGCAATTGCCTGCCGCTCCGAGACCAGACTCCAGTGGTCGATCCCACCGGTGCGCGGCGGGGCTGGGGCGAGTCCGCTGTAGAGGAGGTCATCGAACAGTTGGAACGCATCTATACCGGCAGGGCGGCTGCGCAGGTCCGCGCCGAAGCGGGGCGGGCTTTCATGTGCGGGGAGCGGAGTTGGCGTGCTTTCGCCAACTCTTTCATTCAAGCCTCTGCCTGAGCCGCGGTTCCGTTGCGAAGTTTGACGGTGGCTGCGGTGAGCCGCAGCCTGCCAGGCCTTACGATGTTTCGTTGATAATGGCGGCGTTGTTTAGCTGACACTTATCGCGCTGTCCTCAACTTTGCAACAGAGCCGGACCGCGCGACCGGGCTAATCGCCCGGAACGGATTGTCGGCCTCATCGCCGGTCGTCCAGCCTGACCGGCTCCGGGGCAAAGGTCAGGACGGGCCCCTTCGGGGGGCTGAGGACGGAGGGCGTCGCGACTGGAAGCCGGTCGACGGTGTCCCCGTCGACGGCGGGCTTGATCGCGCGGCTGAGAGTGCTTGATGTCGGAGCGCCGCTGTTCATCATAGGCGTTGGCACCGCCGCTAAAACCGTCACCGTTCCCGGTAGGAACTCCGCCAAAGCGTAGTTGTCGTTGACCAGGGTCAACGTCCCCCGGGTGATTGCGTAGGTTCCGGGTACCGCAGAATCCGCCGTGCTCGAAAGCGCACCGGCGAAGACCATGTCCACCGTGTCGCCGTGGCTGAACCCAGCGCCACCGACCGTGTAGGTCGGCGGATCGAGCCTGCCTCGCTGCACGATCGTCTGCGAATTGGCGGTGACGACGAGCGCCGCCTTGTAGACGGTCAGACTGCCTGGCGCATGGATGATGTCGTAGTTGTTGGAGGTCAGCCCCGCGCCGGTGAGGGTGTAGCTTCCCGCATTGACGGCCCCCTGCGCCGTTCCGCCATAGGCCAGCGTGCCGCCCAGAACGGCGGCGGTCTCGCCGTTGACGAAGCCGCTGTAGGTGACGCCGTTCCCGCCGCTGTAGGCCAGCCCGTCATAGGTCTTGCCGGCGTTGTTGGCGGTGACGTTCAGCGCCGCCTTGTTGGTGGTCATCGTGCCCGCAGTATAAGTGATGTCGTAATTACCTGAACTCAGACCCGAGGCGCTGAGGGTGTAGCTTCCCGCATTGACGGCCCCTTGCGCCGTTCCGCCATAGGCCAGCGTGCCGCCCAGAACGGCGGCAGTCTCGCCGTTGACGAAGCCGCTGTAGGTGACGCCGTTCCCGCCGCTGTAGGCCAGCCCGTCATAGGTCTTGCTGGCGTTGTTGGCGGTGACGTTCAGCGCCGCCTTGTTGACGGTCAGCGTGCCGGGGGTGGCCGTGATGTCGTAGCCGAACTGGCCGGAATAAAGCCCGGAGATCGTCAGATCGGTGCCGGTGTAGGTTCCGGCGTCGGCGCTGCTCGCCTTGTACCGCGCCGTTCCCAGAAGCTTGCTCGCGTCGTAGGAGGTCGGGCTGTAGGTCAGCGTCCCAAGATCCGAGGAATAGACCGTGCCGTCATAAGTCTTGGTGGCGTTGCCGGCGGTGACGGTCAGTCCGGTCAGGAAGTTGCGCAGCAGCGGCGAGGTGTAGCCGTCATAGATGCGCCAGGGCGATGCCGTGCCGCCCAGATCGTCGATGGTGAAGCCGGCGTTGGTGAAGTTGAGCAGGGTCGTCATGCCGGTGGCGTCATGGCCGGTGATGCCCGTGGCGCTGCCGGTTCCGACGCCGCTGGTCCGGCCCGAACTGGCCGTGTTCCAGACACCGCCCGTGACCGTGCCGCCCACCCTGTTTCCGATCAGGCCGCCGATGTTGGTCCCGCTGCCGGTGTTGGACACGCTGCCCGTGGCGTAGCTGGTGGCGATGGTCGCGGCCGTGTCGTTCAACCCGACGAGCCCGCCCAGATTGTCGGCGCTGCCGGCGCCGGTGACCGCGCCCGTCGCGTAGCTGTTCGCGATGCTGCCGCTGCCGGCGTTGCCGCCGACCAGCCCGCCCACATTCATGCCGGTGCCGTGTGTGGTGCCGCTGGCGAAGGAGGTGTCGATCGTCCCGCCGGCGTTCTCACCGACGAGGCTGCCGACATCCGTTCCGCTGCCGGTCACGCTGGCGGCGCTGTGGCTGCCCGTGATGGTGCCGGCATTGCGGCCCACCAGCCCGCCGACGTTGTTCTGGCCGGTGATGTTGCCGGAACCGAGACGAAGGTTGCTGATCTGCCCGCCAATTCCGAGATAGCCGAACAACCCGACGTCGGTGCTGGACGACCGATTGATGTGCAGCCCGGTGATGCTGTTGCCCTGGCCGTCCAGCGTGCCGGTGAAGGGCGTCGTGCTGGTGCCGATCGGGATGAAACCGCTCCCGTTGTTCCAGCCCGAGGTGCCGCTGGCGTCGATGCCCCCCGCAAGTACAGACCTGGTGTTTGCCAGGCCGGACGACGCCAGCCCCTGAAGCCCATAGACATCGACGATCTGATAGGGCGTGGAGGTGCTTCCATTTCCGCCGGTGGCGCGCAGGAAGGATGCGGAGGTCGTAAGCCGGAAATCGTTTGCGCTGAAGGCGGGCAGCGTGCTCGCGATCTGGCTCCAGGCACCGCTGGTCAGATCGAAACGGTCGACGCCGATGGCCTGGCTGCTGGTGGCCGTGCCGGTCGACGCGATCGAAAGCCTCCCCAGCGATGCGGCAACGGCACCGCTGAGGGTGACGTTGCCGCCGTTGCTGGTGGTCAGGGTCAGGGCCGACGCGTCGCTCCAGGACAGCGGAGCGGCCACGGTCAGGTTGCCCGCCGCCGTCAGGCCGATCGTGCCGGAGACCCCGAAGCTGTTGCTTCCGCTGCCGCTGAGCGAGAGCAGGCCGCCGGACGACAGCGCGGTGTCGAGACTGTAGGTCGCGGCGGAGCTGTTGAGATGGACGCCATACCCCGCCGTCGTGGTGAGCGGTGCGAAGCTGGTCTTCGACAGGAAGGACAGATCGGTGTCGCTGTGGCTGCCGAAGGTCGCGGTGTAGGCCGTCCGCGTCGCCGACAGGCTGGTCTTCCCGGTGACCATGCGGATTGCCGAGCCATAGATGTCCAGCCCATTGGCTCCGGAGGCGGCCACGACATCGCTGAAGGCGGCGCCCTTGGTCGCGTGGTTGTCGAGATAGGTCAGCACGCCGTTGGCGTTGATCGAACCGGACGGGGTGAGGACGTAATAGTAGCCGTTGGCCCCGCTCACCGCGCTGCCGATCGACGTGCCGTTCGAGACCGCGGCGACCGTCGCTCCCCCCAGCGCCGTGGTGCCCGCATCGCCATAGGCGTATCCCGACACGACGATCGGGGTCGTGTTGTATTGCCAGCCCAAATAGGGATAAAGGCCGCAGCCGGCGCTCCAAACCGTGCTGGAAAATCCGCTGGGCAGGGTGCCTTGCAGGGCCGCGGTGGTCATGCCGGTGGTGCCGCCGGAAGAACCGCCGCCCAACGCGTTGGCCCGCCCGCTGGTCTGGGTGTCCCAGTAGCTGTTGGAGATGGCGCCGGAGGCGCCGTTGTTGTTGTAGCCGGCCACGCCGCCGAGATTGCTCGGCCCCGTGACATAGCCGGTGGCATAGGAGCGCGCGATCGTGCCGTTGTTGTAGTTGACGCCGACAAGGCCCCCGAGATTGCTGGCGCCGCCGGTGCCGATCACCCGGCCCATGGCGTAGGAATCGGAGATGGCGCCTTCATTGTGGCCGACCAACCCTCCGCCTGAACCGACGGCGGTGGTGACCGTGCCGGTGGCATAGGACTGGCTGATCGTCCCGCCATTGCCACCGACGTAGCCGTTGGCACCGACCAGGCCACCGATATAGCTTCCGGTGGTGCCGCCGCTCACGTTGCCGGTGGCGAAGGATTTCGTGACGACCCCGCCGTTCACGAGGTAGCCGACGAGCCCCCCGATGTCATAGCCGGCGCCGATGACGTTCCCGCTCGACGAGGAGGAGGTCACCGTCCCGGCGTCGTTGACGCCGATCAGGCCACCGGTTTCGGCAAGGCCGGTGGTCGTGCTTTCGACATTCACGCCGGACGCGACGCCGGTGACCGTGCCTTGCCGAAGAGTCCCGACCAGCGCGCCCACATTGGCAGAGCCGGTGACCGATCCTCCGGACAGCGTCACGTTGCTGATCGCAGAACCCGTCCCCGCATAGCCGAACAGCCCGACATTGTTGGCGGCCGTCCGGTTGATGGTCAACCCGGTGATGCTGCGGTTCTGCCCGTCGAACTTGCCCGTGAAAGGACTGCCCGAACTGCCGATCGGCATGAAGCCGCGGCTTCCCCACAGACCGGCGTAATTGCCGTTGTCGGCGGTGAAGGCCGTGCCGAAATCGATGTTGGCGCCCAATGTGTAGCTCTCGTCCAGCCTCAACTGCATCAGTTGCAGGGCCGCCGGGGTGGTCACATTGGTGGAGAACTGGCTTCGCAGCATCGGCCGGGTCTCGCCCGGGAACATCACCCAGGTGTTGGTGAAATCGAAGCCGCCATAGGTCGCCTGCGTCCGGACATTGGCCGTCGTAATGCCCGTGCCAATGTGGCTGGTGGCCACCCCGGTGCTGTCCATGTCCCAATAGGCGTTGGTCACCGTGGGGGTACCAGAAAAAATCTCCGCGCCGCTCAACCCGCCCGTATCATAGGTGCCGGTAACCTTGCCGCTGGCGTAGACGTTGGTCAGCGTGGCGCCCTGGAACGTGCCACCGATCAGCCCGCCGGTATAAGAGCCGGTGTTGGTGACCGATCCGGTGGCGTAGGCGTCGGTGATCGATCCCGCCCGCTGACGCCCGACCAGGCCGCCGACTTCGCCATAGCCGGTGACGGTGGCCGCCGAGGACGAGTTGCTGATGGCGCCCTGATCGTTCCAACCAATCAACCCGCCAACCTGGCTAAAGTTACCGGTAACGCTGCCGGTGACATGGACGTTGCTGGTGTTGCCCCCACTCAGCCGTCCGGCAAGCGCACCGACCGTTTGACCGCCGGAAATGGACACGTTGGAAAGCGTGATATCCCGCAACGAGCCCGTCGTCAGGCCGAACAACCCGGTCAGCGATTGAGAGGGCCGGTTGATCGTCAGGCTGTCGATCGTGTGCCCGAGACCCGCGAACGTACCCGTGAAGCCGCTGATCGGGGCAAAGCCCGCCCCGGAATTCCAGCCGCTGGTGGCCGAGGCGTCGATGCTGTTGCCCAGCGCGTAGAACCCGGACCCGGTCATGCCCTGCAACGCGGCGACATCGTGAATCAGCGTATAGGGCTGGCCGTTGATGGAGAGGCCGGCGTTCGCCCCCGACAGCGTGACCCGCGCGCCGTCGCGCAGGGCGTAGCCGCCGCCAAAGGTCATCTCCAGCCCGGCCCCCGCTCCGGTCGCCGTGATGTCCCGGTCGATGCGGATGCTGCCCGCCGCGTTCAATATCAGGGTCGTGTCGGCGGACCAACTGATCGGCGAGGCCACCGTGATGTTGCCCGCCTGCGTGCCTCCGCTGCCGGTGGTGACCGTCATGTTGCCGCCGACCAGGCCATTCGTGATCGTGGTGACATTGATGTTCGTGTCGTTGCCCCAACCGGTATCGGGTTGGTCGGAGATCGTCACGTCGTAGGGATCGATCAGCCAGTTGCCGTGCTTGCCCTTGGCCGCCAGGGTCGTGACCTTCGCATCCGGCGCGATGTCCACCTTGGCGGCGGAGGTTTCCACCCAGCCGCCGTCGCCGCCGTTGGGCGCGCGGGCGTCGATGGTGCCGCCGACCTTGGTGGTGCCGCCCTCCATTCCGGCCAGCAGGGTCACTGATCCGGCCCTGCCGCCGATCGTCTGCGCCTCCACCACCCCGGCGTTCGATACGACGGAGGACACGGCCGCACTCGCCCCCTGCGCGGTCATCAGAACCTGACCGCCGCTGGCGGAGATCAGCCCGCCATTCTCGACCAGCGCCGCCGTGGTGGCGCCATCGACCTCGATCTTCAGATGACCGTTGGCCCCGGCGTTGAGCGTCACCTTGGATCCGGCGGCCAGTGCCACATCACCGTTGCGGGCGTTGATGGTGCCCTGGTTGGACACCGTGCCGCCGATCAGCACCACCGACCCGCCGTCGCGGGCGTTGATGGTCCCCTGGTTGACGACCGAGCCGGTGGCGCCGTTGCTGGTGAAGACCTCCTTGCCGGCCATGAAGTCCTGGTTCGTGATGTCGGCGGTCGAGGCGACCAGCCCGCCCACATCGACCCGCGCGGTCTTGCTGAACAGCACGCCGTTGGGATTGACGACATAGACCTTGCCGTTGGCGTTCATCTTGCCGGCGATCACGCTGCCGGCCCCCCCGGTCACCCGGTTCAAGGTGACGGACGCGGTGTCCGGCTGCTGGAAGTTGACGGTGGCGGACGAACCGACGTCGAAGCTGTTCCAGTTGACGATGCCGCGTGCGGTGCCCTGCGTCACCGTCATCGACGCGCCGTTCTCGGAGATCGACACCGACCCGGCGACGACCCGGCCGCCGGTCGGCAGGGCATTCGCTGCAGGATCGGCCAGAGCACCGCCCGGCACGGCCATCAGGCCGAGGACGATCAGGCCGACCGGCACGACGGTCCCGACCGCATGGCCGCCGCCCTTCGCCGTTTCCGGCGCAACGACCCAACGCCCCTTGGTGCGGTTCCAGATCAGCCGATAGGCCCGGTTCATGCCGCCGTGATCGTACATCGCCCTACCTCCTGATCAGAACGTTTTGGTGACGCTGAGCCAAACCCACGGGCCGGTCTTGCTGCCGTCCTGGTTATGACCGGTGACGGCGCTGCCCCGGTTGGGACCGAAGGGCACCGCCGCCGTCAGGCTGGCGGCGAGGTTGCTGGCCAGCGCGTAGCTCACCCCGAGTCCGGCGCCGAACAGCGGGTAGACGTTGGGTGCGTCACCGCCGGCGTTCCAGCCCTCCCAGGCGTGGGCGTGCTGGCGGATCAGGCCGGCGTCGACGAAGCCGAACAGGTCGATTCCGGCGGCCCAGCCCTCGGTTATCGGGCGGTGGAGTTCGAGGTTGGCGACGAAGCCGCTGTCCCCCGACCCCTCGTTAACGGGATAGGCGCGCACCCCGCCGGGTCCGCCGAGCGCGAACTGCTCCGAACTGTCGAGATTCCCACCGGCCCACTGGCCGGAGAGACGCCCGCGCAGGAAGAGGTCGGTGCCGAGCGCCTGATCGCGCTGCAGGTCCAGGGAGAGCTTGGCGAAGCCGCCCGCCGTGTTGGCCGAAGCGGCGTCGAGCGCCGCGTCGCCGGCCAGCCGCGACAGGTCGAGCGTGCCGGCCGTGACCATGATCTGGTAGCTGGTCAACCCGCCGCCGCCCCAGCCGTCGGACCGGTCGCCGACGAGCCCGACGCTTCCCTTGTTCACGCGCTTGCGGTGCAGCGCGTCGCCCAGCAGATCGTCGTCGTAGCGGCCGTGTTCATAGGCCACGTGCGCGCGCAGGGTTTCGTCCGCGCTGCGGATCAGCGGGTAGGAGAGATCGGCGCCCTGGGTCAGGGCGACGCCGTGCCCGTCGACGTCCTTGAAGGAGCCGCCCAGGCGGTAGCGCAGCGCGCTGGCCGTCACCCCGGCCCGCCAGCCGTCGGAGCCCAGGGGGACGCTCCACCCCGCTTGGCCGTAGCTCAGCCGGGCCGACCGGATCGCCTGGGCCGTGAGCCGGTCGCCGTACCCGGTCGCGTTGTTGACCGACAGTGCAGCGTTGCCCCGGACCAGCCCGGTCGCGCGGGTGCCCGCGTTGTCGGCACCGAGGCTCGCGGTCAGGAGAGGCGTGTCCCGGATCTCCAGCCCGAGATCGCTGGTGCCCGGCGCGGTACCGGCCTTGAGCGTGCCATCCGCCCTGATGCCCGGCAAATCGTTGGCCAGCAGCAGGCCGCGTTCGAGCGCCGCCAGTGAATAGGGCTCTCCCGGCGTCAGGCGGGCGCCCACCACCTCCTCGACGAAGGCGCCATCGGCCCGCGTGAGACCATCCTTGTCACGGATGATCCGGCCGAACCGGCCCTCGACCACGCGGATGCGGACAATGCCGTCGTCGACCTCCTGGGCGGGCAGGAAGGCGCGGGCGAAATAGCCGCGCTTGCGGTAGGCGTCGGCAACGGTCTGCGCCGCCTCCCTCAGGTCGCGCAGGCTCTGTTCCGTCCCCGTCCGATCCTTCAGAAGCGCTTCGAGTTCGCTGGCCGCTATCAGGGTCGCGCCTTCGATGACGAATCCCTTCACCAGAAGGCGCGGGCCGGCTTCGGGCGCCGCTTCGGGCAGCGCCGGTGCGGCGGGCGGACGCTGCGGGACGATGTCCGGCACGCCTTGGCGAAGCTGGCGCTGCAGGGTGCCTGCGTTGGGCGCCACCTGTCCCAACGCCGGAACCGCCGTCAGGCCGCCCCCATCAGGCCGAGCACACCGACCGCGGCAATGGATGAGACCAGACGGCGTGTCGTGAAAGGATTTGTGGATGGCACCACCTCGAATCCGGCCTCTTCCGGGAAACGGTCCGACCGAAGGGAGGTCGGCCGCGGCATCCACTGTTCTTCCACCCGCTCACTGCCTTTCATCTGTTGGCACCGCTGGAGCGACCCGGGGGTGTCTGCACTCCGCCAGCCCTCTCCAAGACACGATCCGCCATCATTCCGCTCACTTGGGAACGCTGTTGGTGATCCAATCGTCCACTGTATAGTGGAATAATGTCATACACGTAAAATTACTATGAATGATCGGCACCAATATGTCCGCGTATGCGGCAGGCTGCGGTCGAGTCAACGCGAACTTGCCTGATAGAAATTCTCGCGAAAGTGATTCGAACTGCACTAGGCATTGGAAGGTATTATTCGGAAATACTGACATCACTGTTCGCCACCAAGCGTTGAATGTGACGAATCGTGACAGGAATTGGTGCCTTCCCTTTATAAGTCAGCAGACCACAGCGAATAAGGGATGCAAGGGCATCGTCACATAAACGTCGGTGCTGGCGAGCCGGAGCCAGGCGGCACCCTCCCCGTCCAGGCGGACATCGGTCATGGGATCGTCGGAGATCGGGGCTCCGGGGCGGCATCGAGGTTGGTTCGCGCGGCGGATGCAGGATCGATAGACTGCACGCAAAAGATCCGTCCGAAAACGCCCCGACGGCGATCTGAAACGCCGTTCGGTCAGTAGGGCTTACCTGTTTTTTCGGCCATTTCCCTGGACTTCCGGCGGATTGTCGGCACCGCGGACTTTCCGCCGAATCGAGTCGGCCCTCCCCCGCTCCTCCCTGCCGCAGGACCACCGCCGGATGTGGCGGATGGGCGCTGTGCGTCTTTGCCGCGGTGTCGGCGATGGGGGGCCATGGCGGGGATGTGAACGGGCTATGGACAAATTTGGCGAACATGTCACTGGGTTGTCCGAATCTTTGGTGAAATAACCCGAAAGGAGTGCAGATCGCCGCTTGGTCAGAAATCCTGCCGTTTATTTGCCGTCGAATTGATCGGGTGGGGATGGTACTACCAAACCAAAGAAAACCCCGAGAGGAGACATCCACCATCATGCGGACGGCGACGAAGGATCTGGCGGGCGACTTGCGGCAGCAGCTGGCCGAACTGGTGCGCAGCCGGGTTCCGAACGCGCGGGCGGAGCGCTTCGTGAAGCGCTTTTACGCCAACGTGCCCCCCGATGACCTGCTGCGCGGCACCCCGGAACAGCTTTACGGCGCCGCACTGGCGATGTGGCAATGGGCACAGCAGCGCACGCCCGGCAAGCCCAAGGTGCGGGTCTATGCGCCCCGGCTGGACGAGCATGGCTGGCAGTCCGAGCGCTCGGTGGTGGAGATCGTCAACGACGACATGCCCTTCCTGGTCGATTCCGTCACGGCGGAGCTGAACCGGCAGGGCGTCACCGTCCATCTGATCATCCATCCGGTCACCCGCGTCGTCCGCGACGCCGAGGGCCGCATCGTCGAGCTTCTGGAAGCCGGTGAAGAGAAGGACGGCGCGCGCGACGAATCCTTCATGCACTGCTCCATCGACCCGCTGTCGGATCCGGCCGCCCAGGCCCGTCTGCGCGAGGGGATCGAGCGGGTGCTGGCCGACGTCCGCGCCGCGGTGGAGGACTGGACCCCGATGCGCGAGCGCGTCCGCGCCGCCCGCGACGACATCGCCCATGCTCCCGATGCCGAGGAATCCAAGGAAGCCACCGACTTCCTGACCTGGGTCGACGACGGCAACATGACCCTGCTGGGTAGCCGCCTCTACACCGCCACCATCGGCGGCGACGGGCGCGAGCCCTGGCTGGAGCTGGTCGAGGGCAGCGGGCTCGGCGTGCTGCGCGACCCGGAGATCACCGTGTTCGACGAGCACGGCCATGCCGCCGTCCTGCCCGCCGAGATCCGCGCCTTCCTGCACCAGCCGCGCGCACTCCTGGTGACCAAGGGCACCCGGCAGGCCACGGTCCACCGCTCGGTGCCGCTCGACGCCATCCTGGTCAAGCGCTTCGACGGGCAAGGCAACGTCCTCGGCATCACGCTGGCCGTCGGCCTGTTCACCTCCGTCGCCTACAACCGCAGCCCGCGCGAGATCCCGTTCCTGCGCCGCAAGGTCGCCCGTGTCATGGGCCGCGCCGGCTTCGATCCGTCGGGCCATGACGGCAAGGCGCTGCTGAACATCCTGGAGACCTATCCGCGCGACGAGCTGTTCCAGACCCCGTCCGAAGAGCTGTTCGAAACGGCGGTCGGCATCCTGCACCTGCAGGAACGTCAGCGGCTTGCCCTGTTCGTCCGTCGCGACCCCTTCGAACGCTTCGTCTCGGCGCTGGTCTTTGTGCCGCGCGACCGCTACGACACGGCGCTGCGCCGCAAGATCCAGGGCGTGCTGGAAACCGCCTTCCACGGCACCTGCACCTCCTACTTCACCCAGCTGTCGGACAGCGCGCTCGCCCGCCTGCACCTGATGGTGAAGACGGAGCCCGGCAAAATCCCGCCCGCCGACATCAGCGAGATCGAGGCGCGGCTGGTCCAGGTTTCCCGCAGCTGGGCCGACCGGCTGCGCGATGCGCTGGTCGAGGCGCATGGCGAGGAGATCGGCAACGCCCGCCTGCGCCGCTATGCCGACGCCTTCCCGGCCGGCTACCGCGAGACCTTCACGGCGGAAACCGCGGTCCACGACATCGACCGCATCGAACGCGCGCTCTCCGAACAGCGGCTCGGCATCGTGCTGTTCCACCCGCTGGAAGCGGACGGCGACGAGCTGCACGTCAAGATCTACCACCAGGGCCGGCCGGTGCCGCTGTCCGACGTGCTGCCGATGCTGGAGCACATGGACCTGAAGGTGATCACCGAGCAGCCCTACGAGGTCCGGCCGGCCGGCGGCGCCCCGTCGGTCTGGATCCACGACTTTTCCGCCCGCACCCAGACCGGTCTGCCGGTGGACTGCGTCAAGGTCAAGCAGACCTTCCAGGAGGCCTTCGCCGACGTCTGGGACGGTCGGATGGAGGATGACGGCTTCAACCGGCTGGTCCTGCGCGCCGGTCTGGCCGGGCGCGAGGTCACGGTTCTGCGCGCCTATGCCAAGTACCTGAAGCAGGCCCGCTTCGCCTACGCCCAGGACACCATCGAGGCGACGCTGGCCGGCCATCCGCAGATCGCACGCCTGCTGGCCCGCCTCTTCGCCGCCCGCTTCGATCCGAAGAACCGGTCCGACGAGTCGCCCATCCTGGAACAGATCGAGGATGCGCTGGACGCCGTCACCAATCTGGACGACGACCGCATCCTGCGCCGCTTCGTCAACCTGATCCGCGTCACGCTGCGCACCAACGCCTATCAGGCCGCCGCAGACGGCACGCCGAAGCCGCACCTGTCCTTCAAGTTCGAAAGCGGCTCGATCGAAGAACTGCCGCTGCCCCGGCCGTGGGTGGAGGTCTTCGTCTACAGCCCGCGCATGGAAGGCGTCCATCTGCGCGGCGGCAAGGTCGCCCGCGGCGGCATCCGCTGGTCCGACCGCCGCGAGGATTTCCGCACCGAGATCCTCGGCCTGATGAAGGCGCAGATGGTGAAGAACACCGTCATCGTGCCGGTGGGCTCCAAGGGCGGCTTCGTCGTCAAACGGCCGCCCGCTCCCAGCGCCGGCCGCGAGGCCGCGCTCGCCGAAGGCATCGAGTGCTACAAGACGCTGATGCGCGGCCTGCTGGACGTCACCGACAATCTGGCCGCCGACGGCTCGGTCGTGCCGCCCAAGGACGTCGTGCGCCACGATGCCGACGACCCCTATCTGGTGGTCGCCGCCGACAAGGGCACGGCCACCTTCTCCGACATCGCCAACGGGGTGTCGGTCGACCACGGCTTCTGGCTGGGCGACGCCTTCGCGTCGGGCGGTTCGGCCGGCTACGACCACAAGGCGATGGGCATCACCGCCCGCGGCGCCTGGGAGTCGGTGAAGCGCCATTTCCGCGAGATGGGCACCGACATCCAGACCACCGATTTCACCGTGGTCGGCGTCGGCGACATGTCGGGCGACGTGTTCGGCAACGGCATGCTGCTGTCCCGCCACATCCGCCTGCTGGCCGCCTTCGACCACCGCCACATCTTCCTCGATCCCGATCCCGACGCCGAAACCAGCTGGGAGGAACGCAACCGCCTGTTCGCCCTGCCCCGCTCCTCCTGGGCGGATTATGACCGCAGCCGGATGTCCAGCGGCGCCATGATCATCGAGCGCAGCGCCAAGACGGTGGAGCTGTCGTCCGAGGTCCGCGCCCGCTTCGGCATCGAACAGACCCACCTGTCGCCGACCGAGCTGATGCGCCGCCTGCTGACCGCCGAGGTCGACCTGCTGTGGTTCGGCGGCATCGGCACATACATCAAGGCATCGACCGAAACGAACGCCGAGGCCGGCGACAAGGCCAACGACGCCCTGCGCGTCGACGGCGGCCAGATCCGCGCCAAGGTGGTCGGCGAAGGCGCCAATCTGGGCGTCACCCAGCGCGGCCGCATCGAGGCGGCGCAGAAGGGGCGCGACGGAAAGGGTGTCCGCCTGAACACCGACGCCATCGACAATTCGGCCGGCGTCGACACCTCCGACCATGAGGTGAACATCAAGATCCTGCTGGGCGACGTCATGGCGCGGGGCGACATGACGCTGAAGCAGCGCGACACCCTGCTGTCGGCGATGACCGACGAGGTGGCGGGGCTGGTGCTGGCCGACAACTACCGGCAGACCGGCGCGCTGACCATCGCCGAGGCGCAAGGCGCCGCCCTGCTGGAGGCGCAGTCCCGCTTCATCCGCAACCTGGAGCGCAGCGGCCGGCTGAACCGCGCCATCGAGTATCTGCCGACCGACGAGGAGCTGGCCCAGCGTATGGCCGAGCGGCGCGGCCTGACCCGGCCGGAGCTGGCGGTGCTGCTGGCCTACGCCAAGATCACGCTGTACGACGACCTTCTGGCGTCCGAGCTGCCGGACGATCCGGCGACGGTCGATGATCTGCTGCGCTACTTCCCGCAGCCGCTGCGCGACGGCCACCGCGAGGCGATCTTCCGCCACCGCCTGCGCCGCGAGATCATCGCCTCCGCCGTCACCAACAGTCTGGTCAACCGCGTCGGCCCGACCTTCGTCCGCGACATGGTGGAGAAGACCGGCCTCGGCCCGGCGGACGTCGCCCGCGCCTATGCCATCACCCGCGACGTGTTCCAGCTTCGCCCGCTGTGGGATGCCATCGACGGTCTGGACAACGCGGTTCCGGCCGCCCTGCAGACCACGCTGATGCTGGAGACGGTCCATCTGATGGATCGTGCCGTCGCCTGGTTCCTGGCGCACAGCCCGCATCCGCTGGATCTGGGCCGGGAGTCCGCCTCCTTCCGTCCGGGCGTGGAAACTCTGGCCGCCGGGCTGGACCATTTCCTGGATGCCGAGGAATCCTCCCGCCTCGCCGCCCGCGTCGCCGACGCCACCGCCCAGGGCGTGCCGGAGGATCTGGCCCGCCGGGTCGCCGCATTGCCGGTGCTGGCCGCCGCCCCGGATCTGGTGCGGATCGCCGAGCGCACCGGCCGCGCGGTGGAAGGCGTCGCCTCGGTCTATTTCGGCCTGGGCCGCCGCTTCGGCCTGGAATGGCTGCGCGACCGCGCCGACGGCGCCAAGGTCGACAACCACTGGCAGCGTCAGGCGGTCGCCGCGATCATCGACGACCTGTTCGCCCATCAGAGCGCGCTGACCATCCGCGTTCTGGAGAGCGAAGGCGCCGAGTCCGCGGCGGTCGATGCGTGGATCGCCAGTCGCAGTCTGGTGGTGGAGCGCGTCGAGCAACTGCTGGCTGAGCTGCGCGCCCAGCCGGCGGTCGATCTCGCCATGCTGGCGGTCGCCAACCGGCAGCTGCGCGGCCTGATCGCGGGGTGATGAAGACACAGGAATAGGAGACGCTCGGTTCGGACGGTCCCGGTTGCGCTTCCCCGTGCAGCCGGACCGCCGGAACGCCGGCGCCTTTGCAGGCACGTTCGGGCGCCGGCTTTCAGTCTCCTTGCCTTGGGCGGATCCGCTTGACCGCGGATCCGCCCATTTTCTTTTTCGCCCGCCTTTCCTTTTCGAAAGCAACCTCTGCGGATACCGCTCCGCATCCGGACTCAACCTCCGCGGAAGCGGCACAGGGCCAACCTGCGCAATCCCCATTGCGAATGCGTCGCATTATCCAATATCATCGCGCCACCGGCGGCTATGATCGGAGCGGGGTGCAGACGGCGGAAGGACGGCCCTTCCCTCCCGACGCGACGGTCAGGCTCCGGACGGAGTGCAGACCATCATGGGGAGCGCATTCATGCTGACCGAAACGGCCGCTGTTCCGACCGCCCTTGCCAGCCGGTATCTGCAGCAGCTCTGCAAGCATTTCGCCCACAAGATCGCGGTGCGCTACGACGCCGCTGCCGGCGAGGCGCTGTTCCCCTGGGGACGCTGTGCGATGACGGCGGCCGACGGCGTGCTGACCCTGCGTTGCGAGGCGGCGGATGCCGAGGCGCTGGCCCGCGTCAAGGCGGTGGTTGACGACCATCTGGTCCGCTTTGCCTGGAAGGAGGGGCTGAAGCCGGACTGGACTTCCGCCGGCTGACGCCGGTCGGTCCTCACCGGCCGCCGGATCCGCGTCCTTGCCCATTTCTGTCCCGCCTGCGGAGGAGTTCGGAAGCCGCGCTGCCGGATCCGCCTGACGGCCGAGCGCCAGTTCCCACTGCCGCTCGGCCAAGGCCGCTTCGCGGGCACGGGCACGGCGGCGCTGCTCCTCGGTGCGGGCACGCAAGCACTGTTCCTGGCGCAGGCGGGAGGCCAGACGCCGCAGATCGTCGGCCGCACGGCTCTCGCCCACCGCCGGCAGGGCGGCCAGCGCGTCGCGGAAGTCGCCCAGGGTCGGGAACCGGCTCCATCCGCTGCGGAAATTCGACCAGACCGCCTCGAAGGCCGCCATCCAGCGGTCGGCCGGCCAATCGGCCATCGCCCGCACGTCCGCCTCCAGCAACTCGGCATCGGGCAATTCCAGAGCGAAACGGTCGGCCAGCTTTTCCAGGCCGATCAGCACATTCTCGATCCCAATCGGCGGCGTCAGCGCGCCGACGGCCTGCTCCACCCGGTCGGCCAGCGCCCCGATCTCGTCCGGTGACAGATCCTGCGTCTCGAACCGCAGGTCGGCGACCTCAAGACTGGCCAGCGAGGCGAAGGCGCAGGGCAGCGAGGGTTTCGCGGTTGCGGACGGCAGCATTGGACGTGACATCGGGCGCGGATCCGCTGCGGGGAAGGACGGAACGGCGATCATGGCGGGGCTCCCGGCGGTGGTTGCGAACGGCGGACGGAATGGAAGGGGACGGTTGGGCGGCGGGATCACGGGATGCATCGGGCGGAGCGACCAGTTCCCGGGCGATCCAGCGCCGCCATGCGGCACCCGGATCCGGCGGGCGGTAGCCGTTGCGGGCATGGGCCTTGCGGCACCACGCCACGAACTTCGCGGTGACCCGGCCGGCATCGACCTCCGGCCGCTCCTGCGCCGCCCAGGCGAGATCGGCGGCATCGGGCTGCCAATCGGCGGGCAATGCCCCATCCTGCCGCGCATTCTCCCCGCCCGTTTGGGAGGAGGAGGATTCAGGATTCTGGGAATCCAAGGAGAAGCCGGCCGGCGAACCGCTGGTGTCAGCCGGCTGACAGGACATGCCGGCGGTGACGCCCTCCATGCCCATCAGCCGATAGGCGAAACCGCGCAGGCCTCGCCGCGGCTGGGCGCAGACCAGCGCTGCCGACGGTGCCTGCAGGCCCTTCAGCACGGCATTGAACCAGGCACGGCTTTGCCCGAGCTCCTCCGCCAGCTCTCCTTGCGTGGCGGTGCAGACACCGTCGCGGTCGGCATGGGCATAGAGCGCGGACAACACCGCGATGTCGGCGGCCTGGATGCCGGGCACGGCAATCCAGCGCCTGTACATGTCGATGTATGGCTTCATTGGGACACCCGTCTGTCGGTCGATCCGTGGACGGGTGGAGACAAGGGAAGGGCGTCAACGGACTCGTCATGAATCCGCTTGGCTTCACGGGGCTGCCCTGCCATCATGGAGTCGCCAAACCGCCAGATGTGGGGTGCCCGGGTTTCCCTCGGTCTCCTCCGTCCGACACGAAGGGCCCGGAGCAATCCGGGCCTTTTGTGTTTGCGGAGGTCGGTCCTCCGTTACGTCATGGTGCTCTCCTTCAAGATGCACGATCCCGTGGCGTCGGCCAGGAACTGGCATGGACGCGGGTTGATGGCGTGAGGGCGGTTTTCGCCCGTTTTTTGAACTGTGTACGTGCCGTTGCGCGTCTGTCCACGGTCTTCGGAAACTGGCACATCAGCGACGGTCCAAAGGGCGGTGGCGGGATTCTGCTGCGGGAATCAATCACTTGTGACGTCATCCCATCGGCCGTCCCGCCGCGAATGTCGCCGTTGTGCCGAAAGATTCGGGTCCGAACGTCGCCGTTGTGCCGAAAGATTCTTCGGGACCAGAGCTTTGTGTCCGCCGGATCCTGGCCGCGAACGTCGCCGTTCTGCCGAATAATGGAGCCTCCCCCTCCCCCTCCCCACTGCCGCCCGGCCAGAATCGGGGGAGAATCGGGCGGGAATCGGCCCTTCGGCGGATCGTCCGAACGTCGTCGTTCTGCCAGTCGGGAGCCGTTCAGGGGGCAGTTCGACTTGGTTCGGGGCGGTGCCATAGGGTGATAATCAGGTGAAAACAATGACTTGCGGCAGGCTCCCCTCGGTCCGCCATCCCCCGGCACGGCAGAACGCAGACGTTGACGCTGCCACCGGTCAGGCGATGGGCGGCAGTCGCACACCTTACCGCCACCCGACGCCTCTCACCGGCCCGGGTCGGAAAAACTGGCAGAACGGCGACATTCGACGGAGCAAATCGCGTCGTTCGCGGGAATCTTTCGGCAGAACGGCGACGTTTGAGCCGGAGCTGTGGAACAGGGGGGCGGGCTTGTGGATTATGGCTTCAACCCACTTCACGCCGCACAGCACCCGCGGAGAGATCGCATGACCCAGACCACCAACGCCGAGCTGCTCGACCGGCCGCTGCAATTGGCTCTGCGGCTCGATTCCCCGCTGACCGGCGATGTCCAGAACGACCGCCACATGATGGTCTACAGCCTGTTCGGCCTGTCGAAGGACAAGGCAGAATCGCTGCCGACCTATGACGACGGCAAGGTGCGGATCGAGGTGCGGGCGCCGAAGAATGTCGGCGTCGCGACGATCTGGGACAAGGCGGTGCTGCTCTACGCCATCTCGCTGCTGCGCGAGAAGATGGAGTCGGGCAAGGGCCCGTCCAAGCTGGGCGAACTGCACTTCACCACCAGCGACCTCCAGCGCATCGTCGGCAAGACCGCCGGCGGCAGCGCCTACGACAAGATCGAAGGGGCGCTGGAACGGCTGCAGGGCACGCAGATCAAGACCAACCTGGAAACCGGCGGCGAGGGCGAGAGCGGCGCCTTCTCGTGGATTTCCGACTACAAGCTGCTCTACCAGCGCAAGAAGGACGGCGAGCGCGCGGTGCGCGGGCTGAAGCTGACCCTGTCGGGCTGGGTCACCCGCGCGGCGCTGGGCCACAATCTGCTGAGCTATGACGACCAGTATTTCGCGCTGAAGCCGGTGGAGAAGCGCCTCTACGAGATCGCCCGCGCCCATCTTGCCCGCGGCCATGCCTTCTGGATGGCGCTGGAGCCCCTGCGCAAGCGCGTCGGCTCCGACAACGACCTGCGCAAGTTCAAGAACGCGCTCGGCCCCGTGCTGGCCGCCGACCGCATCCCCGGCTATGGCGTGCGCATCGTCGAGACGGCGGAATACAAGGAGACGATGAAGGCGCGCGGCGCCGTTCTGGGCCGCGTGCTGAACGCCGATCTGCCGGTGCTGTTCTGGAAGAAGGACCAAGGCCAGCCTGAGAACTGGATCGACGTTCCGAAGGTGGAATACGACGAGACGGTTTGATTCTTGTGCTGAATGCCCTCTCCCGTCTCGGGAGAGGGAGGGGACCCACGAAGTGGAGAGGGTGAGGGGTAACCCAAGACTCCCGAACCGCATGGTCTCTTGCGCCACCCTCCCCCTTCCCACCGCTTCGCGGCGGGCCCGTTCCCTCTTCCGGGACGGGAGCTACACCCCTTCGGTAGACACCCGTTGCCGGAGTGGCGACGACTTGGTAGGGTCGCCGCAACCGGTGCCGGGGCAGGAGGACGGGGCGTGACAGGGGAACAGTTGAAAGCGTTGCGGGAACGGCGCGGCCTGACCCAGACGCAGATGGCGGCGTTCGTCAACGAGTTGACCGGCCGCAAATACGACAAGCAGAGGTTGAGCAAGTGGGAAACCGGCAAGGAGGCCCTGCCCCGTGACGTGATGGGCCGGCTTCTGCTGTTGGATCTGGAACGGCCTGAAAGCGCCCTGCCCCGCCGCGGCACCACCGTCGCCGTCGGTCTGCAGAAGGGCGGCACCGCCAAGACCGCCACATCCATCAACCTCGCCTTCATCCTGGCGCGGGCCGGAAACCGCGTTCTGCTGGTCGATGCCGATCCGCAGGGCAACGCCACCGTGCATGTCGGCGTGCCGCAGACCGACGTGGTGGCGCTGACCGAAGCGGGGAAGGTCCTCTATCATGCTCTGATGGGCAAGACGCCGCTGGACACGGTGATCCGCCCCACCGGTGTCGAAGGCCTCGACGTCGTCCCCTCCAGCATCGCGCTGGCGAGCGCCGACACCGAGCTGCCGGGCAACCTGACCAACGCCCAGACGGCACTGGCCGAGATGCTGGACGGCGTGCGGGCGCGTTACGACGTGATCGTCATCGACTGCGCCCCCAACCTGGGCGCCGTGACCATCAACGCCCTGACCGCCGCCGATTACGTCCTGGTGCCCTGTCAGGCGGAACCGCACGCCATCCTCGGCGTCAGCGCTTTCCTCGATACCGTCGCCAAGATCCAGCGCCGGCTGAACCCGCGGCTGGAGGTGCTGGGCATCCTGCCGACCATGGTCAACCCGCGCCAGACCCAGGACCGCTCGTCGCTGGACGACATCCAGCGCCTGTGGGGCGACAGCCGCCGCGTGTTCCCGCCGGTGCCGCGCGCGACCATCTACGCCCAGGCGGCCGGCGCCAACGTCATCACGCTGGATGCCGACATCGGCGCCCCCGGCGTGGAAAGCTATGCCGCCATCGCCGCCGCGCTGCTGACCGCCATGGGCCGCCTGCAGGAGACCGTCGATGCCGCCTAAGAAGCTGACACGCCAGACCGCCGCCACCGTGCTCCAGGCCAAGGAGGCCGGCTTCGCTGCCGAAACCGACCGCATGTTCGGGCTGAGCGGCGTGCTGCCCCGGCTGGTGGAAGTCGATCTCGACGCCGTGGAGACCAATCCCGGCCAGCCGCGCACGGTCTTCGACGACGAGTCCCTGAAGTCGCTGGCGGACTCCATCGCCCGCCACGGGTTGCAGCAACCCGTGCTGGTGCAGGAGGGGGCGGAAAAGGGCCGTTACCGTCTGGTGGCCGGCGAGCGGCGGCTGCGCGCCCACCGGCTGCTCGGCCGCGGCACCATCGCCGCGATCATCACCAAGGGCCGTCCGGAAGAGATCGCGCTGATCGAGAATGTCCAGCGCGTGGATCTGGACGCCATCGACCTCGCCCGCGGCCTGTCCCAGCTGATCGAGGCGCATGGCTACACCCAGGCGGAGGTGGCCGCGGCCGTCGGCTGTTCGGAGGCCGAGGTGTCCAAGCGCCTGAAGGTGCTGCGCCTGCCCGACGACATCCTGGCCGACTATCGCGCCAATCCGGACGCGGTCTCCCGTTCCGCCCTGGTCGAACTGGCTTTCGTCGAGGACGAGGCGGAGCTGCGCCGGCTCTGGCAGACGGCGCGCACCGGCGGGTTGACGGTCGGTGCCGTGCGGGCGGCCCGTCCTGCGGCATCCTCCACGGCCGAGCCGATGCGGGTGCTGGGCAAAGCGATCAACCGCATGGACAAGGATCTGGCCGCCATCGACACGGTCGCCCAATCCCTGCAGCGCGAACACCGCGAACGGCTGCAGGCCCTGCGCGACCGCATCGACTCCCTGCTGAACGGCTGAGGCTTTCGCATTCGAAAGCACGTTCCAGTTGCTGTCCTGACAATGCGCGACCGCCGGTTGCTTTCGAGTGCGAAAGCCTCTGGCGGTCGTCCAGGGTGACCGCCTGCCCTGCCCCATGCTAAGGATTGCCGGCAAGACTACGACGCGACGGATCAGCGATGCCGGCTGTGCAGAGACGACATTTCCTTGGCGCGTTCGGGAGCCTTCTCGGAGCCGCCGCCCTGTCCGGCGCACTGCCGCGGCCGGGGCTGGCCGCCGCCGGCGCCCTGCGCATCGGGCTGAAATCCCTGCCGGCGGCGCTCAATCCGCTGACCGTCAGCGATCTGGTCGCACGGCAGATCCTGGGCTCGATGTATGAAAGCCTGACCAGCGTCGATACGCAGGGGCGCATCCTGCCGGGTCTTGCCACAGCCTGGGAAGCCTCGGAGGACGCGCGGCGTTGGCGGCTGACGATCCGCGACGGCGTGACCTTTCACACCGGCCGACCCTTCACCGCCGCCGCCGTCAAACGCAGTTTCGAAGCGGCTTTGGCGGGCGACGGCGCCAATTTCGCCCTGCTGGCCCTGTCCAAGGTCCGCGGCTTCCGGGAGCTGCGGGCAAAGACGGCCAGCGGGTTGTCGGGCGTCACCGTGATCGACGACCGGACGCTGGAGGTCGTCTGCGACGAACCCAACGCCGTCTTCCCCTTCGCCCGCTTCCACATCGTCGATGTCGAGGCGGTCGAGAAGGCCGGTCCCGACTGGTTCCGCACCATGTCGGCGGGCACCGGTCCCTACCGGCTCGCCCGCTCGACCGAAGGCATCCGCATCGATGTGGAGGCCAATCCAAGCTGGCGTGGCGGTGCGGTGCCGTTCGAGCGGGTGTCCTTCCTTGCCACCGGCATCGGCAATGACGGCATCACGCTGTTCAACGACAGCCAAGTGGATTTCACCTTCGTCGACACCGATGCGTTGCGCGGGGTGATGGACGATCCCGGCTTCAAGCGGTCGCTGTCCAACGTGCAGCGGATGCAGATGCGGGTGGTGGCGCTCGACCCGCGCCGGGTGAAGGCCTTCGCCGATCTGCGGGTGCGCCGGGCGATGTCGCTGCTGATCGACCGCAACGCGATGGCGGAACGCTTCTTCCGCGGCGTGGCTGCCGTCCACAACGGCGTCGTCCCGCCGGCCCTGCTGTCGAACGAGAAGCTGGAGCCGCTGGCCTACGACCCGACGCTGGCGGCGCGCCTGCTGGAAGAGGCCGGCTATCCGGCAGGGCGCGGCATCGATCCCTTCACCGTCACCGTCGTGCCGGAATACCGGCGCGAGTTCGTCTATTACGTGTCGCAGTGGAACAATGCCGGCATCCCGGCGAAGCTGGTCACCGCGCCGCGGCAGGAGTTCATCGCCCGCTCCCGCCGGCGCGACTACGACTCCTTCCTGTTCGGCTGGACCGCCACCTACCCCGACCCGATGAACTTCCTGGACGAGCTGTTCAGCAGCCGCAGCCGCTTCAATCCCGTCGGCTGGTCCAATGCGGAGTTCGATGGCCTTGTCGAACGCGCAATGGCCATCGCGGACCCCGACCGCCGCGCCGAGGTCTACAAGGATGCCGAGTGCCTGGTGATGAAGGATCTGCCGGTGATCCCGCTGGTGGTGCCGGATTACGTGGCGCTGCGCGGCAACGTGCTGAGCGACAATTTCATCACGCCGTTCGGGGGCCTCAACTTCGGCTGAACCGGCAAAGGGCAGGGTGGCGTGGGCAGGGAGATGCGGGCAAGAAAAAGCCCCTGTCCGCGTGACGGACAGGGGCTTTTTCTGAAGCCGCCGGGTTGTGTCAGGCGTCCTGCGACCGTGCCTCGCGCAGGCAGTCGGCGCTCTTGGCTTCGCGGAGGCAATCAGCGGCCTTCGCTTCACGCAAGCAGTCGGCGCTCTTGGCTTCGCGGAGGCAGTCAGCGGCCTCGGCTTCACGCAGGCAGTCGGCGCTCTTGGCCTCGCGCAGGCAATCCGCAGTGGCGAACAGGCGGGCGCTGTCGGCGCGGGCGGCGGCCATGCGGTCGGCGGGGACAGCGACGCCGTTGTGGTGGAGGTACTCGCCATACACCGCCTCGCAGAAGCGGAAATAGGCGCGGGTGTCGGCGACGATGAACTCGTGCCACAGGTCGTCGCAGGCGGCCGACTGCGGAACGATGTCGCGATCCGGATGCTCGGCGCAGGCCAGCAGGAAGGCCTTCAACTGGTGCAGCGCGATCTCGGAGGTGGCGCGGGTCATGCCCGCAGCGACCGCCCGGTCGACCACATAGCCGAAGTCGAAGCCGGCGATGATGTCCCAGGCACGCGTGATGTCGGTCATGGTGGCGCCGCGCATGGAGTCCTCCGAGGTTGCTTGTTTCCAGCCCGTGACGCCGGTTGCAAGACTGGTTCCGGGCATGGCGTCAATGTTGTGCCACAGCACAGCCGGATATGTGAGATTATTTTTGGTCCTAAGCATCCGGCGCCCGGCCGATGACTTCGGCCGGCCCAGTCTTATGCAGGATGGGTACTATGCGGGGCGGGATGTATCGCCCGCGACGGACAGGGCAGGGCGGGAGGCGGTCATCGCCTCCACCAGCGTCGACAGGCGGTCGGGCATGATCGGCTTGGCGGCCACGATCACGCCCATCTCCGCCGCCCGGCTGGTCACCGCCCCGTCCAGCCGGCCGGAGATCAGCACCGCCGGAATCCGCAGGCCCAGCCGCGTCCACAGCTCGGCGATGAAATCCAGGCCATTCTCGGTGGCGGACAGATGGTAGTCGGCGATCACCGCATCGGGGCGGACGGTTCCGTCCTCCACCGCCCGCAGCCCCTGTGCGACCGTGGAGGCGCCGACCACGCGATGCCCGGCGCTGGTCAGGAACATGGAGATGGCGGACAGCACGAAGCTGTCGTCGTCGATCACCAGGATCGCGATCTCTCCGTCCTTGGGGGCATCCGCCAGCGTCGCCATCGGTGCCGCAGGGGCGGGAGCAGGGGCAGGTGGAGCGGCAGCAGGCTCCACCGCAACGGTTTCCACTGGGGCCAGCGGGATGGTGACGGAGAAGACCGATCCCTTGCCCAGTGTGGAGCGCACCTTCACCGGGTGGTCCAGCACCGTCGCCAGCCGCTTGACGATCGACAGCCCCAGGCCGATGCCGTTGTCGCGGTTGCGCTCGGGGTTGCCGATCTGGTGGAACTCCTCGAAGATGGCGTCCAGCCGGTCTTCGGGGATGCCGATGCCGGTGTCCCGCACCTCCACGATCAGGGTGCCGCCGGATTCCAGGCAGGCGACCTGCACCTGCCCGCTGGCGGTGTAGCGGATCGCGTTGTCGATCAGATTGCCCAGCAGGCGCAGCAGCAGAATGCGGTCGGTCACCACCGGCGCGCGGGTTTGCGGCACGGCGAAGGCCAGCCCCTTGTTGCGCGCCACCGGGCCGTATTGCGAGTCCAGCGCATCGAACAGGTCGGCGACCTCGTGCACGGCCTTGTTCGCCGTGACGCCGCCGGCGTCCAGCCGCGACACCTCCAGCAGCTCGTCCAGCAACTGCTTCAGGGTCATGACGACCTGTTCGATCTTGCGCGCCGATTCCGCCACCTTCGGGCTGGGGGCGGTGGCGCGCAGCATGGCGGTCAGCATCAGCAGCGATTGGGCCGGCTGGCGCAGGTCGTGGCTGGCGGCGGCCATGAACTTGGCCTTCGACGCCACCGCCTGCTCGGCCCGTTCCTTGGCGGCGCGCAGGTCGATGGCGTTCTGCCGGAAGGTGGCGAGCGCCTTGGCCATGCGGCCGATCTCGTCGTCGCGGTGGCGGACGGGCACGTCCACCGTCACGTCGCCCGCCGCCAGATCGGCCATGGCGCGGGTCATGCCAGCGATGGGCAGGGTCATGCCGCGGGTCGCCCACACCACCCCCAGAACCACCAGCAGGAGGGTGACGGCGCCGACCCCGCTCAGCACCAGCACATGGTGGCGGATGGCGGCGTCGGTCGGGCCGGTGTCCAGCCGGACCAGCAGCGTGCCGATGTTGCGGACGGCGCCGGTCCGGTCCTGGTGGGTCAGCGGCACGGCGGCGGCCGTTGCGGCGGCTTCGCTGACGATGGTCACGCCCGGCTTGCGGAAGGTGGCGAAGCGTTCGCCATGGGTCCCCAGGATCACCGCCTCGGCGAAGCTGTCGATCGAGCGCAGCGGCATCAGCGCCGTCACCGCCTCTTCGGGGTCGAGGTCCCACAGCGCGTTCGCCACGTCGTCCAGCACGATCCTGGTCGCCATCTCCGCCCGTATGGCCAGCTCGGCCCGCGTGTTGCGCACGTCGGCCTGGATCAGCACCACCATGGGCACGGCGATCAGCACCGACACCAGCAGCACCGCCGATGCCGTCGTCCGGGCGACCAGGCTCCGTGAAAAAACCTTGAACAGCATGCCGAAGCCCACGAAAACACGACGACCACGAACAATTCGCGCGGGGCATCCTAGCCGAATCGGCGGCTGAACACGACAGCCGCGTGGTGCCGATCCTGCCGCAGATCTCATTTCGGCAGCGGAAAGGGCGGTTCGACCACTTGCGGCGGCAGGGCTATATAAAAAGCCCATATGGCTGTTTCGAATCGTTTCTTTTTCTTGTTTCATTGCCTGTGTAAAAGTTCGCCCCGAATTTCGGACTCTGGAATTGAGGCTGGGATCGGGATTGCCGCTGGGGGGCGGAGCATGGGAACCGGCATCATCATCGCCCTTGCGCACGGCGTCGGGCTGCTGGCGCTGGTCCTGCTCGCCTACCGTTACGTGCTGCGGCGGTTCGGAGCGCGGCGCCTGCCCTTTGCCCTGATGTCCGGCCTGCTGTTCGGCGTGGCCGCCGCCATCTCGATGCTCGACGCCTACCCGGTCGAAGGCGGGGTGCTGGTCGACCTGCGCAACGCGATGATCGGGCTGGCCGGGCTGTTCGGCGGCTGGCCGGCCGCCCTGATCTCCGCCGCCGCGGCGGGCGGGGTGCGGCTGTGGCTGGGCGGCATGGGCTCGCTGACCGGTCTGGTGGGCATCCTGCTGACGGCACTGGTGGCGCCGCTGCTGGCCCGGCCGATGGAGCGGCGCGCTGCCGGCACCGGCAACCGCGGCGAAGGGAAGGGCGCCTACGGCTTCGGCCTGCTGGCCCTGTTCGGGCTGGCCATCACGCCGCTGACCCTGCTGGCCTTCCTGCTGCTGCCCGACCTGGAGCTCGGCCTGCGGGTGCTGGCGGAGGCGGCGCTGCCGCTGACCGCCTTCACCACGCTCGGCATCGGCCTGCTCGGCACCATGCTGGCGCGCGAGCACCGCCGCGTCGCCGACGAGAACGCCCTGGCCGAGAGCGCCGCCCTCTTCCGCGCCGTGTTCGACAGCTCCGCCGACAGCCTGGCGATCATCCGCGTCGGCGAGACCGGCGGCTTCACCCTGCACAGTGCCAACGCCGCCGCCCAGCGCGCGATGGGCGGCCGCGCCGCCGACGCGGCCGGCAAGCCGCTGGACAGCCTGCTGCCGCCCGATCTGGCCGCCAAGGCGATGGCCGACCTGCAATCCTGCATCGACGCCGGCGCCCCCATCCGTTTCGAGGAGCAGCACACCCACAACGGCGTCACCCGCTGGTGGGAGGTGTCGCAGGTGCCGATCCGCGACGAGAGCGGCGCCATCGTCATGCTGTCGGTCGGCGCCCGCGACATCACCCGCCGCCACGAGGCCGAACGTGCGATCCGCGCCAGCGAGGCGCGCTACCGCCTGCTGGCGCGCAGCGTCACCGACATCATCGGCCGCATCGGGCTGGACGGCGTGCGGCATTTCTGTTCGGAGGCGACGCGCGACAGCCTGGGCTGCGCGCCTTCCGACCTGATCGGCCGCCCGCTGGTGGAGCGGGTGCACCCCGACGACCGCGACGCCCTGTCCGCCGGTCTGGCGCAGCTGACGCCCGACCGCCCGACCCTGAAGACCACCTACCGCCTGCGCCATGCCGATGGCCGCTGGGTGTGGATCGAGGCGGCGGTGCGGCTGGTCACCGACGACTGGGGCGCCCCGCAGGATTACGTCAGCGTCGAGCGCGACGTCACCGCCCGCAAGATCATGGAGGCCGAGCTTCAGGACGCCCGCCAGGCGGCGGAGTCGGCCAGCCGCAGCAAGACCGAGTTCCTGGCGAGCCTGAGCCACGAGCTGCGCACGCCGATGAACGCCGTCATCGGCTTCGCCGACCTGATCGCGCGGGAGTCGGAGGGGCCGGTCGGCAACGCCCATTACCGCGACTTCGCCGTCAACATCCGCGACAGCGGCCAGCACCTGCTGGAGCTGATCAACGAGATCCTCGACCATGTGCGGGCGGAGGCCGGGCAGCTGGTGCTGGACGACGAGGCGGTCGATCTCGACGCCGCCGCCACCTTCGCCATCCGCCTGCTGACCCCGCGCGCCGCCCGCGCCGGCATCGTCCTTTCGGCGCAGGTGGACCCCGCCGCCCGCTTCCTGCGCGGCGACGAGCGGCGCCTCCGCCAGATCCTGCTGAACCTGCTGTCCAACGCCGTCAAATACACGCCCTCCGGCGGCGCCGTCTCGCTGACCGCCGGCCCCGCCCCCACCCATGACGGCGGCCTGCTGCTGGAGGTGAGCGACACCGGCATCGGCATTCCCGAACAGGATCTGGGCCGCGTCCTGCAGGCCTACACCCGCGTCGAGAGCCCGGCCAACCGCCAGACCGAGGGCGCCGGGCTGGGCCTGCCGCTGACCCGCCGTCTGGTGGAGCTGCATGGCGGCACCATGACCCTGTCGAGCCGGGTGGGGCAGGGCACCACCGTCACCCTGCATTTCCCCCCCGACCGTCTGGCCGACGAGAGCGGCGGCACCGTCCGCCCGCCGGTGGGCCGGCCCAGCCTGTCGATCCTGATGGTGGAGGACGACCACAACATCCTGGAGCACGGCTGCGCCCTGCTGCGCAGCTGGGGCCACCGGGTGATCGGCACGTCCGGCGCCGGCGAGGCCCTGGTGGTGCTGCGCGGGGACGAGCCGCTGGACCTGCTGTTCAGCGACATCGTGATGCCGCCGGGCATGAACGGGGCGGAGCTGGCGCGCGAGGCGCGGCGCCTGCGCCCCGACCTGCCGGTTCTGCTGGCCTCGGGCTTCGCCGCCCATGCAGTGGTGGCCGACGACGTGGCGATGGGCGGCTACGACCTGATTGCCAAACCCTACGACCCGCTGGAGCTGCGCGACCGTCTGGCCCGCCTGCACCCGCTGGCCCCATCTGCGCCCCTGGCCCCGCCCCAGTCGGCCCCCGAGCCCACCCCCGCCCCCGCCCCGCAGCCTGTCGCCGGGCTGCCCCCGCCGCCCCCGTCCCCGCCAGCAGCCGAGCCGCCCGCCCCGAAGCCCGCCCCCGCGCCATCGGCGGCCGAGCCCCTGCGCATCCTGGTGGCGGAGGATGTGGAGATGAACCGCCTGCTGGCCGTCACCCTGCTGAAGCAGGCCGGCCACAGCGTCGCGGCGGTGGAGGACGGGGCGCAGGCGGTTGCGGCGGCAGCGGCGGTGGATGGGCGCGAGCCCTTCGACGCAATCCTGATGGACGTGAACATGCCGGTGATGGACGGCCTGGAGGCGACCCGCGCCATTCGCGCCATGCCCGGCCCGGCCGGCCGCGTCACCATCGTTGCGCTGACCGCCAACACCTTCCCCGACGACATCGCCCGCTGCTACGAGGCCGGCATGGACTGCCATGTGCCCAAGCCCATTGACCGCGTGCAGCTGCTGAGCGAGATCGCCCGCTGCGTCGCCTCGCGCCGGGCGGTGGAGGCGATGGGGGAGGAGGGGTAAGGGAGGGGATGACGGATTCATCACCAGTCCTTAATCCGATTTCGGGGGTGTCGGGAAGGTTACCCTACTACTCGGATCCCCAAGTTTGTTCCATTCGAGATGATAAGCTGAAAGATAAAGGGGAGGATATTGCCTCCCCTTTACTTTTCCGCACAGCTATCGATTTGCCGGCCATGGTCTAGGGCATGACTAGTTCAGCAATCTTAGTCGCAACGTCTGTCATTGAGTCTTCTGTAGTGCTCAGGCCGCTTCGCGACCCGAGCAGGGGGCTGATTTCCCTTAGAGCTTCATATGTCGTGTTGTGCACGACGGGAACAAGCAGGTCACGCGCCAGGAGTGCCGAAAGCTCTTTGTCGGCGATGCCCTCTGCTTTGACACGGCGCAGCAGTTCAGGGGTCACCAACACGATCCCAACGCGTGACTTTGCCAGTCCCTTGTCAATCTCGCGAAGCAACGATGTCCCGAGAGGAACATCCTTCTCACTGAACCAGACCGAGACACCACGGGACTCCAGTAGATCGTGCAACTCCCTGGCAGCACCTTTCCGGTCATCCCATGCGTGACAGAGAAAGACGTCCCGAAGGTCAGGTAAGGAAGCTCGCTTCTCGACGCTTTCGCGGATTGGTGTGAGTGCCCGCACTTCAGCAGGTGTGTACACCGCGGACGAACCCGCTCGCGACCAGCGCGGCCTTCCACTGCTGCTGGACCCGCCGATGCTGCTCCGACCGCCCCCGCTGCTCCCCGACAGAGAATAGGATGGGGTGTAGGATGGAGACGAGTAGACCGAGTACGACGGGGAACTGCGATAGCCGCCACGACATGCGGGGCAGGCCGCTGCCGCGCTCGCAGTACGATGGCCATTTACTGGTGCCGTGCATCTTGCCATGTGGTTAACCTCAGTGCAGGGTGTACTGCCGCCACGGGATTGCGCGCAGCGGGACGTTGCTCAGGAAGCGCGCGATGTCATCCCGCCCGTAGTAGGTCGGGCGACCGCGGCCGTCTTGAGCCATGAGCACGATCGGCATGCCGGGGAACACCGGCTGAAAATTGCTGATCGCGTCACGCGCGGCGAACGAGTTGTCCAAGACGTGTTTCTTGACCACGACCACGGCGAAGGTGATTCCCTGTTCGCGGATAACGGCTCCTTGAAATTGCATAGCTTCCGCTCCTTATGAATAAGGACTTCAGACTTCAGAGGATGCGGCCCACCCGATCAGCCCTTCGGCGGATGCGGGTCATTGCCGTAGCTGTTGCGCTCACGAATCTGGCCGTTCTGGCCGTGGATAAGCATCTCGCTCTGCTGGTTTTGAGCGATGCTGCGCGCCCGGTCGATGGCCTCGGCCTGGGTGTCGTGAACCGAGGTTACCCGGCTGTTGCTGGCACCGCGAACTGCCCACTGGTTCCCATGGGGAACGACATGCTGGTTCTTACCCGCCATAATTTATCACCACTTTCTCTGTTTGCGTCAGCGTACGATGCGTTCACATATACGTACGGAAGGATAGCTTGTCAACAGGGGCGAACGCGATGTTCGATCTAGTGAACAGGCTGATATTGACTGAATGAGCTGTCCGGGAGTATTGAACCAACCGGCGCAGACAGAACGAAGCAAGAACACAAACGGAGGTGGTGTATGTCACTAGGCGCGAAACTGAAGGAGCTGCGGCTCAAGAAGGGGGAGTCGCTTCAGCAGGTCGCTGATGCGGTAGGAGTCTCCAAGGCCCACATTTGGGAATTGGAAGGCGGGAAGAGCACCAAGCCGAATTTTGATCTTCTCAAGGGCTTAGCCGAGCATTTTAAGGTTACGGTGGCTTTCCTAACGGATGAGACTCAGCCTTCGGCGGATGCAACATCGATACAGTTTTTTAGGGAATTTGAGGGAAAACTGTCTGATAAGGATTGGGAAGCGCTACGCTTCATGGCTGAGCGTCTGCGCGACAAGCCAAAGGAAGGCTCATGAGCGATGAACTGCGTATGGACTTGGCCGATTGCCGATCGCCCGAGGAGATCATTTCGGCTTTCCTGAGGCACTACCCAAATCTGACGATCCCCGTGCCTATCGAAGAAATAGCCGAGGCAGTTGGTATTTGTGAGATCAAGGGGATGGACACCGACGGATTTCAGGGTGCATTGGTCGCCAACCCCGAAAAGTCCAGCGGTGTTATTCTGGTCCAGCAGGCGGCCCGAGGGGACCGCCGCCGATTCACCATCGGCCACGAATTGGGGCATTTTTTGATCCCATACCATGGTTGGGACCTGCGCTGTACCAAGGCAGACATGGCGGTGCAGCGCAGCAGAGACCCGGTGAAGCACATAGAAGCCGAGGCTAACCGCTTTGCTGCTAGCTTGTTGATGCCCAAGCCCTACTACCTGAAGCACATGCGCCAACTCGGCAATGCTGATATGGCGCACATAATGGAGTTGAAGCGGCTCTACCAAACCAGCGTCGAGGCAACAATCAATCGCTATGCCGAACTGACCGACGACACCTGCGCCTTTGTGATGTCCAAGGACGGCATCGTACGGTACGTGCGACCGAGTCGGGATTTCCCATGTTTGGCAATTCGGAGCCAGATGCCTCTGCCAGCGGGCAGCTTCAGTGTTGACATGCCAGCGATGCCGCTTCGTAAGCCCTCGCAGTGGTGCGAGATCGATGGCTCTGTCTGGCTTGACGTGCCGGTCGGACAGCGCGCTCCCCGACTGCTAGAGCAGGCGATGCGCCAAGATAAAGGATACCAAATCACCTTGCTCTTCCTGGACGAGATTGAGGAGGAGGAGGAGGATGAGCAGATTGAAATGGAAGACCGGTGGACGGCTCGGTACCGCCGCTGATCGAATTTAGGGTTTCGCTGCTATCCGCGTTTAGTCAAGCGCTCGCTCCGATTCAGAAGCAGCCCACCCCACCCCCATTTTCCCAAAATCCCCCCAACCCCGGACCAAATTCCTATACTCTCTCCGCCCAGGTCCCACCCCTTCGCGGAGCCGCGCCATGCCCCTCGACAGCCGTACCCTCGTCAACGACCGTTTCCCCCGCTGGGCCGAAGAGCCGCCGGTGCCGTCCGAAGGCTCGTTGGTCCCCGGTTCGCAGTTCCATGACGAGCAGTGGATCATGGCCGCCGGCATGCTGGCGCGCGGCAACAGCTTCCTTCAGGTCTCCCGCGCCATGGGGTGCAGCCGCACCACGCTCTGGCGCGCCTATTACGGATCGAAGGATTTCCGTCACAGGGTGTGGTGGGAGCGGCAGGCGCTGAACCGAGAGGCCGAGCTGCGCCTGTCCTCGCTGCGCATCCTGGTGGCCGAGCAGATCGAGCGGCTGGTCACCTCCGGCGATGGCACCACCGTCCGCTGGATGGCCGAACGGCTCGGCCTGTTCGACGGCCTCGACCGCCCGGCGCCCAGGCGGCAAGCCGCCGAACAGGACTCGTCGCCGGCTCCCCGGCCAGCCCCCAGGCCCGAGGATCCGCCCGCCGTCACCATCCCCGAACTGGACGACGACATCCCCGGTGACCTGCGCGAGCGGCGGGAGCCCGATCCGGCCATGGTCGCCGCCATCCTGGCCCGTCCGGAGGGCGAAGGTCCGAAGGGCGTCTTCCCCTGGACCGTCAACGAGTACGAGCATTTCCCCAACCTCAACCCCGGCCCGGTCAGCCGCCGCGCCGCCGGTCCCTTCTCCCATCCCCGCTGACGGATCCGCCGGCCGATGCGACATCCGCCGCATCCTGTTCCACGCCGTTCCACCCCCCCGAAGTCCGATATGAGGTCGCCGATACCCCCACCCTGACCGGCCCCGCCGGATTGTCCGACCGGCAGGCTTGATCGCGCCGCCGATCTGTCCGACCCTGCGTGTCCGTTCGCAGACCCGAGGATCACGCGATGACCGCCGGCCCCGCCTTCACCCCAGCCTTCACCTGCGTGCTCGACGCCCGTGCCAAGCTGGGGGAGGGGCCGGTCTGGTCGGTGGACGAGCAGGCGCTCTATTGGGTCGACATCAAGGGCCGGGCGCTGAACCGCTTCGATCCGGCCACCGGCGCCAACCGCGCGATGGTATTGCCGGAGGAGATCGGCTGCGCCGCCCCGCGCAAGGGCGGCGGCTTCATCGCCGGCCTGCGCTCCGGCCTGTGGCAGCTGGACGGGGAGGGGAGACCGGTCGCCTGCCTCGCCGCCAATCCGGAGGACCAGGGCGCCAGCCGCTTCAACGACGGCAAGACCGATCCCGCCGGCCGCTATCTGGCCGGCACGCTGGACGAGCCCAAGGCCGGCGGCAAGGCGCATCTCTACCGCTACGACCGGCGCGGGCTGGCGGTTCTGGCCGGCGGGCTGCTGACCTCCAACGGTCTGGCCTTCAGCCCGGACGGGCGCACCCTGTACCATTCCGACACCCCGACCTTCACCGTCTACCGCTACCGCTACGATCCCGCCACCGGCGACCTCTTCGACCGCGAGGTGTTCGTCCGGCTGGAGCCGAAGGACGGCGACCGCGGCCGGCCGGACGGCGCGGCGGTGGATGCCGACGGCTGCTATTGGTCGGCGCTGTACGAGGGCGGGCGGGTCGCGCGCTTCTCCCCCACCGGCGATCTGCTGTCGGAGCATCCGGTGCCGGCGCGCTGCCCGACCATGGTGGCCTTCGGCGGCCCCGACCTGCGCACCCTCTACGTCACCACCGCCAGCGCCGGCCGCCCCGCCGACGAGCTGGAGCGCCTGCCGCAATCCGGCGGCCTGTTCGCCATGACGGTCGATGTGCCGGGCCTGCCGGTCCCGCCCTTCGACCCGGCGGTCTGATCATGTTCCGCAAGTTCGTCTATCTGCTGGCCCTGGCGCGCGAGAAGCATTTCGGCCGCGCGGCGGAAAGCTGCCACGTCTCGCAGCCGACCCTCTCCAACGCCATCCGCCAGCTGGAGGAGGAGCTTCAGGTCCCCATCGTCGAGCGCGGCCAGAAGTTCGAAGGCTTCACGCCCGAGGGGATGAAAGTCCTCGAATACGCCCGCCGCATCGTCGGCGAGCGCGACAACCTGCGCCACGAGCTGCTGGCCCTGGCCCAGGGCGTCACCGGCCATCTGCGGGTCGGCGCCATCCCCTCGGCCCTGCCGGTGGTTCCCCATGTGCTGACGCCCTTCACCACCCGCTTCCCGCACATCCGCTCCAGCGTCGTCTCGCTCAGTTCCCGCGAGATCCAGCGCGGCCTCGACGAGTTCGAACTCGACGCCGCCATCACCTATCTCGACAACGAACCGCTGAACAACGTCCGCACCCTGCCGCTCTACACCGAGCGCTACCACCTGCTGGCCCACCGCCACGACTTGGCCGAGGAGCTGATCGCCGAGGGAGCGGTCGCCTGGGAGACGGCCGCCGATCTCCGGCTCTGTCTGCTGACCCCGGACATGCAGAACCGCCGCATCGCCGACACCGCCTTCCGCATGACCGGACGGACGGTGCAGCCGGCGATGGAAACCAACTCCATCGTCACCCTCTACACCATCGTCCGCGCCGGCAGCTGCGCCAGCATCGTCCCCGGCCAGATGCTGACCTTCGTGCCGCCGCATCCGGATATCGTCGCCCTGCCGCTGGTCGATCCGGAGTTGAGCCACGTCGTCGGCCTCGCCTATGCCGACCGCGACCCGCCGCCGCCGCTGGCCAAGGCGCTGGCGGTGGCGGCATCCGATGCCGACATCGCCCAGCGCGTGGCGATCAGCGTCGCCGAGGCGATGATCCCCTGGCGGGTGGCGATCCGCTGACGGGCCGCTCTTGATAGCCAAAAGCTATCAGCCCATCGGAAAATACAATTTGCTGGCATTCCGTATCCTCCGCCACTCTGACGGTGCCGGGCGCTGAGAGACGCCTGGAAAAAGCCAACAGAGCCAAGCCAGAACGACGCCGACCCAAGGGGAGAACCCAAGCGCGGCGCGGACGATCGCAAGGAGGGACACCCGTGAACGCAAGCCATCCGTGGAGCGCTGAGCGCGCCATGACGATTGTCGAAAGCAATCGGCATCTGCGCGGCGCCCTGCTGCCGATCCTTCACGCGCTGCAGGAAGAGTTCGGCTACATCGACGAACAGGCCATCCCCCTGCTGGCGACGGAACTGAACCTCTCTCGCGCCGACGTGCATGGCGTCGTCTCCTTCTATCACGAATTCCGCCGCGAAAAGCCCGGCCGCCACATCGTCAAGGTCTGCCGCGCCGAGGCCTGCCAGTCGATGGGCGCCAACGCGCTGGTCGACCACATCAAGAAGAGCCTGCAGGTCGATTTCCACGGCACCACCGCCGACGGCGCCTTCACGCTGGAACCGGTCTTCTGCCTCGGCAACTGCGCCCTGTCCCCCGCCGTCATGATCGACGAGAACCTGCACGGCCGGGTCTCGCCCGACCGCTTCGACGAGCTGGCGGCCGAGACGCGGACCAACCCGACGGCCCACAACCAAATCCCCCGTCAAATCCATGGGGCCCTCAGCCACTCCCACAAGGGTCACGCGCAATGAGCGGCCATCTGATCACCGTCTTCGTCCCGCGCGACTCCGCCGCCCTGTCCGTCGGCGCCGATGCCGTGGCTGCCGCCATCCGGGCCGAGGCCACCAAGCGCGACCTGCCTGTGCGCATCGTCCGCAACGGCTCGCGCGGCATGCTCTACCTGGAACCGCTGGTCGAGGTGGAAACCCCCGAGGGCCGCGTCGCCTACGGCCCCGTCACCCCGGCCGATGTGCCCGGCCTGTTCGACGCGGGCTTCCTCACCGGCGGCGCCCATGATCTGGGCCACGGCCTGACCGAGGAAATCCCCTATTTCAAGAAGCAGGAGCGGCTGACCTTCGCCCGCTGCGGCATCATCGATCCGCTGTCGGTCGAGGACTACCGCGCCCATGGCGGCTTCCGCGGTCTGGAGAACGCGCTGGCGATGTCCCAGGCGGAGATCGTCCAGGCGGTGACCGACAGCGGCCTGCGCGGCCGCGGCGGCGCCGGCTTCCCCACCGGCATCAAGTGGAACACGGTGATGCAGGCCAAGGCGGACGAGAAGTTCGTCTGCTGCAACGCCGACGAGGGCGACAGCGGCACCTTCGCCGACCGCATGATCATCGAAGGCGATCCCTTCTGCCTGATCGAGGGCATGACCATCGCCGCCATCGCGGTGGGCGCCACCTCCGGCTACGTCTACATGCGGTCGGAATACCCGCACGCCACGGCGACCCTGCGCCATGCCATCAAGCTGGCCTATGACGAGGGCTGGCTCGGCGACAACATCCACGGCACCAACCGCAGCTTCCATCTCGACGTCCGCGTCGGCGCCGGCGCCTACATCTGCGGCGAAGAGACCGCCATGCTGGAAAGCCTGGAAGGCAAGCGCGGCATGGTCCGCGCCAAGCCGCCGCTGCCGGCTCTGGAGGGCCTGTTCGGGAAGCCGACGGTGGTCAACAACGTGCTGTCGCTCTGCTCGGTGCCGATCATCCTCGACAAGGGCGGCGCGTATTACCGCGACTTCGGCGTCGGCCGGTCACGCGGCACGCTGCCCTTCCAGCTCGCCGGCAACATCAAGCATGGTGGGATCGTCGAGAAGGCCTTCGGCATCACCCTGCACGAGCTGCTCTACGACTTCGGCGGCGGCACCATCACCGGCCGGCCGATCCGCGCGGTGCAGGTCGGCGGCCCGCTCGGCGCCTATCTGCCGCCATCGCAGTTCGACCTGCCCAAGGATTACGAGGCCTTCGCCGCGCAGGAGGCGATGGTCGGCCACGGCGGCATCGTGGTCTTCGACGACAGCGTCGACATGGCCCAGCAGGCGCGCTTCGCCATGGAGTTCTGCGTGGCCGAATCCTGCGGCAAATGCACCCCCTGCCGCATCGGCTCGACCCGCGGCATGGAGACGCTGGACAAGATCATCGCCGGCAAGAACGTCGATGCGAATCTGGAGCTGCTTGCCGACCTCTGCGACGTGATGGTGGACGGCTCGCTCTGCGCCATGGGCGGCATGACGCCCTATCCGGTGCGCAGCGCGGTGAAGCACTTCCCGGAAGACTTCCGCAAGAAGCAGCACGCCGTCCGCGTCACCCACATCGCCGCCGAATAACGAGCGACCCAGGAGCACCCGAGATGACCCTCATCCACGAGACCGACTACGGCACCCCGGCCCGCGTCTCCGAGACCCTGGTGACGCTGGAGATCGACGGCCGCGCCATCACCGTTCCCGAAGGCACCTCCGTGATGCGCGCCGCGATGGACGCCGGCATCACCGTGCCGAAGCTCTGCGCCACCGACAGCCTGGAACCCTTCGGCTCCTGCCGCCTCTGCGCGGTCGAGATCGAAGGGCGCCGCGGCACTCCGGCCTCCTGCACCACGCCCGTCGCCCCCGGCATGAAGGTCCACACCCAGACCGACAAGCTGGCGAAGCTGCGCCGCGGTGTGATGGAGCTGTACATCTCCGACCATCCGCTCGACTGCCTGACCTGCGCCGCCAATGGCGATTGCGAGTTGCAGGACATGGCTGGCGCCGTTGGCCTGCGCAACGTCCGGTACGGTTTCGACGGCGAAAACCATCGCGCCGCCGCCAAGGACGAGAGCAACCCGTACTTCACCTTCGACGCCTCCAAGTGCATCGTCTGCTCGCGCTGCGTCCGCGCCTGTCAGGAGACCCAGGGCACCTTCGCGCTGACCATCGACGGGCGCGGCTTCGCCTCGTCGGTGTCGCCGGGCGCAAATGAAAGCTTCATGGACAGCGAGTGCGTGTCCTGCGGCGCCTGCGTCCAGGCCTGCCCGACCGCGACGCTGACCGAGAAGTCGATCATCGAGCACGGCCAGCCGGAACACAGCGTCATCACCACCTGCGCCTATTGCGGCGTCGGCTGCTCCTTCAAGGCGGAACTGCAGGGCACCACGGTGGTCCGCATGACGCCGTGGAAGAACGGCGGCGCCAACGAGGGCCATAGCTGCGTCAAGGGCCGCTTCGCCTGGGGCTACGCCACCCACAAGGACCGCATCATGAAGCCCATGGTGCGCGAGCGGATCACCGACCCGTGGCGCGAGGTGTCGTGGGAGGAGGCGATCGCCTACGCCGCCGAGCGGCTGAAGGCGGTGCAGGCCAAGTACGGTCGCGGCTCCATCGGCGGCATCACCTCGTCGCGCTGCACCAACGAGGAGGTCTATGTCGTCCAGAAGATGATCCGGGCCGCCTTCGGCACCAACAACATCGACACCTGCGCCCGCGTCTGCCATTCGCCGACCGGCTACGGCCTGTCGCAGACCTTCGGCACCTCGGCCGGCACCCAGGATTTCAAGAGCGTCGACAAGTCCGACGTCATCCTGGTCATCGGCGCCAACCCGACCGACGGCCACCCGGTGTTCGGTTCGCGCATGAAGAAGCGGCTGCGCGCCGGGGCCAAGCTGATCGTCATCGATCCGCGCCGCATCGATCTGGTGCGCAGCCCGCACGTCAAGGCCGAGCACCATCTCCAGCTCCAGCCCGGCACCAACGTCGCGGTTGTGAACGCCATCGCCCATGTCATCGTCACCGAAGGGCTGGTGAACCGCTCCTTCGTCGAGGAGCGCTGCGATCCCAAGGAGTTCGCGAAGTGGGAGGCGTTCATCGCCGAGCACCGCAACTCGCCCGAATATCTGGAATCGCGCACCGGCGTCCCGGCCGATCAGGTCCGCGCCGCCGCCCGCCTCTACGCTACCGGCGGCAATGCTGCGATCTACTACGGCCTGGGCGTGACCGAGCACAGCCAGGGCTCCAGCACGGTGATGGCGATCGCCAACCTCGCGATGGCGACCGGCAACATCGGCCGCGAGGGCGTCGGCGTGAACCCGCTGCGCGGCCAGAACAATGTGCAGGGCTCCTGCGACATGGGCTCCTTCCCGCACGAGCTGCCGGGCTACCGCCATGTGTCGGACGACCTCGTCCGCCAGGAGTTCGAAGCCGCCTGGGGTGTCACGCTGGATCCGGAACCGGGCCTGCGCATTCCCAACATGTTCGACAGCGCGCATGACGGCAGCTTCCGCGGCCTGTTCGTGCAGGGGGAGGACATCGTCCAGTCCGATCCCAACACCACCCACGTCACCTCGGCGCTGGAATCGCTGGACATCGTCATCGTCCAGGACCTGTTCCTGAACGAGACGGCGGCCTTCGCCCACGTCTTCTTCCCCGGCACCTCCTTCCTTGAGAAGGACGGCACCTTCACCAACGCCGAGCGCCGCATCAACCGCGTTCGCAAGGCGATGCCTTCCAAGGTCGGCAAGGACGAGCATTGGGTCGCCTGCGCGCTGGCGACGGCGATGGGCTACCCGATGCATTACGAGACCACGTCCGAGATCATGGACGAGATCGCGAGGCTGACCCCGACCTTCCGTGGCGTCAGCTTCGAGAAGCTCGACCGCGTCGGCAGCGTCCAGTGGCCCTGCACCGGCTTCGAGGATGACGACACCGGTATGGCGATCATGCATGGCGAGACCTTCGCCCGCGGTCTCGGCCGCTTCATGATCACCGAATATGTGCCGACCGACGAGCGGACCACGCGGATGTACCCGCTGGTGCTGACCACCGGCCGCATCCTCGCCCACTACAATGTCGGCGCCCAGACCCGCCGCACCGCCAACGTCGCCTGGCATCCCGAGGATGTTCTGGAGATCAACGCGGTGGATGCCGAGATCCGGGGCGTCAAGGACGGCGACATGGTGTCGCTCGCCAGCCGCATGGGGGCCACGACGCTGCGCGCCGTCATCTCCGACCGCATGCCGGCCGGCGTCGTCTACACCACCTTCCACCACCCCGTGACCGGCGCCAACGTCATCACCACTGAGAATTCGGACTGGGCGACCAACTGCCCAGAATACAAGGTGACGGCGGTGCAGGTCGCCCGCAGCAACCAGCCTTCGGACTGGCAGGTCGACTACGCGAAGAACGATGTCGAGCGCAAGCGCATCGCCGCCGCCAACGTCCTCGCCGCCGAATAACGTCCTGAGGAGTGGGAAGCATGACCGCGATGCCTTCTGGTTCCATCCGTCCCGACGACAGCCTCATGTGCTCCATCGCCGTCACCGGCACCGGCTTTTCCGCCGGTGTCGGGGTGGAGGAGGGAGCGGATGTCGAATGGCAGGTGCCGGAGGAAACCGCGGTCGCTTTCGAATACAACGGCCGGTCCCATGCCGTGATGATGGCGACCCCCGCCGATCTGGAAGACTTCGCGCTGGGCTTCAGCCTTGCCGAGGAGATCGTCGGGTCCGCCGCCGATATCGAGAAAATCTCCGTGCGGGAAACGCCGCTGGGCTTCGTCGTCAACCTGACGGTCGACCCGTTGCGTCTCCTGCGCGGAAGTCTGCGCAGCCGTTCCATGGAGGGGCGGAGCGGCTGTGGCCTGTGCGGCGTGGACAGTCTTGTCCACGCCGTTCGGGAGCCCCGCAAGATCGAAACCTCGCTGGAGGTGGACCCGGCCGCCGTGGCCGCCGCCTTCCGCGCCCTGCCGGACCATCAGCCGATGAACCGGGCGAACCGCTCGGTCCATGCCGCCGCGTGGTGCGCGCCGGACGGGACCATCCGGCTGGCCCGCGAGGATGTCGGCCGCCACAACGCGCTGGACAAGCTGATCGGCGCCATTGCCGGTTCGGGTGCCGATCCGGCGACCGGCTTCGTGGTGATGACCAGCCGCTGCAGCTTCGAGCTGGTGCAGAAGACCGCCGCGGTGGGCATCCCGCTGCTGGCGACCATCTCGGCCCCCACGGCGCTGGCGCTGGAACTGGCGCGCAACGCCAACCTGACCCTGGGTGCCTTGTCGCGCCGCGACACCGTCATCCTGTTCCGCTGAACTCAACATCGCTTCGTTACGGGAGAAACCGATGAGCCACACGAACCATGCCAAGGATCTGGTCCGGATGGCGAACCAGATCGCCGTCCATTTCGCCACCTACCCCCATGAGGAAGCGGTGACGGAGACGGCGACCCACATCCGCAAATTCTGGGATCCGCGCATGCGTGCCGGCCTGTTCGCCCATGTCCAGGCCGGCGGTGAAGCCGACCTGCACGAGGTTGCGCGCGGTGCGGTCGGGGTGCTCCAGGCGCGGTGAGGGGACAACGCCCTCAGGCGTAGTTGGCGATCTCGACCAGATTGTCGTCGGGGTCGCGGATGTAGACGGAACGGATCGGTCCGGTGGCGCCCGTGCGGCTCACCGGGCCTTCCTCTATGGCGATGCCGCGGGCCTGGAGTTCGGCGATCACCTGCTCCAGCGGCGTGTCGGCGATCAGACAGAAATCGCCGCTTCCCGCGGTGGGTCGGGCGGCCTTCGGTTCGAACTCCCGCCCGACCTCGTGCAGGTTGATCTTCTGCGCACCGAAGGACAGCGCGCGGCGGCCGCCGGCGAAGGTGACGACCTCCATCCCCAGAACGTCGCGGTAGAAGGCGCAGGTCGCCTCGATGGAGGCGACCGTCAGCACGACATGATCGATGCGGTCGATCCGCAAGCCGGCCTCACATTCCCGTCGACGCCGGCAGCGGCTTGGCCGGTGCCGGGACCGACGCCGACGACAGCGGTGTCGGTGCATGGGCGGCCGGGACCGGCAGCGGCGCCGGCTTGGACAGCGGGCGCGGCGTCGACACCGGGGTGGCGGCAGTGTTGCCCGCCGGATTGGCCGACATCGCCGGAGCGGCCGAACCAGACTGGCCGGCCGGGGTGGAAAGGGTGGGCGGATCCTCGTAGATGTCGGGATGGACGCGCACCACGCCGGCGGTGTCGACCGAGGCGTTCCAGTAGACGAAGCGCACGGGGATGGCATTCGGCAACCGGATCGTCTTGGTCTCTCCGGTGTCGAGCTGCTGGCCGATGCTTGCCGGCGTCATCTTCGCGGCACCCAGCAGCGTCTCCGCCATCATCCGGGCATCCTCCAGCCGCACGCAACCGGAGCTGGCGGCGCGCAGGTCGCGGCTGAACAGCCTGGGATCGTTGGTGCCGTGCAGGAAGATGCCGTCGCCGTTGGTCAGATTGAAGCGGAAGCGGCCCAGCGCGTTGTCGTCCCCCGGCTTCTGGACGATGCGGATGCGGCCGGGATCGACCCCCCACCAGTTGACCGACTGGGTGCTGACCACTTCGGTCCCGTCCAGATAGACCACGGCGTTCTTGATGCCGGTGGTGCCCTTCTTGCGCAGGGCCGGCAGCTTGTCCTCGGTCAACACCGTCGGCGGGACGGTCCAGGTCGGGTTGATGGTGACGCTGGTGATCTTGTCCTGCAGCAGCGGCGTCTTGCGCGATGGCCGGCCGACCACCGCACGCATGGTGAAGGTCGGACGGCCGCGTTCGATGAGGGTGACGGACTGGCCGGGCAGGTTGACCAGCACGGTGGTCTCGGGGATGGAGGCCTGCTGCGCCCGCATCGCCGCGGCGGCGCGGCGCAGAAGCGCCACGGTCTGGGCGGGCGTGCGGTCCATCGCCTGGCGGGTCACCTCGCCGACCTTGCCGTCGGGCTGCAGCCCTTCCGCCAGCTGGAAGGCGCGCACTGCCACTTCGACATCGTCGTTGAAGCTGTCGGTCCACTTGTCGGCGGGCAGGAAGCCCAGCTCGATCAGGCGGCGCGATACCCGGCCGACGCGGTCGGCCAGCGGCGAGCGCACGGTGATGACGACCGGCGGCGCCGGTTCCACCGGCTCCAGGCCGGGCAGGGTGGGTGTCTGGGCCTGCTGCACATCCGCCGGTGGCAGCTCGACCGCCGGGGCGACGCTCTCGATCATGCCGCCGTCGCCCTTCTTGACGACGGCGCCATAGCCGATGCGGGTGGCCTGCACCTTCGGCGCGTTCTGGATTTCCTGCGCACGCTGTTCCAGCGCCGCGGCCCAGCCGGCGACCAGCGGAGGCTTGGCGGCCTGCGCCGCATCCTTCTGCGGTGCGGCCAGCGCAGGACCGCTCAGGATGACGCCGACCAGCCCACCGACCATGCAGAGGGCGGCGGAACGGCGGGAGATCAGGCGGCGGTGATCATGCATGGCGATGGGACCGGAACGTGAACGGATAGGATCGAGCGCTGTATCCTTCGACCAGCCATCCGGGATCCGCAAGCGACATTTGGTGTCGTCAGCTCTGCTGTTCACACTGTTGCTCCCGTGCATCGCCGCGTCACTCGCGGGAGGCCATCGTCGTTACACGTGTTCATCAGACAGGTGGACGCCACCGCACCGGTTTTATTCCGAACCGTCGCCGGTGGTACCGCCGGACATGCCGGGACGTGGCCGTATGTGTCATTTGACGTAGATACGGTCTTTCGCATGCGCGGTAGCCTTTCTTCCGACGATGTGGCGAAGCCCCGGAGCAACCGGGGCGCCAAAGGAAGGGGGCAACTTCATGCGGACCAAGCAACTGACGTCGAGCTTCGGGATCAGCGCGCTGGCCGGTCTGGCCATGGGCGCGATGGCTGCGATGTCCGCGCCGGCGATGGCGCAGGACACGATCAAGGTGGGCATCCTGCATTCCTTGTCCGGCACGATGGCGATCAGCGAGACGACGCTCAAGGACGTCATGCTGATGCTGATCGACGAGCAGAACAAGAAGGGCGGTCTGCTGGGCAAGAAGCTGGAGCCGGTGGTGGTCGATCCGGCCTCCAACTGGCCGCTGTTCGCCGAGAAGGCGCGCGAGCTGATCAGCAAGGACAAGGTATCGGCCGTGTTCGGCTGCTGGACCTCGGTCAGCCGCAAGTCGGTCCTGCCGGTGTTCGAGGAGCTGAACAACATCCTCTTCTACCCGGTCCAGTATGAGGGCGAGGAGTCCTCCCGCAACGTCTTCTACACCGGCGCCGCCCCGAACCAGCAGGCGGTCCCCGCCGTCGACTACCTGATGGAGAAGGAGAAGGTCCAGCGCTGGGTCCTGGCCGGCACCGACTACGTCTATCCGCGCACGACCAACAAGATCCTCGAAGCCTATCTGAAGGGCAAGGGCGTCAAGCCCGAGGACATCATGATCAACTACACGCCGTTCGGTCATTCCGACTGGCAGTCGATCGTGGCGGACATCAAGAAGTTCGGCTCGGCCGGCAAGAAGACCGCCGTCGTCTCCACCATTAACGGCGACGCCAACGTTCCCTTCTACAAGGAGCTGGGCAACCAGGGCGTGAAGGCGCAGGACATCCCGGTCGTCGCCTTCTCGGTCGGCGAGGAAGAGTTGGCCGGCATCGACACCAAGCCGCTGCTGGGCCATCTGGCCGCCTGGAACTACTTCCAGTCGGTCGAGACGCCGGCCAACAGCGACTTCATCAAGGCCTGGAAGACCTACACCAAGAACGACAAGCGCGTCACCAACGACCCGATGGAGGCCCATTACATCGGCTTCAACATGTGGGTGAAGGCGGTTGAGGCGGCCGGCACCACCGAGCCGGACAAGGTCATTGACGCCATGGTTGGCGTGTCGGTCCCCAACCTGACCGGCGGCTATTCGGCGATGCTGCCGAACCACCACATCACCAAGCCGGTGCTGATCGGCGAAGTGCAGGAGAACGGCCAGTTCGACGTCGTCTCCAAGACCTCGGGCCTCGTCCCGGGCGACGAGTGGTCGGACTATCTGCCGGACAGCAAGGATCTGATCGCCGACTGGCGCAAGCCGATGTCCTGCGGCAACTTCAACGTGAAGACCGGCAAGTGCGGCGGCAAGGGGTCGTGAGGGTAGCGTTCCTACTCTGACCTGAGTGGTTGCGACGCTTGCCCCCTCCCTAACCCTCCCCCGCTCTCGGCCGACCGCAGGTCGGTCCGATCACGGTGGAGGGGATCTCTCCCTCTCCCGCGTCAGCGGGGGAGGGGCGGGGAGGGGGCAAGCGTCAGCGCATTTTAAACTTCCACCGACATCTGCCCCCCGCACCGAAGGACCCGCGATGCGACGCGCTCTCCGCTGGCTGATGGCGCTCTGTGTGGTGGTCGCCACATCGACCGCCGCATTCGCCGCCGACCTCCGTCCTCTCGTCCAGGCCCTGGGCAGCGGCGGCTATTCCGGAACCGAAAAGGCTCTGGCGCAACTGTCGGAGGCCGGTGACCCCGCCGCCGTGCCGGTGATCGAGGCGCTCCAGGCCGGCGACCTCCATGTGCGCAAGGCCGACGGCGCCGTCGTCATCGCCCGCAAGGCCGGCGACGTCTACACCCTGACCGACCCGCTGACCCGCGCCGCACTGGGTGATGCGCCGGCCACCGCGGTCGAGAAGGTCCGCATCAACAACGCGCTCCGCCGCGCCATCAGCGCCTCGCTCGGCGCGCTCACCCTGATGAGCCCCGATGCCGGCGTCCGCCGCTCCGCCGCCGATGCGGTGTTCAAGAGCCGTGACGCCTCTGCGCTGGAGACGCTGAGCGCCGCCATCGCCAAGGAGCAGGACAAGGGCGTGCGCGCCGCCATGGAGCAGGCGCGCGCCGCCATCCTGCTGACCGGCGACGCCGCGGCGAAGATGACCGACGCCGAAATCCAGTCGGCGACCGACACGCTCACCGCCCGCGGCGACCGCGACGCGCTGGTGCTGCTGAACATGGTCGCCAGTTCCGGCGCGTCGGACCTCACCAAGAAATCGGCCGCCGCGGCCGTCTCCACCCTGGAGCAGAAACTGGCCTTCTGGGCCGCATTGCAGAATCTCTGGTATGGGCTGTCGCTGGGTTCGGTGCTGCTGCTGGCCGCCATCGGGTTGGCTGTCACCTTCGGCGTGATGGGCGTCATCAACATGGCCCATGGCGAGATGGTGATGATCGGCGCCTACACCACTTTCATGGTGCAGGAGGCCTTCCGCGCCTACGCTCCCGGCCTGTTCGACCTGTCGATCCTGGTGGCGCTGCCTGCCGCCTTCCTCGTTTCCGGCGGCGTCGGCATCGCCATCGAGCGCAGCGTGATCCGCTGGCTCTACGGCCGTCCGCTGGAAACGCTGCTTGCCACCTGGGGCCTGTCGCTGGCGCTGCAGCAGGCGGTCCGTTCCATCTTCGGCCCGACCAACCGCGAGGTCGGCGCGCCGAGTTGGATGTCCGGCGCCTTCGAACTGGGCGGCCTGACCATCACCTATGGCCGGCTGTGGATCGTCATCTTCGCCTTCGCCGTCTTTGCGGCGCTGCTGGTGGCGCTGAAGCGCACCTGGTTCGGCCTGTCGATCCGCGCCGTGACGCAGAACCGGCCGATGGCCAATGCCATGGGCATCCGCACCGCGCGGGTGGACGCGCTGACCTTCGGTCTCGGCTCCGGCATCGCCGGGCTGGCCGGGGTGGCGCTGAGCCAGATCGACAATGTCAGCCCGAACCTGGGGCAGGGCTACATCATCGACAGCTTCATGGTCGTGGTGTTCGGCGGCGTGGGCAACCTGTGGGGCACGCTGGTCGGCGCCCTGACGCTGGGCTCCATCAACAAGTTCCTGGAACCCTATGCCGGTGCGGTGCTGGGCAAGATCCTGGTGCTGATCTTCATCATCCTGTTCATCCAACGGCGTCCGCGCGGCCTGTTCGCGCTGAAGGGCCGCGCGGTGGAGGCCTGATCCGATGCTGCTGCGCTTTTTCCTGATGGGGCTGGACCGCAAGGCCGGGATCGTTTTGACGATCCTCGCCGTTCTGGCGGTGGCGGTTCCGGTGATGACGCTGTGGGTGCCGGCGGACTCGCCCTTCCACCTGTCGGTCTTCACCGTCTCGCTGCTGGGCAAATACCTGTGCTTCGCGCTGCTGGCGCTGGCGCTCGATCTGGTGTGGGGCTATTGCGGCATCCTGTCGCTCGGCCATGCCGCCTTCTTCGCGCTCGGCGGCTATGCCATGGGCATGTACCTGATGCGGCAGATCGGCCCGCGCGGCGTCTACGGCAACCCGGAACTCCCCGACTTCATGGTCTTCCTGAACTGGACGGAGCTGCCCTGGTACTGGTGGGGCTTCGACCAGTTCTGGTTCGCGGCGCTGATGGTGCTGGCGGTGCCGGGCGTGCTGGCCTTCGCCTTCGGCTGGTTCGCCTTCCGCAGCCGCGTCACCGGCGTCTACCTGTCGATCATCACCCAGGCGCTGACCTTCGCCCTGCTGCTGGCCTTCTTCCGCAACGACATGGGCTTCGGCGGCAACAACGGCCTGACCGACTTCAAGGACATCCTCGGCTACGACATCCAGGCCGACACCACCCGCGTCGCACTGTTCGTGGCGACGGTGGCGGCGCTCGCCCTGTCATACATGATCGCGTCGGGCGTCATCGCGTCCAAGCTGGGCAAGGTGCTGGTGGCGTTGCGCGACGCCGAAAGCCGCGTCCGCTTCATGGGCTACGACACCGAAAGCTACAAGCTGTTCGCCTGGACCCTGTCGGCCTGCATGGCCGGTGTGGCGGGTGCGCTCTACGTCCCGCAGGTCGGCATCATCAACCCGTCGGAATTCGCCCCGGCCAGCTCGATCGAGGCGGTGATCTGGGTCGCGGTCGGCGGGCGCGGCACGCTGGCCGGCGGCATCCTGGGCGCGGTGCTGGTCAACATGGGCAAGAGCTACTTCACCGGCGCCCTGCCGGAGCTGTGGCTGTTCGCGCTGGGCGGTCTGTTCGTGGCGGTGACGCTGTTCCTGCCCAAGGGCCTGCTCGGGCTGTGGAGCCAGTTGACCGCGAAGCTGCCCCGCCGCAGCAAGGCGTCGCCCCTTCCCACCGCCCAACCCGCAAACCAGACCGCTGGCCAGAAGGGAGCCTGACCCATGAGCGCGGAATCGACCCTTCTCTATCTCGACGGCGTGTCGGTCAGCTTCGACGGATTCAAGGCGCTGAACAGCCTGTCGCTGGTGATGATGCCGGGCGAGATGCGGGCGATCATCGGCCCCAACGGCGCCGGCAAGACGACGATGATGGACGTCATCACCGGCAAGACCCGCCCCGACACCGGCACCATCCTGTTCGAGGGCGACACCGACCTGACTCGCCTGCGCGAGGCGGCCATCGCCAATCTCGGCATCGGCCGCAAGTTCCAGCGCCCGACGGTGTTCGAACCTCACACGGTGTGGGACAACCTGGAACTGGCGTTGAAGGCGCCGCGCCGGCCGTTGAAGACGCTGACCTACGCCATCAGCCGCGCCGACCGCAGCCGGATCGAGGAAATCCTCGATATCACCCGCCTGTCGCCCTTGCGCAGCCGGCAGGCCGGCAGCCTGTCGCACGGGCAGAAGCAATGGCTGGAGATCGGCATGCTGCTGGCCCAGGATCCCAAGCTTCTGCTGGTGGACGAGCCGGTGGCCGGCATGACCGATGCCGAAACCGAACAGACGGCGGAACTGCTGTGCAGCATCGCCGGCAAGCATTCGGTGATCGTGGTGGAGCATGACATGAGCTTCGTCCGCGCGCTCGGCGTCAAGGTGACGGTGCTGGCCGAGGGCTCCGTGCTGGCCGAAGGCTCACTGGATTCGGTCAGCGCCAACAGCCAGGTCATCGACACCTATCTCGGCCGCTGACGGGAGATCCCATGATGCTGGACATTCGCTCCCTCGATCTGCATTACGGCGCCGCCCAGGCCCTGCGCGGCGTCTCCATGAAGGCCGAAATCGGCAAGGTCACCTGTCTGGTCGGCCGCAACGGTGTCGGCAAATCCAGCCTGCTGCGCGCCATCGTCGGGCTGAAGCCGGTGTCCGGCGGCTCCATCGGCTGGGACGGTGCGGACGTGACGAAGATGGCCCCGGCGGACCGGGCGCGCCGCGGCATCGCCTACGTGCCGCAGGGGCGCGAGATCTTCCCGCTGCTGACGGTGCGGGAAAACCTGCTGACCGGCTATGCCCCGCTGCCGCGCTCGCAACGTTCGATTCCCGACGAGGTGTTCGAGCTGTTCCCGGTGTTGAAATCCATGCTGGAGCGCCGCGGCGGCGACCTGTCCGGCGGCCAGCAGCAGCAGCTCGCCATCGGCCGCGCCTTGGTGACCCGCCCGCGCCTGCTGGTTCTGGACGAGCCGACCGAGGGCATCCAGCCGTCGATCATCAAGGACATCGGCCGCGCCATCTCCTACCTGCGCGACAAGGGCACCATGGCGATCCTGCTGGTGGAGCAGTATTTCGACTTCGCCCGCGACCTTGCCGACGACTGGGTGGTGATGGAGCGCGGCGAGGTGATGCTGTCCGGCCCGCGCAGCGGCCTGGACGAGCAGGAGGTGCGCAAGTACCTGACGGTGTAGCACCAGGCATGGAAAACCTGCAGCCGGCGGCCTGCGGAATATTCGGCCTTCCATTGCGTCCTTGATCCATCGGGCCTGCCGTCCGGCGGGCCTGTTTCGGGAGGAACCACGCAATGAAGTCCGCATTCCGCGCTGCCGTCGCCGCCGTCGGCCTGGGGGTCGTCCTGTTCGCCGCCCCGGCCTTCGCTCAGGACAAGGAACCGGCCATGATGGGGAAGACCGCAATGGGGCCCGTCCTGACCGACGCAAAGGGTATGACGCTCTACGTCTTCGATAAGGACACGGCAGGCAAGTCGGCCTGCAATGGGCCTTGCGCGACGAACTGGCCGCCGCTGATGGCTCCCGCCTCCGCCAAGCCGATGGGCAAATACACCGTCGTCACCCGCGACGACGGATTCCGGCAATGGGCCTACGACGGCAAACCGCTCTATACCTGGGCCAAGGACACCAAGCCCGGCGACACCACCGGTGACGGCGTGAACAACGTCTGGCATGTGGCGAAGCCGTAACGTCCGTTCCATCGCGGGGTCGTGGCGCGGCGTCGTGGCGACTTTCGCTCAGCGCCGCGACGCCGCCTTTGCCGGGAGTATACTTACCCGGTGGAGGTAATGCGCAAACGCCGACTTCGGAGCCCGCGCTCTTTAAAGGTCGTTAAGGATCGTAACTGCATGATGGCGTCACCGTCATCTTGCTCATGGAGCAGCAGGCCATGTCGATCTACAACGCCACCTCTTTCGAAGCCGCCCCGTCCGCCGAGCCGAAAATCCGCAAGATGCGCGGGTTGCCCCGTCTGGCCGTGTGGACGGTGATGATCGGCGCGCCGTGGGTGGTGATCGTGCAGGCGGTGCGCCTGATCTTCTGAGAGTCCGTCTCAGACCGGCGCACCCCCGAACGTCACGTCCTTACTGGGCCGGCGCCACCCAGGGGTCCAGCGCACCGATTTTCCTGGCCCGCTTCTCTTCGGCCGAGAGTTTGAAATTGTGACCGTAGGGCGCGCTCTCGAACGAGCCATAGCCGGGATTGGCCAGCATCAGCCAGTCGCGCCCGAAATGCTCCTTCGCCGACTCATAGGCCTTCAGCCGCTCCGCGTCGCTGCCGTTGTAGGCGTCGGAGAAGTCGCCGAAATTGTCGCCGAACAGCAGGACGATCCGGTACTCCTTGGCGATGGCCGCGCGCCGCGTGCTCTTGGCCGAACCCCAGTCGGGTTTTTCCTTGGACATCAGGAAGGTATCGACGTTGCCGCCCATCGGGAAGCCCAGCGCCTGCGCGTTGCGGCGGGTCGGCTCTTCCTGGTCGGCGCTGCGGTTGGTGACGTAGAAGACCTTGACGCCCTTCGACTCGGCATACTGGGTGAACTCCACCGCGCCCGGCACCGCCGTCGCCTTTTCCGCCTTCACCCAGGCATCCCAGGTCTTGGGCGAGAAGTCGGTGCCGTTGGTGACGAGCCCGGTCTGATAGGCGGAGTTGTCCATCGCCGTCTCGTCCAGGTCCAGCACCACGGCCGGCGGCAGATCCTGGTAATTCCCTGTCTGCTCGGTCGCCGCGGTCCAGTTCCTGTCGGCCAGCGCCTTGTCCAACTGGATCCTGCCCAGCGCATAGACCGCCAACGCATTGGCCTTGTATTCGACCGAGCGCTGCATCCACAGCTCGGCGTTCAGCAGGTCGTTCTGGGGCACCGGGCCCTGTGGAGCAGGATCGGCCGCTACGGCCGGTCCGGCCAGGAGGGAAAGGACAACCGTACAGGACAGCAGCGACCAGCGCCCGAAACAAGCGGATTTGCGCATCGACACACCCATCCATCAAATGTCATGGAACCGTCATCGAACCACAATTTCGGGTGCTTGGCGACGGTCCGGTGACGCTTGCGTCATGGTATCCCAGTACGCCCCTAGTCGCTCCAACGCAGTGGGATCGCGGCCTTCCGCCGCCACCCGCGCTCCACCTGCAGGCTCCAGCTTCGCTGTGCGTGGGGGAGTTCGGGATCGGGTTCCCAATCGATGCCGACGGCTCCGGTCAGGTGCAGCACGTCGCCGCTGGCGACATCGACCAGCAGCAGCCCGGCGCGCGGGTTCAGCAGCATGTTGCCCAGCGTGTTGAAATAGCGATTGCCGGCATAGTCCGGCACGATCAGCCGGTCGCCGTCGACGCGGATGAAACCCCGCGGCCCGCCCCGGTGCGACACGTCCAGCCGGGCGTCCTTCCCCGCCGACGAGGCGGAGGCGACAAAGGCGGTGTCCGCCGCACCGATCAGGCGCCGTGCCTCGCCGTCCAATCCGGACAGTGCTTCCACCGTCCCGGCGGGTGAGGGGGGGGTGGTCTCCGTCCGGCGGACATGGATGTACTGCGGACAGTTGCCGAAGCTCTCCTCCACCCCTATCGCAAAGGCCTGCCCGTCGCGCGCCGCCACCCGGCCGTTCACCCGGTTGCGGCGGCGGGTGCCGAGGTCGATCCCCAGCGCGGCCACCGGATCGCCGACCGCTGGTCCGGCCGGCCAGGGGTGCCACGCGCCAACGTCCGGCCGCACCCACAGCATTCGCGGGTCGGTCGCGGCGACGAAGCCGGGGGCGCCGGTCAGCACACCGGCTGACGGGTCGCCGGCCTCGTCCCGTGCGGCGACCAGCAGCCAGGGCAGCAGCGGATAGAACTCCTGGTGCTGGGGGATCAGCCGGTCGCGGATCGGCGCCGACGGCACGCGAAACCCGGCCCGCGCCTGCGCCTCCCGCTCGCCGGGATGGAAGGGATCGGGGATGCGGTCCTGGTCCATGGCCGTGCTCCTTTGTTCGGAATAGCGGGAAGGCGTTCAGGCGGATTGCGGGATGGCGCTTTGGGGCATCGGGGGCAGCGCCGGGATCGCCTCCACCCGCTCCAGCCAGCGGCGGACCGCGGGATAGGGATCGAGCGGGATGTGCCCTTCCGGGGCGCGGGCGACATAGGCGTAGCAGGCGATGTCGGCGATGGTCGGCCGCTCCGCCGCCAGCCAGTCGCGGCCGGCCAGATGCCCGTCCATGAAGCGCAGGACGCGCTCGGCGATCCGTTGCGCGTCGGTCAGCGAGCCGGCCCCGCCCCACAGGGTCAGGACGCGCGCCAGTGCCGGCCCGAAGCGCAGGTCGCCGGATGCGATCGACAGCCAGCGCTGGACCCGTGCCGCCTCCTCCGGCGACTTCGGGTTCCACAGTCCGGAATCGTCATAGCGGTCGGCAAGATAGACCAGGATGGCGGTGGAGTCCGGCAGGACGAGGTCGCCGTCGACCAGCACCGGAATCTGCCCGAGCGGGTTCAGGGCGAGGAAGGCGTCCGACCGCCGCCGGTTGGCGTCGGTTTCGACATAGTGGTGGGGCAGGCCGAGGATGTTCAGGAACGCTTCCACCCGGTGGACGTGACCCGATAGACGCATGCCGTAGAGCGTGATGGCGGGTTCGGTGCTGATGCTCATCGCAGGGCTCCTCCTTGCTGGATCGCGGATGCCCACAGCCAACCACTTGCGCCTTGACGCAGGAATGCGCTTTGATCAAAAGGCACTCTTTCAGAAATCGGAACAATCTTGGACCGGCTGGACGAACTGGCGATCTTCGTCGCGATCCTGGAGGCCGGCAGCCTCGCCGGGGCGGCCAAGCGGCTGCGGCGGTCGGCGCCCGCCGTCACCCGCGCGTTGTCGGGGCTGGAGGAGCGGCTGGGCCTGCGGCTGATCGAGCGCACCACCCGCAACCTCTCCCCCACTGACGCCGGGCGGCGGCTGGCCGAGCAGGCGCGCCGGTTGCTGGCCGACTATGACGAGGCGCTGGCCGCCACCGGCACCGACCGGCCGTTGCGCGGGCGGCTTCGCGTCACCGCTCCGGTGATGTTCGGGCGCAAGCATGTGACGCCGCTGGTCCTCGACTTCATGCGAGCCTTCCCCGACATCCGGGTCGAGCTGGTGCTGTCCGATGGCAATCTCGACCTGATCGAGGAGGAACTGGACGTCGCGATCCGTATCGGGCCGCTGCCCGACTCCGGCCTCGTCGCCCGACGGGTGGGGCAGGTCGCGCGCTATCTGGTCGCCAGCCCCGGCTATCTGGCGCGGCGCGGCACGCCCGCGATGCCGGAGGACCTAGCCGGTCACGACATCATCCTGTCGACCGCCCGCCCCGGTCCGCCGGACTGGCGATTTCTGGTCGACGGGCGGGAGCGGGTGGTGCGGGTCACCCCGCGGCTGGCGGTCAGCCACATCGAGCCCGCCCTGCTCGCCGCGCGCGACGGGCATGGCATCGCCCGGCCGCTGTCCTATCAGGCGGCCGACGACATCGCCGCCGGATCCCTTGTGCGCCTGATGCCGCATGCCGAGCCGGCGCCGCTGCCGGTCCATGTCGTGGTGCCGACGGCGCGGCTGATGCCCGGCCGGGTGCGCGCCTTCCTCGACCATGCGGTGCAGGGGTTGTCGGCGCTGGCTGTGCTGCGGAGCTGAGCGCAGGGCCTTGGCCGGAGGATCAGGGATCGCGGGCCCCGCTGAATCCACAGGTGGCATATCCGCTCTCACCCCATCCACCCGCCGCGTCGCATCCCGCCGCGGGGTCGTCGCCCCGCCAGCGCGCGGTTCGGCATCCGAGGGGCCATCCGCCTGTCCCGTCGGGGTAGGTCCGAAGCGGCAGGGGGTCGAAAACGTGGCCGCCCTGTTGGTGCGGGCAGACGTTCAACGGAACATCGACACCACAGGAGCATATTCATGGCCGCTTATCCCGCGGATCTCACGCGCGCGCTGTTCGTCACCGGCCTGCGCAACGCCCACGCGGTCGAACAGCAGGCGCTTGCGCTGATGGACCGCCAGCTGGACCGTCTGGTGAATTATCCGGAGGTCGCCGACCATCTGCGCATGCACCGTGGCGAGACCGAGGCGCAGATAACCCGTCTCGATCAGATCCTGGACCAGTTGCAGGAAAGCCATTCCGGCTTGAAGGACACCGCCCTGTCGATCATGGGCAATCTGGCGGCGCTGGGCCACAGCTTCGCCGAGGACGAAATCCTCAAGAACTCCTTTGCCAACTACGCCTTCGAGAATTTCGAGGTGGCGAGCTACCGGTCACTGCTGACCGTGGCCGACGCCGGCAATTTCGCCTTCGCCGTGCCGCTTCTGCAGACCTCGCTGCGCGAGGAGGAGGCGATGGCGTCCTGGGTGATCGAGAATGTGCCGACCCTGACCCTGAAATACCTGTCGCTGAAGGCCAGCGACCAGACTGCCGGCCGCTGACGCCGGATCCGATCCGCCCGCAATGAGGCGGCCGGGGAAGACAGGCTCTTCCCCGGCCGTTTTCCATTGCACCCCGTCCATGGCGTCGGGCGGACCTCAGACGTCGTAGATCGGGCCTGGGGTCTTCTTGTTGGCACCCCCGGCCTCTTCCTCCGACTTCTCGGTCAGGGTTTTGTCCCGGTCCTGGTCGGTGCCGGCGTTGGACGGCTTGCCGGCCTTGGCCGTATCGTTTTCCGGTTTTCCCTGCTTGGACGCATCGTTCATCGTGGTTGCTCCCGGTTGTGACGATGCCTTCCCAACAGCGCAGGGGCGCAGCCGTTGCCGACGATCGGTCACCGGACATCGCCGCACCGCAATGCAGCCTTCCGGCCTTGTCCGGATTTTGCCCGGTGACGAGCAGGCTTGCTTTGCCGTAAGAGACAGGACGGGTCTCAAAACGGATGGATCCCTCCCCGTGCTCCGATCGGTTTCCTTTTGCCTGTTCATCGCCGCGGCCGGCGCTCTCGCGGGCTGCAGCTCCGACTATTCCCCCAACACCTACTCCTCCAGCGCGGTCCAGCAGGCCAACAAGGTGGAGCCGGCGGTCGTGGTCGGATTCCGTCAGGTGGCGATCAGCGCCAATGGCACGGTCGGCGCCGTCAGCGGCGGGGCGGCGGGCGGCATCCTGGGTGCCCAGGTCGGCTCCGGCGGCATGAACGCAGCGCTGGGCACGGTCGGCGGCACGGCGATCGGCGGCCTGTTGGGCACGGCGATCGAGCATATCGCCGGCGACACCACCGGCTGGGAATACATCGTCCGCAAATCCAACGGCGACCTGCTGTCGCTGACCCAGAAGGAACCGCAGCCGCTGCCCATCGGCCAGAAGGTTCTGGTCATCACGGGCAGTCAGGCCCGCATCGTGCCCGACTATTCGTCGCCCGCCGAGTCCACGACCGCCAAGGCTGATCCGGTCAAGACAGAGGCCGCTGTCGAGGTCCCGAAGCCGGAAGTGCCGAAATCGGACATCAAGGCGGTGCCGCTCGCTCCGCCTGCGGCACAGGCACCGTCGGAATCCGCCGCCGGCCCCGCGCCGTCCAGCGGCGGCGGCCCCATTCGCCTGACCGCCCCTACCGACAACGTTCCGGCGCCTGCGGTCTCCGCACCGTCCGCCGACCCCGTCCCGGCGGAAGGGAAGCCGGCCGAATAGCTCCATACTTGTCCGAATGGACGGGATGGCGCACAGTCCGGTGATCCAATCAAGATCACCGGCCGAGGGTCCATGTCCGCCGTCGATTCCGCACAAAGCGCCGCTCCCGCCCCCACTCCAGCCCCCGGTCCAGCCATGACCAGGGAGGAGCTGGAGGAGCTGATCCGCGAGGGGGTTCCCCTGGTCGGCAACTTCGGCATCGTCGTCGACAGCCTCGGCGCCGGCACGATCCGCCTGCGGCTGCCCTACAAGGACGATTTCGTCCGGCCCGGCGGCACGGTCACCGGTCCTGCCATGTTCGGGCTGGCCGATGTTGCGCTCTACGGCGCGGTGCTGAGCCTGATCGGACGGGTGGAACTGGCGGTGACCACCAGCATGACCATCAACTTCCTGCGCCGCCCGCCGCCCGTCGCCATCATCGCCGAGGCGCGCGTCCTGAAGCTGGGCAAGCGGCTGGCCTATGGCGAGATCCTGCTGTTCTCCGAAGGCGATCCGGAGCCGGTCGCCCATGTCACCGGCACCTACTCCATCCCCCCGCACGATCCCGTAACTGTTGCGGTATCTCATTACCGTGTAGATGAGGCCTCTTAGAAATCTGTTTAATATCAACGGGTTTGGCGAAGCGGTATCTAATTACCGCGCTTGCAACGCATTGATATAAAACGGAAATTTTTCGGTTGACAGAGATGTGTCGCTGCCCGTAGAAAGCCGTCCGCTTCGGCGCCCCGGATTCGGCGGCCTGCCGATCCGTATTCGAAGAAACGAGTGTGGCGATGAAGACCTTCAATCTGAAGCCGACCGATATCGAGAAGAAGTGGTACGTCGTCGACGCCGACGGCCTCGTTCTCGGCCGGCTCGCCAGCATCCTGGCGAACATCCTGCGTGGCAAGAACAAGCCGACCTACACCCCGCACATGGATTGCGGCGACCATGTCGTCGTGATCAATGCTGAGAAGGTGAAGCTGACCGGCAACAAGCGCGATGCCGACATCTTCTACTGGCACACCGGCTATCCGGGCGGGATCAAGGGCCGTTCCAAGGGCCAGATCCTGGACGGCAAGTATCCGGAGCGTGTGATCGAGAAGGCCGTGGAGCGTATGGTTCCGCGCGGTCCGCTCGGCCGTCAGCAGATGACCCATCTCAAGGTCTACAAGGGCGCCACGCATCCGCACGATGCGCAGCAGCCGGTCGCCCTCGACATCGGCGCCCTGAACCCGAAGAATAAGCGGAGCGCGTAAGCATGGCCCAGGTCACCACCACCCTCTCCAGCCTCAAGGAACTGACGGGCGCCGCCGCCACCGCGACCGTCACCGAGGAGCTCGCCGCTCCGAAGCTGGACGCCCAGGGCCGCGCCTATGCCACCGGCAAGCGCAAGGACGCCGTCGCCCGCGTGTGGATCAAGCCGGGCACCGGCAAGGTCACCGTGAACGGCCGCGACCAGACGGTCTATTTCGCCCGTCCGGTGCTGCGCATGATGATCGCCCAGCCGTTCGGCGTCACCGAGCGTCTGGACCAGTTCGACGTCGTCGCCACCGTCGCCGGTGGCGGTCTGTCGGGCCAGGCCGGTGCCGTCCGTCACGGCATCTCCAAGGCGCTGACCTACTTCGAGCCGGCCCTGCGCCCGCCGTTGAAGGCCGCCGGCTTCCTGACCCGCGACGCCCGTACGGTCGAGCGTAAGAAGTACGGCCGCGCCAAGGCCCGCCGCAGCTTCCAGTTCTCGAAGCGCTAATCCCTACACGGGCCCGCGGCTTTACGGTACAAGCGAGGGGCGTCCCGAAAGGGGCGCCCCTTTCTTTTTGTCTCGATCCCACCAATCAAGCGTTCCTCCCGTCAAGCGAAGGACATCGCCTCCATGGCCTCGATCAGCATTCCGGGCAGCACTCCCGGCGGTTCGAAAATCCGCGTCGGCATCCTGGGCGCTTCCGGTTACACCGGCGCCGAACTGGTGCGCATGCTGCTGCGCCACCCGAACGTCGAGATCGCCGCCCTGACCGCCGAACGACAGGCCGGCAAGCCGATGGCGGAGGTGTTCCCGCATCTGGGTGGCTATGGCCTGCCCGATCTGGTGAAGATCGAACAGCTGAAGTGGGACGGCCTGGACTTCATCTTCTGTGCCCTGCCGCACGGCACCACGCAGGAGGTGGTCGCCGGCCTGCCCAGCGGGCTGAAGGTTGTCGATCTGTCCGCCGATTTCCGCCTGAGCGACCCGGCCGAGTATGCCACTTGGTACGGCCATGAGCACCGCGCCGTCGGCCTGCAGAAGGAGGTCGCCTACGGCCTGACCGAGTTCAACCGCCAGGGCGTGCGCAAGGCGCGGGTGGTGGCGAATCCCGGCTGCTATCCGACCTGCTCGCTGCTGCCGCTGCTGCCGCTGCTGCTGGAGAACCAGATCGAACCGGGCGGCATCATCATCGACGCCAAGTCCGGCGTGTCGGGCGCCGGCCGCGACGCCAAGCAGGCCAACCTGTTCACCGAGGTGTCGGAGGGCTTCAACGCCTATGGCGTCGGCCATCACCGCCACATGCCGGAGATCGAGCAGGAGCTGCGGCTGGCCGCCGGCCGGCCGGTCACCGTCTCCTTCACCCCGCATCTGGTGCCGATGAACCGCGGCATGATGGCGACCATCTATGTCCGCATGGCCGACGGCGTCACCGCCGACGACCTGCGCGCGACGCTGGCCGCCCGCTATGCAGACGAGCCCTTCGTCGGGGTGACGCCGGCCGGCGTGGTGCCGGCGACGCGACATGTCCGCGCGTCCAACCACAATCTGATCGGCGTGGTCGCCGACCGCACCCCGCGCGGCGCCATCATCGTGTCGGTGATCGACAATCTGGTGAAGGGCGCCTCGGGCCAGGCCATCCAGAACATGAACGTCATGATGGGTCTGGGCGAGACCACCGGCATCGATCAGGCGCCGCTTTTCCCGTAACAAGTCCGCACGAGGGGGCTGTGACAGCGTTGTGGCCCCCTGTCCGCACTGTTGCACAGAGGCACCAATCGGGATTTGCTTTGCCCTGTCAATGCGAAATCAGGTGGTGCCTTAAGCCTTACGGTGCTTCAATCCGGCCCGTCATGCACGACTTCGGTACGACCTGATGACCGGCCTTGTCCGCGCCTTCAACGGCATCCTGCCCACCATCGACCCGACCGCGTTCATCGCGGAAACGGCGGCGGTGATCGGTGATGTCGTGATCGGGGCGAACAGCAGCATCTGGTACGGCTGCACCGTGCGTGGAGACGTCAACGAGGTCCGAATCGGCGCTCGCACCAACATTCAGGACGGCACCGTGATCCACGTGGCCTCTGAAGGGCAGGGCACCTACATCGGCGACGACATCACCGTCGGCCATATGGCGTTGCTGCATGCCTGCACGCTGGAAGACGGCTGCTTCATCGGCATGAAGGCCTGCATCCTGGATGGGGCCTATGTCGAGTCGCGGGCGATGGTCGCCGCCGGTGCTCTGGTGACGCCCGGAAAGCGGGTGACATCCGGATTCTTGTGGGCCGGCAGCCCTGCTAGACCGGTTCGCGAGCTGACGGAGCGCGATCTCGCGGTTTTTCCGGTTCTCAGCCACCGTTACACGGATTTGGCGGAAACCTACCGGAAAAGCTGCTATGGAAGTGGAGCATAGGTCCAAGAACAGGTACGGTTCGGCCAATCGGCTGAGGTGTCGGAACACCACCGCACACCACATGTTGGGATGGTCGCTGCCGCGCTTGCACATGGGCGGATGCTTCGGTTGATAGGTTCATCCCCCGCAGGCACTCTGATGGGGAAGGGTTCTGGAAGGGAGTGAAGACAATGAAGACTATTGTTCGCGCGGGTCTGGCTGCCATCCCGGCCGCCATCGTCGCTTTCGGTCTGTCGGCGGCCGCCAATGCCCAGGACGCGAGCCTGGTCGGCAAGGGCACCGAGTGGTGCAACCCGGTCATCGGCTGGGGCAACGTCGCCGCCCGCACCGGTGATGGCGGCTACGTCATCCATCAGGGCAGCTATCCGTGCCCGCCGGCCGCCGCCGCTCCGGCTCCGGCCGCCGTCGCCGCGGTCCAGAGCGAATATCTGGTGTTCTTCGACTGGGATAAGTCGACCATCACCCCGGCCGCCGATCGCGTGATCGGTGACGCGGTGTCGGCCATCCTGAAGAACGGTGGCGCCAAGATCCACGTCGTCGGCCACACCGACACGTCGGGCTCGCCGGCCTACAACCAGAAGCTGTCGCTGCGTCGTGCCGACGCGGTCAAGAAGGCTCTGATTGCCAAGGGCATCCAGACGGCCAACATCACGACCGAAGGCAAGGGCGAGAGCCAGCTGCTGGTCCAGACCGGCCCGAACGTGCGTGAGCCGTCCAACCGTCGTGCGCAGATCCTGCCGCGCCTGCTGAACGCTCCGTCGTCCTAAGGACGGGTGGCAGGGGGCCGCTCCGGGGGTTTCGGATCGGCCTTCCCGCCTGCGGGAGAAACCGCAAGAAAAAGGCCGCGCCGGGCTTCCCCGGTCGCGGCCTTTTTCCGTTTCAGCCTGCTCTCAGGCCTCGGTTTGGGCCGGGTCCTGTTCCGGCTCTCCGGCTGTCAGCCGCAAGGGCACCACGCCCGCCCACACCGGGTGGGCCATATCCTCCGGATCGTCGCTTGGCGGGCCGGATCGCCGCTTGGCCGACGCCTCGGCGATCGGGAAGGCCAGCACGGATGTGGCCTTCAGCTCCTGCATATTGGGCGCCCGCACCTTGGCGCTGCGGCCGGGTTCGATCTTTTCCATCAGGGCATCCAGGGCGGCGCGCTTCTCCGCCTCCTCCATCACCAGCCGCGGCCGGCCGAACAGCATGACCGAGCGGTAATTGACTGAGTGATGGAAGGCCGACCGCGCCAGCACCCATCCATCGATCAGCGACAGCGTTATGCAGGCTTCGCCTCCCTCCTGCAGCCGCCGGATCATCCGGCTGGAGGAGGCGCCGTGGATCATCAGTTCATCCCCCACGCGCCAGGGGACCGTCGGGATCACCATGGGGGAGGGCGCGCCCTGTCCCTTGATGGCGTCGTCGACGAAGCCGACGTGGCAGATCGGCGCCTCGTCGATGATGGCGTGGATCAGGGCGACGTCATGGCTGCCGCGGTCGCCCAGCCGAATCGGCCGGGTGCGCGGGGTCTGAGCCAAAGCGGGGGAGGAAGCGGTGGGAAGGCTGGTCATGGTCGTGTTCAAGGCCGGAACTGTTGCGATGGCCGAGAATGACCGGCAAAATGGTTCTGCCGAAAGGTCCGGAATGTCGTTTTGATAGGGACCAATCCGCTAACCCCACGGAGGACCGTCATGGCCCGGTCAGCAGTTCCGGTGCTGTCCAGTCTTGGCCCGGTGGCGCTCGACCGCAACGGGGCGGAACCGCTGCACCGCCAGCTCTACCGTGCGCTGCGTCAGGCGGTGCTGGACGGCCGGCTGCGCCCGGGAGAGAGGCTGCCGCCCAGCCGGGCGCTCGCCGCCGACTGGGGGCTTTCGCGCAACACCGTGGTGACCGCCTACGACACGCTGCTGGCGGAGGGTTACGTTACCGGGCGGGTGGGGGCCGGCACCTTCGTCGCCGCCTCCCTTCCCGATGCGGCGCCCGGCAGCCTTCCCGCCCGCGACGAAGTCCGCCGGGGTGTCGGCCTGTCCGACCGCGGCCGTCTGTTGGCCGAGGCGCCGGCCATCGCGCGTGACCGGGTGGGGCGGCCCTTCGCGCTCGGCACGCCGGATCTCGGCGTCTTTCCCTTCGCCCTGTGGGCGCAGCTTCTCGGACGCTGCTGGCGCCAGGGCGGGCGGACGCTGGCGACCGAGCCCGACCCGCTGGGCTACGCTCCGCTGCGGGCGGAGATCGCCGCCTATCTGCGGGCCGTCCGCGCCGTCCGTTGCGAGCCGGAGCAGGTGGTCATCGTCTCCGGCGCGCAGCAGGGGCTGGCGCTGTTGGCGCAGCTGCTTCTCGACCCCGGCGATGAAGCCTGGGTGGAGGAGCCGGGCTGGCCCGGCAACCGCGCCGCCCTGCTGGGGGCCGGGGCACGGCTGATCCCGGTGCCGGTGGATGGGGAGGGGATCGACGTCGCCGCCGGCATGGCCCGCGGTGCCGACGCCCGGCTGGCGCTGGTCACCCCCTCCCACCAGTTCCCCTTGGGCGTGACCATGAGCCTTGCGCGCCGCCTGCGCCTGCTGGACTGGGCGGCGGCCCGCGACGCCTGGATCGTCGAGGACGATTACGACAGCGAGTTCCGCTATGCCGGCCCGCCGCTGGCCGCCCTCCAGGGGTTGGACGGCGCCGGGCGCGTCATCTATGTCGGCAGCTTCAGCAAGGTGATGTTCCCGGCGTTGCGGCTGGGCTATGTCGTGGTGCCGCCCGATCTGGTCGAGCCGGTGCGCGCCGCGCGGCGCCATTTCGACGGCGGAACCAGCGTGGTGCCGCAGGCGGCGCTGCACCGTTTCCTCGCCGACGGCCATTTCGCCTCTCACCTGCGGGCCATGCGCTCCCTCTACGCCGCCAAGCGCGCCGCCATCCTGGCATCGATCGCAGGCGCATTCGCCGGCTTCGCCACGGCCGAGGCGGGGGAGGCCGGCATGCATGTCCTGCTCCGCTTGCCGCAGGACTGCCCCGACCATGCCCTTGCCGAGCGCGCGGCCCGCATCGGCCTGACCACGCCGGCTCTGTCCGGCTACCACCGCGACGCCGGCGGGCCCACCGGAAACGGCCTGCTGCTCGGCTTCGCCGCCCACGACCCGGCGATGCTCGACCGCGCGGTACGCGATCTGGCGCGGTTGTGCGCCGATGATCGCACCTGAGCCATCCGCCCGGTTGCAGGCGCAAGGCGGTATGCCGCCCGCTCCGCCGGGCTAATCCTTCGGCGTCGACCCATGTCCAGTCCGGATTGCCGCACATTGGGACCACCGTCGCGAAAGCCCGTCGGTCCGTTGCGGACGCTGACTTTCGCCGTCACGCATATCCGGAAGTCAGGGTTGCCTGATGGCTCGCCGGGTGAAACCTTCGCCACTGTGGCTTGTTTCCGTCCCGTGTTCCCGCGACACGTGTTCCGTCAATCGCTTGCGAAAGTGCTGGACCCATGATCGATCGGCAGGACCGGCTCTGGTACAAGGACGCCGTCATCTACCAACTTCACATCAAGGCGTTCTTCGACGCCGACAATGACGGCATCGGCGATTTCGCCGGCCTGACCCAGAAGCTGGACTACATCCAGGATCTGGGTGTAACGGCGGTGTGGCTTCTGCCCTTCTATCCGTCCCCGCTACGCGACGACGGCTACGACATCGCCGATTACACCTCGGTCAACCCGACCTACGGGAACCTTGATGACTTCCGGCGCTTCATGGAGGAATGCCACAACCGCGGCCTCAGGGTGATCACCGAGCTGGTCATCAACCACACCTCCGACCAGCATCCCTGGTTCCAGCGTGCGCGGGAGGCGCCTCCCGGCTCCAACCACCGCGACTATTACGTCTGGTCCGACAGCGATCAGAAGTACCAGGGCACGCGCATCATCTTCTGCGACACGGAAAAGTCCAACTGGACCTGGGATCCGGTCGCCAACGCCTATTACTGGCACCGCTTCTATTCGCACCAGCCCGACCTGAACTTCGACAATCCCGAGGTTCTGGAGGAGGTGCTGAAGGTCATGCGCTTCTGGCTGGACATGGGGGTGGATGGGCTGCGGCTCGACGCCATCCCCTACCTGAAGGAGCGCGAGGGCACCAACAACGAGAACCTGCCGGAGACCCACGACGTCCTGAAGGCGATCCGCGCCGCGCTGGACGCAGAATACCCCGACCGCATGCTGCTGGCCGAGGCCAACCAGTGGCCGGAGGACGTGCTGCCCTATTTCGGCGATCCGGAGAAGGGCGGCGACGAATGCCACATGTCCTTCCACTTCCCGCTGATGCCGCGCATCTACATGGCCGTGGCGATGGAGGATCGGCATCCCATCGCCGACATCATGCGCCAGACGCCCGACATCCCGGCGGACTGCCAGTGGGCCATCTTCCTGCGCAACCACGATGAATTGACGCTGGAGATGGTCACCGACAGCGAGCGCGACTATCTCTGGAACTTCTACGCCGCCGACCGGCGCATGCGGATCAACCTCGGCATTCGCCGCCGCCTCGCCCCGCTGCTGGAGAACGACCGCCGCAAGATCGAGCTGCTGAACAGCCTCTTGATGTCGATGCCCGGCACGCCGGTGCTGTATTACGGCGACGAGATCGGCATGGGCGACAACATCTATCTCGGCGACCGCGACGGCGTGCGCACGCCGATGCAATGGTCGATCGACCGCAACGGCGGCTTCTCGCGCGCCGACCCGGCCCGGCTCTATCTGCCGGCGGTGCTGGACCCGATCTACGGCTTCATGGCCGTCAATGTGGAGGCGCAGGCGCGCAACCCGTCCTCGCTGCTGAACTGGATGAAGCGGCTGGTGGCGGTGCGCAAGCAGCGCCAGAGCTTCGGCCGCGGCAGCTTCTCGCTGCTCTACCCCGGCAACCGCAAGGTGCTGGCCTATGTGCGCTGCATGGAGACGGAGAACGGGTCGGAGATCGCGCTGTGCGTCGCCAACCTGTCGCGCTCGGCCCAGGCGGTGGAACTGGACCTGAAGAATTGGAAGGGCCGCATTCCGGTCGAACTTCTGGGCCGCACCGTCTTCCCGCCGATCGGCGATCTTCCCTATCTGCTGACCCTGCCGGCCTACGGCTTCTACTGGTTCGCGCTGACCGCGGAAGCCGAACTGCCGACCTGGCACGAAACGCCGCCGGAGCCGGTTCCGGACCTGCTGACCGTGGTGGTGCGCGACGGCTGGCACAGCCTGACCAGCGGCAAGGCGGCGGACGAGCTGGGTCGCGACGTCCTGCAGGCATTCCTGCCCAAGCAGCGCTGGTTCTCCGCCAAGGACCGCCGGATCACCCGCTCGCACGTCACCATGGCCGCCCATCTGCCCGGCCCCGGCGACGGCTTCATGCTGGTCCGCACCCAGGTGGGCCTGAGTGGCGTCGGGCCAAGTGGAGGCGGGTTGGATGGCGATGCCGCCGACCAGAGCTATTTCCTGCCGATGGCGATGAGTTGGGAGAATGGGGCGGGCGGCACCGGCTGGCCGCTGCTTCCCTACACGCTGGCCAAGGTTCGGCGGGGTCCCCGGACCGGCGCCATCTATGACGCTGTGCAGGCCGACAGCTTCGCGCTCGCCCTGATCGAGGCTCTGCGGCGTGGCGAGACGCTGCAGGCGATGTCCGCGCCGGGGATGGCCGGCAGCGGCAGCATCCGCTTCACCGCAACCGATGCGCTGGCCGCCATCGAGCTGTCGGACGAAACCGAGGTGCGGCGGCTGGGCGTGGAGCAGAGCAACACCTCCGTGCTGGTCGACAGCCAGATCGTGCTGAAGGTCCTGCGCCGGCTGGTGGAGGGCGAGCATCCGGAGGTCGAGATGGGCCGCTTCCTGACGGAGGTCGGCTTCGCCAACACCCCGGCCCTGCTGGGCACCGTGGAGCAGGTGGCGGCCGACGGCACGCCGACCGCGCTGGCGGTGGCGCAGGCGTTCGTCCGCAACCAGGGCGACGGCTGGGCCAGCACGGTGGAGGAGCTGGAACGCCAGTTGGAGGACATCCGCCTCGGCGTCGCCGGCACCACCGAGGACGCCGCGGAGGCGGGCGAGCCCTTCGGCATGCATCTGGTGATGATGACCACGCTGGGGCAGCGCACCGCCGAACTGCACCGGGCGCTGGCGCAGTCCACCGGCAAGCCGGCCTTCGATCCGGAGCCGATCTCGGCCGAGGATGTGGCGGGTTGGGCTGCCGCCGCCCGCGCCCAGGCGGAGGCCGCCTTCGCCGCCCTGCCCGGAACGCTGGACCGTCTGCCGGCCGACGTGCGCGCCGACGCCGAACAGCTGCTGGCCCGCCGGGCCGAGGCGATGGGGCGGCTCGACGCGCTGGCGGGGATGCGGATCGACGGCGTCAAGACCCGCATCCACGGCGACTATCACCTGGGTCAGGTTGTGCGGGCGCAGAACGACTGGTACATCCTGGACTTCGAAGGCGAGCCGGCGAAGACGCTGGAGGAACGCCGCGCCAAGTCCAGCGCCCTGCGCGACGTGGCCGGCATGCTGCGCTCCTTCAACTATGCCGCCTGGGCGGCGCTGTTCAGGCTGGACAGCGCGGGCGAGGGCGCCAACAGCGGTGACAGCCCGGCGCTGGCCGCCGCCCTCGACTGGGAACGCCGCAGCATCGACTCCTTCCTCGACGGCTACCGCACCGCCATCGAGGGTTGCCCGGTCTGGCCCGCGGAAAATGGGGCGGGTGATGAGGCCGCGCGCGGCCTGCTGACCCTGTTCCTGCTGGAAAAGGCCTTCTACGAGATCGGCTACGAGGCGGCGAACCGGCCCAACTGGATCGGCATCCCGGTCAAGGGCGTGCTGGGCCTCCTCGACGATGCCAAGGAGGCGGGCGCGAAGGGGTGAGAGGACAAATCCGCGGCGGGCATGGTGTGACGAAACCGCCGCGGGTATGTTCACGTGCGGAGAAGGCCGCTGACCTTACTCCTGCGAAGGCGCAATGCCAACCCTTGCCCCCACCCCGTCCCTCCCCCGCTCACGCGGGAGAGGGTGCCTTATGCAAAGCGGCGGCAGTCCCCTCTCCCGCCCTCGGCTGGCCAAAGGCCGGTCCGATTGCGGGGGAGGGTTAGGGAGGGGGCAGCATGGGCAATGCTGCCGCAGCGATCCGGCTGGACGGCGAGAGATCGACGGTCCATGAAGACGATAGGGCCTCCACGAAGAAGGGCACTTGGCCAATGGCGAGCGACATGACGACGGACACCCGCAAGGATCAGGCGCAGACCGGCGTCTCCGAAAGCCGTTCCAACGAACAGCGTTCCACCGACCGCCGGGCCGACGCCCTGCGCGCGGCGGCGGATGCCATCGCACGGGCCGACCACGGCGACCCCTTCGCCGTGCTCGGCATGCAGCAGGAGGCACCCGGCCGCCCGGTGGAGGTCCGCGCCTTCGTCCCCGGCGCCGAGAAGCTTTGGGTGATCGACAGCGCCACCGGCGAACCGGCGGGCGAGGCCGAGCGCATCCACCCGGACGGCTTCTACCTCGCGGTGATGCCCGACCGGACGGAACGCTTCCGCTACCGCCTGCGCGCCCAGTACCCGCTGGCGACCCAGGAGTTCGAGGACGCCTACCGCTTCGGCAACATGCTGGGCGAACTGGACGTCCATCTGCTGGCCGAGGGCACCCACCTGCGCAATTACGAGAAGCTGGGCGCCCACCCGCGCGAGGTCGACGGCATCGCCGGCGTGTCCTTCGCCGTCTGGGCGCCGAGTGCGCGCAGCGTCAGCGTCGTCGGCGACTTCAACAACTGGGACGGCCGCCGCCTGCCGATGCGCCGGCGCGTCGAGGTCGGCGTCTGGGAGATCTTCGTCCCCCACGCCCGCGCCGGCCAGCGCTACAAGTTCGAGATCCGCGGTCCAAACGGCAACCTGATGCCGGCCAAGGCCGACCCCTATGCCTTCCAGGCGGAGATGCGCCCGGCCACCGCCTCGGTCGTCCATGGCCTGCCGTCCTACGAGTGGCGGGACCAGGAGTGGCAGAGCCGCAAGCTCGCCACCTCCGACCGCACCGCGCCGGTGTCGATCTACGAGGTTCATCTGGGCTCCTGGGCGCGGGTGCCTGAGGAGGACAACCGCTTCCTGACCTATCAGGAACTGGCGGAACGGCTGATCCCCTACGCCAAGGACATGGGCTTCACCCATATCGAGCTTCTGCCGATCACCGAGCATCCCTTCGACGGGTCCTGGGGCTATCAGCCCATCGGCCTCTATGCCCCGACCGCCCGCCACGGCTCGCCGGAGGATTTCAAGGATTTCGTAAACGCTTGCCACCGCGCCGGCCTGGGCGTGCTGCTGGATTGGGTGCCGGGCCATTTCCCGACCGATCCGCACGGGCTGGGCGAGTTCGACGGCACGCATCTCTACGAGCACGCCGACCCGCGCCAGGGCTTCCACCAGGACTGGAACACCCTGATCTACAATTTCGGCCGGACGGAGGTGCAGAACTTCCTGCTGGGCAACGCGCTGTTTTGGCTCGACCATTACAAGCTCGACGGGCTGCGCGTCGATGCCGTCGCTTCCATGCTCTATCTCGACTACAGCCGCAAGGAAGGGGAGTGGGTCCCCAACAAGTTCGGCGGGCGTGAGAACCTGGAATCCATCGCCTTCCTCAAGCGCATGAACGAGCTGGTCTACGGCCAGCAGCCGGGCGCCATGACAGTGGCGGAGGAATCCACGTCATGGCCGATGGTGTCGAAGCCCACTTATCTGGGCGGTCTCGGCTTCGGCTACAAATGGAACATGGGGTGGATGCACGACACGCTGCATTACATGCAGAACGACCCGATCCACCGCCGCTACCATCACCACCAGATGACCTTCGGGCTGATCTATCAGTTCTCCGAAAACTTCGTGCTGCCGCTCAGCCATGACGAGGTGGTTCACGGCAAGGGCTCGCTCATCAACAAGATGCCGGGCGACGACTGGCAGAAATTCGCCAACCTGCGCGCCTATTACGGCTTCATGTTCGCACACCCGGGCAAGAAGCTGCTGTTCATGGGCGGCGAGTTCGCCCAGTGGAACGAATGGAGCGAAGCGCGGAGCCTGGACTGGCACCTGCTGGAGCAGCCGATGCACCGGGGGATGCGCGACCTCGTGCGCGATCTGAACGGCGTCTATCGCGAGCTGGAGCCGCTGCACAAGACCGACTGCGACCCGTCCGGCTTCGAATGGATCGAGTCGAACGACAACGAGAACTCGGTCTTCACCTTCCTGCGCAAGGCCGACGATCCCGAGCACATCGTCATCGCCGTCTGCAACTTCACGCCGGTGCCGCGCCAGGGCTACCGCGTCGGCGTGCCGCTTCCCGGCCGTTACGTGGAGCGGATCAACACCGACGACGGCAAATACGGCGGCAGCGGCGTCGGCAATCCCGGCGGTGGCGTCTATGCAGAGGAAATGCCCTGGCACGGCCGCACCCATTCGCTCGACCTGACCATCCCGCCGCTGTCGACGCTGATCCTGGAGAGGAAAGCGGAGTAGGCGAACGGGGCTCCCGGTTCCCATTGTCGTCAACCTCACTTGACGGCGGTGGGGGGAGGCTTTCTTATTGGATCCCTTGTGTGTTTGTGGAGATCCGGTAAGCCGGGCGCTGGCTGATGGTCGATAGAAAACCCCCTCCCTCCGCCGCCGAGGTGGTGCGGACCCTGCGGGCAAACCGCGAGGCGCTTCGCCGCCGAGGGGTTCTGCATGCCGCTGTCTTCGGATCGGTCGCCCGTGGCAGCGCCGATGCCGACAGCGATATCGACATCCTAATCGATCTGGATCCTTCGCGTCCGATGGGGCTGTTCGAATACACCCGTGTCACCCTGGACATTGCTGACCTATTCGACCGCCCAACCGACGTGGTTGATCGCAAAAGGCTGAGTCCTTTGCTGCGGGATAGCGTCGCGCGGGAGGTGGTCGATGCGTTCTAAGCCGTTGCGCAAGCCTCTAACCGATATCAAAAAAAACATCGAAGCAATTGAATCTTTTGTAGAAGGGATGAGCTTCGACGACTTCTTACAGGATCAGAAGACCTCTTACGCCGTTCTGCGTGCTCTGGAGATCGTTTCAGAAGCATCCCGTCACCTGTCGGCGGAACTGAAGAGCCGACACTCTGCTATCGACTGGCGCGCTGTTGCGGGTGCCGGCAACGTCTATCGCCATGATTATGATAGTGTCGACGACGCTGTGATCTGGCACACGATCAACAACGAGCTCACACCTCTGAAAGCCGCGGTGCATGCCGAGTTGGCGCTACTGCGGATAGACGAATGACCGCTTTATTCATTAGTGCGCCCAACAAGAAGGCCGCCCGCTGATGCCCCCCATTCTCGCCCGCACCCCGGTCTGGCCCGGCAAGCCCTATCCGCTCGGCGCCACCTGGGACGGGTTCGGCGTCAATTTCGCGATCTTCTCCGCCAACGCAGAGCGGGTGGAGCTCTGCCTGTTCGACAAGACCGGCCAGCGCGAGGTCGAGCGCGTCACGCTGCCCGAACACACGGACGAGGTCTGGCACGGCTACCTGCCCGACGCCCGGCCCGGCCTGCTCTACGGCTACCGCGTCCATGGGCCCTACGAGCCGGAGGAGGGGCACCGCTTCAACCCGAACAAGCTGCTGATCGACCCCTATGCCAGGGCGCTGTTCGGTGGCTTCAAATGGTCGGATGCCCATTACGGCTACCGGGTCGGCTCGACGAAAGAGGATTTATCCTTCGACCGGCGCGACAATGCCCGTGGCATGCCGAAATGCCGGGTAGTTGACGGCGCCTTCACCTGGGGGCACGACCGCCACCGCCGCGTCCCCTGGACCGACACGGTGCTGTACGAGACCCATGTCCGCGGCTTCACCATGCGCCACCCGGAGGTGCCGGCCCATCTGCGCGGCACCTTCGCCGGCATGTCGAGCCAGAGCGTGATCGAGTATCTGCGGGCGCTCGGCATCACCTCGGTGGAGTTCCTGCCGGTCCAGGCCATCGCCGACGAGCAGCATCTCGTCACCCGCAACATGACCAATTACTGGGGCTACAACACCATCGGCTTCTTCGCGCCGGAACCGCGCTACATGACCACCGGCGTCCTGTCGGAATTCAAGACGATGGTCGCCCGCCTGCACGAGGCGGGGATCGAGGTCATCCTCGACGTCGTCTACAACCACACCGCCGAAGGCAACCATCTGGGACCGACCCTGTCCTTCAAGGGCATCGACAATCTCAGCTATTACCGGCTGATGCCGGACAGCCCGCGCTACTACATCAACGACACCGGCACCGGGAACACCCTGAACCTCAGCCACCCGCGCGTGGTGCAGATGGTGATGGACAGCCTCCGCTACTGGGTGACGGAGATGCATGTCGACGGCTTCCGCTTCGACCTCGCCACCGTGCTGGCGCGGGAGCCCTACGGCTACGACCCCGGCTCCGGCTTCCTCGACGCGGTGCGGCAGGACCCGGTGCTGGCCGACGTCAAGCTGATCGCCGAGCCGTGGGATGTCGGCCCCGGCGGCTATCAGGTCGGCAATTTCCCGCCGGGCTGGGCCGAGTGGAACGACCGCTACCGCGACACCGTGCGGCGCTACTGGCGCGGCGACGACGGTATGCTGCCGGAACTGGCCGGCCGCGTCGCCGGCTCCGCCGACCTGTTCGAGAAGCGCGGGCGCCGGCCCTGGGCCGGCGTGAACTTCATCACCGCCCATGACGGCTTCACCCTGCACGACCTCGTCGCCTACAACGACAAGCACAACTGGGCGAACGGCGAGGAGAACCGCGACGGCCATTCCGCCAACTGCTCCTGGAACCACGGGGTGGAGGGCGAGACCGACGATCCCGGCATCAACGAGCTGCGGGCGCGGCAGAAGCGTAATCTGCTGGCCACGCTGATGCTGTCGCAGGGCACGCCGATGATGCTGGCCGGCGACGAGCTGGAGCACAGCCAGGACGGCAACAACAACGCCTATTGCCAGGACAACGACATCACCTGGCTGGACTGGGCGAAGCGCGACGGGGCGCTGGTGTCCTTCGTCCGCCGGCTGATCGCGCTGAGGCGCGCCCATCCGGTCCTGCGCCGCCCCACCTTCCTGCATGGGCGCGAGACCGCTGCCAACGGGCTGAAGGACATCGTCTGGTACAATGCCCAGGGCGTCGAGAAGACCGCCGAGCATTGGCGCAACACCCAGGCGCGCTGCATCGTCCTGCTGCTGAACGGCCGCGCCGGCACCCATGCCGGGCCGGACGGGCAGCCGCTGTCCGACGGCGTGATGCTGATCGTGCTGAACGCCCATGCCGACATCCTGACCGTGACCCTGCCGGACGTGCCGGGCGGCCGGGGCTGGCGCTGCGTGCTCGACACCCGCGTCGCCGACGGGGCGGGGGACGAACGCCTGCATCTGGCCGGCCGGTCGGTGCTGGTGGACGGACGGACGGTGCTGGTCTTCACCCTGGTGGAACAGGCGGGGATGTGAGCGGCGGCGCGGCGGCACGGCATGGGCCGCCGCCTGCGGTCCTTTGCCCACTGTTCTTTTCCCCGGTGAAGATGCTACCGCGACGGGCGGAGACAATGCGTGTTAGCCTGCGGGGCGTGGTGCCGTCACGGTCGCAGCGGAGCTTCGGGTAGGGCGATGCCGGATTACGATTTCTCGCAGGTCGACGCCGCGATCATCGACAGCCAGCTCAACACCGCGCGCGTGTTCCGCGACGTGCTGATCCGCCTGGGCTTCCGCCGGGTGGAGCTGTTCGATTCGGTGAGGGCCGCCGCCGGGCTGCTGACCGCCGCCATGCCGGATCTGCTGCTGCTCGACGCCGACGGCGAGGATTCGGAGGCCTTCCGCTTCATCCGCTTCCTGCGCAACGAACCGGCCGTGCCGAACCCCTTCGCCTGCGTCATCGTCACCACCTGGGCGCCGACCCCGGCACTGCTGACCCGCGTCACCAACGCCGGCGGCGACGATCTGCTGATGAAGCCGGTGTCGCCCAAGCAGGTGCGCGACCGGATCGTCAGCCTGATAGAGGCGCGCAAGGGCTTCGTCGTGACCGCCGACTACACCGGCCCCGACCGCCGCAAATCCCCGCGCGAGGGCGCCCAGGTGCCGGTTCTGGACGCCCCCAACACGCTCCGCCTCAAGGCTGTCGGCCAATGGACCCAATCCGGCGCCCGCATGCAGCTGAACGAGGCGATTTCGACCGTCACCATCCAGAAGCGGCTGCGTGCCAGCATCCAGGTCGCCTTCCTGGTCGAATTCGCCCTGGATGGGCTGGCGCGACGGGTGCCGGACCGCATGGCCATCGACCATGTCGGCCGCATCGGCGGATTCCTGGACGACCTGCTGCGCCGGCTGGGCGAGGACGGCGACCACGCCCCGGTGGAGGCGGTGGCCCGCGCCGTCAAGACGCTGGCCGACAAGGTCCGCGCCGCCGCGGAAGCCGGTCCGGTCGCCACCGATGACCGGGAGCAGTTGCAGGCCCTGTCGCGCGCGCTGATGCAGGCCGTCGATCCCGACCGCCCGCTGGAGGCGATGACGCGCGAGGTGTCCGCCGCCGTCGCCGGCTACCGCAGCCGGCTGGAGCAGATCGCCCAGGCCAAGGCCGCAGCCGCCCTGCCGGCGGTCCCCGTCGACGACGTTTCCGCCGCCGCCCCGCCGCCGGGTGCCGGAGGCCAAACGGCCTCCGCTCTTCCGGCCGGGTGACGGGGAGAGGCGCCGATGGCATAGGCCGCCGGTCTCCATTGACGCCGCGCGCCGCACCCGCCACTCCCTTAGCCCCAACACCCATTCCGTACAATCCGCGGGGACCCTGCATGAGTGATCTCGACCGGCTGGCCGATCTGCTTGGAGTAGAACCCCTTTATCACGACATCTGGGGCAACCGGCGCGAGACCTCCGCCGCCACCAAGCGGGCGCTGATCGCCGCCATGGGGCTGGCGGCCGCCACGGACGAGGAGGTCGCCGCCAGCCTGCGCACGGTGGAGCGGCGGTCCTGGAGCCGCCCGCTGCCGCCGGTTCTGGTCACTGGGGAAGGGCAGGGGATCGGGCTGGGCGTCGCCCTGCCGGCCGGCCTCGACGACGCCACGCTGGCGTGGGAACTGACGCCGGAGGGCGGGACCGGTCAGGGCGGCCGCATCGCGATACGCGATCTGCCGGTGGAGGAGCGCGCCACGCTGGACGGAACGGCCTATGAGCGCCGCGCACTGGGCAGCCTGCTGCCGGTGTCGCTTCCCATCGGCTATCACCGGCTGGAATTGCATGTGGAAGGTTCCGGCGGCGCTGGCCCATCCGGCGCCACCACCCTGATCGTGGCGCCCGAGCGCTGCGTGACGGTGGAGGAGATGGTGCCGGCCGGCCGCTGCTGGGGGATCGGGCTGCAGGTCTATTCCCTGCGGTCCGACCGCGATTGGGGCATGGGCGATTTCGGCGATCTTTCCGGCTTCGCCGAGGTCGCCGGCCGGCTGGGTGCCGGGCTGGTCGGGCTGAACCCGCTGCATGCCCTGTTTCCGACCGACCCGAATCACATCGGTCCCTATTCGCCGTCCAGCCGCCAGTTCCTCAACATCCTCTACATCGACCCGGCCTCCGTTCCAGAGCTTTCGGATGCCGACGACCTGCGCGCCCGGATCGCGGACCCCGCCTTCCAGTCAGCACTGGCGGCCGCGCGGCAGACGGAACTTGTCGATTATCCTGCGGTCGCTGCGCTGAAGCTGCCGGTCCTGGAGGGGCTGCACGCCCGCTTCCGCAGCCTGCCCGACGGCCACCCACGCAAGGCCGCCTATGCCGCCTTCCGGCAGGAGATGGGGGGGGCGCTCGACCGCCATGCCCTGTTCGATGCCCTGCACGAGCATTTCTTCCGCAAGGACCCGTCGCTGTGGATGTGGCGCAGTTGGCCGGCCGCCTTCCAGGACCCGGGGAGCGCGGAGGTCGCCGCCTTCGCCGCCGACCATGCCGACCGCGTCGATTTCTTCGCCTGGGCGCAGTTCGAGGCCGACCGCCAGTTGGGGGAGGCGGCGGCGCGCGGCCGTTCCGCCGGGCTCGCCATGGGCTTCTACCGCGACCTCGCCGTGGCCGCCCATCCCGGCGGTGGGTCCGCCTGGGCCGATCCGTCGATGCTGGTGCAAGGCGCCAATGTCGGCGCGCCGCCCGACCAGTTCAACCTGAAGGGCCAGAACTGGGGTCTGGCGCCGCTGTCGCCGCTGGGGCTGCGCGAGGCCGCCTACGGCCCCTTCGTCGAGCTTCTGCGGGCCAACATGCGCCATGCCGCGGCGCTGCGCATCGACCATGTGATGGCGCTGCAGCACCTGTTCTGGATCCCGGAGGACGGCAGCGACGGCGCCTATGTCGCCTATCCCTTCCACGACCTTCTGCGCATCGTGGCACTGGAGAGCCGCCGCAACCGCTGTGTCGTGATCGGCGAGGATCTGGGCACCGTTCCGGAGGGCTTCCGGCCGGCTCTGGAGCGGGCGGGCATCCTCAGCTACCGCGTGCTGTATTTCGAACGCACCGCCGACGGCGGCTTCAAGTCTCCCGGAGAGTATCCCGCCGGGTCCATGGCGACGGTCAGCACACATGACCTGGCGCCCTTCAAGGGCTTCTGGACCGGCCGCGACCTCGATTGGCGGCAGCGGCTCAGTCTCTATCCCGACGATGCCAGCCGGGACAAGGACCGCTGGGACCGCGGCATCGACCGCTGGCGCCTGTTGCAGGCCCTGTCCCGCGAGGGGCTGCGCCCGGACAGCTATCCCACCGATGACGGCGACCAGCCTTTCCGGGTCGAGCTGTCCGCCGCCGTCCACGCCTATCTGGAGCACACCCCGTCCCGCATCGTGATGGTGCAGATCGAGGATGCGCTGGCGGACGACGAGCAGCCCAATCTTCCCGGCACGGTGGACCAGCACCCGAACTGGCGCCGCCGCCTTCCCCGCAAGCTGGAGGAGTTGGAAGCCGACGACGACCTCCGCCGGATCATCGCGCCCATGGCGGGCGCTGTCCGACGCTGAATGAAAGACGCCGCCGGTCCAGGGAAAATCCGGGCCGGCGGCTAACGTCCAAAAAAAAGTGCATCGGAAGCGAAAAAAGCTCTTCACAGCCCGGCACGTGGTCGCTATAAACCCGCCCACACCACGGGGCACGGCAAACGAGCCGCCCCGGTGACGGTCTGGGGGATCGTCTAGCGGTAGGACAGCGGACTCTGACTCCGCCAGCCTAGGTTCGAATCCTAGTCCCCCAACCAACTCTCACGACTTCCCTTTGGAAACAGCCACTTGGTTCCGCCGTCCCTGCAACGATCCGCAGGTGGTGCCCATGGCTGCTGCCCAAAGCTGGTGCCCAACGCATCACCCGGACCTGTTCGAGCACCGAGCATGGGCCAAGCCGCGCACCTCGTCCTCCGCCACCAGACCTGGCACTGGCGCCGTCGCGTTCCGTCCGACTTGCAGCTGACCGCCCCACGCGGGAGACTGAGCGTGTCGCTCGGTACGAGCGTCCTCCGAGGAGCACGGCGCATCGCCCTGCTGCTCGACCTCGCGCTGGAGGACCTGCGCATGCACGAAGCGCCGCTAGACCCCACCACGCTCACCTCAATCCTGACCAAGATCCGCGACGACGCCCTGGCCGCCGATCGGGCCGAGCGCGCTCAATTGCCGCCGGATCTTGGATTCGTCCCGCACCCAACCGCCTCTCGCCGCATCGTCGCGCCGACTGACCTCGGCCAACGCCTCCTGCGCTGGCTGGCTGAACAGGGGCAGATGACCGGGATCGACGACCCCGACCTCCGGGACCCCCTGAAGGGGCGTGGAGACGGGTTCGCGACGGGTGGCGGCGACAACGCCGACGGGTCCGCCATGGTCCACGATGTCGGGGAGAGGCGGCAACCGACGGACAGCGGACCGGTGCTTCGCGGTCCCACGCTGCCGCCGGACCTGGACCATGACATCCGGGCGTTCATCGCCGCTCACCCGGCCTCTCCTGCCCGAATGACAACAGCACGGGCCGCATCGGACATTCGCGCGACGATCGCCCAAGGGGTGCAGGGGGCATTCCACGATGCCGCCCGACGCAACGACGGCGCGATGGCGCAGGGGCACGTGCAGCGCATCGTCGACAATATGGTGGCTGAAGGGCACGCCATTCAGCTTGGCGACAGGACCGTCCTGGAGCGGCACGCCCTGCCGGTGCTCGCCGCCGTGCATGAGCAAGTTGCATCGCGAGAGCGCAAGCCTCAGCCGATCGAGCTAGGATCACCCGGTCCGATGTCGTTGCCCCGGCCGGTTCTTGCGACGCCGGCCATGCCTGTTCCCTACGCGTCCACAGCCACGGTTGCACAAGTTCCGGCATCCAACACGCCGGTGCCCACCGTTACGGAGATGCTCAAAAAATGTATCGCGTTGAAGAAGAACAAGGGATGGAATGATAAATCAATCGCTGATGCGTCAACCACAATCAGGATGTTTGTCGAGTTTCGGGGCGATGCACCAATAGACCAAGTAACAACCGCCGATGCCTTTAATTTCAAGCAACTTTTGATCGGAATGCCCAAGCTCGCCGGCAAGGGACGATTTGCTGGCATGGGGATCCAGGAGTTGGTGGCGGAAGCTGATGCTCTTGAGCAATCACTGAATGATGGCCAAGTGGTTCCAGGAACTATTTCCGGCGTCAGCATGGATGAAGATAACGAAAGTTGGCATGTTGACCGCTATTCAATAACAACAATCAACAAGCACATCAACTTTCTAAATGTCATCTTCAAAGTTGGCATGCAGTATCTCGGCCGTAAAGAAGAAAACTCAGTCTTCACCGGTCAATTTTATGACAAGGCTCTGGTTCGAGAGCATCGGCGGAAGCGTCCTGCCTACCAAGTGTCGGAACTTGAGAAATTATTCCGCACGCCAGCGTGGACCGGTTGCGTTGATGATCGTCTGCGGGCAACACCATCCAGCGTTCCGCCATCGCGCGACGCCCGATTTTGGGCTCCCCTGGTTGCAGCGCATCAAGGGATGCGACTGGAGGAATGCCTGCAATTGAAGCCGGAAGACATCGGCGAACAGGAGGGAATTCCAGTCATCCGTATCCGTGAAGGCAAGGGGCAAAAGCTCAAGACTGCATCAAGCGCCCGTGTCGTCCCGGTTCACTCGACACTGATCCGGCTTGGTTTTCTGCAATATGCGGCAGATCGTCAAGCTGAGGGCGCGTCATTTCTGTACCCCGAATTGAAACGTGGGGGAAGATTCTCGACTTTTGGACACGGCTTCAGCATGTGGTGGACGGATTATAGGCGGGCGATCGGGATCTACGAGCCAGGCAAGGACTTCCATGCTTTTCGAACGACGGTGAATACTCAGCTGTTGCGCCGGGGTGTCAATGAAACGTCAATCAAGGCTCTGCTCGGCCACAGCACAAATGGTGATATCACTGCTCAAGATTACAACGCAGGTTTGACAATAGCTGATCTTCGTCGAGCGTTGGAGCTTTGGCACTTTGATGTTAACCACTTGATTGGCTGACTGGTTCAGTCTCAAAGTGCTCCCGATCCTTCGTCAGCTGAGCAGGGCTGACGGAGGGTTTCGGCAGATCATTGTCAAACACAAGCATCTGCATTCCGCCCACTTCAACTTAATGCAGTCAGCCATTGTCGGTACGATGCCTTGAAATTGCAGCGGCGTCGCGCATACGCTGGTGAGCGGTCGGTTGCGGTGGTGTCGGTGCCGGAGCCCAATGCGTGATCTCTTCATCGGTCACGAACAATTTTAAATCGTCCACCCAATATCCAATTCGCTCGACCCAGCGAACAAAAATACAGTACTCGTCACCTGGGGCGTCCCATGGCTGATATTTCAGGAAGTCACCGGACATCGCGACGAGGATCCTTGTCCCGTCGCGCGGAGCCGTTTCAAGAGGTTGCCAATCAATCATTGATTTGTCTCCCAGAAGGTCGTTCGGATGCGCAGACGGAGCAGGTTATGTTGGATGCCGGTGGCGAGGAGTGCGAGCAGCAGAGTCTCGGGCTCGGCCGTGGTGGCCACCTGACGCAATCGCGTGGACAAAACCAGCAGCTTCGCGTCGGCATCGGCCCAGTTGTGAGCCGGCAGGTTTGTAAGGCTTTCCAAAGCATCGGCAAGGCGGTCGCAGCGACCGGCGATTTCCCGTTCATTCTCGTGATGGTTACCTGGACCGCTGTCGGTCAGCCATCGCCGGGCGAGGCGTCCGATCGGCGTTTCCGGCCGATCTGCGGGATCGGGATGCGGCGCGGCGGGGTGGTCCATCTTTTCGCCTCCTCCCCGTCATTCACGCAGGCTGAGCGTGGCAGTCGATACCGCGACGGCCCGTCTCTCCTCGTCACGGCGGGTCGATTGCTGGACATCTATCGTCATCATCAGATCGACGCCCCGGGCCATGGTCATTGCCCAATTAAGGATTTCCGCGGCATCGCTCAGGTGGCGGCCCTAGGGGCTCCAGCGTCTCCGCCTGCACGAGTTCTTCCTATCCCAACCAAGTCGATCACGCCCAGCAGAGCGGACCGATCCCCGGCAATGATGATGGATGTCACTTTGGGGGACGGGCAATCCTGTGGATCAGCCGGTGTCATTTGCGCCTGTACGCAATGACTGATCACTGGCTCATGCCCCTCCATCATTAAGTTGAGGCGTAGGGGCTGCCGGATCGGTGGACCCATTCCGATGGCCCGACAGCCGTCCCCTCTTGATGCGGTCGATAGCCGCCAGAGCGGCGGGGAGCGTCTCGACCAGTCTCTGGTGCGCCATGATCACGGTGTCCGCCGCCTCGGGCGACAGCGAGGCGATGGTCTCTTCGGCAAGGTCCCGCTGGCGCTCCGTCAGGGGCAGGCTGTCGATCACTGTACGCAGCGCCTGGGCGCGGATCGGGTCGAGCATGGACCTCTCCTGGGAGTGAGCCGGTTCGATGGGCGGCTTCATGGCTTTAGTCATCCATCACCACCGGCAAGAGTACCGATGCCGACGATCATCAGCAGGTATGCTGCGATCAGGATATTGTAGACGAGTTTGGATCTTTTGCGACCGCCAAGCTCGGCTGAAACAGCAGTCATCTCACTCTCCGCAGCCACCCGAGGGCGGCAAGGCATGTGTCCCAATTCTTTTCCGATCATCCTATGGTCGAAGCGGTTTTCGGTCGGGAGTTACGGGCAATGATACTGTGAAGTCGAATTAAATTTTCATGGCGGAGCACTGGATGTTTGTTTGGCCTGCAGTCCCGTCTTTAACAGTTCAGTGATTGCTCAACAGGCGGCACGCTTCCTCACGTCTGAACTGCCGAAGTACTGTTGGACTTCGCGGGTGGTGTTGAACCCAGCGTGTCGGCAGCGCACCGCGGGATTGGGACGTATCGGCCTGCAAAAGGGATCAGCGATAGCTGCGCCACACCGGTAGACGCCGTAACCTGCCCCCCTGAACCCGCTCCAGCCCCTATTTGAGGGATGGGCAAAACAGGAGGGAGGAATGGCCCGTCGAAAGCGGCATACCCCCGAGCAGATCATCAGCATGCTGCGCGCCATCGAGGTGGCGGTAGCGCAAGGGCGCACGGTCGCGGAGACCTGCCGCGAGCACGCCATCTCGGAGCAGACCTACGACCGCTGGCGCGCCGAGTTCGGCGGCCTGAAGCTGGATCAGGCCAAGCGGCTCAAGGAACTGGAACGCGAGAACCAGCGTCTGCGCAAGGCGGTGGCCGACCTCACGCTGGACAAGCTGATCCTGCAGGAGGCGGCGCGGGGAAACTTCTGAGCTCCGAGCGGCGCCGCGCCTGCGTCGCGCAGGTCCAGCAGACCCTTGGCGTCTCCGAACGCCGGGCCTGCCGGGTGCTTGGCCAGGCACGCTCGACCCAGCGTCATGTATCCGTTGTTCCGGCCGACGAGGATGCGCTCACGGCGGCTATCTTGCGGCTGGCCGGTCAGTATGGCCGCTACGGCTACCGGCGCATCACCGCCTTGCTGCGTCAGGCGGGCTGGCGGGTGAACCACAAGCGGGTCGAGCGGATCTGGCGCCGTGAGGGGCTGAAGGTTCCCAAGAAGCAGCCCAAGCGTGGCCGGCTGTGGCTGAACGACGGCTCGTGCTTGCGTCTGCGCCCGAGTTGGCCGAACCACGTCTGGGCCTATGATTTCGTCACCGACCGCACCCACGACGGCCGGAGCTTTCGCATGCTCACCATCATCGACGAGTTCACCCGTGAGTGCCTGGCCATCGACGTCGCCCGTCAGCTCACCTCGGACGACGTGCTGCATCGGCTGGCCGAGCTGTTCGTCGAGCGCGGTCCGCCGGACTTCCTTCGCTCCGATAATGGCCCGGAGTTCGCCGCCACGGCGGTGCGCGAGTGGCTGGAGCAGGTCGGGGTGAAGACACTGTTCATCGAGGCGGGCGGCCCATGGGAGAACGGCTACAACGAGAGCTTCAATGGCAAGTTGCGCGACGAGCTGCTCGCGCGGGAGATCTTCTATACGTTTCCCGAGGCGCAGGTGCTCATCGAGTGCTGGCGCGTCGCCTACAACACCGTGCGTCCGCACAGCGCGCTCGGCTACCGCCCACCGGCGCCCGCCGCGGTGGTGCCGCCTCCTGTCCAGCCCGGCTCCGCTACGCTCCGCCGGACTGGACAGGAGCCGCCGGGCGGTGTTTGGCTAACATAGTCTCTGGTGTCCCACGTGGGGGCAGGTCACGTGATGGCGGAGCATCATTGCGGTCCCGCGCTCAGCCAGTGCAGGACCTGCCAGACCGGTCGCATCGCGTGCGACGACCACCAGACGGTTGGCTTCTAATGAGGGGTGCAGCTGCCGGTCATGGGATTCGATCGAGCCAGTCAAGTTGTGCGGAGATAGCCTCTTCGTCCAACCCGGCTGCGCCAAGCAGCCTAGCCAGCCGCATCAGTCCGTGGGCGCTCTGGCTCAAAGCAAGGATTTCGGCAGCCTGCCGTTCTGCAGCGGCTTGTGACAGGCTGATGTCCGCCCCCCCGATCCCAGCGGCGGTGAGTGCCACGCGGATGCTCTCGATCACGGCGGCGATACGGGGCGGGTAAGTCAGAGTGTCGGGTCCGACGCGGTAGCTGAGGAAGGTTCCCCAGCGGATTATCCGCCGAGGCAAGAAGGCGGGGAAGGGCGCGTCATCGATCCTGATCCAGAACTTGCCGTCCTTGACAGGAGGGCCAATGCCGACAGTAAAACCCTTCGGCACCGTGGCCAGAACGATGCGGAGGGCCGAATCCGTGTCGGCGGCGGTGTGGTTGCTGGGCATGGGCTGGGCGCTCCCCATTCTATTGGTTTTGCGTCGCCCTCGATTAGGCCAGCAGGGAGGCAGCAGGGTCAGATACGTGTCCGAGTCGAGACATTGTGGCCGTCGCCGCATGATTGCGCTGTGGCAGCGGCGGCACAGCGCGAAGGTATCGGGATCGCCGGGTGGCCCGACGAGGAACCAGTTGTCCGGACTGCCTCGGTCCTGGTCGTGCCAGATGCCGCAGCGGGCACATCGACAGGAGCCGGAAGTCGATGGCATGTGCTTCATCACGGAGGGTTTCGTCCATCGCGTCCTCATGAGCGCTCTCCCCACTCTTCGACAGCACAGTCCATGAAAGTCGACGAACCGAAGTGAGGAAGCAAACGTGCAACTGCCATCGCCCTGTTGCTGACGCCGAGGGTCCGAAAGACCGCAGTAAGGTGTATCTTGACGGTTCCTTCGCTCATTCCGAGGATTGCGGCAATGATCTTGTTGCTGTGGCCGCGCGTAAGCAATGCGGCAACGTCTCGCTGTCTTGGCGTCAGAATGAGCGCAGGGTCCGGCATGCTGTGCAATACCTTGCTTTCATCCGGATCTATTGCCGCCGCCGCGGGCCAACAGCAGCAGCCAGCCAGGGCCAACTGGATCAGACTGGCGCACAGCTCTGGCGTTTCCATCCCGGTCAACAGACCGCGCGCACCGGCAGCCCGCAACACCATCAGCCCGTCGGGTCCGCACAGGCCGGCAGCGAGGAGGGCGCCGGCCTGTCGCCGCTTGATCAAGTTCATCACCCGCGCCGTGGTCAAGGCCGGCGTGCCGTTGTGCATCACGACGAGACTCGCGGCCGGCCCGGACATCGCCGTGTCGATGCTGTCGTACATCTCGACGCTGGCGATGGAGTGTATCCGGCCAAGCATGCCGGCGATGCCGTTCAGTGCAAAGCGGTCACCGGCGACAACGATGACGGTTTGCGTATCGGGGGATGCGCGATCCTGCAAGGCAACCGGCGGTGGTGTGGCCGGCAAGGAGGTGCTGAACATCACGTCATGCATGGGTATCTCATTGTTGGAAGGGGGCCGTCATCAGGGCGATCGTCCAGTGACTGTGGGAATGAAGTCTCGAAGGACGGCCGCACCACCCTTCAAGGACATCAAGCGAGAGCCAGCAACCGGGCCGGGTCAGCCCGCGGTGTGCTGACCGTCCTCCGGGTCGTCGAGCCGGGCGATCAGGTCCCGGGCTTGGCGGATCAGCCAAGTCGGCGCGTAATCGGGATCATCGTCAGCGCGGTCGAGAAGCGCCTTCACTTGCGCCCGCGCAATGCTGATGTCGCCAGCAGCGTGGTGGTACAGGGCCGCGCGTAGCAGCAGGTCAGGACGGCCGCCGGTTGCAGAGCAGTCGTTTTCGGCGCGCTCGGCGATGCGGCGCATCCGCTCCACACGGGCGGTGGCAGACTCGACGGGAGATGAACGCATGGATTTCATGAGAAACACTCCGGATTGGTCAATGGGGCTGGCGTCCGGCCGGGCCGCGGCGCCGCAATGGCGCGGCCGTGGCC
>JAFAFA010000150.1 GCA_023423695.1 Pseudomonadota bacterium | reverse complement strand
CCTCGGCGGCACCGCCCGAACCACCCGGCGGCGCCTGCATTCCGCAGCGCCGCGTCGTGTTCGCTTTATCTAGAGGTCTTTACTTTCACTGTCAACCTCTTTTTTTCGAGGCGCTCGGCAGTTACTTGTGAAGACCGTCTTTTCCCTTGAGCCGTCGCTGCCTGTTCAGCGGCGCGGCGTCGCGGGAGGCGGTGTATAGGCCGACCGGCCGAGCCTGCGCAAGCGCTTTTTTCGCCCCCTCACGATTTTCATCCGAGCCGCCTTTTCAGCTCAGCCGGTCGCGCACCTCCGATCCGATCTGGAACGAGCGCAGGCGGGCGGCGTGGTCGTAAATCTGGCCGGCCAGGATCAGCTCGTCCGCCTGGGTGACACGGATGATCTCCGAGAGTTTGGCGGCCACCTGATCCGGCGTGCCCACCGCGGCCATGGTGCCGAGCGCGCGGTCGACCATCATCTTCTCGGCCGGGCTGCTCCACCACGCCTCGATGTCGTCGACCGGGGGCGGCAGCTTACCCGGCGTGCCGCGGCGCAGGCTGGCGAACTGCTGCTGGGCGGAGGAATAGATGCGCCGGGCCTCGGCCTCGGTGTCGGCGGCGAAGATATTGGCGGCGACCATGGCGTGTGGCTTGTCGAGCGTCGCCGACGGCTCGAAGCGGGCGCGGTAGATCGCCAGCGCATCCATCAGCATGTCGGGCGCGAAGTGCGAGGCGAAGGCGAAGGGCAGCCCCAGCATCGCCGCCAACTGCGCGCTGAACAGGCTGGAGCCCAGCAGCCACAGCGGCACCTTCAGCCCCGCGCCCGGCACGGCACGGATGCGCTGGTTGGGCTCCGGCTCCTCGAAATACATCTGCAGTTCGACCACGTCCTGCGGGAAGCGGTCGCCGCTGTCGGTCATGTCGCGGCGCAGCGCGCGTGCCGTCATCATGTCGGTCCCCGGCGCCCGGCCAAGCCCGAGGTCGATGCGGCCGGGATAGAGCGATTCTAGCGTGCCGAACTGCTCCGCCACCACCAGCGGCGCATGGTTGGGCAGCATCACCCCGCCCGAGCCGACGCGGATGGTCGAGGTGCCGGCGGCGACATGGGCGATCACGACGGCGGTGGCGGCACTGGCGATGCCCGGCATGTTGTGATGCTCGGCCAGCCAATAGCGCTTATAGCCCCAGCGCTCCGTATGGCGGGCAAGGTCCAGCGTGTTGCGGAAGCTGTCGGCGGCGGTCGCCCCTTGCACGATCGGGCTGAGGTCGAGAACGGAAAAGGGGATCATGGCGCAATCCATAACTGGGGGCCGTATCGGGGGCGGCCTTGCGGCCAATGGTTAACAACCAAGGTATGGTCGTCAGGGGATGAGTTCCACGCCGGCGCCCGCGCGGCTGCCTTGCATCAGCCGGCTCCCGTCTGCTCCGCCCCCTCCCCTTTGCCGCCATAGAGCCGCCGGCCGATCGGCTCCAGCGTCAGCCCCTGCACCAGGATGCTGAAGGCGACGGCAGCATAGCAGACCGCCAGGATGGGGTCGCGGTAGGGACTTTCCGGCAGGGACAGCACCAGCGCCACCGCGATCCCGCCGCGCAGACCCGCCCAGGTCAGGACGACCAGCGCACTCGTCTTGCCGGTACGCCCCATATGCATCAGCAGGGCGGGCGTCAGGCTGAACAGCCGCGCCGTCAGGGACAGCGGGATCGCCAGCAGCGCCGCCAGAAGGGCCGGCACGCTCCAGGAAATGACCATTGTCGCCTCCAGCCCCACCAGCAGGAACAGCAGGGCGTTCAGCACGGCGTCGATCATCGCCCACACCACGCGCAGGTCGCGGCGGCTCCTGTCACTGCTGACATGGCGTTCGGTCGTGTAACCGATCAGCAATCCCGCCACCACCACCGCGATGGGTCCCGACACGCCCAACTGGTTGGCCAGCGAATAGGTCCCCAGCGCCAGAGCCAGCGAGATCGTCAGTTCCACCGTACTCTCGTCGACCCGCCGCTTCACCTGATATGCAACCCAGCCGCCGACGAAGCCGAGGGCGGCACCGCCGAACGCTTCTTTCAGGAAGTCGAAGGCCACCTCGCCCGCCGTCAGGTCCTGCTCGCTGCCGGTGGCGAGATGCAGCAGCGTTACGAACGCAACCACCCCGACACCGTCATTGAACAGGCTTTCGCCCGAGATCACCGACCGCAGGGTGTCGGGAACCGGCAGCCGTTCCAGGATGCCGTGCACCGCCACCGGGTCGGTCGGCGCAACGGCCGCCCCCAGCACCAGGCACCAGATCAGCGGCACGCCGATGCCCACCAGCCCGAAGACGACGTGCAGCCCCACCCCCATCAGGGCGGTGAACAGCAGGACGCCGAGCGTCGCCAGCGCCAGCACGGTCCATTTCCGCTTCAGCAGCGCGCACAGGTCCTCGTTCACCGCGGTGGCGTAGAGCAGCAGGCTGAGGATGCCGTCGAGCAGGATGTCCGGCAGGCTGATCTGTTCGATCAGGTGGCGCAGCCAGTTGCCGATGCCGAGCGTGGCCGCCACGCCGTCGGCACCGCTGACCAGCAGGGCCAGGACCAACCCCTCAAGGAACAGCGCGATGGTGCTGGGCAGCTTCAGCCAGCGGTAATTGATGACGCCGAAGGCAGCCGCCAGGGTCAGCAGGATGGCGGAGAGGTCGAAAGGACCCAAGGGCTTTCTCCGAAGAAACGACGTGGCATTGAGCGTCCGCCCGGCCGGTAAAGGGGCGCGTACCTCGAAAACCCGGATCAGGCAGTCGGGTCGGGACTACGCGTTCCAACACGACCGCGGCACCACAAGAAACCGACGGCGGTCGCAATGACTTCGACAACATCGGCGGGAGCCTTGACGTCACGCCACCATGATGAATCAAGAACACTACTCCCAAATGGCTAGAGGACCTCGATTGCCACTCATCAGGCGATTGAATATTCTCGCGCCATGATTCGAAAAAATCCCCACACTTTTTGTCGGAGCATTCGGCATCGGCGCCCCGGATCGGCGCAGGTCGATGTGAATGGCTTGTGGATGGGCGTCTCCGGGGTGTCCGGCGCATGATGCCCGATCGGGTCTGGGAGGGTGCGGCCCGGCTTCGCCACGCCGGCAGCCACGATCCGGACGGCAGGGCCCTCGGGAGCCGGGGCATTCCGGGGGGCACGCCGGACATCTTCACCGGCGGCGGGGAGATGGGTGCGCGGATGCGGGCGATGGACTGGTCCGCCACCCCGCTCGGTCCGGCGGAGGACTGGCCGCAGTCGTTGCGCACCCTCGTCAACCTGATGCTGACCTCCAGCTTCCCGATGTTCGCGGTCTGGGGACCGGAACTGACCTTCCTCTACAACGACAGCTACCGCCCGATCCTGGGCGACAAACCGGAGGCGCTGGGCCGTCCCTTCGCCGAGGTGTGGGCCGACATCTGGGAGGATCTGACCCCGCTGGTGGTGCGGGCTCTGGCCGGCGAGGCGACCTATCATGAAGACCGCCTTCTGGTGATGCAGCGGCACGGCTATCGGGAGGAGACCTATTTCACCTTCTCCTACAGCCCTGTCCGCGACGAGACCGACCGCGTCGCCGGCATGTTCTGCGCCTGCACCGAAAACACCGCGCGGGTGCTCGCCGAACGGCGCCTGACCTTCCAGCTCGATCTGGCGGAGCGGTTGCGGGGGCTGAACGATCCGGTCGGCGTCACCGCCGCCGCCGCCGAGGCGATCGGCCGCCATCTGGGGGTGGCGCGGGCCGGCTACGGCCGCATCGACTCCACAGGCACCACCGTTTCGGTGGAGCGCGACTGGAGCGACAGCGGGATGGCCAGCCTATCCGGGGAGACCCGGCCGCTCGACAGCTTCGGCCCCGCCGTGATGGCCGAACTGCGGGCGGGATACACGCTGCGCGTCGACGATGTGACGACCGACCGGCGCACCGCCGGAAGCGGACCGGCGGCTGCCTTCGCCGGCATCGGCGTGCGGTCGCTTCTGGTGGTGCCGCTGCTGAAGGCCGGGCAGCTGACCGCCATCCTCTACCTGCACGAGGCCAAGGCGCGCCATTGGACCGAAGCCGACGCCGCGCTGGCGGAGGACGTGGCGGAACGGACCTGGGCGGCGGTGGAGCGCGCGCTGGCCGAAGCGGCGCTGCGCGCCGCCAACCAGGCCCTGATGCGCGAACGCGCGGCGGTGGAAGCGGCAAACGCCCGGCTGGCGGCGGAGGGCGAGCGGCTGCGCACCCTGTTCCGGCAGGCGCCCAACTTCATGTGCGTGCTGCGTGGGCCGGACCATGTGTTCGAAATGGCGAACGACACCTACCTGCAACTCGTCGGCCATCGCGATCTGGTCGAACGCCCCGCCCGCGAAGCCCTGCCGGAGGTGGAGGGCCAAGGCTTCTTCGAGCTGCTCGACCGCGTCTATGCCTCCGGCGAGACCTTTGTCGGACGAAACATGCCGATCCGCTTCCAGCGCCGTCCGGACGGGCCGCTGGAGGAACGGTTCCTCACCTTCGTCTACCAGCCGATCAAGGACGAGGCGGGGCAGGTCACCGGCCTGTTCGTGGAGGGCAGCGACGTCACCGAGGCCAAGCGCGCGGAGGATAAGTTGCAGCAGCTCAACGCGACTCTGGAGGCCCGCGTCGCCGAGGAGGTGGCCGAGCGCGAGCGCGTCCAGGTGGCGCTGCTGCAGACCCAGAAGACCGAGGCGCTGGGCCAGATGACCGGTGGCGTCGCCCACGACTTCAACAACCTGCTCCAGGCCCTGTCCGGCTGCCTGCACATGATCGAGAAGCGGGCGGAGGGGACGCGCATCCAGCCGCTGGTCGATGCAGGTCGGCAGGCGGTGGACCGCGGCGCCAAGTTGGTGCAGCAGCTGATGGCCTTCGCCCGCCGCCAGGCGCTGCGGCCGGAAACGGTCGATCTGCGCGACCGCGTGCTCGGCATGTCGGAACTGCTGAACCGGGCGCTGCGCGCCGACATCCGGCTGGAAATCGACTTCACCACCGGGCTGTGGCCGGTGGAGGTCGACGCGACGCAATTGGAATTGGCCCTGCTGAACCTCGTGGTCAATGCGCGCGATGCGATGCCGGAAGGCGGGATGCTGACCCTCCGTGCGGACAATGCGACGCTGGAGCCGGGAGACCCGCGGGCGCCCGACGGGCTGTCCGGCGACTTCGTGCGGCTGACGGTCAGCGATACCGGCACCGGCATGCCGGCCGAGGTGAGGGCCCGCGCCTTCGATCCCTTCTTCACCACCAAAGAGATCGGCAAGGGCAGCGGGCTCGGCCTGTCGCAGGTCTACGGCTTCGCCCGCCATTCCGGCGGCACCGCCTGGATCGACAGCGAGGAGGGGCGCGGCACCACCATCGGCCTGCTGATCCGCCGCTCCGGCACCGCCCCGCAGGCGGAGGCCGAGCCGGCGGCCGAGGCGGCCGGCGCCACCCGCGTCGGCGGCCAGGTGCTGGTGGTGGAGGATGACCCGATCGTTGCCCTGACCGTCGCCACGGCGCTGGAGGATGCGGGCTTCACCATCACCCGCGCCGCCACCGCCGACGAAGCGCTGCCGCTGCTGGCGGCCGGCCGGTTCGACCTGCTGTTCAGCGACGTGGTGATGCCCGGCACCATGAGCGGCGTCGATCTGGCGCGCACCGTGCAGCGCCTCTACCCCGGCCTTCCGGTGGTGCTGGCGACCGGCTACAGCGAGGAGGTGGCCCGCGCCACCGGCGTGATGGTTCTGCCCAAACCCTACCGCATCGAACATCTGGTCGGCGTGCTGGATACGGTGCTGGCCGAATCAGGCCGCCCGCGCTCCGAATTCGGTTAAGACACCGGACCGTTCATTGATTGAGCCAGATTAAAGACGCCTCCCCGGATCGATGCTCTACTGATGGGGTTCAACCAGGGAGGCACTTCATGGCACCGCTGGCCGAATCAGGTCCCACCACCCAAATGCCCGCCCGAATACCGGCCGACACCCCGTGGCATGCGCTCGACGCCGCCGCGACCGCCGGCCGGCTCGGCAGCCCGGACGAGGGGCTGAGCGGCGCGGAGGCCGCGGCACGGCTGGAGCGCTTCGGTGCGAACCGGCTGACCCCGCCGAAACGGCGACCGGCCTGGATTCGGTTCCTGATGCAATTTCACAACCTGCTGATCTATGTCCTGCTCGCTTCCGGCACGGTGGCGCTGCTGATGCGGCACTGGACGGACGCAGGCGTGATCTTCGGCGTCGTGCTGGTCAACGCGCTGATCGGCTACATCCAGGAGGGGAAGGCCGAACAGGCGCTGGAAGCGATCCGCAACATGCTGTCGCCCCAGGCCGTGGTGATGCGCGACGGCCATGCCGTGACCCTGGCGGCGGAGGAGCTGGTGCCGGGCGACCGGGTGTTCCTCGCCTCGGGCGACCGGGTGCCGGCCGACCTGCGGCTGGAGCGCACGAAGGGGCTGCTGGTGCAGGAGGCGGCGCTGACCGGCGAATCCGTCCCCGCCGCCAAGGCTTCCCTCCCCGTTGCCGCCGATGCGGCTCTGGGCGACCGCCTTTGCATGGCCTATGCCGGCACGATGGTTGTCCAGGGCCAAGGCACCGGCATCGTGGTGGCGACCGGCGACGGCACGGAAATCGGACGCATCGGCCATCTGCTGGCGTCGGTCGCATCGGTGGAAACCCCGCTTCTGCTGCAGATGGCGCGGTTCGGCCGCTGGCTGACCGGCGGAATCCTGGTGCTGGCGGCGATTACCTTCGCCTTCGGCCGGCTTGTGCATGGCGAACCGTGGCAGGACATGGTGCTGGCCGCGGTGGGGCTGGCGGTGGCGGCGATCCCGGAAGGCCTGCCGGCGGTGATGACCATCACGCTGGCGGTGGGCGTGACCCGCATGGCCAAGCGCAACGCCATCATCCGTCATCTGCCGGCGGTGGAGACGCTGGGCTCCGTCGGCACCATCTGCACCGACAAGACCGGCACCCTGACCCGCAACGAGCTGCTGGTGCAATGGGTGGTGACGGCCGACGGCACCTATCGGGTCGGCGGCAGCGGCTATGCGCCGGAGGGGGAGTTCAGCCGCGACGGCAGCCTCGCCGACCCGGCCCGCGAGCCGGTGCTGCTGGATCTGGCCCGTGCCGCGCTGCTGTGCAACGACGCCGACCTGCACCGTAGCCCCGGCGGCGACTGGCTGCTGGCCGGCGACCCGACCGACGGCGCGCTGCTGGCGCTGGCGATGAAGACGGGGCTGGAGCCGGGTGACGAGCTGGGCCGATGCCCGCGTCGCGACGCCATTCCCTTCGAATCCGAACGCCAGTTCATGGCGACCCTGCATCACGACCATGCCGGCCATGGCATCCTGGTGGTGAAGGGCGCGCCGGAGCGCGTGCTGGCGCTCTGCGAACGCGAGCGGCGGGCCGGCGGCAGCGTGCCGCTGGACCGGGAGCGCTGGGCCGCGCTGACAGCCGATCTTGCCGGCCAGGGGCAGCGGGTTCTGGCGCTGGCGATGCGCCGCACCTCCATCGATCTGTCGGAACTGATCGTCGACGACCTGGGGAACGGGGGGCTGGAGCTTCTGGGCCTGTGCGGCCTGATCGACCCGCCGCGGGAGGAGGCGCTGCGCGCCGTCGCCGCCTGCCGCGAGGCCGGGATCACGGTGAAGATGATCACCGGCGACCATGCCGCCACCGCCGCCGCCATCGGCCGGACCTTCGGCCTGCCGGACGGCGTCACCAGCGGACCCGAGCTGGACCGCATGGACGAGGCCGGCTTCGCCGCCGCCGCCCGTGCCAACAGCGTCTTCGCCCGCACCACGCCGGAGCACAAGCTGCGCCTGATCGCCGCCCTCCAGGCGGACGGCGGCACCGTCGCCATGACCGGGGACGGCGTCAACGACGCCCCGGCGCTGAAGCGCGCCGACGTCGGGGTCGCCATGGGCCGCAACGGCACCGAGGCGGCGAAGGAGGCGGCGGCGATGGTGCTGGCCGACGACAATTTCGCTTCCATCGTCCACGCGGTGGAGGAAGGCCGCACCGTCTACGACAATCTGCGCAAGACCATCCTGTTCATGCTGCCGACCAACGGCGCCCAGGCGGTGGTGATCCTGGTGGCGGTTCTGTCCGGCACCATCCTGCCGATCACGCCGGTGCAGATCCTGTGGGTCAACATGGTGACGGCGGTGACGCTGGGTCTGGCGCTCGCCTTCGAAGCGCCGGAGCCCGGCGTGATGGCCCGCCCTCCCCGCCCGCGCGGCGAGCCGATCCTGTCCGGCCTGCTGATCCGCCGGATGCTGGTGGCGCTGGTCCTGCTGGTGGCCGCCAGCTTCGGCTTCTTCTATTTCCAGCGGATGCAGGGCGGCGGGATCGAGGTGGCGCGGACCATGGCCGTCAACGCCCTGGTGGTGGGGGAGATCTTCTTCCTGCTGAACGCCCGCGGCCTGCACAGCGACGCCGGTCTGCTGGCCGGCCTCGCCGGCAGCCGGCCCGTCTGGCTGTCCATCGCGCTGATGACCGTCCTGCAACTGGCCTTCACCTACGCCCCGCCGCTGCAATCCCTGTTCGGCACCGCCCCCGTCGGTGCCGCCGCCTGGGCGGCCATGATCGCCGCCGGGGCCCTGCTGTTCCTGCTGGTCGAGTTGGAGAAGCGGCTTTCGAAAGGGTAAGCCCCTTCCGGCGCCCCTGCTGGAGCCGGAAACCTCATGCGGCCGTCATCCCCGCCTCGGGCGGAGATGACCGGCCGCATTGTCGCCCAATCTGCAACTGATCGACATCTGCGGACCTGCGCATACCATCCACCCGCCGGAGCAGGGCCGGAATGGTTGCGGTTTAGGCGGTATATTAGTATCCCAGACGCGCAGCCGTCATCGATGCCGGCGCTCCCCTTCAGAAACCTTCCCGTCCGATCATGACCCTGGCCTTCCACATGATGCCGCTTGTCGGCACGATCCTTCTCCTTGCCTCCCGCCGTGTCAGCCTGCTGACCGCCGGGCTGGCCGGCATGACGCTGGCATTCGTGACGATGATCGCCGCCCAGGCTCCGCTCGCCGGGATGCCGGACATGGCGGCGCTGAACATGGCGGCGGTCAAGGCGGGGGAAGGGGCGTGGCTGGCCTGGCATGCGATGTCGATCATCGCCGCCGGCCTGCTGTTCCACCGCGCCTATGAGGCACGCGGAATCCGCGCCGCCGCAATCGCACAGGAGAACCGCCGGCGCGCCGTCTTCGTCGCCTGCTTCCTCGTCGGCCCCTTCGCGGAGTCGGTGACGGGATTCGGCGTCGGGCTGGTCGTGGCTCTCGCCATGCTGCGCCATATGGGGCTGCCGCCGGTGCAGGCCGCCGCCCTCGGCCTGTTCAGTCAGGTGCTGGCGGCCTGGGGCGCCATGGGAGTCGGTACGCAGGTCGGCGCCGAGTTGATCGGCGTGTCCTTCACCGAGCTTGGGACGGCCAGCGCCCTGCTGATGGCGGTCGTGCTGCCCTGCCTGCTCCCGGTGTTCTGGGGGCTGATCCATGCCTGCGGCCTGCGCTCCGGCCTGCGTGATCGGGCGGCCGACGTCGCCCTCCTGCTCTGTCTGGCCGGGCTGATCTGGCTGACCAACCGCTTCGTCGCGCCGGAACTCGGCGGCGGGCTGGCGACGGGCATCCTTCTGGTGCTGGTGGAGGGGCCGCGCCTGCTGCGCAGCGACGCCGGTTTCCGGGGGCTGATGGAACGGCTTTGGCCCTATGTGCTGCTGATCGCCGCGCTGATGGCGACGCGGCTGCTGCCGCCGCTGTCGGACTGGACCGGGCGTTGGCTGGTGCTCGACCCGTTCGGCGGGCTGGCCCCGCTGGCCCTGCTGCGCCATCCCGCGACCTGGCTGGTGGTGATCGCCGCCATCCTGCTGGCCGGACTGCCGGCTTACAAAGCCGGGGAGGTGGTCCGCGGCGCCCTTCGCGCGGCGCTGGTGCCGATGGCGGCGACGCTGGTCTTCGTCGAATTCGCCGCCTTCATGGCTGCGTCCGGCGGCGCGGCGATGTTCGGTCAGGCCTGGCGGGAAGTCGCCGGGCGTTTCGCCGTGCTGGCGACCCCGGTGTTTGGTGGCGCCGCCGGCATGCTGACCGGCTCCAATACCGCGTCCAACGCCCTGATGATGCACATCCAGCTGAGCCTTGCCGAGGAAAGCGGCATGCCGCCGATGTTGACCGCGGCGATTCAGACCGTCTCGGGAAGCATCTGCACCATGCTGACTCCCGGCCGCATCGTGCTCGCCGCCGGGCTCGTCGGGCTGCAGCAGGCGGAAGGCGCCATCTACCGCCGCGCCCTGCCGATCGGGCTGGCGACGATCCTGTCGCTGCTGGCCGTCGTCGTCCTGGTGGCCGGAGCCAAGGCCTGGGGCTTGGTGTAGGTCCCGGCTTACCGCCGGATCATGTGGCGGATACGCGGGATCCGGCCCGGCCTGTTCCCGTCGGCTGTGGGGGTCATGCCGGTTACCGAGCAGGCATGCCGGTAAGCCATTGCAAGAACCCCCATGGCAAAAGCGGGCTCCATGGGTTGGGACAGCATCTCGTCGCAGGAGTATCCCGATCCGAACACCTTCGTCCAGAATGTGTCGTCGTCCAAGAACATCACATTCATGGCCCAGACTCCGAACCGCCGCCGGGGAACGTCCTGCTCGGAATAGAGGATCTCTATGTGGTCGTGGCGCGTGTCCCGATAGATGCGGTCAAGTGTTTCGCCAACATCGCGGGCCTGTCCTTCGAGCGACTGAAGAAACACGCCGCCGCATTCCACCATGAAGCCAGTGACAGCGGCCTTCCTGTTGTACCGCGCCGCCGCAAGGCATAACCGCTGAATGTCGACGTAGGAAAGCAGTGTCGTCAGCTGACTTCGGAAGACAACCTGCTGCATGCTCGTGTCTCCAGCGGGGAGGTCTAAACTGTTTGGACACTGACGTGATTCCTTGAAACTATTCCAACCACGAACAATGTCACGGCCCAAAAAAGCCGACTAGCTTTCCGTGCGGAGCCGGCAACGAATGGCTGTGGTCGACCTGTCCGAATGGTCAGGAACGCGATGACCGAAGGAGTGGCCCCCAGCTGCGCACCTGCCGTCTCGGCCACCGGAGCCAAACTCCAGTGAGCGACAGCACGGCGACGGCGGCTCCGGTGACGGCGATCCGGCTTCGGCCCGACAGGCCGGCAAACCGGCCGCCATGGATGGCTTTTTTGGATTTGCACGAACTGTCCGCCTAGGCTGCCGCGCCCGGGTACATCCCGCCCGACAAACGGCCGTCGGTGCCGTGGAAGAACAGCCACGCCGCACCAAGTGGGCCATCACGCCCGCCGAATCACACGTCTTAAAAGTTGTTCTGGAAGCTGCAGCAAAGCTCGCCCACCGGATTGCCGGGCACCGATAGCCGCGGCTTGGCCGGGATGGTCAGCGCATAGGTGCGCGGCGCCTGGGCAGCCTGCCTCTCCCCTGCCCCGCTTCTCCACTCGCTTCCGCCCTTGGCCTCCGCATGCCGATGCCATTGCGGCCACCAGCACCATCACCGGCACTGACGCCCCTATTCTCCTCTCCAGCGGTTCAACGCGCGGCACCGGCTTCTTCGAAATCCCCGCCATCACGTCCAGTTCCATCGGAAAAGATCATGCGAATGCATCGCATTCTTACCTCTTTGCAGCGGCCGGGACCTCGGACCTGCTCATCACTCTTTTCGCGGACCAGCAAATTTTGTGTCCGGCCCCTCTTGAGGCTGTCGGGTAGGTTCCCATTTCGGTGTTCCCGGCGGGCGCTCGCGGCGCTCACCCTTGCCGGCCCCACTTGTGATTTGATCGGAAAAATCGGTCCGGCGCCCTTGTTTTAAGCGACAAAATCCTCATTTACAGCAGTGTCGGCGGTGACGCCGAGCTTCTCCAAAATCCTGGCCCGCAACCTTGGTCGGATACCCCGTGTCGACCCCACCCTTGGGGCTCCACGGCAACTTTGGTGATCTCCTTGATCTAAGTTCTCCAGTTCGGCGCCCTCTGTTCGGGCATGCCGACGTCTTCCTCTCCGGCCTGATGAAGAGCAGGCTGCCCGATTCCCCCGGGATCTCCTCCCCCGGGATCAGGCGCCGCCGGCCGGGCCGGAGAGGGCCCCTCATATTCGCATCCTGTGGCGATGCACGCACTCCGGCAGCGTCGAATGCCGGATTATTGCAGCCTGCCCGCGCATCCGGCGCCGGGCCGACGAAGGAACCCTATGGGTACGAATCCGAACACCGCCTCGAAAACCATCGAAACCCTGCGGTCCAGCCTCGGCCGCACCCTTGTCCTCTACCCGGTCCTCCGCGGCACCGAGGCCGACCGCAGCCCCGAAGCCTCGCTTGAAGAGGCGGTGGGACTGGCGGCAGCCATCGAGCTCGAGGTGGCGCAGGCCGCCATTGTCAAGGTCAACCAGCCGCGCCCGGCCACCCTGCTGGGCGGCGGCGCGATCGAGCAGTACGCCAAGCTGCTGGACGACGCACGGGAGGCGGGCGAGCCCATCGACCTCGTCATCGTAGATCATGCGCTGACCCCGGTGCAGCAGCGCAATCTGGAGAAGGCGTTCGGGACCAAGGTCATCGACCGTACCGGCCTGATCCTGGAGATCTTCGGCGCCCGCGCCCGAACTCACGAAGGCCAGCTTCAGGTCGAACTGGCGTCGCTCACCTACCAAAAGTCCCGGCTCGTGCGATCCTGGACCCACCTTGAGCGGCAGCGCGGCGGCTTTGGCTTCCTCGGCGGTCCCGGTGAATCGCAGTTGGAGATCGACCGGCGCCTGATCGGCAACCGCATCGTCAAGATCAAGCGGGAACTGGACGACGTCCGCCGCACCCGCGGCCTGCACCGCAAGGCGCGCGCCAAGGTGCCCTACCCGGTGGTGGCGCTGGTCGGCTACACCAACGCCGGCAAGTCCACCCTGTTCAACCGGATGGCCGGTGCCGACGTGTTCGCGAAGAACCTGCTGTTCGCCACGCTCGACCCGACCATGCGTCAGGTGGTGCTGCCATCGGGCCGCAAGGTGATCCTGTCCGACACGGTCGGTTTCATTTCCGACCTGCCGACCCATCTGGTCGCGGCTTTTCGTGCCACACTGGAGGAGGTGCAGTCGGCGGACATCATCCTGCATGTCCGCGATATCGCCCATCCCGACACCGAGGCCCAGAAGGCCGACGTGGAGGCGATCCTGTCCGATCTCGGCATCGATCCGGAGCGCGACCCGCGCGTGGTCGAAGTGTCCAACAAGATCGACCTGCTGGACGGGGCGGCGCTCGACGCCGTGCTCGCCCGTGCCGAACGGGCCGGGAACGCCTGCGCCGTTTCAGCGGCGACGGGGGACCGGCTGGACACTCTGTTCCGCATCCTCGACAGCCGGATGACCGCCGGCCGCGAGCTGGTGGAGCTGGATGTGGAGCATGGCGACGGGGCGACCCTCGCCTGGCTCTATGCCCATGGCGAGGTGGTCGGCCGCCGCGACGACGATAGCCACGCCCATCTGCAGGTGGCGATCGAGCCGACGGTTCTGGCCCGCATCGCTCCCCTCGCACAGGCGCGCGCCGCCGCCTGACCGGATGCAGTCACGGTGTGGGACGTCCCACATCGTGACGGAAGACCTCAAACGAAACGGGCCATGTGGGACGTCCCACATGGCCCGTTTCGTTTGTCAGGTTCCGGTCCGGACGGACCTTCGTCCGGGAAGCCTTCTCATTCGGCCGGGGTGGCGACCATCGGAACCTCCAGGGCGCGGGCCTGGAACAGCTCCCTCCACTTCTTGAGGGCGGCGATCAGGATCACGAAGCCCAGCGTCAGCATGATGATGGAGATGCCGGCGTTGAAGGGGTTGTAGCCCTTGGCGGCCTTGTTCAGGTAGACGTTGGCGATCATCCAGTAGCCGGCGACGTTCACCGTGACGAACAGGTAGGCCAGCGGGACCAGGCAGGTCAGCATGTAGACCCGCTTCTGGGCCAGCCGCAGGATGATGGTGGCGCCGATGATCAGGCCGACCGAGGCCATCAGCTGGTTCGACACGCCGAACAGGGCCCAGACCGAGTTGATGTCGCCCGAGGTCAGCAGATACCCCCAGGCCACGCAGGCGATGACGCTGGCGATGATCGAGCCGGGGACCCAGTCCAGACGCTTCATCGGGGCGTAGACGTCGCCAAGCAGGTCCTGGATCAGGTAACGGGCGACGCGGGTGCCGCTGTCCACGGCGGTCAGGATGAACACCGCCTCGAACATCACGACGAACTGGAAGAAGTAGGAGGCGAGGCTGTTGAACCACGGAACGCGGGTGAAGATCTCGGTCATGCCGACCGCCAGCGTCACCGCGCCGCCGGTGCGGCCGTAGAGGTCGAGGCCGATTTCCTGGCTCAGCCGCGGCAGGTCGACGACGGTCATGCCCAGGGCGTTGAAGGCGGCCGGCGAGGAGTTGATGGCGAAATAATCGGCCGGATGCAGCGAGGTCGCGGCGATGAGCGCCATGACGCCGACCAGGCATTCCGCCAGCATGCCGCCGAAGGCCACCGGACGGATGTCGCTCCACTTGTCGATCAGCTTGGGCGTGGTGCCCGACCCGATGAAGGCATGGAAGCCGGAGATGGCGCCACAGGCGATGGTGATGGAGATGAAGGGCCAGACCGGGCCGTTCAGCACCGGGCCGCCACCATGGATGAAGTCGGTCAGGGCGGGGAAGCGGATCTCCGGGTTGATGAAGACGACGCCGACGACCAGCGCGCCGAACACGCCGACCTTCATGAAGCTGGACAGATAGCCACGCGGGGTCAGCAGCAGCCACACCGGCAGGGCGGTGGCGAAGAAGGCGTAGATGGGCAGGATGATAGCAACGGTCTCGGCATGCAGCGTCAGCCACTGGCCCAGCAGCGTGCCCTGGATGTACGGGCCGGCGAAGACCGAGGCGGCGATGGCGGCGATGCCGACCTGGGTCGCGCCCTTGGACGAGCCGGTGATCTTCTCATAGAGGCCCAGCGCGATGGCGATCGGGATCGTCATGAACACCGCGAAGGCGCCCCAGGCGTTGCGTTCCAGTGCATGGACCACGACCATCGACAGGCCGGCCATGGTGATGGTTATGATGAACAGCATCGCCAGACCGGTGCACCAGCCTGCCACCGGGCCGAGTTCGGCCTTGGCGACTTCGGACAGCGACTGGCCTTTGTGCTTCATCGAGGCAAACAGCACGACAGTATCGTGCACCGCACCACCGATGACGCAGCCGATCAGCAGCCACAGGAAGCTCGGCAGATAGCCGAACTGGGCGGCCAGGACCGGACCGACCAGCGGGCCGGCGGCGGCGATGGCGGCGAAATGCTGGCCGGCATTCACCCACTTCTTGGTGGGCACATAGTTCTTGCCGTCGGCCAGGATGTGGGACGGGGTGACTTCAGAATCGTCGGCACGAAGAACCTTGCGCACGAAGAACACGCCGTAGAAGCGGTAGCAGAGCGTAAGGATGCAGAGTGTCGCGATCACAAAGGTTAGAGCGTGATCCATGACGGCTCTCCTGAAAAGGACGTGCCATCGGTCTACGCCGCCACCTCGATCCCGTGGGGTGGAATGCTGCGAGCGGCGGTCAGGACGTGCCGAGCGGCAGCCGGCAGGGGGCGAGCGGCGCCGCTCAAGTCGCCATAGCACCGCTCGATGCCATGATGCCGCCGTTCGCCGGGAATCGGCCCATCGCGCAACGGCGCGGCGCTAGTGTGGGACGTCCCACACTGCCGGACGCCATCCCGGAGGCCCACCAATGTCCAGTCAATCCGCCCCCTGCCCCACGCCGCTGCGCAAGGCGCTGTCCAACCTGCGCCGGCTGTTCAACGACGATTCCTACGAGCGTTACCGCGAGGCCCAGGCCCGCTTCGCTCCGGACGAGCCGCCGCTCGATGCACGGAGCTTCAAGGCGCGGCAGATCCTGATGACGATGGGGCGGGGCTGCTGCGGTCGTTAGAGGGGCGGCCGACAGGAGGATGATGCGACCGGCTGCCCTTGCGCTCCGAATAGGCGCGGGTCAGTTCCGCCCCGAACAGGAAGATGACGGCCGAATAATAGACCCACAGCAGGATCAGCACGAAGGATCCGGCCGCGCCATAGACCGTCACCACCCCGCTCGTGGCGATGTAGAAGCCGATCAGGAACTTGCCCACCGCGAACAGGAAGGCGTTGACCGCGGCCCCCAGCCACACGTCGGTCCAGCGGATGCGCGTGTCCGGCAGGATCCGGTAGATCATCGCGAACAGCCCGGTCAGTACCGTCCAGGAGACCGCCATGTCGAACAGCCACAACAGCGACGGCACGGCCGGCAGATAACCGGCGGCCCAGGTGCCGACCGCGGCCAGGGCGGCGCTGACCACCAGCGAGACGATCAGCAGGAACCCGATCGCCCCGATCAGCGCCAGCGCCTTCAGCCTCACCCGCACCAGCCATGTGATGGTCGATTCCTGCGGTGCCGCCACCTTCCAGATGCGGTTCAGCGCGGTCTGCAGCTCGACGAAGACAGTGGTGGCGCCGACGATGATGGTGCCGATGCCGATGATACTGGCGACGATGCCGGTTTCCCGCGCACCGGCCCGCGCGATCAGATCCTGCACCGTCTCTCCGGCCTCCCGCCCGATGAGCGCCGACAACTGGTCGACCAGCGCACCCCGCGCCGCCTCGTCGCCGAAGACCAGCCCGGCCAAAGCGATCACCAGGATCGCCAATGGTGCCAGCGAGAAGATGGTGTAGAAGGCGACCGACGCCGCCATGCTCATCGCGTCGTCATTGATCCAGCCGTAAGCCGCGTCGACGACAATCGCCCACCACCGCCGAAAATGCTGCATCACTGCCCCCAGATCCCGCCTCACTGGTCAGGTAACACTGGTGGCGGCATTTCGGTCACAGGCGGAGGGGGAGGGGGAGGGAGGGGGCGGTAACCACCAACAGGAACGGGCCGCCCGTCGCCGGGCGGCCCGCTTTCCAGGACGTGTGGTCTGAACCGACGGTCCGATCAGCCCAGCAGGCCGATGTCGCCGTAGGGGATGTGGTCGAAGCCCAGCCCATGAACCGGCGAGTTCGCCGACAGACTGAAGTCGTCTGCACCCGGATTGGCGAAGCCCGGATTCAGCGTCACCGAGCCCTTGTCGTAACCCGCGGCGTGCCACTCCGCCAGATTGCCCTTGCCGCCGCCGGCCATCACCTGCGGCCAGACGTCGAACAGATCCTTGGACGCATCCAGGTTGCTGTAGAAGTTGTTGTGGATGTTGCCGACGCCGGCCGGGCCGTAGATGTGGACGGCCATGCCCTCGCTGACATCGACGACGTTGCCGGAAATGTCGTTGCCGCTCATCTCCTTGCCCTTCCAGCCGCCCCAGGCGACGGGCTGCTGCAAGCCGATCTGGGCGCCGCTGTTGCCGGCGATCACGTTCTCGGTGACCGTGTTTTCCCAGCCGCCATGCAGGAACACGCCGCCGATGTTGTCGTGGACGACGTTGCCCTTCACCGTGGCGCCGCTGGTCCAGTCGTCGAGATAGATGCCCCAGCTCGCCACCTGGCCCGACGGGTTGGTGGCC
>JAFAFA010000133.1 GCA_023423695.1 Pseudomonadota bacterium | reverse complement strand
TATAGGTACCGCGGCGTGGCGGGGGGGGCGGGTGCCCCGGGCGCCCGGACAACCCGATAGTCGAGGATGAGCCATCCTCCCTGCTGAACTGGAAAGCCGATGTCCGCGCCCTCGCTGTCCGCCCCCGCCGCGCGCGAGCCGATCCACACCCGCCGCGTCACCTGCCAGGGCTTCCGGCGTGCCGACGGCCTGTGGGACATCGAAGGTCACCTGACCGACGTCAAGAGCTACGGCTTTTACACCGACGAGCGCGGGCAGATAGATCCAGGAACGCCGATCCACCAGATGTGGATGCGCCTGACCGTCGACGACAAGCTGACCGTCCAGGCGGTGGAGGCGGTGACCCAGAACAGCCCCTACAACGCCTGCGGCAGCATCACGCCGCAGTTCCAGCAGTTGGTCGGTCTGCGCGTCGGCCCTGGCTGGACCCGGGCGGTGAAGGACCGGCTGGGCGGGCCGAAGGGCTGCACCCATCTGGTTGAACTGCTGGGGCCGCTGGCGACCACCGCCTTCCAGACCGTCTATCCGATCCTGGCGCGCGAGGCGTCCGAACGGGCACAGGCCGCCGGCAAGCCCGCCCAGGACGACGGCAAGCGGCCGGTCCTGCTGAACATGTGTCACGTCTTCGACAGCAACGGTGAAGTGGTGCGCAAGCACTGGCCTGCCCACTACACCGGCGATCTAAGCGAAGACTCCGCGCGCGAGGAAGCGGCGGAATAGACTTCGCCGTTCCGGCAAACAGCTGAGCGGCCGGCGGACCGCGGCCGGCGGCGGGGTCGCCGCGCGCCTTTATGCCTCCAGTTGGGTGCCCGGCGACGCGGATTGGCCGCCGGGAGTGGGAAAGCTGCCGCCCGCCGCGACCGCGGAGTGGCCGCCATCGACATCACCGAGAGCCGGCAGTTCGAAAGGCGTGCCGACAAACGGATCGCTGCCGCCGTGGCCGGCGCGCACATGACCATCCTCCGTGCAGGCGCGGCGGTAATAGGATGCGATGAAGACACGCACCGCGGAGGTCAGGGTGACGTCCGCCTCCTCGGGGTTGATGCCGCGGCGGCGGGCCTGCTCCTCGATCCGTTCCTTGATCTGCGTGCAGAGACGATTGACGGTCAGTCCTTCCCGACGGCCGATATCCTCAAGAGCATCCCACATCGACGGTTCCAGCCGCATGCTCGTGCGATGTCCGCCGATCATGATGTTCTGGCTTCTCAACGGTTCCACCCCCGCCTGTGGGGTGTTCATCCGCTTTTTCTTCGGCCCACGCTTCGCCATCCGCAGCCCCTTCCACGAAGCCGCCGGCGGACATGCGAAGTTTGTGTCCGCCACGGCGCGATAAATGGTTGCATATATCGCACTTTACTAAACGCAGCGGGAATTGCAACCACACACGCGCCTTCCATTCTTACAACATTTTCTAAAAACGACTCCTGGTTGCATCCATATGTATGCTGTTTCAGCCCCTCAACCGCGTGTTACTTGAGGGGCGGCAAGCGAGTGTTGACGGGGAGCGGGCGAAGCTGCGGTCAGGCTCCGGCTTCGCCGGGGGCGTGGGTGGTCAGGCCCAGTGCGTGCACCCGCTCGCGCAGTTCGTCGGCCAGCAGGGCATAGACCATGCGCTGGCGCTCCACCCGCGACTTGCCGGCGAAGGCGGCGGAGACGACGGTCACGTGGAAATGGGTCTCGCCCGCGGCATCCGCACCGGCATGGCCGGCGTGCCGGGCGGAATCGTCGACCACCTCCAGACGATCCGGCGCCAGTCCGGCGGTCAGCTTCTCGCGGATGCGGGTGGCATATTCCATGGCGGGGTCCCGGTTTCTCTCGCATGAGCGGTGGTAAGGGCGGCGGCCGGAGGAGCGGCTCTCCCGGCGATCCGCATCGGAAAGCAGAGAAAGGAGAGGGTGCGATTCGTCGTCTGTCAAGCGCCGCGACCCGCGCGTTGCGGATGACGGAAGCCTGATTCGGCATGCTTGCCAGAGGCATCGGCTCTTCCCATACTTGCCCGATGACCAGGAACCGCGCCCGCTCCAGTTACGACAGCTACGCCGCCCCGCGTGCGGCCACCCGTGTGTGCGACCACCCCGAGTGCGTCGCAGCGGGCGAATACCGTGCGCCGAAAAGCCGCAGCAGTCTCAACGAGTACTGGTGGTTCTGCCTGGAGCATGTCCGGGAGTACAACCGGGCCTGGGACTATTACGCCGGCATGTCCACCGACCAGATCGAGGCGGAGGTGCGGCAGGACACGACCTGGCAGCGGCCGAGCTGGCCGCTCGGCAAATGGGCGACGCAGGAGCGCTTCATCCGCGACCGCGTGGTCAACGGCTTCAGTTTCGAATTCGGCCAGGATACCGGCAAGACGAAGAACGAGGAAAAGGCGCACCGGCGCCACCACGCCCGCACCGAAGAGGAAAAGGCGCTGGCGGTCCTTGAACTGACTCCGCCGGTGGACTTCGCACGGATCAAGGCACGCTATCGGGAGCTTGCGAAAAAGCATCATCCCGATGCCAACGGCGGCGACAAGGCTGCGGAAGAACGCCTGAAAGAAATCAATCAGGCCTACAATACGCTGAAAGCCTGTTATGCTGCCTGAACCCCCGTTGGCGGGCCGGGTCAATCCCGCGGCCGCTGGACAACCGACACTCGCTGGAACGTAAGAAACCACCCATGGCTTCCCAAGGAGCGACCCAGGCCAGCTCGGCCCTGTTCGACCACAAGCCCGACACGACGGTCTCGGTGCGCGAGGTCTTCGGCATCGACAGCGACATGCAGGTGCCGGCCTTCAGCCAGCGCTCGGAGCATGTGCCCGACCTCGACAGCGCCTACCGCTTTGATCGGGACACGACTCTGGCCATCCTCGCCGGCTTCGCCTACAACCGCCGCGTGATGGTCCAGGGCTATCACGGCACCGGCAAGTCGACCCACATCGAACAGGTGGCGGCGCGCCTCAACTGGCCCTGCATCCGCGTCAACCTGGACAGCCACATCAGCCGCATCGACCTGATGGGCAAGGACGCCATCGTGCTGCGCGACGGCGTGCAGGTCACCGAATACCGCGAGGGCATCCTGCCCTGGGCCCTGCAGCATGCCTGCGCCCTGGTGTTCGACGAGTATGACGCCGGCCGTCCCGACGTGATGTTCGTGATCCAGCGCGTGCTGGAGGTGGAAGGCAAGCTGACGCTGCTCGACCAGAACCGCGTCATCCGCCCGCATCCGGCCTTCCGCCTGTTCGCCACCGCGAACACCGTCGGCCTGGGCGACACCACCGGCCTGTATCACGGCACGCAGCAGATCAACCAGGGCCAGATGGACCGCTGGAACATCGTGGCGACCCTGAACTACCTGCCGGTCGACGCCGAGATGAAGATCGTCCAGGCCAAGGTCGCGTCCTATGACGACGCCAAGGGCCGCGACACGGTGGCGTCGATGGTGCGTCTGGCCGACCTGACCCGCGCCGGCTTCATCAACGGCGACATCTCCACCGTCATGAGCCCGCGCACGGTCATCACCTGGGCCGAGAACGCGAAGATCTTCAACGACGTCGCCTTCGCCTTCCGCATCACCTTCCTCAACAAGTGCGACGAGGTGGAGCGGCCGACGGTGGCCGAATACTACCAGCGCTGCTTCGGCGTCGAACTGCCGGAGACGGGGGTCCAGGCGAACCTCGTGTGAGGGTCCGTAGCGCGCCCCGTCTTCGGTGAAGCCGGGGCGCGGCATACGAGGATTCACACGGATCGGGACGGACGGCATTTCCGGGCAAGAGCTTACACCAGCGGTTCACGTCCCGGCATGTCCGTAAGAGCCATGCCCAGCCGCGTGCCCCGACTTGCCAACCGCGCCTTAACTTTCCCAAGAACAAAGACGCCCCGCGATGACCACCCAGAACGACTCCCCCGTCGAGGCCTTCAAGCGGTCCACCACCGCAACGGTGCGCGCCATGTCCCGGCGGGCGGAGGTGCAGGTGGGCTTTTCGTCCGATCCGCCGGGGCTGTCGGGCCAGCGGGTGCGGGTGCCGCTGCCGGCGCGCGACCTCAACCCGGTCGAGGTCGCCAAGCTGCGCGGGGCGGCCGATGCCGTGGCACTGCGGCTGCGCTATCACGACGCCACGGTGCACGCCCACCGCATGCCGCTGGGCGACGCGGCGCGACAGGCCTACGACGCGCTGGAGCAGGCCCGCTGCGAGGCGTTGGGCAGCCGCGACATGGCCGGCGTCGCCCATAACCTGGAAGCGGCGCTGGACGACCGCTATACCCGCCAGGGCCTCGACCGCGTCGAGGATCGCGGGCAGGTGCCGCTGTCCGAGGCACTGCGGCTGATGGCGCGCGAGGCGATGACCGGCGCCGCGCCGCCGCCCGCCGCCGCCCATGCGGTCGACCTCTGGCGCCCCTGGATCGAGGAGCGGCTGGGACGCGACATGAAGGGGCTGGCGAATTATGCCGGCGACCAGGAGGCCTACGCCAAGGCCGTCCGCCGCCTGCTGGCCGACCTCGACATGGAAGTCGGTCAGGAAGCCGACCAGGAAGAGGAGGAGGACCAGCAGACCCAGTCCTCCGAGGATGAGAATTCGCCCGAGAGCGGCCAGAGCCGCGGCCAGGACGAGGACCAGTCCGACTCCGAATCCATGGCCTCGTCGGAGATGCAGGACTCCTCGGAGGCCGGCGAGAGCGCCGAGGAGGGTGCCGGCGAGGAAGGCGACATGGAGATGGGCGAGGGCGAGGGGGCGGAGGAGCCCGCCGGCCCCGGCCAGCCCTGGCGCAACGACCTCAACCGCCGCAACGAGCCCGATCCCAACGCCTACAAGGCCTTCACCACCCAGTACGACGAGGTGGTCGACGCCGCCGACCTCTGCGATCCGGCGGAGCTGGAGCGGCTGCGCCACCTGCTGGACCAGCAGCTGCAGCATCTGCAGGGCGTGATCTCCAAGCTGGCGAACCGGCTGCAGCGCCGGCTGATGGCCAAGCAGCAGCGCTCCTGGAACTTCGACCTGGAGGAAGGCATCCTCGACGCCGCCCGTTTGGCCCGCGTCGTCGCCAACCCCGTCCTGCCGCTCTCCTTCAAGGCGGAGAAGGAGATGGATTTCCGCGACACGGTGGTGTCGCTGCTGATCGACAATTCCGGGTCCATGCGCGGCCGGCCGATCTCCATCGCCGCGATGAGCGCCGACATCCTCGCCCGCACGCTGGAACGCTGTGCCGTGAAGGTGGAGGTGCTGGGCTTCACCACCCGCGCCTGGAAGGGTGGGCAGGCGCGCGAGGCCTGGGTCGCCGCCGGCAAGCCGCCGCATCCCGGCCGGCTGAACGACCTCCGTCACATCGTCTACAAGGCCGCCGACATGCCGTGGCGCCGTGCCCGCAAGAATCTGGGCCTGATGCTGCGCGAAGGTATCCTGAAGGAGAACATCGACGGCGAGGCGCTGCAATGGGCGCACAACCGGCTGCTCGGCCGGCCGGAACAGCGCCGCATCCTGATGGTGATCTCCGACGGTGCGCCGGTGGACGACTCCACCCTGTCGGTGAATGCCGGCAACTATCTGGAACGTCACCTGCGCCAGACCATCGAGCAGATCGAGACCCGGTCGCCGGTGGAACTGGTGGCGATCGGCATCGGCCACGACGTGACCCGCTACTACCGCCGCGCCGTGACCATCGTCGATGCGGAGCAGTTGGGCGGAACGATGATGAACAAGCTGGCCGAACTGTTCGACGAGGATGACCGCCGCGGCGGCCGGCGCGGCTGGCGTTGAGGTAAGGATGCGGTCGGGGATGTTTCCAGCTTTGTCAATGACTTGGCTGGAAACACCGGCTCAGCTCAGAGCGTATCCTTACCTACGAATTCCGGCTTGACGCTTTCTTTTTCCTCAGGGGAGGGGGCCGCTGCCGCGCCAGTCGGCGCCGCCGCCTTCGCCGTCTCCTTCTTTTCCTCCTCCAGCACCAGACGCCAGAGTTCGGTCATGCCGGTGCGGCCGCGCAGCGACCGGCCACCCTGGCGGACCAGCGGTACGGCGTCCTTGCCCTTGGCGGCGGTGACGCCGCTGGTCAGCACGATCACCTCGGCCTCGCCCTGGAGACCGCCCGACAGTTCCTCGATGCGCGCGGCAACGTTCACCGTGTCGCCGACGATGGTGTAGTTGATCCGGCTGTCGGAGCCGATGTTGCCAACCACCACCGGGCCGCTGTGCAGGCCGACGCGGACATGGATTGGTACCTGTCCAGCGGCGACGCGGCGGCGGTTGTCGGCGCGGATCGCGTGATGGATGGCAAGGGCGGCGCGCAGCGCGCGGACGGCATGGTCCTCCTGCGCCTCCGGCGCTCCCCAGAAGGCCATCAGGGAATCGCCGATGAACTTGTCCACCGTGCCGCCTTCCGCCTCGATACAGGCGGCGAGCAGGGTGAAATGCTCGTTCAGCAGGGTGGCGGTGTCGGCGGCGGCCATATGCTCGGCCATGCGGGAGAAGCCGCGGATATCCGTGAACATCACTGTCACCTCGCGCTGGACGGAGTCGAGCCCGCCCTCGGTCTCGCGCTGGCGCATCAGCCGCAGGACCAGTGCCTTCGGCACATAGGTCTCGAACCAGCGCAGACCGGCGACCATCGCGTTGAAGGCGGTGGCGGCACGCGCCATCTCGCGCAGGCGGGAATCCGGCAGGTCGGCGATGGTGCGGAATTCGAAGGCGCGGACGCGGTCGGCGGCCTCGGCCAGCCGGGCGACCTGCCGGCTGATCCGCCGGCCGACCAGCAGCGCCACCCCGACCGATACCAGCAGGATGGCTAGCCCCACGGCGCCGGTGATATAGAGCCGCCGGATCTCGACGCCCATCTCGCCGTCGCGATAGCCGATGCCGATGATCCAGTCCTGCTGGCCGTATCCCGCCATGCTGCGGGTCAGGAACATGTAGTCGCTGCCCAGCACGCGTACGCCGCGCGCCTCGACTCGCTTCTTCAGCGACTGGACCGGGACGCCGCTGGTCCACAGCGCCGCCAGCGCCGGGTCGTCCACCTGATCGATCCGCGGCAGCGGCGGCCCGTCGAGCTTGCCGGAAAAGTCGAAGCTGCGGCCGACCAGCGCCGGATGGGCCAGCACATGGCTGTGGTCGTACAGCACGAAGGCGTTCAGCCCCTGCTCCACATACAGCACCGACAGGAAGCGCGACAGGTCGCCCAGCGACACGCCGACGGCCACCTGCCCCAGATAGCGGCCGTCACGCCGCACCGGCTGGTACAGGGTGAGGAAGCTGTTCTGCGCCTCCTTCAGCCAGCGCGGGTCGGCCCAGGTGGCGGCGCTGCGGTTGGGGCCGTCCAGGATTTCCGGCGGGGTGTCGCTCCCGCCCTGCAGGTCGAAGGGTTCGGCCGTCAGCCCGCCGTTCAGCCGGCCAACGCGCACCCCAGTAAGGTCCGGGCGGATGAAGGCCAGCCCGGTCACGTCCGGCGCGCCGGCCAGCGCGCCGCGCAGCGTGTCGGTCATCGCCGTGCCGTCGGCCGCCTGCAGGTCGCCGCGCTCGACCAGCCCGGCGACGAAGCGCGCCATCTCCCGTGCGGGGTCGAGTTGGTGGCGCACCCGCACCTCCACCCCCGCCAGCGCCAGATCGGCCTTGTCGTTCAGCAGGGCGAAGGTGTTGGTGCTGGCGCTGACCAGCCCGAGGACCAGCACGCTGGCGACCGCCGCCAGCATGAGCGATCCGAACCCCGCGACGAGAACCGCGGCGATCGGCAGCCTCAGCCGTCGCCGTCTGGCTGGCTCGGGCGCCAGCTTCGCCCGCGCCTTGGTCCCCGCCTGCCCGGCCGGTTTCGCGGCCGGCGCCGGAGCGGGCAGAGGCAACTGTACGCGTGCTGAGGGGCTGTCGGGCATGCGCCGCAGCCTACCTGCCCGTACGTCCCGGAGCAACCCGCCGGGCTGTATCCTTACGCGGATTTCATGCGGCCAAGCTGATGGTCGCGGGCATCCTTATCCGCCCCTATTCGCCGACGATCACCTTAACCCGCTGTCCCGGCTGCAGCGGCGTTCCGGGGGGCAGGTCGTTGATGATCCGGAACAATTCCTCGGCGTAAGGCTCCTGCGGCATGCGGCGGACGAAGCCGGCGACGCTGTCGCCGGGCTGCACCGTCGCCACCTGGACGCGGCGCGGGCGGTAGCGGGCGGCCTCCTGCGCGGTCAACGGATGGAAGCTGTTGGCCGTCGCCTGGAAATCGGCATCGAAACGAGCCAGCGATCCCGCGGGCGCCAGAAATGTGAAGCGGTACATCCGACCGTCCGGCATACGGATCGCGACCAGCCGGATGTCAGCGCTTTCGCCCTCCGCCTCGCCGCGGGTTGTGGCGGTGGCGGCCGGCATGCCGCCGATGGTGATGCGCTGGAGGTTGGACAGGTTCGCCCCTTTTCCCCACACCCCGGTCAGGAAGGATGCCGGGTCGGACACGCCGGCAGCCGATCCGCCGTCGAAGGCCATGGCGGCGCCGTTCGGTCCCTTGGCGATCACCTGTTCCGCCCCGTTCAGCAGGGAATAGCCCTTCGGCACGGTGAAGGCCACGCCCAGCTGCGGGTGGGCGAAGGTCCGGTCGCGGACATAGCCGTTCTCCGGGCTGTCGCCATAGACCATGCCGTCGATCGCCGCCAGGTAAGGATCGCGCGGACGGGCGCCGCCCGGCGGAATGGCGCGGGCGAGCTCGGCGGCGCGTTGCACGCGTTCCTCGGTTGCCGGATGGCTGGCGAAGAAGTCGAAGCCGCCCTCGCCCTTGTTGCCGGCGCGCAGGCCCTCATACTGGCTGTCGCGGCGCAGGGTCTCCAGGAAGGTCGCCATGGCGAAGGGATCGTAGCCGGCGCGGCGCAACGTCTCGACACCGAGCTGGTCGGACTCCAACTCCTGTTCGCGCGAATAGCTGGCGACCACCGCGGTGCCGCCCAGCCCGGCAAGCTGCGCCAGCGTGTCGTTGCCGAACACCAGCCCGACCCCGGCGGCCAGGATGCCGGCGATGGTCTGCCGGGTCTGGCGCTGCGCCGAATGCCGGGCGGTGATGTGGCCGATCTCGTGCGCCAGCACGCCCGCCACCTCCGCTTCGTCCTTCGCCAGGGCCAGCAGGCCGCGGGTGACGTAGACATAGCCGCCGGGTACGGCGAAGGCGTTGACCACGTCGCTGTCCAGCACGGTGAAGGTCCAGGGATCGCGCGCCCGCGCCGTGGTGGAGGCCAGCTTGCGGCCCAGCTGCTCGACATAGCCCTGCAGCCGCGGATCCTTCACCGCCCCGCCGAATTGGGCCAGAATCTTGGGATGCTCCTGCGCGCCAAGCGCCGACTCGTCGCCGCCGGACAGAACATTGTCCAGCAGCCCGGCCGTTGCCGGGACGGGGGCCGTCAGGGCAGGCGCCGCGACGGCCAGACAGAGGGCTGCCAGCACGGCACGGAACGGCTTGCGGAAGGGGGCGTGGATCGGCATACCGGTCAAAACCCCGCCCGGCGGCGGTTGTTCCGCAAAGACGGCGATCTCCATGCGACTTGTCCCGCTCCCGCTTGTGGGCCTGCCGGTTCTGCTGCTGGGTTGGCTGCTGCTGGCCGGTGCCGCGTCGGCGCAGCCGTTGCGCGTCACCGCCGTGCTGGACGGCGACACGCTGGAGCTGGAGGACGGCCGCCGGGTCCGGCTGGCGGGGATCGAAGCCGCCAAGCCGCCGCGTGGCGCGGGTCCCGCCGACGGCCGCGTCTGGCCGCTGGCGGAGGCGGCGACCAGGGCGCTGTCCGACCTGGCGCTGGGCCGCCGCGTCGCCCTGCACGGGCCGGCGCCGGTCGACCGCCATGGCCGGCTGCTCGCCCATCTGGTGCGGGAGGACGGCTTGTGGCTGCAATCGGCCCTGGTCGTCCGCGGGCTGGCCCGTGTCCACACCCGCCCCGACGCCCGCGCCTACGCCGCCGAACTGCTGGCCGGCGAAGAGGCCGCGCGCAACGCCGGGCGTGGGATGTGGCGCAGCCGGGTCTATGCCGTGCGGGACGTCGGCGATCCCGACGAACTCGCCCGCGACCGTGACGGCTTCCAGCTGGTGGAAGGGGTGGTGCTGGCCGTCTCCAAGAGCGGCGGCGAGGCCTGGCTGGATTTCGGTGCCGACTGGCGCAGCGACGTCACCGTCCATATCGGCCGTGCCGCGATGCGCGAGGTCACCCGCGCCGGCATCGACCCGCTGTCCTTCGAGGGGCGGCGCGTGCGCGTGCGCGGCTGGATCACCCTGCGCAACGGTCCGCTGATCGAGATCACCCATCCCGAGCAGATCGAGCGGCTGGAACGCGAGGCGGTGAACGCCCCTCCGGTGTCGCCGACGCCGGAGGGGGAGGAGGATGATTGGGAGGAGGAAGAGGAGTGAGGGAATCTTGCGGAGTCATCCCCACACTAACCTTCCCCACTGGGCTGGGGAGGGCTAGGGCGGGGGTCTAACGCCCCTCACAAGATCGCGTTGAAGTCGTCCAGCAGCGTGGCGATGCGGCCGCTGTCGCTCTGGTCCATGATGACGCGGGCACGGCGGCTCGCCTCCATCAGGTCGAGCGAGCGGATGCGCTTCTTCACCGCCGGAACCGCCAGCGGCGCCATCGACAGCTCACGCACGCCCAAGCCCAGCAGGAGCGCGGTGTAGCGCGGGTCGCCGGCGATCTCGCCGCAGACCGACACCGTGATGCGGGCACGCAAGGCCGCCTCGATGGTGAACTGGATCAGCCGCAGAACCGCCGGATGCAGCGGGTCGTACAGCGTGGCGACCTGTTCGTCGGCGCGGTCGATGGCCAGCGTGTACTGGGTCAGGTCGTTGGTGCCGATGGCGAAGAAATCGGCGGCATAGGCCAGCGCGTCGGCCGACAGGGCCGCCCCCGGCACCTCCACCATCACCCCCACCGGCGGCAGCGGGTCGGCGATGGCGATGCCGCGACGGCGCAGGCGGCGGGCGACCTGCCCCATCATCTCCCGCACCTTCTGCACCTCCGCCACCGATGCGATCATCGGCAGCAGGATGCGCAGCGGCCCGTGCGCCCCGGCCCGCAGCATGGCGGCGAGCTGGGTTTCCAGCAGCTTCGGTTCGCGCAGGCCCAGCCGGATGGCGCGCAGGCCGAGCGCCGGGTTGGCCGGCTCGCCATAGCGGCCCGCCATCCAGCCGGCCAGCTTCTCGCCGCCCAGATCCATGGTGCGGGCGGTGACGGTGCGGCCGCCCATCCCCTCGATCATGGTGCGCAGCACGCCGTACTGCTCGTCCTCGTCGGGCAGATGGTCGCGGTTCATGAACATGAACTCGGTCCGCAGCAGGCCGATGCCCTGGGCGCCGTGCTCCAGCGCCTGTTCCAGGTCGCGGGGCAGTTCCAGGTTCGCCATCAGCGTCACCGCGGTGCCGTCGCGGGTGACGGCAGGCAGCTTGCGCAGGCTCTTCAGCCCCTGGCGCTCGCGTTCGCGGGCGGCGCGGCGGGCACTGTATTCGTCCAGCACCTCGGCCGGCGGATCGATCAGCACGCGGCCCTGCAGGCCGTCGACGATCACCGTCACGCCGTTGCGCACCCCCGCCAGCAGGCCGGGCGCGCCCAGAACCGCCGGCAGGCCGAGCGAGCGGGCGAGGATCGCCGTGTGCCCCTCCGCCCCGCCCAGCACGGTGGCGAAGCCGCCGACGACGGCGGGATCGAGCAGGGCGGTATCGGCGGGGGTCAGTTCCTCCGCCAGGATGATGCTGCCGGGGGGCAGGTTGCTGAAGGCCCGGTATTCCTGCTTCATCAGGTTGCGGGTCAGCCGCCGCCCGACCTCGCGGATGTCGTCGATGCGGCCGGCCAGATAGGCGTCGTCCATGCCGGCGAAGGTCGCGGCGATGGCGGCGATCTCCGCCTGGATGGCGGCCTCGGCATTGACGCGGTCCTGCTTGATGCGATGCTCCACCCCGCGGGTCAGGCGCGAGTTGGTGACCATCGACAGGTGGGCGTCCAGCAGGAAGCCGATCTCCTCCGACGCCGAATCGGGCAGCACCAGCGCCTTGCTCTTCAGCTTCTTGATCTGGCGCCGCGCCTTGGCCGCCGCCTCGTTGAAGCGGGCGACCTCCGCCTCGACGGCGTCGGGTGCGATGGCGTATTCGGGGATGGCGACGGCGCCGCTTTCCACCACATGGGCCGGGCCGATGGCGATGCCGGGGGACACGCCCAGGCCGCGCAGGGAGCGCGCCGAACCACCCCACGGGTCGGGCGCGGGCACACCGCCGGAACCGCCGCGGTCGGGACCGGCCACGGGGCCGTTGGCCGCGCCGGTGGAGGGCAGGTCACTCTTCATCGAACTTGCGGTTGATCAGGTCCAGGAGGGCGTCCATCGCCGCGTCGGCGTCCGTGCCGGTCGCGCGCAGTTCCACCGTGGTGCCGGGGCCGGCGGCCAGCATCATCAGCCCCATGATCGATTCGCCGGACACGACGGACTCGCCGCGGCGCACCGAGATCTCGGCGTCGAAGGTGGCGACCAGCTTCACGAACTTGGCCGAGGCGCGGGCGTGCAGGCCGCGCTGGTTGGTGATGGTGGCGGTGCGGCGGATTTCGCCGTCGGCGGGCGCCGTTTCGTCGGGGGGGCTCATCGCGGGCGGTTTCAGTCCGACAGGAGGGTGGAGGCGACGTTGATGTATTTCTGCCCGGCGTCGCGGGCGGCGATCACCGACTTGTCGAGCGGTTCGGTCTTCCGCACGCTGGCCAGCTTGATCAGCATCGGCAGGTTGACGCCGGCGATCACCTCCACCTTCGCCTTGTCCATGATGGAGATGGCGAGGTTGGACGGCGTGCCGCCGAACATGTCTGTCAGCACCACGACACCCGACCCGTCGTCGACCTCCGCCACCGAGTTCAGGATGTCCTGGCGGCGCTGTTCCATGTCGTCGTCCGGGCCGATGCACACGGCGCGCACCTGCTGCTGTTCGCCCACCACGTGGAACAGCGCGGCGATGAACTCCTCGGCCAGCCGTCCGTGGGTGACAAGAACCATACCGATCATGGGACATCCTTCAAGGTTGGGTCCTCCCCGGAGACCTGCGCGAGAACCGCTGCCGCACGGCAACCGCCCGCATCGCATCTGGATCGTTGGTTGGACGTATGGTCGTCAAGGCGCAATTTGCATCATCCCATGTTGCCGGTCTGGCTGCCGGCCGAGGTGCCGGGCGGGGTGCCAGTCTGGCCGGCGGTGCGCAGCCCCAGCCGGTCGAGTTCGCGGTGGCTCAGGCTGACCCGCAGCCTCTGCTCCTTCAGCCAGGCGGCCAGCCGTTCGGCGATGAAGACCGACCGGTGCTTGCCCCCGGTGCAGCCGATGGCGATGGTCAGATAGCTCTTTCCTTCCTGGTTGTAGCGGGGCAGCAGCGGGCGCAGCAGCTCCGTCAGGTTCCGGAAGAAGGCGGGGAAGTCGGGGTCGCTTTCCACCCGTGCCGCGACGGCCGGGTTCAGGCCGGTCAGCGGCCGAAGCTCCGGATCGTAATGCGGATTGGTCAGGAACCGCACGTCGAAGACCAGATCGGCTTCGCGCGGAAGTCCCTGGCGGAAGGAGAAGGAGGTCACGAACACCTGCAGGGCTGCCTGGGCGTCACGCCGGAAATGCCCAGACAGGATGCGCCGCAAATCGTGAATGGACAGTTGCGTCGTGTCGACCGTGACGTCGGCTTCCTCCTTCAGCGGGAACAGCAGGGCACGCTCGCGCTGGATGCCGTCGGGGACCGTCCGGTCCTCCGCCAGCGGATGGCGGCGGCGCGTCTCGGTGAAGCGGCGCTGCAACACCTCGTCGCCGCAATCGAGGAAGACCAGACTGACGTCCAGGTCGTCGCGGCCGCGAAGCTCCGCCAGCTCGTCCAGGAAGTTCTGCGCGGAAAAGTCGCGGGTCCGGCTGTCGATCACCAGCGCCAGCGGCCGGCGCTTCGGGTCGGCCTGTTGGATCAGGGCGGAAACCAGCGACAGGCGCAGATTGTCGACCGCCTCGTATCCCAGATCCTCCAGCGCCTTCAGGGCCACCGACATGCCGGCGCCCGACAGGCCGGTGACCAGCACGACGCGGCCGCGGGCCGTCGCAGGGTTGGCCGGCGCATTGGTGACGGAATCGGACGGCACGTCGGACAGGCTCATGGCGCGACCGGGCTGGGATGACTCTGGCCGGACTGGACCGAACCGGACTGGACGGTCAGGCTTGCGGGCACCCGCTCCAGCCGCCCGTCGCGCAGGCAGGCGGCGGCAAGGCGGATCTTGGCGGGAGTGGAGGCGTCGAAGGCGTGCAGGCCCAGCCGGGGAAGGGCGATGCCCATCAGCATCTCGGTCTCCGCCTGCGGCAGACGTTCCACCCCGTCGCGCGGCAGCAGATCGACGACGAGCCCGACATCGGCCGACGCGACGGACGGGACCGGAAGGATGCCGACGCCCCGCACCTCCAGCAGCCCGGCCAGCGCCGGCGGGGCGGAAGCGGTCAGCCGTCCGGAACCGGCGCGCAGAGCCACCCGGTCGTCCGAGACCAGTTGGGCGCCGCCGTCGATCAGTCGCAAGGCCAAATCCGATTTTCCGCGTCCGGACTCCCCGCGCAGCAGTACGCCGATCTCGGAGAGCAAGACGCAGGTGCCGTGAATCGTCACCATAGTCTGGCGAAGGTGAGACGTGGCGCAGGTTCTGTCAATGGGAACGGAACGGTGGCCCGACTGGTCAGGCGGGGACACCTGACCGGGATCCCCCATCCGCTTGCCTCGGTTCTTTCGGCGCGGAGCAGACCCGGCCGGAACACGGGAGGAGACCGCAGATGAAAAGCCGCGATTGCAGGGGCGCCCCGCTTCCCGGCCCTCGCCCTTTTTCCGCATGCGGAGCCGCTCAGTTCCCGGCGATCCCGCGGGGAGTGCGGCGGATGGCCTCCAGTTCCAGGGCGAGGGCGTCCCGGCGGCGGATCATCTCGTCCAGAGCCTCCAGCTCCGCCGCTTCCTGGCAGGCGTCGCGGAAGTCCTTTTCCCGCTGCAGCCGGACCAGCAGGATCTTGTAGTTGTCGGCGATGCTGGCGAGATGGCGTTGCGCGCCCTGCAGTGCCTCCGCCAACTGGTTGCGCTCCCGCGCGCTGTCCCGCATCAGCCGGGCCAATTCCCCCTGCTGCCGTCCGGCATCGCGGATCAGGCGGGCCAGCCGGTAGCGGCGGAGGTCGACGACCTCGGCCTCTCCCGGAAGGGGACCGAAGGAACGGGAACCCGGAGGGGACAACCTGTTGGCGAGAAAATCGGGAGGAGCGGACTCAGGCATGGCAACCCCACATGTTTGTTCCGGGGGATGGCCACCCTCCGATCACCGCACGGGATGAAAGAAGACAACCGGACCGGTAGGGACCGGTCGCCGCGTCAGCCGGCAAGCGAGAACGACCTCCGCCATGATCGGTCGATAAACCGGGCTTGTCCACCCGATAGTGCCGGGAATGCATGCACATCAGTCGAAGGTTTCATAACAGAGGCAGGGTAACGGTGAAGTCGGCGCCGTCGACCGACCCCTCCGATACCTGACGGTTTCGCGCGGATATCGAACCGTTGTGTGCGCTGACTATCTGCTTTGCTATCGAAAGTCCGAGACCGGAATGGGTTCCGAACTTCTCGCCCGCCGGACGTTCGGTGTAGAAGCGGTCGAAGATGGCCTCCTCCTTTCCCTCGGGAATGCCGGGACCCTGGTCGGACACCACCACCGTCACGGTGCGTCCGGTGCGCCGGGCGGACAGCCGCACGACGCCGCCGGGCGGCGAGAAGGACAGGGCGTTGTCGATCAGGTTCTGGAACACCTGCGTCAGCCGCCCCTCCAGCCCCGGCACCACCAGCCGCTCGCCTGCAGGAATGTCGATCAGGACGCGGGGCGGCTTGGGCCGGCCATCCTCCGCGCCGCCTTTCCCAAGCGCTTCTCCCCCGCCGGCCGCCACCGTCTCGTCCACGGTTTCGGCGACCGCCTGGCGCAGTTCGGCCAGCATGGTCAGCAGGAGGCCGATGTCGACCGGCTCCGGTTCCGCCCGCGACAGCTCGGCGTCGAGGCGCGAAGCGTTGGAGATGTCGCTGATCAGCCGGTCCAGCCGCTGCACGTCGTCGGCGATGATCGCCATCAACCGGTCGCGGTGGCGCGGGTCGCTGACGCGGCCGGCGGTCTCCACCGCGCTGCGCAGCGAGGTCAGCGGGTTCTTGATCTCGTGGGCGACGTCGGCGGCGAAGCGTTCGATGGCGTCCATCCGCGTCCACAGCGCGTCGGTCATCTCGCGCAGCACGCCGGACAATTCGCCGATCTCGTCGCCGCGGCGGGTCAGGTCGGGGATCTCGGCATGGCGGCCGTGGCTGGTGCGCAGCCGGTCGGCGGCCTGGGCCAGCCGGCGGATCGGCCGGGCGATGGTGCCGGCCAGGTAGAAGGACAGGGCGATCGTCACCAGCAGCGCCACCCCGAACACCCGCAGGATGTCGAAGCGGACGGAGCGGATGGCCCGGTCGATCTCGCCGCCGCTGCGCGCCAGCAGCACCGCGCCAAGCACCTCGCGGTAGCGCTGCACCGGCACCGCCACCGTCAGCAGCAGTTCCGGGTCGCCGCCCTCGCCGTCGACGCGCCAGACGGTGGCCGCCGCCTCGCCGCCGAGCGCCCGCTCCACGTCGGGGTTCGGCCGGCCGGGCGCCTCACGGTAGGCCGGCAGCCCCTCCCGGCTGGGCACCACGTCGATCAGCCGGGTGTAGAGGTCGTTGATCGCGCGACTGACCGGATCGCCGGCGGGTGGAGAGGGCAGTTCGCGGATCTCGATGCGTCCCTGTGAGCCGACCAGAACGCGGCTGTCGGACAGCATGTGACCGTCGATGTCGTACAGACGGGTGCGGGTCGCCGTCGCCTCCGCCAGGCGGCGGACCATCGGGCGGGCCAGTTCAGGGGCCAGTTCGAACCGTTCGCCCCCCTCGTCGGTGGTGGAGGTGCCGGCGGGGGCGGGGGCGGTCAGGATGCGGTTCACCGCACCCTCGCCCAACGCGGAGGCGAAGATGCGCGCCTCGGTCGCCAGCGCCTCGGTCTCGGCCTGGATCAGCCGGTCCTGGTAGCGGCCGAGATAGAGCAGGCCCGCCGCCAGCACCAGCAGCGCCAGCACGTTCACCGCCAGGATGCGCAGGGTCAGCGGCGACACGCCGCGCCGCTGCACCGGCCCCTTCCCTGGCCTCACTCCGCCCGTCGCGGACACCGGTCTACTCCTTGTACCGGTAGCCGACGCCATAGAGTGTTTCGATCTGGGAGAAGTCGGGGTCGACCGCCTTGAACTTCTTGCGCAGCCGCTTAATGTGGCTGTCGATGGTGCGGTCGTCGACGTAGACGTGCTCGCCATAGGCCGCGTCCATCAGCTGGTCGCGGTTCTTCACATGGCCCGGCCGCTGGGCCAGCGCCCGCACCAGCAGGAACTCCGTCACCGTCAGATCGATCGGCTGCCCCTTCCAGCTGCAGGCATGGCGGGCGCCGTCCAGCAGAAGCGGCCCGCGGGTGATCATCTGGCCGGGATCGGCGTCGGCGGTCTCGCCGCGCAGGGCCTCGCGCCGCAGCAGAGCCCGGATGCGCTCGATCAGCAGGCGCTGCGAGAAGGGCTTCTTGATGTAGTCGTCGGCCCCCATGCGCAGGCCCATCAGCTCGTCCAGCTCGTCGTCCTTGCTGGTCAGGAAGATGACGGGGATGTGGCTGGTCTGACGCAGGCGTTGCAGCAACTCCATGCCGTCCATGCGCGGCATCTTGATGTCGAGCACGGCGAGGTCGGGCGGGCGCTGGGTCAGGCCGCGCAGCGCCTCGGCGCCGTCCGTATAGGTGCGCACGTCGAAACCTTCGGCCTCCAGGGCGATGGAGACGGAAGCCAGGATGTTGCGATCGTCATCCACCAGGGCGACGGTGTGGGCCATGGTCGTAACAGCTTCCCAATCGGTCAGAACGGAACGGTCGAGCGGGGCGGAACCTGAAATGTTAGCGGAAACATCAGGCATAGGCCGAGTGGTCATTCCAATACTTTATGCCAGAGTCCAGGTACCAGCGGCAGTTTTCCCTTTTCCCGCAGCATTTGTATGGTCCAATATGGCGGCAATGCGGCGCCGAACAACGGTGCCGCGCGGGAGAACGCACTCGTTTTGGAATGAGTTTTCTGAACGCCCTTTCGGCGTCCTCTCCGGCCGGCACCGCTTCGGATGCGAGGGAGGGCGCAATCCCTCCGGGCGACCGCCCGGGCGGCACGGCTCCGGCCACCAGTGCCCGGCGCCTGATGCGCGCCTGCGACCGCGCCGCGCTGGCCACCGCCCAGCGGCCGGACGACAGCGGCAGCGCCGATACCGCCGGCGCGGACACGGGCGGCTGGCCCTATCCATCGCTGGTGCTGGTGGCGTTCGACCATGACGGCAGCCCGCTGCTTCTGCTTTCCACACTGGCCGACCACACACGCAACCTGCTGGCCGACGGCCGGGTCGGACTGCTGTTCGACGGCACCGCCGGATTGGCGCAGCCGCTGACCGGCGCGCGCCTGTCGGTCCTGGGCCGGGCGGAGCGGTCGGACGACCCCGCCCACCGGGCACGCTACCTGCGCCGCCATCCCGACGCCGCCTTCTATGCCGGCTTCGCCGATTTCGCCATCTACCGCGTGACGGTGGAGCGCGCCCATCTGGTCGCCGGCTTCGGCCGCATCCACTGGCTGTCCGCCGCCCAACTGGACCTGCCCGCCTCCGCTCCGGCACTGGCGGCGGGGGAGGCGGAACTGCTCGACCGCCTGAACGGCGAGGGCTACGGCCCCCGGCTGGTCCCCTCGACCGATCAGGACGGGACCGGGCAAGGGGAGGGGGAGGGCTGGAGCCTGACCGGGGTGGACCCGGAGGGATGCGACCTGCGACGCGGGGGGTACGTCGCCCGCGTCGATTTTGAGCAGAGAATCCATGACCCGGAATCGGCTAGACTGATGCTGGATGCACTGATCCGGCCGCAGGACGGGACCGGACCACCGGGACATGCGACAACCGGCGAAGGGGGCGCCTGACGGACCCCGAAGCCCAAGAAGGGACGCCCGACCAACAGGGACGCCCGGACAATGGGCCACCGAAAAGAGCCCAACCATAAAAGCCAAAGAAGCCGAAGGCGGAACAAGCCAAAAGGCGCAATCGCAGACCGAGAGAGACGAGCAGCCAACCGTCAGCCCGAACGACCAGCCGAGAGGTCGCTTCGACACCACCGCACACCGCACCAAGAACAAGAAGGCGGCGTGCGGGCATGCGCAACCAGGAGAACACTTCAGTGGACCATAACGGATCGACCCGTTTCCCGTCCGGGCCCCAGGCCCCCAGACCTGTCGCCTCAGGGCCGCCCTTTGCACCGTTTCGTCGCCGCGCCTGCGCGGTGCCGCTGAACCCGGCGGGTTTCCGGCCCTGCCGCCCGTTCGGACCGGCATCCTGCTGATCGGGCCGCTGATCCGGCGGACTCTTTCCATCTGACACGACAACGGACAAAGACGGCCGGACCGGCCTCGGGATCCCGATGGGGAATGCCCGGTGCGGCGGTACCGGCCCAGCCTTCGAGAGGACGATATGACTGGCAATATGCGGACGCGGAACAAGAAGCTCCTGGCCTGGGTCGAGGAGATCGCGCTGAAATGCAAACCGGAGCGCGTTCACTGGTGCGACGGGTCGCAGGAGGAATATGACCGTCTCTGCAACGAGATGGTGGAAGCCGGCACCTTCATCCGCCTGAACGAGGCCAAGCGCCAGAACTCCTTCCTCTGCCGCTCCGACCCGGGCGACGTCGCCCGTGTCGAGGACAGCACCTACATCTGCTCGAAGACGCGCGAGGAAGCCGGTCCGACCAACAACTGGATGGACCCGGAGCAGATGAAGGCCAAGCTGGACGGCCTGTTCGAAGGCTGCATGCGCGGCCGCACCATGTATGTGGTGCCGTTCAGCATGGGGCCGCTGGGCTCCGACATCTCGCACATCGGCGTGCAGATCTCCGACAGCCCCTATGTGGCGGTCAACATGCGCCTGATGACCCGCATGGGCCAGAAGGTGCTGGACATCCTGGGCGACGGCGACTTCGTCCCCTGCCTGCACTCCATCGGCGCCCCGCTGGAGCCGGGCCAGCAGGACGTGCCCTGGCCCTGCAACGCCGACAACAAGTACATCGTGCACTTCCCGGAAGAGCACCGCATCGTCTCCTACGGCTCCGGCTACGGCGGCAACGCGCTGCTCGGCAAGAAGTGCTTCGCGCTGCGCATCGCCTCCTCGATGGGCCGCGAGCAGGGCTGGCTGGCCGAGCACATGCTGATCCTGGGCGTGGAAAGCCCGACCGGCGAGAAGACCTATGTCGGCGCCGCCTTCCCGTCGGCTTGCGGCAAGACCAACTTCGCCATGCTGGTCCCGCCGAAGGAGTTCGAGGGCTGGAAGGTCCGCACCATCGGTGACGACATCGCCTGGATCAAGCCGCAGCCGGACGGCACGCTGCGCGCCATCAACCCGGAGGCCGGCTTCTTCGGCGTCGCCCCCGGCACCAGCGTGAAGTCAAACCCGAACGCGCTGAAGACGCTGGACCACAACGTCATCTTCACCAACGTCGCGCTGACCGACGACGGCGACGTCTGGTGGGAAGGCCTGACGGACGAGCCGCCGGCGCACCTGATCGACTGGCAGGGCAAGGACTGGACGCCGGGCTGCGGCCGCGTCGCCGCCCACCCGAACAGCCGCTTCACCGCCCCGGCGGCGCAGTGCCCGTCGATCGATCCGGCCTGGGAGGATCCGGCCGGCGTTCCGATCAGCGCCTTCATCTTCGGCGGTCGCCTGTCGAAGACCTTCCCGCTGGTGTTCGAGGCCTACAACTGGCGCGAAGGCGTCTATTGGGCCGCGACCATGGGCTCGGAGGCCACCGCCGCCGCCGTCGGCCAGGCCGCCATCCGCCGCGACCCGTTCGCCATGCTGCCCTTCTGCGGCTACAACATGGCCGATTACTGGAACCACTGGCTGTCGATGGAAGGCAAGGTCGAAAGCCTGCCGCGCATCTACCGCGTCAACTGGTTCCGCAAGGACGAGAACGGCAAGTTCGTCTGGCCGGGCTTCGGCGACAACATGCGCGTGCTGAAGTGGATCGTCGACCGCGTCCGCGGCCGGGCCACCGACGTGGCTGAATCGCCCTTCGGCTACTCCCCGCGCTACCAGGATCTGAACTGGGCCGGCCTGAACTTCCCGGCCGACAAGTTCGCCAAGATCATGGACATCGACCGCAAGGAGGCCGAGGCCGAGGCGAAGGACCAGGAGGAACTGTTCAACCGCTTCGGCGACCGCCTGCCCGAGGAGATCGAGCAGCAGCGTCTCGCCCTGCTGAAGCGGCTGGAGAACAGCCCGGACGTCTGGCGCATCGGCTGACCGGCCGGAACCGCCAGCAGGTAAGGATGGGGGCTGCCGCAGGGCGGCCCCTTTTCCTTTGGAGCCGATAAGGATGAACCGCCTGTCATCTTGGACGCACAAGACCGCACCTGGCCGTGTCTCGTGCCGCGGCAAGTCTCCAGCCGTTTCAATGCGTCCTTCTCTCTGCCGACTCTTCGGCGGGACATACGGCCTTTCGGCAATTTAACCGGCATGTCGCAGCGGTCGGGCATAAAGTCGGCCACCCCGGTCCGCGCATTCGAGGGAGGGCGACATCATGACCGACCATCAGCTTCCGCCGGAGGATGGCGACGAGTCCGCACGGCCGACCCCCGGTGCCGGCCGGGAGCACGTCGGCCAAGAAGGCGTCGGCCAGGAGGACGCCCACCAGGAAGACGCCGGCCCGCTGGCGTCCAAGCGCCAGCCCTGCGCCATCAGCGGCAAGCGCCGGCCCAAGCGCGACCTGATCGCACTGGACGCGCTACGCCCCAACCTTGCCGACCGCATCCGGCGGGACCACCCGCATCTGGAGCCGGACTCGCAGATCAGCCGGCAGGAGCTGGCGCGCTACCGCTCGCTCTATGTGGCGGAGCTGCTGCAGGCCGAACATGGCGAACTGAGCGAACTGGACCGCGAGGTCGCCGAAAGCCTCGCCCGCCACGAGACGCTGGCCGAGAACCCGGAGGAGGAATACGACGACCGCCGCACACTGGGCGAACGCCTGTCGGACGGGATAGCCAGCTTCGGTGGCAGCTGGGCTTTCCTGATCTCCTTCGCCGTCTTCCTCGGCGTGTGGATGATCATCAACATCATCGAAGGCGACCCAAAGGCCTTCGATCCCTATCCGTTCATCCTGCTGAACCTGCTGCTGTCCTGTCTGGCCGCCATCCAGGCCCCGGTCATCATGATGAGCCAGAAGCGGCAGGAGGCGAAGGACCGGCTGCGCTCCGAGAACGACTATCGCGTCAACCTGAAGGCTGAACTGGAAATCCGGCACCTGCACGAGAAGATGGATTACCTGATCCAGCGCCAATGGCAGCGCCTGACCGAAATCCAGCAGCTGCAACTGGAGATCATGCAGGAAAAGCGTCTGCGCCGGTGATCGCTTGCCGGAAGGACGGCAGCCGCGTCAGCGCTTGCGCTTGCCGTCCAGCTCCAGCATGCCGCGCAGTGCCGCGATGGTCTTGCTGAGCGGCGTCGGATCGACCGCCTTGGGCGCGGCTTGCTTGGCAGCCGGTTCCGCGGGCTCCGCCTCTTCCCCGGGAAGGGCGGGCGGCCCGATGCGGGGCGGCGGGCGCGGCTTGCCGGCACGCGGCTTCGGCGGCGGGGCAGGTGCCGGAGGAGGAGGTTCGGGCGTCACCTCCTCCTCGATCAGGCCGCGCAGGGCCTTCATCGCCTCTTCGATCTCGCGTTCCTGGGCAGAGCGGCGGCCGGCCGGCGCCGGGTCCCGGTCGGGGTCCAACTCAGGATCGGCATCGAAGCCGGAGAGCGGATCGTCCCCGCTCTTATCCTCATCCTGCCAACCGGTCGCCGCGCCGGGGGGCCTGTCGGTGTTCCGGTCGGGGCCTTTGCCGATGCCCTTTTCTTCCACAGCAGGCGGCTTCAGCGGCGGGGGCGGAGCGTTGTCGTCCGTATCGTTGGCCGCGTCCTCGATCATCGACCGCAGGGCGGCGAGGGTGCGGTCGAAGCCTTCCTCATCCTCCGGCGGCGGGGGCGGTCGCTGGGCACGGCGTTCGGCGCGGTGCTGGTCGAAATCGAGCGGCTCATCGGCCGGCGGCGGTGCAGCCGGCTTGGCCGACTTGACCGCCGGCCGGACGACCGGTCGGGCGGCCGGCTTTTCCGGGTCGCGGATCGCGAAGGACAGGATCTCCTCGTCCGACGGCTCCTCATCCCCATCGAAGCCGTCCGCCGCGTCGCGGTCGTCCTCCTCCACCCGCCAGCGGTCGGAGGCCGGATCGGCCCAGTCATCCTCGAAATCCTTGCGCACCAGGACCTTGTGGGAGAAGACCGGCGGCTCGTTCTCTTCCTCGTGCCCGTCGATGTCCTCTTCCGTCCCCGGCTGCTCGTCGCGAAGGGCGGTCGGCGGCGGGCGGTCGTCCGGTTCGTCGTCCTCGCTCCAATGGGCCTGGGCCAGCAGGCGATGCATCGCCGCCAGCGTCTCGTCCCCGTCCTCATCGGGCTCGGCGTCGAAAACACTGCTGCGGGCGGTCTCCGTCCTGGCGGGTCCGGCCGGCGGGGCCGGATCGCCCCAATCGCCATCAACCGGTTCGCCGCCATCCGGTTCGCCGTCCCGGTCGGGATCGTCGTCGCCCGGCCTGACCGCTCCCAGCCGTGCCGCCATGTCCGCCAGTGAAACCGGCTCCCACAGCGGAGCGGCGCCGTCATCACCCGGGCCGTCGGCCACCAGATCGGACAGCGGAAGCTCCGACAGCGGCTTGCTGCGCACCGGGGCAGCGGGAGGCGGCGGGGGAGGCGGAGACGGGGTCTGCGCTCCGGCGACCGGACCGCCGCCGCGCAACGAGGCGAGCAGGCCGTTCAGCGCCGCCAGCGGGGCGTCGAAGGACGGCTCCTCGTTTGCGGCCTCGAATGAGGCGGCCGGTGGGGCCGCCAGGATCGGCCGGCTTTCGATGTCGCGGGAGTCGCAACGCGAACAGCGATAATGCGGCGCGATCGACAGAACCGGGTAATTCGGGCCGAAGCGCCGTTCCAGCATGGAGCGGGGAAGCACGCCGCCATGCCCGCAGGCGCGGCAGCGCAGTTGCACGTCGGCGTCGATGTCGCGGAGGAACAGCATGCGGGCCATGCCGCGCAGTATAGCGGCGGGCCTGCGGCTTTCCCATCCCATTCGGGAGACGTGGCCCGCGCAACGCACCGCTTGCCGCGATGCAGCAGCCTTGGCACAGTCGCGGCATGACGCAAGCGCCCCGCGACGAACAGGTGCCATCCCCCTGCATCCGGCTCTGCACGCTGGACGAGCGGGAGGTCTGCGTCGGCTGTTACCGGACGCTGAACGACATCATGGTCTGGAGGGATCTCGATCCCGCCGGGCGCCTCGCGGTGCTGGACGCGGCGGACCGGCGTCGTGCGGCGGCGGCGGGGACCGGGATATCGGGTCAGGCGCCTGCCGTGGCGCCCGGCCGCGTCACACCGCGCGGGTGACGGTCAGCCCCTGTTCGGACAGGCTGTCGAAGACATCCTTGAACTTCCGCAGATAGCGGGTGCGGTAGGCGTCGAAATCGGCGGCGATGGCCGCCTCGGCATTCTTGGACTTCTTGAATTCGGCCACGCGATGGGCGTTCTCGGCGTGGTAGAGGGCGAATGCGCCCTTGGTGACCAGATCGTTGCCGGACTGGTCTGCTTTCTGTTTGTCGCTGTTCATCAATCCATGTCCAGGTGGAGCCGACATCCGGCCACCGTAAGCCGGATGATCGGCGGAGCGGTTGGTCCGGCCATTGGCGGGACCACGGACCGAAAGCCTACGCCCGCTCCGGCGCACCCGCAATGCTGCGACGCACCATCATGCCACCACCCCGCGCAACGCCGCCATGCGGTCACGGTCGACGCGGATGCGGTCCAGATGCTGGGCGATGACGGCGGTGATGGGCAGGGGAAGCTCCTTCGCCATGGCTTCGTCGTAGCGGCGCAGGCATTCGGTTTCGCCGCGTTCGACCTCCGCGATGATGGCGGCGCGGTCGTGGCCCATCACGGCGGATTTCAGCTCCAGGAAGAAGCGGTGGGCACCGCCCATCATGGTGCCGCCCATGTCGGGCGCCCCGCCCTGTTCGGCGACCAGCCTCTGGATCTCGCGGACGATGGCGCCGCGCTGGGCGGCCAGATCGTTGAACAGGGCCTTCAGATCCTCGTCCTCGGCGCTCTCGGCGGCCTGCCGGTAGCCCTCGTGACTGTCCTCGACGATGCGGATCAGGTCATTGAGCGTATCGACGATCTGGTCTTTTTCCATGACGGCGGGTCCTCCCAAACATCCCCTTCGCAGCCACAACCCTGCCGTAGGGCCGAATGTTCCCGCGCCGCACCGGGAGCAATGGGGTTGCGCTGGCCGGGGTGCACCGACTGCCTCAAGCCGCCGCCCCGGAAACGGCGCGCGTGGCGAACCGGCGGCCGGGCAGCCGCCGGAAGGTCCCGGCGCGCCAGAGGGCGATGCCATGCCCGGTCAGCGCCATCGCGTCCGACACCAGCCCGAAGACCGACCCGGCCAGCAGATTGTGCCCCGACCCGACCAGCGTCGCGCCGACGAAGAACAGCCGCATCCGCCCGACCGCGCTCTGCCAGCGGCCGAGTGTCGCCAGCAGGAAGCCGGTCGCCGACAGCGCCGACATCGGCCCTTGCCAGGTCAGCGCCGCCACCGCCAAAGCCGCCGGAACGGTCAACGCGTAGATCAGGCCCAGCAGCCGCCCCGGCTGCCGCCGGCAGCGCACGGCCATCTGAACCAGCCCCAGCGCGCACATCAGCATGCCGGTCGAGGCCCCCAGCAGCAGGAAATGCAGCAGAAAAAGCGTGGACGCCGTCGCCTGAGCCAACAGGATCGCCCGCCGGTCGCCGAGCAGGGTCGACAGGGTTCCGGCCAGCAGTCCGGCAATGCCGGTCGCCGCGACGGGAGAAATGGCGGTAAAGGTCGGAAGATAATCCAGTAGAAATGCCGTCATGGAGTGCCTTCGCATGAAGAACATGCCGCAATGCAGCGAAGGCGGCGGACGCTAGTCTCCGACGGTTAACTGGTTATGAACGGCGGTGTGACCGGAAACAGACCAAAAGATGACCGCACCGTAGTCTCAGACAATTGGTGGAAGCAATCATGTGAAGTGCGCCGATGTCTGCGGTGACTATTGTGTGTTCTCTGTGTAGCCGCTCGGCTCCATGGGGGTTTGACCCGCCTGTCCCACGGAAGAGCAACGATTTCGGGTTGGGACCTGTCCATCCTTGTTGTTGGCAATACAGCGCGACGACGGCATTCTCGCTCCGCCACGACTGCGTTGTTATCGACGCCTATGGACGCGTTTTGGCCGTGATCGGGGGATCACCGCAAACCGGGGGAAAGACCATGGCGCTGTACGGACGGCATCCCGCCTCGTTGGGATGGGAACCGAAGCCGAAATCGGCCAAGACCGGCGCCACGCGCGCCCAATCCGGGCGTACGTCGCGCAACGGTCCGCTGTGCTGCGCCTGCGGGCGGGCGATCCGCACGGGCGATCCGCATTGGGCCGGCCATGGCGACCAGCGCCCCTGGCATTACGCCTGCGCCGAACGGGCGGGCCTCACATGGTCATGGGCCTCCCGCCCGGCCATGCCCCCTCTTCCCGCCGCGGAGATGGATTGACCACGGCTTTCCCATCCTCCGCGCTCACCGGAACTGCGGCACCGGCCGACCCGGCCAGCGCCTCTTCACGCCCCCGGCGATAGGCGTCGCGCTCCGCCTCCAGGATGGTTTCCGCCAGCCGGCGTTCGAACTCGCGCTCCACCAGAGCGGAGAACAGGTCGATGCGGAAGCGCGCTTGCAGGGACCGGCTGAGGCGGCGTGCTCGTTCGATTGGCTGCATGGGCGTTCCCCTTCGGGCAGACGGACGATACCGCCCAGCCTCGGGGATCGCCGCCGGCCCGGCAACCACCCCATCGGCGAACCGCCAACGCAAAAGAGAGCGCCCGTCCGTATCCGCCGGCACTGACCGAGGTGATGTGGTGGACGGCCCTTCCACCTTGCGGGATCGGTGGCAGCCGCTCCTCCGCATGGAAATGGGGCGGAACCGGCGGCGCAAACAGAAAGGGCGGAGCCTTATGGCCCCGCCCTCTTCATGTGGATCAGACGTCCAGGTTCGACACCTTCAATGCATTGTCCTGGATGAACTCGCGCCGCGGTTCGACGATGTCCCCCATCAGGGTGGAGAACACCTCTTCCGCCTGATCGGCGTGGCTGACGCGGACCTGCAGCAGCGAGCGCTTGGCCGGGTCCAGGGTGGTTTCCCACAGCTGGTCCGGGTTCATCTCGCCCAGGCCCTTGTAGCGCTGGATGGTGACGCCGCGGCGGCCCAGTTCCATCACCGTGTCGAACAGGGCGACGGGACCGGTCAGCGCACGGGTCTCCTTCTGCTTTTCGAAAGCCTTGCCGGCGGTGCCGAACACCCGCTTCAGGTCGGCGGCCAGCCCGTCCAGCCGGCGTGCCTCGCCGCTCTTCAGCAGGTCGACGTCGAACAGGTGGCGGTGGGTGACGCCGCGCCGGGCGCGGATCACGGCATAGCCGCCCTGGGGCAGGGCTTCGCCGCGCCAGCCGCCATCGGCGTCCATCGCGTTCATCCGCTCGGCCACCGCCTTGGCTGCGGCCTCGGCGGCGACCTTGTCCTCCGCAAGGCTGGCGGAGAGGGTGCCGGCGACCGCCGCCTGCTCCACCACCATGGCGTTGCCGACCTTGCGCGACAGCGTGTCGATCGCCGGGCGGGCGGTGCGGGCCTGATCGACCAGACCGGACAACTGCTCGCCGATCAGCAGGGTGCCGTCCGAAAGCTGGACCGACAGGTCGCCCAGCGCCGCCTCGACCAGATACTCTTCCAGCGCCCGGTCGTCCTTCAGGTACCGTTCCTTGGCATTGCCGCGCTTGATGCGGTAGAGCGGCGGCTGGGCGATGTAGAGATAGCCGCGCTCGATCAGGTCGGGCATCTGCCGGAAGAAGAAGGTCAGCAGCAGGGTGCGGATGTGGCTGCCGTCCACGTCCGCGTCGGTCATGATGATGATCTTGTGGTAGCGCGTCTTGTCGGCGTTGAACTCGTCGCGGCCGATGCCGGTGCCGAGCGCCGCGATCAGCGTGCCGATCTCCGCAGACCCCAGCATCTTGTCGAAGCGGGCGCGCTCCACGTTCAGGATCTTGCCGCGCAAGGGCAGGATGGCCTGGAACTGGCGCGAGCGTCCCTGCTTGGCCGAGCCGCCGGCCGAGTCGCCCTCGACGATGAACAGCTCCGACGCCGCCGGGTCGCGTTCCTGGCAGTCGGCCAGCTTGCCGGGAAGCGAGGCCATGTCGAGCGCACCCTTGCGGCGGGTCAACTCGCGTGCCTTGCGGGCGGCCTCGCGGGCGGCGGCGGCTTCCACCACCTTCTGGACGACGCGCTTGGCGTCGGCCGGATGCTCCTCGAAATACTGGGCCAGCGCCTCGCCCACCACCGCCTCGACGACGGGACGGACTTCCGACGAGACCAGCTTGTCCTTGGTCTGGCTGGAGAATTTCGGATCCGGAACCTTCACCGACAGGACGCAGGTCAGGCCTTCACGGGCGTCGTCGCCCGACAGGTTGACCTTCTCCTTCTTGGCGATGCCGGATTCGGTCGCATAGTTGTTGATCGCGCGGGTCAGCGCGGCGCGGAAGCCGGCGAGGTGCGTGCCGCCGTCCTTCTGCGGGATGTTGTTGGTGAAGCACAGCGTCGTCTCGTGGTAGCTGTCGTTCCACTGCAGCGCGCATTCCACCGTCACCACGCCGCCATGTTCGGTCGGGCGCTCGTTCTTCAGGGTGATCGCCGGCTTGTGCAGCGGCGTCTTGGAACGGTCGAGCCAGTTGACGAAGGCTTCCAGGCCGCCTTCGTAATGAAGGTCATGCACCTTCGGCTCCACCCCGCGCGCATCGGTCAGCACCAGGCGGACGCCGGAGTTGAGGAAGGCCAGTTCGCGCAGCCGGTGTTCCAGCGTGGCGAGATCGAACTCGATGTTGGTGAAGGTCTCGGCCGAGGGCATGAAGGTGACTTCGGTGCCCGACAGCTGCTTGCCCTTCTCCGGCACCATCGGCGCCTCGCCGACATCGGCCAGCGGCGCCTCGGCAACGCCGTGGCGGAAGCGCATGGTCCAGGTGCGGCCGCCGCGCCAGATGCGGAGATCCAGCGTTTCGGACAGCGCGTTCACCACCGACACGCCGACGCCGTGCAGGCCGCCGGAGACCTTATAGCTGTTCTGGTTGAACTTGCCGCCGGCGTGCAGCTGGGTCATCACGACCTCGGCCGCCGAGACGCCTTCCTCCGAATGGATGTCGGTCGGGATGCCGCGTCCGTTGTCGCGCACCGTGACCGATCCGTCGGCGTTCAGCAGAACCTCGACCTTGTCGCAATAGCCGGCCAGCGCCTCGTCGATGGCGTTGTCGACCACCTCGTACACCATGTGGTGCAGGCCGGACCCGTCGTCGGTGTCGCCGATGTACATGCCGGGGCGTTTGCGCACGGCATCGAGCCCGCGCAGAACGGTGATCGACTCCGCCCCGTAGTCCGCCTGCTGGGGCTCCGACTGCGGGAGGTCGTTCTTCAGTGCTTCCTGTGCCATGCGTCGACTATAACAGATTCGGTTGCGGATTCGGCGGTTTAGCGTGCGTGAACACGGCTTTTTTTTGGGTCTCGGCCCGAATTTCCACCCCTATCCGGGGCGGATGTGGGCCTCTTCGATGTGGAAGCGGCGGGCATCCTGCCCGAGCGGGTCGAAAACCCCCTCGTCGGTGCCGGTCATCCAGGCCTGGGCGCCCAATGCCAGGATTTCGCCGAACAGTGCGGAGCGCCGTTCGGGGTCGAGATGGGCGGCCACCTCGTCCAGCAAAAGGATCGGTGCGGCGCCGCGTTCGGCCGCCAGCAGCCGGGCATTGGCGAGCACGATGGCGATCAGCAGCGCCTTCTGTTCGCCGGTGGAGCAGAAGGCGGCGGGCATGTCCTTGGGCGCATGGCGAACGGCGAGGTCGCTCTTGTGCGGTCCCACGGTGGCACCGCCCGCATCGGCATCGGCCCGGCGACCGGAGCGCAGGCTGTCGCGCAGCATGTCTTCCGCCGCCAGGGCCGGACCCTCGTCCAGCCAGCGTTCGACCGTGCCGGCGACGGCGAGGTCGGCGCCGGGAAAAGGACCGACCGAGCGGGCGCAGGCGGCGCGCAGCCGCTGCACCACCTCGCGCCGGGCCGCGGCGACGGCGATGCCGGTGGTCGCCATCTGGTCTTCCAGGGCGCCGAGCCATCCCTCGTCGAAGCAGCCGTCGCGCAGCAGCCGGGCGCGTTCGCGCAGAGCATGCTCGTAGCGCGACAGCCGCCCGGCATGGGCGGGATCGAAGCCGAAGACCAGACGGTCGAGGAAACGGCGTCGTCCGCTCGACCCTTCGATGAACAGGCGGTCCATCTGCGGGGTCAGCCAGACCATGGCGACATGGTCGGCCAGCGCGGTCTGACCCTTGGCGGGATGGCCGTCGATGCGGACCAGCCGGCGGTCGCGGTCCGGGGCGCGACCCCCGCCTTGCCGGGTGCCGTCGTGGGGTTCGCGGCCGGTGCCGATCTCCACCGGACCCATCGGGGTATCGAGCATCGCCGCCACCGCCCAGCCAGAGCCGGGGGGCGAGCCCAGCCGCTCCACCTCGGCCAGCCGGGCACCGCGGATGCCGCGGCCGGGGGCGAGGAAGCTGACGGCTTCCAGCAAATTGGTCTTGCCGGCGCCGTTCGGTCCGATCAGGGCGACGGGACGGCGGTCGGGCTCCAGCCGCGCGGACTCGTAGCCGCGGAAACGCGTCAGCGTCATCCGCCGCACGGCCAGGGCCGGCGTCAGGGGGGCGGCGGGCACCGAAGCGCCGCCGTTCATCGAAACTGCCGTGTGCTGCAACTGGTCCGTTCCGCCTGGGGCGGGGAGGATCCCCGCAGCCCCATCACACACGCATCGGCATCAGGACGTAGAGCGCGGTGGAGTCGGCGACGTCGCGGATGATGGTCGGCGACGCGGCGTCGGCCAGCGTGAACTGGGCGCCCTCGCCCTCGATCTGCTGCGTGATGTCCAGCAGATAGCGAGAGTTGAAGCCGATTTCCAGCGGGGACTCGGCGTAATTGACCTCCAGCTCCTCGGTGGCGCTGCCGGACTCGGGGCTGGTGGCGGACAGGGTGAGCGCGCCGCGGACCAGCGACAGCTTCACCGCCCGGCTCTTTTCGGTGGAGATGGTGGCGACGCGGTCGACGGCGGCGGCGAACAGCTTGGCGTCCACCTCCATCACCTTGTCGTTGCCGACCGGGATCACCCGCTCATAGTCGGGGAAGGTGCCGTCGATCAGCTTGGAGGTGACGACGACGCTGTCGAAGCCGAAGCGGATCTTGTTGTCGGACAGCGACAGCTCGATGCGGTCGGCCGCCTCGTCGACCAGCTTGCGGATTTCGGTGACGGTCTTGCGCGGGATGATCACGCCGGGAATGGCCTCGGCGCCGTCCGGCAGCGGCATCTCGACCCGGGCCAGCCGGTGGCCGTCGGTGGCGACCGCCCGCAGGACCGGCGTCTCCAGGCTGCCCATCTTGCTCTTGGCGGCGTGCAGGTAGATGCCGTTCAGGTAATAGCGCGTCTCCTCGGTGGAGATCGCGAAGCGGGTGCGGTCGATCAGCCCGCGCAGGTCGGCGGCGGCGACCGAGAAGTTGTGCTTCAGTTCGCCGCTGGACAGCTGCGGGAAATCCTCCACCGGCAGGCAGGACAGCTTGAACTGCGACCGGCCGGCGCGCAGCGTCAGGATGGTGCCGTCGCCGCCGATGTCCAGCTCCACCTGGCTGCCGTCGGGCAGCTTGCGGACGATGTCAAACAGGGTGTGGGCGGGGGCGGTGGTGCCGCCGGGACGCCCGACCGTCGCCGGGACGGTCTCGACGATCTCCAGGTCCATGTCGGTGGCGGCCAGCGACAGTTCGCCGTCGCCCGCGCGCAGCAGGACGTTGGACAGGATCGGAATGGTGTTCCGCCGCTCGACCACACTCTGCACGTGACCCAGGGAACGGAGAAGGGCGGCGCGTTCGATGGTGATGTTCATGCTGGCGTCGTCTCGGCGGGAGGAGTGACTGGAAAACGGGTCCACCGGGGTTGCGGGCCGTTGTCCGGCCGTCCCGCCCCGAGCGGGCGCGCATCATACCACATCGATGGTTGCGTCGAACCAAATTGTTGCGGTTAAGGCCTTCGGCCGAGGGGGGAGTTCTCGCTCGATGCTCCAACCTAACCTCCCCTCAAACCGCCTCCCCCCGCCGCCGCGCCTCATGCAGCCGCAGGATGTCGACGAAATCCGCGCTCTGCCAATTCCTCGACCGGCTCAATTCGCTGCGGACGCTGCCGACGAAGGCGTCGATCACCGTCCATTCGTTGTCGGCGATCTCCCCCACCGTCTCCAGATAGCTGTGCACCACCCGGTGCAGTCCCTGGCTGACCGGGCTGATCCAGCCGTCCACCGTCTCGCCCATCGCCGCCATCAGCCGGCGGATGCGCAGCATGTGCGCCATGCGGTGGGCCGGCTTCTCATGCGGTTCGGCCTTCATGGCCTGGAGGAAGGCGAGGCGCCCGGTCTCCACCGCATAGAGGCGCAGCGACTTCAGTTCCGGGTTGGCGTAGCCGGCGTTGCCGAGATAGCGGCCCCAGCGCCAGACCAGCTCCAGCAGCCAGACGATGTCCTCATGGTCGGGGACCGGGGTGTGGCGGGCGTTCATCGCCGCCTGCAGCCGGGCGGCCAGCGCCGGCATCACCGTGCCGGTCAGGTCGCGGCTGACCGCCGCAAGTTCCGCCCGCAGCGCCGGGCCGGTGGAGCGGCTGGCGAGAAAACCGGTCCCGGACAGCGCGGTCAGCGCGCGGTCGAACCGCTCCACCGCCTCGCCCAGCAGGGCGCGGGTCGGGGCGGGGGCGGAGAGGACTCCGCCATCCTGGATCTCCATGTCGCCGAACATGCCGTCCACCACCTCGCGAATCGTGGTGCAGGCAGCCTGGAAATGGCAGAGAAGGGCGCGCAGCAGCGGGTGCGACTCGCGCACCGCCGGGCCGCCATGCTCGCGCACATGGCGCAGGAACACGTCGTAGCGCCGCTTTACGTTCAACCCGTAGAGCGGGGCGAACCAAGCCAGCACCTGCGACTGGTCGCGGAAGGGCAGGCCGAGGTCGCGTACCCGGCGGACGAAGCCGACCATCAGAGCCGACTGGCAATCCACCTCGGCGGAGCGGGGGTCGCTCGCGCCTTGCATGTCCTCGATGTCGCGGCGCATCCGCTCGGTCAGCGGAACCAGCACCTCGTTGTGCTCCAGCAGGGCACGGACGAAGCCCAGCAGGTCGCCGTCGATCGGCGCCTTGCGGCCGAGATACTGGGTGCGGAGCCCCGCGTCGTGCCGCGCCTCGTCATTCGCCAGCGCCAGGAAGCGGTCGGTCAGCTTGCGGTCGCCGGCCATGCCATAGAGGAAATCCAGCGCTTCCCGGCGCATCAGCTCGCGCATCACCATCGCGTCGGGGCTGGACAACACGGCGTCCAGCATCGCCTCGCGCGCCATGGCGTCCAGCCGGCTCTGCACCTCCGCCGCGAGGCCTGGAAAGGCGTAGCGGGCCAGCGCCGCCCAGATGCCGCCCATGTCGACCCGCTGGATCAGCGCCGGCACCGACTCCGGCGAGCGGTACAGGATGGGATCGTCGACCAGGAAGGGTTCGAACAGGCCGGTGAACAGGCGGCGCGCCTTCATCGGCCTCAGCCGGTTGAAATGCTCGACCAGCGCGTCGCGCAGATGCCGCGCCCGCTCGCCGTTCGGGCTGGCCGCCCCCTCCACCGCGTCCAGGACGGAACGGATGGCGTGCATCGGGATGCGGGAGACGACCTCGTCCATCTGGCGGCGGAACGCGCTGGGCTCCATGCCGTCCGCGCTCGCCGCGGGGGTGGCGGAGGGGAGAGAGGTCGTGACCGTCGGCGTGCCGTTCATGCGCCCAACACCTCGCGGGATAGTCGTCACCCGGACTCTTATGATCGCGCGAGATTATTAAATAAGTTTTGCCTTTTCCATGCGTGTCTTTGTCTAAATCTTATGATTACCGGTATATGCCGATCATTTGATTTGTACCCTTAGCTTTATCTTTTCCCGGAGTTCAGGTCATAGTCCGGCCGCCAACTGCGCTTCCAGCCCGGCGCGGTAATCGGGATAGGCCAGCGTGACGCCGAGCTGGCGCTTGATGCGGTCGTTCTTCACCCGGCGGCAATCGGCGTAGAAGCTGGCGGCCATCGGCGACATCTCCGCCTGATCGAAGGGGATCAGCGGCGGCGGCTCCACACCCAGCAGGCGGCAGGCATACTCCACCACCTCGTGCGAGGGGCTCGGCAGATCGTCGGCCACATTGTAGACGGCGCCCAGCGTCGGCCGCGCCATGGAGGCGCGCAGCGTCCTGGCGATGTCCTCGACATGGATGCGGCAGAACACCTGACCCGGCTTGTCGACCCGCCGGGCGGTGCCGTCGCGTACGGAATCGATGGCGCTCCGGCCAGGGCCGTAAATCCCGGCCAGCCGGAACAGATGCATCGGCACGCCGTACTGGCGGTACAGGTTCAGCCAACCGCGTTCCGCCTCCACCCGGCGCTTCTGGCGCTCGCCGGTCGGCTTCAGCCACGCCGCCTCGCTCACCCATTCGCCGCCGGTGTCGCCGTAGACGCCGGTGGTGGACAGATATCCGGCCCAGTCCAGCGTGCGCAGGTCGGCCAGATCGCGGGCGTGCTGGTCCAGCACCGGGTCGCCCTTGCCGTCGGGCGGGATGCTGACCAGCAGATGGGTGGTGCCGGCCAGCGCCGCCTTGGCGTCGGCCAGCGGCCGGCCGCGGTCGAACAGGAAGGCCTCGATCCCCCGGGCCTCCAACTCCGCCTTCTTTTCCTCGCTGCGGCAGGTGGCGGCGACGTGCCATCCGTCGGCGCGCAACGCGTCGGCGAAGACGCGGGCACTGTAGCCGGGGCCGAAGACGAACAGGCGGGGATCGGTCATCGCGGGCGGTTCCTGTTGGGGCAGGAGGGGAATGCGTAACGCCGGAGCTTGGCCTATGGGCTTGGCATGCGGGCTTGCGCCCTGCCCGGCGATGGCGGAGTGTAAAGGCACCATGACCCGACGCAATCCTTACCTTTCCGGCGCGCTGGCCCTCGGGCTGTTCGCAGCCCTGCCGGCGGCGCATGCCGCATCCGGCTCCTCCTCCGCCCTCGACCGCAACCGCGAGCTTCAGGCCTGCGCCGCCAAGGCGGAGGCGAACCCCGACGGCGCCAAGGCCGACGCCAAACGCTGGCAGGAGCGGGGTGGCGGCGACCACGCCAAGCTCTGCGAAGCGCTGGCGCTGTTCCATGCCGGCGACTTCAAGGCGGCCGGCACCCAGATGGAGGCGCTGGTGCCGACGCTGGGCAAGGACGATCCCAAGGCAGCCGCCTCGCTGCTCGGCCGGGCCGGCTGGGCGTGGCTGCGTGCCGGCGACCAGGGGCGGGCGGAGCGGCTCTACAGCAAGGCACTCGACAAGATGCCGGGCGACGTGGATCTGCTGATCGACCGCGCTTTCGCCCGTGCCGAGGGCGAACGTTTCTGGGACGCCATCGCCGACCTGGACGCGGCGCTGTCGCGCGACCCGCGGCGGGCCGACGCCTATCTCTATCGTGCGACCGCCCACAAGGCGCTGTCCAACTACCGGCAGGCGCTGTCCGACATCGACCACGCGCTGGAACTGAAGCCCGGCGATCCCGAGGCGATCCTGCTGCGCGGCAACGTCAAGGCGATGGGCGGCAACCTGCCGGCCGCGCGCGACGATTGGGCGCTGGCCCGTCGCGTCGCCCCCGACAGCGAGTGGGGCCGAGCCGCTGCCGACAACCTCTCCCGCACGGCGGAGCTTGCCGGAGGCAAAGGCAAGGACGCAGATAAGGATAAGGCGAAGCCAAAGTCTCCCTGATACCTGGGCGTCTGCGAAAAAACGGATGGCTCCGAGGCTTTTCCAATCCAGACACGGGCCGCTGGGGTCTCTCCGGCGGCCTGTTTTGCCGTCTGGCCCTACTGCCGCCCTGACTAAGCCCGCGGAAGGAACCCCGCTGCCCATGCCGCGGTTCTCCCAGGCAAACCCGGGGAGGGCACGATGTTCGAAGGATTCACGCTGGAGACCGTCGAACTGCCGGACGCGACCCTGCGGGTCCGTCACGGCGGGCAGGGCAGCCCGGTCCTGCTGCTCCACGGCCATCCGCGCACCCATGCGACCTGGCACAGGGTGGCACCGCTGCTGGCGGCCTCTCACAGCGTGGTTTGTCCAGACCTGCGGGGGTTCGGCCAGTCGTCGAAGCCGGCGGACCGGCCCGACCATGCCAACTCCTCCAAACGGGCCAAGGCGCTGGATTGCCTCGCCCTGATGCGGCACCTCGGTTTCGAGCGCTTCTCCGTGGTCGGCCACGACCGTGGCTCCTACACCGCGTTCCGTCTCGCGATGGACCATCCGGCCGCCATCACCCGTCTCGCCCTGCTCGACGGCGTGCCGATCCTGGAAGCCCTGGAGCGGTGCGATGCCCGCTTCGCCCAGGCATGGTGGCACTGGTTCTTCTTCGCCCAGCCGGACAAGCCTGAGCGCGCCATCCTGGCCGATCCCGACGCTTGGTACGGCGGCTCGGTAGAGGCGATGGGGGAGGAGGCCTACCGTGATTTCCGCGCAGCCATCCACGATCCGGTCACCGTGCATGGCATGCTGGAGGATTACCGCGCCGGGTTGGGCATTGACCGCGACCACGATGCGGCCGATCGCGCGGCCGGCCGGCGGCTGAGCTGTCCGGTGCTGGCTTTATGGTCGTTGCGGGACGATCTGGAGGAACTTTACGGCGACGTTCTGGCAGTCTGGCGGCCTTGGGCGCCGGATCTGCGTGGGCGCGGCCTGGATTGCGGCCACCACATGGCGGAGGAGGCGCCCGAAGAGCTGGCTCGGGAGCTTCTGGAATTCCTCAATATGTGAGCGGACAAACGAAAAAGCCCCGCCGCGGCAACCGCGGGCGGGGCTTTTCCTTACTTGGAGCTGTCCGGCCGCTTACAGCGCCGAGTCGACCCACTGGAACAGCGCACCCTTGGGCAGGGCGCCGATCTTGGTGGCGGCGACACTGCCCTCCTTGAACAGCATCAGCGTCGGGATGCCGCGAACGCCGTACTTGCCCGGGGTGTTCGGGTTCTCGTCGATGTTCAGCTTGGCGACGGTGACCTTGCCCTCATACTCGCGGGCCAGCTCGTCGAGCGCCGGGGCGATCATCTTGCAGGGGCCGCACCATTCCGCCCAGAAATCGACCAGGACCGGGCCGGTGGCCTTCAGGACGTCCTGCTCGAAGCTGTCGTCGGTAACCTTGATGGTGGTGCTCATGTGACCTCTAGCCTGGGTTCGGAAGCGCCGCGGACCGGTTGTGGAAGGCCGGCGGCCATCGCCCCGTCAGTGGAATTGAGCAAAATGTAGGGCGGAGGCGCCCGGCCGGTCAAGTCACCCCATCTTTCGAGGGACCGGCCGGCCACCTCTCACCCGGTCCGCGGGGCCAGTCCCGCCGCTGCCGCGTCCAGCACCGAGGGGGGCAGCTCCATGGTGTAGGGGCCGTCGGTCCACAGCAGGACGCAACGAACCCGCCGACCCGGATAGACCGCCCGCAACGCCTCGCGGTAGGCGGCCATCTGGCGCCGGTAAACCATTGGCACATCTTCCAGATCCCGCGGCGGTGGCCGGTTGGTCTTGTAGTCGACGATCCACACGGTATCCCCGGTCAGCGCCAGCCGGTCGATGCGGCCGGCCAGTGCCCGGCTGCCGTCGCCCAGCGCCACCACGCCGACCAGCGGCACCTCCGCCCGCGAGTCCGGGCCGAACAGATGCGCGAACTCCGCATGGCTCAGCACCGCCAGCGTCTCCCGCGCGATGGCGTCCTGCTGCTCCGGCGTCAGCTTGTGCGCCGGGCGGGCGAGGAAGCGGCGGCAGGCGGCCTCCTGCGCCTCCTCGGCCAGATTGGGCAGGGTCTGCAACAGCCGGTGCACCAGCAGGCCGCGGCGGAAGCGCTGGCCGTCGTCGTTGCCCAAGGGCGAGCGGACCGCCGGCTCCTCGCCGTCGGGACGCGATGGGGTGAGCGGGCGCGACGGCTCCGGCTCGCCCGGGGCCGGCTCGGCGATCCAGGGCGGCGGCGGCTCGGCGGACGCACTCTCCTCTGCTTCGACATGGCGCGGCACCACAGCGGTCTGGGCGCCGACCAGCCGCCAGCCCTCGCCGGCCCAGCCGTCGGGACACAGGCCGGTGAAGTCGAAGGGATGCGGCACGCCGTTCTCGCGCATCGCCTCCTCGACCAGCCGGTACCAGCATTCGTCGGACGGCTCGCGCTTGCCCTGATGGCCGCAGATGTAGAGCCGGTCCTCCGCCCGCGTCAGCGCGACATAGAGCAGCCGGCGGTATTCCTGGTCGCGCCGCCGGTTGGCCCGTGCCCGCGCCTCGGCGCACAGCGCGTCCTCCTGGGACCGGCGGGCGGCGAACAGCGGCACCGGGCAATCCTCGTCCGGCCACAGGATCGGCGGGCTCTGGGTCGGGCTGCCCAGCGTGTCGGGCAGGAAGACGATCGGCGCCTGCAACCCCTTGGAGCCGTGGACGGTCATGATCCGCACGGTGCCGCCGCCCTGTTCCAGCTCGCGCTTGATCTCCGCGTCGCTGGCCGCCAGCCAGGCGAGGAAATTCTGCAGGGACGGCGGCTCCGTCTTCTCGAAGGCCAGGCAGACGGCCAGGAATTCCTCCAGCGGGTCCTGGGCGTCGGGGCCGAGCCGCTTGAGGATCGCCCGCCGCCCCGACCGCCCGTCGGCCGGGCAGGGCCGGTTCAGCAGCCCGGCGAACAGCTCGTAGGGGGCGGAGAAGTCGGTGCGCGCCAGCAGGTCGCCCAGATAGCGCCGGGCCGGGCGGAAGTCGGGCTCCGTCTCCGCCAGCGCCACCAGCGAGCGCCACAGCGTGCCGCGCCGGCCATGGGCGACGCGGAACAATTCCTCCTCGGTCAGCCCGATCAGCGGCCCCTTCAGCACGGTGGCGAGCGTCAGGTCGTCGTCGGGCAGCAGCAGAAAGTTGGACAGCGCCACGAGATCCATGACGGCAAGCTGTTCGGTTAGCACCATGCGGTCGACGCCGGCCACCGGCACGCCGCGGTCCTTCAGCGCGCGGACCAGTTCGGTGACGAAGGCGGTGCGGCGGCGGACCAGAACCATCACGTCGCCGGGCTGCACCGGCCGGCCCTTGGCCTCCAGTTTCTCGCCGCTGTCGATCCAGCGATGCACCGTCGCCGCAATGACCGAAGCAAGGCGGGCCGAGGGGGAGTCGGCGGACTCGCGCGCCACCGGCGGTGCCCAGGCCGGCGTCTCCGTCGCCTCCACCGGCTTCACCGGCGGCCAAAGCTCGACCAGCCCGGCCTGTCCGCGGCGGAAGGCGCGGTGGCGGATCACTGGGCTGGCCTCGGACGCCACGCCGTCGCGGGCGCGGTCGATGGCGAAGACGGCGTCGACCGTCTCCAGCACCGCGGCGGTGGAGCGGAAGGAGATGTCGAGGTCCACCCCCGCCCACATCCGTTGCGCCACCTCCGCCTTGTCCTGGAAATGGCGGCGCATGCGGGCGAATTCGGCCGGGTCGGCGCGCTGGAAGCTGAAGATCGACTGCTTCTCGTCGCCCACCGCGAACACGGTGCGGATCTTGCCGTCGGGCGCGGCGGCTTCCAGCTCGGCGAAGAACTCGCCGGCCAGCGACGCGACGATGGACCACTGGTCCGGGTTGGTGTCCTGCGCCTCGTCGATCAGGATATGGTCCAGGCCGCCGTCCAGCTTGTACAGCACCCACGGCACGCGCGCCGCCTTGCCGTCCCCGCCGCTCAGCAGCCGGTTGGCCGCCAGGATCAGGTCGTCGTAATCCAGCAGGGCGCGCGCCGCCTTCCGCTCGCGGTAGGCGTCCAGCATCGCCTGCGCCAGGGTCAGCAGCGCGGTGGTCGAGGCGGCGACGCCGGCGGCCTTCACCCGTTCCGAAATCTCCACCAGCCGCTCCGCCTCCTTTTGCAGGGACAGCAGCGCCTGCGGATAGGCGGTGGCCGGCTTCTTGGTGATCAACGTCTTGCGCGGGCTGCCCTCCGCCGTCAGGAACAGGCGCTTGTAGGCCTCGAACGCCCGCACCCGGCGGTCGGCGGCGTCCAGCCAATGCTGGATGGCGATGCCGCGCTCCTGGTCGCTGGCGCTGCCGCCCGACAGCGCTTGGCAGGCCTCGCGCAGGGCCGGCGGGTCGCACTGGTGATCGTGGCAGGCGTGGGTGAGAATCGACTCCTCACTCACGCCGGGCGGCACGTTCAGCGTGTCGTGGATGGCGTCGATCAGCCCGTCCAGCCCGTGGAAGCGCTCGAACAGCTTCTCCACCTGCCCGCGCTGGCCGGCCAGCTCCGCCAGCAGTTCGGCGAAATCCTCCGCATTCAGGTCGCCGGTCAGCCGGCCCATGGCGCGGCCGAGCGGGCTGTCCGGATCGGTGCGGCCGGCATGCAGCACGGCGTCGCGCGCCTCGGTCAGCAGCCCGTCGGCGGTGCGCTCGTCCATCACGTCGAAATGCGGCGCCAGTTCGGCTTCCAGCGGAAAACGGCGCAGCAGCGACTGGCAGAAGGCGTGGATGGTCTGGATCTTCATGCCGCCGGGGCAGTCCACCACCTGGGCGAACAGCCGCCGCGCGTTCAGCCGCGCCTCCATCGACGGCCGCTCGCCGCAGAGGTCGGCCAGCCGGTCCTCCAGCGCGTCGTCGGGCAGGGTGGCCCACAGGCCGAGCGTCCGGTTGATGCGGATCGCCATTTCCGCCGCGGCGGCCTTGGTGAAGGTCAGGCACAGGATGCGGGCCGGCGGCGTGCCGGACAGCATCAGCCGCAGCACCCGGTCGGTCAGCACCTTGGTCTTCCCCGACCCGGCGGACGCGCCGACCCAGACCGACGCCGTTGGATCGGACGCCCGCCGTTGCGCCACATTGGGATCGAGCGGCAGGGTACGGGGGGACAGATCGGTCATGGAATCGCTCATGTCAGCCCTCTCCCTCCCCGCCACCCGACGACCATTCCTGGACGCGGGCCAAATGAGCGTAGTCTGTATACCGCGGCGCCATCGCCGGGCGCGGGCGGGAGCGATAGGGGGTGTTCGGGTCGTCGAACTGCGCAATCAGCGCCTCCAGCCCGGCCCGTGCCTCCTCGCCCAAGGCCGCCGGGTCGCCCTTCACCGGCTTCTCCTCACCCGCCGGGTCGCCGCCGGACAGGCGCCAGAAGGTCAGTTCCGCCACGTCGCCCTTGTCCACCCCGCTGAAGCCGCCGGCCGCGGCGATGGCGGCCTCCAGCGGCAGCTGCGGGGCGAAGCCAAGCTCGATCTCCCGCGCGCTCGGCGGAGTGCCGGTCTTGTAGTCGATCACCACCAGCCCGTCGGGGCCGCGGTCGATGCGGTCGGCCTTGGCGGTCAGGGCGAAGGGACCGCCGGGACCGGACAGCTCCAGCCGGCCCGGCACCTCGGTCGCCAGCGGGCGGATGCGGAGGCGGCGCTCGCGCTCCAGATCGACGAACCAGCCGGCGACCCGCTCGAAGCGCGGCCACCAGAAGGCCCAGACGTCGGGATGGCTGCGCAGCAGCGGGCCGAAGCGCTCCCGTCCCAGCGCGATCAGCCGGTCGAGCGCGTCATGCGGCAGCGGGCCGGGATACTCGCGGACGAAGGCGTCGAGCGTGTCGTGGATGATCTGGCCGCGGTCCGATGCGCCGGGATCGGCGGCGATGGGGTCGAGCGCCCGCAGCCGCAGGGCGTGGCGGGCATAGATGGCGTAGGGATCGCGCATCCAGGTCTCGACCTCGGTCACCGACAGCTTGCGCGGCCGGGCGGTCAGCGGCGGGCGCGGCTCGGGCGCCGCCACCGGCTGCACGCGATCAGGCTCGTCCAGCCCGCGCGCCCAGCCGAGCCAACAGGCCCCGCGCTCCTCGATCAGGCCGTCCAGATCCAGCGCTTTGAGCACGGTTTCCAGCCGCAGCAGCCAGCGCGACGGCACGGTCGGCGTGCCCTCCACCCGCGCGGCGCGGGTCAGCACCACTTCGGGGGCGCCGCAGGCATGGGCGAAGTCGTGGGCCGACATGCCGACCAGCCGTTCCGGGCTGGGCAGGCCGAAATCGCGCCGCATCGGCCGCGACATCCAGGGATCGGCGGAGGCGGCCGGCGGCCATGTCCCCTCGTTCAGCCCGCCCAGGATGGTCAGGTCGAGATGCTGGAGGCGCGCTTCCATCGGACCCAGGATGAACAGGCGCGGGTGCAGGCCATAGCGGGGACGCACCGCCCGCGCGCTCATCAGCGCGTCGAGCAGCGCCGGGTAATCCTTGGCCGGGATTGCTGGGAAGCCCTCCGCCGCGTCCAGCAGATCGTGGACGAAGCGTGCGGCCTCCTCGCCGTCGTCCTGGCGCCACAGCCGCTCTGCACCGGTCAGCGCGTCGTCGGCGGCCAGCGATTCGCAGAAGGCGACATGGGCGCGCACGAGGTCGGCCAGCGGCGTCTCGCCGGCCAGCGCCTCCAGGAAGGGTGCGGCGCGCTGGCCGATATCGACCAGCCATGTGCGCAGGAACTCCTGCTGCTCCTCATGGTCGAAACGGTCGGCCTGTTCCAGCGCCGCCAGCACGCCGTCGAAACCCTCGGCCGGGCGGGGGCCGCGCAGCACCACACGCTCCAGCGCGCGGGCGGCGGCGCGGAAATCCGCCGAGTCGCGGCCGCCCGCCGCCATCGGGTGCTTGGCGAGCGCCAACAGGGCCAGCGGATGGACGCGGCTCGCCACCAACTCCGCCGTCAGGCGCAGATAGGTGCCGACCGCGGTGTGGGCGAGCGGCTGGCCGCCGGAGTCGTTGACCAGGATGCCCCAGCGCGCCAGCGCCATGGCGACCCGGCGCCCAAGGTTGCGGTCGGGGGTAATGAGGGCGGCCGTCTTCGTCGGCGTCTCCAGCGCATGGCGCATGAGCAGCGCGATGACCTGCGCCTCTTCCTCCGATGTCGCGGCGTCGATGCGGGTCAGCCCGTCCAGCGCCGAGGCCTCCACGCCCGACAACTCGCGCCAGCCCTCGGTGGTCGCCGCCGGTCGCATCGCCTCGGCGATCAGGCGGGCGCGGGCACCGCGCGGCTCCGGCGCGTCGGTCCAGGGCAGCACTTCGTGCCGCTCCACCCCCAGCAGATGGATCAACTGCGACAGGCCATGCTGCGGGTGGGACTCGTCCTCCGCGATGGCGTCCCAGATGGTGTCGTCGGCGTCGATGTCGAGGCCGGGCAGTACCACCGCCCCCTGCGGCAGACGGGCGATCACCGACAGCAGTTCCGTCGTCGCGACGATGGAGCCGGTGGAGCCGGCGGCGATCACCATGCCCGGCGGCGGGGCGGCCTGCCAGAGAGCGGCCTGCGTCTCCAACGCCAGATTGCGGCGCTTGGCCGGGTCGGTCTCGCCGGTCGACTCGAGGATGGCGGGCCAGACCTCGGTGATGATGCGCAGGAATTTCAGGGTGACCTGCCAGTGCTCGGCATAATCCTCCGGCACCAGCGACTCCAGCTTCTCGAAGCCGGCGCGCTCGGTCCACACCGCGTCGATCAGCCGGCCCAGGTCGGCGCCAAGCCGCACCGCCTGCGCCGTGGTCGCCGACAGCCCCTCGGCCCCCAGGATCAGCCGCGCCAGCGTCATCTGCCGGTTCAAGGGCGAGATCGCCTCCGGCAGGTCGAGCGGGACGTCAGGCAGTTCCTCCTCGGTCAGGCTGAGGTCGCCGGCGTCGAGTTCGCCCAGCGGCGCCATCCGCGGCAGCAGGGTCGGCTGCCCGCCCGAACGGCGCAGGAAGGCCGCCTGCAGCGCTCGGCAAGCGCGCCGGGTCGGCAGCAGCACGGTGACTCCGGCCAAGGCCATCGGGTCACCGCCGACCCGCTCCATGATCCCTGCCGCCAGCATGTCGACGAAGGGCGCACCTGCGGGGATGCTGTAGACTTTGGGGAGAGTGGAGCTATCGGGAAGCATGGAAGGTCCGTCTATCGCTTGCCCCACCCCAACCCTCCCCCGCTGGGCGGGGGAGGGGGGCAAGTGCTCGGGCGGGAGGGTGGCGGCAGTCTCCTCCCCCACCCAGCGGGGGAGGATTAAGGTGGGGGCAAAACTTCCGGGTGAGTATACCTCAGCCGACCCCTCAATGCGCCACCGCCCGCACGCCGCCGATGGCGAGCAGATCCTCGGCCTCCTTCAATCCGGCGGGCGTGCCGATGTGGAACCACAGCCCGTCATGGGCAAGGCCGAACAGCCGCCCCGCCGCTTGCGCGCGGTCCCAGATCAGGTTGGTGGAAAAGGCACCGTCGGGCGTGTCCGCCGCGAAAAGCTCCGGCTTTACGATCTGCACCCCGGCATAGACGAAGGGTGCCAACTCGCGCTCGGCCCGGCGGGTCAGGCCGCCCAGCGGGTCCATGTGATAGTCGCCGAGCCCGTCATAGCCGACCGACTTGGTCGTCGCCATCAGCAGGAGCAGCGCGTCCATCTCCGCCGGGTTCCAATGGGCCGCGAGGCGGCGCAGCGCCGGCACCGGCCCGTCCAGCCAGAAGATGTCGGCATTCACCGTATAGATCGGTGCAGTGCCAAGAAGGGGCAGGGCCTTCTTCACCCCGCCGCCGGTCTCCAGCAGCGCGTCCTCCGGCGACAGGGTGATGGCGGGGGATGTCCGGTCCTTCAGGTGATCGCCGATCATCGCGCCCAGATAGTGGCTGTTGACCACCGCCCGGCCGACGCCGGCCTGGGCCAGCCGGTCCAGCGCATGGTCCAGCATCGGCTTGCCCAGCACCGGGATCAGCGGCTTCGGCATGTGGTCGGTCAGCGGGCGCATGCGCAGGCCCTGGCCGGCGGCCAGCACCATCGCTGTATCGGGAATGGTCACGGTCATCTCAGATCGTCTCCGGAACGACGAAGGCAGCGCGGGCATTCGGCGGCAAATGGCGGTCGAACCAGGCGGCGACCGGCGCAAGCTCCGGCTTCGCCAACTGGGCCTCCAGCAGGCGCCAGACCCGCGGCAGATGGACAAGGTAGGACCGCCGCCCCTGGCTCAGAGCCAGACGGACGAAGATGGCGACGATCCGCGTGTGGCGCGCCGCTCCAAGCACAGCCATGGCGCGGCGGAAGGCGGCGGCATCGGTGTTGGGGAAGGCGGCGAGATAGCGGGCGACCATCGCCTCGGCCAAATCGGGCGCCACGTCGCGCCGTGCGTCCTCCAGCAGGGAGACGAGGTCGTAGGCCCGCGGCCCCCAGCCGGCGCTCTGGAAGTCGATCAGCCCGGCGGCCTTCGTCCCCGGCCGGTCCAGCCGCATCAGGTTGTCGACATGGTAGTCGCGCAGCAGAAGCGACGGCGCGCTGGCGCAGACCGGCTCCAGCACCGTCCGCCAAGCCGTATCGAAGTCGGAACGATCCTGTGCGCTCAAGGAGCGCCCCAGCGCCACCGGCACATAGGCGTCGATGAACAGCCGGGTCTGCGTGATGAACAGCGCCGGGTCGTAGACAGGCAGGGTGAGGCGTTCCGCCGCGTCCTCCGGCCAGCCGTGATGGAGGACGATCAGCGCGTCGGTCGCCAACTCGTAGAGATGCTGTGGATCGCCACTGTCGGCCAGCAGGCAGGAGAATGTTTTGCTTCCGAAATCATCCTGCAATGCCAAGCCTCGTTCCACATCCGATGCGATCACGGTGGGAACAGACAGACCGATGCCGGCCAACTCGGTGCCGATGGCGATGAAGGGCACGAGATCGTCGGCCGGAGCTGGCGTGTCCACCAGGATCAGCGTTCCGCCATCGGCCTTGCGGAGGCGCTCGTAGCGGCGGGCTGAGGCATCACCGGCCAGCGGTTCGCGCAGGGCATCGGACAGGCCGTTGGCGGCCAGAAAGGCAGCGATCTCGTCTTCCCGCGTGGAGGTAGCAGCAGTCATCACAGCGTCCAGTCGGCGGCGGCCACCCGCGCCGCCAGCGCGCCATGGCCGGTCAGCGTGGCGCGGCGGGCGTCCGGCCCGTCATGCTGCATCGTCACCTCCACCCGGTCGGGAGGCAGCAGCGGACCCAGCCGGTCCGGCCATTCCACCAGCGAAACGGCCTCGGCCCGCGCATCGTCCCAGCCCAGTTCATACACCTCGTCCGGTCCCGACAGGCGGTAGAGGTCGAAATGCCAGACCGGGCCGATTGCGGTGTCGTAGGTCTGCACCAGCGTGAAGGTGGGGGACGGCACCTCGGCGTCCTCATGGGTGACGCTGCGGATCAATGCCCGCGACAGCGCCGACTTGCCGGCGCCAAGATCGCCGCGCAGCGCTACGAGGTCGCCCGGCCGAAGGATGGTGCCCAGCCGGCGGCCCAGTGCCGCGGTGGCGGCCTCGTCCGGCAGCGATACGGCGACGGTGTAGAGGGAGATGTCCGACATGGCGCGGATACTGTGCGAAGCCGACGCCCGCCCGCAAGCCGTAAAGAAGGGTGGGTCAGCGGCCGACCCGCCGCTTCGGCGACAGCCGGTCCCCCGCTCCCGATCCCGCACCTTCCGCGGCACCGGCCACCACCAGCCGCGGCGCCTTGTTGAAGTTCATGGTGATCATCAGTGTCAGCGCGCCGTTGATCAGGTGCAGCATCTTGTCGGACGCCACCGGCAGGGGGATGCGCCGGCCCATGCAATAGCCGACCAGCGCCGCCGTCACTTCGGTTTCGGCCAGCACCAGCTCGGTCGCAACGCCGTTGTCGTCGGTGACCGTCAGGCGGGTTTCGATTCCCTCCTGCTCCGGCCCTTCGTTGCGGTGGTAGACGATCCTGGACACGGTGCCGACCGGCAGCGGATCCTTCACCCGGCGCCGGCGGTCGAGCACGGCCCGCACAACCTCCTGATCGGTGAAGACCAGACAGCGAAGTTCCTTCATTCCGGGCCTCCACCCGACTGGCATCCGGATCGGCCTCCGGGATGGTGATCCCGGCCATCCGCCGCACGCCCCCACTGTCCGCCTTGCACTCTCCGGCGTGCAATCGACAAATTTAAGCGAATTTATGCGAAATTGTAAAATCCGCGCCGCCACACCGGCCCGATACCTGGACCCATGCGCGACACAGCAGCGCTTTTCCCTTGCTGGGGGTTGACCCGGCCGGGAAATGCGGACAATGGAAGGACCATTCGTCCACCTTCATCCTTCACCCGGCATCCTCCACCCGGCACCCCGTCTCAAGGAATTGGCTTCCATGTCGCAGACCGCATCCAGCAACGACGTCCTCACCACCGATGTCGTCATCGTCGGCGCCGGCCCCGTCGGCCTGTTCGCCGTGTTCGAATGCGGCATGCTGAAGATGCGCTGCCATGTGGTGGACGCGCTGGACATGGTCGGCGGCCAATGCACCGCGCTCTACCCGGAAAAGCCGATCTACGACATCCCGGCCCACCCCTCGATCGAGGCGGCCGACCTGATCGACCGGCTGGCGGAGCAGGCGGCCCCCTTCTCGCCCACCTATCACCTGGGCCAGCAGGTGGAGAAGCTGACCCGCCAGGACAGCGGGCGCTGGCTGGTGGAAACCAGCATCGGTACGAAGATCGACACCCAGGCGGTCATCATCGCCGCCGGCAGCGGCGCCTTCGGCCCCAACCGCCCGCCGCTCGACGGGCTGGAGGCGTATGAGGGCAAGTCGGTCTTCTACATGGTGCGCCGGCGCCAGGACTTCGCCGGCAAGAAGGTGGTGATCGCCGGCGGCGGCGACAGCGCCGTCGACTGGGCCATCTCTCTGGCCGACGTGGCGGAGCGCGTCTACGTCGTTCACCGCCGCTCGAAGTTCCGCGCGGCACCCGAAAGCGTCGCCCGCATGGACGCGCTGGTGCGCGAGGGGCGGATCGAGATGGTGGTGCCCTACCAGCTCTCCGGCCTGGACGGCGAGAACGGCCAACTGACCGCCGTGCGCGTCGCCACGCTGGACGGCGAGGAAAAGGCGCTGCCGGCCGACGCGCTGCTCGCCTTCTTCGGCCTGTCGATGAATCTCGGCCCCATCGCCGACTGGGGCCTGGAGCTGGAGCGCAGCCATATCTCGGTGGCCCAGCCCGGCTGTGCCACCAACGTGCCGGGCGTCTTCGCCATCGGCGACATCGCGACATACCCGGGCAAGCTGAAGCTGATCCTCTGCGGCTTCGCGGAAGCCGCCCAGGCCGCCCATTCCATCCGCCCGCTGGTCTATCCGGGCGAGGCGCTGCATTTCGAATACTCCACGTCCAAGGGCGTGCCCGGCGCGGCCTGATCCGACGGAGCCCCGCCGGCATTTCGACGGTGCCGGCATTTTGAAACGGAAGGCGGGCCAAGCGGAAAGCAGGAGGGCTCCGCTTGCGCTCTCCCGCATTGCACCGCATCATCGCGGCAACGAAAACGTCGGTAACGACGAGACGGGGGAGTTTGCCACCATGTCGACCGCCAAGAAGCGCTTCACCCTGGCCGCCATCGCCGGATTGGCGCTGGCCGCCGCATCCCAGGCGGCTCTGGCCCAGCCGCGCACCGACCTCGTCGTCGGCATGGCGCTGGAGCCGCCGCATCTCGATCCCACCGCCGGGGCGGCGGGCGCCATCAAGGAGGTCACCTACGCCAACCTGTTCGAACCGCTGCTGCGCGTCGACGGCGAGGGCAAGCTTGTCCCCGGTCTGGCGGAGCGCTGGACCGTTTCGGAAGACGGGCTGACCTACCGCTTCAACCTGCGCGCCAACGCGAAGTTTCACGACGGCACCGCCGCCGATTCAGCCGACGTCAAGTTCACCTTGGACCGCGCCCGCGCTGCGGATTCGGTGAACGCGCAGAAGGCCTATTTCGCCCCCATCGCCCAGGTCGACACGCCGGACCCGCAGACGGTGGTCGTCACCCTGTCGCGCCCCGACGGCCTGTTCCTGTTCCACATGGCGAGCGGCGACGCCGCCATCGTCGCCCCGGAATCGGCGCCGACCAACAAGCAGAAGCCCGTCGGCACCGGTCCCTTCAAGTTCGACCGCTGGGTCGCCGGCGACCGGGTGGTGCTGGTCCGCAACCCCGACTATGACGGCGCGAAGCCCAAGCTGGACCGCGTGACCTTCCGCTTCATCAGCGACCCGGCCGCCCAGGTGGCGGCGCTGAAGGCCGGCGACATCGACGCCTTCACCCTGTTCAGCACCTACGAGGCGCTGTCGGAGTTCCGCAACGACCCGAAATTCACGGTGATGGTCGGCTCGACGGAGGGCGAGACGGTCCTGTCCACCAACAACGCCCGCAAGCCCTTCGACGATGTCCGCGTCCGCCGCGCCATGGCCCATGCCATCGACCGCAAGACGCTGATCGACGGCGTGCTCTACGGCAACGGCACCGCCATCGGCAGCCATTTCCCGCCGCACCGCGTGGGCTATGTCGACCTGACCGGCATGTACCCCTACGACCCGGCCAAGGCGAAGGCCCTGCTGGCCGAGGCCGGCTATCCCGACGGTTTCGACACCACCCTGCGCCTGCCGCCGCCGCCCTACGCGCGCCGCGGCGGCGAGCTGGTTGCCGCCATGCTGGCCGAGGTCGGCATCCGCGCCAGGATCGAGCCGGTGGAATGGGCGGCCTGGCTGGAAAAGACGTTCAAGGGCAAGGATTACGACCTGACCATGATCGCCCACACCGAGCCGCTGGACATCGACATCTATGCCCGCCCCGACTACTACTTCAATTACAAGAGCGAGCGCTTCAATGCCCTGAACGAGGAGCTGAACCGCACCCAGGATGCGGCCAGGCGCAACGCGCTCTACGGCGAGCAGCAGAAGGTGCTGGCGGAGGATGCGGTCAACGGTTTCCTCTTCATGCTGCCGTCGGTGACGGTGCAGAAGGCGTCGCTGACCGGCATGTGGGTCAACCGCCCCGTCCAGGCCAACGACGTCACCAACGCCGCATGGAAATAGTGTCGAGCAAGTAAGGATAGCCCCCGCGTGCTCGCTTTCCTGCTGCGACGGCTGGTCAGCCTGATCGTCACCGTCTGGCTGGCCACCGTCGTGGTCTTCACCGTGCTGCAGCTGGTTCCCGGCGACCCGGCGCTGCTGATGCTGGGCGTCAATGCCCAGCCCGACACGCTGGCGGCGTTGCGCAGCCAGATGGGTCTCGACCGGCCGATCCTTACCCGTTACCTCGACTGGGCCGGTGGGCTGGCCCGCGGCGACCTGGGCGTCAGCCTGACCTATGCCCGTCCGGTGGCGGAGCTGGTGGCGGAGCGGCTGACGGTGACCCTGCCGCTGGCCCTGCTGTCCCTGGTCATCAGTACGGTGCTGGCCCTGCCGCTCGGCCTGTATGCCGCGGCGCGGCGGGGCAGGGGCGGGGACTGGGCGGTGCTGGGCTTCGCTCAGCTGGGCGTGTCGATGCCCAGCTTCTGGATTGCCATCCTGCTGATCCTGCTGTTCTCGCTGACCCTGCACTGGTTCCCGGCCGGCGGCTTTCCCGGCTGGGGCGGCGGCATCGGTCCGGCCCTGCATGCGCTGGTGCTGCCGGCCCTGGCGCTGGCGGTGCCGGAGGCCGCCATCCTCGCCCGCGTCACCCGCACCGCCGTGCTCGACACGCTGGGCGAGGACCATGTCCGCACCGCCCGCGCCAAGGGGGTGGGCCGCACCGCCGTCCTGCTGCGCCACGCCCTGCCCAACGCCCTGATCCCGGTGGCGACGGTGCTGGGCCTGCAGATTTCCTTCCTCGTGGCCGGCGCGGTGGTGGTGGAGAATGTCTTCACCCTGCCGGGGCTCGGTCGGCTGCTCTATCAGGCCATCGGCCAGCGCGACCTGATCGTGGTGCAGGGGGTGGTCGTCTTGCTGGCGCTGTTCGTGGTGGTGGTGAGCGCCCTAGTCGACATCGCCTGCGCACTGGCCGACCCGCGGCCGAAGGGAGTGTCGTCGTGAGGCGGCGTCTTCCCCTCTCCCTCCATCTCGGCGCCGTCCTGACCCTGCTGCTGGTCGCCATGGCGTTGCTGTCGCTGTTGTGGACGCCCTACCCGGCGGAGCAGGTGCGCGTGGTCGCCCGGCTAAAGCCGCCCAGTGCCGCCCATTGGCTCGGCACCGACCATTTCGGGCGCGACGTGCTGTCGATGATCATGGTCGGCGCCCGAAACTCGCTGGCTGTGGGGGCGGCGGCTGTCGGGCTCGGGCTGCTGGGCGGCGTGCCGCTCGGGCTGCTGGCCGCCGGGCTGGGGCGCTGGGGGGACGAGGTGGTGGCGCGGCTGGGCGATCTGGTCTTCGCCTTCCCCGCCGTGCTGACGGCGATCCTGCTGACCGCGGCGCTGGGTGCCGGGGCGATCAACGTCGTGGTGGCGCTGGCCCTGTTCAACGCCGCGGTGCTGGCCCGCGTCACCCGTGGCGCCGCGCTGGCGGTGTGGCGGCGGCCCTTCGTCGGTGCGGCGCTGGCGCTGGGGCGGGGACCACTGTCGGTGACGTTGGTGCATGTGCTGCCCAACATTGCCGGCATCGTCGTCGTCCAGGCCACCGTCCTGTTCGCCGTCGCCATCGTCAACGAGGCGGCGCTGAGCTATCTCGGCCTCGGCATCCAGCCGCCCAGCCCCAGCTGGGGCAAGATGCTGGGAGACGCCCAGACCTACCTGTTCACCGCCCCCTTGCAGGCGGTGTTTCCCGGCATCGCGATTGCGCTCTGCGTGATGGGGCTGACGATGCTGGGGGACGGGCTGCGCGACTGGCTCGACCCGCGGCACCGGTCTTCGGGGGTGATGTGAGGAAGGGCGGGAGAGGCAGCGCTCACCCCGCCTGCCGCGTCCGCTCCGACAGCTCGATCAGGTCCATCAGCTCGTTGCTTTTCCAATAGCGTGACTTGCCCACCTCCGTGCGCGCCGTGGCGACGAGGTCGTCGATGATCGCCTGTTCATCGGCACCCAACTCCCCGCCGCGCTCCAGCCGGTGCGACAGCAGGCGGGTCATGTTGTGGCTGAAGGTGGGGATCCAGGCGCTGACGCGCTGGCCGAACACCCCGGCGATGGCGTTGATGCGCAGAAGATGCTCCATCCGTTCGTCGAGCGGGTCGGCATCCTCGAACTTCATCGCCTTCTCGACATTGGCGCGCAGTTCCTCCAGCAGGTTTTCGCGCCACTTCACCAGATCGTAGGTCTCGAATCCGAAGTCGCGCGACATTGCCTGCCAGCGCCACAGCAGCCGGTCGAGCCAGACGATGTCGGCATGGTCGATGACCGGCTGGCGGCGGGCGGCGGCGGCCTGGGCGGAGCGTTCCATCGCCACCGCGGCCACCCGCGCTCCGATGATCTTGGCCGCCTGGGTCCAGGCGTTGCGGAAGGCCGGCTCGCTGCGCCGGTCCTCCATCAGTCCGGCGGAGATGGCGGCGTGGACCAACTGGTCCAGCCGCTGCACCAGCGCCTCCAGCCGCGCCTTCTCCTTGGCGCTGGGACGGATGGCGGAGCCGGGAACCCGGTCGTTCAGCTTGAGGATGACGGTCAGCGCTGCGGTCAGCGCGCGGGTGACGCCGACGAAATGGCCGGTCAGCGCCGCGGTCATCGCATCGCCGCGGCCGGGATCGACGCCGCTCTGCCGGATGTAGAGCGCAGCGACCGGATAGTTGCGCTTCACCGTCAGGACCGACAGCGGCAGCAGGTTGGCCAGATCGTCGCCGCAACGGTCGCGCAACTGCTCCGTCGCGTCCAGCAGGATGTCGGCCAGCCGGTTCGCCTCCGCCTCGCCGCTGCAGGAGCCCGGGAAATCCTCCAGCCGGTCGGCGACCGGCTTCACCGGTCCTTCGGCGTTCGCCAGAACCAGATGCATCAGCCGCAGCGTCCCGATGTCGATGGCCGGCGTCTTTTCCAGGAATCCCGACATCAGGCGGGTGCGGCGCGGCCGGTTGCGCGACAGGCCGGCCAGCAACTCGTCCACCGATTTCTTGTTCGCCAGCACGGCGTCCAGATGCTTCACCGCGGCGACGCGCATCCGTTCCTTCATCACCACGGCGACGGGGGAGCGCAGGATGCGGTCGATCACGTCGCCGCGCGCCATTTCGTCCAGCGTCTCCTGGGCCTCGACCGCCAGCAGCGGGAAGGCGTCGCGGCTCAGCGCCTCCCACAGGGCGCCGACATCGACCCGCTGCAGCATGCCGGGAATCGACAGGCCGGCGTGGTACAGCACGTCGTCGTCGATCAGGAAGGCTTCGAACAGGTTGGTGAACAGGCGCCGGGCGCGGTTGGTGCGCTGGCGGTTCAGATATTCGATGACATATTGGCGAACGAGCTGGACCCGGTCGGTCGGCTCGCTGTCCATGCCTTCGATCTCGCTCAGCAGGCTGTAGACGAGGCTTGCCGGCAGCCGTGCCACCAGCGCGTCGATCTTTTGCCGCAGTTCGTCCTGGTGCAGCTCATCCGGGCGTATATCGCCGGTCGAATCGTCGGTCATGCGCGGGCCGCCACGCGATGTTGAAGGCGTTGGCGGGCGCAGACGCTCCGCCGCGCGTCATTTAGGACGCAAACGGTAAATTTTTATGTAATGAGCCGGAACGCGCGAACCGGAACACCGGCGCGGCCCCCGCATGCCGCGGGGAGCCGTGCCGGTGGTTGGCCGTCAGCCGGCCGTCAGCTCTGCCGCAGCTTGGCGATCGGCTGCGAGAACTGCAGCTCGATGTCCCAGGGGAAATGGATCCAGGTGTCCTGGCTGACTTCGGTGATGAAGGTGTCGACCAGCGGCCGGCCGGCCGGCTTGGCGTAGACGGTGGCGAAATGCGCCTTGGGCAGCATCTTGCGCACGACTTCCGCCGTCTTGCCGGTGTCGACCAGGTCGTCGATGATCAGCCAGCCCTCGCCGTCGCCGGCATTGGCGCCCTCGACACCCTTCAGCACCGTCGCATTGCGCTGCTGCTGGTGGTCGTAGCTGGAGACGCAGACGGTGTCGATCATGCGGATCTCGAGCTCGCGCGCGATGATCGCCGCAGGAACCATGCCGCCGCGCGTGATCGCGATGATGCCCTTCCACGGGCCACGGTCGATCAGGCGCCAGGCCAGCGCCTTGGCGTTGCGGTGGAGCTCTTCCCAGGACACCGGGAAATGCTTGTTGAAGGGGGCTTCGGCCACGGGACTGACTCTCCAAAAACAGCAAGGGGACTGTATAACCCAGCCGCCGCCGCCCGGCAATCGGGGGCGATTCGTACGCGGTGGACCGACCGTCGCAGGGCGCGCGCAGGGGCGTGGGAAGGCAGGCGAAAATTCGTGAAAAAAGCGCTTGCGGGGCAGGGGGTGTTTGAGTATGTTGCGCGCCTCGACGCCGACGGCCTGCCGCCGACGCCGGGACAGACGGTGGATAAGGCGCCCGTAGCTCAGCTGGATAGAGCATCAGACTACGAATCTGAGGGTCAGGAGTTCGAATCTCTTCGGGCGCGCCATCCTTTCCGTTCGACAAGACGGGCCACCTCAGCGGTGGCCTTTGTCGTCTGGGACGCCGTCGAAATCCGCAAGAAAGCTTCGCGTTTTTCTTCGTGAAAAGCTCTTGCCTTCGATGACGGATTTGAGTAGGTTGCGCGCCTCGACGCCGGAGGACACTTCGACGGCGAGACGTTTGGTGGATAAGGCGCCCGTAGCTCAGCTGGATAGAGCATCAGACTACGAATCTGAGGGTCAGGAGTTCGAATCTCTTCGGGCGCGCCATCCTCCAAAAAACAAGTACTTACGAATGGGCGGCCTCTGGCCGCCTTTCGTGTTTCCGGGGTTTCCTAACGCGCTTCTTCCTGCGCCCCGTCCTGCTTGCTGGGCAGCGGATACCGATGATGCGGGAGAAGCTGCCGGAAACCGGCAGAACGCAGTCGAGCGGAAAGCCCGACAGATCGGGGTTTCCGCTCGACTTTGGTCAATTGTCTCGGCTGCCAGGCGGTTCTCCTTTGCGGGCGCGAGCCCGTGGAGACGTCGTTGCTGCACTGATGCTTCCGACGCCGGAGGCCAGCCCGGCGCCTGTCTCGATCAGACGGACTTGAACCACGCCCATGACTTCAGGAACGTGAAGCGCCCCAGGATCATGGCCAGGAAAGTCATGGCGGACAGAAATCCGAAAATGCCTCCCGTGGCACTGTTATGAAGCATCATGGACAGCACCGCGAGCACGCCGGATGCGAGCAGGATCAGCAGACCCTTCTTGCGTCCCTCCTTGGTGAACCCCCTGCCCCACATCGCGCTGCAGTGAGCGCAGGTGTCGAATCCGCTCCGCACGTCGCTCCCGCAGAAACCGCATACACCATCGTGCCGCATGTTCGGTGTCTCCTGAAAAAATCGTTCTGATGGCTGGCCCGGCTGAAACCGTCGGCTCCCGTCACAGCTTCGGCGCCGCTGCCGGCGTCGCCGATTTGCGGTAGAGTTCCTCCCCGGCCTTCTGGAACTGCTGGAAGGCCTCCTCCAGCGTGAGGACCTTGTTGGCGACGTAGTTCGCCGTGACCTCCAGTGTCCGCACCCTGTTGCCGTCGGACGAATGGGTGAACGCCATCGCCATGATCTCGACGGCGTGTCCGGAGGCGAGGCGGCGCTTTTCGTCAGCCAATTGATCGACCTGGAAGTAGGTGGCGACGCCCCAGCAGCCGGACGTCGGACATGGCTTCGGGCCTTTCGTGTCGAACACCCAGGTCAGCCGGTACATCTCCGAAGACCGTCCGGTGACGGCGGGCTTGTTGTGCGACGGGTTTCCGTATTTCGAGACGAGTTGCGCCAGCACCGCGCCGGCTTCCGGTGCCGTGCGCGCGTCCTCGAACGTCAGGCGGCGGGTCATGTTCACGACCGTGTTGCCGGTGGCCGGGGTGCCGAACAGCACCGAAATCTCGTCGCCGGGCTTCGTGGCGGCGATTCTCGTGGTGTAGACCTGCGATTCCAATGGAATGGACTTGTAGGAAATCCCGATCGTTCCTTCGGAGACGTTCAGGACGTCGCCATATTCCTTGATCAGCGCGGCCTTGGCCTCGGCTGCCGACACGGTTGGGCCGAGGGTCAGGATCCCCATGTCGAGGCCGTTGTATCTGGCCTCGATGGCGGAGGCGCTTTTCTGAAGCGCCAGTTCCTCCGCCCGTGCCGGCGAGAACATGCAGACAGCGGCAGCGAGTGTGAGAGCGGCAGCGGCCGAAAGCCGTTGGATGGACATCCGCGTTTCTTTCCGTTGCTGAATGGCTGGTGAAGTGGAGCGCGTCACGGGGATCAGCCCTTGAGCGCCCGCTCGTCCATGCGCGCAGCGCGGCTGGCCGGATCGGGGTGGGTGGCGAGCATCTGAGCGATGACGTTCGAATGGCTCTGGGACAGCGCCGCAAGCTTGCGCAGCGCGGCAGCGGGAGCGGTCTTCGAGGCACCGGCGCGGACGGCGACATCGTAGCCGTAATCGTCGGCCTCCCGTTCGTTCTCCTGGGAAAACTGCGCCTTGACCACTTCGGAGACGAGCGCGCCAGCCTGCGACGCATTGACGTTCAGGCCGCCGGCGGATGACGCCACCTTGACCAGTCCGGACATCGCGTAGGCCGTCTGGAAGCGCTTGCGGGCATGGCCATGGTAGACATGCCCGATCTCGTGCCCGATCACGAACAGCAACTCGTCGTCGCTCATGTGATCCATCAGGGCGCTCATGATGCGGATGCTGCCATCCGGTACGGCGAAGGCGTTGATGTCCTGGGAAATGTAGACCTTGAAGTTCAATGGTCGTCCGTTGACGCTGTCGTAAGCCTTCGTGAGCTTGGCGAGCCGGCGTCCGTATTTGCTTTGCGCCGGAGCGATCCGGTTCGAGGCGTCCATCGAACGGATGCCGGCAAGCGACGTCTGCGCCATCTGCTCGTCAGTCATCGTGGCGGCGTTGAACATCTCAAGGCCGGTGTTGAGCAGGTTGGCGTTCATGGGTCCGGTCTGACAGCCGGACAGAAGCAGGCCGGCACCAAGAAGCGTGGCCAGAACCAGCGGGGTACGCATGCGGGTTTTCCTTTTTCCAGATCCAATCTCCGCTTGGGAGGCCTTGCGTCGGAATGCCCCTGCAGCGTGATCGGTTTCCCATCTTTTGGTTGTTAGAGAATATAAATATGCATCCTTTTCACCTGGACGGCGAACGAGGTGATAACGGAATAAAGAGAATATGCTTTTACTGATCGCTCTTTGATTTTGCTTTGACGTCATCCGCGAAGAACACCAGACCGCGTCGGACGCGGCTTGCGGTATCCAGAAGCGGCTGCGGCAAAAACTCGCGCGCTTTTTACGTTCTTTTGATGTGAGCCGCGACTACCAGATCTGGTAGGGATCCCTGGTAGGGAAGATGGCGTCGCCGAAGCCTTGAGGAATATTCGACGAATGCGGACAGATTTTCTTGACACTCTGGGATTGCTTGATTCTTGCGGAACCGCTGAAGATGTAGTTCACCTTATGGACGGTGTGGCGCGGAATCTCGGCTTTTCCGGCATCAGTTTTCTTGATGTCCGCATGATCTCCACCGGGACCAGGACGGAAATCACGCCTTATTACCTGACGACTGCACGGGCGGACTTCATTGCCGACTACGCCGCCCAGCGCATGTACGAGATCGATCCGGTTGCCCACGAGGTGCGGCGTACCAATCTGGCCTTCTCCTGGAGCGAGTTGATGCAAAGGCAGGCCCGCGAGGTGCGTTTCGAGGCCGGGCAGGATGCCAATGCCGTGATGGGCTTTGCCTTGGACCACGGCTACCAGAACGGTCTGACCCTTCCGTTCCATGGCGTTTCAGCGGACGGCTCCCCCGTCTCCTCCCTGACGACCATGTTCTGGTCGGAGTCGAGGGAAGAGTTCGAACGTCTCGTCGCGGATGCGCGGCTGTCGCTGCAGATGTTCATCCACTGCTGCAACGACCGCGTGGCGGTGATCCGGGGAAGCGGGAACACCAAATCCGCGGGCGAGGCGCCGACCCTGTCCGCGCGTGAACGCGACTGCCTGTCCTGGGGAGCGCAAGGAAAGACCGCGGCCGAGGTGGGCATCATCCTCGGAATCAGCGAGAATACGGTGAATTTCCACGTCAAGAACGTGATGCGGAAGCTGTCCGTCCACACCAAGACCCATGCCGTCACGCGGGCCATCTCTTTGGGGCTGATCGCGCCGTAAGCTGCGGCTACCGGCATGAGCAGGCGCTTCCAGGCGGCGTTTGTCGTTTCGCGACTTCGTCGCTCTGGCGCAAGCCCCGGTGGCTCCTCTACACTTGTGGTCCGCACCACTGGATGCATGGCCATGCCCCGCAGCGACTTCTATCCGCCCATCGACCCGTTCCAGACCGGCACGCTCGCCGTCGACGGGATCCACACGGTCTATTGGGAGCAGGCGGGCAACCCGCGCGGCGTGCCGGTGATGTTCCTGCATGGCGGGCCGGGGGCCGGGGCCTCGCCCACCCACCGCCGCTTCTTCGATCCCGCCCATTACCGCATCGTCGTGATGGACCAGCGCGGCGCCGGCCGCTCCACGCCCCTGGGCGAGACGCGCGAGAACACCACCGAACGGCTGGTCGAGGACATCGAGACGCTGCGCCGGCATCTGGGGATCGAGCGCTGGCACCTGTTCGGCGGCTCCTGGGGCTCGACGCTGGCGCTGGCCTACGCGCAGACCCATCCGGAGCGCTGTCTGGGCCTGATCCTGCGCGGCATCTTCCTGATGCGGAAGAGCGAGATCGACTGGTTCCTCTATTCCATGCGCGTCCTCTTTCCCGAAGCCTGGGCCGCCTTCGCCGGCCACATCCCGGAAGACGAGCGCGGCGACCTGCTGGAGGCCTATTGGAAGCGGCTCGACTCGCCCGACCCGATGGTGCGCATGGCCGCTGCCCGGGTGTGGAGCATCTATGAGGGCAGCTGCTCCGCCCTGCTGCCGTCGCCCGACCTGATCGCCGCCAGCGGCGAGGACCGCCACGCCCTGGGGCTGGCGCGGATCGAGGCGCATTACTTCCGCTCCAACCGCTTCACGCCGGAAGACAAGCTGCTGCGCGACGTTTCCCGCATCCGCCATCTGCCGGGGGTGATCGTCCAGGGCCGCTACGACATCGTCTGCCCGGTGATCTCCGCCGACGCGCTGCACCGCGCCTGGCCCGAAGCCGACTACCGCGTCGTCCCCGACGCCGGCCACTCCGCCATGGAACCCGGCATCCGCGCCGCGCTGATCCAGGCGACAGAGCGGTTCAAGGAGTATAGGTGACTCTCTTCCAGTTTTCTCTGGCCCAGCTCTCCGGGCTTTAACTTCCGTCCCTCCCACCCCACACTCTGCCGATGCCTGAACTTCCCGAAGTCGAGACGGTGTGCCGGGGCCTCGCCCCGCATCTCGAAGGCCGGCGGCTGGTCCGTGTGGAACAGCGGCGGCCGAACCTGCGCACCCCCTTCCCACCGCGCTTCTGCGAAAGGCTGACCGGCCGGCGCGTCGAGTCGGTGCGACGGCGGGCCAAATACATCCTGATGCATCTGGATGACGGCGGCGTGCTGATCGCCCATCTCGGCATGTCCGGGCGGATGATCATCGCCCCGGAACGGCCCGACGCCTTCGACAAGCACGACCATGTGGTGTTCGAGACCGATGCCGGCACCGTCGTCACCTTCAACGACGCCCGCCGCTTCGGCCTGATGGACCTGACGGTCGCGGACGCGCTGGGTGACCATCCGATGCTGCGCAACCTGGGACCGGAGCCTCTCGGCAACGAATTCTCCGGCCCGGAACTCGCCCGCCGTCTGGCCGGCAAGATGACGCCGATCAAGGCCGCCCTGCTGGACCAGAGCGTCGTCGCCGGTCTCGGCAACATCTATGTGTCGGAGGCGCTGTTCCAGTCCGGCATCCTGCCCACCCGCAGCGCCGCCAGTCTGACGGCCGGGGAGGTCGACCGCCTCGCCGTCGCGGTGCGCGAGGTGCTGGAGCGGGCGATCGCCGCCGGCGGCTCCTCCTTGCGCGACTACCGGCAGGCGTCGGGAGAGCTGGGCTATTTCCAGCACCAGTTCGCCGTCTACGACCGGGAGGGGGAGGGCTGCCCCGATTGCGACTGCGACCGCTCCCGGACGGGGGGCGTTCAGCGGATTGTACAGTCAGGCCGCTCGACTTTCTTTTGTGCGGCGCGCCAACGGTGATATAGCTGGGGCATGACGGCTCTACCGGCCATGCTCCGGGCGGCGTCCGCCGCTTTCCTCCTTGCCGGCCCCGCGGTCGCGGGCCTGGGGAGCTTCCTCGTTCCCATTCCTCCGGCATTCGCCGCCCAACTGGTCGCTGCCGACTCCGGGCCGTTCGTCCCCGGCTTCACCGACGTTCCGGTGATGCCCGGGCTGGCGACCGCCGAATCGGAGCCGCTGGTCTTCGACAAGCCGGGCGGGCGGATCGTCCAGGCCGTGCTGTCGGGGGAGGTGCCGCGCCAGGCGGTGCTGGCCTTCTACGACCAGACCCTGCCACAGCTGGGCTGGCGTCGGGCATCCGACCGGGTCTTCGTCCGCGAGGGCGAGGAGCTGCGGCTGGAATTCCCCCAACAGGCCAAACTCCGGGGCGCAACCGCCGTCCGCTTCACTTTGACGCCGCGCTGACGGCGGGAACACCCGCCATACTCGCGCAAATTCCAGGTCGATACCCCTACACAACGACGAGCCCCGGAAGCAACCGGGCTCGCCCTATCGGGAGAGTGCTGCAGCCATGTCGTATGAAACCATCCTCGTCGAGACCCGCGGCCCGGTCGGCCTGATCACGCTCAACCGTCCGAAGGCGCTGAACGCGCTGTGCGACCAGCTGGTGACCGAGCTGGGCCAGGCGCTGGACGCCTTCGAGGCCGACAGCGCCATCGGCGCCATCGTCGTCACCGGGTCGGAGCGCGCCTTCGCCGCCGGCGCCGACATCAAGGAGATGGCCGGCTTCTCTTATATGGATGTCTACAATTCCAACTTCATCACCGCGAAGTGGGAGCGGCTGGCCAAGTGCCGCAAGCCGACCATCGCCGCGGTCGCCGGCTTCGCGCTGGGCGGCGGCTGCGAACTGGCGATGATGGCCGACTTCATCCTGGCGGCCGACACCGCCAAGTTCGGCCAGCCGGAGGTCACCATCGGCACCATCCCCGGCGCCGGCGGCACCCAGCGCCTGACCCGCTTCGTCGGTAAGTCCAAGGCGATGGAGATGGTCCTGACCGGCCGCATGATCGACGCCGCCGAGGCCGAGCGCTGCGGCCTCGTCTCCCGCATCGTCCCGGCCGCCGAGCTGGTGGAGGAAGCGGTGAAGGTCGCCACCAAGATCGCCTCGCTGTCGCAGCCGGTCATCGCCATGGCGAAGGAGGCGGTCAACGTCGCCTATGAATCGACCCTGGCCGAAGGCATCCGTTTCGAGCGCCGCCTGTTCCATTCGACCTTCGCCACCGAAGACCAGAAGGAAGGCATGGCCGCCTTCGCCGAGAAGCGCCAAGCCGGCTGGAAGAACCGCTGAGTCGTCGACCGCCCTTCGACTCTGCCGCCTGGGCCGTCCCCTGCATCTTGCGGGGGATGGACCAGATCCCATCAAGATGTCGTCTGAGTACGATTAGTCAAAATCATTGGGCGTCCGTGCCTTGACTCGGGGTGCGCTGCCGCGTATAAGGCGCGCTCGCATCACGACAGCCGTGTCGTTCGGAGTAGGGTTTCCATGGCCAATCATAAGTCCGCTGAAAAGCGCATTCGTCAGACCGAGCGTCGCACGGAAGTCAACCGTGCCCGCATCAGCCGCATCCGTTCCTTCGTGAAGAAGGTCGAGGGCGCGATCCAGAGCGGCGACAAGTCCGCCGCCGCCGACGCGTTCAAGTCCGCTCAGCCGGAGCTGATGCGCGGCGTCTCCAAGGGCGTGCTGCACAAGAACACCGTGTCGCGCAAGCTGTCGCGTCTGTCGGCTGCGATCAAGGCTCTCTGATAGAGCTTTCATCCGCTGGTTTCAAAAAGCCGCGCCCGTGACTCGGGGCGCGGCTTTTTGCGTTTAAAGTAAATGTATGGGTACTCGACGATTGTCTTAGTTTGTTGTTGGGCATGCTTATGAGATTCGAGATCGGCCTTGTGGTCAGAGTGATGATTTTTATCTTTTTAGGCCGTTCGCCATCTGTCCCATTGCCAGATTTCGTTGGTATGGTTAGACTTTTGCTCCAATTCGGCGGGGCGAAATGGGGTGATGCAACACTCTGTGGCCGGCCGAACACAGAAGTGAAATACTGAAGGTCTTACGCCGGATCAGGGCTTGTTGAGTCCCGGTCGATCGCACGATCTTCTTTTACTTACAAGCTGTCGCGCTTGAGGCGGGATTTACAATCCCGTCGACTCATGCGTGTGCGTTTTGGGTATAATGTTCCGTTCGGGGTCAACCCTGCCTGTACACATACGGGCGGGACCAGGCGGGCGGCCGGGGCACCAGTCGGCGGGCACACCATCGGTGTGGCCGGCTGTGGTGCGCGGCGGTTCCGGTCGCGGGGTCGATCCCGCGCCGCCTCGGCGGTGGGGGCTGGCCGGGGGGAAGGAGCGGGAGTAAGGGAGCATGTCGGTCGGCGTGTCGTTGGATCAGCAGTGGGCGCGCATTCGCGGACGCCTGAAGGAAGAGGTGGGCGAGATCGCCTACCGGAGCTGGCTTCAGCCGCTGTCCGTCGCCAGCCTTGTCGGCGGCGAGGTGTGCATCGTCGTGCCCACGCGATTCATGCGCGACTGGGTGCTGACCCACTATGCCGACCGCATCCGCGCCCTCTGGTCCGGCGAGAATCCGGAAGTGCAGTCGATCGATGTGATCGTCGCCTCCACCAATCCCCCGGCGGCTCTGGTCGCCGACAACGACGACAACGGCGACGACCGCGCCCCTCCGGCGCCGCGTGCCCAGGACTCCCGTTTCGCAGAGTTGCGCCCGGCGCCCCGTCCGGCACCGCCCCCGCGCCCGGCCGATGGCGGTTTCTCCGCCGAATCGGCACCGTCGACCGTCTACACCTCGGCCTCCTATGGCGGGGCGTCGGACGAGTCGCCGAACGCCGTCCCGGCGATTCTGGAGGACCGGTCCGACCTGTCCGCCGCGCTCGACCCGCGCTTCACCTTCGAGAATTTCGTCGTCGGCAAGCCGAACGAGCTGGCCCATGCGGCCGCCCGGCGCGTCGCCGACGCCACCACCGTGACCTTCAACCCGCTGTTCCTCTATGGCGGGGTGGGGTTGGGCAAGACCCACCTGATGCACGCGCTGGCTTGGCAGATCCGCAAGAACGACCCGAACCGCAAGGTGCTGTACCTGTCGGCCGAGAAGTTCATGTACCAGTTCATCCGGGCGCTGCGCTTCAAGGACACGATGGCCTTCAAGCAGCAGTTCCGCTCGGTCGACGTGCTGATGATCGACGATGTCCAATTCATCAGCGGCAAGGACTCCACGCAGGAGGAGTTCTTCCACACCTTCAACGCGCTGGTCGACCAGAACCGGCAGGTCATCATCTCTGCCGACAAGAGCCCGTCCGACCTGGAAGGCATGGAGGAGCGGCTGCGCTCCCGTCTGGGCTGGGGGCTGGTCGCCGACATCCACCCGACCACCTACGAGCTGCGGCTGGGCATCCTCCAGGCCAAGGCCGACGCGCTCCAGGCCACCATCCCGCTGAAGGTTCTGGAATTCCTGGCCCACAAGATCACGTCCAACGTGCGCGAGCTGGAAGGGGCGCTGAACCGCATCGTCGCCCATGCCGAGCTGGTCGGCCGCTCCATCTCGCTGGAGACGACGCAGGAGGTGCTGCACGACCTGCTGCGCGCCAACGACCGCCGCGTCACCATCGACGAGATCCAGAAGCGGGTGGCGGAGCATTACAACATCCGCGTCGCCGACATGCATTCCGCCCGCCGCGCCCGCGCGGTGGCCCGTCCGCGCCAGATCGCCATGTATCTGGCCAAGCAGCTGACCGCCCGCTCCCTGCCGGAGATCGGCCGCAAGTTCGGCGGCCGCGACCACACCACGGTCATGCACGCGGTCAAGAAGGTGGACGAGCTGCGTGCCACCGACCCATCCTTCGCCGAAGACGTGGAACTGCTGCGCCGGATGCTCGAAAGCTGAGAGCGATTCGAATCGGCGGTCGCTCTGTTCTGACACGCCGCTATCCCATTGCGGCATGGAACCTGCTAAGGTCCGCGCGCACGAATTCTTCGCGGACGGCATGGGTGTTGCGGTGGAAACGACTATTCTTGTCGCCGACGATTCCAATTTCTTTCGTGAACTGATCCGGGAAGAGCTGGAAACCAGCGGTTACCGGGTTCTGCTTGCCAAGGATGGCGGGCAGGCGCTCGCCCTCTACCGCAGCCACGATGTCCACATCGTCATCACCGACCTGGAAATGCCGGTGATGACGGGGATGGAACTGTGCTGGCATGTCCGGGCGGCGGACGACCAGCACCGCACCTTCACCATCCTGATGACCGGCGACAGCGAGACCGCCCGGCGGGTCGAGGCCTTCGAGTCCGGTGCCGACGAGTTCCTGGCCAAGCCCATCGACCTGCCGATGCTGCGCGCCCGCGTGCGGGCCGGCGAGCGCATCACCCGCATGCACCGGGTGATGGTGGAGATGCTGAACACCGACTACCTGACCGGGGTGGCGAACCGCCGCCATTTCATGGAAAGGCTGGAGCAGGCCTACCGTGCCGCGAAGGAGGACGGCACCGCACTGGCGGTCGCCATGTTCGACATCGACCATTTCAAGGCGGTCAACGACACCCACGGCCATGCCAACGGCGACCTCGCGCTGAAGCGCTTCGCCGACCATTGCGCCGCCCAGGTGCCGGACGGCGGCTTCCTCGGCCGGCTGGGCGGGGAGGAGTTCTGCCTGTGTCTGCCCGCCGGCAAGCTGGAGGCGGCGCTTGCGCAGGTCGAGGCGATCCGCCGCTCCACCGCCGAGCTCATGGTGGAAACAGGGTCCGGTGCCAGCTTCGGCTTCACCGTCAGCATCGGCATGTGTCTGGTCCAGGACACCGGATCGGTCAACGACCTGATGACCCAGGCCGACGAGGCGCTCTACTTCGCCAAGCGCAGCGGCCGCAACCGCACCGTCCTGCGCGGGGCGGAAGGGGTGACGGTCAAGGCGCGCTTCTACGTGATGTGAAGCCCGCCGGGTTCAGAGCGGCAGTATCGCCGTCGCCCGCAGGCCACTCCCACTCCCACTCCCACTCCCACTCCCACTGCCGCCGCCGTCGCGGTTGGACAGGGTCACGTCGCCGCCATGGCCGCGGATGATGCTGCGGGCGGTGGACAGGCCCAGCCCGACGCCGCCGGTATCGCGCGAGCGCGAGCGTTCCAGCCGGTAGAAGGGGGCGAAGACCTTCTCGAACTCCGCCTCCGGGATGCCCGGACCGTCGTCGTCGATGTGGATGCGCGCCTGCCGGCCGGACGCCTGCCCGTCGGTACCGGGTCCCTCCTCCAATCGGACGGTGAAGCCGCCGCCATACTTGATCGCGTTGTCCATCAGATTGGCGAAGGCCCGGCGCAGGGCCACCGGGCGGCCTTCCGCCACCACATGGGCGGGACCGTCATAGACGGCGCGGTGGCCGGCATCGACGCGGTCGTCGCACAGGCTCTGCAGCAGGTCGGCGAGGTCGAAGCGGACGCGCGGCTCGCGCTGGGCATCGTCGCGCGCGAAGGCCAGCGTGGCGGAGATCATCGCTTCCATCTCGTCCAGATCGGCCAGCATCCGCCGCTGCATCTCCGGATCGTCGACCAGCTCGGCGCGCAGACGCAGGCGGGTGATCGGCGTGCGCAGGTCATGGCTGATCGCCGCCAGCATCTGGGTGCGGTCGGCGACGAAGCGGGCGAGCCGCGCCTGCATGCGGTTGAAGGCGCGGGTGGCGGCGCGCAGCTCGCTCGGGCCTTCCTCGGGCAGGGGCCGGGCCTCTCCGTCGACGCTGAGCCGTTCGGCGGCGGCGGCGAAGCCGGCGAGCGGCGCCGTCACACGGCGGGCGGCCAGCAGCGAGACCAGCAGGATGACCGCCACCACCGCCCCCATCCAGAACAGGAAGCGGACGATGCCGAAGGGGCCGGCCAGCGGATCGCCGCCGGTGAAGCTCAGCCAGGATCCGTCGCCCAGCCGCACCGACAGCCGGACATGCGGCCCCCAGCGCCGGTTCTCGTCGCCCCCCGCGAAGGGCGGGTGATGGTGGTCGTCGCCACGGGCTTCGTCTCGGGGCGGGCGCTGGACCTCCACCAGGATGTTGCGGTCGGGGGTGTCCAGCGACTCGCGCAGCCGGCGTTTCAGCCCGTCGAACCGGCCGCTGGAATAGCTCTCCGCCGGCAGCGGCGGCGGGCGGTCGGCGCGCCATTCCACCCGCAGGACCGGATCGTCGATGGCGCGCACCACCCGCCCGCGGCCCTGCGGCGGGGTGCTTTCCACCAGTTGGACGATGGCGGTGATGCGCTGGACCAGCACGTTCGGCCCATGGATCGGCGGCCCTTCGCTGCGGTCGGTCAGATAGACCAGCGCGCTGATCGCCTGGGTCAGCAGCAGCGCCAGCACCACCGTCAGCGCGATGCGCGCGGCGAGGCTGTCGGGAAAGCGCAGCCCCAGGCGGCGGAAGGCGCGTCGGCGGACCGACGGGCGATGCGGCACCTTGGGCTTTCCGGCGATGTCGTCCGGCCGGGCCGTCATGACGCCGCGCTGCCGCTGGTCACCGACGGGGTGAAGAGATAGCCGCCGCCGCGCACCGTCTTGATCAGGGTCGGTTCGGCCGGGTCGGGTTCGATCTTGCGGCGCAGGCGGCTGACCTGCACGTCGACGGAGCGGTCGAAGGGAACCGCCGAGCGGCCGCGCGCCAGATCGAGCAGCTGATCACGGGTCAGCACCCGCTGCGGATGCTCGACGAAGGCGACCAGCAGGTCGTATTCGCCAGCCGACAACTGGACCAGCACGCCGTCGGGCGACCGCAGCTCCCGCTTGGTGAGATCGAGCGACCAGCCTTCGAAACGCAGAACCGTGCCGGCCGCCGCCGGGGCGCCCGCCACCGGCGGGGCGGAGACGCGGCGTAGCACCGCCTTGATGCGGGCCAGCAGTTCGCGCGGGCTGAACGGCTTCGCCAGATAGTCGTCGGCGCCCATCTCCAGCCCGACGATGCGGTCGGTCTCCTCCCCCATGGCGGTCAGCATGATGACGGGGGTCTGCGCCGTCTGCGGCGTCGCGCGCAGGCGGCGGCAGAGCGACAGACCGTCCTCCCCCGGCAGCATCAGATCCAGCACGATCAGGTCGACGCGGGCGCCGTCGAGCGTGCGCATCATCTCCGCCCCGTCCCGGACCCCGGTGACCCGGAAGCCGTGCTTGGTCAGGAACTGGGCGACGAGGGAGCGGATTTCGCGGTCGTCGTCGACGACGAGGAGGTGGGGCGTGCGGTCCATGGATCCCATGATCGGGCGAGGCGCGGCGGGCGTGAAGGGGAAATGTGTAACGCCGGGTTACGGGACGGCCGGCGGTTACACTCTGTTACCAAATGACCGGTTTGCGGACATTCGACCGCAACGTTCGGCGCCCATTGTCAGGTCATCGGGACAGCGGCGGCGATGCAGTCGGCAACGTCCCAACGGAATAAGCCCCCGCCTTCAGGGGTTTAGTCAACACCGTGATCCACGGTCCAAACACTGAGGAGTTGTCACCATGAAACGCGCCCTTCTGACGTCCGCCCTGCTGGTCGCCGGTCTCGGCGTGGCCGTTCCGGTCTTCGCCCAGGGTGGTCCGGCTGGTGGTCCGCAGCCCGGCGGTCCCGGCCCGGGTGCCGGCGGCCCCGATCGCCACTTCGCCCGCATGTGCGAGGACCAGGAGGCCCGTCTGGCCGGCAAGCTGGCCTATGCGGAGAAGAAGCTGAACATCACCGAACAGCAGCGCGCCGCCTGGACCAAGTTCGCCGACGCCGCCCGCTCCAGCCTGAAGCCGACGCAGGACCTGTGCGTGAAGTTCAAGGACGCCCCGCGTCCCGCCGCCTTGCCGCAGCGCCTGGAACGCGTCGAGCAGATGATGCAGGCCCATCTGCAGCAGGTCCAGACCGTCCGCCCGGCCCTGACCGATCTCTACGCCCAACTGACGCCCGACCAGCAGAAGCAGGCCGACCGCATGCTGAACCAGGGTCCGGGCGGCATGGGCGGCCACATGGGTAAGCACATGGGCGGTCACCATGGCGGCTGGGGCGACCATGACGGTCCGCGCCATCACGGCATGGGGCCGGGCGGCATGATGGGTCCGGGAAAGGGTCCGGGTCCGGGTCCGGCACCGCAGGAGCAGCCCAAGAACTGACGTAACAGGAAAGGACAGGCTCCCGGCGGCGATCCCAAGCCCCCCCCAACGCAGCCGCCGTGAGACCAAGGGCCGCCGAACCCCCGTTCGGCGGCCCTTGTCGTTTGGGGGAGAAGGGTTTCCTTGCGGCATAGCGGATGGCGATAAAGACAAGCCGCCGCTTGCATTGCGGGCTTCCGCACCCCAAAGCTTAACACCATGACGTCCTCTCACGCTTCGGCGGGCGGCGGTCTCGGGCGGGGGGGCCGTGTGGTCGCCGTGCTGGGGCCGACCAACACCGGCAAGACCTATCTGGCGATCGAGCGCATGCTCGGTCACCGGTCCGGAATGATCGGCTTTCCCCTGCGCCTGCTGGCGCGGGAGAATTACGACCGCATCGTCTCGATCAAGGGAAAGAACGCCGTCGCGCTGGTGACGGGGGAGGAGAAGATCCTGCCCCCCAACCCCTCCTATTGGGTCTGCACCGTCGAATCGATGCCGCTGGACCGCGCGGTCGATTTCCTGGCGGTGGACGAAATCCAGCTCTGCGCCGATCCGGAGCGCGGCCACATCTTCACCGACCGGCTGCTGAACGCCCGCGGCATGGTCGAGACGATGGTGCTGGGCTCCGATTCGATGCAGCCGATGATCCGCCGGCTGGTGCCGAAGGCGGAGTTCATCAGCCGGCCGCGCTTCTCCCAGCTGACCTATGCCGGCTACAAGAAGCTGACGCGCCTGCCGCCGCGCTCGGCCGTCGTCGCCTTTTCCGCCACCGACGTCTATGCCATCGCCGAGATGATCCGCCGCCAGCGCGGCGGCACCGCCGTGGTGCTGGGGGCGCTCAGCCCGCGCACGCGCAACGCGCAGGTCGGGCTGTATCAGGCGGGCGAGGTCGATTATCTGGTGGCGACCGACGCCATCGGCATGGGGCTGAACATGGACGTCGACCATGTCGCCTTCGCCCGCATCGTCAAGTTCGACGGCTTCGCCCCGCGCCGGCTCAGGCCTGCCGAAGTGGCGCAGATCGCCGGCCGCGCCGGCCGCCATATGCGCGACGGCACCTTCGGCACCACCGACGAGGTGGGGGAGCTGGACGCAGATCTGGTCACCCGCGTCGAGAACCACGAATTCGAGACGGTCAAGACGCTGTCCTGGCGCAACAGCGCCCTGCGCTTCGACACGCCGGGCTTCCTGCTGAAATCGCTGGAGGAGCGGGCGCCGATCCAGGAACTGAGCCGTGTGCGCGAGGCCGACGACCATCTGGCGCTGCAGGCGCTGGTGCGCGATCCCGACATCATGGACCTTGCGCGAGGCCGCGATGCGGTCAAGCTGCTGTGGGAGGTCTGTCAGGTCCCCGACTTCCGCAAGGTGCTGTCGGATGCCCATACCAAGCTGCTGGCCCAGGTCTTCCGCAGCCTCCGCGGGCCGCTGCGCCGGCTGGACGACGACTGGGTGGCGAAGCAGATCGCCCGGCTCGACCGGACGGAGGGAGACATCGACGCGCTGGTCGCCCGCATCGCCCATATCCGCACCTGGACCTACATTTCCAACCGGCCGACCTGGCTGAAGGACCCGCTGCACTGGCAGGAGCGCACCCGCGCCATCGAGGACCGGCTGTCCGACGCCCTGCATGAACGGCTGACCCAGCGCTTCATCGACCGCCGCTCCGCCACGCTGGCCCGCACGCTGAAGGACGGCCGCACGCTGCTGGGCGGCGTGCGCGCCGACGGCGAGGTGGTGGTGGAGGGGCATGTGGTCGGGCGGCTGGAGGGCTTCCGCTTCGTTCCCGACGCGCCGGACCGCTCCGACGAGGCGAAGTCGCTGCTGACCGCCGCCCGCCGGGCACTGCGCGACGAATTGGCCAAGCGCCTGCGCGCCTTCGAGGCCGAGCCGGATGACGTCTTCGCGCTGGGGCCGGACGGGGTGCTGAGCGCCGACAATCTGCCGGTGGCGCGGCTGGCCGCCGGGCCGTCGGTGCTGACGCCGCTGGTGGTGCCGTTCGACGAGGGCATGCTGGATCAGGCCCAGCGCGAGCGGGTGCGGGCGCGGCTGGACCGCTGGCTGAAGGACCACATCGCCGCCCGGCTGAAGCCGCTGTTCGACCTGTCCGCCGCCGAGGGGCTGTCCGGCCCCGGCCGCGGGGTGGCCTTCCAGCTAGTGGAAGGGCTGGGCGTTCTGCCGCGCACACCCGTCGCCGCTATGGTCGAACAGCTTGAGCGCGAGGACCGCAAGGCGCTGACGAAGCTGGGTGTCCGGCTGGGCGTGTCGCACCTCTATCTGACGGCGCTCGCCAAGCCGGCGGCGGTGGCGTTGCGCGGGCTGCTCTGGGCGGTGTCGAAGGGCCATCCTCTGCCGGTTCCGATCCCGCCGCCCGGCCGCGTGTCGGTGGAGGCATTGCGAGCAAAGGAGGGGCCGGTCAAGGACGGCGGCGCGCCCCCTGCCTTCTGGGAAGCCATCGGCTACCCGCTGGCCGGCGGCCGGGCGTTGCGCGTCGACATGCTCGACCGGCTGGAGACGGAACTGCTGACGGCGTCCAAGGCGAACACGCCGATCCGCGAGGTGGCGCTCGGCCAGCGCGTCGGCTTGTCGGCGGAGGAGCTGGGCGCGGTGCTGACCGGGCTGGGCTATGTCCGCGCGGAAGGCGAGGATGGGGCGGTGACCTGGAAGCGGAAACGGCCCTCCCGCCAGCAGCAGGCGAACCGGCAGCGGCGGGAAAAGCCGACGAACGAGGACCACCCGTTCGCCAAGCTGCGGCAGTTGTCGGGGATGTGAGGGGGCTAACGCCATGGATTCAACAACCTGAACCAACAGACGGAAACGCCCATGAGCAACACCGACACCGACGACTCCACCCCCGGCCGGCTGCGGATCGACAAGTGGCTTTGGTACGCGCGCTTCTTCAAGACGCGCAGCCTTGCCGCCAAGCTGTGCAACGATGGGGGCGTGCGGCTGTCGGGGGCGGTGGTGACCAAGGCGCACGCGTCGGTGAAGCCGGGCGACGTGCTGACCTTCGCCCAGGGACGGCACATCCGCGTGATCAAGGTGGTGGCGCTCGGCAGCCGCCGCGGGCCGGCACCGGAGGCCCAGGCGCTGTACGAGGATCTCGCCCCGCCGGTGCCGGAGGAGCGGCTGCAGGATCCCTACCGTGCCCCGGTCCAGCAGCCCGGCGCCGGGCGCCCGACCAAGCGCGACCGGCGGGCGATCGACGCCCTGAAGGGCGATCCGATGATGGATGGTGCGCTGCGGAATGAAACCGATTAAGCAATCGCACCGATTGTTGCTGGAAAAAAGTGAGACCGCCTCTTAAACGGGGCAGCCACCACCCCCATGTGGGAAGGCTGGAAAACCGACCAGATGCGACAAGCGAGCACGATCATGAGCGAGAAGACCCGACCTTCGAGCCTTTCCGCCACCTCCACCAAGATGCGCGGCGCCCGCGCCGCCACCGCCGTGGCGGTTGCGCTGGTGATGGCGTTGGCTGCCGGCACCGCCGACGCCCGCGCCGGCAAGAGCAGTTCCTCGGGCAGCCGCGGCAGCCGCACGACCGAGGCGCCGGCCGCCACCTCCACTGCGCCCAACGCGGTCTCGCCGATGGAGCGTTCCGCGGCTCCGGCGGCGGCGCCCGGCGTCCAGCGCCCCGGCTCGCAGGCCACCGCCCCGGCGGCGGCGCCCTCGCGCGGCTTCTTCGGCGGCGGCTTCATGTCGGGCCTGATGGGCGGCCTGATCGGCGCCGGCATCGGCGCGATGCTGTTCGGCGGCGGCTTCTTCGAGGGGCTCGGCAGCTTCGCCGGCATCCTGGGCTTCATCCTGCAGATCCTGCTGGTCGTCTTCCTGGTCCGTCTGGCCATGCGCTTCTTCCGCAACCGCTCGCAGACGGCGAACACCGCGCCGGCCGGTGGCCCGCTCGGCAGCCAGATGGCCGGCGGCAACCCGGCCTATGCCGGCGGCCCGCAGGGTGGCCAGATGAACCGCGACGCGGCCGACGTCCGCTACAACCCGGTCGGTGGCGCCCCGATGGGCGGCGGCAATGCCGGCCCGGCCCAGCGCCGTCAGGCGTCCGACGAGATCGGCATCCAGCCGGCCGACTTCGAGTCGTTCGAGCGTCTGCTCGTCACCGTCCAGACCGCCTACGGGCGTGAGGATGTGGACGCCCTGCGCGCCGCCACGACGCCGGAGATGCTGGCCTACTTCACCGACGACCTGACCGACAACCGCAACCGCGGCGTGGTCAACAAGGTCAGCGACGTCCGCCTGCTGCAGGGCGATCTGGCCGAGGGCTGGCGCGAAGGGGTGCAGGAATACGCCACCGTCGCCATGCGCTTCTCGCTGATCGACACCACGGTGGACCGCGCCAGCGGCCGTGTGGTGGAGGGCAACGCCTCGCAGCCGACCGAAGCGACGGAGCTGTGGACCTTCGTCCGCCCGCGCGGCGGCCAGTGGCAGCTGTCGGCGATCCAGCAGGCCAACTGACGACACGGTCTTCGCCCGATTTTTCCAATGCGAAACGCCCCGGCCAGCTGGCCGGGGCGTTTTCGTTTGTGCGCTTTTCCGGAGTTCCTCACCCCGTCGGCAGAACCACCGCGTCCGCCGCCCGGAAGCCCAGCCGCAGGGTCTCGCCGGGGATGAAGGCCGGCTCCTGACCCAGATGCGGCATCTGCACGGTCAGTCCGCCGTCGAGGAAGGCGTTGACGAAGGCGCCTTCGAAGTCGCTGTGGCTGACGCGGGCGCTCAGGCCGTTGTCGCTCTCGCCTGGCGTCAGCCGCTCCGGCCGGACGAACAGGGTGGCGCGCTCGCCGGCGGCCAGCCCCCGCGGGTTGCGTCCGCGCAGGCGCCCGAAGACGGTGTCCAGCACCGCCCAGCCCTCCGCCGTCTCGACCACCGGGCCGGCGAAGCGGTTCGACTCGCCGACGAAGGATGCGACGAAGGCGGATTCCGGGTGGTCGTAGATGGTCTTGCCGTTGCCCACCTGCTCCAGCACGCCGCGCGACATCACGCCGATCCGGTCGGACATGGTCAATGCCTCGCCCTGGTCGTGGGTGATGTAGATGAAGGTGACGCCGGTGCGCTTCTGAAGCTCGCGCAGTTCCGCCCGCATGTGCTGGCGCAGCTTGAGGTCCAGCGCCGACAGCGGTTCGTCCAGCAGCAGCACCGCCGGCTCCACCGCCAGCGCGCGGGCGATGGCGATGCGCTGGCGCTGGCCGCCGGACAGGTCGGTCACCCGCTTGTCCGCCGTGTCGGGCAGCGCCACCAGTTCCAGCAGCTCCCGCACCCGGCGCTTGCGGTCGGCCGCCGGCACTCCGCGCACCTCCAGCCCGAAGCCGATGTTGTCCGCCACCGTCATCAGCGGGAACAGGGCCAGGTTCTGGAAGATCAGCGCGGTCGGCCGCTTGTTCGGCCCGATCCCCTTCATGTCCCGGCCGCCGATGCGGATGACGCCCGCCGTCGGCTCCATGAAGCCGGAGATCATGCGCAGGATTGTGGTCTTGCCGCAGCCCGAGGGGCCGAGGAAGCTGAAGAACTCCCCCGCCCCGATGGTCAGCGACACGTCGCGGACGGCGACGGTGTCGCCGAACCGCATGGTGACATGGTCGAGTTGGACGTCTTGGCTCATGAAGTTACGCTTGCCCCACCCTGAACCCTCCAACATCGGTCAATTCTGCCCCCTCCCCGACCCTCCCCCACCTGCGGTGGGAGAGGGAGTTAGGCGCAAGGGCGGCGGAGTTCCCTCTCCCACCGTCAGGTGGGGGAGGGTTAGGGA
>JAFAFA010000038.1 GCA_023423695.1 Pseudomonadota bacterium | reverse complement strand
CCGGCGGCTTCGGCATCATGGAGGAGGTCGCATGTCGATTCCCCTGATCGCTGGCCTGTATCCGTCTCGCGTCCCGGGAGCTGCGGCTCCTCGACGGCAGTGGACGGCCGCGACCCAGTTCGCTAGGTTGGCCGCCGACTGTTAACCGCTCGGCTCTCGTGGAGCGCAACGTGCTCTCCGTCCAGACGGTTTGCGCAGCGGTCACGCACGGGGAGCGACTCGAGACGGCTGCGCGAAAGCGCGGCCGTTTTCTTTTAACTCCGCCCCGATCGGGGTCCGGCCGACGTGTCGGGCCTGTTTTACAGGCGTCTGCGCGTCTGCCCAGAGCGAGACGCCGGGTCGGACGGAGAGCATGAGGGCGCTCTCGGAGGGCCTCTGGAGGCGCTCTCGGCGCTCTGAGACCCCAGACTCGGGCAGACTCGGCCGAAGTGGTTAACTCAAACCGGCCGCAACTTGCTCTTAAGGCGGTGGCACATGCGGAAGGCCCTGCATTTCGAGGGGAGTGGCACACCTCGCAGCGCTGGCCGAAATGTGGCGCCCCGTTCGTGACCGCTGCGCGAACTCGGTTTAAGTATCTGAGATCACATCGTAATTGTGTCTGCGGGCGAGCTCGAGGCTGGGTCGGGCGCACCGTGCCTGCGGAGTCGTCGAGCCGCGCTCTCAGATGTTCTTAACCCGCGGCTCGGTGATCGCGGCCGACAACGGCCTCAACGAACGCCAGGCGATCCTCGTCGGCGCGCTGCTCGAGCGCGGGTCGCTGACGTTGGCCGAAGCCTCCCCGACGTCGTGCGCCGCACGGTGCAGCGCGACCTCAAGCGGCTCGCCGAGGTGGGCCTCGTCAGCGAGATCGGGCGAGGCCCGACCGACCCGAAGCGCGCGTACCGGTGGAGCCTCCCCAAGCAGTGACGAGCTGTGACAGGGCCAAGCCGTGCCGGCGACCAGTCGTCGTGGTGAACGGGACTCGTGATCCGCGACGCGTGCGCGGCTGGCGTATGTTGAGGGCTCTGATCATCGCGGCGCGACCGAGTCCCACTGTCGCGGCGAGCACCATCGGGCACCGTCGAGCGCGCCATCTTCTCCGGAACACCGGCGCGCATCCGTCCTCGATGTCCGAGTGCGCACGCTCCGCCGCTTCGTCTCTCCGCGCATCGCGAGGCTGGCCATGCCCCTCGCGCTCGTCGGAGCCCTCACCTCGCTGCTGCTCGCGCCCGGCGTGCCGTGGCCCGACCCCACTATCCTCGCGTACGGTGAGCTCGCCCGCACGATCTGCTTCTCGCTCGTGGCCGTGGCCCTCGTCGCGGTGCCCGTGCGGCGCGCGTCTCGGATCAAGCCGTGGATGATCCTCGCCGCCACGGCCGCAGGTCTGCTCGCTCGGCTCTCGCTCACGGATTCGCTGCCGCGCCTCACCGACCACTACCGGCAGTTGATCATCGTCGTGCTGGAGCTCGGCCCTCTCCTCCTCGCGGGGCTGCGCTCTCTCGGAGCGCGGAGCTCGCTCTGGCGCGTGCAAGGTGTCGCCGCCGCGGCGCTCGCCATGATCGCGATCGCGGGGTGGAGGACGCGACTCGGTCCGGGCATGCACTACCACTGCTTTGGGCCGTCGCTCTCGCCGGCGTGGGTCGCGGACGGAGTGATGAGCGGACAGGGGCTTCACCTCGCCGGCGCCGCGCTCGCGGCCACGCTCTTCGCCGTCGCTGCGCAGCACGAGCGGCGCCGCCTCGGCCTCCTGCTCCGCGCGGTCGCGCTCGGGTCCGGCGTCATCGCGGTGCGCGACGCGCTCACCCTGGAGACAGCGCGCCGCGTGATGGTGTCGCTGACCGAATTCGACAGCGACGAGCGCACGAGGCCCCTCTCTCCGCCCTTCGACGTCTGGGGCATCGAGCGACTGGGCGAGCTCGCCACCGCGTGGGACGTGATGGCAGGGCTCGCGCTCGGCGGCGCGTGTGCGCTGGCGTTGCTCGCGTGCCTCGGCCAGCGCGGGCGGCGCACCAGGCTCGCGCTGCGCTCGATCGCGCTCGCTCTGCCGATCGGCGCGTGGCTCCTCGGTCCGGCGACCGATCCTCCCGTGTGCGTCCACAGCACCCTCGAGTGGGTCGAGCCGGTCTGGCGCCCGGCAGAGATTGACCCGCCGGTCGCCGACCGCGTGCACAGGGACCCGAGCATCCCGGGATTCCACAACGAGACGTGGGTCGCGGGCCGATCCGGCGAGATCCTCGCGCGCTACGACAAGAGCTCGGAGTCCAGCCGTAGCTGGCCCGAGCCGCCGGTGTTGCCGCAGATCGTGGCCGACGCGCACGCTCCGGTGCGAGGGATCCTGGCGCAGCTCGAGGGACGAGGCTCCGTCAACCTCATCGTTCGCACCCCACGCGCGGTGGAGCTCGAGTCCGCCACGGCCGCGCGCGCTCGCTTTCCGTTCGTCGAGGCCGCGACCCGCGAGCTGGACGCGATCGAGCTCCTGCTCATCGATCCCGAAGAGCACGATCGCCTCGTGAGCGAGGCCGCGAGCGGCTGTGTCGCACGACTGAGGCCCGACCTCACTCCCCCCGAGCGCCCGGGCTGCACCGATCCGTCCTACGTCCTCGACGAGGTGCCCGCGAGGCTTCGGGTGAGCGACCTCGCGAGCGTCCCCGTCGATCGCCTCTTCGTGATCGCGCCGCCGGCCTCTCCCCGCGCCCTCCCTCCGCTGCAGGCGCTGCACGACCGATATCCGACCGCGCGCGGTGACCCCGTGCGCCCGTTCCTCGGCGCGCTCCTCGCGGCGCTCGCCCTCGGGCTCGTCGTCGCGCGCGTGCGGTGGCGGTTGCGCCGCTCGGCTCACGGCTCTCTGGCCCCCGGTACGCTCCCCGCCGGACCCATCGAGCCGGCGTGGCTCGCCGCGACCGCCTGCGATGTGCACACGCTCGACACGCGGACGAGCTACCGAGCCGCTCCGCCGCGATCCGTGCGCACCGCGCGCCGCTTCGCTCCGTCGCTGCTCCGCAGCGTGACCCGCGCGATCGTCGAGGTACGCCCATGGCTCGCGCTCGCCCTCGCCGTCGCGCTCCTCCTGCTAGAACACCGAACCGTTTGAAACGACCGGAAATCACGGGCGGGACGGGTCCCTGGCGCGGCCGGTCCCTCCTCGCCGATGCTCTGCATCGACTCGTCGGGCACAGC
>JAFAFA010000154.1 GCA_023423695.1 Pseudomonadota bacterium | reverse complement strand
TGTTCGCGTTGGTCGTGTTGTCGGTGCGCAGATCCTCGATGCGGCCGAAGTGCGTCCCCACCAGCCCGAGCCCGGCGCGCTCGAGCTGCTCGATCCAGCGCTCGGTGGTCTCGGGCGAGACGGTGTGCGCGCCGCCGCGCACGACGAGCGCGCCCTCGCGCTCGAGCCGCTCGAGCCAGCTCGACGGTAAGAGCCCGTCCTCGGCGGCCTGCGCCTCGAACGGCTCCGGCCCGCGCGGAGGCTCGGGAGCCGAAGGACGATCGACCGCATACGCCCGCTCGGCGAGCCACGCGAGCGAGTAGCGGCTCGGCGCACGCGAGGGCGGCTCGCCCGCCCACTCGACGAGCAGCGCGTCGCCCTCGATCCGAGCGGCGCGCGGGTGGATCGAGGGATCGACGCGAGACGGACAGAGCGTGGGCTCGTTCGTGATCGGGTGGCGCTCCTGATCGCAGGCGAGGCGGAGCCACGTCCAGTGGAAGTCGGCGTGAAAGTCGGGCCGCAGGTCGGCGCGCTGTCCGTCGAAGTGCACGCGAACGAAGCGGTCGTGAGGCTCGATGCGGCCAGGCATGCGCGCCGCACTTGCCAAGCGCCGTACCAGCCGCGGTCGAGGGCAACTCGGGCCCGACGACCGACGCCCAGCGCCGGCCCCCGTGACCCGCCACGGCTTCCCATCGCCCATGATGGCGGTCCGCTCGCCGCCGGCGCTCGCCGGCGTTGGCACACCCATCGCTGAGCGCGCTCGAGATGCTGTGCGCGAGCTGGAGCGAGGGACGGGACGCGAGCCGAGCGATCTGCGCGGCGCCGCTCGGCGCGCTCGGGACGCGGGTGTCGCGATGACGCCTCGCCTCGACGCGCTCGTGGACGGTCTCTCGGCGTGCGGGCCCGCGCTCGATCGGCTGCGCGTCGCGTCGCTCCTCGCGAGCTCGGGCGTCGCGCTCGAGGACGTCTCGGCCTTCGTCCGGCCGAGCGACGGCGGCTACACCCGCGCGCGCGTCGCGCGCACCGAGCACTTCGAGCTCCTGGTGCTGACGTGGCGTCCCGGGCAGAAGAGCGCCGCCCACGATCACGGCGGCTCGCTCTGCGCGTTCACCGTCCTTGGCGGCGCCGTCCGCGAGACGCGCTTCGCGCCCTCGCCCGACGGCCTCGTCGTCGCAGAATCGGAGGGCGAGCTGCGCGAGGGCGAGCTCCTCGCCGACACGAGCAGCGAGATCCACGCCCTCGAGAACGCGCCGGACGGCGAGCTCCTCGTCTCGCTCCACGTCTACGCGCCGCCGCTGCCCGAGCTGCGCCGCTACGCCGTCCGTTCCGAGCGCGCGCCGCTCCCCGTGTTCACCCGGCGCCTCGCGAGCGCGCCCACCGTGGCGATCGTCGGCGGCGGCTTCTCGGGGACGATGGTCGCCGCCAACCTGGTCCGCCGCGCCAGCGAGGAGGCCCGGCCCCTCCACGTCGTGCTCTTCGATCGACAGGCGGCCTTCGGCGAGGGCCCGGCGTATCGCACCGCCGACGCGCGCCACCTCTTGAACGTGCCCGCCTCGCACATGAGCGCCTGGCCCGATCGCCCCGCGCACTTCGCGGAGTGGCTGGCGCGTCGCGACCCGCCGCTCACCGGCGCGTCGTTCGCGCCGCGCCGCGTCTATGGCGAGTACGTGCGCGATGCCCTCTTCGAGGTCGCGCGGAGCGCCGGGGACGGCGTGAGCCTCGAGATCCGACGAGCGGAGGTCGAGCGCGTCGAGGTGAGCGAGGGCGGCTGGACGCTCGCGATCGCCGGCGGGGAGCGCCTCGACGCGAGCGCGCTCGCCCTCGCCACCGGCCATCGACCGCCCGACGATCCGCTCCGCGGCCGCTGGAGCGGGCCGCGCGCGCGCTACATCGAGGATCCGTGGTCGTCGCTCGCCCTGAGCGGCATCGCGCCCTCCGAGCCCGTCTTGCTGCTCGGCAGCGGCCTGACCGCGGTCGACGCGCTCCTGACGCTCCACCGCGGCCCGCGCTCGGCGCCGGTCGTGCTCCTCTCGCGCCGCGGGCTGCTCCCGAGCACACACCTCGCCCCGCGCCCCGCGCCGCTCGACGCGGCCACCTGGCTCGGAGACTGGTGTCAAACGACGCCCGAAGGATTTCGGAGCGCGACAGGCCTGGATCGTCGTCCGGGCCGACGAGTCGATGCAGAGCATCGGCGAGGAGGCACGGGCGGCGAGCCGGGCCTGTCCCGCCCGAAAGACGAGGAGCGCTGGTTTGACACCAGTCTCCCACGCCCTCATCGCACGGCCCGCTCCCTCGTCACCGCGTTTCGCCGCGCGGTCGATCGCGCGGTGGCGGAGGGCGGCGACTGGCGCTCGGTCGTCGACGGCCTCCGCGCCCACACGCCGGCGCTCTGGCTCTCGCTCTCGAACACCGAGCGCCGGCGCCTGCTCCGGCACGTGCGCCCCTTTTGGGAGGTCCACCGCCACCGCATGGCCCCCGAGATCGGCCGCTTCGTCGCCGAGCGCCGCGCGGAGGGAGCGCTGCGCGTCGCCGCCGGCCGCGTCCTCGCGGTCGAAGCCGGCGTCGACGAAACCCTCGTCGAGTGGGCCCCTCGCGGCGGCGCCGCCCCGTGCCGCGAGCGCTTCGCGTGGGTCGTCAACTGCACGGGCCCCGGCGCGGGCGTGCCCAAGGTCGTGCAGTCCCTCGTCGACGGCGGCCACGTCGCCCCCGACCCGCTCGGCCTCGGCCTCATCACCGACGATCAGGGTCGCGGCGCGAGGCCCGATCTGGTCGTCGTCGGCACCCTCCGCAAGCCGGCCGCCTGGGAGTCCACCGCCGTCCCCGAGCTCCGCATCCAAGCCCACGCCGCCGCGCACGCCCTGCTCGAGCCCCTGCGCCGCTGACCCGCGTTCTTCGCGTGCGTCGGCGCCCGATGCGTGCACCTCTCCGCCTGCGGCCGGCGAGGACCTCGGCGGATCGCCCGGCCGGATCATGTGGTGGGTCTGGGCGCATTCGCTCGAATGCCCGTCTACCTGAGCGAGGTGGCGCGCAGATGCGCAGCGACGCGCTCACGGATGACGTCGGGCGCGCTCTCTGCGACCACCCGCCAAGTCGCGCGAACCTTCTGGACGAACCCGGAGAGCTCGTCGAGGAGATCTGGCGTGGCCATCCCTGGCGTGAGCGAGGCCGCTCCGAACACGTCGTCCATCGTGACTTCGACCAGCCGCTTGGCCGGGTCCACTGTGGGCGCGGGCGGCGCCCACCAACGCAGCGGCGAGTAGTCGCGCTGCCTCGAGTAGACCACGGTCGAGACGAAGTCGTAGACGGGCGCGAGCCGCGCCTTCAGGCCATCCGGGTACACGAGCGCCCAATTCTTGACGTGCGCGTCGGCGTTGCCGGACAACACCATGAACACGAGCCGCCGCAAGTACTCGCGATAGTCGTCCTCGCCGCAGACCGCGTGAACGACGGCGCCGATGCCACCGTAGTGAACCCACGCCAAGTCGACGATCTCCGCGGCGTCTCTCTCCTCGGGCGCGATGTTGAAGATCTGAGCAAAGTCCTCCTGATGGATCCGAGATCCGTCCTCCCCTCGATCGAAACGACGGACGATCAGCAGTTCTTGGTTCGGATCGAAGTCCTCGGGGAAGTTGTCGACCTCGGAGGCGTGGATCACTCGATGCTCCGGCACGTTGAGCCCGCTCTCGCGGGCCCACTCGAGCATCACGTGCTCGTTCTCCACCAGCCGCTGGAACGCCGGGCTCCCGAGCTTCGCGATCCAGTATCCACCCCCTCCTTCGAGGGGCACCGTCAGTCGGTCATCCCTCTCGAAGAGCGTGAGCTTCGCCTGCACTCCGGTGAGCGCGAAACGAAAAGGGTCGCCGGCGGCGCGCCCCTTGCGCTCACTATCTTCCAGCGGACCCATGTCCAGCTCATCGCTCACGACGCGTACAGCGCCGGGAAGGTTCTCGCCCAGCCGAAGGAGCATCGCGTACTCCGGGAGCGCCGTGGTGCCGAGCCGCTTCTCGACAATCTTTCGTAGCCCTCCCTCCGGGAGCAGGTTCCGGAAGTACTTCGGGAGAGGCGCCCCGCGAAACGTACGCGGCGGCTCGATGAGCTGATCCTCGAACC
>JAFAFA010000136.1 GCA_023423695.1 Pseudomonadota bacterium | reverse complement strand
TCCGGCGCGCCGCGGTGGACGGCGTAGGTCACGAAGCCGGGCTCGAGCGGGGTGACGACGAGCTCGTAGAGGAAGCCGTCCTCGAGGGGCACGACGGCGACGGGATCGGTCGGGCCGTCCGCCTCCGCGACGAAGAGGCCGAAGGGGCCGGTCGAGACCGCGTCGGTCGGAAGGAGCAAGGGCTGATCGGGGACGAAGCGCGGGATCACGTTGACGAAGCGCAGGCTCTCGGGCGGCGGGTGCATCGCGACGCGCGCGCCCGCCGCGGCCGTGACGCTCGCGCCCTCCACCCGCACCGCCTGGCCGACGTAGCCGCCGCCGAGGACGAGATCGATGCCCTCGGCGCGCAGGCCGTCGAGGAGCGAGCCGGGATCCCGCGGGAGCACGTAGAGCTCGACGCCGAAGCGATCTTCCTCGTCGGTCGGGGCGACGACCATCGGGTTGAGGGTCGGCGCGACCGACGCCGCGCCATCCTCGGCGCTGACCAGGAGATCGTGCCGGTAGCCGATCGGGACGTTCGCGAGGATGAAGGTGCCGTCGGCGCCGGTCGGCGCGGAGCGCACGCGCTCGGGGTCCGATCGCAGCGCGACGATCATCGAAGGCGCCGCCGTGCAGCCCGCGGCCGACGCGCAGGTCTCGGCGTCGACGACCCGGCCGCGCAGGGTGATCGTCCCGTTCGGCGCGTGGATCTCGGCGGCGCAGCCGGCGAAGAGGACCACGGCGAGGAGCGCGCGCATCGCGAGAAGCATGCACCCGCCGACCCCAGCACGGGAGCGCGGAATGCTCCACGCTCCCCGTGCGCTTGTCGCGAGCACGGCGGAACGCGAGGGCGAGAGCGCGGCATGGCGGCTGCAATCGCGGCTCGGGACGGAGGTCTCGAACATGCGCTCGCTTCGCACACTCGCCGCTCTCGCTCTCATCGCCCTCGCGCCGGGGTGCGTGGGCTCGTTCGGGGCGCCCGAGGATCGCTTCCAGCAGCCGCCGCCCGGCGAGCACGGCGAGGTGCCGACGCCCGCGTGCCCGGCCGACCCCGACTGCAACATCGGCGGCGACTGCTCCCTCTACGTCTGCCCCGACTACTGGATCTGCGAGGACCAGCCGGACGGCACGAAGCGATGCCTGAACCCCGGCCCCGCCTATCCGGACGGCGGAGGCGACTGGGTCTGCGCCGACGTCTCGGGCACGACCGAGTGCCGCCGCCCCGGCAGCGACTTCCCCGACCAGGGCGGCGGCAGCGAGTGGAGCTGCGAGGCGCGAGGCGAGTTCGTCGTCTGCACCGACACGACCCCGAGCTACCCCGACGGCGGCGACGGCGGCCCCTACCACTGCTGGTTCGCCAACGAGTTCCGCGTCTGCGCGACCTTCCCCGGCGATGGCGGCGGGTGGGTCTGCCACGACACCGCGACCGGCCGCGAGTGCCGCAACGACAGCCCCGACTACCCGGACGATCGCGTCTGGAGCTGCTGGGACGACGCGGGCCGGACCTTCTGCCGGACGGCCGGCGGCGATCTCCCCGACGGCGGCGGCGGCAGCGAGTGGTACTGCGAGGCGCAGGGTGAGTTCGTCGTCTGCACCGACGACACCCCCGACTACCCGGACGACGGCGGCGGGACCCCCTACGACTGCCGCTTCGGCGACGAGTTTCGCGTCTGCACGACGGACATCCCGGACGGCGGCGACGACGAGTGCGTGCCGGGCACCGAGCGCTGGTGTGACGACGCGGTCTACTGCTCGTGGGGCAAGCAGGGCTGCCTGCCCGATGGAACCTGGGGCGCGTGCATCGAGCCCACCGTCTCGCGCGACGGCCTCGCCGATCGCCCGGACACCGCGTGCGGCTGCCGCTTCTTCTACTTCAACGCCGAGTGCTGCGAGGACCAGGAGGATCGCAACGGCGACGGCGCGCCCGACTGCATCATCCCGGCGGCGCACACGCCGCCCGCGTGCACCACCGACGGCGGCCTCTGCAGCTACTGCGACTCGCACACCGACTGCGGCGGCGACGCCGACCTCTGCATCTTCCGCAGCGACGGCTACGCGATGTGCGGCCGCGACTGCAGCACCGAGGGCTGCCCCGCCGGCTACAGCTGTCAGCCCCTCACCACGCGCTCCGGCACCGTGCACCAGTGCGCCCCCACCACCGGCTCCTGCGAGTGACCCCGATCGACCGCTCTCCTCTGGAAGAAGGAATCGACATCATGCGTACCCCGCTGCTTCGCCTGTCCGTCCTCTCGCTCTTCCTCCTCCCGGTGAGCGCCCGCGCCTACTACCTCGAGACGCGCGGCGACACGACGGAGCCGACGCGCTACGCCGACGCCGACGAGAGCAGCGCCGAGACGATCGACGTCGTCTATCGGGTCAACGCCGCGACCTTCCCGGCCGGCGTCGCCGGCGTCGGCGAGGCCATCGACTCGGCGTTCGCGACCTGGACGAGCGCCGAGTGCGGCAGCGTCGCGTTCGGCGCGGGCGAGCCGAGCGAGGCGACCGATCGCACGCACTGGACGCACGACGAGGGCGACGTCTACGTGCTCGTCTACTTCACCGACAGCGACGAGGAGTGGTCGAGCGGGCCCGCCGTCGGGCACTTCTGGTTCGGCTACGATCCGATCGGCGCGCTGATCGGCGCCACCGTCGTGCTGAACAGCCGCGACCACGCGTGGGCCACCGACGGAGCGACGAGCGCGCTCGACGTGCAGTCGGTCGTCACCGCGCTGATCGGGCGCTCGCTCGGCATCACCTCGGCGCTCGAGGGCAACGCGACCTTCCCGCGCTACGCGCCCGGCGACCTCACGAAGCGCGAGCTCGGCGACGACGATCGCGCGGCGCTCGCCTACCTCTATCCGGTCGCGGGCTGCGCCGCACCTCCCGCCCCCGAGGCCACCTGCGATGGCTCCTTCGATCACGAGATGCCCTGCCCGCCGCGGCCCGAGACGACGCCCGGCGACGCCGGCACCCTCGTCCCCGGCGACGACGCGGGCCCGATCGGCGTGGCCGACGGCGGCGTGAGCGAGAGCGACGCGGGCGGAGGCGGCGCGACGAGCGGGGGCTGCAGCGCCGGCCTCGGCGGCTCGCGCGCGGGTCTCGGCTGGGCGCTCGCGATCGCCGCGATCGCCGCGATCGTACGCCGCCGCCGCTGATCGCTTCCGCCTTCGCAGCTCGCGCGCGCGCGGCGCCCGCGAGCGTGACCCACCACGCGCGCTCCGACGCGAAGGCCGCGCACCGAGAGGACATGATGGAGCTCGTCGTGCGCGAGGCCCCCGAGCCGCGGCCTCCGAGGAATCAAGCCTGCTTCATGAGCATTGTCGCTTCTCGTGCGCGCGAGGAGTGATAGGCTCCGCGCGATGGTCCGCCCGCGGATCGAGCCGCCCGCGGCGATGCACCTCGATGCGATCGAGCTCCCTCGCGCCGAGCACACGGCACACGGAGGGGGCTCGCTCCGCTTCCTCGTCGAGATCGCGCTGCCGTGGATCGGCCGGCAGGCCCGCTCGATCGCGCTCGGCTGCGTGGTCGCGCTCGGTGGATGCGGAGGCGGCGAGCGCGTCGAGCTCTCGGGCGTGGTGCGCGACGGACGGACCGGCGCGCCGATCGCGCACGCGCAGATCACGACCGACGACGGCCGCACCATCGAGACGGACGAGGACGGCCGCTTCTCCGCGAGCGCGAGCGAGAGCCTCGTGGCGAGCGCGGAGGGCCGCTGCGACGCCGAGAAGTCGATCGCCGGCCTCGACGCGCGGCAGGCGCGCGAGATCACGCTGCACCTCTACGATCGCCTCGAGCTCGAGCGCGAGCACACGCAGGTGGGCTTCGACGCGGAGGTGCGGATCGAGGTGCGCACGCGCTGCGACGACGCCGCCGAGCTGACGTGGACACAGCTCTCGGGGCCGGCGCTCGGCGATCGCATGCGCGTCGAGGACGCGGGCCGCGTGCTCGTCGTGCGCACGCACCCGCTCGAGGAGCTCGTGCGGCTCGACGATCGCCCCGGCGCGATCGCGCTCGATCGACGGCAGCGCGGCGACTATCGCTTCACGGTCCGCGGCCAGCTCGGCGATCACAGCGTGAGCCGCGAGGCGCGCGTCGTCGCGGCGCCGACCTCGGCCGGCCTCTATCAGGTCCCGACCGGAGGCGACGTCTACTTCAACGGCGGCGCGGGGAGCGCGCACGAGTGGCGCCTCGCCGATCGCCCGCGCGGCAGCCGCGCCGAGCTCGCGAGCGACGCCTCGCGCGTCACCCGCCTGCGCCCCGATCGCTTCGGCACCTACCTCGTCGAGCACCGCCCGAGCGGGCTCTCGATGAACGTGCAGGCCGGCCCCTACGACGAGGTCCCGCGCGACTGCGGGCGGGAGGGATGCCACGTGGCCGAGGACGAGGGCTGGACGCACACCGCGCACGCGCGGACCTTCCGGCGCGGCCTCGAGGGGGAGCTCGGCGCCGAGTTCGACACCCGCTGCTGGAGCTGCCACGCGACAGGCGTCGAGCCGGGGATCGACAACGGAGGCCTCCATCACACCGCCTCGCGCATCGGCTGGGATCCACCTCCACCCGACGCCGGCGCGTGGGAGCAGGCGCCGCGGCGGATCCGGCGCGAGGGCTCGGTCTGGTGCTCGGCCTGCCACGGGCCCGGGCGCATCGTGCCGCCGCCTCACCGCTGGCAGTACGGCGCGAAGTTCCAAGTGGGGGTCTGCGCGCGCTGCCACGACGCCGACGAGGACGACCCCGACACGAACCACGTCTCGCTCGAGGTCGACGAGTGGCGCCTCGCCGGCATGAGCGGCTTCGTGCGCGAGCTGCGCGAGGACGATCCGGCCCTGCGGAGCGAGTGCGCGCAGTGCCACAGCGCGCAGGGCTTCGTCGCGTGGCAGCGAGGCCAGGCGCACGAGCCCGATCGCGACACGGTCGCGGCGATCACCTGCGCGGCCTGCCACGATCCGCACGACGCCTCGCGCCCGCACGCGCTGCGCGTCTTCGACGACGTCGACGCGATCGGCGGCGCGCCGGCCGAGCACCTCGGCAGCGGCGCGCTCTGCGCGAGCTGTCATCGCGGCGGCGTCGCGCTCGCGGACGATCCGGCGCGCGCGGCCCACGCGCCGCAGGCCGACGTGATGATCGGTCGCGGCGCGCGCCTCGTGCCGGCGACCGACGAGGGGGCGCACCGCTTCATCGCGAACACCTGCGTGCGCTGCCACATGAGCGAGCCGGCCGCGGACGATCCGCTGCGCGGTCGAGCGGGCGGCCACACCTTCTCGATCCGCGCGCGCGTCGGCGAGCTGGCGATCAGCAGCGCCGCATGCGCGCCGTGCCACGGCGACGGAGCGCCCGAGGCGATCGGCGCGCGCGACTGGGACGGCGACGGCACGAGCGGGCCGATCGCCGCGGAACATCAGCGCGCGCTCGCGACCGCGAGCGACCTCTTGCGCGCGCGCATCGCTGGCGCTGCGATCCGCGACAGCTGCGCGCACGTCGCCGCCGACGTGATGGAGCACGACGCGCGCCTCCACCTCGTCGACGCCGCGGGCGCGCTGCTCGGCGACTGCGACGGGAGCGGCCGCATCGAAGACGGCGAGACGGCGATCACCGCCAGCGCGCTCCCGCGCCGGCTCGCCGACGCCGCGCACGATCTCGCGCTCCTTCGCGCCGACGGCTCGAGCGGCGTGCACAACCCCGAGTACGCCTTCTCGGTCCTGAGCGCGCTCACCCGCGCGCTGAGGTAGACGCGCCCCACACGGGCTGGCAGCCGAGCACAGGAGGCTGCTATGCGGCTCTCGGCCGGAATCGGCGTACCTGCGCAACGATTGCTCTCATCCAGCGCTCGGGGCCCATGTATCCGCGTGGCATGGCCGTTGTAAGGTCGCCCGCGCATGCGGCTCTCGACTCTCGCCACGATCGCGCCTGCGCTGCTTGCGGTGCTGGCAGGCTGCTACTCGCGCCCGCGCGGGCCGAGCGTGATCGTGCAGCCGCCGCCCTCGCCGCCCAGCGTCGTCGTCGCCGCCGTCGATCCGGCGCTGCCCGCCGACGCGCGCCTCGCCGGCCTCGACGCGCTCGAGCCCCTGCTCCGCACGACCCACACGTTCCAGGGCCCCGGAATCGCGTCCGACCCGCTCGCCCTCGAGGCCGACGAGTGCGTGGTCGTGGCGGCCGCGTCGGACGCCGCGGACCTCGCCGTCATCGTGCGCGACGCGTCACGGCCGGTCCACGAGCTCGGCGTGACGCGCGGCGACGTCCGCTTCGCGCGAACGAGCGCCGTCCACTTCTGCGCTCCCTACGCCGGGGGCTACGTCGCGCGCGTGCACGCCCGCGCGGCCGGCGACGTGATCGTCAGCGTGCATCGCAGCGGGCGCGCGATCGAGCTCGGCGCGCTCACCCGCGAGCCCGCGCCGCCGCCGCCCCTCGAAGCGCGGCTGCGCAGCTATCAGCTCGAGCTCGAAGCGCGCGGCTATGAGCCCGCGAGCGAGCTCACGGAGCTCGACATCGTCGGCCGCGCACAACACCAAGTCACGCTCGAGGCCGGCGCTTGCTACGTGGCCCTCGGTCACCGAAGACGCTCCGGACATCGACCTCAGCATCGACGGCTCGGGCTCGTGGCGGCAGTCCGACACCGACCCGCGCGCCGATCGGGTGCACTTCTGCACGCGCCCGAGCGACCCTTCGGTCCGCGTCGGCCTCGAGCTCGATCGCAGCGAGACCCGCGGGCGCGTCGTCGTCGCGTTCCACCGCTGGATCGGGCGGGTGGGCACGCACGCGGGTGTGGACGGAGCCATCGCGCTGCGGCTCGGCGAGACGAACGCGCTGCTCGAGCTCGAGGGCTACGCGCCGTTCATGCTCCGTACGCGACGGGAGGCCGCGAGCGCGATCGAGCTCGAGCCGGGCTACTGCTATCGAGCCCTCCCGTTCTTCGCCACGACGCCGACGCGCCGGTTCCCATTCGACGCGTGGAACTTTCGGCGCGCGCCGCGGGCCGGATGGCCGGGCGAGCCGCTGTGCCCGAACGAGCGCATCGCGTTCGTGCCCGAGCCGCCGCGGCATGCCGAGGTCTCGCACTACCAGATCTACCGACGCGCCGCGGGCGAGGCGCCCCCCGTCATCGTGCACGTTCCGCGGCCGCGCGCCGGCGCTGCGGGCACGTGGCTCGCCGAGCTCCTCGGCCTCTCGGGCTACGCGAGCGCGCTCGTTCCGCCCGAGTGGGAGCAGAGCCTCGCGCGCGTCGAGGCGGACCTCGCGACCCGCGGGCGCGCGGAGGTCTCGCTGCACCTCGCGGCGGGCACCTGCTACGCGCTCGCGGGCGACGCCGACGCGAGCTTCCAGGCCCAGATCCAGATCGGAGGGCGCGTCACGCGCCTCGCGAGGCCGTCGCTCTCGTTCGAGTACTGCGCCGAGCGCGACGGAGTCTACCGCCTCGCGATCTCGATGGAGCGGAGCGGGGCCGGGCACATCCGGATGCTCGCGCGCGCGGGCCGCGCCGCCGCGTGCGAGCCGATGCCGCCGATGGGACCGCACCGCCTCGAGCGCGATGTCCCGGCGTGGTTCGGGCGCGACGCGCCGCTTCGCGATCAGCTCGCGCGCGCCGAGGCGCTGATCACCCGCGCGTGCGTCGGCCGCTACGGCCAGTCGGTGCTCTCCTCGTACGCGCACTACACACGATGGGCCGATCCCTCGCGCGGTCCGGCGCAGCCCGTCGGCCCGGTCGCGGGCGTGCAACCGCTGCGCGGCGACGGCGCCGACTGCGAGCGCGCGGTCGCCGCCGCGCGCGGGCAGCTCCCCGCGCTCTACGAGCTCGAGCTCGACGCGCAGCGCTACGGCGCCGCGCTCCGAGTGCTCTCGGTGATCCTGACGGAGGCCGACCGCTACTACTCGCGCGGGCATCATGACGACGACGCGATGGCGCGGGGCCAGGAGCTGCATGGACCGCTGATGGAGGCCTACGGCGTGCTCGCGTGTCTGCAGGATCGGCTCCTGCGCGGGACGCGCTTGCTCGGCGCCGCTGCGCTGCGCGACGAGGTCGCACGCGCCAGAGAGCGCGGCCAGCGAGGCCGCCCCGAGCTCCTCTACGAGGCCGCGCTCGCCGCGAGCGACGCGCTGGTCGAGGCGAGCTGGATGGAGATCTCGCGCGGGCGGTTGCACGCCCCGAACCTGCCGGCATACGAGCAGCGCGTCCGCGAGCTCGAGGTGGCCGTCAACTCTCTCGGCGCGCACGAGACGGCGGCGGGCCAGCCGCACACCGGCGCCTATCAGGCCGCGGAGTATGCGCTGCGCGCCGCGCTCGACATCACCCGCCGCGTGCGCACCCGCCGCCCGTTCACCGCCGAGGAGCTCCGCACGCCCCGCGCGCGAGCCCACCCCATCGAGGGCTCCATCGAGGCGCTCTCGAAGGCGCGCGACGAGCTGGTGAGCATGGTCAACGACGAGCTCCGATGATCCGCGCTCTCGGCGTCGTCCTCGCGTTGCTCGTCGTTGCCTCGAGCGCCGGGTGCAACGTGATCCGTTTGCAGCAGACGCAGATCGTGGCGTCGCTGCGCGCTCGCGGGCTCGCATCCACCGATGCCGATGTCGGCGATGCGCGCCTCCACTACTGGAGCCGCGATGGACGAGGGACGCCGGTGCTCCTCGTGCACGGGTTTGGGGGCGCCGCGCTCTGGCAGTGGCACGAGGTGGTGCCGGCGCTGGAGGGCCGCCCGCTGATCGTGCCCGATCTGCTCTGGTTCGGCGGCTCGTCCTCGCGCGTGCCGGACTATTCGATCGACCACCAAGTGCGTGCGCTCGTCGCGCTCCTCGATCGGCTGGGACACGAACGCGTCGACGTGGTCGGGATCTCCTATGGCGGCCTCGTCGCGTACGAGCTCGCGTCGGCGCACCCGGATCGCGTCCGGCGGATGGTGATCGCCGACAGCCCCGGGCGCGAGTACACGCGCGACGACTATGCCGCCCTATGCCGTCGCTTCGGCGTGGCTCACTTCGGGCGCGTCCTCGTGCCTGATGATGCCGCGGGGGTGCGCACCTTGCTCGAGCTCGGGTATGCAAACCCGCCCTGGGTCCCCGACTTCGCGCTCTGGCAGGTGCGCGAAGTGATGTACTCCAGGTATCGCAGAGAGCAGATGGGTCTCCTCGACTCGCTGCTGCGCGATATCGAGACGCTACGCGCGCGCCCCGACCCCACCGCAGAGGCACTCTTGATCTGGGGGCGTGACGACCCCGTGTTCCCGCTCTCCATCGGGCGGCGCCTTCGCGCCCGCCTCGGTCCCAGCGCCCGGCTCGCGATCATCGATGATGCGCGTCATGCACCGAATGTGGAGCGACCGGAGCGCTTCAACGCGCTCCGGCTCGAGTTCCTCGACGCCCCGTGAGGGCGGGTAGGACATCCCCTGAGGCCCGCGCGGTGCTCGCGTCGATCGCGCGCGACGAAGCCGAGCGCGCGTTCCTCTCTCACGACATCGACGCATGGTCTCCGCGCGCACGTCGACTCGGCCCGCCGCGCGCGACGAGGCCACTCCGTGCGCTGCGCGCCGGCTTCGCGCGCACGTCCGACGCGCTGCTCGCGCTCGTCGCGTAGAGGCCGGGAGCTACGAGCTCGCCTCATCGTCGGGCTCCCGCTCACGCAGGGGTGCGGCGGGCGACGCCGCCGCGCGGCGCTCTTCGAGCACGACGCCGAGCGCGATGCCTCCGGCCAAGGCCGCCGCGCCAGCCACGGCGCCGATGACGATGAGGAAGATCTCGATCTGTCGCAGCCCTCCTTGGGCGGCGAGCTCCTCGGTCGTGATGTCGCGCTCGCCGCGGAGCGCCTCCTGCCGCGTCTGCGGCGACTCCCCCGGCCGCGCGCCGTCCGTCGAGGTCTCCCCCGTCGTCCGCATGCGCGCGTACCAGAGGCCGTCGGCCAAGAGTCCGTGATCGTCGAGCCGCCTCAGCCAGGGCTCCGC
>JAFAFA010000128.1 GCA_023423695.1 Pseudomonadota bacterium | reverse complement strand
CTCCATCGCCGGGCGCGACAGCCTCGCCGCCTGGCAGGCGGCGGGAATGGCGAGCGCGGTCCAGCCCAGCGGCGCCGCCGACGCCCCCGCCCGTACGGCGAGCGCCGCGACTGCGGCCAGCAGGAAGCCCGGCAGCAGCGGACCCGCCCCGGCCAGGAACCGTCCGATCAGCCCGCCGGCCGACCGCGGCGCCACCGCCGCCCAGGAGCCGGCCAGGGCGCCCAGCGCGGTGCCCACCGCCAGCGACGGCAGGGTCAGCAGCAGCGTCACCGCCAGCCCGCGCAGCAGCGCCGTCGCGGCATCCGGCTGCGGCGCCACCAGCGCCGACAGGCCGATCCCCGCCGCCATCGGCAGGATGGCGGTCGGCACGGTATCGATCAGGCGGCGGATCAGCGGGCGGGGCATCGGAAAGATTGTATCGGGCGGAAAACGGCGTATCGGGTGCGACATGCGACCGTAAGCGCCCCTACCCCCACGGGGCAACAGAATTAGCGCCTGCCCTGGAACCGCGGCGGAAAAGCCTCCCCGCCCGTATTTTTCGACCGTCAGCGTGGCCGGGGGTGGCTGCAATTCCCGGCGGCTTTCACCAAATGGCTGAGGGCGGGGAAGGAAAGGCCTTCCCAGATGTTATGACCAGGACACACAGACGACCGGACCCCATGTACGCCCACTCGCCCCAGCCGCTCCCCTCCGCCGGACCGCCGCCCGACGACGCCGTCCCCGCCGGCGCGCTGCGGCCGATCCTGGAACCGGGACGGACCTGCTGGCGGGTGGAGGAGACGGCGCGGCTGGGCGTCATCGTCGACGGCGAGGATTATTTCGCGCTGGCCAAGGCCGCCATGCGGCGGGCCCGGCGCAGCATCTACCTGACCGCCTGGGACTTCGACGCCCGCATCCGCCTGATGCCGCAGACACGCCGGCCGCGCCGGCCCGACCGGCTGGGCACGCTGCTGAACTGGCTGGCGACGACGCGGCCGGACCTGCACATCCATGTGCTGAAATGGGATTATGCGGAGCTGTTCGACCTCGCCCGCTGGTCGCACCCCTTCATGCTGCGCAACTGGCTGACCCACCGGCGCCTGCAATACCGGCTGGACGGCGACCATCCGACCGGCGCCTGCCATCACCAGAAGATGCTGGTCATCGACGATCAGGTCGCCTTCTGCGGCGGGCTGGACGTCACCGCCAACCGCTGGGACACCCGTGCCCATCATGCGCACGACCCGCGGCGGCGCCAGCCCGACGGCAAGCCCTACGAGCCGTTCCACGACGTGATGATGGCGGTGGACGGCGCCGCCGCCCGCGCGCTGGGCGAGATGTTCCGCGAGCGCTGGGCGCGGGCGACCGGCGAGACGCTGCTGCCCCCCGCCCCGTCTCCCGGCCGGCCGCCGCGCCGCCACCCGCTGGCCGCCGATCCCTGGCCGCCCGGCTTCGAACCGATGCTGCGCGGCGTCCGCGTCGGCATCGCCCGCACCGATCCCGCCTGCAACGGCCGCGAGGCGGTGCGCGAGGTGGAAGCGCTCTATCTGGAGGCCATCGCGCAGGCGCGCGAGGTCATCTATCTGGAAAGCCAGTATTTCGCCTCCACCGCCGTGGCCGAGGCGCTGAAGGCCCGGCTGGCGGAGCCGGACGGGCCGGAGGTGATCGTCGTCAACCCGGTGCGCACCACCAGCTGGCTTGAGAACACCGTCATGCTGGGCGCCCGCGCCCGCCTGACCCGCGAACTGCGCGAGGCCGACCGGCACGGCCGCTTCCGCCTGTTCGCCGCGCTGACCGACGGCGGCGCCTGCATCACCGTGCATGCCAAGGTGATGGTGGTGGACGACCGGCTGCTGCGCATCGGCTCCGCCAACCTCAACAACCGCTCCATGGGCCTCGACACCGAATGCGACCTGGCGCTGGAAGCCGGGCCGGGGCCTGAGGACGCCGAGACCCGCCGGGCGATCCGGCACACGCGCGACGACCTGATCGCCGAGCATCTGGGCACCAGCCCGGCCACGGTGGCGGCAGCGCACCGGCGGCTCGGCTCGCTGGCCGCGGCCATCGACTCCCTGCGCAAGCCGGTGGGGCGCACGCTCGAGCCGTTGCACGATCCCGAGCCGGACGGGCTGGCCGCCGCGGTCGCCGACGCCCGCGTCTTCGATCCCGAGCATCCGGTCGACGCGGTGGACATCGTGCGCCGGGTGCTGCCCTCGCGCATCCCACGCACACGCCATTGGCTGATGCTGGCCGGCATCCTGGCGCTCCTGGGGCTGTGGGGGATGTGGCGCTACACCGCGCTCCAGGAATGGGCGACGCTGGACGCCGTGCTGGCGGTCTTCCACGATCTGCGCGACAGCCCGCTGGCGCCGCTCTGGCTGATCCTGGCCTATGTCGTCGGCGGCTACGTCATGTTCCCGCTGACCGTGATGATCGCCGCCACCGCCATCGTGATGGGACCGTGGTGGGGCTTCCCCACCGCCATGGGCGGGGCGGTCGCCTCGGCGGTGGCGATGTTCTGGACCGGGCGGATGGCGGGGCGCGACCTGCTGGACCGCCATGGCGGCCCGCTGATCGCGCGGCTCAACGAGAAGCTGGCCGACAGCGGCATCGCCGCGGTGGCCGGCGTGCGCGCCGTGCCGATAGCCCCCTACACCGTGGTCAATCTTGCCGCGGGTGCGTCGAAGCTGCGCTTCGGCGATTATGTGATCGGCACCATGGTCGGTCTTGCGCCCGGAATCCTTGCCTTCAATCTGCTCGGGCACCAGCTTGAACGGACCATCGGCAACCCCGGCGCCGGCGACATCGCGCTGCTGGTGGCGATGGGCGCGGTGGCGATCGGGCTCGGTTGGCTGACGAGCCGGCTGCTCGGCCGGTCGGGACGGAAGGTCGGGCGGAAGACACAGGAAAAAGGCCGGCAAGACGGCAGGCCAGAAGAAAGGATTTTGGAACCGTGATCCGTTTCAGCCGTGAGCATGTCCAGCGCATCGCCGCCGCGTTGCGCGCAGCCCGTGCCCGCCGTCCCCGCCGCGCCGACCGCCGCAGTTCCCCGATACCCGACGGCATGGCCGCCTTCAGCGTCGCCACCTGGAACATCCACAGCTGCGTCGGTCTGGACGCCCGATTCGCGCCCGACCGCATCGCCCAGGTGATCCGCGACCTGGAGGTCGACCTGATCGGGCTGCAGGAAGTCGGCTGGCACCATCGCGGCGAATCGGGCATGGACCAATTCGCCTTCCTGGAGCGGCACACGGGCATGAAGGCCTATGCCGGGCCGACCAAGCACAGCGAACGCGCCCATTACGGCAACTGCCTGCTGACCCGCCTGCCGGTGCGCTCGATGGAGACGATGGACCTCTCCGTCGGCAAGCGCGAGCCGCGCGGCGCCATCGACGCGGTGGTGGAGGTGGAGGGCCGCCCGGTGCGGGTGATCGTCGCCCATCTCGGCCTCGATCCCTGGGAGCGGGCCAAACAGGTCGGCGACATAGTGTCGCGGGTGGAGAACCAGCCGGAGCTGCCCACCCTGTTCATGGGTGACCTGAACGAATGGACGCCCAGTTCACCGCGGCTGCGCCATCTGGCCGCCTCCTTCGCGGACGTCGCCAACCCGCGCAGCTTCCACGCCCGCATGCCGACCCTGCGGCTCGACCGCATCTATGTGACGGGAGGCTTGCAAATCCCCGCTTTCGAGGTGGTGCGCAGCGTCCTGACCCGTCGGGCATCGGACCATCTGCCGGTCCGCGCCGTGCTGGCCGTCCCCTGATCGTCAGCCATTTCCCTGAACGTCAGTATGACCAACGGAGTCGCGCGCCGAGGTCATAGAGGGATTGTTGCGGTTGATAATTTTTTGTGCGCTGCAATGTTCTTTTAACAACAGAGCTTTGCAAACGCGAAGAGGCTCTTGACCTATACGCGACCCCTGACGAAGGATATGGTTGGTAATACGATCATTAAGTGGTCGAAGGAATAACTGACCCTGGCCGACCGGGGGTAGCCGTGACGTGAGGATCTGATTTGCTGTATCACCTGTACGACATGCAACACGCTGCCATGCGGCCGATGCGTTTCTGGGCCGAAGCCGCCCAGCACACCTTCCAGAACCCGCTGGTTCCCTTGTCCTACACCAAGCTCGGCCGGGCGGTCGCCGCCGGGGCGGAGCTGGTGGAGCGGACGACCCGCCGTTTCGGCAAGCCGGCCTTCGGGCTGGCGGAGACGGTGGTCGACGGGCAGACCGTGCCGGTCACCGAACGGTTCGTCTGGCAGTCGCCCTTCTGCAAGCTGCTGAACTTCGCCAAGCCGGAAGGCACGCCGCGCCAGCCGAAGGTGCTTCTGGTCGCCCCGATGTCGGGCCACCATGCCACGCTGCTGCGCGGCACGGTGGAGGCGCTGATGCGCGACCATGACGTGTACATCACGGACTGGATCGACATTCGGCTGGTGCCGATGTCGGCGGGACGCTTCGACCTGGACGACTACATCGACACGGTGGCGGAGCTGATCCGCTTCCTGGGACCGAACACCCACGTCATCGCGGTGTGCCAGCCGGCGGTGCCGGTGATGGCGGCGGTGTCGCTGATGGCGGCGGCGGACGAGCCGGTGCAGGCGCGCAGCATGACCCTGATGGGCGGCCCCATCGACCCGATGGCCAACCCGACGGTGCCGGTCAAGCTGGCGATGGAACACCCGCTGAAGTGGTTCGAGCGCAGCGTGATCACCACGGTCCCGGTCTATTATCCGGGTGCCTTCCGCCGCGTCTATCCGGGCTTCATCCAGCTGTCGGGCTTCATGTCGATGAACCTCGACCGCCACATCAACGAGCATGTCGGGCTGTTCCGCCACCTCGTCCGCGGCGACGGCGATTCGGCCGAGCAGCACCGCCGCTTCTACGACGAATACCTGTCGGTGATGGACCTGTCGGCGGAATTCTATCTGCAGACCATCGAGACGGTGTTCCAGAAGCACGCCCTGCCCAACGGCACCATGGTGTCCCGCGGCCGCAAGGTGGAGCCGGCTGCGGTGCGCAAGACCGCGGTGATGACGGTGGAAGGAGAACTGGACGACATCTCCGCCCCCGGCCAGACCATCGCGGCACAGCGCCTGTGCTCGTCGTTGCCGGACGGGATGCGCAAGACGCATTTCCAGAAGGGCGTCGGCCATTACGGTATCTTCAACGGCCGCCGCTGGCGCGAAGCCATCCTGCCGGAAATCCGCAGCTTCATCCGAAGCCACGACGGGGAATGAGAACGATGGGGGCGCGCCGGCTACGGGCGCCCCCATCACCCCTCAGTCGCCCCTCTCGATCCGCCTCCTCAACCGGCCATCAGCCGGGCCGGCCAGGGACGGGGCGTCCTCCTTCAGGGCGACCCCCGTGAGTTTAAGCCGCGCCGCTTCGGCCGCGAGCCAGCACAGCTTGTCGGCGGCCGTCCGGATGGACAGGCCGTCGGAATGGATGTTGGAAATGCAGTTGCGTTCGGAATCGGCGCGGCCGGGCCTTGGGTCCCAGGTCAAATAGACACCCAGCGATTCCGCGGCCGACAGCCCCGGCCGCTCCCCCACCAGCAGCGCGACGAGCCGGGCGCCCATGGCCGACGCCACCTCGTCGCCCAGCGCGACGCGCGCCTGCTGGGCCAGCACCACCGGGCCGATGCGCAGATGCCCCAGCCGCGCCACGCAGGCATGGACCAGCGGCGCCGCATTGACCTGCACGGCGGCCGCCGACAGCCCGTCGGCAATCACGAACAGCAGGTCCCACTCCCCGCCCGGCAGGGCCGCCGCACTGGCCGGGTCCAGCCTGCGGCCGAGATCCGGGCGCCGCAGATATGTGGGCCGGTCGGATGCCGCGCTGTGGACCCGCAGCGTCTGAAGCGGCGACAGGTCGGCGGCCAGCCGGTCGAAATCGACCGCGCTGTGCACCGCGTCACGGGCGCGGGCATGGGCCAGTTGGAACTCCAGAAGCGCTTTGGTCGGCAGGGCGTCGCCGCTGCGGCCGAGCGCGATGCGGGCGCGGGTGGCGTTGCGGAAGCGCGCCCACGGATCATTCCGGGTGTCGCTCATGGCGTGGCACTCCCCAGCAGGGCGGAGACGACGAGGCTCTGGTCGGGCCAGGGCGGCAGGCGGCGCTGCTCGTCGAGCCAGCCGGCCTTCTCCAGCCAGGCTTCGAACTCCGGGGCCGGCGGGCGTTTCAGCAGATGCCGCAGGCCGAGCACGTCATGGTAGGACAGGCTCTGGTAGTTCAGCATGACGTCGTCGGCGCCGGGCACCGCGATCAGGAAGTTGACGCCCGCGGTCGCCAGCATCGTCATCAGGACGTCCATGTCGTCCTGGTCGGCCTCGGCATGGTTGGTGTAGCAGACGTCGCAGCCCATCGGCACGCCGAGCAGCTTGGCGCAGAAATGGTCTTCCAGCCCGGCCCGCGTGATCTGCTTGGCGTCAAAGAGATATTCGGGGCCGATGAAGCCGACCACCGTGTTGACCAGCAGCGGGTCGAAGGCGCGGGCGACGGCATAGGCGCGGGCCTCCACCGTCTGCTGGTCGACGCCGAAATGGGCGTCGGCCGACAGTGCCGATCCCTGCCCGGTCTCGAAATACATCACGTTGTCGCCGATGGTGCCGCGCTTCAGCGACTTGGCGGCCTCCTGCGCCTCGGCCAGCAGCGACAGCGTGACGCCGAAGCCGGCATTGGCCTTTTCGGTGCCGGCGATGGACTGAAAGACCAGATCGACCGGCGCCCCGCGCTCGATCGCCTGGATGGTCGTGGTGACATGGGCCAGGACGCAGGACTGCACCGGGATGTCGAAGCGGGTGCGCACGGTGTCCAGCATCTCCAGCAAAGCGATGCAGGCCGGCACATTGTCGGTCGCCGGGTTGATGCCGATCACCGCGTCGCCGATGCCGTAGAGCAGCCCGTCCAGCGTCGAGGCGGCGATGCCGGTCGGGTCGTCGGTCGGGTGGTTGGGCTGCAGCCGGCTCGACAGCCGCCCCGGCAGCCCGACCGTGGTGCGGAAGCGGGTGACGACCGAGCATTTGGCGGCGACGCAGACCAGATCGTGGTTGCGCATCAGCTTGGACACCGCCGCCGCCATCTCCGGCGTCAGACCGGGGGCGAGCGCGGCCAGCGCCGCGGTGTCGGCCTCGTAGGACAGCAGCCAGTCGCGGAACTGCCCGACCGTCATGTGCGCCACCGGCCGGAAGGCCTCGGCGTCATGGCGGTCGACGATCAGGCGCGTCACCTCGTCGGTCTCGTAGGGGACCAGCGCCTCGCTCAGGAAGGTCTTCAGCGGCAGATCGGCCAGAACCATGCGCGCCGCCACCCGCCGCTCGTCGCTGTCGGCAGCGATGCCCGCCAGTTCGTCCCCCGACCGCCGCGGCGAGGCGCAGGCCATCAGCGCCTTCAGGTCGTCGAAACGGTGGCGTTGCCGCCCCAAATCGCAATGGTACCCAGCCATGCCGGCCTCCCGCCCATCTCATCCCTCCGGCAAGAATGGCACGGGACGGCCGGCGGGCAGTTGACCGTAGAACACATAATGCGGGCGGGTCTGCACTTCGAGCACAGTCCCTCTCCCGGGGCGGGAGAGCGAGGAATAGCCCATCCGGGCAATCTTCAGCCCAAGCGCGACCTTCGGCGGTGCAATCGGGTAAGCGGCCGAACCTGAAGCCCGGCCATATCGTTCATCTTGCACCGCAGCGCGCCGCCCGTCACCGGACGCCGCGCGCCACGCAAGAAGGAGACCGTCATGCTGACGCTGTTGCGCACCGCCGTCCTGGTCCTGCCGCTGGTCGCCGTGGCCGCCTGCCACAAGGACGGCCCGGCCGAGCGCGCCGGCGAGTCCATCGACAACGCCGGCCAGAGCATCAAGGACGCCATCGATCCGCCGGGTCCGGCGGAAAAAGCCGGCCGCGCCATAGACCGTGCGGTGGATTGAGACCCTGCCCGCTCAGCGGGCCGCGAGGTCCCGCTCCCGCCCGCTGGGCTGGAGACCCGACACCTCCAGCAGCAGTTTGCTGAGAATCGCATCGGCGAAGGCGTCGAAGTCGCGGGCGGGGACCAGGAAGGCGCCGGGGCCGCCGATGACATGGTCGCGGTAATAGCCTTCCAGGTCGTTCGGCGCCGCGCCGCCCCAGGGATTGGGCCGGTCGTTCAGGATCGGCAGCCCGTTGATGGTGATCCCGCGGGCGACCGCTGCGTCCCTCGCCTCCTCCACCGGGCGGCCGCGGTTGTTCTCGCCGTCGCCCGACAGGTCGATGACCCGCCGCGTCCCCTCGAACCTGTTGTTCTCGAACTGCGGGACGGCATAGTCGATGGCGGCGCTGATGGAGGTCCATTGCTCCGTCATCATCGGCGCCTCCGCCACCATGCCGGCGAAGCGCTCGATGCTGGCGGGATCGCTCAGCTCGGTCCAGCCGACGACCGTGTGCTGGTGGCTCTCCCCCGCCCATTCCACATAGGTGGCGGCGATCCGTCCGAAGGGTCCGCCGCGGATCGCCGCCTGCACCTTCGGGTTCAGCAGAGCCTGGACATAGCCGTTGCGCTGAAGCTTCGCCTCGTCCGGATCGACGCTGCCGGACACATCCACCGCCAGGACCAGTTCCAGGTCCACCGGCGTCTGGGCCGCGGCCGGGACTGCGGAGAGGAACAGGCATAAGGGGGTGAGGAGCAGGAGGAAGGCCGGGAGGCCGGCCAGGGCACGGGTCAAGAGACGGGCCAAAAGACGGTATGCACGCATACGCACCCCCCTTCGCCACCGGCTGTCCGGACGCCCGGCGTCGGACGAAGGACTGAGGATTGGTATGCGAACGGTCCCTGTCCATGCCCTGCCGGGCGATTCCGTCGGCAACGGAAGGCCAAGGCGGAGTACTCCGCCGCCCTCACGAACCGGAACGACCGGCACAATCCGTGGCGGCGGCGCCGTTACCGGGTGACAAAGGCGCGATTGCCTGCATAGCTTAGGCCGTAAGGGGTAAGCCGACCGGCGGAGGCCCCGCGTTCGCCCCCGTTCGGCAGTTCATGTCCGCATCATCCATCGACACTCCTTCCGGCCGCTCGCACTCCGCCGCTTCGCCGCGGCCGGCATTGGCCGCCTGCGCCCTCCTCGCCGTCCTGACCGCAGGCTGGTCTGGCGCGGCGACGGCACAGGCCGTGCCCCTGCCGCTGCATTCGGCCGAACTGATGGCGCCCGATCTGCCCAAGCCGGCATCCCCCGCCCTCCGCGCCATCGAAACGCCAACGGCCTGCGCCGACCACGAACCGGCGGGCAAGCCCGTCCTCGACGCGCTGTTCGGAGGGGATGCGGCCTTCGCGGAACTGGCCCGCGGCAACCCGGCCGAGGCCTTCCGCTGTTCCAGCCTGTTTCCCGGCGAGGCGGCACTGGCCGCCCTGCGGGAGGCGGTCGTGCTCGCCCCCTTCGACGCCGTCGGCGCCGCGGACCAGCTGTCCGCCCGTCCCGGCGGCGCGGAGATCATCGCACGGGCGCTGGACATCGGGCTGCTGACACGCTCGCTCGACAGCGGCCTGCCCTTCTACGAGACCCGGCACGAGCTGCACAAACGCCTGCCCAAGGAGACTCTGCGCCTGCTGGAAGCCCAGGCGGCCAAGGCGCTGGCGGCTTCCCTGGCCCGCGACCCGGCGCTGATGGCGCAGAAGATCGGCGTGCTGCTGGACGACATGGTGGACGATCCGCCGGCCGACCGCTTCCGCATCACGCTGGCTCTGTCGGCGGAGGATCTGTTCGGTCTGATCGCCCGGATCGGGCCGCAGCTCTACACCTCCTCGCTCGACGGGCTGGTCAACATCCTCCAGATCCAGCTGAAGCAGGAACGGCGCGGCATCCTCGACCTCGCCCGCGGGGCGCGCACCCGGCCGCTGTGGGCGGAGTTCTTCATTGCCGTCGTCGGCGGCGGGCGGGCCGGCAGCCTGTTCGGCACCAATCCCGCCATCGCGCGGGAGCTGATGCGCGAGAGCATCCAGGCCCTGCTGCCGGCGATCCGGACGCCGCAGACCCCGGCAACGAACGGCATGCCGGATCCCGCGGTGGTCATCGGCGTGCTGGCCGACGCCATGGACCTCGACACTCGCGCAGTCCGCACCGCGCTGGAGGACGAGCTGGCGGCCTGGTACCGCGACGCGGGTGAAAGCTCCGTCAATGCGATGGCCGGGCTGGCGGGCAGCCTGCACGCGACGCGGCTGTCCGGCCTGCCGGCCACCCCCGCCTTCGAGGCGGAGCGGTTCCTTCAGCGCCATTCGCTGGGCGCCCCGCCCGTCCTGACCGCACAGCGCCTGTTCCGCAGCGGCCTCAACGTGCAGCGGATGACCTTCTACGACGACCCCGACGGGCGCGCGTCCTTCCGCGGCTTCCTGCGGCAGCATCGGATGCAGGGCTGGGCGCTGCACAGCCGGTCCGGTTTCGTCGTCGCCGTCAGCCCCGACCGCCATGGCCGCCGCATCGTCATCGTCGCCGACGTGCCCGGCGCCGGCGATGCCGGGCGGGCCGCCGCCTGGGACTGGATGGCGCGCGAGGGGCTGACCCCGTCCATCGTCATCCACCGCAGCCACAGCTATCACGAGGACGGCACGATGACGGAGATCGGGCCGGCCACGGCGCTGGTCTTCTGGGGGTCCTGCGGCGGCCACACGCGGCTCCGCGCCACGCTGGAGAGGGCGCCCGACGCGCTGGTTCTGGCGACGCAGAACATCGGCGTGTCGGCCGTCAACGAAGCGCTGCTGGGCATCATCGAGGAACGGCTGCTGGCCGACGGCGCCATCGACTGGAACGCGGTGTGGACCGACGCCCGCGCCCGCATCCGCGACCGCCGCTTCGCCGCCTACAAGCGTCCCGACCAGGATTCCGCCAACCTCGCCTTCCGCGCCTGGCGGGTCCAGGCGGCGCTTCCTTAACCCGCACCGGCAAGGCATGGCTGAGTTTCGCCGGCGCCGCTTGCGACGGAACGACGCGCATGGTGCTGTGATGCATCCGATTGTTGCCCACCCCCGTTGTCGAGGCCTCAGACCATGACGTGGCAGACGCTCGCCTTCTTCTTCGCCACCGCCTTCGTGATCTCGATGACGCCGGGGCCGAACATGCTGCTGGCGATGAGCCTGGGCCTGCGCTTCGGTGCGCGGCGCGCCGCCTGGGGCGGGGCCGGCATGTGCGCGGCGCTGGCGGTGATGGCGGCGCTGTCGGCCTTCGGGCTGGGCGCCCTGCTCTCCACCTCCGTGCTTGCCTTCGAGATCGTGCGCTGGGCCGGCGTGGCCTATCTGACCTGGCTCGGCATCGCCGCGTGGCGGGCGCCGGTTGAGCCGGCCGGCAGCCGCGACGCCGCGGCTTCCGCGACCGGCGAGGCGTCGGCGGCGCGGCTGTTCCTGCGCGGCGCCCTGGTCGCCTTCAGCAACCCGAAGGCGCTGGTCTTCATGGGCGCCCTCTTCCCGCAATTCATCGACGCGGGTGCGCCGCTGGCGCCGCAGCTGATCGCGCTCGTCGCCACCATGGTGGTGATCGAGTTCGGCTGGATCATGGCCTATGCCACCGGCGGCGACCGGCTGGCGGCGAAACTGACGACGGTGTCGGCGGCGAAGTCCCTCAACCGGCTGACCGGCGGCCTGATGATCGGCGCCGGCGGCCTGCTGGCCCTCGCCCGCCGGGTCTGACGCTCCGGTCCCGTTCTCCCCTCCCGTTCCCAGAAAGAAAAAGGGCCGCGCATCTGCGCGGCCCTGAAGTTTAGGGAGGAAACGCCCCGAGAATGGGCAAGGCCAAGATATGCTGCGCCGCACACGAACTGGTATTACCAATGCTGAATGGTAGCCATGCGTCGCGGGAATGGACCTATGCAGCAATATGCATTGTCAGCAATAGGCACGGCATTCCGGTTACAAAAATTTCATAGAACCGCCGCGTCCGAGTCATCGCCCGCCCCATTAATGCATCGGTTTGCCGCATCCCCCGAAGGGTTACCCCAGGGCAAGCGCGGCGGTGCGAAACCCGCGGTCGAGGAACGGTGCGATGGCGATCCCAGTCCTGCGCAGCTTGACGCTGAAGCAGGCGATTCATGCGGTTCTCGCCGCCTTCGTCATCGGATTCGCCATCACCGCGATGGAGTTCGCCTGGACCGCCTCGCGCGAGCGGACGATGGCGCTTGCCAGAATCCAGGAGGTGGCCGCTCTGGTGGAGGGGCCGGCCGCCACCGCCGCTTGGCTGATCGACGGGGAGCTGGCCGGGCGGGTGCTGGACGGACTGATGCGCGCGAATGCCGGCTGGGCGGAGATCCGGCTGGCGGACGGCTCGCTGCTGGCCCGGCGCGAACAGTCCGCCCTGCCGATGACGCTGCCGGGACGGGCGGCGGCCGCGCTGCTCTTCGCCGACCGGCCGACCCTGGTCCATGACCTCCCCGTCCCCATGGCCGACCGCAGCACGTCGGCGGAAGGGGCGGCGGTAGGGGCGGCGGAAAGCGCCGCGGGCGGCAGCCGTATCGCCGGCCGGCTGACGGTCGGGATCGACACCGGACGGGCGGCGACCGCCTTCCTCGCCTATGTCTCCGCCGCGCTTGTCGCGGGCACCTTGCACAACCTCCTGATCGGGCTGGCGATGGCGGGGGTGTTCCACCGGCTTTTGACCCGCCCGCTTCTGCAGATCGGCCGCGCCGTGGCGCGCATCGATCCGGAGAAGCCCTATGGCCGACCGCTGGTCGTGCCCCGCGGCCATGCCGACGACGAACTCGGCTTCGTCATCACCCGCTTCAACCAAACCCTGACCCTGCTGGAGCAGGAGCATGACGAGTTGCGCCGGCTGGCGACCCGCTGCCCGCTGACCGGGCTGGCGAACCGCGCGCTTTTGCTCGACCGGCTGGACCATGCCATCGATCTGGCGGAGCGTTCGCGGGGGCCGGGGGCCGGGCGGCTGGCGGTGCTCTATGTCGACCTCGACCGCTTCAAGCGGGTCAACGACAGTCTGGGTCACGGGGTGGGCGATCTTCTGCTCTGCCGGGTGGCGGAGCGGCTCGGTGCCTGCGTCCGGCGCTGCGACACCGTCGGCCGGCTGGGCGGCGACGAGTTCCTGGTGGTGCTGGAGCGCGTCGCCGATGGCGAGGAAGCGGCGATGGTGGCGCAACGGCTGCTGGACGGCCTGTCGGCCCTGCGGGAGGTGGGCGACCACCGCGTCCATGTCACCGCCAGCATCGGCATCGTCCTCCACCCGATGGAGCCTGCGGCCGGCGGGGGTGTCGCGGACGGCGCCGGGCTGATGCGGATGGCCGATTCGGCGATGCAGGCCGCCAAGGCGGCGGGCGGCAACCGCTTCGTCTTTCACACCCGCGACATGACCGAACGGGCCGAGACCCGCCTGCGGCTGGAGGCGGGATTGCGCGAAGCAGTCGCGGCCAAATCCTTCGAACTGGTCTACCAGCCGAAGATTGAGGCGGCGGCCGGCCGGTTGACCGGCTTCGAGGCGCTGATCCGCTGGCGGCACGAAGGGGCGGCGATTTCACCCGCCGATTTCATTCCGGTCGCCGAGGATACCGGCCTGATCATCGAAATCGGCCATTGGGTGCTGGAGGAGGCGTGCCGGACCGCCACCCGCTGGGCGCTGGACCACGGCCCAGTGCCGGTGGCGGTCAACGTCTCCGCCCGCCAGCTCGCCGATCCCGGCTTCGCCCGGCTGGTCGAACAGGTGCTGCAGCGCCACGGTACCCCGCCCGACCTGCTGGAACTGGAGATCACCGAGACCGTCATCATGAAGGACGTGCGCCATCACCTGCCGACGCTGAACCGCTTGCGGGCGTTGGGCGTGCGCATCGCCATCGACGATTTCGGCACCGGCTATTCCTCCCTGGCTTACTTGCGCGAACTGCCGGTGGACGTGCTGAAGATCGACCGCAGCTTCGTCAACGACCTGCCCCATGCCCCGGACATCGCGTCCACCGTCATCGCCCTGGCCCAGAAGCTGCTGCTGTCCACCGTGGCGGAGGGGGTGGAGACTGCCGAACAGCGGCATTGGCTGGCGGAGGCGGGATGCAACTGCCTGCAGGGCTTTCTGATCTCGCGTCCCCTATCGGCCGATGCGGCGGAGGCGATGGTGATGACTACCTTCGCCTGTGACGCGGCGCTGCCACTGACGGCGTGACGACAATGGGCGCCAAGTAACCTCTTGAACTTTGCCAAAATGAAACTGAATTTCGTTCGCTGATCTCCGGCACTCACAAGTTTCCGTCCGCATCCCGCACCACTCTGCCGATATTCGCCCACCCATTCACATCATGATGGCCTGATATTCCGGACGAACAATTGCGGCATCGGACAGCGCCTCCTTATGAGTATTTTCAAATAAGAAATACGAACGCATGGGAACGGATCGTTCTCCATGCGCCAAAAAGCACACATAAAAGGAACGCCCGATGTACCGAGATCGCATCCGTCTGAAGTCGCTATGGGGCAAGGTCGTGCCGGCGGAAGAGGCCGCCTTTCTGATCAAGGACGGCATGACCGTAGGCATGAGCGGCTTCACCCGCGCCGGCGACGCCAAGGCCGTGCCGCTGGCACTGGCCGAGCGAGCCGCATCCGAAAAGCTGAAGATCACGCTGATGACCGGCGCCTCGCTGGGCAACGATGTCGACAAGATCCTGACCGAGGCGGGGGTGCTGTCGCGTCGCCTGCCCTTCCAGGCCGACCCGGTGCTGCGCAAGGCGATCAACCGCGGCGAAGTGATGTTCGTCGACCAGCACCTGTCGGAGACGGTTGAGCTGCTGCGCTCGCGCCAGATGGGACCGGTCGACGTCGCGGTGATCGAAGCCTGCGCCATCACCGAAAACGGCGGGATCGTACCGACCACCTCCATCGGCAATTCGGCGACCTTCGCCATTCTGGCCGAAAAGATCATCATCGAACTGAATCTGACCCAGCCGCTGGAACTGGAGGGGATGCACGACGTCTACATCCCGACCCGGCGCCCCTTCCGCGAGCCCATCCCGGTGGTGACGGCGGAGAGCCGCGCCGGCCTGCCCTATATCCCGATCGACCCGTCGCGGATCGCCGCCATCGTGGTGACGCGCAAGCAGGACAGCTCCGCCAGCATCCTGCCGCCGGACGACGAGACCAACGACATCGCCGGCCACCTGATCGAGTTCCTGGGCCGCGAGGTGAAGCAGGGCCGGCTCGGCCGCTCGCTGGCGCCGCTCCAGGCCGGCATTGGCACCATCGCCAACGCAGTGCTGCACGGGCTGATCGACGGCCCCTTCCACGACCTCACCATGTACAGCGAGGTGTTGCAGGACAGCACCTTCGAGCTGTTCGACGCCGGCAAGCTGAATTTCGCCTCCGGATCCTCGATCACGCTCAGCGCCGGGAAATACGCCGAGGTGCTGCCGAAGATCGGCTCCTACAAGGGCCGGCTGCTGCTGCGTCCGCAGGAGATTTCCAACCATCCGGAGGTGATCCGCCGCCTCGGCGTCATCGGCATCAACACGGCGCTGGAGTGCGACATCTACGGCAACGTCAACTCCACCCACGTCAACGGCACGCAGATGATGAATGGCATCGGCGGATCCGGCGACTTCGCCCGCAACAGCCATCTCGCCATCTTCGTCACCAAGTCGCTGGCCAAGGGCGGCGCCATCTCCAGCGTCGTGCCGATGGTCAGCCATGTCGACCACAACGAGCATGACGTCGATGTCCTGGTGACGGAGGTCGGGCTGGCCGACCTGCGCGGGCTGGCACCGCGCGAGCGGGCGGAAACCATCATCCGCAACTGCGTCCACCCCAGCTACCGCGAGTTGGCGGCCGACTATCACCGCCGGGCGCTCCAGCGTGGCGGCCACACCCCGCATCTGCTGGAGGAGGCCTTCGCCTGGCACACCCGCTTCCAGCAGACCGGAAGCATGATGCCGAAGCCGCTCGCCGCCGAATAGGGTCCCTCAAAAACGGGCGGGCCGCGGAAATCCGCGGCCCGTTCCCGTTACCCGTATGCTGTCAAACGTGCTGCCCGCCATTGTTCTCCAAGTAGAGAAGCAAGGCTGGATAGTAGTGCTTGCGCTCGGACGAAATCTTTTCGCAGAACCGCCGGGCAGCACCACTCTTGAGCCATTCCTCAAGCTGCCCGTTTTCCCGCTTTTCCGCGATGACCTTATCGATCGCGTCCAGAATCTTGTGAATCACCTCAGGCCTCGTCTTGTGCAAACCGGAGCGGCGTCTTCGTCGCTCACATGTTCTAATATGGCCCAGTTGAGGATGAGTGGCCCTGCATTCTGGGAATGGCTGCGTGTTGCAACGCACAAAACGACGACCTCACGCCCTTTCCCGCTCCTCCTCCGGCGGGCGGAGCGCCTGTCCTGTCGGGCAGAGCCGCAGCAGCACGCAGCGGTCGCAGGCCGGCGCCTGGTAGTAGCAGCAGCGCTGGCCATGCAGCATCATAACCTCGTGGTTGTCGTAGACCTGCTGGGCATCCCATCCCTCCGGCAGTTGCGCCGACAGCACGGCGTGGGAGGGGCCGACGGCGAGGCTGGCAGGGATCAGGCCGGTGCGCACGGCAACGCGATGGTGGTGGCTGTCCACCGGCAGCGCCGCCTGCCGCAGGGTGGAGAAGCTCAGCACCGCAGCGCTGGTCTTCGGCCCGACCCCCGGCAGTTCCTCCAGCCATGCGCGGGCCTCCGGCACCGTCATGCCGGACAGCAGGTCGAGCGACAGGTTGCCGACCCGCTCGGTGATTCGGCGCAGGATGGCCTGGATGCGCGGCGCCTTCTGTTCCGGCCATGTCACGCCGGCAATGGTCGCCTCCACCTCGGCGACCGGGGCATCGCGCACCGACTCCCAGTCGGGCCAGCGCCGCCGGAGCGCCTTGAAGGCGGCACCGGAGGCGGCGTTGCGGGTGCGGTGCGACAGCAGCGACGACACCAACTCGCTCAGCGGGTCGAGGCTGTGGAAATAGGCGACCGGGCAGCCGTAGACGGTGCACAGCAGCCGGTGGATTTCGAGCGCCTTGTCGCGCAACTCAGCGGGGTCGGTCATAAGAACCGACAACAGGCGAACCGGTAAGGCGTTACCGGTAAATCATCATGCCCGGCCCTACCCCACCAGCCCGGACATCACCGCGCGCAGCTGCGCCGGCTTCACCGGCTTGTTCAGCACCAGGCAGCCGGCCGCCTTAGCCTCGTCGGCCAGTTCCGGCGTGCGGTTGGCGGTGACGATCACCGCCGGCAGGATGCGGCCGCAGGCGGCGCGCAGCCGCGCCACCTCGTTGACGCCCAGCGCCCCGTCGTCGAGGTGATAATCGGCGATCAGCAAATCCGGCGGCTGCGGCATGCCGGACAGCAGGGCCAGCGCCTCGTCGCCGTTGGTGGCCGACACCACGTCGCAGGCCCAGCCGCGCAGCAGCGCCTCCATCCCCGCCACCACCGCCGGCTCGTTGTCCAGCACCAGCACCGAGGTTCCGGCAAGCCGGTTGGTCATCGGCCGGGCGGCGACGCTGGCCGGGCGCACGGCTCGGCGCTCGGTTCCGCGCGGCACGGTGACGGCGAAGACGGAGCCCCGGCCCGGCTCCGACCGCACGGTGATGGGATGGTCCAGCATGCGGGCGACGCGGTCGACGATGGCGAGGCCCAGCCCCATGCCGCGGTCGCGCCCCTTGGTGACCGGGGTGTCGAGACGGCGGAACTCCTGGAAGATCTCGGCGATCTTGTCGCGCGGGATGCCGGGACCGTTGTCCCACACCTCGATACGGATGCCGTCGCCGGCCCGGCGGCAACCGACCACCACCCGGCCGCCCTGGACGTAGCGCAACGCATTCGACAGGAAATTCTGCACGATCCGGCGCAGCAGCCGCATGTCGCTGCGCACCACCGCCCCCGATCCCACCACTTTCAGGTCGATGCCGCGCTCCGCCGCCACCGCGGCATATTCGGTGGCGAGCGGCGCCAGGATGCCACGCAGCGGAAAATCGCTCACCTCCGGCGTCACCGCCCCGGCGTCGAGCTTGGAGATGTCGAGCAGCGCCGACAGCAGATCCTCCACCGACGCCAATGCCAGGTCGATGTTCTCCACCAGCTCCGCATTGGCGGCTGGCTGCTCCAGGTCGGCCAGCGCGGAGACGAACAGGCGGGCGGCGTTCAGCGGCTGCAACAGATCGTGGCTGGCGGCGGCGATGAAGCGGGTCTTCGACAGATTGGCCTGATCGGCCTGGGATTTCGCCTGCTGAAGCTGGTCGTTCAGCATCATCAGGGCGGATTTCTCCGCCTGTTCGGAGGCGCGCCGCCGCTCCTCCTCGCGCTTGATGACGGTGATGTCGGTGTAGACGCCGACGATGCCGCCGTCGCGGGTCCGCCGCTCGTTCACCTGGATCCAGCGGCCGTCGGACAGCCGGTTGAGAAAGACTCCCTTCAGGTCGTGGCGGTGCTCCATCCGCTCGCGCAGCCAGACGTCGGGCGGCGGCTCGCTGACCGCACCGGCGGCGGCGACCATGGCGACCAGATCGTTGAAGCGGATGCCGGCCTGGATACGCCCCGCCACCGAAGGCCAGTAGGACAGGTATTTGCGGTTGCACAGCACCAGCCGGTCGGCGGAGTCGAACAGGGCGAAGCCTTCGTTCACCGACTCGATCGCCTCGAACAGGCGGGTGCGCATGGTGTCCGCCAGTTCCTTGGCGCGGGCGAGGTCGCGGTTGCTGTCCTCCAGCTTGTGCAGGGCGCGTTCCAGCTCCAGCGTGCGCTCGCGGATCTTCTGCTCCAGCACGATGGCGGTCTGGAACAGCGAGAAGGCGCCGCCCTGGAAGTCCATCGACCGCTCGACACGGTCCATCAGCACCTTGTTGATGCGCTGGAGCTTGGCGTTCTCGCGCTCCAGCTCGGCGATGCGCTCGGCGGGATCGATCGTCCCGGCGGTCAGGCCGCGGGTGGGGATGCCGGCCATGGCTTAGCGCCCTCCGATGGCGACGCCCGTGAAGGTCTGGTTGACGTGCATGCCGTTCACCTGTTCGCCGTAGGCACAGAATCCGACAACCCGATGGCGCGCCAGCCGTTCCGACATCACCGCGTTCAATTGCCGCTGCTCCATCTCCAGCCGGCGCAGGATGCAGTCGCAGCCGAGGATCAGGTCGGGGGCGCCGACCTCCGCCTCGATGCCCTCGATCAGCCCGTCGAAGTTGGAAACGGGGTCCACCCCCTCCGCCACGGTCAGGACGATGCCCTCGTCGATGGCGCAGAAGAAGGTCAGGCTCTCGTCGTCGTTCACCTTCTGGATCGAGCGGACGTGATACTGGCCGCCGACCCGCACCACCACCGGGTGCGACGCAAAGATCATCGGGGTCAGCGGCTCCCCCTCCAGTCCGACCAGCCGGGCGTATTCGCGGCCCGCCGGCTCGGCATTGATCTCGTGGACGATGCGGTGCTGCGGGTCGGCGCCGGTGACCACCATCTTGCGGTCGGAACTGACGAAATGCTGGGTGCGGAAGACGGTGAAGGGCCGGTTGGTGGTGAACAGCGCCACCACCGCGGCATTGGGATGGAAAGCGCCCTCATGCAGCACGAAGGTGCGCTCGAAATGCAGGTCGTCGCCGGCCGACGCACCGAACAGCGGGATGTCGATCAGCGCGTTGTGCAACGCGCTGACCACCGTCTCCTCGCTCATCGACAGGCCGTCGATCAGCAGCATGGCGAAGCTGCGGGCCTCCTCGCCCAGCGGCATCGGCCGACTCGCCATCGCCCGGTCGCGCCGCGACAGCAGGGACCGTGCGATGGCGGTGCTGTCGGCGATCTCGAAACGGTCGACATGGTCGACCAGCGCGGTGACGATGGAGAAGTCCTCGCTCGGGAAGCCCACCGCCACCATCGCGTTGGTGGTGTAGCCGCCGGGGCCGATCTCTCCCGCGGTGGTGCAGCCGATGACCGGCACCGTGCCGAACTCCGCCGCCAGCGCGTCGGCCAGCGCCTGCCTGTCATAGCTCGGCGCGCAGAAGACGACCGCCAGTTCCAGCGCCGCGTCGCCCAGCCCGGCGCGCAGGGCGCGCGCGGCCTCGTCCGGCCGTTCGGCATGGGTGACGGCGCGCGGCATGCCGTCGCCGGTTGCCGTCCTCGCCGGTGACTTCACGGACGTGTCCCTTGCGGACATGGCTTCCCCCTGCGCCTCCCGTTCCGTCCGCGGAGGCGATCCGGCAAGGGTACTCCAGGGATGGCGGCGGGCAAGGCCAATCCGCGGGCCGGTGAAGGAGGACATGGTGGAGGGCTGCTCCCCGGTGATGGTCTGTCAGAGAGTGTTTGCAGGCTGCGGATCGGAAAGGCTCGCCAATTCCTCATCCGTGAACAGGCGGGCCTTGGCGGTGAAGCGGACTCCATCCGGCGCCTCCAGCGAGAACCCGCCGCCGCGCGCCTGGATAACGTCCAGGATGACCTGGGTGTTGCGCCACCATTGGAAGGTGTCGTCGGACATGCAGAAGGGCGCACCGGCGACCGTGCCGAGACATAGGTCGCGCCCGCCCAGGCGGAACTCCCCCAGCGGCAGGCAGAGCGGCGCCGACCCGTCGCAGCAGCCGCCCGACAGATGCAGCATCAGCGGTCCGTGCTTGGCCGACAGGCGGCCCAGCAGGGCGATGGCTTCGGAGGTGGCGACGACGCGGTCCGTTGGCATGGGGGCGGCTGGCATGGTCGGTCCTTTATCACGAAACCACGCGGGGAAAGAAAAAAGGCCGGGGGACGCGCCCCCGGCCCAGGTTCGCCCGATAGGGAGGAGCAGGGCTCAGAAGAAGCCGAGCGCTTTCGGGCTGTAGCTGACCAGCAGGTTCTTGGTCTGCTGGTAGTGGTCGAGCATCATCTTGTGCGTCTCGCGGCCGATGCCGGACTTCTTGTAGCCACCGAAGGCGGCGTGCGCCGGATACAGGTGGTAGCAGTTGGTCCACACGCGGCCGGCCTGGATGCCGCGGCCCATGCGGAAGGCGCGGTTGCCGTCGCGGCTCCACACGCCGGCGCCCAGGCCGAACTCGCTGTCGTTGGCGATGGCCAGCGCCTCTTCCTCGGTCTCGAAGGTGGTCACGGCGACGACCGGACCGAAGATTTCCTCCTGGAAGATGCGCATCTTGTTGTGGCCTTCCAGAATGGTCGGCTGCACGAAATAGCCGCCCTCCAGTTCGCCGCCCAGATGGGCCCGCTCGCCGCCGAGCAGGACCTTGGCGCCCTCGGCCTTGCCGATCTCGATGTAGGAGAGGATCTTCTCCAGCTGCTCCTGCGAGGCCTGGGCGCCGATCATGGTGGCGCCGTCCAGCGGATGGCCCTGGGTGATCTTGGCGACGCGCTCCACCGCCAGCTTGATGAAGCGGTCGTAGATCGACTTCTGGATCAGGACGCGGCTCGGGCAGGTGCAGACCTCGCCCTGGTTCAGCGCGAACATCGCGAAGCCTTCCAGCGCCTTGTCCAGGAACTCGTCGTCGGCGGCCATCACGTCTTCGAAGAAGATGTTCGGCGACTTGCCGCCCAGCTCGACGGTCGACGGGATGATGTTCTCCGAGGCGTATTGCAGGATCAGACGGCCGGTCGAGGTCTCGCCGGTGAAGGCGATCTTGGCGATGCGCTTGGAGGTGGCGAGCGGCTTGCCCGCCTCGATGCCGAAGCCGTTGACGACGTTGACGACACCGGGCGGCAGCAGGTCGCCGATGATGTCCATCAGCGCCATGATCGCCATCGGGGTCTGCTCGGCCGGCTTCAGCACGATGCAGTTGCCGGCGGCCAGCGCCGGGGCCAGCTTCCAGGCGGCCATCAGCAGCGGGAAGTTCCAGGGGATGATCTGGCCGACGACGCCCAGCGGCTCATGGAAATGGTAGGCGTAGGTGGTGTGGTCGATCTCGGCGATCGAGCCTTCCTGGGCGCGGATGCAGCCGGCGTAATAACGGAAGTGGTCGATGGCCAGCGGAACGTCGGCGGCGCGGGTCTCGCGGATCGGCTTGCCGTTGTCCAGCGTCTCGGCCAGCGCGATGACCTCCAGCCGCTCTTCCATGCGGTCGGCGATCTTCAGCAGGATGTTCGAGCGCTCGGTCGGCGAGGTGCGGCCCCAGGCGTCCTTGGCCTTGTGGGCGGCGTCCAGCGCCAGTTCCACGTCGGCGGCCTGGGAACGGGCGACTTCGCACAGCGGCTTGCCGGTGATCGGGGTGATGTTGGTGAAGTATTGGCCATCCACCGGCGCCACCCACTGGCCGCCGATAAAGTTGTCGTAGCGGGGGCGGAGCGCGATCTGCTTCTGGAGCGTGTCGAGAGCCTGGTGGAGCATTGGGCCGTTCCTCTCAGTGTGGCGAACCGGTCAGGTCCCCGGTCCAGCGCGTTTGTCGGCGCCATTCAGCCATTCTGAGAGGGAGGGGGTAAATTGTACTATGGAAGGAGACGGCGGGGTGGTGGGATTGTTCGCTCACCACCCTATACGAACACCCGGAGGGGGTCACTCCGCCGGCTGCCGCCCCTCGACATAGCCCTTGCGCAGCTGCTCCTGGTACCAGCGGCGGTGATGCTCGATGGCCCAGGCCTCGTCCACATCGCCGCTGCCCATGGCGTCGAAGGCGCCTTCCATGCCGATGGTGCCGATGTAGATGTGGCCGATCACCACCGCGATCAGCACGGCCGCCAGCAGCCCGTGGATGACGTGCATGATCTGCATGCCGCCGATCCCGGTGAAGGCGAAGGGCACCATCAGCAGATAGCCGGTGACCGCCATGCCGATGCCGCCCAGCACGATGCCCCAGAACACGCCCTTCTGTCCGGCGTTGAAGCGCCCGGCTTCCGGATGGTGGCCGCCGGCCTTGGAAAAAAGGCCGCCGCCGGTCTTGATCCATTGCCAGTCGGACTTCTCGGGAATGTTGTCGCGCATCCACAGCGCCACGATCATCAGCAGCCCGACGACGAAGGGCACGCTGACGAAATTGTGGATCGACTTGGAATATTCCGCCAGCGGCGTGAAGGCCTGATGGCCGATCAGGGGGATCAGCAGCGTCCGGCCGAAGGTGAGGATCACGCCGGTGAGCGCCATCGCCAGGAAGCTGACCGCCGTCGTCCAATGGGCGAAGCGGTCCAGCCCGTTGAAGCGCAGGACCAGCCGTCCCGACTTGCCGCCATGGATGCGGATGGTGCCGCGATAGAGGAAGAAGATCGTCAGCACCGCCGTCATGCCGATGGCCAGCCCGCCGATCGCCAGCCGCAGCGTGTGGCTGCGCCATTCCCGCCATTCCCGCCCTTCCGGCTGGACCAGCACCGCCAGCTTCTCGTCCGGGATGCTGACGCGGCCGATCACCTTGTCGTCCTGCGGGACGTAGAGCGGCACCTGCTCCTTGGTGGTGGGCGAGTTGGGGCCGGGCACCTGGTAGAGCTGCGCTTGTGCGAAAGTCGGAGCGGCCAGACTCTGAACGGCCAGCAGGGCGATCAGCAGCAGCAGGGCGTGCAGGGGGCGCATGGTGGTCTCCCGGTATGGTCTCTCATTCTGGAGGGGGCAGCCGGCGCGGAACTCCTCACGCCCCTCCCGTGCTCGGCCCGCCGGGCGCGAATGGGGAGCCGCGGTCGTTGCGGCCGTAGGCGGTGGACCAGCCCGGCGCGCCGGAGCCGTAGCCGCGGCGCAGCGAGCGCTCCTGGTAGATGTCGGCCAGCACCGCACCGTCGCCGCCCATCAGCGCGCGGGTGGAGCACATCTCCGCGCACAAGGGCAGCTTGCCTTCGGCCAAGCGGTTGGAGCCGTATTTCTGGTACTCCTCAACGCTGTTGTCGGCTTCGGGACCGCCGGCGCAGAAGGTGCACTTGTCCATCTTGCCGCGGCTGCCGAAATCGGTGGTGCGCGGGAATTGCGGCGCGCCGAACGGGCAGGCGTAGAAGCAGTAGCCGCAGCCGATGCACAGGTCCTTGCTGTGCAGCACCACCCCGTCGGCGGTCTGCAGGAAGCAGTCGACCGGGCACACCGCGGCGCAGGGCGGGTCGTTGCAGTGCATGCAGGCCATGGAGATCGACCGCTCGCCCGGCTTGCCGTCGTTCAGCGTGACCAGACGGCGGCGGTTGATGCCCCAGGGGACCTCATGCTCGTTCTTGCAGGCGGTGACGCAGGCGTTGCACTCGATGCAGCGTTCCGCGTCGCACAGGAACTTCATCCGGGCCATGGCTCTACTCAGCTCCTGCACGTCATGCCGGCTCGACCCGGCAGAGGGTGACCTTGGTTTCCTGCATGAAGGTGACGGGGTCGTAGCCGTAGGTCGTCACCCCGTTGACCGGTTCGCCCAGCACGATGGGGTCGGTGTTGGGCGGGTAGTTGCTGCGCAGGGACTCGCCCTGCCAGAAGCCGGAGAAGTGGAAGGGCATGAACACCGTGCCGCCACCGACGCGGTCAGTCACCAGCGCCTTCACCTTGGCCTTGCTGCCGTCCTCCGGCCCATAGACCCAGACCCAGGACCCGTCCTTGATGCCCAGCCGTTCGGCGTCCTTGGTGTTGATCTCCGCGAACATCGACTGCTGCAGCTCGGCAAGCCAGACGTTGGAGCGCGTCTCCTCGCCGCCACCCTCGTACTCGACCAACCGTCCGGAGGTCAGCACCATGGGGAAGCGCTGGCGCAGGTCGCTGTCGGCCACCTTGAACTGCAGCGAGCGGGCAAGCTGGACCAGACGGAAGTCGCGCCGGTCCTCGATGGCCGGATAGGCCTTCACCAATTCGGGGCGCGGGGAATAGATCGGCTCGCGGTGGATCGGCACCGGGTCGGGCAGGTTCCAGGCGACGGCGCGCGCCTTGGCGTTGCCGTGCGGCACGCAGCCATGCTTCAGCGCGACGCGGATGATGCCCATCGACAGGTCGGTCTGCCAGCTGACGCTGTCCACGTCGTTGCCGCCGATGGCCTGGATGACGCGCATCTCCTCCGGTGTCAGGTCCTTGTCCCAGCCCAGCTTCTTCAGCACGGCCATGGTGAATTCGGGATAGCCGTCCTCAATCTCCGACCCCTTCGAATAGGAGCCGTCGGCAAGCAGCGAGACGCCGTTGCGCTCCACCCCGAAGCGGGCGCGGAAGACGCCGCCGCCGTCCATCACATGCTTGGAGGTGTCGTAGAGAACCGCCGATCCCGGATGCTTGATCTCAGGATGGCCCCAGCTGGGCCAGGGCAGGCCGTAATAATCGCCGGCGCAGGGGCCGGAGGATGCCCGCATGGTGATCTTGTCGAAATCGGCCTGATGCTTCATGTGCATCTTCAGCCGTTCCGGCGACTGGCCGGTGGCGCCGATGGACAGGCAGCTGCGGTTCATCTCGCGCAGGATGTCCTCCGGCACTGGGCGCGTGTTCTCCACCGTGATGTGCTTGAACATCTCGTCGGCGAAGCCCAGCTTGCGCGCCAGCAGGTAGATGATGGTGTAGTCGTCCTTCGATTCGAAGATCGGCTCCACCACCCTCTCGCCCCACTGCATCGAGCGGTTGGAGCAGGTGCGCGACCCGTCGGTCTCGAACTGGGTGCAGGCCGGCAGGATGTAGGTGCCGTTGCGCCGCTCCTTGATGGCGGCGAAGGTGGTCGGGTGCGGGTCGGCGATGACCAGCAGGCTCAGCTTCTCCAGGCCCTTCACCATCTCCGGCATGCGGGTGACGGTGTTGCCGCCATGGCCGAAGCACATCATGGCGCGCAAGGGGCTGGGCTGGTCGATCTCGCCCGGCTTGGCCAGCACCGCGTCGAACCAGCGGGTGGTCGGGATGCCCTTGGCCTCCATCAGCTCCTTGGAGGCGAAGCGGCCCTTCAGATAGTCGTACTCGACGTCCCAGGCGCGGGCGAAATGCTTCCACGCCCCTTCGGCCAGCCCGTAATAGGCCGGCAGCGTGCTGACATCGAGGCCGAAATCGGTGGCGCCCTGCACGTTGCAGTGGCCGCGGTAGATGTTGGCGCCGCCGCCGGCCACGCCGATGTTGCCCAGCGCCAGTTGCAGGATCGACAGGGCGCGAACGTTGGCGGTGCCCACCGTGTGCTGGGTGACGCCCATACACCAGATGACGGTGCTGGGCTTGTTCTTCGCAATCACCTCCGCCACCCGACGCAGCTGGGCCCCGGGGACGCCGGTCACCCGCTCCACCTCCTCGGGAGTCCACTTCTTCACCTCGGCGCGGATTTCGTCCATGCCGTAGACGCGCTGGCGGATATACTCCTTGTCCTCCCAACCATTTTCGAAGATGTGCCACAGCAGGCCCCAGGCGATGGGAATGTCGGTGCCGGGGCGGATGCGGACATATTCGGTGGCGTGCGCCGCGGTGCGGGTGAAGCGCGGGTCGATGACGATGAAGGGCGCGCGGTTGTGCTCCTTGCCACGCAGCATGTGCTGCATCGACACCGGATGCGCCTCCGCCGGGTTGCCGCCGACGATCAGCAGCGCCTTGGAGTTCTGGATGTCGTTGTAGCTGTTGGTCATGGCGCCGTAGCCCCACGTGTTCGCCACGCCGGCGACCGTGGTGGAATGGCAGATGCGCGCCTGATGATCGACGTTGTTGGTCCCCCAGAAGGCGGCCAGCTTGCGGTAGAGATAGGCGCCCTCGTTGGAGAACTTTGCCGAGCCCAGCCAGAACACCGCGTCCGGCCCCGACGCCTGGCGGATGTCCGCCAGCTGGTTGCCGATCTCCTCGATCGCCTGGTCCCAGCCGATCCGCTGCCACACGCCGTCCACCAGCTTCAGCGGGTATTTGACCCGGCGGGTGCCCTTGGTCAGCTCGCGCACCGAGGCGCCCTTGGCGCAGTGGGTGCCCTGGTTGATCGGGCTTTCCCAGCCGGGCTCCTGCCCGACCCAGACGCCGTTCTGCACCTCGGCGATCACCGTGCAGCCGACCGAGCAATGGGTGCAGACGTTCTTGCGCGTCACCACCTCGATGTTCGGCAGGATCGGACCCGCCTCCGCCTTGCGGATCATGGCACCCGGCAGAGCGCCGACGGCGGCGATGCCGCCAGCGGCAAGGCCGGACCGGCGCAGGAAGCCGCGGCGGCTGACGCCCGACTCCAGGCTGTCGGCCAGCGCCCCGAACAGACCGGAGCTCTTGCCACGCGACGCTTTCGCCGAGGACCGTTTGACCAGCATGGACACCCTCCGGGCCGCTCTAGAGGCGGTTCAGCGCGTAGAAGCGCTTGACGTGTTCGGTTTCGCGGTAGCGGGCCTTCACCTGCTCCTGCGGCGACTCCATGGCCTGCGCCTCCCCGCCGCCGGGCAGCACGGTGGCGGCGGCGGCGCCAGCCGCACCCAGGCCCAGCGTCTTCAGGATGTCGCGGCGCTGCAGGGGATTGCGCGGGGGTTCGGGCGGCGTCTTCATGCGTCGGCTCCCTCCAGCTGGTCTGTATGTCGCGCCAGCGCTTCGTCTTCGATCTCCAGGAACAGGCGGCCGATGGTGCCGACCGGGCGGTAGAGGGCGGCAGCCTCCGCCGTTTCCAGATCCTGGAAGAAGCGCCCGGCCCAGGGCGTCAGGTGGCTGTCCAGCATGTGCCGCTGCACGGCCGGATCGGCCCCTTCACGGATCAGCACGGCCATCACGTCGCAGAGCGCGGCGATGTGGTCCTCCGGCTCCGACACGTCGGGCGCACGCTCCAGCCCCAGCGCCTGCAGGTCGGCGCGCAGGGCCGACAGCGGCCGGTCGGTGAGGAAGCCGGTGCGGTAGTAGGAGGCATAGGGGACCAGCTCGCCCTGGACGACGCCGATGAACAGCGCGTTGAACTCGCGCTCCGCCTGTTGCGGACCGGTGACGCGGGCGCGTGCCGCGAGGTCGTCGAAGGCACGGCCGATCGCCGTGGCGTCGCCCGTCAGGCCGCCGAGCAATCCCAGCAGGTCGGCAGAGGGCGGGGCCGCCAGCGTCAACGCCAGCAGCCTATAGACGTCGGCGCGCAGGCCGTCCGCGCCGCTTTCCGGATCATGAACCGTCATCACACTCCCGCAAGCCGCTCCCGACAACTCCCAAAGGCCATGTTCGGCTGGAACTGGGATAACGGCCCGCAGGGGCAAAGGTTGCCTTATCCGGTCGGGGTTACCCTGCCGGGGTCATCCTTTTCCTCTGTCCGCGGGATCACTCCTGAGGGCGCGCCTGCGGGGGACGGACCTGCGGATCGCCGGAGAAGTTGCGGTGCGCGACGGACGCCTCCTCCCCCACCCGTGCGCCGGCGGAGGCGAAGGTCTCGTCGGCAGTTCGGGCGAACAGGGTCGGCAGGACCGCCCAAGCGCCGGCGGCCAGGACCACGATGGCGCAGAGCGCGGCGAGGAAGGCTTTCATCGACGGTTCTCCAAACAACGCCCGGATGAGCGGACTCCCGGATGAGCAGCGCCGCATCCGGGCTTCCCCCAACCCGGGCACAACACCGCCGGATCGGGAATGTTTCCGCGTCCTCTTTTCCGCTTGATATGCTCGAAAAGAGTAAATATGGTTTTGCTCAGAACGAGCATACAGTGGAGCAGCCAGATGCCCGAGGTCGCCGAACTCGCCTACACCCCCGCGGGCGCCGCG
>JAFAFA010000104.1 GCA_023423695.1 Pseudomonadota bacterium | reverse complement strand
ATGTCGTGGACTTCCTGCCGAAGGTGAAGATCGAGGTGGTGATGGAAGACTCCCTGGTGGAACGGGCGATCGAGGCGATCCAGCAGGCCGCCCATACCGGCCGCATCGGCGACGGCAAGATCTTCGTCACGCCCGTGGAGGAAGTGGTCCGCATCCGCACCGGCGAAAAGGGTGCCGACGCGATCTGATCGCGCGCCGCACCCGTTCCCGCCCTTCCAACCGGCTTACTTCCGACCAGCACCCGCCAACATGCGCCGCTTTCCCCACCCCCTCGTGCCGGCCCTTGCCGCACCCCTAGCCGAATGGCCGATGGCCGCCTATGGCGAACGTGCGAGTTTTTGGGTTGGCGCGTTGTATGGGGAAGAAAGGCGTGAGATAACGTCCGCCGCAAGCGCCGCCCTCCGCCGCCGAAGCCCCGAAGGGGCTGGGGCGGCGGCTTGACGCAGCGGGATCCAACCCTCTTAAAGCGTGGAAAAAGAGACATGTCCGACATCAGCAAGGTCTTCGACCTGATCAAGGAACACGACGTCAAGTACGTGGACCTGCGCTTCACCGACCCGCGCGGCAAGCTGCACCACACGGCCCAGCACGTCTCGACCATCGACGAGGACGTGTTCGAAGACGGCATCATGTTCGACGGTTCCTCGATCGCCGGCTGGAAGGGCATCGAAGAGTCGGACATGATCCTGAAGCTGGACCCGACGACGGCCATCATGGACCCGTTCGCCGCCCAGCCGACGCTGAACATCCTCTGCGACGTCTACGATCCGGCCACCGGCGGCGCCTACGCCCGCTGCCCGCGCGGCATCGCCAAGGCCGCCGAGAAGTACACCGCGTCGGCCGGCATCGGCGACACCGTCTTCTTCGGTCCGGAAGCCGAGTTCTTCGTGTTCGACGACGTCAAGTATTCCGTCGAGATGAACAAGGTGTCCTACGAGTTCGCCTCGGACGAAGGCTCCTATTCGTCGGGCAAGGAGTATGAGGACGGCAACCTGGGCCACCGCCCGGGCACCAAGGGCGGCTACTTCCCGGTCGCCCCGATCGACAGCTGCAACGACCTGCGCGCCGAGATGCTGAGCGTCCTGGCCGAGATGGGCGTTCCGGTCGAGAAGCACCACCACGAGGTGGCCGCCGCCCAGCACGAGCTGGGCATCAAGTTCGACACGCTGGTCCGCACCGGCGACAACATGCAGTACTACAAGTACGTGGTGCACAACGTCGCCCACGCCTACGGCAAGTCGGCCACCTTCATGCCGAAGCCGGTCTTCGGCGACAACGGCTCGGGCATGCACTGCCACCAGTCGATCTGGAAGGACGGCCAGCCGCTGTTCGCCGGCAACCAGTACGCCGACCTGTCGGAGCTGGCGCTGTACTACATCGGCGGCATCATCAAGCACGCCAAGGCGCTGAACGCCTTCACCAACCCGTCGACCAACAGCTACAAGCGTCTGGTCCCGGGCTATGAGGCCCCGGTTCTGCTGGCCTACTCGGCCCGCAACCGTTCGGCGTCCTGCCGCATCCCGTACGTCGCCTCGCCGAAGGGCAAGCGCGTCGAGGTCCGCTTCCCGGATCCGTCGGCCAACCCGTACCTGGCCTTCGCCGCCATGCTGATGGCCGGCCTGGACGGCATCCAGAACAAGATCCATCCGGGCGACGCGATGGACAAGAACCTGTACGACCTGCCGCCGGAAGAGCTGGCCAAGGTCCCGACCGTCTGCGGCTCGCTGCGCGAAGCCCTGAACTCTCTGCGCGAGGACAACGAGTTCCTGCGCAAGGGCGACGTCTTCACGCAGGACATGATCGACGGCTACATCGACCTCCGCACGGAAGAGATGATGGCCTTCGAGACCATGCCGCACCCGATCGAGTACAAGATGTACTACTCGGTCTGATGTTGCCCCACGGCGTCCGGCAACGGACGCCGTGGTCGGTCGCGCATCATTCGAAAGCCGCTCCCGGTTCGCGCCGGGGGCGGTTTTCTTTTTTGGCCTGCTCGATCCAGGCGCCGACATCGGGCGGCGCGCAGCCCTTGCGCTCGGCACAGTCGGCCTTCGCACAATGGCAGGCCGGGAACAGGCAGCCGTCGCCGTTCAGGTCGGTTGCCCGCACCGCGAGGTCGTAGCGGACACCGCGCATGATGGCGGGGCCGGCAGTGCTGTGGCGTTCGTAATGCTCCACGACATGGCGCACGCGGGTGAGCAGTTCCCGCCGTTGATCGTGTCCCGGGTCCATGCCTTCGCCCCCAATCGCCGGTGATTGCAGCCATGAACAGGGACGCCCGGGAGCCGCGTCCTGTTCCGGCATCCAAGCGCAGTACGGCGCATGGGGAACGTCGACGCACAGGAATGATGCGGCGGCCCGGCTGTTGCCACAGCAGTGTTCGAGATGAGTGACCAGGACGGGAGAGCATGATGGACCGCGATCGGCTGAACCGCGTCGCCAAGGCGCTGGGCGACGTCCGCCTTTACGAGAAGCATCACACCGGTGAATTCATCACCATGCGCCTGCGCGACTCCCTGGCCGACAACCCCGGCTATGACGAGGAGGAGGTGGACAAGAAGCTGCTGGAACTGGCGCGGGTGGCACTGGAGGCCGCGGAATAGCGGAGACGGAGGGTGACGAAGGGGCGGCCGCCTTGTTGGGTTGGGGTGAAGTCGTCCACCAGAGGGAGAATGCCGTCATGGCCGAGGAAAAGACGTCCGACCTGCCGCAGAACGAGCGGTCCGGCAGCGACCGTCCCGCCAACAAGCCGATCCCGGTGAAGCCGGCGGTCGAGCCGATGAGCGACAAGGACGAAGCGCCGCCGGGCACCCCGGGCACGGGCGAGAACATCGATCCGAAGACCGGCGAGACCTATGTGCAGGGGATCGGCGGGGCGTGATGCAGGTCGGGCTGATGGGTGGATGTCGGCTGACGATGCCCCCACCCTGACCCTCCCCCGCTGGGCGGGGGAGGGAAATGGCTCCATCCAATAGCTTTAAAGCGAAAAGGGCCGGCTCCTGCGAGCCGGCCCTTTTCGCTGTCATGTCGCCCGCGTCACGCCACGAAGGGCGGAACCGCGGTGAAGTTGGCAGCCTTCTCGACGACGTGGCCGACACGCAGGAGCGTCTCCTCGTCGAAGGGGCGGCCGATCAGCTGCAGGCCGAGCGGCAGGCCGTCGGCACCGAGTCCGGCCGGAACCGACATGGCCGGCAGGCCGGCGAGGTTGATCGGAACGGTGAAGACGTCGTTCAGGTACATCTGCACCGGATCGCCCATCTTCTCGCCGATGGCGAAGGGCGTGCTGGGAGCGGTCGGCGTCAGGATGACGTCGCAGCTCTTGAACGCCTCGTCGAAGTCCCACTTGATGCGCGTGCGCACCTGACGGGCCTTGTTGTAATAGGCGTCGTAATAGCCGGCCGACAGCACATAGGTGCCGATCAGGATGCGGCGCTGCACTTCCTTGCCGAAGCCGGCGCCGCGGGTGTTCTCGTACATCTCCTTGAGGTTGCCGCCCTCGACCCGCAGGCCGTAGCGCACGCCGTCATAGCGCGCGAGGTTGGACGACGCCTCGGCCGGCGCGATGATGTAATAGGCGGCCAGCGCGTATTTGGTGTGCGGCAGGCTGACCTCGACCGGCTCGGCACCAGCCTCCTTCAGCCAGGCGATGCCCTGGTCCCACAGCGCGGCGATCTCCGGCGACAGGCCCTCCACCCGGTATTCCTTCGGGATGCCGACGCGCAGGCCGCGGATGTCGCCGGTCAGCGCGGCGCGGAAGTCCGGCACCGGCATGTCGACGGAGGTGGAGTCCTTCGGGTCGAAACCGCACATGGAACGCAGCATGATCGCCGCATCCTCGACCGTACGGGTCATCGGCCCGGCCTGGTCCAGCGAGGAGGCGTAGGCTACGATGCCCCAGCGCGAGCAGCGGCCGTAGGTCGGCTTGATGCCCACGGTGCCGGTGTAGCCGGCCGGCTGGCGGATCGAGCCGCCGGTGTCGGTGCCGGTGGCGCCCAGCGCGGCGCGCGCGGCAATCACCGCGGCGGAACCGCCCGACGACCCGCCGGCGACGATCTTCTTCTCCCAGGCGCCGGGCGCGCCGGGGCTCCAGGGGCTGACCGTCTCGCCCTGATGGGCGGTGATGGTGGCGGAGCCCATGGCGAACTCGTCCAGGTTCACCTTGCCCAGCATGACGGCGCCGTCGCGCCACAGCTGGGAGGTCACCGTGGACTCGTACTCCGGCTTGAAGCCGTCCAGGATGTGGCTACCGGCGGTGGTCGAAACGCCCTTGGTGCAGAACAGATCCTTCACCGCGATGGGCAGGCCGTCCATCGGCCCGGCCTCGCCCTTGGCGCGGCGCTCGTCGCTGGCCTTGGCCATCGACAGGGCGGCGTCGGGGGTCTCAGTGATGAAGATGTTGAAGGGCCGCACGGCCTCGACCGCGCGCACATGCGCCTCGGTCAGCTCGACCGCGGTGAACTCCTTCTTGGCGAGGCCATCGAGGGCCTCCGCCATCGTCAGATGCGTGAGCGCCGTCATCACTCGACCACCTTGGGCACGACGTAGAAGCCTTCGGCCGTTTCCGGACCGTTCGACAGGACCTGCGCGGCGTAACCGCCGTCGGTGACCTCGTCCTTGCGGCGGCGCAGCTTTTGCGCGGCCACGCTGGTCATCGGCGGCACGTCCTTCGTGTCGACCTCGTTGAGCTGTTCCACGAAGGTCAGAATCTGGCTAAGTTCCCCAGCCAGGGATTCCAGTTCCTCGTCCGGCACCTTGATGCGGGCCAGATGCGCGATCTTGGCCACCGTGGCCTTGTCGAGCGACATGCCTCTACTCTCTTCCAAAACATTGGAAATCGGCCGCGAAGCTAACACCCGCGCACGCCAACCGCAACGATTCCGGCCATGAGCGAGGCAAGAGGGGCCGGTTCAGGCTGCGATTGGGGCGGCGGAGCGCCAGCTGGCATGGTCCGTGCGCAGCTTGAACAGTGCGATCGGATCGCCCCAGGGCGTCACCCGCGTCTCCAGCGCGATCGGCATCATGCCGAGCTTGGCATAGAGCAGCAGGGCCGGCGTGTTGGTGTTGAAGCAGTAGAGGGTCAGTTCGGGGAGGTGGTGGTGGTCGAAGGCGCGGTCGATCATCGTCCGCACCAGATATTCCGCGATGCCGCGGCGGCGCAGGGTCGGGTCGACGCTGACATTGCCGATGCTGGCGGTCCGCCCGTCTTCGAAGGTGGCGTAGTTTGCATAGCCGACCACCCGCTCGCGCCCGTTTTCGGACAGGGTCACCACGGTCGGATCGCGGCGGGTGCCGAGCGTCGCCCGGACCTGATCGGGGGTCAGCGGCCAGACCGCACGTGGGAACAGGAAATACAGCTCTTCCGCGCTGCGGGGGAATCCGCAGATGGTCGGGATGTCGCCGTCGGCAAGCGGCCGGTGCGACAGAATGGGCGGGGTCGATGCGCAGATCATGCTTAGAAGAATAAGTATCTTGAACAACAACTCAAGCGATCTTGCGGTGACAAGGCTGCGGCCTTATGGTCGGGTGATGATCCACACCCTCTCCGAACTCGCGGCCCGGCTGGGCAAAAACCAACGTTTGCTTGGCCTTGACGTCGGCACCAAGACCGTCGGGCTGGCGGTTGCCGATCCGGGACTGATCGTCGCATCTCCCATCGGCACGCTGAAGCGGACCAAGTTTACCCAGGATGCGCGCGAGCTTGGCAAGACCATCCGCGATTACGGCATCGGCGGCTTGGTGGTCGGGCTGCCATTGAACATGGACGGGACGGAGGGGCCGCGCGCCGAGTCGGTGCGCGCCTTCGCCAAGAATCTGCTGGAGCGGCCCGACCTGCTGGGCTGGGAGGCGGAGATCGCCTTCTGGGACGAGCGGCTGTCGACCTCCGCGGTGGAGCGATTCATGATCGGCGAGGCCGACATGACCCGCAAGCGCCGCGACGAGGTGGTGGACAAGATGGCCGCCGCCTACATCCTGCAAGGCGCGCTCGACATGCTGGCCAACCAGCGCCGCCTCGCCGCGGAAGCGGAAGACGATGGGCGGGACGACGAGTACGACGACCGGGACTGAAATCAGGTTCCGGCAGGCCCTCAATCAGGCACGGCGGTCCGGCTGAAGCAGCGCGGCCCGGCGAAGCAGCCCCGCCGGATCAACCCCCTGCGACCACAGCAGGGCGCCGGCTTTGACCAGAGCGGCCGGCGTGGCGGGGGCGAGCGCCAGCGCACGACAGTAGCACCCCTCCGCCAGAGCGACGTGGCCGGCGACGGCCAGTTTTTCCGCCGCCGCCAGCAGGCCATCCATCGCCATGGCAAGATCGTCGTCGAGGTTCAGCGCCCCGGCGAACGCCTGCACCGCGGCCGGCAGATCGCCCCGGCTTTCCAGCACAAGCCCGTAGGTGGCCCACCAGACGGCGACGCCAGGGCGGGCTGTGATGGCCTGGGCGATCAGTTCCTGCGCCTCGACCCAGCGGCCGGCCTGCGCGGCGATCAGGCCTTGGCGGTAGATGCTTTCGGCCTGATGCGGCGTCATCGTATTGCGTCCCGTCTTACGAATCGCTGCGGCCGAGCTGGTCCATCAGCTCGCGCCATTCGCGCTTGGACAGGCCGCTGGCCTCCTGCGTCACCGGCTCCCCGGCCAGCAGGCGCTTCACCACGTCCAGCCCGGTGCGCGACAGATGGGCGCCGCCCATGCGGTATTCGGTGAAGGACTCGTAGACGGCCGGAACCCAACGCTTCACCACGTCCAGCATCGCGTCGGCGTAGACGCGGATCTCGTACTGGGCGTGGCTGTCGGCGCGCAGCGACAGGAAGTGCAGGAGGTTGTGAAGATCGACCTTCCAGTACCACTGCGTGTAGTAGTTCAGCGACAGGTTCATCCGCGCCAACTCGCGCGCCAGACCCTGGCGGGACGGGTCGATGACGGTGCCGTCCTCGCGGTGGTTCAGCATCTCTTCATAGTGGCTGTAGGCGCGCTCGGAATCCTCGCGCAGCAGCCGCATGACGTCGGCCGCCTCCTCGCCCTGCAGCACGTCGCCGCGGCCCTGGCGGTTCACCACGGCCTGGGCGCCCAGCTGTTCCGGCGCCGGCACGTAGAACTCGCGGTCGAGGATGGAATAGCGCGCCGAATATTCGTTCACGTTCGCGGTGCGGTGGCGAATCCACTGGCGGGCGACGAAGATCGGCAGCTTCACATGGAACTTGATCTCGCACATCTCGAACGGGGTCGAGTGGCGGTGGCGCATCAGATACTTGATGAGGCCGGAATCCTCGCTGACCTTCTTGGTGCCCTTGCCATAGGACACGCGCGCCGCCTGCACGACCGCCGCATCGTCGCCCATATAGTCGATGACGCGGACGAAGCCGTGGTCCAGCACCTCCAGCGGCTGATAGAGGATGTCCTCCAGGGCCGGGACGGTGGCGCGGCGGGTGGTGGCGGTGACGGCGCGCAGGCGATCGATTTCGTCGCGCTGCTCGGGCGTGATCGGCATGGTGACTCCGGGGTTACGAAGTCGGCAGTCTTATCAGACAGCGCGCGGCACGGGAACGGGACAATCCGTCCTCATGCAGGGAGCGGCTCCACGGCGGTGCTCCGTGGTACGCATTTGGCGATGACGTCACACAGCCCCTTCCCTTGCCCGACCGGAGTGCCTATATTCGCGTCGTCGGTTCGCCGACTATGGCGATAAACGCCTTGTGGAATAAGCGTTGTGGACCCGGGGGCGGTACCCGGCGCCTCCACCAACCATACACCGGACTCGTTGACCGGGGTCGTTGGGGGCGAAATAGGATCGACACGCGTGGTAAAGGCATGGTTTTCGCTCGGCATGGTTCCGCCGTTATCGGGCCGTTGCAATAGTTGCCAACGACAACGTTGCTCAGGCTCGCCTCGCTGCCTAACGGCGGCTGGTAGCCTAAACCTAATCCCCGAGGGTTAGCGCCTAAGGGTGGGGCCGTGGGCCGCCTAGCAACAGAAGGCCCACACCTCTTTTCCGAGCGTCCGCAACCGGCCTTTTCGCCGACGGAACGCCAGACCGATCGCGTTATCAGGGACCCGCCCAAGCATGCCGAAAGAGCAGCTCCGCTATGACCGCATGGTCGAGACCGCGTTGCGCGGCGTTGTCCGCGACGCGCTGACCGAGGTTGCCGAGCGCGGCTTGCCGGGCAATCACCATTTCTACCTGACCTTCCGCACCGGGTTCCCCGGCGTCGAGATTCCGGACTATCTGGCATCCCAGTATCCCAACGAGATGACCATCGTCCTGCAGTTCCAGTATTACGGTCTGGACGTGACGGACGATCATTTCGAAGTGACGCTGAGCTTCAACAACGTGCATGAACGGCTGGTGATCCCCTTCGCCGCCATCACCACCTTCGCCGACCCGTCGGTGAATTTCGCGCTGCAGTTCCAGCCGTTGGCCGCCGCCGAATCGGCGGAGGTCTCCTCCATCCCGCCCCGCCCCGCCGCCGAGCGCGTCGAGGAAAAGGCGGAGGAAGCCGCTCCGGCCGAAGAGCCGAAGCGCGGCGAGGTCGTCGCGCTGGACGCCTTCCGCAAGAAGTAACCTCTCCCAACGGATGCCCGCCCGGCCGCCCAGCGAATATGTCGCCACGCTCTGCGAGATGATGGCGCCGCTGGGTGACGTGCGGGCGCGCCGCATGTTCGGCGGCTATGGTCTGTCCATCGACGGGCTGACCTTTGCGCTGGTCGCGGACGAGACGCTGTATGTCAAGGCGGACGACGTGAACCGAGAGTCGTTCGCCGCGCTGGGCCTGGAGCCCTTCCGGCCGATGCCGGACAAACCGACCACCCTGTCCTACTATCCCCCACCCGACTCGGCGCTGGACGACCGCGACGAACTGCTGCCCTGGGCACGGTCGGGGTTCGAGGCGGCCTTGCGGGCCGCTGCGAAGAAGGCGGCAAAGACGAAGCGGAAATAAAACGCCCTCTCCCGCCCGGGAGAGGGCGAATCACGCCTCCCCCTCAGATGTTCTCCGCCATATGCACGGTCGCGTTGCTGGCCTGGGCGCTGGTGGTGCGCTGGCGCATTTGGCGGGCGAAACGCAGGGGATTGGGGAAGAAGTTCAGCATCGAGCCGAGCTTGCCGACCGACGAGGTCGCCTTGCCCACCGCCATCACGTCGGCCAAACGCCGGTCGATGAAGGCGCGAGTCTCCACATGCCCTTCCGACTTGTCGTCCAGCCAGTAGAAGGTGGAGGAACTCACCACCGCCGACAGGAGCGCCCGCTTGGTATAGTGGTTGTAGTCGGTGGAGGTGTCGCCGGCGGCGAACCACATCGCGTCCACCGTGCGGTAGAGCAGCCGCAGGCCGAGCGCCACATTCTGCGGCATCGCCAGATAGGACAGCTGCCGGCGCTTGGCCTCGCGGTAGGGCTCCAGCACCTCGAAATAGGTGCGGACGGCGAGGGAGATGCGCTCGCGCACCTTCATCTCGGCCAGCGGCTGGGCTTCCAGCCGGTCGAGCATCTGGCGGTCGGTCCAGTCGGCGAAATGCTCCACCGCGTCGGTCACGCCGCCGGGGAAGGCGCGCAGCAGCGCAGACGGCTCGTGCCCGGCCATCTGGGTGCCGTCGCGCAGGGCCTGCAGGCTCCAGCCGTCGAACACCACATTGGGCAGGCTCGCCACCAGAATCTCGTCGCGAAGCGTGTCGATGCTCATAGCCAACTCTCCCTGCGCCCGCCCTCAGGTCCGGGACGGCGCGTCCGTGGCCGCGGCGAGCGCGGCGTTGATATGATGCATCTCCTCGGTGCAGACGAGGAGCCGCAGATCGTCCATGCGATCAAGATAGAGCACGCCGTCCAGGTGGTCGACCTCGTGCTGGACCACACGGGCATGGAAACCGCTTGCCTCGCGTTCGATCCGGGCGCCATCCAAGCCATATCCCCGGTAACGGATGCGCCCGTAGCGCGGCACCAGACCGCGCAGGCCCGGGATCGACAGGCAGCCCTCCCAACCCAGTACCTTGTCGTCGGACAGCGGCTCGATCACCGGGTTGACCAGGACTGTGTTCGCCACCTCCTCCCCTTCGCCGCGGTCGGCGGGAACGCGGAAGACGATGATCCGGCGCGATTCCGAGATCTGCGGCGCAGCCAATCCGACTCCGGGGGCATCCAGCATGGTGGCGATCATGTCGGCCGCCAGCCGGGATACCGCCGGATCGGTCGGGTCGGCGACAGGCTCCGCGATCTTGCGGAGTACGGGATTGCCCATTCGGGCGATTGGAAGCACTGGCATGGCACTATATCTGGAGTGCGGATGCGGACGGGGCAACCGTTTCCTGTGCTTACGGCGCCGCTCATGCTTGCGGACCGAAGACTCCCCTTCACAAAGGCGGTGGGGCGTGCTACACACTGCGCCCACACAAGGGGTGCGCCTGCCGCGCATACCTATTTGTTGCCTTTGCGCAACACGGCACACTTGAAGGGTGACGGTAAACGTGCAAGTTCTGGTCCGAGACAACAACGTCGATCAGGCCCTCCGCGCGCTGAAGAAGAAGATGCAGCGCGAGGGCATTTTCCGTGAAATGAAGCTGCGTCGCAACTACGAGAAGCCCTCGGAGAAGCGTGCGCGTGAGAAGGCTGAAGCGGTGCGTCGCACCCGCAAGCTGCTCCGCAAGCGGATGGAACGCGAGGGCTACTAATCGCCAGTCGCTCTTAGCGACTGCGAAGGGCGCGTGTGATGCGCGCCCAAGACCCCTTGTGTCTTGCACCCGACCGTCCCGCGATCTTCGCGTGGGCGGTTTTGGTGTATCTGCGCCATTCTGCGCAGCCCGACTGTGCGCCGGGCAAGCGTATTGAGTGGTAAACGAGCCATTACGCCGCAGCCAGTACCGGAAAGGCCCGATCATGAGTGCGTCCAACCTCACCGCCCGTCAGTCGGTCCCGGCGCTGCGCGCCCGCAAGGGGGGCGAGCCCATCGTCTGCCTGACCGCCTACACCGCTCCGGTGGCCCGGCTGCTCGATCCGCATGTCGACCTGCTGCTGGTCGGCGATTCGCTGGGAATGGTGGTTTATGGGCTGGACAGCACGCTGCCGGTGACGCTGGACATGATGATCGCCCATGGCGCCGCCGTGGTCCGCGCGTCGGAACGGGCCTGCGTCGTGGTCGACCTGCCCTTCGGCAGCTACCAGGAAAGCAAGGAGGCGGCCTTCCGCGCCTCGGCCCGCGTGATGGCCGAAACCGGCGCCCAGGCGGTCAAGCTGGAGGGCGGGCTGGAGATGGCGGATACGGTGGCCTTCCTGACCGCCCGCGGCATCCCGGTGATGGGCCATGTCGGGCTGACCCCGCAATCCGTTAACACGCTCGGCGGCTACAAGGCGGTCGGCCGCGACGCCGAGGCCGCGGAGCGGATCGCCGCCGACGCCCGCGCCATCGCGGATGCCGGCGCCTTCACGCTGGTGATCGAAGGCACGATGGAGCAACTCGCCCGCCGCATCACCGGGGAGGTGGCGATTCCCACCATCGGCATCGGCGGGTCGCCGGCCTGCGACGGGCAGGTGCTCGTCACCGATGACATGCTGGGCCTGTTCGGCGCCTTCCAGCCGAAATTCGTCAAGCGCTACGCCAATCTCGGCGAGTCGGTGAGCGAAGCCGCCGCGGCCTACGCCGCCGAGGTGCGCAGCCGCGCCTTCCCGGGGCCGGAGCATTGCTTCGGGATGAAGAAGGCGGCGACGGCGTAACGCCCTCCCCCATATATCGTTCTTCCTCCGTTCCAGGCGATCCGCTACAGTCCGGTCGCCATGGATGCCCCCTCCCCCGCCCTGATTCCGCCCAATGTCGCCGCGTGGTTCCGGTCGCGCGGCTGGGCGCCGCACCCTCATCAGGTCGCCATGGTCGAGGCGGCGGAGCGGGGGGAGAGCGCGCTGCTGATCGCGCCCACCGGCGGCGGCAAGACGCTCGCCGGCTTCCTGCCCTCGCTGATCGAACTGGCGGAACGGCCGCGCGAGGGGCTGCACACCCTCTACATCTCGCCGCTGAAGGCGCTGGCCGTCGACATCCAGCGCAATCTGGAACAGCCGATCGCCGAGATGCGGCTGCCGATCCGGGCGGAGACGCGAACCGGCGACACGCCGGAGGCCAAGCGCAAACGCCAGCGCACCCATCCGCCGCACATGCTGATGACGACGCCGGAAAGCTTGGCGCTGCTGCTGTCCTACACCGACGCCGACCGGCTGTTCCGCAACCTCCGCTGCGTCATCATCGACGAACTGCATGCGCTGGCCGGGACCAAGCGCGGCGACCTGCTGGCGCTGGGTCTGGCGCGGCTGTCGCGGCTTGCCCCCGCCGCCCGCCGCGTCGGGCTGTCGGCCACGGTGGCGGAGCCGGAGCGGCTGCTGGCCTGGCTGTCGCGCCGCGGGCGGCATGACGGAAACGACTCCGACGACGTGCGCCTCGTGCTCGGCCGCAGCGGCGCCAAGGCGGAGGTGGAGATCCTGACCTCGCAGGAGCGGGTGCCCTGGGCCGGCCGCATGGCGATGCACGCCATGAAGGAGATCTACGAGCGCATCCGCCGCCAGCGCACCACCCTGCTGTTCGTCAACACCCGCGCCCAGGCAGAGCTGGTGTTCCAGGCGCTGTGGCGGGTCAATGACGACAACCTGCCCATCGCCCTCCACCACGGCTCGCTGGCGGTGGAGCAGCGCCGCAAGGTCGAGGGCGCCATGGCGCGCGGGGAGTTGCGGGCGGTGGTCGCCACCTCCTCGCTCGATCTCGGCATCGACTGGGCGGCGGTCGACCTCGTGGTGCAGATCGGCGCGCCGAAGGGGTCGAGCCGGCTGGTCCAGCGCATCGGCCGCGCCAACCACCGGCTGGACGAGCCGAGCCACGCCCTGCTGGTCCCCGCCAACCGCTTCGAGGTGCTGGAATGCCGCGCCGCGCTGGAGGCGGTGCACGACCACACGCTGGACGGCGAGGCGCCGCGGCCGGGCGGGCTGGACGTTCTGGCCCAGCATCTGCTCGGCATGGCCTGCGCCGCCCCCTTCCTGCCGGACGAGCTGTATGAGGAGGTGGTCTCCGCCGCCCCTTATGCCGCGATGACGCGGGACGAGTTCGACGACGTGCTGGATTTCGTCGCCACCGGCGGCTACGCGCTCGGCGCCTATGAGCGGTTCCAGCGACTGACGCTGCGCGAGGACGGGCGGATGGCGGTGGCCCGGCCGGCGGTGGCGCGCCAGTACCGGATGAATGTCGGCACCATCACCCAGGAAGCGCTGCTGCGCGTCCGCATGAACCGCGGCCCGGTGCTGGGCGAGGTGGAGGAGTATTTCATCCAGGGCCTGACCCCCGGCGACACCTTCCTGTTCGCCGGCCAGCTGCTGAAGTTCCTCGGCGTGCGCGAGATGGAGGCGCAGGTCGCCAAGGGCGGCACCGGCGATCCGAAGGTGCCCGCCTATGCCGGCGGGCGGCTGCCGCTGACCACCCATCTGGCCGAGCGCGTGCGCGCCATGCTGGCCGATCCGCGCCAGTGGGACGGGCTGCCGGAGGATGTGCAGGAATGGCTGCGGCTGCAGCGCTATCGCTCGGTCCTGCCGAATCGCGACGGGCTGCTGGTGGAGACCTTCCCCAAGGCCGGCAAGCGCTTCCTCGTCGCCTATGCCTTCGAGGGGCGGAACGCGCATCAAACGCTGGGCATGCTGCTGACCCGGCGGATGGAGCGGTTCGGGCTGGGGCCGCTCGGCTTCGTCGCCACCGATTACGTGCTGGCGGTGTGGTCACTGAGATCGCCCACCGACATGGACGCGCTGTTCGATCAGGACATGCTGGGCGACGATCTGGAAGCCTGGATGGACGAATCGTCGATGCTGCGGCGGACCTTCCGCAACGTGGCGCTGATCGCCGGGGTGATCGACCGCCGCCATCCGGGACAGGAGAAGACCGGGCGGCAGGTCACCTTCTCCTCCGACCTGATCTATGACGTGCTGCGCAAGCACGATCCCGGCCATGTCCTGCTGCGGGCGACGCGGGCCGATGCGGCCGGCGGGCTGACCGACATCCGCCGCCTGTCCGATTTCCTGGCGCGGGTGCGCGGGCGGATCATCCACAAGGATCTCGACCGCATCTCCCCCCTGGCGGTGCCGGTGATCCTGGAGATCGGGCGCGAGCGGGTCGACGGCAGCGCCACCGACGAACTGCTCGCCGCCGCCGAGGCCGAACTGCTGGCGGAGGCGATGCCGGAACTCGCCCCGCCCAAACCCACCGCGGCCAAACGTGCCAAACCGGACCAGGGCCGGTTGACGCTGTGATGAGCATGACCGGAACCGCGAGCCACGCGAACCTGACGCTGTGCGGCGCCGAACTGCTGGCCGATCCGTCCGGTGCGCTGCTGTGGCCGGCGGAGTCCATCCTGGCCGTCGCCGACCTGCACCTTGAAAAGGGGTCGGCCTTCGCCGCGCGTGGGCGGATGCTGCCGCCCTACGACACACAAGCGACGCTCGACCGTCTGGCCGAGTTGATCACGCGGGTGCGGCCGGCGCGGGTCCTCTGCCTCGGCGACAGCTTCCACGACCGGCGGGCGGCAGAGCGGATGGCCCCGACCGACGTGGATCGGCTGCGGGCGCTGACCGCCCGGACCGACTGGCTGTGGATCACCGGCAACCACGATCCGGAGCCGCCGGCCGGCTTCGGCGGCCGCATCGAGGCCGAGGCCGTCATCGGTCCGCTGACCTTCCGGCACGAGGCGGTACCCGGTGCCGTGGGGGAGCTGTCCGGCCACCTGCACCCGGCCGCCGCCGTCAGCCTGCCGCCCGGCCGACGGGTGCGCGAGCGCTGCTTCGCCACCGATGGCGCCAAGCTGATCCTGCCGGCCTTCGGCAGCTTCACCGGCGGGCTCAATGTGCTGGACGCAGCCTTCGACGGGCTGCTGGCGCGGCAATTCGAGGTGCTGATGACGGTGCGCGGCCGGGTCTACCGCTTCCCCTGCGCCCGTTTGTCGCCGGACCGTGCGCGCTGACGCTCTGGCCTAAGCGTGAGCGCGGCCTATATCGGGTGCTCCGGAGTAGACCAACCGAGCACCGTGCATGTCCGCCTCCCCCATCATCGTCTGGTTCCGCAACGACCTGCGCCTTGCCGACAATCCGGCGCTGACCGCCGCCGCCCAGGCCTCGGCCGAACGCGGCGCGCCGGTCATCCCGCTCTATATCCTGGAGGAGGAGACCGGCGATCCGGCTGGCGACCCTTGGCCGCTCGGCGGGGCGCAGCGCTGGTGGCTGCACGGCAGCCTGGAACGGCTCGCCACCTGCTGCGCCCGCCACGGCTCGCCGCTGGTTCTGCGGCGGGGGGAACCGGGCGCCGTGCTCGACGCGCTGGTGGCGGAGACCGGGGCGGAGTGCGTGCTGTGGAACCGCCGCTATACCCCCGCCCAGACTACGCGGGATGCGGCGATCAAGGAGCGGCTGAAGGCACGCGGCGTCGAGGCCCGCAGCTTCAACGCCGGCCTGCTGGCCGAACCCTGGACCGTGCGCAACAAGAGCGGCGGCCCCTTCAAGGTCTTCACCCCCTTCTGGCGTCACCTGTCGGCCACGCTGAACCCACCGCTGCCCACCCGCGCCCCGGCCGACCTGAAGGCACCGGACAAGGCACCGGCGGGCGATGCGCTCGACGCCTGGGGCCTGCTGCCGACCAGGCCCGACTGGGCACCCGGATTGCGCAAGCGCTGGGTGCCGGGGGAGACGGCGGCGCTGTCCCATCTGGCGGATTTCCTCGACGGGCCGGTCGGCATCTATGCGACGGAACGCGACCGGCCGGACCGTGACGGCACCTCCGCCCTGTCCCCCTATCTGGCCTTCGGGGAGATCGGGCCGCGGCAGGTCTGGCACGCCGCCCGCCATGCCGCCGATGCCCGGCCGGAACTGGCGCCCGGCATCGACGCCTTCCTGCGCGAGATCGGCTGGCGCGAGTTCCAGTACCATCTGCTGCACCATGCGCCGGAGTTGCCCGACAGCCCGCTCGATCCCCGCTTCGCCGATTTCCCCTGGCGCGAGGATGCGGCGGGCCTGCGGGCATGGCAGCGCGGGCACACCGGCTATCCCGTCGTCGACGCCGGCATGCGCCAGCTTTGGGAAACCGGCTGGATGCACAACCGGGTGCGGATGATCGTGGCGTCCTTCCTGGTCAAGGACCTGCTGCTGCCGTGGCAGGAGGGGGAGCGCTGGTTCTGGGACACGCTGGTCGATGCCGACCTCGCCCAGAATGCCGGCAACTGGCAATGGGTGGCGGGATGCGGCGCCGATGCCGCTCCCTTCTTCCGCGTCTTCAATCCGGTCCTGCAGGGCGAGAAGTTCGACCCCCTGGGCGATTATGTGCGCCGCTACGTGCCCGAACTGGACCGGCTGCCACCGCGCTGGATCCACCAGCCCTGGGCCGCCCCGACCGAAGTGCTGCGGCAGGCCGGCGTCCGTCTGGGCGACGATTACCCGCGGCCGATCCTCGACCATGGCGCAGCCCGCGACCGTGCGCTGGCGCTCTACAACGAGCGCAAACGGCGCGTCGAGCCGGCGTCCTGACTGCGATATTTCATTGCCATCTTCACCGAACCGTCACCGCCACGCCCGCAAACGGTCACGCCCGGTTGCTACTCTACTTCCAGCGGCCCGGTGCGGCCGCCCTGTCCCGCCCAGCCTTCCGGGCCAGAAACGATAAGGACGCCGGACGCTCCGCCGCGGCCGATGCATGTCCAGGCTCGAAAAGAGCCCGGCCCCAAAAAGAACAACCGCCACTCGGCAAGGCGGCCCCATCCCCCGGGGCCGCCTTTCCCATGCCGCGTTGCGTTGCGGGCAAGAGTGTTATAAAGTAACACCCATGTCCGCTCTTCACGACCATACCCACTGCATCGCCGATGCGCTGACCCGTGCCGACGCGCTGTGCGCCGAACGGGGGGCGCGGCTGACCGCGCTGCGCCGTCGCGTGCTGGAGCTGGTGTGGTCCAGCCACCGGCCACGCGGCGCCTACGCCATCCTCGAAGATCTCAGCCAGCAGGACGGCAAGGCGGCGGCTCCGCTGACCGTCTACCGCGCGCTGGAGTTCCTGGTCGAACAGGGGCTGGTCCACCGCATCGAATCGCTGAACGCCTATGTCGGCTGCGCAGCGCCGGGAGCCGTTCATGCCGGGCAGTTCCTGGTGTGCGATGCCTGCGGCGATGCGGCCGAGATCGATGATCCGGGCGTCGGCTCGGCGATCGTCGCCGCGGCGGCCGAGCGCGGCTTCCGTGTCCAGCGCCCCACCGTCGAGGTGCGCGGCCTGTGCAAATCCTGTCAGGAGAACCCCCGTTGAGCGCTCCCGCCGCAAGTCCCGCCCGCCTTCCCGTCTCGGTGCTGACCGGCTTCCTCGGCAGCGGCAAGACCACGCTGCTGCAGGCTCTGCTGCGCAATCCCGCCATGGCGCGCACCGCCATCGTCATCAACGAGTTCGGCGAGGTCGGGCTCGACCATCTGCTGGTCGCCAAGGCGTCCGAGAACATGGTGCTGATGGACAGCGGCTGCCTGTGCTGCACCATCCGCGGCGATCTGGTGGACACCTTGCGCGACCTGTTCCTGAAGCGGGTGAAGGGCGAGATCCCCGATTTCGACCGGGTGGTGGTTGAGACGACCGGCCTCGCCGATCCCGCGCCGATCATCCACACCCTGATGTCGGACCCGCTGCTGGCCGCCCGTTTCCGTCTGGACGGGGTGATCGCCACGGTGGACGCGGCGCACGGCTCGCTCCAGCTCGACCGCCAGCCGGAAAGCGTGAAGCAGGCCGCCGTCGCCGACCGCATCGTCCTGACCAAGACCGATGTCGCCACCCCGGCCGCGACCGCTGCCCTGATGCAGCGCCTCGCCGCCATCAACCCGGCCGCCCCGGTGATTCCCGCCGCCCATGGCGAGGTCGATCCGGCCAAGCTGTTCGACGCCGGGCTCTACAACCCGGAGACCAAGAGCCCCGACGTCGCCCGCTGGCTGCGCGAGGAGGCCTATCGCGACGAACAGGCCAAGGGTCACGGGCATGAGCACCATGACCACGGGCATGACCACGACCACGATCGTCACCATCATGATCACGGCGACCATGACCATGGCGACCATTGCGGCGCCGACTGCGGTCACGATCATCACCACCACGACGCCAACCGGCACGACGACCATATCCGCGCCTTCTGCATGGTGATCGACCGGCCGATCCCGTGGAACGGCTTCGTCGATTTCATGGAGGCGCTGATCGCCCAGGCCGGCGAGAATCTGCTGCGGGTGAAAGGCTTGCTGAACGTCAAGGAAAGTGAGCTGCCCGTGGTCGTCCACGGCGTCCAGCACATGTTCCACCCGCCCGTCCGCCTGGAGGACTGGCCCAGCGACGACCACCGCACCAAGCTGGTCTTCATCACCCGCGACGTCGGGCAGACGGTGATCGAGCCGATGTTCAACGGGCTGGTCTGGGGCGAGGGGAAGTAGAGTCAGTCCTCTTACTTGCCTAAGTTAGACCCCCACCTATCCTCCCCCGCTCTCAGCGGACCTATGGTCCGCCTGCCGCGTCAGCACAAAGCGGAGCTTTGTGCGAGGGCTGTGCGGGGGAGGGACTACCGCTGCCTCTCCCAACAAGCACTTACCCCCTCCCCCGCCCAGCGGGGGAGGGTTGGGGTGGGGGCATCCGAAGCCGACACCGCCCCCCCCCCCCCCCCCCCCCCCCCCCCCCCCCCCCCCCAAAAACCCCCCCCCCCCACCCCC
>JAFAFA010000064.1 GCA_023423695.1 Pseudomonadota bacterium | reverse complement strand
GCCTCCCCCCGCGCGGGCGGGGGGGGGCCCCGGCCCCCCCACGCCGCGCTTAGCGCGGCGTCGGCTTCGGCGAGGGCGTCGGCGTGCTGGCGCAGCACGGCATCCGCCCATGGCCGCCACGCCTTGGCGACGTAGTCCACGATCGCGGACCGGGCCTCCTCGGCGTCGGTGCGGTCGGCGCCGACCTGCTCGACCTGCTGCCAGCCAGAGGCGAGCCCCTCGATCTCGTCGCGGGCCAGCGGCGGCAATGCCGAGCGGATCTGGTTGGTGAACCAGTCCGGGTTCAGCTTCTGCCCCAGATGCGGGGTCCGCAGCGTCTTGAGCAGCTCGAGCACGGTCGCGTACCGGTCTTCATCGGTGAACCCGAACAGTGCGGTGGTCAGCTTGCGCCGATAGTGCGTGCCGGTGGGAAAGACCTGGACTCCGTCGATGCCGTCGAGGTGTTTCGGTTCGGTGACCGCCTGCCCGCTCACCAGGTCGAGGCCGGCGCGGACCCGGGCGGTGCCGTGGCAGATCATCCAGGTGCGGGTCAGCTGCGACACGCCCCGTTTGGCCTGCGCGTATAGCAGCGTGGTGAAGAACTCCGAGGTACCTCCGTCACGGATCCGGCCGTACTCGACCCACGCCCAGCCGCGATGCGCGGTCGCGGAGTCGTCGCGGCGGTCCTGGTCGTTGCCGGACGGCTCGACGTAGTACCGGAAGTCTTTGCCGGAGTCACCGAAGGTGTCGATGTTCTGCCGTTCGAGGTTGCCCGCGAGCATGATCAGCGTCGTCAACGTCATCAGCGTCGACTTGCCGGACTGGTTCGCGCCGACGAACTGGGCGCGGCCATCAGCGAACACATACTCGGCGACGTCGAACTCCCACAAACCGATGACCCCGGCCCGTAGGATCTGCCACCGGTCGCGGACCGGATCCGGCAGCCGGCCGTGCGCGACGGCGTCGCGCCATCCGGCGAGTTGGGCGTCGGACAGGTGCGGGCCCAGTGACGGTACGGTCGGGTCGGCGAGGGCGGTCATCAGGCAATCCCCACAACGGTCAGGTCAGCGGCGGACGAGGTGCGGCTGGTGGTTTCGGGATAGAGCACGTCTGGGTCGCGGTAGCGGGCGGCGGGCGGCAGCAGCACCCAGCCGCCGTCACCGGTGACCCGCAGCAGGCCGAGCTCGGTCAGGACCCGCTGCGCGTCGTCGAGGACGACCTGCGGGTCGGCTTTCTGCCGGTCGTTCATGTATGCACCCCGCGACCGGATCAAGTCGTCGATCAACTCGTCGACCAGGACCCGAGTCAGGTGGACCGTGCCGTCGTCGTGGCGGACGCCGTCGCGGCCGGCCTGATCCGCGGCGAGCAACGCGACCCAGTCCGCGGCTCTCGCTCGCGGCCAATCGGCGACCGTCGGCGGACGGCCGTCGCCGTCGCGCAGGACCAACAGGATCCCTTCCTGCCGGGCCTCGATCGCACCGCCGGTCATTTGCGCCAGATAGCCGGCGTATCGGGACCGGTGCCGGCGCAGCGTGTCCGCGTCGGTCGGGTCGAGGTCGGCGTAGAGCACTGCCGGGGTTTCGACCAGGGCCCGCAGCAGCCGGATCGTGCGGGTCGCGTCCGCGTCCGCTGGTTCCGGCTGCAACGCGGCGGCGAGCACGTCTGGGCTGGTCATCAGCAGCAGCGCGTCCCGGTCGACTTCGTAGCCGGCGCCGGGGCCGGACCCGTCCTCAGTCCATTCCTCCAACATCTTCTCGTCGCTGGTCCGCCGGTTCAGCACACCCCAGCGGGCCAGCAGCGCCGCTGCGTCCCGCAATTGCCGGCGCTCGGACTTGATGTCCGGGTCGTAGGGCGACACCTGCACGCCGGGGGCGGCGCACACGTCACGGACCATGTCGGACAACCGCTGCAGGGTAACCGTCCCGGACACCTCCTCGCAGCACGCCGCGATCAGGCACATCAGCGCCAGCAGCCGCCGAGACGGGGCGTCCGACGGCCGCGGCGGAACGGTCGCTGTTCCGCCAACCGGTACCCGGATCAGCCGGGCCGCCTGACCAACCCGCTGGATCCGGTACCCGAGCCGGCGCGCCGCCTCCGACAGCGGCTGCTGGTGGCGAATCACCAGCCGGAACAACTCCCGATTCGTGGCCGGGGTGATCATCGGCTGGGCGAGCAGGCCAACGAACGCGTGCTGCGCAGCGACCTGCTGCTCCGACGTTCTGGCGCTCACCCCAAGCTCCCGGTCGTGGTGGCGGAAATGTGCAAGATCAGATCTGGGTGCACGAGCCGGCCCGCCGGTGTGTGGATCACCGCGTCCGCGCCGCCGGGAACCGGTTCGGTCCGCAACGACCAGCGGCCGTCCCCGGTCGTCGCGGTCCGCGTCCCGGACGCCGTTGATCTGCCCCGCAGTATCGCGGTCAGGAACTGCAGCAGCAGCGTGGTCTCCGCCTCCGAGATCGGCGGCCAGTCCGACAACCGCATCCCCGAGCGGGCCACGACCTCCGCCTCGGTCTGCGCCGCCAAGGACTGCTGCGCCACCGCGTTCGCCCGCGCGATCTTCCGGTTGCCGGTGTTGTCGGCCAGCCGCGCCGGCGTCCCGGTCGTGCCGCGCGGGCCCTGCTTACGCAGCCGGGCTTCGACCGGCACCGTGTCGGATTCCCACCACGACGACGCGGACGGGTTACCGGCCGGCGCCGGCGCCACCCCTGGCAAGTGCCGGGCCGCGTACAGGCCGGTCGCGTTGCACCACGCCTGCCAGCCCGCCTCGTCATCGCCAGCGGCCTCGACCCGGGCCGCCAAAGCGAGCAACTCGGCACGCCGCGACATGTGCCCACCGACTGCAGCCAGAGTCCGCTGCCCACGCAACAGCGGACCGATCGTGTCGCGCATCTGCCGCCGCAGCCGCCGGGCCTGACAGTCCGGGCCATCGAACCAGGAACGTAGCGTCTCCAAGGTTTGCCGGTACGTCCCGACCAGGTCCACGATCGCCGAGTCGTCGGCGTTCGGCCCGAGCATGCGCGCCGCGACCGCCCGCCACACCCCATCCGAGACCGCAGCCAGTTCGTTCACCCGGCGGGTGATCGTCTCCGAATGCACGTCGACGCCGGCCCCCCACATGTCGACGTACCGGCGCAGGGTCTCCTGCACCACCGTGATTTTGTCGACGGTCGGGGTGCCGGCCAATGCGGACGCCAGCCGGGCCTGCCACCCGGCCGCGGCCCGCGCCATCGACTGGTGGGTATTCAAGATGATCGACCAGGCATTCGCCGCCTCGCCCGGATCCGATTCGGCGAGATCACGCAGCTGCGTCAGGTTCGCGGTCAACACGCCAGGCGCCAGCGTGGCCGCGGCCGCCGAAGCGGCGTCCTGCCCGAGACTCGTGACCGCCTGATGCAGCTGCGCGGCGATCTCGGTCAGCTGGAACCGGTCCAAGTTTCGGATGAAGTCCGCGTCCCGCAGCGCCCGGTCCTGGAACCGGTCGACGACGCCCCACCGCTCCAGGCTTGTCATCCGCGCCGGCAGGTCGAACCCAGCCTCGTCGACCAGGGCGGGGTCCGCACCCGAGGCGGCCAGATGCGCCCGGATGAGGTCGGGAAGATCCGTGGCGGCGACACCGGTCAGGGTGTGCTGCTGCTGCGCGAGCAACACGTCGACGATCGCCCGGTACTGGGCGGCGTACCTGCCCGGCGTCAGATAGCTGGCCTGCAGCAGGCCGCCGGGCATCCCGCCCAGCTGCCACGCATCCGTGCCGGCGATGTCCTCCTCCGGACCCGTTCGCCGCACCTGCGAACCCCTCTCAACGCTGGACCATTGCCCATCTGCCCGAGCGCATCACACGGCAGCGCTCTCCTGTCCCGGGCCTTGCAGCATAGGCGGACCGTCCGACACCTTGACCAGGTGGCATGCCCCCGAGTGACTGGGCCATCACCAGCGCAACCGCAGCTTGCCCGTGCCGTGGCGGACACCACGGCACGCGCGCTCGGGCTAAGCCGACGATCTTGAACGCTGAACCGCGAGAAGCACCTTTGCGAAGAAGGCTTGGCTCAAGTCCTACGGCGAGCCGTAGACGCCAGCTCATCGGCCATGACCGGACGTTGTCGGCCCGCGAACCCGAGCCGCGAGCGCTGACGCTTTCGGGCTCGCCGAAGAGGTCAGTCAAGCGCGGCCAACGATGCAAGACCCTTGTGGCGTGCGTGAAGGGAAGTTCCAGGCGTGACCACGGGCCTGTTCAACGCCATCTAACGCTCCCAGCCGCCCCCACCGTTCTCCCCCGCCCTGCGTCGGCGACGAGGCCTGGCGGCGTACGGAGCAGGATCGCGAACCGCAGAGTGCGACCAAGCGTCCAGGGTTGGCCGTGCGCTGACATGCCGACGAGCGGAAATGGTGGCAACGACGTAGATCGCAACGGCCGAGGATGTCGAGCGCCTCGCTTTGAGGAGGACTCAGGCGATGTCTTGTAGGACGCCGCTGGATTGTGTCATCCACAACTCAGTACGTGCCCGGCTCGCGTGGAGCGGCACGCCTGATTCGCTTCGGACAGGCCGTCCTCGTCCAGATCACGTTGCCCGATCGATCGCCATCAGTGCTCTTCAAGCATGCCGCACCGGACCGGTTTGGCCGGTGCGGCATGCGGCCACACACGTCGCTGGTTAGATCATGGCGCTCACGGCTACGGGCATCAGGCGCCAATCCCGCACGGGCCTGCCACTGGCAAAGCGCCACTCCGCACGGCATTTGACGCAGTCGATTCGCACGTCGTGCTCCCGGAAGCCCGGTACGTTGTCATGCTCTTCGACGATCTCGCCGCCGCCGCAGGGACACCGGTATTCGTAGCGTTCTACAGTCCCGGCACCAGCACCCCAGCCCCCGTGGTCATGCGCGCCTCCACCGATCAGCTCGGTACGAACCGGTGCCGCTGATGGCACCGTCCTCATCCACTCCGCGATCGTGCTCACTACGGCGTCGTAAGCCTCGGGCGAGTGCGGAACCTCATGGAAGATCGTCAGAAGCTCGTCGGGGGTCCGGGCGATGCGATGGTCGCTGTCTCGCACACCGGCGGAGTAGTCGCCCGCGAGATCGCCGATGACGTCGTCACGGCTGGCCTGCAGGATCAGCCAGTTGTGGAACGGAGCTGACGCGGCTACGGGAACGGGCCGGACCCAGCCGTCCGTGATGTGCTCACCCGCTGCGGCCCGCGCCAGGATGGCCTGCAGGTATGCGTATCCGGCAGGGCGGTAGTGGTCGGCCTTCGGCTTGGTATTTCCCGGGGCGGCCATCCGGCGTACGTAGTCGTGCTCGCGCTCCGGAACACCGATCAGGAGGTTCAACCCGAACCCGTCGGGGTAGGCGAGCGGGAGTCCCAGCGATGCAGCCGCCCAGATCATGCGGCCGTTGGACACGTATGAGCAGTGGGGTGTGAGGAACTCCTCCGCGGTGTGCTTCAAGGAGTAACTGCCCACCTCCGGCGTCGCCGAGTTCGGGATCGGCGCAAACATCCTGAGCATGTCCGTAATGAGAGCCAGTTCGATGTAGTCGGTCTCACCGTTGAAGCGCCAGGCCACTGCTGTTGAGGAGAAGCCGTTCTCGCCAAGTCGAGGATTGCCGCCGCGTGCGCCGATCATCTCGTGATCGTGAAGGGCAGCGATCAGGTGCCGGGCGCTGACCCGTTCGCCGAGGAGTCCCTGGGCCAGAGGGGAACTCATCTGGCGCAACGCGGCGGTGTACTTCGCCCCGGTGAAGGCTGACCACGCACGCGCGTCCCGCTGGAGCTCGCGACTTTGGATGTGGTTGTCGGAGGTCATCTCAACTCTGCTCCGGACTGTGCAACCCACGCCTGCCAGCCCTGTGCCATGAGAGAGATCTCGGTCCGACAGGTACTGCTATCTCTGGATCGGCCACCGTTGTCCTCAGCGTCTTCGTCGCGTGGGGACTCAGACTCGGAGAGAGGCAGTCCAGACTGCCCACACGGAGCTTAGCAGCACGAGCAGCGGTACACCGGCAGCCTTCGGGCGGCGGCGCCGGATGTACCGATCCGGGCTCTGGTCGTCGACGAAAGGACGGGCTTTCGCGCGGCACCGGAAGCGCCACGGCGTGGCGCAAAGCCGGCTCCAGCGTCGGTGGGGCTGTGGCGGTGGCGCTTGCTGATGGTTGGCACGGGCCGGCAGTTCGACAGGTGAGGCAGTTGCACCTGACGCGTCGCGGCGCGCATGACGGGCGAGGTGGGTGATGGAGCTGCTGATCTGCTCTCGCGGATCGGCGTCGCTCGTCAGGGCTCCGTGAGGTGGTGGTAGTGGTTGGGTAGCCGGGATATGCGGCGATGAGCCGGCTGTGGTCGTCGCCGTCGGATTAAGTCGTGCGACCCCATGCGGCGGTCTCGTGTCGTCTACCTGACAGGGCGCCAGCCCGGATAGGCGAGGCAACCACAGGTATATCGCCTCACACTGGCGTCCTCGGTGACGTCTGGAGGAGTAGCGGTGGTCAACTGGGTGACGCGACGAGACCTGTCCGAGGCGGCGAAGGGCGGTGCCGGGTTCTTTGCGCTGCTGATGCTGGCCATGGCGGCGTTGTTCGCAGGCGCCTGGTGGTGGGTCTCCGGACGGCGGTTGACCGCCGAGCCTGCCATGCCGCAGTGGGTTCGGGTGTTGTGGAGGGCTAGCCTGTTCGTGGCGGCGTTTGCGTTGGCGTACTCGGATGGCTGGGTGGGGTCGGCGGGCGGGATGGCGGTGTTTGTCATGGCAGCCTTGGGCTGGTGGCTGATGGCCACGCCAGACGAGGTGTAGGCGGTCATCCTCTGGTCCCCCTGAGCCACGAGCCGGGCGCGCATCGTTGCCGACCGGTCACAGCGATCGGTGAAGGGCAAGGGACTCCCAGCAACCGAAAGCTGAACTGGGGACGCGAATCGCCCTCCAGGAGGCCTCTCCAGCTACGCCCGGGTTTCCTCGCCGGGCACCAGTCCCGCGCGCACCAGCCTCTGCGGCTAGGCTGCGAAGGTCATCTATGAGACCGAAAGTCTGGCGGCTGGGGGCATGCGCCGCGATCGCTGACAGACGATCACGAGGATACTACTCAAGGCGCCTGGACCTTGTTGATCTCGCGGTAAACCAGTGCCTCGAGCGCGTCCCGGAAGGAACTGAAGTCGTTGATGGGCGCGGTAGGGTCCTCGTCGAGTTCGAAGTCGCGCCGCATCGTCCGGATTTGACTCTTCAATTCCTCCGCGTCGACGGAGTTGTCCAGGGAGGCCTCGACCTCCTCAAGGAGAAGCGTTGCCTGTTGCCTGTCGGCGTTGCTGGGGTGATCCAGCAGGAACGACCGCTTGATGCGCTTAATCTTGGCGCTGGTCTTCTCCGTGGTGATTTCCCGCATGGCCTGGCGCTGCCTGCGGCCGAGCTCACGGAACAGGACGCGGAAGTTCGCGTCCATAACCTTTGTCGCGTCGGCGAGAGTGTTGTCCTCACGTACGGCGTCGAGAACGCTGCGGGCGAAGCCGACCTTGTCCAGATGGAATCCGTCGAGCTTTGCCTTGGCTGCCTGCTCCAGCGCGTCGTGGGTGCCCGTGCAGCCCTCGAAGCTCACGTCCTTTGGCTTGAGGGTGCCCAACTTGGCGGCCTCTACGGGGTCGAGGAATTCGTCAGCGTAGCGCTTCACCGCCGCGATGCCGATCGGAAGTGGGACGAGGTCCTCGATGGCGACGACGACCCCAGCAGGGAGGGTGCTGACCAGAGCGTCGGTGGGGAGTTCACCCAACTGCAGGACGAACTTCGCATCGATCACCGGCTTGCCGTTTGGGCCCTTCTTGAGTGCCTTCACCGCCTGGTCGCCGGAGGTGTCGCTGTCGAGCAGGACGATTACGGCAGGTCGGTCGACGTCGCGGCCCCGCGCGAGATACACCAGGTAGGGGATGTGCGGCGCGGACCCGGCCGGCACGAGCGTCACGGTGTTGAGATCGAGGTTGTCGGTTGACGGGGTCTTTTGCCGGCGCAGCCGCGTGGACATGCCGGCCAGCATGACCTGGTCGGACATGCCTTCCAGCATGAGGTTGCAGTTGCCGATGAAGGTGGTTTCGGCGACGAACCCGCCGAACGCCGAGCGCAGCGGTTCGTAATGATTGCGGGCGGCGTTGCGCACGATGCGGGTGCCCTCGTCGCCTTCGCCCTTCTCCAGGACGCGGATGCGCTTACCGTGGTTTTTGTCGATGAGGAACGGGGAGTGCGTGACGTAGACGACCTGACAGGCGGCGCGGGCCGGGTCCTGCGGATGCGCGAAGTCCTCGAAGATGCGCAGCAGATCCTGCTGGCCAGTGCTGGACAGGTACGCGTCCGGCTCGTCCATCAGCAGCACTTCGCGTGCGCCCGACTTCGGCGGTTCGTGCGCGAGGTACTGCACAAAGTAGCTGAGGAAATACTTCAAGCCCCCACTGCGTTCATCCGCTGAGTACTCAGTGCCGGTCCGATCGCGGATGGTAAACACCAGGTCTTGGTCTCGGAGAGTCACCAGAAGCTGGAAGTGCAGATCCTGAGACCACCACTTCGGAAAGTTCAGCGCTCCGGAGAGCCCCCGGTTGATCCGTTCCACAATCCCGTTTGCGAAGCCGTCCTTGCCTTCCTCCACCGCGTTGAGGAGTTCCTGGAACGCTGTCCGATCGATCCCGGCGACCTTGAGCAACAGGTCGTCGGCGAGGGCGAGCTGCTTATCGTGCTCGGCGTTCTGCGTGCTCACCGCAGAGAACGTACTGATGAGGGTGGGCGTGGCTGCCGTAACGCCTTCGGCGGAGCCGAACCACGCCTGCGCATTTTCCAAGATCGCGTTTACTAGACCCAGGCGGATCTTGCGAGGACTGGTCCGAAATGAGCGCTCGGCTGCGGCCAGGTACTTGATCGGCACACTCTGAGGAAGCGCGACCGTCGCATCGATCTCGAACCATTGAGGCAGGAGCGCGTCGAGGAGCTTCTTGTCCTTAACGGGGTGCTTGGCCCAAGCGTCGTCCTGCCGGACGTACACGACAGGATCCTTCCCGCCGACCCGGAACATCGAGAAGCTCTCGGTGTCGTCGTCGAGCTGCGTCTTGCAGGCCTTCGCCAGAGTCTCCCGGTCGTTGGGGTCCAGATGCTTGAACTCGAGCCCGAAGTCAGGGAACGCCATCGCCTTGTTCACAGCGAAGAACTGGGAGTAGCGGCAGAAGTCACCCCGTTCGACTCCCTTCCCAGTGAGTGCGTGTTTGATAGCCGACAGCAACTGGCTCTTGCCCGACTCGTTGGCCCCGACCACGGTGGTCACGTCGCGCTCCAACGGCACCCTGACAAAGGGATACTGCAGCCCTTCCGGTTCCAGCACATCCCACGGCTCAGGCGCGAAATCGCGGTGCGCCTTACGCAGATAATCAAAGTTGAACGAGCGGAAGAAGCGGATGTAGACCGCGGAGATGAACATCCCTGGCCCCTCTCGGCTCGGGCATTGATGCGTGGCGACGGGCTATGCTAGCGCTCAGGTGCGACAGACGCGTCGCCGTTCATCGCGAGCGCCGGTGCCGCGCGGCGCCAAGTCCTGTTCAAGCCCACCTTCCCGAGTCGATCTTCGACGCTTTATCGGCCGGCTCGGCCACTGTGGTGCGAGATGATCGGTCGCTGCTCGGACATCGGAGAACCGGCACAAGTACCTGGACGCAGCCGGATTCACGGCTGCCGCCGGACTCCATTGATCGAAGGCGGCCGATACTGGTCGCACCTGCGGATTAGATGCTCTGGTTGATCAAGCGTCCCTTCGTCCGTCGCCGGTGGGCTGTGTGCCGCGTCGGTTGGCTCTCTACCGAGGGCGCAAGCCCTACACCGCTGCCCGCAAGGAGATCGCCGGCCACTACGTACACCACCGGCCGATCCTGACCGAGGCCATGCAGGATGGCACCGCCATCACCTACACACTCGCGGCGCTGCAGGACACCGGCTACCGGGTCGACACGGAATTCTGGGGTGGTGAGGCCGAGTCCTGCTGCCCACCGAACCCGCCTCAGCCCGGCAAGTAGCAGAAAGAGAACCGATGCGTAGCGACTGGACCGCTCTGCCTGCCAGTGTCACGACAGGGGATCGCCAATCGGATCGGCGGAGCCTTCGCCGTAAACCCCGGCCCTCAGTGGCAACCGCGCCGAGATCGCCTCGACCGGTCACCGGGCCCGCCGGACCGGTCTTCGTCAAGGCGGCCTTGGGAGAGTTGAACGTTCGGTCACTGCGCTACGAGCTGGCGGCAACCCGGGCCATCGACCGGCACCCACCCGCAGTTCTGTGGCACTTCGAGTCCGATGGCTGGCTGGTGGTGGGGACCGAGCATCTTGCCGGTCCCCACCCCGACCTGTCACCCGGCAGCGCAGACTTCGATCTGCTCGCGGGCACGCTGAAAGCACTTCAGGAGACTCCCGCACCGGGCGAGCCATGGTTCACCCCGGCCGCCCGGCTCGGGTTCGCGCACCCTGCGATGGACGGCGAGACACTCATCCACTCCGACCTCAACCCGGCCAACCTGATCGTGACCACACACGGCCTACGGATCGTCGACTGGGCGCGGGCAACCAAGGCCGCACCATGGGTAGAACTCGCGTTGCTCGTCCAGTGGCTGAACGGCAGCGACCACAGCGCCGGACAGGCAGAAGAATGAGCCATTTTCATCGTGCGTAGCGGTTCGCTTCGACGTGGTGCAGGACGAGGATGGCCTGCACGAGCGCGGTGGCGCGGCGCGGGCAGCAGCGCAGCTTGGCCAGGATCTTCCAGGTCTCGAGCGTGGCGATGGCCCGTTCGCCGCGGGCTCGGATTCTCGCGTGCGCACGGTTGATCGTCTTCTGTCGGCGTGACAGCTTCGGTCGGAAGCGGCGCCGCTTGAATGGCGTGCGCACGCTGCCCCGGGCGCCCTGGTAGCCCTTGTCGGCGAAGGTCATCACGTCGGCGCTGGCCAGCGCGTCGATGATGCCGTTGATGCGGGCGGAGGTGAGGTCGTGCGCCGAGCCCGGCAGTGCCGGTGAGGCCCACACGAGCCGGCCGGCGGCGTCGGCGATGACCTGCACGTTCACGCCATGGCGCTTGTGTTTGCCCGAGTAGTACGGCTTCTGATCTGCCACCCGGTCGATCGGGATCAGCGTGCTCCAGGACGGCGTACGCCAGGCGTCGGATGCGCCGCATCGCCGTGGCCAGGTCATCGGCGACCGCGGCGAGCAGCGCGATCGCTTCCTGCACGTAGCGCCAAGCGGTGGCGACGCCGACGGCGAACCCCGCGGCGAGCTGGGTGTAGGTGTCGCCGTTGCGCAGGTGAGCCAGGGCAAGCAGCGCCTGCCGGCCCGGATCGAGGCGCTGCCACCGGGATCGGTGCCGGGCTCGGTGTGCTCGGATGCGTTCGGCGAGGTGGTTCAGGGTGCGGCTGGACAGCGGGATCGTGGAAGGGTAAGACAACACGGGCGAGGCTCCCGGTCGGGGCATCGGATCGTGGTCGACTGCTGTCTTACCTGGAGCCTCGCCCTCATCGATCTCCGGGCTCGCCGCACCCACTCTGACCTGCAACGTCACGTTGAAAAGGGCTCAATGGCTGGCGCAGTTTCCCGCGTGGACGCTGACTGATCGCGAGGTCCTCGACCACTTCTCGTCAAGGAACGCATCGAAATGGTCGGCGAGGTCCCGGCGAAGCACCGAGGGCTGGGTACACGGCCTCGCGATGTGGACCGGCGAGCGGGCGGCCCACCGGACCGACGGCCGTCGGTCACGCCGGTGAGCCAGAGCGGGCCGCCCTTTCGTCAGGCGGGTGCCGGTCGCGGTACGTCCGGCTTCACGAACAGCCGGCGGGCGCGGTCAGGAACGCGAACCCAGTACGGCGGTCGGGCGGCCGACGGCGGTGGGACACCTAGGCCGGGACCGCCTGCTCCCAATCTGCTCCCAATCTGCTCCCAATTTAAGGGGCAACAGCGCGGAAGCCCGTTACCGGCCGAACCGGTGACGGGCTTCCTACCTGGGCATATCTATGGTGGGCGATACTGGGATCGAACCAGTGACCTCTTCGGTGTGAACGAAGCGCTCTCCCGCTGAGCTAATCGCCCTCAGCGCGCATGACTCTACCCGATCACCCGCCCGGACCAAAAACCGGGCCTCA
>JAFAFA010000028.1 GCA_023423695.1 Pseudomonadota bacterium | reverse complement strand
AATACGGTGACTGCGAAGCCGAGCTTGCGGCGGCCGAAGAGCGTTTCGGCGTGCGCATCCACCGCTGGGACGACCTGGACCTGAAGGACGACTTCGACGGAGCGGCGGCGCTGACGGCGAGCCTGGATCTGGTGATCTCGCCGGCCATGTCGGCGGGGGAACTGGCCGGGGCGCTGGGGGTGCCGGTCTGGCGCTTCGGCCACCGCGACTGGACGCAGCTCGGCACCGGCGTCCGCCCCTGGTTCCCGGCCATGCGCCTGTTCCAGCCAAACCCCGGCGAGGGACTGGAGGCGGTGCTGGGGCGGATGGCAAAGGCTTTGTGCGCCAGCGCTTCGTCACTGGACAAAGTTGGTCCGCGCGGGGGCGGGCCGTCGGCCGGAGTGGAGGAGGCACGGGACGGCGAAACCGTCGATCCGGTTCCACTTCCCAGTCCTGATTCCGGCCCTGATTCCGATTGCGATCCCGACGATCTTTTGGAGCGGGCGGTCGCCGCCCACCGCGGCGGTGACGCGGCCGCCGCCGCCGCCCTCTACGAGCGTGTGCTCGCCTGCCGTCCACGGGACCCGGTGGCCTTGCACCTGTCCGGCCTGCTCGACCACCAGTTGGGCGCATCGGAAAGGGGCGAGCCGCGCATCGCCGCCGCGGTTGCTGCCGCTCCCGGATATGCGACGGCGCATATCAGTCTCGGCAATGTCCGTCTGGCGCTCGGCCGGGCAGCGGAGGCGTCGTCGAGTTTCCGGGCGGCTCTCGCCCTCCAGCCGGCCGACGCCGTGGCGTTGACCAATCTCGGCAACGCCCTGGACGGGCAGGGGCGGAGCGGGGCCGCCCTGCGGGTGCAGGGGTGGGCGGTCGCCGCCGACCCTGAACTGGCCGAAGCACATGACAATCTCGGCGCGATGCTCGCCCGGCTCGGTCGCTGGGGTGAGGCGGAGCAGGCGCATGTCAAGGCGCTGCGCCGGGCGCCGCAATTGGTGGCCGGCTGGATTAACCTGTCGGTGGCTCTGCGACGCCTCGGACGTTCAGGTGCGGCGGAGCGGGCCGGGCGTCTGGCGCTGGCGCTGCAGCCGGCATTGGCCGACGGGCTGGCGAACCGCAGCAGGATTCTGCGCGAGTTGGGGGAGGATGCGGCGGCCGGTCTCTCCTGCGCCCGCGCCCTGGCGGTGGAGCCCGGCCACGCGTCCGCCGCCTTCAACGGCGGGGTGCTGCATCTGGCCGCCGGGCGGCTGGCGCAGGGGTGGGGTGGCTACGACCGCCGCTTCGACACGCGTGACCTCGCGACGGCGGCCCGCCGTCCCGGTGTGCCGGCCTGGGCCGGAGAGGACCCGGCGGGCAAGCGGATCCTGGTCTGGCGCGAGCAGGGCATCGGCGACGAGTTGATGTTCGCGCAGCGCTTGCCGGAGTTGATCGCCCGTGCCGGGCATGTGGTGGTGGAATGCGATCCGCGCTTCGTCCCGCTGTTCGCCCGGTCCTTCCCGCAGACGACGGTCCGTCCCCGTCCGGCGTCACCGGACGAACCTGTTGCGGATGTCGATTGCCATGCCGCGATCGGTTCGCTGTCACGCCATCTCGGGGGTGCGCTGCCCGGTTTCACCAACGTCGAGCCAGTCCTGCGGGCCGATCCGGCTGAGGTGCGGGAATGGCGGCGGCGGCTGGCCGCGCTGGGCGACGGCTTGCGGGTCGGCATTGCCTGGCGCAGCGGCCAGCTGGATCCGGATCGCATGCCCGATTACACGCGCATCGAGGATTGGAGGCCGGTGCTGACCCTGCCCGGCCTTGTGCCGATCACCCTGCAGTATGGCGACTGCGGCGCGGAACTGGCGGTGGCGGCCAAGGCCTTCGGCCAAGCGCCGCATCTGTTCTCCGACCTCGACCTGCGCAACGATCTGGACGGCACCGCGGCGCTGATGTCGGCGCTGGATTTGGTGATCGCGCCTGCCACCTCGACGGGCGAACTGGCGGCGGCGCTCGGCGCGCCGGTCTGGCGGCTGGCGCGGACGGGGGACTGGACGGCATTGGGAACGGCCGTGCGGCCCTGGTTCCCGTCGATGCGCCTGTTCTGGACCCGCCCGGGGCAGCAGGTTGCCGATCTGCTGCCGACGGTGGCGTCGGAGTTGTTGCGCCTCGGTGGGCCGACCGGCTGAACGGAGCCCCGTGGAAGCCACCGTTAAAAAGTCGCCATTGAAAAAGCCGGGTGAGGCTAATCGCCTCAACCCGGCTTTCAAAACCCCGTTCAGGGGCGATGCTGTAATTGGGGGGATTAATTCATCGTGCCGGAGCGCGTCAGGCGATCGATCTCTTCCTTGACGTGCAGCTTTTCGAGCTTGAGGCGCTTCACCGCGCTGTCATCCGGCCAGGATCGCTTTTCCTCGTCGAGGATCGCGCGATCGAGGCGCATGTGCTTTTCTTGCAGAGACGAAAGGCGAGCTTCAGTGTGCATGAGTCGCTCTCCATAGGATCAGTCCGTGTCCCGCCACAATGTGACGGGGCGGTGACATGAGTGTTCACCCATCTGAACTGCAGAACAACCCTAATCTTGCGTTTTATGCGGTCGAACCATGCGAAAAAGTGCCTCAACCGTTCGGTTGTATGACAGTGGGTCACAGGGGTGGGATCTTGAAATCACTTTGCGCAGCACCAACCGGAGGCCATCTCACCCTTTGACCCGAAGGGTTATACCTGAACTGGTCCATTGTCGTGGCCGACGGCCCGCCCAACGATGACGTTCAGTGCGCGCCGGGCATCCGCATGGCCGGGCTGGAGGACCAGCATGCGGCGATACCACCATGCGGACTCGCCATGGCGGCCGAGCCGGTAGAGGATCGCAGCCAGTCGTGCGGCGACCGATGGAACCGTCGGGTCGAGCCGGGCCGACCGGCGCAGCGCCGCCACCGCGTCTCCAGAGCGGCCGAGGCCGTCGAGTGCGATCCCCCATTGATGCAGCAGTGCCGCACCGGCGCCGATCCGTGCTGCCCGGCCATAGGCGCCTGCCGCCGCCGGGGCGTCGCCGCGTTCCCGCTCCGCATGGCCGAGCCCCTCCTGCGCGGCAAGCAGGGCGGGGGACAGGACCAGGGCTTGGCGGAAACGACGGGCCGCCATGTCGGGCCGCCGTAGCGCGCGCAGGATCTTGGCATGGTTGACTGCTGCCTCCGCATCGGCGGGTTCCAGCACCAGGGTTCGGGCGAGCAGCGCATCGGAGTCCTCCAGCCGGCCGAGCTGGGCGATCAGAAGTCCGTAGCGGTACAGTGCTTCCGTGCTGGCCGGATCGTTCTCCAGGACGTGGCGGTAAAGCGCTGCCGCCTCATCGAAGCCGCCGGTCTGGTGGTGGTCGAAGGCTCGGGTCAGCAGCGTGCCGATGGCGGGCATCAGGCCGGCGCCAGCGCGGTCAGCGCGCGCACCGCCTGCACGGCTGCGGCGGCCAGCCCTTCGCCGGGAGCGGGCTGGACCAGCCGCATCGACGGGTACCAGGGCCGCACACCGGCGCCCAGCTGGGTCCAGTCGCGGGTGCCCAGCCGCCAGACCGGAACGCCCAGCGCACCGGCCAGTTCGCCCACCGCGGTCGCCGGCGCAATCACCAGATCCAGATTGGCGATGAGGGCGGAAACCCCTTCGAAATCGTCCTTCAGGTTCAGGTCGTCCCAGCGGTGCAGCCGGCGCGTCGCCGTTTCCACCCGCGCCAGCTCGGCAGCGCAGTCGCCATACTGCAGCGTGACGACGCTGACACCGGGCAGGTCGAGCAGAGGCAGCCAGTCGATCAGACCGGTGTAGGCGGCGGCGCGCTGTGCCGTGACGATCTGGCTGCGCCAAGCCAGCCCCACCCGCAGGCCGGGCAGGGCGGCAACCCTGTTCCGCCACAGCGCGACACGTTCCGGATCGGGGCGCAGATAGGCAGGGCGGGGCGGGAAGCGGTCCAGCCTGTCGCGGGTGAGGGCGGGCAGGCTGCCGGCCGGCATCTGCAGGTCGCAATCGGGCGGATCCACCGTTTCCCGCCCGGCGCCGTCGGTGGTTTCCCCCCGCACCGAGACCCATGGAAAGGAGCGGGCGAACAGGCCGACCAGCCGCCGGTCGCATTCGACCGTCACCGGCCCTTCCCGCCCCTGCAGCGCATCGAAGCAGGAGGCGAACAGGATCTCATCGCCCACTCCCTGTTCCGACCAGACCAGCAGCCGGCGTCCGCGCAAGCCTTCCCCATCCCACAGCGGACGGTCGATCCTGCGGGCGCGCTGCAGTTGCCGGGCGGAGAAGCGGCGGGCATAGCCATCCCAGCCGCGGACGAGGCTGCCGTCGGTCAGGTCGATCAGCCCGAGATTCCAGGCGGCGAGCGCAAAGTTCGGGGCGATCCGCAAGGCGTATTGCAGATGGCGCCTCGTCTCCTCCTGTCGCCCTGCGTACATCGCAACGGTGGCAAGGTTGTTGTGGGCGTCGGCGGAGTCCGGCTGGAGGGCCAGCGCGCGCCGGTAATGGGCAGTCGCCTCGCCGCTTCGTCCCTCCAACTCGCAGGCATGGCCGAGATTGGCGAAGGCAGGCGGATTCTCGGGCTGGAGCGCGACGGAGCGGCGGTGCAGCCGCACGGCCTCCGCCACCCGCCCGACGGTCTGATGGACAAGCCCAAGATGGGTCAGCGCTTCCGGGAAGGCGGGGTGCAGCGCCAGCGCGCGGGCGAAGGCGCGGGAGGATTCGGCATGCCGCTTTTCGGCCTCGTGGATCAGGCCCAGATGGTTCCAGGCATGGGGGAAGACGGGATCGAGGCGCAACGCCTCGGCGATGAGGTCCAGGGCGTCGGCGCTGTGCCCGGATTGGTGCAGAAGAAGCCCCAGCAGATGCAGCGCATCGGCATGTCCAGGGTTGGCCCGCGTCGGGTCGGCGGCGAGGGCGGCGCGATAGGCGGATTCCGCCTCCGCTGCATGGCCGGCGCGGTGCAGGGTGACGGCATGATTCAGCAAGGCGTCGAAGTCGGCTGGCGGGGTCTGGACGGCATGCGCCGCAGCCGGGGCGGGCGGCCGGGCGGGCTGCGGCAAGGCGCCTTCCGGCAATGCTGCGCGGAGGGCCCCGGCGATGGCGTGCATCGTCGTCTCCAGCCCTTCGCCGGGGCTTGGCTGGAACAGGCGCATGGCCGGGAACCAGGGGCGGACGCCGGTGCCGAGCTGCGTCCAGTCGCGGTGGCCGAAGCGCCAGACCGGCACCCCCAGCGCCCCGGCCAGTTCCCCCGCCGACATCGCCGGCGAGATCACCAGGTCCAGGCTCGCCGTCAGCGCCGCCGCTCCGTCGAAGTCGTCCTTCAGGTCCAGGTCGTCCCAGCGGTGGATGCGCACGCCGAAACGCTCTTCGGCCGCCGCAAGCTCGGCTTCGCAGTCACCGTATT
>JAFAFA010000019.1 GCA_023423695.1 Pseudomonadota bacterium | reverse complement strand
CCCCGAAAGACATCGAGCCAACTCATGCGGCCCTCCCCCCGAACAGGCGGGACAGGAAGCCGCGCTTCTCGGGATCGATGAAGCGGTGCGGCCGGTCCTCGCCCAGGAAACGTGCCACCGCGTCCTTGTAGGCCTGCCCCGCATTGGAGACCCCGTCCAGGATCACCGGATTGCCGGTGTTGGAGGCCTTCAACACGCTTTCGCTCTCGGGGATCACGCCGAGCAGCGGGATGGCCAGGATTTCGCGGATATCGTCAAGCTTCAGCATCTCGCCCTTCTCGACCCGGTTCGGGTCGTAGCGGGTGACAATAAGATGCTCCTTCACCGGGTCGCGCTTTTCCTCGGCGCGCTTCGACTTCGACTGGAGGACGCCCAGGATGCGGTCGCTGTCGCGGACGGAGGAGACTTCAGGATTGGTGACGACGATCGCCTGGTCGGCGAAGTACAGCGCCAGCAGCGCGCCCTTCTCGATCCCGGCCGGGCTGTCGCACAGGATGTAGTCGAATTCCTTCGACAGCTCGTTCAGGACCTTCTCCACCCCCTCGCGGGTCAGCGCGTCCTTGTCGCGCGTCTGCGAGGTCGGGAGGATGTAGAGGTTCTCGATCCGCTTGTCCTTGATCAGCGCCTGGTTGAGCTTCGCTTCGCCATTGATGACGTTGATGAAGTCGAAGACCACCCGGCGTTCGCACCCCATCACCAGATCCAGGTTGCGCAGGCCGACGTCGAAGTCGATGACGACCGTCTTGAAGCCGCGAAGCGCCAGCCCGGTCGCAAAGGCCGCGGACGAGGTCGTCTTGCCGACACCGCCCTTGCCGGAGGTCATGACGATGATCTTGCTCAACGGAGCCTCTCCCATAATCCCAAAGTTGCCGTCACCGATACCATAGACGATCCGAAGATTTCACCCTTCGGAAAACATCCTGTCCTCCCGCGTCTCAGCCCGTCTTCAGAAGGTCCATGCTGAGAACGCCGTCGCGCAGGAAAACCTGCACGGCTTTCTTATAAAAGTCACTGCCGATGTCTTCGCTGATCCGATAATTGCCTGCGACCGATAGCACCTCCGCCTCCAGGCTGTGGCAGAAGATGCGGGCGTTGGTGTCGCCGGAGAAACCGGCCAGCGCCCGGCCGCGCAACGCGCCATAGACGTGGATGTTGCCGTCGGCCAACAGCTCCGCCCCCGGAGAAACGGAGCTGGTGACGATCAGGTCGGTCTTTTCGGCATAGACCCGCATGCCGGAGCGCACCGGTTCGGTCACCACCACGGTCGGGCGGTGAACGACCTCGATCAGCACCTGCGGCGCGGCGACCGGCGCCTGCTGATCCGGCTGGCGGGGATCGGGGGCCTTCACCACCTCTTCCAGCTTGGCGGCACGGCCCGACGGCATCGGCGTCAGGCCGACATTCATCGCCGCCTCGCGCACCGCCTGCGGCCCGCCCTGGAAACCGACCGGCAGCAGGTTCAACGCCTGCACCTGTGTCACGAAGGCGCCCAAGTCGAAGACGATGGAGTCCGGCAGGTCGTCGAAATCGAGCACGACCGGCGCGTTGTGGAAGAAGTTGGGCGCCTGGCGCACCTTGACGTTCAGTTGGGTGAAGAAATTCGGCGATGTCGGAGCAAAGACCTTCAGCACCATCATGGTGAAGGAGTTGCCACGCAACTGGAACGGCACATCCCGTTCGGCGACCTGACTGGCGCTGCTCACCGTAGCCTTCCCGTTCGTTCCTGCCGTCCCGTGCCGTGCGTCCGGTCCGCCATGCGTCTGGTTCCGCCCTGCGTCCGGTCCGGAGCCGACCGCCATCGCGCCCGGCACCGGCATCGAGCCAGCCAATCCGCGCCTTCTAGCCGTCCGCAGCGGTTGGATTCAAGAGTTTCCCCGCCCCCACGGGTGACAATCGAATGCCGCGCCCGAACGCCGGGCTATCGCCCGGCGGCGGACAAATCCCCACCCCACCCGGCCATCGCAGATCGCAATGACCTGAGCGGCGACCTTGGGTCGCGGCCGTCCACCTGCGCGGACAGGCCAGGGTTGCAGCATGTCGTTCGATTTCCCCCGTGGCCGCACAGTGTAATGAAAGCGTCCGGCAGCGGCAAAGCCTTTCGGCCGCATCAGCCGGAAGGCCATCCGGCCGCCGATGGGGCTCGGCGGAAAGGGTTACCAACCCCGCTCCTTCCGGCATTCCTGCGGCACCCACACCACATCTAGTATGAATATTTCGCGTCGGCCGCAATTTTGCCTGACGCGCTGCGTTTAGACCGGTACAGTCAGGTTGCGTGGCTTCCAACGACGACGAGGTTCTCTTGCACCTTGTTTCGCTCATAGAGCACCTCCCCCGTCGGCCCGCACCGGCATGTCCGGATCCGGCACGACGCCCGGCCGCAACGCCCGGCGAAGCACTCATCAGCGAGCATCCATGCGTCCGATCGAGCCTCCCCCTGCGGGAGGTTTTTTTGTGCCCGGATGCCGCCATGCCTGACTCCGGCGCCACCCCCACCTATCGAGGAGATGCGACATGGCCAAGCGTTCCAGCAAAGGCATCGCCGCGGCGGACGACTCCACCGTCCGCCCGCTTTTCCCCGGCATGAGCAGCCCCGCCGTCACCGGCTGGGATCCGCTTGGTGGGAGCGACGACCGCCGCGACCAGAGCTATCTCCGCAAGGTCAAGCCGCAGAACCCCAACCAGAAGCTTCTGATGGACGCCATCAAGACGCACAATCTGGTGGTGGCGCTCGGGCCGGCCGGCACCGGCAAGACCTACATCGCCATCTCCTCGGCGGTGGAGGCGCTGGAATCGGGCAGCGTCGACCGCATCGTCCTGTCCCGCCCGGCGATCGAGGCCGGCGAGAGCATCGGCTATCTGCCCGGCGACATGCACGAGAAGATGGCGCCCTTCCTGCGCCCGCTCTACGACGCGCTGACCGACCGGCTCGGATCCAAGCGGCTGCGGACGATGATGGCCGACGGCACCATCGAGATCGCGCCGGTGGGCTTCATGCGCGGCCGCACCCTGAACAACGCCTTCGTGGTGATCGACGAGGCGCAGAACTGCACCTACGCCCAGATCAAGATGCTGCTGACCCGGCTGGGCTGGCATTCCACCATGGTGCTGACCGGCGATCCCGACCAGACCGATCTGCTGGACAACCTGTCCGGGCTTGCCGACATCGCCCGCCGGCTGGAAGCGGTGGAGGGCATCGCCGTCGCCCGCCTGACCGAGAAGGACATCGTTCGCCATCCGCTGGTCGCCAGCATGCTGACGGTGCTCTGACCGCGGCTTTTCGCCGCAACGTTGCACGGGAGGCGCCGATATGGCGTCTCCCGTTCCACAAGGCCGCCGGCCTCGCTCCTCACACTCTGCTATGGTTGCAGTTATGACATTCAGATGAACAAAGCATAGGTCATACGAACAAATTGGCTTGACGACGCCCTTCCTCCCGGCAAATGTCCCCAAAAATTTATGGACATCGTCGAGGGGGGCGCAGCCGTGACCGTTGCCTTGTTCGAGCGCATCAGCATCCGTGGCAAGATCGCGGTGATCCTGGCGGCGGCCGGTGTCGGGCTGGTGCTGATCGCCGTGGTCAGCCTGATCGGGCTGCGTGCCGAGATGATGGCCGACCGCCGCGACAAGACCCGCAATGTGGTGGAGATCGCCCACAGCCTGATCGCCCATTTCGAGGCGCGCGAACGTGCCGGCGCCCTCTCCCGCGCCGAGGCGCAGGACGCGGCCAAGGCCGCGCTGAAGGTCCTGCGTCACGATGGCGACGAGTATTTCTTCGTCACCGATCTCTCGCCCCGCATGATCATGCACCCGATCAAGCCGGAGCTGGATGGCACCGACGTGTCGCGCAACGCAGACCCCAACGGCAAGCTGCTGTTCCAGGATTTCGTGCGCGTCGTGAAGGCCGAAGGCGCAGGGTTCGTCGATTACCTCTGGCCGAAGCCCGGGTCGGCGCAGCCGGTGGCGAAGCTGTCCTACGTCAAGGGCTTCGCCCCGTGGGGCTGGGTGGTCGGGTCCGGCATCTACATCGACGACGTCGACATCGCCTTCAACCGCGCCGCCTGGAGGCTCGCCGGAACCGGGCTGCTGATCGCACTGGCCGCCGGGCTTCTGGCGCTGCTGGTCAGCCGGGCAATCGTCCGGCCGCTTGGCGGCCTGGGCCGGGTCATGCAGGATCTGGCCGGCGGCAACAGCGCGGTCGCCGTGCCCGGTCTCGGCCGCGGCGACGAGATCGGCGCCATGGCCCGCACCGTGGAGATCTTCCGTGTCCAGCAGATCGACCTCGCCCGCCATTGGGAGCGGCAGAAGATCGAGCATCGTGTCGGCGAGCAGCGCGCCCAGGCGCTGAAGCGGCTGACCGACCGCTTCGACGCCACCATCGCGGAAACCATCCGCACCGTCGGCGGCGCCGTCGGCACGCTGGAGACCACCGCCCGCGCCCTGTCCGCCACCGCGGACCGCAATCGGCGCGAGGCGACCTCCGTTGCCGGCGCCTCGCAGCAGGCGTCGAGCAGCGTGCAGACCGTCGCTTCGGCGGCGGAGCAGCTGACCGGCTCCATCGCCGCGATCGGACAGCAGGTCGTCACCTCCTCGGCCATCTCGACCCAGGCCGTGGAAGCGTCTCAGAAGGCGGGCGAGCGGATCGACGGGCTGGGCCAGGCCGCCCGCAAGATCGGCGAGGTGGCCGACATGATCGCCGGAATCGCGAGCCAGACCAATCTGCTGGCGCTGAACGCCACCATCGAGGCGGCGCGGGCCGGCGAGATGGGCAAGGGATTCGCCGTGGTGGCCGGCGAAGTGAAGACACTGGCCAACCAGACCGCCAAGGCGACCGAGGAGATCGCCCGCCACATCGCCGACGTGCAGGACGCCACGCGCTCCGCCGTCGTCGCCATCCGCGAGATCGGCACCATCGTCGCCCGCAGCGACGAGATCGGCACCTCAATCGCCGCCGCCGTCCAGCAACAGGGTGCGGCGACCGGCGAGATCGCCCGCAGCGCCGGAGAGGCGGCGGAAGGCACCCGTCAGGTCTCCACCAGCGTCGACGCCGTGTCCGACGCGGCGCTGGAGACCGAACGGTCGGCCGGCGCGCTGCTGGACGCCGCCGGCGGGCTGTCGCGGCAGGCGGAGGGGCTGCGCGGAATGGTCGACGCCTTCCTGGTCAATGTCGAGGCCATCAACGCGGCACCGCTCGCCGCGCTCCACGATTCCCCGCCGGAGGGAACGGAGACCTTCATGCCCTGGACCGACAGCCTGACGGTCGGCGAGGAGGGAATCGACACCGACCACATGATCCTGATCGCGCTGATGAACGAGGCGGCTTCTCTGGCGCGGCGGGCGAAGGCCTCCACCGGCGGCGACAGCGGCGACCGCCGGGCGCTGGGTGAGGCGGTCGGCCGGCTGATGGCCTACACCGTCCTGCATTTCGAGCAGGAGGAGCGGCTGATGGACCAGTGCGGCTATCCCGACGCCAAGACCCACAAGGCCCAGCACGAGGCGCTGCGCACACGGGCCGGCGACCTGCGCCGTCGCCTGGATGCCGGCGACTCCGTGGCGGACGAATTGCTGGCCCTGACCCGCGAATGGCTGTTCGAACACATCCAGCGCGCCGACAAGCGCATCGGCGAGCATCTGGCCGCCACCCGCGGAATCGCCGGGGCGGCGGCAGGCGGTGCGACCGGCCCTTCCGCGGCCAGGCGGGCGGCGTGAGGGGCATATGGCCTACGGACCGATCAATGCCCTGCCTCTTGACCTGGGCGGCAAGCGGCCCCATTCCTGACGGACCATGAAGGCACGACTCATCCGCATCGCCGCCGCGTCCGTCCTCGCCATCGCCGTGTCCGCGGGCATCGCGTGGTGGCAAGTGCGCAACGCCGCAACCACCGTGGAAAGCGGGGTGAAGACCGCCGTGCCGATCGGCGGCCCCTTCACGCTGACCGACAACCGCGGCCGCACCGTCACCGAAGCCGATTTCCGCGGCAAATACATGCTGATCTATTTCGGCTACACCTACTGTCCGGACGTCTGCCCGACCGAACTGGGGGTGATGACCCAGGCGCTGGACCAACTGGGTCCGAAGGCGGAGCAGGTGCAGCCCGTTTTCATCACCGTCGATCCCGACCGCGACACTGTGGCGCACATGAACGAGTATGTGGCGCTGTTCCATCCGCGGCTGGTTGGGCTGACCGGCACCGCCGAGCAGGTGCGCGAGGCCGCCCGCGCCTACCGGGTCTATTACGCCAAGGCGCCGCAGAAGGATGGAAAGCCCGAGGATTACCTGATGGACCATTCCAGCTTCATCTATCTGATGGGGCCTGACGGAAAGTTCGTCGGCGTGTATCCGGGCGGCACCGCGGCGGACAAGATCGTGCAGGATCTGTCCGGCCGTATCTCCGGCTGAACTGCGCAGAGGGGGTGAAAAGCCCCCTGAAACCCCGGAAAAGCGGTCATACCACCGGGTTTTTTCGCATGCTGGAGCGGGACAACGCGCCGCACCGCGGCAAAATCCGCGACATTTCCTGTCTTTCTCAGCCTTTTCAAGGGTTTACACCGCAGGTTTTGCGACTTGACAGGGTAACGCCCCACCCGTATGGTCTCGCCGCTTTCGCATGGCTGCGAGCCAACGAGTGCCAAGGGTGATTGAGAGGCGGAATGGACAACAAAACGCCCCCCGATCCTTTGGATGACCTCGAAGCCCGGTTGCGGAAGGCGCGTGAGGGACAACGCGGCTGGTCAGGCGGACCCGGTAGCAAATACCACCGTCCGCCGCAGGGCGCTCTCGCCACCGCCTGGCGCATCGGGACGGAGCTTGTTGCAGCCATGATCGTCGGCGTCGGCGGCGGGCTTCTGCTCGATCGCTGGCTCGGCACCGCGCCCTGGGGACTGATCGTCATGTTCTTCCTTGGGGCCGCGGCGGGAGTCCTGAACGTCTACCGGGCCGTCACCGGCTTCGGCATCGCCGCCGGCTACCGCCGGCCCACTGGGGACGACAACGAGCGCCAAGACGGCGACGCACACTGAGCGAGGACGACCTTGGATCCGCTGCACCAGTTCCAAATCAACCCGTTGTTCCAGATCGTGCTCGGCGGCTACGACGTGTCCTTCACGAACTCGGCCTTCTTCATGGTCGTGGCCGTGGCGGCGATCTACGCCCTGCTGGTCATGGGCATGGCGAACAAGTCGATGGTTCCCGGCCGCCTGCAGTCGCTGGCCGAGATGTTCTACGAGTTCGTCGCGAACCTGGTGCGCGACAACGCCGGCCACGACGCCAAGCCCTACTTCCCATTCGTGTTCTCGATCTTCATGTTCGTGCTGTTCGCCAACATGATCGGCATGATCCCCTACACCTTCACCTTCACCAGCCACATCATCGTCACCTTCGCCCTGGCGGCGACGGTTTTCGTGTTCGTGACTGTCCTGGCCCTGCTGAAGCATGGCCTGCACTTCTTCTCCTTCTTCATGCCGCATGGCGCTCCGATCGCGCTCGCCCCGATCCTCATCCCGATCGAGGTGATCTCCTACGTGATGCGCCCCGTCAGCCTCTCGATCCGACTGTTCGCCAACATGATGGCCGGTCACACGATGCTGAAGGTCTTTGCCGGCTTCACGGTCATGATGATCAGCGGTCTCGGCGCGCTGGGCTTCGTCACCGGCCTCGTCCCGCTGGCGATCAACGTCGCCCTGACCGGCTTCGAGTTCCTGGTGGCTTTCCTGCAGGCCTACGTCTTCTCGATCCTGACCTGCCTGTACATCCGCGACGCTCTGGAGCTGCACTAAGCGGCTCCCGGCGATAGGCCGGACACCCTGTTCACCTCAAGTTCCAACAAGTTCACCCTTACCTAGAGGAAGAGAGTACAATGGATCCTCAAGCCGCCAAGTTCATCGGTGCCGGTCTGGCTGTCATCGCCCTCGCCGGTGTCGGCCTGGGTATCGGCAACATCTTCTCGACCCTGATCGGCTCGATCGCCCGTAACCCGGCCGTCCAGCCGAAGGTCTTCCCGATCGGCATTCTGGGCTTCGCGCTGACGGAAGCCGTCGCGCTGTTCGCGCTGCTGATCGCCTTCCTGATCCTGTTCGCCTAAGGCCAGAGCGGCTTTTCAAAAAAACAGCTCTGACGCGGCGCCGGGCTTCTTGATCGAAGTTTCGGCGCCGCTCCTTTGCCTAGGGGGACCGATCATGCCGAACCTGTTGGCCAAAGGCCGGCTGGCCCGCTGGTCGGGAGTGGCGGGCGCCTCGCTCGTCACCCTCACCACGATGGCCGGCACCGTCCTGGCGGCCGCGGCGGAGCACGCTCCGGACGCGGCGCACGGCGGCGAGCACGCTTCCGGCGGCCTGCCGCAGCTCAATCCCGCCAATTTCCCGACCCAGATCTTCTGGCTGGCTCTGACCTTCGGCGTTCTCTACTACCTCATGTCCAAGAAGGCGCTCCCGCGCGTGGCCGAGGTTCTCGAAGCGCGGCAGGAGCGCATCTCGCGCGATCTGGCCAAGGCCGCCCAGCTGAAGGAAGAGGCCGAGGCCATCCTGGCCCAGGTCGAGAAGTCCCTCGCCGGCGCCCGCAGCGAGGCCCAGGGCGTCATCGCCCAGGCCAGCGCCGATATCGAGGCGAACAACCAGGCCCGTCAGGCCCAGCTGAACGCCGACATCACGGAGCGTCTGCGCAGCGCCGAGGCGTCCATCGCCACGGCGAAGGATCAGGCCCTGGCCAACATCCGCGCCGAATCGACCGGGATCGTCCGCGACATCGCCAGCCGTCTGGCCGGTGTCGAGGTCGATCAGGCCCAGGCGGACGCCGCTGTCGCGGCCGTGCTTGAGGAGCGCCGGGGATGAACTCACCTGAATTTTGGGTCTTCATCGCCTTCGTCATCTTCGTGGCCCTGGTCTGGAAGAGGGCGTCAGTCGCCATCGGCACCATGCTGGACGGCCGCGCCGAGCGCATCCGTTCCGAACTGGACGAGGCCGAGCGTCTGCACAAGGACGCCCAGGCCCTGCTGAACGGCTACCAGCGTCGTCTGGCCGACGCCCAGAAGGATGCGGAGGCTTTCCTGGCCCATGCCCGCGAGGAGGCCGCCCGCCTGCGCGCACAGGCCGGAACCGACCTGGAAGCGTCGCTGAAGCGCCGCGAGGCCCAGGCCATGGACCGCATCGCCCAAGCGGAAGCCGCGGCGCTGGCCGAGGTCCGCAACCTGACCGTCGACGTCGCCATCGGCGCCAGCAAGCGCGTCCTGTCCGGCGGCCTGCCGCCGATGCAGGCCGACAAGCTGATCGAGCAGTCGATCGGCGAGCTGCCGAAGCACCTGCACTGATCGGTCCCCGCCGATTGGAGTCACCGGGTTCCGCAGCGGCATGGGTCTCCAGACCATTGTTGCAGCGTGAACAACGGACTTTCGAAAAACCCCGGCCTAGGCGCCGGGGTTTTTCTTTGCTCGAATGGAACCGTCGCCGCCCTTCCCCACCGCCCGGCCGGAGTTCCGTTCGCCCATGCTCTCCATCGCCCAGCCGTCCGCCGCCCCCTTCCCGTCGGTCTTCGTCTCCCATGGCGCCCCCACGCTGATCCTGGAGACCAGCGCCGGCCGCGACTTCCTGGCCGGGCTCGGCCACAGGCTCGGCCGGCCGAACGCCATCCTGGCGGTATCCGCCCACTGGACGACCCGCGGCCCCGCGGTCAGCGGTGCCACGGCGCCCGAAACTATCCACGACTTCCACGGCTTTCCCGACGCGCTCTACCGCATGCGCTATCCCGCCCCCGGCGCGCCGGCGCTGGCGGAACGGGTTGCAGAGTTGACCGGCGCGGCGATCAACCCGGCACAGGGCCTGGACCATGGCGCCTGGGTGCCGCTGATGCTGATGTATCCGGATGCCGACATCCCGGTGGCCCAGCTGTCGGTGATGCCCCACCGCAGCGCCGCCGACCACATCGCGCTGGGACGGCAGCTGGAGTCGCTGCGGCGGAACGGCGTGCTGATCCTCGCCAGCGGTGGGGCCGTCCACAATCTGCGCGAATTCCGTTTCGGCGGGACCAGCACCGCCACCTGGGCGACCGGCTTCGCCGGCTGGTTGGACCGGACGCTGGAGGCCGGCGACACCCAGGCCCTCGGCGACTGGCTGACCGCCGGCCCGGACGCCCGCCGCGCCCATCCCAGCGACGAGCATTTCCTGCCGCTGCCGGTGGCGTTCGGCGCCGCCGGGCCGCAACCGAGGACCGAGCGGCTGCATGCGGGGTTCGAGCATGGAAGCCTGGGCATGCACGCCTATGCCTTCACCTCCGGGGACGCCTCCTGACCTTTGGCGGTACTCCGTCGCACACTTGTCTGTTTGCCTGCGGGGATCACCAAGCTACAATCCGCGCCGCGCGGGGGCCGGCCAACGGTTGTGGCCGCACCATGCAATTCGTCAGGCACAGTGCAAGCGGGAGTCGGTGTGAAGCGGAACGGCATTCTGTCCCGGAGCGGCCGCCGGACCCGATTCCGCGACATGACCGTGTCGGCTCGGGTCAGCACGGGCTTCGGTATCGCACTCGGACTTGTGGCCCTGCTGGCTCTGGTCGGGCTCGGCTGGTTCTACGCTGTGTCGCGCGACATCGGCACCTTCTCCGGCCGCGCCGACCTGTCGCAGGCGGCGGCGGACGCCGACGTCAGCCTGCGCGACCTGGAGGTCGCGGTGCGCGACCATCTGACCTACGGCGACGACCAAAGCCTGCTCGACGCCTCCTGGCGGCACGACACGCTGCGCGAGCGGCTCGACACCTTGTCCAAGGGAGCGGTGGAGATCGCGGACCGCCAGGGCGTCGACAAGGCCAGATCGGCTCTCGATGATTATTGGGCCGCAGTGCAGAAGGTCATCGCCCTGCGCAGCGACCGCAACGGCCAGATCACCGGCGTGCTGGAGCCGATGGTCGCCCAGACCCGCCAGAAGCTGGACCACCTCAAGAATGCCGGCGGCGTCGATTCGACCGCTCTTGCCAGCGACGCGGCCATTGCCGTGCTGCTGATGCAGGATCATCTGACCCGCTTCATCGACCGCCGCGACCCCCAGGATGCCGAGGCGATGCGCGCCCAGCTGGCCGTCGCCCGCGACCGGCTGGCGGAAATGAACCGCTACCTGTGGGTCCCCGGCACCAAGCAGGCAATCGACGAGGTGTCGGCGCTGCTGTCCAAGGCCGGCGGCGTGCTGACCGCCATCGAATCGGCCGTCGCCGAAGAGGACACCCTGCGCGCCGAGGCGATGGCCGCCAACGCGGCCGGCATCGCCGCCAATCTCGGCGAGATCCGCCGCCGGGCGGAGGCCGGAACCCAAGCCTTGCGGGGCACGCTGACGAACGGGCTGTCGGGCTATACCACGGTTGCCCTGTGGATCGGCGGCGCGGTCCTGCTGGTTGGGCTGCTGGCGCTCTGGCTGGTCCAGCGCAGCGTGGCGGCGCCGATGAAGACCATGGCGACTGCCGTGACGGCGCTGGCCGCCGGCCGCACCGACGTGACGCTGCCGGCGCTGACCGGCCAGGACGAGATCGCCGCCATGGCCCGCGCGGTGGAGACGCTGCGCAAGACCGCCGAGGACACCGATCGCGAACGCTGCGAGGCGGAGGTGGAACACACCCGCCTGTTGCGCGAAAAGGCGCTGGCCGAGGCGGCGAGCCGGGCCAAGAGCGATTTCCTGGTCAATATGGGCCAGGAGCTGCACGGACCGCTGACCGAGATTGTCAACGCCAGCCAGTCGCTGATGACCGACCTGCACCGGCTGGGCGTCGACGAGTTGGCGACCGACGTCGAACATATCCAGTGGACCGGGGAGCAGCTGACCACCCTGGTCGACGCCCTGATGGACTATGCGAAGATCGAAGCCGGAGCGATGGACGTCTGCCTGCAGGACTTCGACATCAACCGGCTGCTGACCGAGGCGCGCGAGCGGTCGATGCCTGCCGCCGACCTTTACGGCAACGCGCTGGAGCTGTCCGCCCCCGCCGGGCTCGGGCAGATGCATTCCGACTTCACCAAGGTGCGGCAGACCCTGCTGAACCTGCTCGACAACGCCTGCAAGTTCACGCAGGCGGGGACGGTCACCCTGTCGGCGGAGAAGGTCGAGCGCAACGGCGCCCGTTGGTACCGATTCACCGTGGCCGACAGCGGCCGTGGTTTTCCCAGCGCGCAGACCGGACGGCTGTTCCAGCCCTTCGTCCAGGGCGCCGGCAACGGCACGGTGGCGACGCGTGGGCAGGGCAAGCCGCGCGGCGCCGGGCTGGGCCTGACGCTGGTCGGCCATTACACCGCGATGCTGGGCGGCGACATCGAGGTGGCGAGCGAGCCCGGCCAGGGCACGCGCATCGCCATCGCCCTTCCCGCCATCTATGAAGCACCGGCGGAAGAACGTGCGCTGCAGGTGGAGGCGGTCGGGAATGCCAAGCCGCTGCTGCGGGTCGCTTCGCTGAAGCCGGCCGGCCATCTCGCCGGCAGCACCTCGATGACACAGATCGGGCCGTAACCGGACGCCAGACGATCAGAGACGAGGGCGCGCGGTGTCTTCCGGCGCGTCGTTGTCGTCAATCGGCTGGCCGTATTTCATCCGCCGCATCTTCTCCGCCACCCGCGCGATCTCGTCGGGCGGCAGGATCACCGGCTCGCCGAACTGCTGGGCATGGAGATACTGGCGAGCCAGCGTTTCGACCTCCACGGCCAGGGACAGGGCTGATTGAACGCCGGTTCCCAGCACGATCATGCCGTGGTTCGCCATCAGGCAGGCCAACCGCCCGTCCAGCGCCGTGAGAGCGTGGTCCGACAGCTCCTGTGTGCCGAAGGTGGCGTAAGGGGCACAGCGGATCGAATCGCCGCCGGCCAGCGCCACCATGTAATGGAAGGACGGTATGCCGCGGCCATGCACCGCCAGAGCGGTGGCGAAGGTCGGATGGGCGTGCAGCACGACCGTCACCTCCGGCCGCGCCCGCAAGATGTCGCGATGGATCCGCCATTCCGACGAAGGCCGGCGGTTGCCCAGATAGGTGCCGTCGAAGCCCATCTCGACAATGTCGTCGGGGGTCATGGCGTCATAGGGCATGCTGGTCGGCGTGACCAGGAATCCGCCCTCGACCCGGTGCGACAGGTTGCCCGACATGCCCTGGTTGATGCCCAGCCGGTTCATGGCGAGGCAGGCGTCGATCACGGCTTGGCGTTCGGCGAGGTGAGTAGTCATGGCGGGCGCATCCGGGGTGGCGGGAGCGCCAAGGGGGCCATGGAGCGTGGTGGGGGTCAAGGGGTGTCGGCTGCCGTCGGCGTTGGCCACCCACCTATCCTCCCCCGCTCTCAGCGGACCTATGGTCCGCCTGCCGCGTCAGCACAAAGTGGAGCTTTGTGCGAGAGCTGGGCGGGGGAGGGTTGGAGTGGGGGGCTAGCGTGGACAAACGAACGAGCAGGCGCTACTCCGCCGGCGTCCCACGATGATGGCCGTGGTGGACCTTCTCGCCGGTCACTTCCTCGACCCACAGCGAATGGTGCTCGCGCGCCCATTGCAGTTCGACCTGACCGTCGCCCATCGCGTCGAAGGCGCCTTCCATGCCGATGGAGCCGATGTAGATGTGCGCCAGGATGATCGCGATCATGATGATGGCGATGGCGGCATGGAGCAGCTGGTAGAGCTGCAGCTCCTCCAGCGTCGCGAAGCTGAAGGGGAAGATCAGCTGCACGCCGGTGAAGCCCAGCGCAGCACCGCCGACCACGGTGGACCAGAAGATGATCTTCTGACCGCCGTTGAACTTGTGCGCCGGCGGGTGGACGCCCTTGGAGAACAGGCCGCCCGCCTTCAGGAACCAGGTGAGGTCATGGCGGGACGGGATGTTGTGCCGGGCCCACATCACGAAGATCAGCGCCACGCCCAGGATGAAGGCGAAGCCCAGGAAGTTGTGCGCCAGCTTGCCGTAATGGGTGAAGGCGGCGAAGGGCTCGGGCCCGACCAGCGGCAGCAGCGTGTAGCGGCCGTACAGCACGTTCAGGCCGGAGATGGCGAGCACGACGAAGCTGCCGGCGGTCAGCCAGTGGACGCCGCGCTCGAAGGCGTTGAAGCGCTGGATGGTGCGGCCGGTCTTCTCCCCGTCGATGCGGATGCGCCCGCGGACCAGGAAGAACAGCGCCAGCAGCGCGATGATGCCGGCGAGCACCCAGGTGCCGTACTGGCTGAGCGGCCCATTGCGCACCGCGCGCCAAGCCTCGCCTTCCGACTGGATCAGCACACCGGCCTGCTTGTTGGGAATCGAGACGGTGCCCTGCTCGCCCAGGCGGATGCCGTGCCAACCCTCGGCGACGCTCCTCCCCGGGACCTGGGTCGGCACCGGCGGCGCGTCGCGATCGATCTGCTGGGTGTTGGCCTGCTGATCGACCGGACCGCCGACGCGGACGCTGGACTGGGCGGCAGCCGGCAGTGCCGCGCCGGCGGCAAGGCCGATCCCGAGCAGCAGAGCGGCGATAGCCGCCTTCATGCGATGACCTTCCATCGGACGCTCCCTATCGCACACCCTGATAGGCGGCGCGCTGTTGCAGCGCACGCACCTCGTCCGCGGTGCGCGGCGTGTCGGCCGCGCCCCGGTAGACGCCCTTGTCCAGATGGATCGGACGCGGGGTCGCGTCCTCCTGGCACCCGGCCAGGAGGAGCGTAGCGCCGAATGCCAGCAGGACAGTGCGCGTCCCCACCATCGTCACCGTCACAGCCCCTGCTTCTGCACAGGAACCCCGCCGGCCGCACCGCCGGTGCCCTGGAACAGCGAACCGCCGGGCTGGCCGCGCTCCTGACCGGACTTGGTCTGGTAAGCGGTGCCCCAGCCCCAGGCGCCGGACCCGAAGCCGCGGGCGGTCACGCGCTCGCGGTAGATGTCCGAAACCTTGTCGGCATCACCGGCCAGCAGCGCCTTGGTCGAGCACATCTCGGCGCAGAGCGGCAGCTTGCCTTCGGCCAGACGATTGCGGCCGTACTTCTTGAACTCGGCTTCCGAATTGTCGGCCTCCGGACCACCCGAGCAGAAGGTGCACTTGTCCATCTTGCCGCGGGTGCCGAAGTTGCCGGCCTGCGGGTACTGCGGCGCGCCGAACGGGCAGGCGTAGAAGCAGTAGCCGCAGCCGATGCACAGGTCCTTGTTGTGCAGGACCACGCCTTCGGCGGTCTGGTAGAAGCAGTCCACCGGGCAGACCGCCATGCAGGGCGCGTCGGAGCAATGCATGCAGGCGACCGAGATCGTCCGCTCCCCCGGCTTGCCGTCGTTGATGGTCACGACGCGGCGGCGGTTGATGCCCCACGGAACTTCGTTCTCGTTCTTGCAGGCGGTGACGCAGGCGTTGCACTCGATGCAGCGCTCGGCGTCGCACAGGAATTTCATCCGGGCCATGGTTCAAACTCCCGCGCGTCAGGCCGCCTGGATGCGGCAAAGGGTGGTCTTGGTTTCCTGCATCTGGGTCACCGAATCGTAGCCGTAGGTGGTCGCCGTGTTGGCGGCCTCGCCCAGGACGATGGGGTCGGCCCCGGCCGGGTACTTGGAGCGCAGATCCTGCCCCTGGTACACGCCGCCGAAATGGAAAGGCATGAAGGCGACGCCGCGGCCGACACGCTCGGTGACCATAGCCTTGACCTTCACCTTGCCCTTCTCCGGGCCCTCGACCCACACCATCTGGCCGTCCTTGATGCCGGCGTTGTTGGCGTCGAACGGGTTGATCTCGACGAACATGTCCTGCTGCAGTTCGGCCAGCCAGGGGTTGGAGCGCGTCTCGTCGCCGCCGCCCTCATACTCGACCAGACGGCCGGAGGTGAGGATGATCGGATACTCCTTCGACACGTCGCGGTCCTGGATGGACTTGTACAGGGTCGGCACGCGCCAGGACTTGGTGTCCGCATAGGTCGGGTAGCTGGCGACCAGATCGCGGCGCGGGGTGTAGAGCGGCTCGCGGTGGATCGGAACCGGGTCCGGGAAGTTCCAGGCGACGCAGCGCGCCTTGGCGTTGCCCGGCGGGTTCAGGCCGTGCTTGATCGCCACGCGCTGGATGCCGCCCGACAGGTCGGTGGTCCAGGACACGGCGCCGATCTTGTCGCCGCCGATCTTCTGGATGACCGCCAGCTCCTCCGGCGTCAGATCCTTGTCGAAGCCCAGCTTCTGGAGCATCGCCATGGTGACTTCCGGATAGCCATCCTTGATCTCCGACCCTTCCGGATAGGAGCCCTCGGCCAGCAGCGTCACGCCGTTGCGCTCGACGCCGAAGCGGGCGCGGAAGGCGCCGCCGCCCTCGGCCACCGGCAGCGAGGTGTCGTACAGGTTGGCCGACCCCGGATGCTTCATCTCCGGCGTGCCCCAGCAGGGCCACGGCAGGCCGAAGTAGTCGCCGTCGCACGGGCCGCCGACGGCGCGCAGAGTGGTCTTGTCGAAGGTGGCCTGATGCTGCATGTGCAGCTTCAGACGCTCCGGCGACTGGCCGGTGTAGCCGACGGACCACATGCCGCGGTTCCACTCGCGGGTGATGTCCTCGATCACCGGGACATTGCCTTCGACCTTGATGTTCTTGAACAGCGGCTCGGCAAAGCCGAACTTCTTCGCGAACAGGTACATGATCTCATGGTCCACCTTCGATTCGAAGAGCGGCTCCATGATCTTGTCGGACCACTGGACGGAGCGGTTGGACGCGGTGCGCGACCCGACCGTCTCGAATTGGGTGGCGGCCGGCAGCAGGTAGAAGTTGTCCTTGCGGTCGGGTAGAACGGCGGTCATCGTCGGGAACGGATCGACGACGACCAGCAGCTCCAGCTTCTCCATCGCCTTCTTCATGTCGGGCAGACGGACCTGGCTGTTCGGCGCGTGGCCCCAGAAGACCATGCCCTTGACCGGGTTCGGCTGGTCCAGGTTCTCCTTGGCTTCCAGGACGCCGTCGAACCAACGGGACACCGGAATGCCGGTGGCCTCCATCAGCTTCTTGTCCTTGAAGCGGGCCAGCACGTCGTCGTACGGCACATCCCAGACACGCGCCCAGTGGCGCCACGCGCCCTCGGCGAGGCCGTAGTAGCCGGGCAGGCTGTCGGAGGTCACGCCGAAATCGGTCGCGCCCTGCACGTTGTCGTGGCCGCGGAAGATGTTGGTGCCGCCGCCGGCCACGCCGACATTGCCCAGCGCCAGTTGCAGCACGCAATAGGCGCGGGTGTTGTTGTTGCCGATGTGGTGCTGGGTGCCGCCCATGCACCAGACCAGCGTGCCCGGACGGTTGGAGGCCAGGGTGCGGGCGACGCGCTTCAGCTGCGAACCCGGAACGCCGGTGACGCGCTCGACCTCTTCCGGCGTCCACTTGGCGACTTCGGCGCGGATGTCGTCGAAGCCGTAGACGCGCTTGGCGATGTAGTCCTTGTCCTCCCAGCCGTTCTGCAGAACGTGCCAGAGGATGCCCCAGACCAGCGCCACGTCGGTGCCGGGACGGAAGCGGATGTACTCGTCGGCCTTGGCGGCGGTGCGGGTGAAGCGCGGATCGGCGACGATCAGCGGCGCGTTGTTCTGCTCCTTCGCCTTCAGCACATGCATCATGGCGACGGGGTGCGCCTCGGCGGCGTTGGAGCCGATGAAGAACAGCGCGCGCGACTTCTGGATGTCGTTGTAGCTGTTCGTCATGGCGCCGTAGCCCCAGACGTTCGCCACGCCGGCGACCGTGGTGGAGTGGCAGATGCGCGCCTGATGGTCGACGTTGTTGGTGCCCCAGAAGGCCGCGAACTTGCGGAACAGATAGGCCTGCTCGTTGCTGTGCTTGGCCGAGCCGAGCCAGAACACCGAATCCGGACCCGACTGCTCGCGGATCGACAGCAGCTTGGAGCCGACCTCCTCGATGGCCTGGTCCCAGCTGATCCGGGTCCACTTGCCGTCGACCATCTTCATCGGATAGCGCAGGCGGCGGTCGCCGTGGGCGTGCTCGCGCACCGAGGCGCCCTTGGCGCAGTGCGAGCCCAGGTTGATCGGGCTGTCGAAGCCGGGCTCCTGCCCGATCCAGACGCCGTTCTGCACCTCGGCCACAACGGTGCAGCCGACGGAGCAGTGGGTGCAGATCGACTTGACCTGCTTGACGGGCGCGCCGGCGACGGCCGCCGCGGTGGCGGCGTCGGCCTTCTTCACCATGCCGAACGGCATCGCGGAGGCGAGAGCGGCGCCGCCGGCGGCGATGCCGGAGGTGCGCAGGAAGGCGCGGCGGTCGACGGTGACGCCGGTGGCGGAGGCCAGCGTCTGCGACAGGGTGCGGGCAAGGTGACGGCCGCCCGAGGTGGCCGAGCTTTTCTTGATGAGCATCGGGGCGTTCCTCTTAGAAGCGGCTCAGTTCGTAGACCCGACGGACATGGTCGGTCTCGCGGTAGCCGGTGGAGGTCGTCGTCTCCGCCGGAGCAGCTTCCGCGGTCCCGCCGGTGGCGGTCACCCCCGCGGCGACGGCGCCCAGCGCACCGACGCCCAGGCCGGCGACGCGAAACAGATCGCGCCGGGCGAGCGTCTTGTCCGTGTTCTGCGTGTCCTTGTGCTGCTTGGCAGCTTCTTCTTTGGCTTTGACCGCGTTCCGCGTCATGGCTTCGCTCCTCACCTTTACGCCGCAAGGTCGAAGGCGCGAGCCTCGACCGCCAGAAAACTACGTCCGACCGCACCGACCGCCCGATAGAAGCGGGCCGACGGCGAGGTCTCCAAATCCGCAAAGAACCGCCCGGCCCAGGAGCCGACATGGCGGTCGAAGAATGCCCGCTGCGCCTCGAGATCGACCGTGCCGCCGTCCTCCGGCGCGAATTCGCCGCCGATCAGGCCGGCCATCATCTCGCACAGCGCTGCGATGTGGTCCTCCGGTTCCCTTACGCCGTCGGCGCGGGCGATGCCGAGCCGCGCCATGTCGACGCGCAGCTCCGCCAGCGGCTTCTCGTTCAGGAATCCGGTCAGGTAGTAGGAGCCGTAGGGGGTGCGCTCGCTGCCGCCGACACCGATGAAGAGGGTGGTGAACTCCTCCTCCACCGCCGCGGGGTCGCTGCCGCGCGCCGCTTGGGCCAGTTGGTCGAGAGCCGCACCGAACTCGCCGCCCTCCCCCGCCACGCCGGCCAGCGCGCTCAGGAAGTCCGCGTCGGGCGCGCGCGACAGCAGGCGCGCCAGCAGGGTGTAGACCTGCGCACGCAGCAGTTCCTCCTCCGCGACAGCGGGGGGGACGGTATGATCGACGGCCCTGGACACGTGCCGCAAACTCCTCCCGGACACACAGACGGGGATGCCGGCGTCCGCGGTCACGCCGCGCGCCGTCCGTTGCCCCGTCCACAAACCCCTTTTGATGCACCTGCGAAAAGCCGTTGCCTTACAGTGGCTTAGCATTGCACAGGCAGATAATAGAAGGACTGAACCTATCCTTTTGTCAACCAAGGACGCGTCCGAAAGGGGAGACAAATGAATCTTTGTCGCTGCGCTATGCTCGCGCCAACAGAACGCCCCTTGGTCTTAAAGGGGTCTAATCTGATGCGACGATTGGTCGCAATTTGGGAGGAGAATTGCGATGGGAACTTACAATGCGTGATCATGACTAAGGGGACTGCACGCGGACCAACAACAGTCCGCGTGCAGTCCCCTTGGCTCTAACCCTCCGCCCGCTCTCGTTGGACCGAAGGTCCGACTAGCGCGCCAGCGCGAACTTCGTTTGCGCGTGAATCGGAGGACGAGGGGACTGACAGCTGGGGAACGGGCGTGCCGCTCTCGGCAGTCAACTCAGCGGCGGCAACCGGTTCCGCGTCAGGCACGCCCTGCGTCGATTCCTCCGCCTTGTCCAGCATGTTCAGGAACCCTTCGCCGACGCGGTAGAGGGTCTTCACCGGCACGTTGCCGGTGAACAGGCTGGCATAGTCGTCGGCATAGTCCTTCAGCCCGTCGTCGTTGGCATAGATCGGGTCGGAGGTCCACAGCTTGCGCAAGGCCTGACGGTGCAGGTCCTCCGGCACCTCGGCGCGCAGGAAGGGGGTGAAGTCGGACTCCCCGGTCAATTCCTCGATCGGCGGCAGGTCCTTCAGCGGGTCGTCGGTTTCGCCATCGGCATCCGTCGGGGCATCGGTCGGAGCGTCCAGCTGCACGGGATCGGCCGGCATCTCGCCGGCGACCGCAACGGGAAGTGCCGCGGTCTCCTCGACAGGCGGCGCAACGTCGACGGCTTCAGGCTCCGGCTTGACCGCGGTGCGTTTCAGGCGCGACCAGCGCGACAGGAAGGCTTCGCCGCTCATCGCTGCCGCTCATCCTTCTCGAAGTGGCGCTTGCGTTCGCGCTTGTGGAAGGGGACATCGACATGGTGCTGCTCGACGAAATCGCGGACCAGCGCGATCACTTCCGCGGGCATCGGCACGGTTTCCACCACATCGGAGCCGACCTGATAGCCCTCGCCTTCATGGGCGGACGCGGTGACGGTGAAGGGCACCAGTTCCTCGCCATCCGGGCCGGGGCGCATCACCACCCACAGGCGCGGCGGGTCCTGCGACAGGTTCAGCCGGTAGCCTTCGGTGTCGGTGCGGAACAGCTCCATCATCAGGGTGGCGGCATGGCTGTGCGTCCAGCCCTCCCCCTCCAACAGGACGCGGCCGGGCGGATCGACCGGGCCGGCGCCGGGGATGACCGACACCGGCCGCCAGCTCCAGTCGGCCCAGGCGGTGACGCCGCGGCGGCGCTCCACCACGATGCCCAGCGGCATGGTCTCGATGCGCTCCAGCGATTGGGTGCCAAGCGGTTCCGTCATTATAAATGTCCCGACGTCAGCAGGCGTTCAGCCTCGGCCAGATCCTCCGGCCGGTTGGTGTTGAAGAAGGGGTCGACCGGTTCGACGTCGAAGTCGGCGATGGCCAGACGGTAACGGGCGGTCCAGGCATCGACCTTGCGGATGCCCTCCTCCACCATCGCCCGGCGCAGATCGCCGGCCAGCCGGATCGGCCACAGGCCGAAGACGGGATGCTCCTGCCCGCCGGAACGGGCGCAGGCAAGGTCGGCGCCCTCCCGCTCCAGCGCCGCCACCATGCGGGTGACGAGGTCGCGCGGGATGAAGGGCGCGTCGGTGGCGAAGCTGGCGACCCAGGCGACGCCGGGGGCGGTGCCGCGCATCCACTCCATGCCGGTCAGGACGCCGGCGAGCGGACCGGCATAGCCCTCCACCACATCCGCCGCGACCGGCAGATGGAGATGGGCGAAACGGGCCGGGTCGCCGTTGGCGTTCAGCACCAGCGGGCCGACCTGCGGCCGGACGGTGGCGACGATCCGCTCCAGGATGGTCTGGCCGCCCAGCGGACGCAGGCACTTGTCGCCGCCGCCCATCCGGCGCGACAGGCCGCCGGCCAGCAGGACGCCGCCAATATCCCGGTGTGGTGTCTCAGTCGTCATCGCGGCTTCCCTTGCGTCCATGCCGACGGTCCTCGTCGGTGGCCCCGGCAGGATCGGTATCGAAGACCAGCCGGTCGGTGCCGGCCAGCGCGATGAAGCGCCTGCCCTTGGCCCGGCCGACCAGCGTCAGGTTGGCCTGCCGCGCCAGCTGCACGCCCCAGGCGGTGAAGCCGGAGCGCGAGATCAGGATCGGAATGCCCATCTGCACCGTCTTGATCACCATCTCAGAGGTCAGGCGCCCGGTGGTGTAGAAAATCTTGTCCCCGGCCGGGATGCCGTTCAGGTGCATGTAGCCGGCGACCTTGTCCACCGCATTGTGGCGGCCGACGTCCTCCATGTAGACCAGCGGCCGGTCTTCCTGGCACAGCACGCAGCCATGGATGGCCCCGGCCTCCAGATACAGGCTGGGCTGCAGGTTGATCTGCCTGGACAGCGCGTAGATCCACGAGGTGCGGAGCCGCAAATCGGTGGGCAGGCTGACGGATTCGAAGGTTTCCATCACGTCGCCGAAAGCGGTGCCCTGGGCGCAGCCGGAGGTCAGCGTCTTCTTCTTCAGCTTGGCTTCATAGTCGGTCGCGCGCTCGGTGCGGACGACGACGGTGTCCGTTTCCTCGTCCACGTCGATGCCGGTGATGCGGTCGTCGCGCCGCAGCATGTTCTGGTTCAGCAGATAGCCGACGGCCAGACAATCGGGATAGTCGCCGATCGTCATCATCGTGACGATCTCCTGCCCGTTCAGGTACAGGGTCAGCGGCCGTTCCACCGTCACGGCGGTTTCGATCTCGCGGCCGTCCTGATCCAGGCCGCGGACGCGCTCCGTCAGCTTGGGGTCCGCCGGGTCCGGCGCTATGGTGAAGGTCTTAAGACTCATGATAGGGCTCATGCGCGCGAGTGTGGGCGAGCGCCGGTCTTCGGACAAGTCCCCCGCCCATGCAATTCCATTTTTGATCTGGACACCATGCACGATTTTTCCCAGGCCATGGCGCTGGCAATATCCATGATCACCACGCTGGACGACGCGTTGCTGCAGATCGTCGGCCTGTCGCTGCGGGTCAGCCTGACCGCCGTGGCCGCCGCCACGCTGATCGGCCTGCCGCTCGGTGCCGCCGTCGCCGCGCTGAGCTTTCCCGGGCGGCGTGCCGTCGCCATCGTGCTGAACACGATGATGGGGCTGCCCCCGGTGGTGGTCGGGCTGCTGGTCTATCTGATGCTGTCGCGCTCCGGCCCCTTCGGGGTGCTGGGGCTGCTGTTCACGCCCACGGCGATGATCGTCGCCCAGACGGCGATGATCGTGCCGATCATCGCCTCCCTCTCCCGCCAGACGGTGGAGGATCTGCTGTTCGAGTATGACGACGTGCTGCGCGTGACCGGCGCCGGGCCGTTCCGGCGGATGGCGACCCTGCTGGCGGAGGCGCGCTGGAGCCTCGTCACCACCGTGCTTGCCGGCTTCGGGCGGGCGTCGGCGGAGGTTGGGGCGGTGATGATCGTCGGCGGCAACATCGAGCATGTGACCCGCGTCATGACCACCGCCATCGCGCTTGAGACCAGCAAGGGCGACCTGCCGATGGCGCTGGCGCTCGGCCTCGTCCTGATGACCCTGTCGCTGGCCGTCAACCTCACCGCATCCCTGCTGAAGGAGACGGGCGAGCGGGTCTGATCCAAACCGGATTTTCCGGCAGGCGGTAAAAACGACGGAAGCTTGGCAAGCCTTTGCATGGACGGCCGGCCTGCGCTATGCCTTCCAGGCAACAACGCAAGTGGGAGGAGTGAACTGATGCTGCGCCGTTCGTTCGTGCTGGGAGTCGCCGCCGCCGCGGCCCTGACCGGCCTGGTTCAGGCCACCGTGCCGTCGGCCGCGTCGGCCGCCGACCGTTTCATCACGGTGGCCTCCACCACCTCGACCGAAGATTCGGGCCTATTCGGCTCCATCCTGCCGAAATTCACCGCCAAGACGGGCATCGAGGTGCGGGTCGTCGCCAAGGGCACCGGTCAGGCCATCGACCTCGCCAAGCGCGGCGATGCCGACGTGCTGTTCGTCCACCACAAGCCGTCGGAGGATAAGTTCGTCGCCGAAGGCTTCTCCACCCAGCGCAAGCCGGTGATGTACAACGACTTCGTCATCGTCGGCCCCGCCGCCGACCCGGCCGGCATCAAGGGCGGCAAGGACGTCGCCGCCGCCCTGTCGAAGATCGCCGCCGCCAAGGCCCCCTTCGTGTCACGCGGCGACGACAGCGGCACCCACAAGGCCGAACTCGCGCTGTGGAAGACCGCCAGCCTCGACCCGGCCAAGGCGGAGCCCAAGGAAGGCTGGTACCGTTCCATCGGCCAGGGCATGGGGCCGACGCTGAACACCGCCGCGGCGATGAGCGGCTACACCCTGGCCGACCGCGGCACCTGGCTGAACTTCAAGAACCGCGGCCCGTTGACGGTGCTGGTGGAGGGCGACAAGCGCCTGTTCAACCAATATGGCGCGATGCTGGTGAACCCGGCCAAGTTCACCCACGTCAAGGCGGCCGACGGGCAGGCCTTCGTCGACTGGCTGGTCTCGGCCGAGGGTCAGAAGGCGATTGCCGACTACACCATCAACGGCGAGCAGTTGTTCTTCCCCAACGCCAACGAGCCGGGGGCGTAAGGAGCGCACGAAAGCCGGCGGCCACATCCACAGGCCGCCGGCGGACGTCAGCATGTCGAACTGCAATCGCATTAGAAGACAGCAAACTCAAGCGTTAAGCTCTTAGAAGAACAACACCCAACCTTGAGAATTAGACCAGATGCACGACGCACTCATTTCGTAAAAAATGGCTCCAGAAGAAATTTATTCGCGGATGCTTTGCAAGATGCATTTATAAAATATAGCAGCAAGCGTTCCTATAGAGACAATTAATTCGTCAATTTCTTCACCTGTATTGTATTAACGCCCCGACTGCTATTGTATGTATTTTATTTTGTTTTCATTGCTGCGGTCGCTGTGATCTCATCGGGACATGAGATGACACCTGATCAATGAGGTCTTTATCATGACCGATAATGTAGACGGCGCCACATTATATCGAAATTCATGGTCAACAAGAAGGATAATGAAGAAATTATGGTACTTCTTTGGTTCGTTTTTTCTCAGAAGCCACCTAGAAGAGAGCCCAATACTTCAAAGATATGGGCTCATGCTTGTCGCGTCAGCCATCGGTTTTTCCTCGTTTTTTACAACGAGGAATGGACTTCATTACTTTGTTGGAGACGTAAGACTCTCAAATAATGGATTTGGAAACTCGGGCTACCTTATAATTGTCCTTGATGGCATACTTGATTTTGTCGGCGGCATCTCGACCATAATTGCTTTCTCAGTGGAATCTATTCTGGTAATTTCGGCATGGCATTTGGGAGATACGCAAACATTCAATGAGCTTAATAGAAAATTCTTGATAGCTTACTTTCTTTGCATCGCAATCTCACTGTGCTTCTCCATAATATTCCTGGTGAGCGGCGCCCTCAATAACGACAGCAAACATTTCGCTAATGCCGAATGGTATCGCTCGTTCAACTCCGCCACAGCAATAGCGACTGGAGCCATCAAAGAGAACGATAATGTTCATGTTAACTCGACATTCATCAATTCACTAGCCACCCGCCTCAGGTCCACCATCAACCTGGCCGAAAACGTCAAAACTGAAGCCGATTTGGCGCGCGAAAATGCGGAAGCCAAACTCAGCGATGGCAATGTAAGAACTATAAAGTTGAATGCGAAGTCTGCATCTGAAAGTAAAATCGAATCCTTGAAATCTGAAGCCAATCGAATTGCCGATTCCATTCAGGAACTGCAAACGATCAGAGACAACGTTGAAAAAAGAAGCATCAAAGTTTTCAACAGCATAGTCCTGCCTTACTTGAATGAAAAGGAACCATCAGCCACCCGCACACCTTCCCAGATCGATGATAAATCTCGCGCAATACTGAGAAAATCCGCCATAAGCTATTTGGAAAAGGACCTGGGAAAACTTCAAGACGATCATGAGCAGAAACTGCGATCAATCAGTGAGATTGAGAGCTCAATCAAGAACGGCATCTCCATCACTCCGCAAGACATCAGCAATATCAAAAAGTTCATCTCGGATCACTTTTCATCAACGGCTGTCAGCGGAATGAGAAATGGCGGAGATATCATAGACAAGATAAATTCTATGCAGAGCTACAACAAGGAAACCATCGACGAGGCCAACAAAACCATAACAGACCTATGCATATATTCGGATGGCGGAATTGTCTCCGTGGAGAGATTTGGAGAGATTTTTGCCTCTCATTTCTCTAGCATGCCTTCTCTACTTTCCGCCATCGGGCTCTCAAAATCCTCTCCGGAGTCAGCGAATACGCTTAGAGGCAGATACAATGATCTATGCGTCGAAACCTCCGAACGCTCGAATAAAATGTCTCTTTCTCTCAGCAGTGAAAAGGAAAAAGCCATCGCCGCCGTTAGCTCTTCCTGCCAAACGACCAACTCGGAGTGGAATAACCTAAAAAGCGATTTCACTAAATGCATGCATGAGGTTAGAAAACACCTAGGAGGAGACAAAGACGAATCGACCGCGATTTACAGAGAACAAGCAAAAATTCTCGAGAACTATATTACTGAACTTGATGCAAAAATGTCCCCTGATGCCAGCGCAATTTCAAGAACGTTTGGCGCGCTCGAGCACGCCATTCCATCAGCAAAAGTCGGAATGATCATATCGTCCTTTCTCGTTTTTTTACCACTCGTGTGCGCGCTTTCGCTCAACAAATTCACAGTGGCTTTCAAGCTTCAGAATGACTTTCTGCCTGCCTATGGCCTGGAAACCACCATCCGATCCCACTTGAAGGATCCAACATCTTCGCGGGAGTATGCCAAAATCATTGAGGAAATCCTCTCGAGCACATGGCTGCACGAGGCAGATTCGCTATATGAAAAATCCAGCTTTCCAGCAGGGGATAATGCTGAGTTCTGCGTTGACCCATTCACATTTCAGAAATACCATTCCCTGTTCTGCACCTTTATCGCCTCCAAGAATGCTCACCTTCATTTCCTTCGCAAAGCCAATGCTGGAGAGGGAAAGGGTGATGAAATTCAGACGGCAGCGCTGGATCGTACTTTGGTCGCTTGGCTTCAGGAGCAGCTCATGGCAGCAAAATTTTCCCGACGGTTTGAAGAAATTTAGATATTCGGGCTGACGAAAGGAAAGCATCCACGTCCGTACGTCTTTCAGAACCTCGCTACAAGGAATGGCGAAGCTCACTCTGCCGAGCCAGATAGCGAAAATATCGTTCCCATTGTGCCGCATTCCCCCATATGAGTGTCGGAAGGCCAGGGGCGTCAGCCCCAAGCGACAGGAGTTTTGGGGACGATGAAGATCGGCGATCGGACGGTGCTCGTCTGCGACTGCGCGCACAGCATCGCGCTGGACGGGGCGGCGTTGGGCAAGGCATGCGGCGACGGCAGCGCCGTCACCGTGCACACCCAGCTGTGCCGGGCGCAGCTCGACCGCTTCGAGAAGGCGGTTGCCAACGGCCAGCCGCTGCTGGTTGCCTGCACCCAGGAGGCGCCGCTGTTCAGCGAGATCGCGGCGGAGGTGGCGCCGGACACGGCGCTGACCTTCACCAACATCCGCGAGCGCGCCGGCTGGTCGGACGAGGGCGCCCAGGCGCTGCCGAAGATCGCGGCGCTGCTGGCCGAGGCTGCCTTGCCGATTCCGCCCACCGGCGCCCTGACCCTGACCTCTCAGGGCACCTGCCTGGTCTACGGCACCGACGAGCGCGCCATCGAGGCCGGGCGGCAGTTGGCGAAGCACCTGGACGTCACGGTCCTGCTAACCAACCCCAAGGACATCGCGCCGCCGCAGGTGATGGACGTCGCGATCTTCCGCGGGCGCATCCGCAGCGGGCGCGGCTGGGTCGGCGCCTTCGAGATCGTGGTGGACGACTATGCCCCGGCATTGCCCTCCTCGCGCGGAACGCTGGGGTTCGAACCGGTGCGGCAGGGGGCGTCGGCCCGCTGCGACCTGATCCTCGACCTGACCGGTGGCACGCCGCTGTTCCCCGACCACAAGCGCCGCGACGGCTACATCCGCCCCGATCCCGACAGCCCGGTCGAGGTGGCGAAGGCCCTGCTGGAGATGGCCGATCTGGTCGGCGAGTTCGAGAAGCCGCGCTTCGTCGACTTCAAGGCCGATCTCTGCGCCCATTCCCGCAGCCGCAAGACCGGCTGCACCCGCTGTTTGGACGTCTGCCCGACCGGCGCGGTCACGCCCAACGGCGACCATGTGTCCATCGACCCGCATGTCTGCGCCGGCTGCGGATCCTGCGCCGCAGTCTGCCCGACCGGGGCCGCCACCTACGCTCTGCCGCCGGCCGCCACGGTGTACGAGCGGCTGCGCACTTTGTTGACCACCTACCGCAAGGCCGGCGGCGCAGCCCCCGCGCTGCTGATCCACGATCCGCGCCATGGCGACGAGCTGGTCGGCATGATGTCCCGGCACGGCCGCGGCCTGCCGGCCCGCGTGCTGCCCTTCGCCCTGCACGAGGTGACGCAGGTCGGATTCGACCTGTTCGCGCTGGCGCTCGCCTATGGCTGCACCCATGTCCGCATCCTGACCGGGCCGGAGAACGAGGGGGAAACCGCCGGGCTGGCCTCGCAGGTCGGGCTGGCGGAAGCCGCCTTCAGTGGGCTCGGCTACGGCTCCGGCCGGGTGGCGGTGATCGACGCCGCCGACCCCGACGCGGTGGCGGACGAACTGTGGGCCTTGCCGGTGGAGCCGGTCGAGGCCGGCATGTTCCTGCCGATGGGGCCGAAGCGCACCGTGACCATGCTGGCGCTGCGCCACCTGCACAAGGTCGCCCCCGCCCCGGTGGAGGTGCTGCCGCTGCCGCCGGGCGCCCCCTTCGGCCGGGTGTCGGTGGATGTGGCGGGCTGCACGCTCTGCCTGTCCTGCGTCGGCGCCTGCCCCACGGGCGCGCTGCTCGACAATGCCGACAAGCCGATGCTGTCCTTCGCCCAGGACGCCTGCGTGCAGTGCGGCCTGTGCAAGACCACCTGTCCGGAGAAGGTCATCTCCCTGGTACCGGAAATCGACTTCCGCGATCAGGCACGCGGAGCGACCGTGATCAAGGAGGAGGAGCCCTTCTGCTGCGTGTCCTGCGGCAAGCCCTTCGCTGCGAAGTCGGCGATCGAGAAGATCGTGACGACGCTAGGCGGCAAGCACTGGATGTTTGCGACGCCGGAGGCCGCCAACCGCATCCGCATGTGCGAGGACTGCCGCGTCCGCGACCAGTTCGAGCGCGGCAACGAGCCCTTCGCCATGGGCCGCCCGCCGGTGCCCCGCACCACCGACGACGACCTCCGCGAACGCGAAGAAGCCCAGAGGGAAGCACAACTGGCGGCGGTGCGGCAAAAGCCGATGTGATGCAGCGAACTCTTGATCACAGTCAAAGTCGGCATACCGTGATGTGGAATACGCTCCCGCGATCGTTGCACATCGTATGTGTAGCGAACATATACTGTGGCGGCCCGCCAGCGGCCGCCCGTGGAGTCCGTCAATGATCGATCCAGTGTCCGAAGCCAAATCGCCAGCCGCCACCGCTCCGCTGATCGACCCGTTCGGCCGGAAGGTGGAGTATCTGCGCGTGTCGGTGACCGACCGCTGCGACCTTCGCTGCGTCTATTGCATGGCGGAGGACATGAGCTTCCTGCCCAAGGCGGAGGTGCTGACGCTGGAGGAGCTGGACCGGCTGTGCAGCGCCTTCGTGAAGCTGGGCACGCGCAAGCTGCGGCTGACCGGCGGCGAGCCGCTGGTGCGGCGCGACGTGATGCGGCTGATCCGTTCGCTCGGCCGCCACATCGAGTCGGGCGATCTCGACGAGCTGACGCTGACCACCAACGGCACCATGCTGTTCAAGCATGCGGCCGGGCTGTATGAGGCCGGGGTGCGGCGGATCAACGTGTCGCTGGACACGCTGGACCCGCACAAGTTCCAGGCCATCACCCGCTGGGGCAAGCTGGACAAGATCCTGGGCGGCATCCAGGCGGCCAAGGACGCCGGGCTGAAGATCAAGATCAACACGGTGGCGTTGAAGGGCGTCAACGACGACGAGATCCACCGCATGGTGGCGTGGTGCGGCGAGCAGGGCTTCGACCTGACCTTCATCGAGGTCATGCCGATGGGCGACATCGGCGAGGGCGCCCGCATCGACCAGTATTGGCCGCTGACCATGCTGAAGGCGGAGCTGCAGAAGCGCTGGACGCTGACCGAGAGCGACCACCGCACCGGCGGCCCCGCCCGCTATGTGCGGGTGGAGGAGACCGGGCAACGTGTCGGCTTCATCACGCCGCTGACCCATAACTTCTGCGAAAGCTGCAACCGCGTGCGGCTGACCTGCACCGGCACGCTGTACATGTGCCTGGGCCAGGAGGACGCCGCCGACCTGCGCACGCCGCTGCGCGTCAGCGACGAGGACGGCCCGCTGATCGACGCGGTGCGCGAGGCCATCACCCGCAAGCCCAAGGGCCACGACTTCATCATCGACCGCCGCCACCAGGGTCCGGCCGTCGGGCGGCATATGAGCGTGACGGGGGGGTGAGGGTCTTTACGCGCGGAAGTTAGACCCCCACCCTGACCCTCCCCCGCTGGGCGGGGGAGGGGATAAGCGCTTGTTCGGGAGAGTGCGGCAGTCCCTCCCCCGCCCAGCTCTCGCACAAAGCTCCGCTTTGTGCTGACGCGGCAGGCGGACCATAGGTCCGCTGAGAGCGGGGGAGGTTAGGTGGGGGCAATCGAAGCCGACGTCCCAAATCACTTCAGAAGCGAGCATCGCCATGCCCCTGCCCTTCCTGACCGGACTGCGCGTTGTCGACCTCGGCCAGTATCTGCCGGGGCCTCATGCGGCCCAGCTGCTGGGCGACCTGGGCGCCACGGTGGTGAAGGTGGAGCCGCCGGCGGGCGATCCGCTGCGTCGGCTGGGTCTCACGGACAGCGACGGCACCACCGCCGCCTACAAGCTGCTGAACGCCGGCAAGACCGTCATCCGGCTCGACCTGAAGTCGGCGGAGGGGCGCAAGGCGCTCGAAGAGCTGCTGGCGAAGGCCGATGCGCTGATCGAGAGCTACCGGCCGGGCGTAATGGACAAGCTGGGGCTGGGGCGCGAGCGTTTGCGGCAGATCAATCCGCGGCTGGTGCATGCCAGCCTGTCGGGCTGGGGCTATGACGGCCCCTATGCCACGCGGGCCGGGCACGATCTGAACTACATGGCGGTCGGCGGCGGACTCGACGCCTCCGGGTTGCCGGACCGGCCGGTCATCAGCTATCTGCCGGTGGCCGATTTCGCCTCGGCCCAGCAGACGGCGCTGGCGGTGGCCGGCGCGCTGTTCGGGCGGGAGCGGTCGGGACAGGGATGTTTCCTCGACCTGTCGATCATGGAATCGGTGCTGGGCTGGCAGGGCATGAACCTGACCGCGGCGGCGCGCGGCACCATGCCGAAACGGGCCGAGGCGCTGCTGTCGGGCGGCGCCGCCTGCTATCGCATCTACCGCACCGCCGACGGACGCTTCGTCACCCTGTCGGCGCTGGAGGCCAAGTTCTGGCAAGGCTTCTGCGAGGCGGTCGGCCGCCCCGACTGGATCGCCCGTCAGGACGACCCGCTGCCCCAGACCGCCCTGACGTCGGAGTTGGAGGCGCTTTTCGCGACGCGGACGCTGGCGGAGTGGAAGGCCCTGCTCGATCCGGTCGATTGCTGTTTCGAGGCTCTGCCCGAATTGGCGGAGGTACACGCCCACCCGCACGTCGCCGCCCGCGGCCAGGTCCGCGTCACGGGCGGGCCGGAACCGCTGGTGGAGACGCTGATGGGCCTGCGCGTCGACGGCGCCCCGCCGCCGGAGCGCGCGCCCTTGCGGGAAAGCGACGCCGCCACGGTGCTGGCCGGCTGGGCATGATCCGGATGTAGCGCTCAGCCCTCCCGCCGGTAGGGCGACAGCTCGTCGCCCAGCGCCTCGATCTCCGCCTGCACCGCCGGGCGCTCCTGCGCCAGGTAGCGGTCCACCGCACGGCGGAAACCGGGGTCGGCTATCCAATGGGCGCTGTAGGTCGGCACCGGCATGTAGCCGCGCTGGATCTTGTGTTCGCCCTGCGCACCCGCTTCGACGCGCGCCAGCCCGTGTTCGATGGCGAAATCCAGCGCGCGGTAATAGCACGCCTCGAAATGCAGGAAGCGGTAGCGCCCATCGGAGCCCCAGTTGCGGCCGTACAGCGCATCGTCGCCCAGCAGGTTCAGCGCCCCCGCCACCCACTCCCCGCCATCCTCGCACATCACCAGAACCACCCGGTCGGCCATCGTCCTGCCCAGCAGATCGAAGAAGCGGCGGTTGAGATAGCCGCCACCCCATTTGCGGTCGGCGGTGTCCAGGTAGAAGCGGTGGAAGGCGTCCCAATGCTCCGGCTTCAGTTCGTCGCCGGTCAGGGTGTGGAGCCGGACGCTGCTGTCGGCGACCTCGCGCCGCTCCTTGCGGATCGCCTTGCGCTTGCGGGAGTTCAGGGCCTCCAGGAACTCGTCGAAGCTGCCGTAGCCGCGGTTGTGCCAATGATATTGCACGCCCGTCCGCTGCAGCCAGCCGGCCTTGCCCAGCCGGTCCCAGTCGCCACGCTCCGGGAAGGTCACATGGGCGGAGGAGACGCCGTAGCGTTGCGCCACCTGCTCCAGCGCCGAAATCAATGCGTCGGCGACCGCACCGGCCTGCGGCCCCGGCGTCACCAGCAGGCGCGGCCCCGGCACCGGTGTGAAGGGAACCGCCACCTGCAGCTTGGGATAATAGCTGCCGCCCGCCCGCTCATAGGCGTTGGCCCAGGCATGGTCGAAGACATATTCGCCGTAGGAATGGCTTTTCAGATAGGCGGGCACCGCGCCCACCATCCGGCCGGACCCGTCATAGGCGGCGAGGTGGCTGGGCTGCCAGCCGGACTTCCCGGTCGCCGATCCCGATTCCTCCAGCGCCAGGAGGAAGGCGTGGGACAGGAACGGGTTGCCGGGACCGGCGCAGGCGTCCCAGCCCTGCTGGTCCGCCTCGCCGATCCCGGTCAGAACCTTGACGGTGATCGCGTCGTTGCCGTCGGGCATGCATGCGTCTCCTTGAACCATGGCAAGGAGGTAAGCCTCATGCCGCTTTGCGGCAAGGCGCCGTCGGCACCGGGCGGCACGGCGCCCGCACCACCGTGACGCGGGTCAGGCCACTTCCAGGATGGCGTCGACCTCGACCGCGACGTTGCCGGGCAGCGACGGGGCGCCGACCGCGGCGCGGGCATGCTGGCCGGCCTCGCCGAAGACGTCGCGCATCAGTTCCGACGCGCCGTTGATCACCAGCGGATGATCGTGGAAGTCCGCGCCGGAATTGACGAAGCCGCCCAGCCGCAGCACACGGGTGACGCGGTCCAGGTCGCCGCCCAGCGCGGCCCTGGCCTGGGCCAGGATGTTCAGCGCACACAGGCGCGCCGCTTCCTTGCCCTGCTCCACCGTGAAGTCCTGGCCGACCTTGCCGACGAACTTGCGCTCGCCGTTCCAGACCGTGACCTGGCCCGAGATGTAGAGGGTGTTGCCCGAACGGGTGTAGGGCACATAGGCCGCCACCGGGGCGGCGGCCTGCGGCAGTTCGATGCCCAGTTCCGCCAGGCGCGCGTCGATCCGACCGGTCATGATGCTTCTCCCTTCCCTGCTGCGGCCCGCGTCGGGGCCATGCGTTCGATGTGTGGGACGCGGTTTGCAGCCAGACCATAGCCGCGCCGGCAAGGCGGTGGGAAGATTCTTACCGCCGGCCACATCGGCAGAACCGTCCGCCACCGGCAAAAGATTCCGGGAATCTTTTTCGGAACTCCGGCCGGCCGGGCCCGCCCCAACCCTGCCCTTTTTGCCGACCTATTTTTATTCCATAGGAAAATCAGCGACTTATGGCACACCACCGCCGTTGGCACGGCGCTTGAAACAGTGGTGTCAGGAAAACGCACGTTGCCTCGCCGGTCAAATGACCAAGCGCGGGGACAGCCTCAGAAGGAGACTAGGACCATGGCCGGTAATGTGACCCTGACCGCCTCGATGCGCACGAACCTGCTGCAACTGCAGAACACGCAGGCCGGTATCGACAAGAAGCAGAACATCCTGTCGACGGGCAACAAGATCAACTCGGCTCTGGATGGTCCGACCGCCTTCTTCGCCGCCAAGGGCCTGAACCAGCGCGCCGGCGACCTGACGTCGCTGAAGGACGCGATGGGCCAGTCGATCAGCACCATCCAGGCCGCCGACAAGGGCCTGACCTCGATCGACGCGCTGGTCGACCAGGCCAAGGGCCTGACCACCGCGGCCTATGCCGCGCTCGGCACCGACGCCGCCTCCATCGCAACCCGCAAGTCGCTGGCCACCCAGTTCAACACGCTGAAGGACCAGATCGACAAGCTGGCCGCCGACAGCGGCTATCAGGGCAAGAACCTGATCAACGGCAACGGCATGAGCATGGACAGCACCAGCGAGTCCCGCGCCGCCGTCAACACCATCACCGGCGTCGACAACGCCCGTGTCACCAACGTCATCGCCGCCGACACCTATTCGATCCGCATCAAGGGTGACGGCTCGGTGGAAGGCAAGGCGTCCGACATCTCCAAGGCCGAGCGTGCGCATGGCCTCGTCGGCCTGAAGCTGTCGGGCACGATGTCCAGCACGTTGGGCAGCTTCTCCGACGTTCAGGTCGAAGTCCGCGGCGCCAACGGCCGCACCCGCGACTTCATCGTGTCGGACGGCAACGAGAGCCGCACGATCTCCTACTTCGACAACACGCAGACGACCAGCACCACCCTGCAGCAGGCCGCCACCACCAGCACCGCTCAGCGGTCGACGGTGAACTTCGGCGGCACCATCGAAGAAGGCGACATCTTCTCGATCTCGGTCGAAGGCCAGACCTTCAGCTACACCGCGACCTCGGGCGACGTCAGCAACGCCGCGACCGCGGCACGGGCCATCGCGAGCCAGCTGCAGGCCTCGATCACCGCCGCCATCGGCGCCGGCGGCCGCCTGGAGGGCAAGGATGTCGCCACCGCCACCCTGGGCACCGCCGACACGATCACCCTGACCGGTCAGT
>JAFAFA010000057.1 GCA_023423695.1 Pseudomonadota bacterium | reverse complement strand
CGCCGGTCTGGTGGTGACGCTGGAAAGCTACCTCGCCTCCACCAGCCTGCCGGTGCCGGTGGTGATCGGCTGCATCTTCGTCGTCTGCGTCCTGGTCTTCCGCCGCGGCATCGTCGGCGAACTGATGCACCGGCTGCCAGGCAAGGGAGGGCGCTGATGGCTGGAGTTAAGGGCGTGCATCTGCTGCTGCACCACAAAGATTACCGGAGCGCTGATCGGTGCCGCGGTGGCGATCCTGCTCGGCGGGTTCGCTTATTCCGCCGCGTCGAGCCGCCTGCGCGTGGCGGCCGGCGAAAAGCTGGTGGCGTTGGCCGATGCCCGCGCCGCGAGCGTGCTCTCCTACATCGACGGGTTGGAAGGCGATGTCGTGCTGACCGCCAACACCCGATCCATGCGCGACGCGGTCGTGGCGCTCACCAGCGGATGACGGATCGAAGCCGACCGTGGCGATGCCACCGCCTCGCTCCGCAAGCGCTATGTCGACGACAACCCTCATCCGGCCGCCGAGCGCTACAAGCTGGAGAAGCCGGCTGACAAATGCCATGTACGACATGGCACATCTGCGCCTGCATGGCTGGATGAGCGACCTGATGCAGCGGCGCGGGCTGGTAGACGTGCTGTTGGTGGCGCCGGACAACACCATTCTCTATAGCGCCGCCAAGGGCGAGGATTTCGCCAAGCCGATGGCCGACAGCGCGTTGCGACGGCTGGTGGAGGGGATCGGCGCCGCTGTCCGTCCCGAGGTGCCGATGCTTGCGGATTTCACGGCCTATCCTGCCGCGGGCGGCGACGCCTCCGCATTCCTGGCAGCGACGGTCGTCCTGCGGGCGCCCGCTGGCGGCCACCAGCATTTGGCCACGCTTGTGTTCCGGATTGGGTATGCCAGGCTCGACCGCATCATGCGGGTGAGCGACGGAATAGGGGACCGGAGACACCTTTCTGGTCGCGGAGGATGGCGATCTGCGCAGCACGCCGCGCTTTTCCGGCGGTCTGACGGTCCTGTCGCCCTATGGCGGTGGCGTCGTCGCGGTCGCCAAGTCCAGTTCGGATCGGGCCGGCGTAATGGAAGCGGCCCGCTTCGGCGGGACATCGCCCGCGCTGACCGCCTATCAGCCGATGGACCACGAGGGACTGCACTGGCTGGTCCTGGCCGAGGCTTCGGTCGAGGAAATCCTAACTCCCGTCCGCGCTATGCGCGATCAGATGATGGGGGTGGGAGCGGCTCTGCTGCTGGTCATCAGCTTGGCGGGGATTCTTCTCGCCCGCGGCATCATCCGTCCATTGACGGCGATGTGCACGGCGATGCAGCGCCTTGCCGAGGGGGACCGCGAGTTGGCGATTCCCGCGCCTGAGCGGAGCGATGAGATCGGCCAGATGGCCGGAGCGATGCAGGTGTTCAAGGAGGCGCTCGTTCGGGCCGACGGTCTCCAAGCCGAGCAGGATCGGGTTCGCGCCCTGCCCGACGAGCGGGCGCATGAGCTCGAGCGGATGATGCAGGATTTCGACAGCCAGGTCGGCGGGATCGTCCGGATCGTGACCGAGGCGGCCGACGAGACCGCCGCCAGCGTCGGGACGGTGGCATCGGCAGCCAACCAGCTGAGCGCCTCCATCGCCAACATCAGCCGATACATCGATGAATCCGGCCGCGTCACTCTAGCGGCCGTTGGAGCGACGGCGCAAGCCGGCGAGACCATGCGTGTGGTTGTGGAAACGGCCGGACGCATCGGCGCGGTGGTCCAGCTGATCCATGACATCGCGGCACAGACCAACCTGCTGGCGTTGAATGCCACCATCGAAGCGGCGCGGGCAGGGGAGGCTGGCAAGGGCTTCGCCGTCGTCGCCGGCGAGGTGAAGCATCTCGCGGCCCAGACCGCGAAGGCGACCGACGAGATCGGCTCTCAGATCGGGAGCATGCAGTCGGTGACTGACGGAGCAGCAGCCGCCATTGCCCAGATCGTCACGGTCATCCAGGATCTGGGACGCATCTCCGGCATCGTCGCCGAAGCAGTGGAGGAGCAGGAAACCGCGACCGGCGAGATTGCGACCAACGCCGCCCAAGCCGCCAGCGCCTTTGAGGCCGCCGCCGCGACCAACAACGCCCCGGTGGAGAGCGTCGTCGTCGCCACCGACCCGGCGCTGTCGCGCTTCGTCTCGGCCGAGCTGTCGAAGTCGGAGCGTCCGGAACTGACCTCGGCCCGCATCGTCATCTCCGGCGGACGCGGCATGCAGTCAGGCGACAATTTCCACCTGCTGGAAGCGGTCGCCGTCGGCATTTCGGGTGCCATCCAGCATCTGGCCGGGATGAAGGACAGCAAGGTGATCGTCGCCATCAACAAGGACGAGGAGGCGCCGATCTTCCAGGTCGCCGTCTACGGCCTCGTCGCCGACCTGTTCAAGGCCGTGCCGGAACTACAGCAGGCGCTGTGAGTGCGGCGCCACCGCGCAAGGAAAAGGGCGGCTCCCATCAGGAGGCCGCCGTTTCCATTTTCCGGGCATGCGCCCTTCTTACACCCGTTCCAGCAGCAGCGCGATGCCCTTGCCGACGCCGATGCACATGGTGCACAGGGCGTATCGACCACCGCGCAACTCCAGTTCGATCAATGCGGAGGTGGCCAGTCGAGCGCCGGACATTCCCAAGGGATGGCCGAGCGCAATCGCACCGCCATTTGGGTTCACCCGCGGATCATCGTCCGCCAGTCGAAGCTCCCGGAGACAGGCGAGGCCCTGGGCGGCGAACGCCTCGTTCAGCTCGATCACGTCGATGCGGTCGAGCGGCACACCGCAGCGGTCGAGCAGGCGGCGCACAGCGGGAACCGGCCCCATGCCCATCACGCGCGGCTCGACCCCGGCCACCGTAGCGCCGACGATGCGGGCACGCGGCGTCAGGCCATGGCGTCTGGCCGCGGCCTCGTCGGCGACGATCAGCGCCGCCGCGCCGTCGTTGATGCCGGATGCGTTCCGGCAGTCACCGTGCCGCCGGCGCGAACCACCGGTTTGAGTACCGCGAGCTGATCGAGCGTGGTGTCCGGCCGCGGATGCTCATCGGCGGTCACTTCGATGATCGCCCCCTTGCGGCCGACGACGGGCACGGCGACGATCTCGCGGGAGAAACGCCCGCTGCGCTGGGCGGCGCCGGCGCGCTGCTGCGAGCGCAGGGCGAAGGCGTCCTGGTCATCGCGGGCGATGCCGTACCGCTCGGCCACCGCCTCGGCGGTTTCCGGCATGGTGTCCACGCCGTGCGACGCCTTCAGGCGCGGGTTGACGAAGCGCCAGCCCATCGTCGTGTCTTCCATCCGCATCGCGCGGGAGAAGGCGCCGTCGGCCTTGCCCATCACGAACGGCGCGCGCGACATGCTCTCCGCGCCACCGGCCAGCAGAAGCGACTGTTCGCCCGCGCGCACGCCGCGCGCTGCCAGCGCGATGGCGTCGAGTCCTGACCCGCAAAGACGGTTCACCGTGGTGCCCGGCACCGCTTCGGACAGGCCGGCCAGAAGAACCGCCATGCGTGCGAGGTTGCGGTTGTCTTCCCCCGCTTGGTTGGCGCAGCCCAGGATTACGTCGTCGATCGCCGACGGATCCAGGGACGGATTGCGGTCGAGCAATGCCCGCAAGGGTATGGCGGCAAGGTCGTCGACGCGCACCGGCGCCAACGCGCCGGCGTAACGCCCGATCGGCGTGCGCACGGCATCGCACAGAAATGCTTCGGTCATGGGATGGGCCTTCCGGTGCCCGCCGCCTACGAGGGAACAGGGCGGGCGCGTTGTTGGGCAGAATGATGGCGGCGGAGTGCGGCAGCAATAGAGGCGGCCGACAGCGGCTCCGACTATCGGAAGGTGGGATGGACGGAGCAACTGACATAAACTTGGTGATGCATTACCTGTGGTAATGGCATGCCGCCAGACATCAGCCGGTTGCCACCTGCTCCAGCAGCCAGTTGCGCACCTTCGCGATGCGGGCGCGGTCTTGGTGATTGGGCGGCACCACGAAGTAATAGCCGAGATCGCGGCGCAGCGGCCGGTCGAACGGACAGACTAGGCTGCCGCTGCGCAGTTCGGTTTCCAGCATGGCGGGTTGCCCCATGGCGACGCCCAGCCCGTCAAGAGCGGCCTGATAGGTCAGCAGCGAACTGGGGAACATCAGCGCTTCATGCGTTTCTGCCATCGCAACGCCGGCCGCCTCCAGCCAGTCAGGCCAGTCCCGCCGCCGATAATGGGAGTGCAGCAGCGGATAGCGCAGCAGATCGGCGGGGGTTCTCACCGGCGGTCCTCCAGCCAGAAGGGCAGGACTGCACACCGGCAGGATTTCATCGGCGAACAGGAAAACCGATTCCATACCTTGCCAATCGCCAGTTCCGAGCTGGATCGCCGCGTCGACATTGTCGCGGGCGAAATCGACCGGCGCCACCGCGGTCCGAGTGCGCAGCCGCAGATCGGGATGGTGGGTTTGCAGCTGCGGCAGGCGCCGCATCAGCCATTTCGCCATGAAGGTCGCATAGACCTGCAGCTTCAGGGGAGCGACGGCACGGGCGGACACCAGTTCGTCCGTCGCTTCCGCGATGCAGCGAAAGGCAGGGGCGATCTGTGCCGCGTACCATTTGCCCTCGGTGGTCAGGGTCAGGCCACGGGCTTCGCGGTGGAACAGCCGAACCCCCAGATAATCCTCCAGCAAGGCGACTTGGCGGCTAACCGCCGGCTGGGTGACGCTCAACTCCTCCGCCGCCTTGGTGAAGCTGCCGTGCCGGGCGGCGCATTCGAAGGCGTGGAGCGGATTGAGCGGGGGAATCTGGCGCAAATCTCGACCCATTACATATAGTTATATATGCCCAACAACTAGGAATTTGCCGCTTGTTCGTCAATGCGCTTGATTGTTTGGAACGCAAATCGATAGCCTCGTCGGAGCCATGGACTTTCAACTCAACCAGGAACAGCGCGCCTTCGCCGACTCCGTGCGCCGCTTCGCCCGCGCCGAACTGGCCCCCGACGCGCTGAAGCGCGCCCATTCCCCGGCCTTTCCCTGGGACGTGGCCGCCAAACTGTCTGAGATGGGCCTGCTGGGCATCACCATCCGCGAGGAGGATGGCGGTATCGGCGGGACGCTGATGGACGCGGTGATCGCCATCCAGGAACTGGCCCTGGTCTGCCCCAAGAGCGCCGACGTCGTCCAGGCGGGCAATTTTGGCCCGATCCGCACCTTCGCCGAATATGCCAGTGCCGAGCAGAAGGAGCGCTGGCTGGGCGACCTGCTCGCCGGGCGCAATCTGCTGGCGCTGGGCATGAGCGAGCCCGATGCCGGGTCCGCCGTCACTGATCTGAAGACCAGCGCCCGCGAGGATGGCGACCACTACGTCATCAACGGGTCGAAGGTCTTTTCCACCCACAGTCCGGAAGCGAACCTGTTCCTGATCTATGTCCGCTTCGCCCCCGGCGTCGGCGGCATCGGTTCGGTCCTGATCGAACGCGGCACCCCCGGCTTCACCGTCGGACAGCCCTCCGCCTTCATGAGCGGCGAGGAATGGTGCCAGCTCTATTTCGAGGACTGCCGGATTCCCAAGGCGAATGTCCTGCTGGGGCCTGGCGGCTTCAAGAAGCAGATTGCCGGCTTCAACGTCGAGCGCATCGGCAACGCCTCGCGGGCGCTGGCGCTCGGCCGCCATGCCTTCAACCTTGCCAAGGAGCATGCGGAGACGCGGGTGCAGTTCGGCCGCCCCTTGTGCGAGTTCCAGGGCCTTCAGTGGAAGTTCGCCGACATGGCGCTGAAGCTGGAAGGGGCGCAACTGCTGCTCTACCGCGCCGCCACCAATGCCGACAACGGCTTGCCGTCGGCCTATGAAACCTCGATCGCCAAGCTGGCCTGCAACCTCGCCGGCTTCGAGGTCGCCAACGAAGCCCTGCAGATCATGGGCGGCACCGGCTACAGCCAGGAAGCCCTGGTCGAATATTGCGTGAAGCGAACGCGCGGCTGGATGATCGCCGGCGGCTCCATCGAGATTCTGAAGAACCGCATCGCCGAGGAGCTGTTCGAGCGTCGCTTCGATCAGCGTCCACCGCGGGAGAGCCGGTCGTGAGCGGTACCGCCCCGGGCACGGGCAGGGGTTGCACCGGCTCCGCTCTGGCCGAAGCCCTGCTGCGGCCGCGTTCGGTGGCGCTGATCGGGGTGTCGGACGACATCGCGAAGACAGCCGCCCGTCCGCTGCGCTTCCTGCGCCGTGCCGGCTATGGCGGCGAGGTCTACAGCGTCAATCCCACCCGGTCCACCGTGCAGGGGGAGCCGGCCTTCGCGTCGCTGTCGGCCCTGCCGGAGCGGCCGGACCATGCCTTCATCCTGACCGGCACCGACGCGGCCATCGCAGCGCTGGAGGAATGCGGGCGTCTGGGCATTCCAGTCGCGACCATCCTGGCTGGCGGCTTCTCCGAGGCGGGCGCCACCGGCATCGAACGCGAACGGCGTCTGGCCGAGATCAGGCGGTCCTATGGCGTGCGTGTGCTCGGTCCGTCCAGCATCGGTGTTATCAATGTGCATGAGCGGCTGGTGCTGACCGCCAACGCCGCCTTCGCCGAACCCGACCTGCCGGGAGGTGGGGTGTTCGTCGCCTCGCACAGCGGAAGCCTGATCGGCGCCATGCTGTCGCGCGGCAAGACGCGCGGCATCGGCTTCGCCGGGTTGGTGTCGGTTGGCAGCGAGGTGGATCTGTCAGTCGGAGAAATCTGCGAGGCGACGCTCGACGATCCGAAGATCGGCGGCTATCTGCTGTTCCTGGAATCGATGCGCAATGCCGACGCGCTGCGCCGCTTCGCCCTGGCGGCGGCGGAGCGCGGCAAGCCGGTGGCGGCCTACAAGCTGGGCCGTTCGGCGGAGGCGGCAGAACTGGCGGTTTCCCACACCGGCGCTCTCGCCGGGGAGGACGATGTCGCCGACACCTTCCTGCGCGATTGCGGGATCGCGCGGGTGGAATCCTTCGACGGGCTGCTGGAGGTCATGCCGCTGCTCAACCGGTTGCCGCCCCGGACGTCGCTGAAGAACGGGCGGCAGCCCGCAGTCGGCGTCGTTACCACCACCGGCGGCGGCGCGGCCATGGCCATCGACCAGCTTGCCATCCGCGGGGTGCGGGTCGCCGCCCCCAGTGCGGAAACCGTGCGCCGTCTCGCCGAGGTCGGAATCTCGGCCGGAGAAGGTCGTCTGGTCGATCTGACGCTGGCCGGCACCCGCTACGACGTGATGAAGGCCGCTCTGGGGGTGATGCAGACCGCGCCGGAATTCGATCTCGTCCTGGCGACCGTCGGCTCGTCCGCCCGCTTCCAGCCCGATCTGGCGGTGGCGCCGGTGATCGACAGCGCGCACGAACATGACAAGCCGCTGGTCGCCTTCATCGTGCCGGAGGCGCCGGAAGCGCTGCTGCGCCTGAATGCCGCCAGGATCCCCTGTTTCCGCGCGCCGGAATCCTGCGGCGACGTGATCGCCGCCGCGTTCAACCGCCGGCTTCCCCGTCCCGAACTGGCGACCCCGCCGCGGCCGGTTCCGCCCGATGTCGGATCGGATGCCGGGCGGACCATCGACGAGGCCGAGGCCTACCGTCTGTTCGCCCGCGTCGGCGTTCCCCATGCGCCGGTCGCGGTGCTGACGGTCGGCGAACCGGTGCCGGAGTTTTCCTTCGCCTACCCGGTCGTCGCCAAGGTCCTGCACCCGGACATCGCCCACAAGACCGACGTTGGCGGCGTGGTGCTGAACATCGCCGACGGCGATGCGCTGTCCGCCGCCATGGCGGCGATCCGTGACCGGGTCGAAGCCGCGCGGCCGGGGGTGGGCGTGCGCAGGATCCTGGTCCAGCCGATGACCCGCGGCGTGGGCGAGGTGCTGGTAGGTCTGCGCCGCGACCCCCAGGTCGGGCCGGTGGTGATGCTGGCCGCCGGTGGCGTGCTGACCGAGATCTACCGCGACCGTGCCCTGCGGCTGGCTCCGGTGGACCGGGCCACCGCGCTGGAGATGATCGGCGAGGTGAAGGCGCTCCAAGCCCTGGCCGGCTATCGCGGCCGGACGGCTGGTGACCTCGGCGCCGTCGCCGATGCGCTGGTCGCCGTCTCCCGTCTTGCCCTGCTGGACGACGTGACCGTGCTGGAGGCGGAGATCAACCCGCTGATGGTGATGGCCGGCGGGGAGGGGGCGGTGGCGGTCGACGCGCTGGTCCAACTCGCAACGGCGGATGCGCCCGCTCAATCCCAAGAAGACGACACCGAAAACCGTTCCGGGAGGAACCGATGATGCCCAGGCCGGATGTGCTCTCGCTGCCGGAGCTTGTGAACGCCAATGAACTGCTCGTCCATCGCGGCCGTTTCCTGACCGCGGTGATGCGGCTGGACATCGGCGCCGACGCCTATCTGATCTCCATCGACCGCGGGCGGATTGCCGAGGTGCGCAAGGGGCCGTTCGTCATGCCGTCCTGGACCTTCGGTCTGTCCTGTCCGGCCGATGCGCTGGAGCGCTTCTGGCAGCCGCTGCCGCCGCCGGGCTTCCACGACCTGTTCGCGCTGCTGCGGCGGGGGGACCTGACCCTGTCCGGCAACCTGCAACCCTTCATGGCCAACCTCCTTTACATCAAGGACGTGATGGCCAGCCTGCGAAGCCCGAAGGAAACCGCCTGATGCGTGCGACGATCGAATCCATCACCGGGCGTTACATGCGGCTGGACTATAAGGGCCGCGAGCACCGGATCTATTTCGAAGAGGCGGGGCAGGGCATTCCGCTGGTCTGCCTGCACACCGCCGGGTCGGACGGCCGCCAGTTCCGTGCCATCCTGAACGACCCGCGCATCACCCGCGATTACCGGGTCATCGCCTTCGACCTGCCCTGGCATGGCAAATCCTCGCCGCCCGTGGGCTGGCAGGACGGCGACTACCAGCTGACCAGCACCGACTACACTGACATCATCCTGACCGTCTGCCGGGCGCTGGAGCTGGACCGGCCGGTGGCGATGGGCTGTTCCATCGGCGGGCGCATCGCGCTGCATCTGGCGATGGAGCATGCCGAGGAGTTCCGCGCCATCATCGGGCTGCAATCCTCGGCCCATGTCCATCCCTATTACGACACGACCTGGCTGCATCATCCGGACGTGCATGGCGGGGAGGTCTGCGCCGCTATCGCCGCCGGGCTGGTCGGGCCGAACGCGCCCGACGCCCATCGCTGGGAGACGATCTGGCACTACATGCAGGGCGGTCCGGGCATCTTCAAGGGCGACCTCTATTTCTACAAGGTGGACGGCGATATCCGCCATCGGCTGAGCGAGATCGACACCAGCCGCTGCCCGCTCTATCTGCTGACGGGCGAATACGACTATTCCTGCTCTCCGGCAGACACGCTGGAGACCGCCGCCTGCATTCCCGGCGCCACCGTATCGATCATGCCGGGGCTGGGTCATTTCCCCATGAGCGAGGATCCGGAAGGCTTCATCGCCCATCTGCTGCCGGTCCTAAGCGAGATCGCCCACCGCTGAACCCGTTCCGATGGCAGGCATTCCGACTGCAAGCATCCGATTGCTCGCGCTTCGACAATAACCGGTCGCCGCTGGCAGCAAAGGTGGCGGCCACCAATTTCCCGGGGAGGGACTCTTCATGCGTGCTATCACTGTTCGGGTGCCCGGTCTGCGGGCGCTGACCGCCACGGCCGTCGCCGCGCTGACCATCGGTCTGGCCGGAGGCGCCGCCGCCGAGATTTCCGGCAAGACGGTGAAGATCGGCGTGCTGACCGACATGTCCGGTCCCTATTCCGACAATGTCGGCGCCGGCGCCGTGCTGGCGGCCCAGATGGCGGCGGAGGATTTCGGCGGCAAGGTCAATGGTGCGGCGATCGAGATCGTCTCGGCCGACCATCAGAACAAGGCGGATGTCGGGTCCGGCATCGCCCGGAGTTGGTATGACGTCGAGGGTGTCGATGCGATCACCGAGGTGGTGTCGTCCGCCGTGGCCCTCTCCGTCCAGGGCATCTCGCGCGACAAGAACCGCATGTTCCTGGCGACTGGCCCCGGCACGCCGGAACTGACCGGCAAGGCGTGCTCGCCCGTTGGCGTGCATTGGGCCTACGACAATTATGCCCTGCCGACCGTCGCCACCACCGCGCTGGTCAAGCGTGGCCTGAAGGACTGGTATTTCCTGACCGCCGACTACAGCTTCGGCCACGCCCTGGAAGGCGAGGCGACCCGCGTGGTCAAGGCCAACGGCGGCAATGTCGCCGGGGCGGTGCGGGCGCCGCTCAACACTGCGGACTTCTCCTCCTACCTGCTGCAGGCGCAGGCGTCCAACGCCAGCGTAATCGGGCTGGCGAACGCTGGGGCCGACATGATCAACGCGGTCAAGCAGGCGAACGAGTTCGGCATCACCGCCAGCGGCAAGACGATGGCGGCGCTGCTGGTCAACTTGCCCGACATCCATGCGCTGGGGCTGGAGAGCGCACAGGATCTGACCTTCGCCGAAAGCTACTATTGGGACATGAACGACGAGACGCGGGCCTGGAGCATGCGTTTCATGGACCGGTTCAACGGCCGGGCGCCCGGCGGCCTGCAGGCGGCGATCTATGGTGCCGTCACCCACTATCTGAAGGCGATCCAGGCGATCGACAGCGACGACGCCACTAAAGTGGCCGAACAGATGCGCAAGACGCCGATCAACGACTTCTACACCAAGAACGGTTCCATCCGTCCCGACGGCCGGGTGATCCGAGACATGTATCTGATGCAGGTGAAGAAGCCGTCGGAATCCAAGGGCCCGTGGGACTATTACAAGGTCCTGGAGACGGTGCCCGGCGACAAGGCCTTCCGTCCGATGGATCAGGGTGGCTGCCCGCTGGTGACGAAGTGACCGGCGGGCGGGATGACCGGGCCGGCGGAACGGTCCGGCTGGAGCGCGACGGCGGGGTGGCGGTGATCGTCATCGACAACCCGCCGGTCAATGCCGGGTCCAACGCCGTGCGCCGCGGGTTGCTCGACGCAGTCGCGACGGTCGCGGCGGATCCCGCTCTGGACGCGGCGGTGCTGATCGGCGCCGGCAAGACCTTCATCGCCGGCTCCGACCTGCGCGAGTTCGGCCAGCCGCTGGAGGAGCCGCAGCTTCCCGCCGTCATCGCCGCCATCGAGGCCTGCGCGAAGCCGGTGGTCGCCGCCCTGCATGGGGCGGCGCTGGGCGGCGGGTTCGAGCTGGCGCTGGGCTGCGACGCCCGTGTCGCGGCCCCCGGCACGCGGGTGGGTTTGCCGGAGGTGACGCTGGGCATGATCCCCGGCGCCGGCGGCACCCAGCGCCTGCCGCGTCTGGTCGGCGTCTCCACCGCCATCGGCCTGATCTGCGAAGGCCGCCGGGTGGCCGCGGCCGACGCGCTGGCGCTCGGTCTGATCGACGCCGTGGCGGAGGGCGAGGGGGTGGAGGCGTTGCGCGCCGCCGCCCTCGCACATGCGCGGACGCTGGCGGGCCGCAAGAGCCGGGTGGCCGACCGTCCGGTGCCGGCCGAGCCGGCCGAGCGCATCGAGGCCGCCGCCGGCGCCGCCCTGCGCGCCGGCCGGAACCGTCCGCCCGTGGTGGAGGCGATCCGTGCCGTCCGTGCCGCGGCCGGGCGTCCGCTGGACGAGGCGCTGGCGGAGGAGCGTGCGGTCTTCCAGCGGCTGCGCCTGGAGACGGAAGCCTTCTCCCGCCGTCACCTGTTCTTCGCGGAGCGGGATTCGGCACGGGTTCCCGGATTGGAGGGCGTGGCGCCGCGGCGGCTGGGGCGGATCGGCGTGGTCGGCGCCGGCACCATGGGAACCGGCATCGTCATCGCCGCGCTGGATGCCGGCCTGCCGGTGACGCTGCTGGAACGCGACGCCGGGACGCTGGAATCCGGGGTGGCCCGGGTGCGCGATCACTATGCCCGCCGGGTCGATGGCGGGAAAATTGGCGCCCAGGCGTCAGGACAGCGGCTGGCGGCACTCGATCCCACCACCGATATGGCGGGATTCGCCACCGCCGATCTGGTGATCGAAGCGGTATTCGAGGATCTGAGCGTCAAGCAGGACCTGTTCCGCCGGTTGGACGCCGTGCTGGCGCCGGGGACGGTGCTGGCGTCGAACACCTCCTACCTCGACCTCGACGCCATCGCGTCGGCGACCGGCCGGCCGCAGGACGTGGTGGGACTGCATTTCTTCAGCCCGGCCAACGTCATGCGCCTGCTGGAGGTGGTCCGCGGGGCGAAGACCGCGCCCGACGTTCTGGCGACCGGCCTCGCGCTGGCGAAGCGGCTCGGCAAGCTGCCGGTGGTGGCCGGCAACGCCTTCGGCTTCATCGGCAACCGCATCTATGCCGTCTACCGCCGGCAGTGCGAATTCCTGATCGAAGAGGGCGCCCTGCCGGCCCAGGTCGACGCGGCGCTGGAGCGGTTCGGCTTCGCCATGGGCCCGTTCGCGGTCGCCGATCTGTCGGGACTGGACATCGCCTGGCGGATGCGCCGGCAACAGGCGGCGACCCGCGACCCGGCCGCCCGCTATGTCGAGATTCCCGACCGGCTGTGCGAGGCCGGACGGCTCGGCCGCAAGACCGGCGCCGGCTATTATCGCTATCCGCCCAATGTCAAGCGTGGCGAACCGGATGGGGAAGTGACTGCGCTGATCGAAGCAGCGGCGGCCGCCAAGGGCATCGTCCGCCGCCCGGTGCCCGACGAGGAGATCGTCACCCGGGTGCTGCTGACCATGGTCAACGAGGCCGCCTGCCTGCTGGCCGAAGGGGTCGCCGCCCGCGCGTCCGACATCGACCTCGTGCTGGTGAACGGCTACGGCTTCCCAGCCTGGGAAGGCGGGCCGCTGTTCTGGGCCAGCCGCCAGGATCCGGCGTGGCTCCGCAGCGAACTGGTGCGGTTGGGAGAGCTCAGCGGGCCGGGGTTCCGGCTCTGCGATCCAGGCATGCTGTCCGCGTCCTGATTCCTCGAAAATCGGCTGAACTGAGGCAACGATGATGAGCACCACCTATCCTGACCTTCGCCTGTGGATCGGTGGGCGCTGGATCGCGACCGGGGATCGGACCAGCGAACATGTGGTCAATCCGGCGACCGGTACGAAGCTGGGCCTGCTGCCGCACGCGACCGTCGGCGATGTGGATGCGGCGGTGGCGGCCGCGGCCGAGGGTTTCCGGGTCTGGCGGCGGACCAGCGCGGTCGAGCGGTCGGCACTGCTGCGCCGCACTGCCGATCTCATGCGGGCGGACACGGTCGGGCTGGCCGCCCTGATCGCGCTCGAGCTGGGCAAGCCGGTCGGGGAGGCCGCGCGCGAGGTCGAGACCGCCGCTGGCATGTTCGACTGGGCGGCGGAGGAATGCCGCCGGTCCTATGGCCGCATCATTCCGCCGCGCACGCCGGGGCACCGGCTGATGGCATTGCGAGAGCCTGTCGGGCCGGTGGCGGCCTTCAGCGGCTGGAACGCTCCGGCGATCACTCCGGCGCGCAAGATCGCGGGCGCGCTGGGGGCGGGCTGCTCCATCGTCATCAAGCCATCGGAAGGAACGCCGGCGGCGGCCCTCTTCATCGCCCGCGCGCTGGCCGAAGCTGGTCTGCCCGCCGGGGTGGCCAACATGCTGTTCGGCAACCCCGGCGCGGTGGCCGAGCGGCTGCTTGAGGCGGAGGCGATCCGCATGGTGTCCTTCACCGGCTCGATCCCCGTCGGCAAGCATCTGGCCGCCCTGGCGACGCGGACGATGAAGCGCGGCGTGTTCGAACTGGGCGGCCACGCCCCGGTGCTGGTCTTTCCCGACGTCGATGTCGAAGCGGTGGCCCGCAGCGCCGCGGCCGCCAAGTTCCGGAGTTCCGGGCAGGTCTGCACCTCGCCGACGCGCTTCTATGTGCATGACTCGATCCATGACCGCTTCGCCGCCGCCTTTGCCGAGGCCGCGTCGGCGATCCGCGTCGGCGACCCCTTCGATCCGGCGACGCAGATGGGACCGGTGCAGAACGCCCGTCGGCTGGCGGCGATCGATGCCCTGGTGGCGGATGCCCGGCGGAACGGCGCCACGGTCGCGGCCGGCGGTGCCCGCATCGACCGGCCCGGCTTCTTCTACCGACCGACGGTGCTGACCGGCGTCACCGACGCCTGCCGGGCCGCCGCCGAGGAGCCGTTCGGGCCGCTGGCGCTGATCGCCTCCTTCCGCGATGCGGACGAGGCGGTTGCCCTGGCGAACCGCCTGTCGCTCGGGTTGGCATCCTACGTCTTCACCCGCGATCTCGCGCTGGCCGACCGGCTGGCGGCGGAGATCGAGTGTGGCAACGTCGTGGTGAATCACTGGGTAGTGTCGCACCCGGAAACACCCTTCGGCGGCATCAAGGACAGCGGCATCGGGCTGGAGGGCGGAACCGAGGGATTCCAGGCATTCGAGCAAGTGAAGTTCGTCAGTCTGGCGCCCCAATGATCAGGCAGGGCGCGACCGCGCATCGTCAGGTAAACCGCGGGGTTGGCGAGCCCAAACTGTCCTTGGCATTGTGGCGGATTGAGGTTCCGTCAGCTCTCGCGCTAAGACTGGCGATTTGGCGCGGAGCGGCCGTTTATCGGCGCGGTGGACTAGCTGGGCGACGGCGAGCATGTCGCGCAGCGCGGCGACCTTCTGGACATGGATCGCCCGTCGCTGCGCCGCAGAGACGTGCTGGTTGCGCCGGATTGAACTGCGCCGGGTTTTCCGGAAGCCAATTTGGTTGATGGTGTGGACGACCGCTGCCCACCGGCCTGAACTGGCCATAAAGTGGTCGGTGTCGAACGCCACATCAGGGAGGGCCGTCCACATGAGCACGCCTGACCACCCGGGGTGGTCCGAGGAGCGGCCCGCCAGCCGGCAAGCGCGGCCTCATCGACCCAAAAGGTCAGGCTGCCGCGCCGGCGCAGCCCCATTTCATACGAGGACCAATTCGTCGCCGTGAACCGGCATCTAGTGCACTGACGCAGGTATAGGAGTCACAACGTGCCTGCAACGTACGATTCTGTCGGCGTGGCCCAGACCGTCAGCATCACTGTTGGACCGAAAGACCGCACGCGTTTGGCAGCAGTCCTCGGTGATCGCAACCGCCCGCTCAAGCATGTCCAGCGGGTGAACACCATTCTGCTCTCGGCCGCGCGGCTGCCGGTTCTGGAGGTGTCCCGTCGGGCCGGCGTCAGCTGCCCGGCGGTCGGGCGTTGGCAGGTGCGCTACGCCGAACAGGGGGGCGATGGTCTGCTGCGCGACAAGACGTGCAAGCCCGGCCAGGCGCTTGGCCAGCGCGACGCTGGCCTCCTCCGCCAGCCGGTTGCCGGCTGCGGTTCAGGCGTCGTAAAAGGCGTCGTCATCGCCGTCGCCGATGGCCTCCGCGACCGCCTTGATCTCGCCGAAGTCGGCGCCGCCTTAGGGAATGTAGGCGACGGGCCAGGTGCCGAAATTCTCGTGCAGTTCGTCGCGGAAGAGTGCGGTCAAGACGGTCATCCTCGATTGTGTCGGCGCGTCGCTCCCGTTCCACGGACTGGTTGGGAAAGAGGGAGGCGTCAGGCGCCGGCTGGAGACCGCCGATGTTCCGGGTACCAGGATGTGAACTTGATCGCGCCGACGAGGGACAGGACGGTCGCGATGATGCCGAAGCGAGGCGGAAGATCAGGCCGGTAGAGCAGGGCGAAGTCCGCGATCACCAGCACGAGGAACGTCAGAGCCCACACGCCCGTGATCACGTAATTGGTGTGGATGAAGCGCGGTTTGTCCCAGAATTCGCGGGCAACCTGCTCCCGCGCGTATTGTAGCGTGAAGGGGCGCCGGAGCGCGATAGAGATCAGCACGATCAGCAGGAGCCCTGCATCGACGAGCAGGCGGACCCCCATGACGGACCATGTCGGTCCGCCTGCCACGGCGTAGAGCGCCAACCCACCGAACAGCAGCACGGTGCCGACTTCGAGGATTTTAGGTGTCTTGCCGGGGCTCATCCAGTCGCGCAGCAGCATGGTGGCTGAAACGAGGGCACCGGCGATGAGTCCCTCCACTGGCCCGACCAGTCGGTCGAGGACGGCGAAGGCGATGAAGGGCGCGAAGGCCAGGAGAATTCCCATCACGTCTCCTTTCCAGCCGAGGGGGCAGCCCCTCGGAAGGCTACGGACGCTGAAAGAGACACGCCGTCGAGGCTGAACCGACGCATCGACGAAGACAAGCGGGCTACCCGCATAGGTGAATGGGAATTACGAGTATGACCTCCCTGACCGAGTGACCTTTCTCGTCACCGTTATCCAATTCCTTGCTCCCATCCAGCCGCCAGACATGGTGTCTGCCGCAACCAAACAGCGAGTGCACTGACTCATTCAGAAGGTGCGGGCAGCCGGTCGAGCTTGGCGAAGATGACGTCGGCAGGCTTGGTCTATACGAAGGACTTGGCGGCCTTGTTGTGGGCTCGGATGTAGCGGGCGATAGCGTCCTGAAGATCAGCCACCGACTTGAAGACGCTGCGCCGGACGCTGCGGCGGGTGATGATCGAGAAGAAGCCCTCGATGGCGTTGATCCAAGAGGCAGACTTGGGCGTGAAATGGAACACCCAGCGCGGATGATCAGCCAGCCAAGCCAGCACCTTCGGGTGCGTGTGGGTGGCGTAGTTATCGACGATGGCGTGGATCACCTTGCCCGCCGGGACGGCGCGTTCCACGGCGGCGAGGAACCGGATGAACTCCTTGTGGGTGTGCTTGGGCATGCAGCGCCCGACCACGGTGCCGTCCAGCGTGCTCAGCGCAGCGAACAGGGTGGTGGTGCAGTTGCGCCTGTAATCGTGCGTCATCGTCCCGCACTTGCCGGGCTTCAGCGGCAAGCCGGGCTGGGTGCGGTCGAGCGCCTGCATCTGGCTCTTCTCGTCGATGGACATCACCACCGTGTGGCAGGGCGGGTCCATATAGAGGCCGACGATGTCCTCCACTTTGGCGGCGAACGCCGGATCGTTTGAGCGATTGAAGGTGCGCAGGCGATGCGGCTGAAGCCGGCTGGCTTCCCAGATGCGCTGCACCGCGCGCAGGCTGATGCCGACCGCCTAGCCATCGCCCAGCCCGTCCAGTGGGTGACCGCGCCCGGTGGTTCCGAGCAGGTCAACGTCAGCACCTTGGCCACGGTGGCGGTCGGCAGCGGTGCCCGGCCGGGCTTGCGCGTCTTGTCGCGCAACAGCCCGTCGATGCCTTGCTCGGCGTAGCGCACTTGCCACCGCCACACCGCCGGGCGGCTGACGCCGGCCCGACGGGACACCTCCAGAACCGGCAACCGCTCGGCCGAGAGCACGATGATGTTCACCCGCTGGATATGCTTGAGCGGGCGGTTGCGGTCGCCGAGGAGCGCGGCCAAGCGCGCGCGATCCTACGCTCCAACAATGATGCTGACGGTCTGGGCCATGCCGACAGAGTCGCACGTCGACGGCTCGCTGTGAAACCTGTGTCTGCCTCAGTGCACTAGGGATGCGGTGGCGACGGGCAGCATTGTGCTTGAAGGGCATAGAGGGAGCGGTGGTCAGGACAACGGCGCCTCCCTTTTACCCCACGTGTTCGCCCCCGCCACCCCGTCCAGCTCGCCACCGTGCACCAACACTCCGATGCCCCAAAAATGGAAATGAATTCCACAGGAGCATCATCACCCGACGATACGCGCATTGCTCCCTGAATTGGCGTCCTGCGCAACCTTTTGTTAAGGGATTGTCGTTACCGAAGGGCTTCTCAACCCTTCGCGGTAACTAAATTAGCGCACCCCTATGACTCTCGTTCGTCTGTCGATCCGCGCGAAGCTCTATGGGCTTGTCGTGGTGGCCAGCATCGCGTCGCTTGCGATTGCCGGTGCCGGCCTCTACCTGAACCAGCAGCGTATGTATCAAGATCGGGTCGCCAGCCTGAAGGCTCTGGTGGACGTGGGTCAAAGCATAGCTGAAAAGCTTGAAGCTGATGCACTTGCCGGCAGGTTAACGCGCGAGGAAGCGCAGGCCCGCTTCAAGGATATGCTCCTAGCCCTGAAGTACCAGGACGGCGGCTATCTCTTTTCTTACACCTATGACAACTACGGCTTCGCCCATCCTAACCCCAAGGTGATGGGGAAGGATGCGTCCGGACTGAAGGACGCCAGGGGCGTCCCGATCCTGCCGAACATGGTGGCGATCGCCAAGCAGGGCGAGGGCACGTACCTGTACCCTTGGTTCGTCAACAACTCCGGTTCCAACGAGACCGAGGAGAAGCTCTCCTACGTCAAGGGCTTCCAGCCCTGGAAGATCTTCATCAGCACCGGCGTGACCATCAACGACCTGAAGGCCGCCTTCCTGAGCCAGCTTTGGATGCTGCTGGCGGTCGTTGCTGTCCTTGCGCTGCCCGCCATCGCCCTCATCGCCTTCGTCGGCCAGAGCGTCAGCACCACCATCACCCGCTTGGGGCGGAAGATGCACGTCCTGGCCAGCGGCGACCTGTCGGTCACCTTCCCAGAAGCGGAACGGCCCGACGAGATTGGCGCGATGGGCAAGGCTATCCAGATCTTCAAGGAGAATGCGCAAGCCAAGGAGCGCCTGGAGGCTGAGCAGGCCGAGCACGCCCGCTGGGCCGAGGAGGACAAGCGCCGGTCGATGCTGACGCTCGCTGCCAGCTTCGAGGGCAGTGTGCAGGGCATCGTCGACACGGTGGCTACGGCCGCGACGGAGATGCAAAGCTCGGCCACATCCCTGTCGTCCGCGGCGGCGCACAGCGTGCAACAGATCGCCGCGGTGTCGGCTGCCTCCGAACAGGCATCGGCCAACGTCCAGACGGTGTCCGCGGCGACCGAGGAGTTGTCCGCATCCATCGCGGAGATCGGCCGCCAAGTAACGGCCTCGACCCAGATCTCCGGTCAGGCGGTGCAGGAGGCGGAGCGCACCAGTGCGACCATCAAGAGCCTGGTGGCGGCCGCTCATCAGATCGGGCAAGTGGTGGAACTGATCAACTCCATCGCCGGGCAGACCAACCTGCTCGCTCTGAACGCCACCATCGAGGCCGCCCGTGCTGGCGAAGCCGGCAAGGGCTTCGCCGTGGTCGCCAGTGAGGTGAAGGCGCTGGCCACCCAGACCGCGCGGGCCACCGAGGAGATCCAGGGCAAGGTCGTTGAAATCCAGGCCGCCACCGGTGGTGCGCAGGACGCGATCGAAGCCATCGGCAAGACCATTAGCCAGATGAACGAGATCGCCACCACCATCGCTTCGGCCATCGAAGAACAGAACGCGGCGACCCAGAACATCGCCAGCAATGTTGTCCAGGCCGCCAAGGGAACCGAGGAGGTCTCCACCAACATCGTCGGTGTCAACCGGGCGGCGACGAGCACCGGTGCGGCGGCGAGCCAAATGCTCGGCGCTTCGGAGAGCCTGGCGCTGGAAGCCGATCGGTTGCGGCACGAGGTCACCAGCTTCATCACCAGCGTCCGGGCGGCGTAACCGCCACGCAGCCGGCGGACGCTCCACGCATCGCTTTCCCACCATCCAGAAAACACCAATCGGAACGAAACCATGAAACGCGCACTCATCCTTGCGCTCGGCATCGCCTTTTCTGCGGTGACCTGCTCGGTCGCTTCAGCTGGCACCGAAAAGATCACCGCGGCCGAGCACTGGGTCGAAACGGAGGGTGTAAAAATCTACGTCTGGGAGAAATACGCGGACACTCCCAAGAACAAGAAGATCGTCATGCTGGCGCACGGATCGGCCACGGCCGGGCGCGAGAGCTTCGACCTCCAGGTCCCCGGCAAACCCTCCTACAGCCTGATGGATCGGCTGGCGCAGGAGGGATTCGACGTCTTTGCACTCGATACCCGCGGCTTTGGGCGCTCCACCCACCCCGAGAAGCACATGACGACGGCGCAGGCCAAGGATGACCTGAAGGCCGCCATCGACTATGTGCTCAAGCTGCGCGGCGCGCCCAAGCTGGATCTTCTCGGCTGGTCCTGGGGGACGCAGTATGCAGGGATGTACGTCATGGACAATCCAGACAAGGTGGAGAAGTACATCAGCTTCGCGCAGATGCACGCGAACAGTCCGGATATCGCCAAACGTCGCGCCCGCATCGACTTCTTCCAGCAGAACCCGTACATTGCGATCCCGGAGGCGGGCTGGAAGACGCGGTTCACGTCGCTGGCCCCGGCGGAGGTGACCGAACCCGAGACCCTTGACGCCTTCGCCAAGGCTGCCGTTAAGGCCGAGCCTAGAAGCCCGACAGGCCCCCAGCTCGACTTGGCCACTTCGCTGCCGCTGGTCAATCCACGCTTCATTTCCGTACCCACCATGATCATCCATGGACAGTACGACGATGTCGCCGACACTGACGGCCTGCTACCTTTCTTCGCGCAGTTGCCGAACCCGCAGAAGAAATATGTGATCATCCCCGATGCCGGCCACATGATGCAGCTGCAAAAGGGACACCTCCTGTTCCAGCATGAGGTCGTCAGCTTCTTCCAGGACGCGGCCTCGTAACCGGACAGCCCCAGTTCCACGGGGTGGAAAGACCGGCGTCTCTATGTGACGCCGGTCTTTCCTCACTTGCCGTCAATTGGTAATTTTGTCTGTTGTGGCTGCTCCCCTTGTCCTGGGACATACCCCGTTCTGTTGCAGCGGTTGCAGGGTCAACTTGTTGCCCACGTCGTTGTCTGGGCCGACGGTGGCGGGGTATGGGATAGTACGACGCTGAGCCCCGATTTCCGCTACGAGGGGTCACGCCATAGGACGGACGATAATACCTCATTTTCAACCACCACCGCTCAGCGGATCGGCGGATGCCCCAGGTGTTTGCCTCGGGCTTTGGTGGCCTTCATGCCGACGGCGCGCTCGCTGAACTAACGACGCCCTGAGTCGTGCCCCTTCGCCCGGTAAGCCCTTGTACTGCCCTAACAATTGCGCTTCAGGACAGAATCTTCCCCGCTTACATTCACTGCTGCGACCGTTTAGAAGTGTCAGTGGATTGCGCAAAGTAAGAGTGTCAGTGGGTCAGGCTTCGGCTTGACGGTGTGTCGGGGCGACCGGCCTTCTTCGGCATCTCTGGCATGGCTGCGTTTGGGTTCGGCTCGGCAGCGCGGTCAAGCCCCGGAGCCGCTGTGCGGCGCGGGCGCAGGGCTTGACGGTGGCGACGATCGCCGAGCCATCATCCTGCATGTCAGACATGCCGGCCACACTGAGTCTTCCAGGATAGAGGCAAGCGCCTGCGGTCAATCAGCCGCACAGGCACCTTCAGCCGGTCCGCAGCTCGACTTGCGCCGCCCCGTCTTGCGGTAGCCGGTCTTTTCGCTGTTGGTCTTCACCCGGGGCGGCGGCCGGCTCTCCTGCATCTCCTTCACCTGGGCCAACGCCGCACTCAGCCGCTTGTTCTCCACGATGTCGGCTTGGCTGACCCGCTGGTCCTTGTCGAAGGCCCGATACGACAAGGCCACCCCCTGCCATCGCACCTCCAAACGGCCGTCGGTGAAGGCGTAGGTGTCGACATACTGGCCAACCAGCCCCCGCGTCAGCTCAGCTTCCTCCAGCATGATCAGCTTGCGCTCGTAGGACAGCGTCAGCTGCTGCCCGACATGGCGCTGTTCACGCCAGCACAGCACTTGGCGCAGCCGATCCGGCGCGAGGTTCAGCGGCCGGTGCAGATCGCCCGACCGGGCCGGGGGAAGGGCAAAGCGGGCGTTGAAGCGCTCGACGAAGCCGGGCAGGAAGGCGTTGCCCGCCTCGATGCCGGTGATGCCGGCCAGCCGCAACTCCTTCACCAGCCGGTCCTGCAGCGTCCGGTTCACCCGCTCGACCCGCCCTTTGGCCTGGCTGGAGTTGGCACACAGGATCTCGATGTTCAATTCCGCCAAGGCCCGGCCGAACTGCGTCATGCCCTTGCCACCCTTCGCCTCGCGTTGCGAAACCCGAAACACCGAGTATTTGTCCGAGTAGAGGGCCAGCGGCCGGCCATGGCTGTTCAGATAGCCCTCCAGCGCCTCGAAGTAGGAAAAGGCGCTCTCCGACCGGGCGAAGCGAAGCTGCATCAGCCGGCCTGTCGCATCGTCGATGAACACCGGAAGCGTGCAGGGATCGGCGCGATCCTCGAACCAGCGGTGCTCGCTGCCGTCGATCTGGATCAACTCGCCCAACCGCTCGCGGCGCAGCCGGGGAGGGTGGAACTGCCGGCGCTGCCGGCGCGACAGCCAAAGACCAGCCGCCGCCATCCACTGGCGCAACTTCTCGCGCGACACCGTCAGCCCATGCTGGTCCCGCAGCATTTCCGCCGCCAGGGTCGGGCCGAAATCGCCATAGCGGCTGCGGACAAGCTCCAGCGCGCGCTCACGCACAACATCGCCAAACCGCCGGTTCGACCGACGGCCGCGCCCGCGGTGAACCAGAGCACCGCCGCCACCGGCCTTGTAGCGCGCCAGAAGCCGCCACACCTGCCGCTCGCTCAAACCAAGAACCGACGCCGCCGATCCGACCCCGCGGCGACCGCTCGGCACGTCGCCAAGAACCTCCACACGTTGCAAGTCCCGTTCGCTCATCGTTATCCAGCCCATCGCCAGCCTCCCAGCCGTTGCAAACCCGACGGAAGACTGACAGTTCTATGTTGCGAGGGACTGACATTTTGACATTGCGCGCGGAATCAAGCTGAAGTGCGACAACAAACTTTCGCTGATCAGGCGAGCCGCTTTTTAGCGGCCTTGTCGGGAAAAGAGAGCTCGTACCGGTAGTCCATAGGCTTGATCCGCGCTCCTCCATCGCGATGGCGGATCAAGCCTATGGACCCACCGGTGCGAGCGGCGGGGCAGGGGAGGCCTGCTGGCTCCTCAACCTCTTACGCCGTCGGGCGGTTGCTGGTGTCTACCGCCCGCCCTTCGAAGCCGCCAAATTGGCCGCGAAGACTTCGGCTGGCGTCCTGTAGTCAAGGCAGCGGCGTGGCATATCGTTAAGCCGCTTCGCGAGGGCGGAAAGTGCTGCGCTATTGCGCTCCGCTACAGCGATACCCAGAGGCAAATATCGCCGCAAACGTCCCTTGGCATTCTTAACGCCACCTTTTTGCCAGGGGCTGTGCGGATTGCAGAAGTAGCTGTCCAAGGATAGGCTCTTGTAGGACAGGAGCTCCGTTCCCCGGTCAAAAGTAATGGTCCGGCAGGCATGATCTGGAAATTTGCCAAGCACCGTTGCGATGCGGCTGATCACCTCGGCTGAGCGGCGATCCTCATTGGCAATGAGGATGTGGTATCGGCTCTGACGTTCCTGAAGTGACGTGATGTTGGATTTGTCGAACTGAGAGCTGAAGATCACCAAGTCACACTCCCAGTGCCCGAAACTCTGCCGGGTCTCCACTTCGGCCGGACGATTGGCGATCGAGCGCTCGGCGGGGATCGGACTGCTACGTGGTTTGCGCCCCATGCGTTTGCGACGCCGACGCCGGGCGACGGCCAAAAGCGCATAGAGATTAAGGGTTCGGCCTTCTGGACCGTAGATGAAGCGGTAAATCGTCTCGTGCGACACTGTCGCGCCATCAGAAGCATCCAGTTTGAGGCGGCCAGCAATCTGTTGTGGCGACCATCCCTCCCGCAACCTGGAGATCACGTGGTCGCGCGGAATCGGCTTGAGCGTCAGTTTCAATCTACGCCGAGAGCGTCGATCCCGGGCATACTTCTGGGCGCTGGTGCAGAAGTAGCCCTTGTACTCTTTGCCCCAGCGATCTCGAAACGGGTCGTGATAGAAGTTGCGCCGGATCTCCCGGTGGATGGTCGACCGGTGAGGGCCCAAAGCCTCGGCGATCGCCGTCACCGGCAGCTTGGCATCGCGCATGTCCTGGATGCGGCGGCGCTCGGCGAAATCGATCTGCGAACAATGCTCACCCATCAGCGCTCACGACCCGTAAAGCCCTGTCATTACAGGAAAGTTGCACTTCAGAATAGAACCTACCGCGCCTACACACGATGTTGCGACCGTTTAGAAGTGTCAGGATTTGGCGCAAAGTAGGAGTGTCAGCGGGGGAGGCTGTGTCCTGGCCACTTGGCGGTGTGGCCGGCCTTTTTCGGCCTGTCTGGCATGGATGCATTGGGGTTCGGCTCGGCGGCGCGGTCAAGCCCCGGAGCCGCTGTGCGGTGCGCCGCAGGCGCAGGGCTTGACGGCGGCGGCGATCGCCGAGCCATCATCCTGCCGCCAGGGATGCCGGCCGCACCAAGGTCTCACGGATAGAGCGCAAACCGCTGCGGTCAGTCGGCCGTGCAGGCACCTTCGGCCAGTCCGCCGTCCCGCTTGCGCCGCCCCGTCCTGCGGTAGCCGATCTTCTCGCTGTTGGTCTTCACCCGAGGGGGCGGCCGGCTCTCCTGCATCTCCTTCACCTGGGCCAGCACCGCACTCAGCCGCTTGTTCTCCACGATGTCGGCTTGGCTGACCCGCTGATCCTTGTCGAAGGCCCGATACGGCAGCGCCACCCCCTGCCACTGCACCTCCAGACGGCCATCGGCGAAGGCATAGGTGTCGACATACCGGCCAACCAGTCCCCGCGTCAGTTCGGTCTCCTCCAGCATGATCCGCTTGCGTTCGTAGGACAGCGTCAACTGCTGCCCGACATGGCGCTGTTCGCGCCAGCACAGAACCTGGCGCAGCCGATCCGGCGCAAGGGTCAGCGGCCGATGCAGATCGTCCGGCCGGGCAGCGGCACGGGCAAAGCGGGCGTTGAAGCGCTCGACGAAGCCGGGCAGGAAGGCGTTGCCCGCCTCGATGCCGGTGACGCCGGCCAGCCGCAACTCCTTCACCAGCCGGTCCTGCAGCGTCCGGTTCACCCGCTCGACCCGCCCCTTCGCCTGGCTGGAGTTGGCACACAGGATCTCGATGTTCAGTTCCGCCAAGGCCCGGCCGAACTGCGTCATGCCCTGGCCTCCCTTCGCCTCGCGCTGGGGAACCCGAAACACCGTGGCTTTGTCCGAGTAGAAGGCCAGCGGCCGGCCATGGCGGTTCAGATAGCCTTCCAGCGCCTCGAAGTAGGAAAAGGCGCTCTCCGACCGGGCGAAACGAAGCTGCATCAGCCGGCCCGTCGCATCGTCGATGAACACCAGAAGCGTGCAGGGATCGGCGCGTTCCTCGAACCAACGGTGCTCGCTGCCGTCGATCTGGATCAACTCGCCGACCCGCTCGCGGCGCAGCCGGGGAGGGTGGAACTGCCGGCGTTGCCGACGCGGCAGCCACAAGCCAGCCGCCGCCATCCACTGGCGCAACGTCTCGCGCGAGACCGTCAGCCCATGCTTGTCCCGCAGCATCTCCGCCGCCAGGGTTGGGCCGAAATCGCCATACCGGCTGCGGACCAGCTCCAGCGCGCGCTCCCGCACCTCATCGCCAAGCCGCCGGTTCGACGGCCGGCCGCGCCCCCGGTGAGCCAGGGCGCCGCCGCCGCCAGCCTTGTAGCGCGCCAACAGCCGCCACACCTGCCGCTCGCTCAAACCCAGAACCGACGCCGCCGATCCGACCCCGCGCCGACCGCTCAGCACGTCGCCGAGAACCTCGACCCGTTGCAAATCCCGTTCGCTCATCGTGATCCAGCCCATCGCCAGCCTCCCAGCCGTCGAAAACACGACCGAAGACTGACACTTCTATGTTGCGCTGGACTGACATTTTAGCTTTGCGCCTACACACGAGAAACACATAAGCGTGCTTATGGAAATAGATGATTGGATTGCCCTATGCGACGTCGCATCGCTCGACAACCGCATAGTTTGATGTCTTCGGTCATTTCCGATCAAGCCCAGGAGGGCGTCCACCAACCAAGCCGAGACCGCCCCCAACCGCATGCTCGAAGCCGGACGTCCCACCTCGGCGCGCTTCACGAAAGCGGCGACGCAAAGGGGCGGACCGTGCAACGCCCGCCCCCCTGTACCAACGCTCAAGGAAACGACTCCTCATGGTCCCGGAGCCATCCTAAGAAACATCGACCCGCAGCATTCGGATCTTCATACCCTGCTGAGGCAACTCGCCGGTCAGAGCACTCCCTCGCGCAGTGTGTCGCGAAGCTCTGAAAGCGTCATGACATCGGCGCATTTCTGATCCATGTCGAAAAGGTTGGCGTCATGCGGGGCAATCGCCCGGTCACCGACGCAATCGGACGGCACGATCGGCCGAAAGCCGAAAGACATGGCGTCGATCACGGAAGCGCGCACGCACCCGCTGGTGGTCGTTCCAGCAACGATGAGCGTCGAGACGCCCCGTTGGGTGAGCCAGGGTGCAAGTCCGGTCCCGAAGAAGGCCGACGGAACCGTTTTGCGGACCACCAGTTCTCCCGGCAGCGGGGCGAGCTGCGGTACGATGGCGCTGAGGGGCGAGTGCTCGGTCAGTTTCAGAAGGCTCGGGACCTTCAGGCTGAAGACGTTGGCATCGCTGGCATCGTCGGCGAAGACGATCCGGCTGTGCGCGATCGGCCAGTGCCGTGCCCGCGCTTCCGCGAGCAGGCCCCTGGTGGCCTCGATCGCTTCGGCGATGTTGCCACCGCCGAAGGATCCCGGATCGGCGAAGCCGTTCACGAAGTCGACGATCAGCAGACCCAGTGAGCCGGACAGGCCAAGGCGTGTTCCGAAGCCCTGGCGCCGGTAAACTGCATTGTCATCCTCGTGGCGAGCGGTCGGCTGGTTCATGGCGTGGTCTCCCCGCTGACGATCTGGCCATCGCGCACGACCTCGACACCATCGAGCGCGACCGTGCAGCGGCGCATGGGAATGTCGATGTGGCAGGGGGTGTTGCGCGTGCCCCCGACCTCGGTGTTCGGTCCGAGCGAAACCAGGAAGTTCCCGGCGAAGGCGCGGGCATCCATGGCGATGGTCTGCTCCCGGTCGTACAGGGACAGTGTCGACCAGCGTGCGCGTGGCTGCAGGCCCCAGCCGATATGCGAGATGGCGTAGCCTTCGGGATCGTCGAAGGATGCCATGTAATCCTTGAGCAGGTCGGCATCCAGACCGCCGGTGATGGCGGTGACGTAACCGCCCTCGACGGTCATCTCGATCGGCGCCTGCAGGTAGGATTTCATCGGCAGCAGGATGTCACCGCGATCCAGGACGATCCGGCCCTCGGTGGCGCCCTCGTTCGGCCAGGTCAGCGGGAAGCCGCTCGGCCAATGGTCCCAGCGGCCGGGCTCATCGACGAAGCCATATTCCCGCACCACCGGATACTGGCCGATCGGGCAGCGCAGGTCGGTCCCCGCCACCGAGGTGACCCGCATCTCGCGTGCACCTTCGATGCGGCGGGCGGCAGCCTCCACCCGCTCCCGGTCCTCCGCCGTGGGCACGAGCCGGGCAAGGATTTCCGGCGGCTCCACCGCCAGCAGGATCTTCGTGCCGGATTCCAGGATCTCCTGCTGCTCGGGCGAAAAGAGCAGGAGCATGAGGTCGAGCACCAGATCGCTCGCCTTCAGCGCCGCCATGGCCGCGGGGTTACCGGTCAGCGGCGTCGTGCCGACATAGGCCAGCGGATCGCGGCTGAGCGATTTCTCGCCGTTGAGCGGCGGCAGGTCGAGCCGGCACACCGTGGCGCCGAGCCCGCGCGCCGCGACCACCGCAGTCCGCAGCGTCTGGGGATTGGTGTCCGGCCCGGTCAGCACGGTGACCGTTTGGCCGGCTTGAAGCCGCGACAGGCTCAGCACCTGCCGCCACGCCTCGATCAGATCGAAGTCACTGATTGCCATGGCAGCCTTTCCTCTCGGTGGCCAATTCGATGCTCGTCACGGCCGGGCTACGCCGCGTCAAGGAAGGGGCTTATGGCGGCGAAGAAGCCGTCGAAATCGTCCCACGGGATCATGTGTCCGGCTCCCTCCACCTGCGCGACCCGCAAGGACGGCAGCAGGGCACGCAGCTCCGCCACATCCTCCGGCAGGATGACGCCGGCCCTCCCGGCCACCACCAGCAGCGTGGGCACGTCCAGATGTGGCACGTCGGCGTGGATGTCGTCGTCGTGGAAGCCGTGGTAGGTCGCGGTGACCGCCTCCTCGCTGCAGGTGTGCAGCCATTCGGCGCGCAACCGGAGTTGCTCCTCTGTCCAGCCCAGCAGGAAGGGCTTCATCGCCTGCCAATCCACACCCTGCCGCGCCAGACGCATGGAGTCGATGTACCAGCCGAGCTGCGCCGGGTAGGGTCGCCGGCTGGGACCGCTGACCGGCGGATCGACCAGCAGGATGCGGCCGACTGCGGCATCCGCGTGGCGGCGCCTCATGCGGACGGCGACGCGGGCGCCCATGGAGTGGCCGAGCAGCACGAAGCCGCGCAGGTCGAGCGATTCGGCGAAGGCCGCCACGTCGTCGGCCATGGCGTCCAGCCCATAGTCCAGCTCCGGCCCGGCCTCGGACAGGCCGCGTCCGCGCACGTCCAGCACATGCACATCGAAACGCTCGCCCAGCCGTTCGGCGACGAACCCCCAGGTCACGGCGGGACTGGTGATGCCGGGAACGAGGATCAGGGGCGTGCCGGTGCCGCCGTAGCGCAGGTAATGCTGGCGGATTCCGTTCGCGTGGACGTTCGCCCCATAAAGCAGCCGGCTTTCCGTCATGCCGCTCTCCCCTTCCCCCGGTCACCCCCGTAGGCACCCGACAGCAAAGCGCCGGCACCCGGCACCACCGGTTCCAGGGACAGCGCCTTCAGCATGGCGTAGGTCGTGGCGACGGCCGCCGTGACCACCGGCTTGCCGGTCAGCGCCTCGACCATGGCGACTGCCGGAAGCGACGGCATCTGCACGCAAGCCGACAGTACGATGGCGTCGACATCGGCGGTGCGCATCCCCTGCACGATCCCCGGCAGGTTGGCCGGGTCGTGCCGCGCGACGTCGAGGTTGTTCGGGATCTCCAGCGCCACCCAGTCTACGACCTCCACGCCCTCCGCCTCGATATACTCGACGACCATGCGGGTCAGCGGCTTCATGTAGGGGGCGACCAGGGCGATGCGCTTGGCGCCGATGACGCCCAGCGCGTCGACCAGCGCGCCGGCGCTGGTGACCACCGGGGCAGGCGCGCCGTTCTCCTGCGTGCGGCCCTGAAGCCGCTCCTGCGAGGCGCGGTGGTAGCCGAGGCCCATCGACATGATGGCGACGAGGCAGGCGTATCCCAGCACGTCGACGCCGGCATCGCTGAGCTCCAGCGCGCAACGGTCGGACTCGGCGTCCATCGACGCCAGCTCCTCCTTCGTCACGTGGCGCATGCGCATGCGGCTGGAGTGGAAGGTGAAGCGCTCCGGCCGGATGAGCTGGCGGGCGGCGAGCATCGCCGGAATCTCGGTTTCCATGGTGATGTTGGAACTCGGCACGATCTGGCCGATACGGAAGCTGGTCCGCACGTCAATTCCTCTCTTTTCTGATCCGCCGGAGGCGGATGGCATTTCTTGGATTTGCAGCCGCTGAGGGGCCGTCAGACCGGGTAGACCAGCGCGTTGGGAACGAGCAGGTTGTCGTAGACGCAGCGGCGCTCCTGCAGCTTCAGAACGCCGTCCACAAGGCGAAACCGGTCGATGTAGGTGCCGACCTGATGGATGGTCGATTCCGGACGGTCGAACAGGGTCTGCAGAACCATATAGTTGGCGGTCGCCTCTACCGTGCCGTCCTCGCCGCCGCGCAGCAGCCGCGTGGTGCCGACGATGTGGCGCAGGTAGCGGGGCGCGAACATGGCGGTCTTTTCGATGGCGAAGGCACGGTCGCGGATCATGCCCGCCCCCTCGCAATAGACCAGCCCCACCGGCAAGCCGGCTTCATGGTTCTCGCGCGAGGTGATCAGGTAGAAGGCGTCGTCGGTGAAGAAGCCGGGCCAATCCTGCAGGCGCCCCTCGTCGAGGGCGCCGGCGTAGGCGGTGTTGAAATCGTCGATCTCCGCACGGAGCAGGAGCTTGTCCGCCCGCGAACCGGAGGCGTTGAAAATGCTGTCCATGGCCGGCTCCTCACACATCCATGACCGACCGCCAATGCCGGTACATGGCCCGGATGGCGGATTCCGAAATCAGCGTGTCGGAGGTCCCGGCCTCCGTCGCCGGGTCGAGCGCCACCAGATGGCGGCCGTCCGGCACGTTCTTCATGCCGTCCTGGACGTATTTGATGGCCTCGTTGTCCTCCAGCCCGAGGAAGCCGGCCGGCCCCATCAGGTTGCCCTGGCGCAGGCGGTGGCGCAGCATCTCGTCGTCGTCGCCCTCGAAGCCGAACATGGTCCAGTTCATGATGAACTCGTTCGGACCGGTGGGCACGATCTGGCGGATGCCCAGCGTGTTCATCTCGCGCTGGACGATCATGTTCGGCCAGACGGTCATCATGGTGACCGACCAGGGCGAGTCGAACTCCGGCCGGTAGTCGACAAAGCGCGGCTCCTCCAGGACCATGCCTTCCTGGTAGGCGCGCATCTCCTTCTTGTTCTCCTGGCTGACGCTCTTCCCGTCGCTCTTGGCCGAGGCCATCACGCCGTGCCGTCCGCTTTCGTCGCAGAGCATCAGCGAGCGGTTGCCCGCCACCAGCAGGCCGAAGGACACCAGGAAGGTGTGCAGCAGCGTGGCGTGGTACGGGTCCTTCAGGTTCTCGTGATAGAGCTTCCAGTTGCCGGGCAGCGTGTTGCGGTAATAGCCGAGCACCTTCAGCGGACGGCCGTCGAAGGTCGCCTCGAATTCCCCCAGGATGTCGGGACCGAGATAGTCGACCAGCGGCTCCATGTCCTGGACGTAGGAGGCGAACACGACGCCGCGGTGGGTGGTGACCGCAAGCTGCGTCAGGCCGTGGTCCTGCGCCCGGAAATCCTTCGGCATGCCGCCCTTGCCATCCACCCCGCGCCGGAAGGGCACGCCGACGAGGTTGCCCTTCAGGTCGTAGCTCCATTGATGGTAGGGGCAGACGAACTCCTTGGCGTTGCCGCGCAACGACCGGCAGAACTCGGCGGCGCGGTGGGCACAGCGGTTCTCGAAGACGTTGATGCTGCCGTCCTCGGCGCGCGAGACCACCACCGGCGTCGGGCCGACGTTGGAGCGCACATAGTCGCCCGCGTTGGGGATCTCCGCCTCGAGCGCCACGTAGTTCCAGGTGCGGCCGTGGAAGATGCGCTCCACCTCGCGCCGGTAGATGGTCTCGTCGGTGTAGACCCAGTCCGGTATGCGGGTCAGCCCCTCCTCGGGCCAGCGGAAGCTCGGCTGCGGTTCAGCCATGGTCGGGGACTCCTCTGCGGGGGCGCCGGGCGCGGCGCAGGCGGATGGTGCGCTGGGGCATGCGAAGGCGGATGTCGCGGAAGGCAGCGGGACGGCACCGAGGGACGCCGCGTCCGCGGGCGCACCGGATTCGATGAGCGCGCGGGCCTCGCGGATGGCCTGCGGATCGTCGAAAGCGATGGCCGCCGTCAGCCTCCCGCCCTCCAGCAGATGAAGGACCGAGCCCGCCTCCCCCGCCGTGCCGCGGACGAGCACGGCGGCGTCGCGGGAGGGTAGCCCGATCATCTGGATGTTGCGGCCGAACTGGTCGGTCCAGAACCAGGGGGTGCGGCCGTAGGTGGTCGCCTGCCCGGCCATGGTCCGCCCGGCGGCGATGGCCTGCTCCTGCGCGTGCTGCCAGGATTCCAGCCGGCAGCGCCGCCCGTTGATCGGCGTTGGATAAAGCGCCACGTCGCCGGCGGCGAAGATCGCAGGATCGGAGGTGCGGCCCTCCCCGTCCACCAGGATGCCGGCTTCCACGGCGAGGCCCGCCTCGCGCGCCAGTTCCAGGTTGGCCTCGGTTCCGATTCCCACCACCACGACGTCCGCCGCGACTGCCGTGCCGTCCACGCAGTCCACGCGCAGCCCGGTGCCGTCACGCTGGATGGCCGCGATGTCCACGCCGAAGCGGAAGGCGACGCCCTGCCCTTCGGCCAGGGATTGCAGCACCCGGCCCGCGGCCGGCGGCAGAAGCCGCTCCAGCGGAGTGTCGGCACGCTCCAGGACCGTCGCCTCGGCGCCGAGCTTGCGGGCGGCCGAGGCGATCTCTAGCCCGATGAAGCCGGCGCCGACCACGACGACGCGGCGCGCCGTCCGCAGCGCCATGCCGAGCGCCTCCGCCTCGGCAATGGTGCGCAGATGGTGGACGCCCGGCAGATCGGCGCCCGGAACGGACAGGCGCCGCGCCCGCGCCCCGGTGGCGATCAGCAGCTTGTCGTAGGCCACGCTGGACCCGTCCGACAGGGACAGCGTCCGGCCGGTCCTGTCGATGCCGGTGACGCGGCAGCCCAGGCGCACGCCGACGTCCAGATCAGGCAGCCGGTCCGCCGGCAGCACGCGGATCGACTCGCGGTCCGCCGTGCCGAGCAGCAGTTCCTTCGACAGCGGTGGCCGTTCATAGGGCGCCTCGGTCTCGTCGCCGATGAGCAGGATGGGGCCGGCATGACCGGCCTGACGCATCGCTTCGGCCGCGCGGGCGCCGGCCTGGCCGGCACCGACGACGACCAGCCGCTCGCCGGATTCGGCGGGAAGCGTCCGGTCGCCCGCGGGCTCCGCCCGGTCGCCCGTGGCTTGCCCGGACGGCGTCCCGGCCGTCTCGCCGGCGCTGCGCGTCAGATCGACATAGACGAGCCCGCCCTCCTCCTTGGCCGCGAAGGTCCGCAGATCCGTGCTGGCCGGAGCCGACATCGCCTTGCCGGTGCGGATGTCGAACAGCGCCTGATGAAGCGGACATTCAATGCAGCCGTCCTCGACATAGCCGTCGGACAGGAACGCGAACTGGTGGGTGCAGATGTTGTGGGTCGCATAGACGGCGCCGTCCACCCGGAACAGCGCGACAGGAGTGCCCTCGACGTCGAGCCCGAGGGCGCCGGTCTCCTTCACATCGCCCGACGATGCCACTTGAAGCCAGGGCATGGCGGTCGACCTCCTCATTGTTCTGATAATGATCAGTATACCTACATAAATTGCCTCGGCAAGCGGAATGTGATGGTATGCTGACTATCTGCGAAACCTGTGATATTCGCTGGTTTAGACGCGTAGCACCCGCAAAATAGCCGCCGATATGCGAGGCTGTGCCGCATATTTGATCGAAGTGCTCGTTTGTCGGGCCCGGAAATGCGGGGTATAGTTGCATTTGTTGGAGCAGCCGCGAACGACCGAAAGCGGGAAAACACGACAGGTTCCAACAGGTTGGGCATGCCGCCACCGAAATCCGGCACGGCGCCTCAGGCACGACACGCCCGCTCCCCCAACACGCTTATGCAGAAACGGTACCCGAATGTCCGAACTCAAGAAGAAGAACGCCGCCAAGCGACCCGCTCCCGCCGCCCGGCCGGAGGCGAAGGAAGCGCCGATCAACCTGCTGATCGACCACATGCCGCTGTGGGCGCGGCCCGGCTATCTCGTCCGCCGCCTACACCAAATTCATTACGCCCTGTTCCTGGAGGAATGCGCCGAGTTCGACATCACGCCGGTGCAGTACGGCCTGCTGACGTCGCTGGCGGAAAACCCGAACATCGACCAGAACTCGCTGGGCCGGGAACTGGGAATCGACCGCACCAATGTCGCCGACGTGTTGAGCCGGCTCAAGAAGCGCGGCCTGATCGAACGCTGCCGAAGCACCGAGGACAAGCGCATGGTGCTGACCCGCCTCACCCCGGAAGGCGAGCGGATCACACGCGAGATGTACGACGCCATGCAGAAGGCGCAGATGCGCCTGCTGGAGCCGCTTTTGCCCGAGGAGCGCAATGCCTTCCTGACGATGTTGATTCGCCTCGTCGACGGCAACAACCATCTCGGTCGCGCCATTTTCCGGCCCACCTGAGTTCGGCCTGCCATCACCGCCGCCGCATGGGTGCCACGGATATTCTTACCGTGGCGCGGCGCGCTCCGGACCCGCGACCGCCGATGGCCGGCATCTCTGGCCGGCATATACGAGGTTGTACGGAGCAAAACCTCTTTCCCCTCACTGCCCCGCCCTGGAGTGGTTCCGTCGAAGCGGCGCGGCCGACTTCCCTGCAAACCCGCCGCTGTTGCCCGTCGAATATCGGCGGCCACCGCCTGACATCGTCAGAAAAGCGTCTTCAAAAGGCGTTGACGGGGGTGCGACAATTAGTCAGTATACCATCATGTTTGGCGCTGGATGTGGGTTCCATACCCAGCACCGGACCAAAGGCGCACACGGCATCGCTCCTGGAAGAGAGACACGTGACTGCGGCGAGACGGACATCGAGACACTGCAAAGGTGCATCACGCGACGACTGGCGCCGCGATGCCCCGCTGCAGTCAACGGTCCGGACATTCCGTCCCTTGCGTGATCTCCCTTACCGACAAGACAGCATCGGCTGACGACCTCCGCCGACAGGCCCGGACGCGGCCCGTCGTTCCGCATGGCAACGGCCCGGCACTGTGACGCCGGATGGCGCTGCCGCATGCGCCGGCTCAAGGAAGCAAATCAACAAGAACGACTTCAACGAACAAACGACAAGACAACAGGGACGAGGTAGAGACATGAAACGTCGCGCTTTCCTCACCGCCACTGCGGTGTCCGGCCTCGCCGTCGGCACCGTCAGCGCCCCCGCCCTCGCCCAGGGCACGCCGACGGTCCGCTGGCGCATGGCCACCAGCTGGCCGAAGAGCCTCGACACGATCCATGGCTCGGCGGAGGCGATGTGCCATCGCATCTCCCAGCTGACCGACGGCAAGTTCGAGATCCGGCCCTTCGCCAGCGGCGAACTCGTTCCCGCCGGTCAGGTCCTGGACGCCGTCCAGAACAACACCGTGGAATGCGGGCACACGCTGGCCTCCTTCTACATCGGCAAGAACACCGCCTACGGCATCGACGGCGGCCTGCCCTTCGGCATGAACGCGCGCCAGCATGCGGCGTGGCTGCATTATGGCGGCGGCATGGACGTGCTGCGCGACTTCTACGGCCGCAACGGCCTCGTCAATTTCCTGGTCGGCAACGTCGGCGTCCAGATGGGCGGCTGGTACCGCAAGGAGATCAAGAGCGTCGAGGATCTGAACGGCTTGAAGTTCCGCGTCGGCGGCTTCGGCGGCCTGGTGCTGAGCAGGCTCGGCGTGGTGCCGCAGCAGATCGCGGCCTCCGACATCTACACCGGCCTTGAGAAGGGCACCATCGACGCGGCGGAGTGGATCGGCCCCTACGACGACGAGAAGCTCGGCTTCGCCAAGGTCGCGAAATACTATTACACGCCGGGATGGTGGGAAGGCTCGGCGGCGATCACGGGCCTCGTCAGCACCGCCGCCTGGAACAACCTGCCCGATCCGTTCAAGGTCGCTTTCGAGACCGCCGCCAACGAGCAGGCGCTGCTCATGCAGGCCAAATACGACGCGAGGAATCCGGAAGCGCTGCGCCGCATCGTCGGCATGGGGGTGCAACTGCGTGCCTTCCCGCGCCCGGTCATGGACGCCTGCTACAAGGCGAGCATGGAGGTTGTGAAGGAGAACGTCGAGAAGAACCCGGATTTCGCCAAGATCTACGAATCCTGGAAGGCCTTCAACGAGTCGTCCAACTCGTGGTTCGCGCTGGCCGAGCAGCAGCTCGACTCGTACCGCTACACGGCGCAACGTAAGGGCTGACCGCCTGGCCTGGAAACGTCCATCGACATCCTGCATCCTTATCCTTCCCCGGCATCCCCCTGAAGGTGGCGCCGGAAAAGGATTCAGGATGTCGATGGACGGGTTTTCCAGGGCGGTCACGAAGAAGAAACGGCTGGGAAAAGCCATCAGCCGCCGGGATGCATTCACGATGGGAATTGAAGGGTCATGAGCCACACCGGTATCGGCGCGCGGGTGCGCCGGAAGGAGGACGCCCGCCACCTGATTGGACGCGGGCGCTTCGTCAGCGACATCAAGATGCCGGGCCTCCAGGACGTCGCCTTCCTGCGCAGCACCTATGCCCACGCGCGCATCCGCGCGATCGCCAAGCCGCCGGGCGCGGAAGGGGCGGTCTACACGGTCGACGACCTCGCGGGCCTGAGCCCGATCGTGACGCGCTCCACCATCCCCGGCTACAAGGAATCCACGCACTGGCCGCTGGCCTCCGGCAAGGTCCGCTTCGTCGGGGAGCCCGTCGCCATGGCGGTGGCGGCCAACCGCGCCGAGGCGGAGGATCTGTGCGACGCCGTTCAGGTCGAATTCGACCCGCTGCCGGTGATCGCCAGCAGCGAGGCGGGGCGCGCGCCCGACGCGCCGCGCGTCCACGAGGAGTGGGCCGACAACCTGTTCCTGGAAAGCGGGTTCGACAGCGGCGTGGACGAGGTGGCGCGCACCGCCCCCGTCAAGGTCACGCGGGAGTACCGCACCGCCCGCCAATGCATGCACCCCATGGAAGGCAAGGGCGTGCTCGCCTACTGGGACTATCAGGCGTCCCAGCTCGTGGTGGTGACCTCCACCCAGGTGCCCCACATGATTCGGACCGGGCTCGCCGAATGCCTGGGGCTGGACCAGTCGCGCATCCGCGTGGCGCCGCCGGACGTCGGCGGTGGCTTCGGCTACAAATGCGTGCTCCAGCCGGAGGAGGTGCTGATCGCCTGGCTGGCGATGACCCGCAAGACGCCGTTCCGCTGGGTCGAGGACAGGCGCGAGCACCTGACCGCGGGCGCCAACACCCGCCAGCACCAGTACCGCGTCACCGCCTACGCCGACCGGCGCGGCCGCCTCCTCGGCCTCGACGCCGAGGTGATGGTGGACACCGGCGCCTATTCGGTCTGGCCCTTCACCGCCTGCCTGGAGCCGTCGCAGATCGCCGGCAACCTGCCCGGCCCCTACGATTTCCAGGCCTACCGCTGCAAGACCTACACGGTGGCGACCAACAAGCCTGCCTTCACGCCCTACCGCGGGGTGGCGCGGACCGGCGTCTGCTTCGCCATGGAGCTGACCATCGACGCCATCGCCCGCGCCGTCGGACGGGAGCCGGTGGACGTGCGCGCCGAGAATCTGGTCACCGCCGAGCAGATGCCCTTCACCAACGTGACGAAGAAGCATTTCGACAGCGGCGACTATCCGGCGTCGCTGCAGCGGGCGCGCGAGATGATCAGGATGGAGGCGGTGCGCGCGCGCCAGCTTGCCGGCGAGCCAGACGGGCGGCGCATCGGCCTGGGCTTCGCCACCTTCACCGAACAGTCCGCGCACGGAACGACGGTCTTCAGCTCGTGGGGACTGTCGGTCATCCCCGGCTACGACCAGGCGAGCGTCAAGATCACGCCGGACGGCGGCGTCGAGGTGCGCGCCGGCATCCACACCATCGGCCAGGGGCTGGAGACGACGCTGGCGCAGGTCGCCAGCGAGATCCTGACGATCCCCGTCGACAGGATCACCGTGACCCTGGGCGACACCGCGACCACCCCCTATTCCACCGGCGCCTACGCCTCGCGCGGGATCGTCATGTCGGGCGGCGCCACCTCCAAGGCGGCGCAGACGGTCGCCGGACAGGTCAAGCGCATCGCCGCGCATCTGATGAACTGCGCGCCGGAGGAGATCGAGCTGAAGGAGGGCCGCATCTTCGCCGGCAACCGCAGCATCGCCTTCGCCGATGTCGGCTTCGCCTGGTACATGCGGCCCGACCTGCTGCCCGCCGACGTGAGCAGCCGCGGACTGGAGGCCACCGAGGCCTACAAGCCCTCCGTCGACACCGGTGTCTTCTCCTACGCGACCCATGCCGCCGTGGTGGCGGTGGATCCGGAGACCGGCATGGTGGAGATCCTGGACTACGTGATCGTCGAGGACTGCGGCCGCCGCGTGAACCCGATGATCGTCGAGGGGCAGGCCTATGGCGGAACCGCGCAGGGCATCGGCACCGCCCTGTTCGAGGAAAGCCCGTATGACGACCTTGGCCAGCCGCTCGCCTCGACGCTTCTCGACTATCTGCTGCCGGGGCCGACCGAGCTTCCTTCGATCCGAATGGATCATTTCGAGACCCTGTCGCCCTACTCCGCGCACGGCGTCAAGGGGGTCGGCGAAGGCGGCGCAATCGCGCCGCCGGCCGCCATCGTCAACGCCATCAACGATGCCCTGGCGCCGCTCGGCGCCGAGCTGACCGAAGTTCCGGCCACGCCCGAACGCATCCTCGCCGCCCTTCTGGCGGCGGAGGCCCGCAAGGCGGCAGGACGGGAGAACGCCGCATGAAAGCCGCCCTCTTCGACTATCATCGCGCCCGCGGGCTGCAGGATGCGCTGGCCGCGCTGGCGGACGGCGATGGTGACGCCAAGGCGATGGCCGGGGGCTGCTCCCTCGGGCCGATGCTCAATCTGCGGCTGGCGCGGCCCGCCCGGATCGTCGACCTGCGTCATGTGCCCGAACTGCGCCGCATTGAGGAGACGGAGGACCGCCTTGTCATCGGCGCCCTGTGGACGCATGCGGAGATCGAGGACGGCGCGCTGCCCGACGTCACCAACGGCTTCCTGCCCTTCGTCGCGCACGGCATCGCCTATCGCGCCGTCCGCAACCGCGGCACCATCGGCGGCAGCGTCGCCCATGCCGACCCGGCGGCGGACTGGATCACCACCCTGCTGACCCTCGACGCACGGCTGCTGATCCATGCCCCGGACGGCGAGCGGCAGGCGTCGATCGACACCTTCATGCTCGGCGGCTACAGCACCGAACTCGGCGACGACGAACTGCTGACCGGCATCGTCCTGCCGAAGCTGTCGGGCCGGGGCCGCTGGGCCTACCACAAGATCTGCCGCAAGACCGGCGAGTTCGCCAAGGCGATCGGCGCCGTGCTGCATGACCCGGACCGCGGCCTTGTCCGGGTGGTCTGCGGCGCCATCGAACGCACGCCGATCCTGCTGGAGGAGACCTCCGCCGCGCTCGACCGTGCTGGTCCCGAGGCCGCCGCCACGGTTCTCGCCCCGGTCCTCAAGGACGAGATCGACCGGCGGCTTGCCGACCACGACGCCGTCTTCCGCCAGATGCACCACACGGCCGTAAGCCGTGCGCTTGCCGAATTGGGGTCGAAATGAACAGGGTTTCCGTCACCATCGCCGTCAATGGCCAGCCCTTTACCGCCAGCGTCGAGCCGCGCCAGCATCTCGCCGACTTCCTGCGCGAGACGGTGGGGCTGACCGGTACGCATCTGGGCTGCGAGCAGGGCGTGTGCGGCGCCTGCACCGTCGAGATCGACGGCCGGCCCCAGCGGTCCTGCATCGCCTTCGCCGCAGCCTGCGACGGGTCCAGCGTCCGCACCGTCGAGGGCTTCGACGACGACCCGACCATGCAGGAGCTGCGCGAAGCGTTCTCGACGCATCACGGATTGCAGTGCGGCTTCTGCACGCCGGGCATGCTGATCACTTCGCGCGACATCGTCCGGCGGTGCGGCGAGACCGACGAGCGCAGGATCCGCGAGGAGCTGAGCGGCAACCTCTGCCGCTGCACCGGCTACATGGGCATCGTCGCCGCCGTCGGCAGCGTGTGCCGGGGCAAGACGCCGGAGATCGAAGCGCCGCCAAGCGCGCCGTCCACCATGGCGCCGCCCGTTCGCCTGCCCGAGCCGGCGATGGCCGCCGCCCGTCCGTCCGCGGCCCCCGCAGCGGTCGCACCGGTCACGGCATCGGCGGCATCGACCAGCGCGGCGGCCCCAGCGGCGGCTCCCGTGGCAGCCGCCATGGCGGCCGGTGACGGCGCCGGCTGGACCGCCATCGAGCAGACCATCACCGTTGCCGCCACGCCGCAAGCGGTGTGGGCGGCGTTGGGCGACGTCCGCCGCGTCGCCTCCTGCCTGCCCGGGGCGGAGGTGGAGACGCTGGAGGGCGAGGCCATCACCGGCCGCATGAGCGTGCGCTTCGGCCCGATCAAGGCCCGCTTCGCCGGGGAAGGCACGGTCCGACGCGACGAGCCCGCCCGCACCGGCCGGGTGACCGGCGCCGGGCGGGACAGCGGCAGCGGCTCCCAGGCCGCGGGAGAGGTCGTCTACCGGGTCACTGCGGGCGAATTGCCGGACAGCGCGACTGTCGCGGTGACCATCCGCTATCGGCTGACCGGGACGCTGGCGCAGTTCTCGCGCGGTGCCCTGGTCCAGGACTTCGTCCGCCGCATGGCCGAGACCTTCGCCGCCAACCTGTCGGCTTCGCTGGCGCCCGGTGCCGACGGAGCCCCGCCGCAGGCCGCGAAGCCGGTCGAGATGAACGTGCTGGCGATGCTGCTGTCGGTGATCGCCGGCCGCATCAAGCGGCTGTTCACCGGCCGATAAGCCTCGCCTAGGCCAAGCGCCGCCACCCCTCCGCGGTCTGCCGCGATGCGTCCGACGCGCAGCCCACGCGGTTGCGCGAACGCTGCCGGCCGGCCGCAACCGCCACACGCTCCAACAGGAGACCCCGGAAGGTGCACGCAGCCCTGTCCCTGTCGCGCGTCATTGACCGTCTCAACGATGGCATCGGCAAGCTTGCCTATTGGCTCGTGCTGGTCGCCGTCGTCGTCAGCGCCGCCAACGCGATCATCCGCTACGCGCTCAACACCAGCTCCAACGCTTGGCTGGAGCTGCAATGGTATCTGTTCTCGGCCGTGTTCCTGCTGTGCGCCGGCTACACGTTCCTGCGCAACGAACACATCCGCATCGACATCGTGATCGGCCGCTTCTCCAAGAGCGTCCAGGCCTGGGTCGACATCTTCGGCATTCTGGTCTTCATGTTCCCGATGACGATCCTGATCATGGTGCTGTCCTGGCCGATGTTCGTGGACAGCTTCGTCACCCACGAGATGTCGAGCGATGCCGGCGGCCTGATCCGCTGGCCCGCGAAGATTC
>JAFAFA010000015.1 GCA_023423695.1 Pseudomonadota bacterium | reverse complement strand
CGCTGCACCCACGATCGCTGGTCGGTCACGATCTCTCGAGGGAGCTGACAGTCGCGCGGCGCCGCCCGCTCGCACCGGGAGCGATGCTCTTCGAGCTCCTCGCCTCGTTCATCGGGCGCGCGCTCGTCGGGCGATACGTCCACCGGTAGCTCGGCCACGTTCGCCTCGGACGTCGGAGCCGGCGCGCCCTCTCCGCCTCGCTCGCGCTCCGCCTCGCCGGATGGAGCCTCGCTCACACCGCAGCCGCAGGTGGCGAGCAGCGCGATCGCCGTCGCGACGCAGCGCGCGGCGCTGTGCCGATCACTCGTCACGGCGAGCGACGCCGACGAAGCGCGCGATGAACGTGAACGGCCCATCCTCCAGGAGCATCGGGATCTCCCGGTGCTCGGGCCGGCTCGATCGAGGGACCAGCACCCACCCATCGCGGCGCTGCACCAGCTGCTTGAACGTGAACTCCCCGAAGTCCGGGTCGTGCGCGTTCTCGCGCCGCACGATCACGTAGTCGCCAGGCGCGGCCGGGCGCGCGCCGGCGCCGAGGTGCTCGAAGAGGCACCACGCGCCCTTCGGCACCAGCTCGTCCATCGAGTCGCCGACCACCTGCGCGACGAAGTGACCGGGGCGAGGCGTCAGCCCGTCGACGATGACGAGCTCGACGGGCTCCGGGATCTGCCCCTCCGAGAACGCCCCGGCGGCGACGCGCAGGTCGTACACGGGCACGGTGTCGTAGGTCTTCTTGGGCGCGTGAACGAAGCGCAGCACCTTGGCGCCGTCCGGCGCCGGCGGCCTCTCGCTCGCCCGCTCGAACCAGCGGGTGTCCTCGCGCAGCGCCTTCTGCTTCTCCTTGCCGACGAGGTACTTGGCGATGCGCGTGATCGCGGCGACGACCGCGCTCTTGTCATCGAGCTCGTAGCTCTTCACCTCGACGACCTCGTAGCCGCGCCGTCGGAGCATCTCGCGGAGGAAGCCGTCGCGCTCCGCCGTCTCGGGGTTGCCGTGCAGGTGCCCGGCCATCCCGTCGAGATAGATGCAGATCCCCGGATCGTCCTCGTCGTCGCCCTCGTAGAAGAAGTCCGGCGTGGTGAAGAGCGCCGGCCCGAGGTCGATGCGCCGCTGCGCAAACGGCGCCGGCAGCCCGGCAGCGTCGAGCAGCTGCTTGAAGCGATTCTCGATGTGGGTCTGTCCCTGGCCGGCCGTCGTCGACGTCTTGGGCAGCTTCTCCGGGATCGGATGCTTCTCGAGCAGTGGTCCCGTCGCGCTCTCCAGGATCTCGAGCGCGCGATGGCGGTCGAGGTGCTCGTGGTAGAAGCGGTTGCGGTAGGTCTGGAGGCAGTCGATGCACGCCCGCTCGCAGGCGCTCGGGCAGCTGCGCACGATGTCGAGCGCGCTCTTCAGCACCTCCTCCCAGCGGCCGATCAGGTGCTCGAGCAAGCCCGAGCCACCGGGCATCGGATCGTAGAGGAGGAGATCGAGCGCGTCCTCGCCGGGGTGCCCGATGCCGAGGATCTGGAGATCCTCGATCTCCATGTCGAGCACCCGCGCGGCGCCCATCCGCAGCGCCTCCACGAGGCTGAACGCCGACACTGCGTCGACCACGTCGTGCAGCCCGAGCGCGTCGACCTCGACGTCGGCGAAGAAGCCGGTCGGCTGCACCCGGTGGTTGCAGCGCGCCAGGTGCTTCTCGATGAAGTCCTGCTTGGAGCGCGCCGAGGCGTAGGGGGAGTGCGACTGCTGGCAGGCCAAGCAGAGCAGGTACCCGAAGCTGCCGGCCCCGACCTCGCCGCGAGGGCCGACGTTGACCATCCGGAGCTGCACCGCGCGCCGGAAGCGCAGGTCGAGATCGCCGAAGCCGAGCGCCTTGCCGCCGCGATGAAAGCCCCGCTCGGCGGCGTACACCGCGACGGGCATCTGGAAGCGGAAGTCCTCCTCGTCGGAGATCGACGACTGCGACGGCAGGATCGCGTCGCACACCGGCACCGCGCGGATCTCTTCCTCGCCGAGCGGCGCCGACGGCGAGTCGACGCCCGCGTCCTGCACGACCTTGTGCTCGGCGTCGACGCGGAAGCGGACGGTCTCGTCCGGCATGAGCTGGAAGCGCCGCGGGACGAAGCGGAAGCCGTTGGCGTAGATCGCGTTGCCCGGCACGTACTCGCGCAGCGCGAGCGTCGGCGCGCGCGGAAGCTCGAAGATGTCGAGGCCCTGGGTCAGCCGCGGCGGCTCGGCCGTGCCGATGATGCTGCCCGACTCCAGCCCGTATCCCGGCAAGAACCCCTCGCGGGCGAGCGCGCCCATGGTGTCCGAGTCGTCGGGCCCTCCCTGCGCCTGCGAGCGCGAGCGCTGGGCGCGGCCCTTGAGCCGCTCGATCACCCGCCTGCAGCGGCGCCGATGGGCCTCATCCTCGGGGTCGAGCACGCCGACCTGGTCTTCTTGGCGCGCCAGCCGCCTCAGCTCGCCCTGAGCCCAGTCCAGCCGGCGCTTGAGCCGCCGCAGGACGTCGGCAAGCGCGGCGGCCATCCCATCGACCACGCGCTCGAGCCGGGCCGGCTCCACCGCGCTCGCGTCCTCGGCCGGCCATGCGTCGGTGAACGCGCGGCGCACCTCGGCCAGCACGTGGCCGCGGTGCTCGCGGATGAGCTCACCGAGCATCGACACGTCGAGCACCTCGGCGCGCACTTGGTCGCTCGCCGTGAAGAGGTACGGCTTGAGCATCGAGGGGAAGCACGCGCCGAGCACGCTCTCGATGCGCTCGCGCTGGGCCTCGTCTCCACGCCTCGCCAGCCCGTGCAGCGCCGTCAGCACGGCCGCGTGCACGTGCTTGTCGATCATCAGCTCGTTCTTCAGGTTGAAGCGCGGCGGCTCGACCGGAGCGCTCAGGAGCTTTAGCGGCTCCTTGAAGTACGCCTTGTCGAAGCTCGTCGCCTGCGCGTACGTGACGTCGACCGCCATCCGATGCCGCCGGCCGGCGCGGCCCGCCCGCTGCCAGTAGTTGGCGGCCGTCGGCGGCACGTTGCGCATCAGCACCGCGTCGAGCGCGCCGATGTCGACGCCGAGCTCGAGGGTCGGCGTGCAGACGAGCGTGTTGATCTCCTCGCCCTTGCCCTTGAACTTGTTCTCGATCTGCTCGCGCTTGGGACCGGGCACCTGCGCCGAGTGCTCCTCGACGCGCAGCATCGCGTAGTCGCTGTCGAGGACGTGCAGATCGAAGTCGTCCGGGTCGCTCTCCTCGAAGCGCACCACGCCTCCGCAGCGCCAGGCCATGCAGACGCCGGTCGGCCCCCGCCGTACCGTGATGCGCCGGCACTTCTCGCAGCGATAGCGCCCGCGGTGCGGCTTGATGAAGAGCCTGCCAGCGTCGACCTGGTGGGTGCCGCTGCTGCCCGCCGCGGGCTTGCCGTAGGC
>JAFAFA010000143.1 GCA_023423695.1 Pseudomonadota bacterium | reverse complement strand
CGCGACCGCCACGGCGGCGCTCTGGATGATGGAGTCCTCGATCGGCACCGGCGAGCGCGCCGCGTACGCCGCCACCGAGGCGGGGCGTGTGCTCGCGCGCGTCGAGGGCGACGCGGTCGGCGCGCTCCGCCGGGCGCTCGACGCCTCGCGGGGCTACGCGCCCGCGGCCGCGCTCCTCAAGCCGCTCGCCACCGAGCTCGGCGATCCGCTCACCCTCCTCGAGGCGCACGAGCAGCTCGCGGCGACCGCGGCGAGCCCGACCGACGCCGCGGGCCACCTGGTGCGCGCCGCGCTCCTGCGCGCGCAGGATGATCCCGACGGTGCCGGCGCGCTCCTCGAGCGAGCGCGGGAGGCCGCCCCCGACGACGCAGTGCTGATCAGCCTGCTGATGCGCCTGAGCGGCGCCGGCGCCGCCGCCGAGCGCGGCGCGATGCTCGCCGAGCGCGCGGCGAGCGCGCCCCCGATCCTCGCGCGGGTCTTCCGCCTGCAGGCCGCCGCGTCCTTCGAGGACGCCGAGGAGCCCGCGCGGGCCGCCTCGCAGTACCGCCTCGTCGCCGAGGCCGATCCGGACGATCCGGTGGTGAGCCTCGGGCTCGATCGCGCCGAGATCGCCGCCGGCGAGATCGCGCGTGTCTCCGAGCGGCGCTTCCGCGCGGTCAAGGAGGCCGACACGGACGGCCGGCGCGTGCTCGCGCTCGAGCGGCTGGCCGATCTCGACCTGCACGAGCGAAAGGACGCGGGGAGCGCGGTGCTCTCGCTGCAGTCGATCCTCGAGGTCGCGCCCGGACACCTGCCGAGCCTGCGCGCGCTGCAGCGCTACTTCGCCGAGCACGCGCGCCGCGAAGACGAGGTCGAGGTGCTCGACCGGATGGCCGCCCACCTCGAGGAGGGGCCCGACGTCACGGCGCACCTGCGCCTCGCGCGGCGGCTCCTGCTCGCGCCGGCCGACGCGCCCGGCGAGGCGGCGGACGAGCTGCTCATCCGCCACGCGCGGCGCGCCGCGCTCGATCTCTGGCTCGCGCCCCGCGTCCTCGCGGCGGCCGAGGCCCAGAAGAGCCAGGCGATCGCCGAGCTCAGCGCGCGCCGGACCGCGGAGCTGCTCGCGAGCGCGAGCGAGCGGGCCACCGCGCGGGTGCGCGCCGCCGAGATCGTGCGTGCGACCGATCCCGAGGCGTCCCTCGACCTCCTGCGCGAGGCGGTGCAGTCGGCGCCCTTGCATCCCTTCGCGCCGTCGCTGCTCGCCGAGACCTACGAGCGCGACGAGCGCTGGGAGGACGCGGCCGAGGCGTGGGAGGACGCGGCGAAGGCGAGCGAGGTCCGTGCTCGCGCGGCCTCCCTCGCGTACCGCGCGGGACGCCTGTGGGAGGAGCGCGTCGAGAACGCGGCGCGCGCCCGAGCCGCGTACGAGCAGGCCGCGGAGCGCGACGTCACCTACGGCGATCTCTTCGAGCGGCTGCGCGGGATCCTCGAGGCGGCGAGCGCGCACGAGCGGCTCGCGGAGCTCTACACACAGCGGCTCGCGGCGGGCGGCGACACGCCGGCGCTGGTCGAGCTCTACGTCAAGCAGGCGGGGCTCTACACCACCATCGCCGAGCTCGGCCACGCGAAGAACGCGCTGCGCGCCGCGCTGGCGCTCCAGCCCGAGCGGCTCGACGCGCTGCGGGCGCTCGCGAACCTCTGCATCGAGGACGAGGACTGGCGCGGCGCGGCGGAGGTGCTGATCCGCATCGCGCGCATCCGCAAGGAGCGCGAGGAGCTGCGCTGGGTGTTCTTCACGCTCGGCGACATCTACGACCGGCACATGCCCGATCCGCGGCGCGCCGAGGCCGCGTTCCAGCGCGTGCTGAAGCTGCTGCCGGAGGACGTGCCGGCGATGGAGCGGCTCGCCGCGCTCTTCGAGCGCGAGGGCGCCCACGCCAAGGCAGCGGAGATCCTGGTCGAGCTCGCGCGGGTCGACGTCGATCCCGAGCAGAGCCGCAGCCACCGGCTGAAGCTCGCCGAGATGCACGAGCAGCTCGGCGACGCGCGGCGCGCCGAGCAGGTGCTCGAGGAGGCGCGCAAGAACGCGCCGACCGATCCCGCGGTGCTGCGCGCGCTCCGCGACTTCTACCAGCGCCAGAGCGCGGGCAACGCGCTCGCGATGCACCTCTCGCGCGCGGTCAACGACTTCCGCCACGCGCTCGACGCGGATCTCGGCGACGCGGCGGCCTGGCCGGGCCTCGTCGAGGTGCTCAGCTGGCGCGGCGACGGCGACGCGGCCTCCGCGGCGGCGAGCGCGGCGCAGGCGCTCGGCATCGTCGACGTCGAGACCTCGAAGCTGGTCGACTCGCGCGGGGCGGCCCCCGGCCTGCTCCAGGGCGCGGTGCTCGAGTCGCTCGACGAGCTGCTCGCGCCGGCGCACCTGCCGGCGGCGGCGCGCGAGGTCTTCAAGCTGGCGGGCGACGCCCTCGAGAAGGCCCTGCCCTTCGACGTCGCGGCCTACCGCGCGGAGAAGCTCAACCCGCGCGACACGATGATCCGCCCGATCGCGCTCGAGGTGGCCCGCGCGTTCGGCATCGCCGAGCCGCAGCTCTACGTGACCAGCGCGGCGCCGCGGGTGTGCGTGCCGGTGTACAGCAACCCGGTGTCGGTGCTCATCGGCAGCGAGCTGCTCGGCATCACCGACGATCGCGAGAAGCTCTTCGTGCTCGTGCGCGCGTTCAAGATCGCCCACGCCCAGCTCTCGGTGGTGGTGCGCGCGCAGCCGGCCGAGCTGCTCGCGCTCGTGGGCGGCCTGGTCTCGATCTACGACCCGCGGCACGTGGCCCCGGGCGCCGATCCCGCGC
>JAFAFA010000082.1 GCA_023423695.1 Pseudomonadota bacterium | reverse complement strand
GACACGCCGACGCTGAGCGTCAGCGCTGCGACCGGCAACGAAGACACGGCCATCGCACTGATCATCAACCCCGCCCTGACGGATACCGACGGGTCGGAGACGCTGAGCATCACCATTGCCGGGGTTCCTTCGGGGGCGACGCTCAGCGCCGGCACTTCCGTCACGCAGACGGATGGCACGACCACTTGGACTCTGACCAAGGATCAGCTGACCGGTCTGACCATCACGCCTCCGCTGAACAGCGACCGCGACTTCACCCTGACCGTCACCGCCATCGCCAAGGACGGCAGCGCCGTCGAGGCGACCAAGAGCGAGCCGCTTCTGGTGACGGTGAACCCGGTGTCGGACACGCCGACGCTGAGCGTCAGCGCTGCGACCGGCAACGAAGACACGGCCATCGCACTGATCATCAACCCCGCCCTGACGGATACCGACGGGTCGGAGACGCTGAGCATCACCATCGCCGGGGTTCCTTCGGGGGCGACGCTCAGCGCCGGCACTTCCGTCACGCAGACGGATGGCACCACCACCTGGACTCTGACCAAGGATCAACTGGCCGGTCTGACGATCACGCCGCCGCTGAACAGCGATGTCGACTTCACACTGACCGTCACCGCCATCGCCAAGGACGGCAATGCGGTCGAGGCGACGAAAAGCGAGACTCTGCGTGTCACCGTCGATCCGGTGACCGACATGCCGACGCTGACCGCTGCGGCGGCTTCCGGCGACGAAGACAGCGCGATTCCGCTGGTCATCACATCGGCGCTGACGGACACCGACGGCTCGGAGGTCCTGAAGATCACCATCGCCGGGGTGCCTTCGGGTGCGACCCTCAGCGCCGGCACTTCCGTCACGCAGACGGATGGCACGACCACCTGGACTCTGACCAAGGATCAGCTGACCGGTCTGACGATCACGCCGCCACTGAACAGCGACCGTGATTTCGATCTGACCGTCACCGCCATCGCCAAGGACGGCAGCGCGGTCGAGGCGACCAGGAGCGAGACCCTGCGCGTCACGGTCGACCCGGTGTCGGACACCCCGACGCTGACGGTCGAGGCCGTCACCGGCAACGAAGACAGTGCGATCCCACTGACGATCAACCCGGCCCTGACCGACACCGACGGGTCGGAGGTGCTGACCATCCGCATCAGCGGTATCCCCAACAACGCCACGCTCGCGAACACGCTGAACGGGACGCTGACGGTCACCAACGGCTTGATCACCCTGACGCCGGAGCAGCTTGCCGGACTGACGATCACGCCGCCGCCGAACAGCGATGTGGATTTCACGCTCAGCGTGACCGCGGTCTCCAAGGACCGCGATGCCGCGGAGGCAATCAAGACCGAAAACCTGGTCGTGACCGTCAATCCCGTTACCGACACGCCGACGCTCGACGTCAATCCGGCGAGCGGCAATGAAGATACCTTCATTGCGCTGGACATCTCCTCCGCCCTGACCGATCTGGACGGGTCGGAACAGCTGAGCATCGTCATCAGCGGCATTCCCAGCGGCGCCACGCTGTCCAACACGCTGAACGGCACGCTGACCGTCAAAAACGGCTCGATCACCCTGACGGCAGAGCAACTGGCCGGTCTGAAGATCAAGCCGAAGCAGGACAGCGGTGACGATTTCACCTTGACCGTCACCGCGACCGCCAAGGACGGGAACGCAACCGCGGTCGTCGTCCAGAAGACGCTGGCCGTCACCGTCGTCGCGGTCGCCGACACGCCGACGGTGGATGCCACTGCGGTTACCTACGACCTGGCGAGCGGCCAGAACGATACGCTGTCCGGAACCGCCGGCAACGACACGCTGTCGGGCGGTGCGGGCAACGACACCATCACCGGCGGTGGGGGCGACGACGTCATCTATGGCGACGGCGCCGGGACTTTCACCACCTCGCTGTCCATCACCCCCACCCTGAAGGACAAGGACGGCTCGGAGTCGATCTCCAAGGTGACGATCTCCGGCGTCCCGGCGGGCGCCAGCCTGAGTGCCGGCACCTATGTGACGGAGTCGAACGGCACCACGACCTGGACCCTGACAAAGGCCCAGCTGACGGGCCTCAAGCTGACCGCCAAGGAAGGCGACAGCACCCACCCGATCACCCTGACCGTCGTTGCCACCTCGGCGGAGGCGGAGAACACCAGCACCGCGGACAGCACGGCCAAGACGCTGACCATCAGCTTCAACAACACGCCGCAGGGCAACGACAGCCTGGATGGCGGCGACGGCAACGACACCATTTTCGGTGGTGCCGGCAAGGATACGCTGATCGGCGGTCTGGGCGATGACAGCCTCGACGGCGGCACCGACGACGACCTGCTGGCGGGCGGCCCCGGCAACGACACCATCGACGGTGGCGACGGCAACGACACGGTGACCTACGCCTCCTCCGCCGGGCCGGTGAATGCCAATCTGGCGACCGGCGTCGGCACCGGCGACGGCGACGATGTTCTCCGCAATCTGGAGAACGTCACGGGCTCGGCCTTCGACGACGTGATCACCGGCAACGAGGTGGGCAACATCCTGATCGGCGGAGCCGGCAACGACACCATCACCGGCGGGGCCGGCATCGACACCGTCCGCGGCGGGGCAGGCGACGATCTGTCGATCTTCACCGTCGGCACCGATGGCGGCACCTCCTCCAATCCCGAACTTCAGGACGGCGACACCGGCATCGACACCTTCCGGGTGATGCTGACCGGCAGCCAGCTGTCCGACCCGGCGATCCTGGCCGACCTGCGCACCCTGCGCGACCGGATCGAGACGGCGGCGGCCAGCCCGACCGCCGCGACGACCGACACCGATGTCGCCAACGCCGCCACCCTGTCCGCGCTCGGCATCAAGGTGGCGGATTTCGAGAAGCTGGAGCTTTACGTCGACGGCCAGCCGGTCAGCGTCCGCACGGCGCTGAACTATGCCCCGTCCGCCACGGCGGCCACCACTTCGACGAACGAGGACACCGCCGTCACCGGCACCCTGCGGGCGACCGACCAGGACACGGCCAATGGCCGCACCGACGACACGCTGACCTACAAGGGGCCTGGCGACAATGGCCAGCCGGTGCGCCTGACGCACGGCACGCTGGTGGTGAATGCCGACGGCAGCTTCTCCTACACCCCCGACGCCGATTTCAGCGGGACGGAGACCTTCACCTTCACGGTGACGGACGCCTTCGGCGGCACGTCCACCGCGTTTCAGACGATCACGGTCGCCCCTGTCGCCGATCCGTTCCAGATCACCACGCTCGCCGCGCGCGGCAACGAGGATGCGGCAGGTGGGATCGCACTCGCCCCCACCATCGCGCTGCGCGACGTCGACACCGCCAGCCCGGAGAAGGTGGAGAGCATCACACTGCTGATCCCGTCGTCCCAGTTGGATGCCGGCGGCGCGACGCTCACCCTCAACGGGACGCTTCTGACGCGCAGCGGACCCACCGACGGCAATTACAGCTGGACGATCCCGACCTCTGCATTGCAGGCCGACGGCACCACCGCAGGGGTTTGGAAAATCCAGGGACTGAAGATCGTCACCGATCCGGACTCCGATGCCGATCTCAACTATACGCTGAAGGTCGGGACGGTTGACGGCAGCGGCGCCACCGCGAGCCGCCTCGTTCAGACGGCGACCGGCACCATCACGGTCGATGCGGTGGCCGATGCGCCCACCGTCACCGCCGCCGCTGCGGCGACCGACGAGGATACCTCGGTCCTCCTGACCATCACACCGGCCCTGGCCGACATCGACGGGTCGGAATCCATCAGCCTGATCACCATCAGCGGTGTTCCGGCGGGGGCGAGCCTCAGCGCGGGCACGTCCGTCACCCAGCCGGACGGCACCACCACCTGGACGCTGAGCCAAGCCCAACTGGCAGGCCTCCGTCTGACGCCGCCGCGCGACTTTTCCGGCACCATCACGCTGGGCGTCGTCGCCACCTCCGAGGAGAGGGAGAACGGCTCCACCGCCAACTCGGCCAAGGCGAACCTGACGGTCACCGTCACCGGCGTGGCCGACGCTCCCATCGTCACTCCCCAGCCGGCCAGCGGCAACGAGGACAGTGCCATCGCGCTGGCCATCGACGCCCGTCTGTCCGACCTGACGGGGGAGACGCTGGACCACATCACCATCACCGGCGTGCCCGAAGGGGCAAAGCTGTCCGCCGGCATCCACAATGCCGACGGCAGCTGGACGCTGACGCCGGCCCAGCTGAGCAACCTGACCTTCACGCCGCCGTCCAACTACTCCGGCGCGGTGACGCTGAAGATCACCGCCACTTCGGTGGAGGGGACGACCACCGCCACCTCGGCGCCGGTCTCCCTGGTGGTGACCGTCAACGCGGTCGCCGACACGCCGGTGCTGTCGGCCTCCGACGCGGTGGGACGCGAGGATACCGCCATTCCCCTGTCGGTGGTCGCCGCCCTGACCGACCGCGACGGGTCGGAGACCCTCAGCATCCTGGTCGGCGGCGTGCCGACCGGCGCCACGCTGAACCATGGCCGCTACGATGCCGCGCTGGACAAATGGGTGCTGACCCAGGCCGACCTGACAGGCCTGACCATCACCCCGCCGGAGAATTCCAACACCGGCTTCAACCTGACCTTCACCGCCCGGGCGACGGAATCCTCCAACGGCAGCGTCGCCGATGCCACGCCGGTCACCGTCCATGTCGAGGTGCAGGGCGTCGCCGACGCGGTGACGCCGAACGGCGCGCTCAGCGCCCGCGGTGCCGAGGACACGGCGATCAACCTGTGCCTCGGCGCTCTGGTGATGCTCGACAATGACACGTCTGAGCGCCTGTCGCTGGTCATCAGCAACCTGCCGGCCGACTCCTGGCTGTCGCTGGGGGCGGGGCACGAGAGCGGGCTGGTCTATCTCGGCAACGGCCGCTGGTCGGTGGATGTCGCCTATCGCAACGAGCTGACCCTGACGACGAAGACGGACTTCGCCGGCACCGTTTCGCTCAAGGTGGACGTCATCACCACCGACAGCAATGGTGCACCGATCATCACGGTGAACGGCGTGACCTCCGGCGGGGTGCTGAAGGACACCCGCGACCTGATCGTCACCGTCGATCCCAAGGCGGACGAACCGAGCGTCTCCATCAGCGCCAGCGCGCTGGAGGATGCCGTCGGTGGCATCCCGCTGACCATCTCCGCCCTGACCACGGACATCGACAGATCGGAGCATATCTCCTCCATCGTCATCTCCGACCTGCCGTCCTGGGCAACGCTGACCAGCACCGATGCGGGCGCGCTGACCCACAATGCCGACGGCAGCTGGACCGTCGATCCGACCAAGCTCGGCAACCTGCGGCTGATCGTGCCGCAGCACCGGGCCGACGATTTTACCATCACCGTGACGGTCACGGTGGTCGACGGCGCCGACAGCCTGACCAAGACCTACACCCCGACCGTCACGATCACCGCCGTGGCCGATGCGCCGGTGTCGCATGGAGCGAACGATGTGGTGGAGGCCTACCATGTCGACGACCACACGGTGACGGGCGCCGTGCCGACCGACCTGGTGCTGAACCTGAACGCCTTCCTGCAGGATAAGGACGGGTCGGAAAAGCTGGCAGTCACCATCTCCGGCATGCCGAAGGGAACGGTGCTGTCGCGCGGTCTCGACAACGGCAACGGTACCTGGACGCTGACCGCCGAGGACTATGCCACGGCGCTGGCCGAAGGCGGTCTGAAGCTGACCGTCAAGGATGCCAATGCCGCGGGGATCGCCCACAGCGTCAATACCAGCACCAACATCGACACGGCCAGCGTGACGCTGACGGTCAACCCCTACAGCATCGAAAGCAAGGGCGACCGCAACACCAGCGTGTCCGACAGCTTCGTGCTGAGCTGGACCACCTCGACCACCACGGGTGGCGGCTCCAACGGGGGCGGCTCGAACGGCGGCGGGTCCGATGGCGGCGGTTCCAACGGCGGCGGCTCGTCCGGCGGCGGAGACGGCGGCAATGGTGGCAATGGCGGCGACGGCGGCACCACCAACCCTCCCGCATTGGACCCCAGCGTCGGCAGCGCCCGGCCGGCGGCCGTGACCACCGCCGAGGATTCGGCAGTCGCCCTGGGCATCGAGGCCGGGTTGGCGAACTGGCAGAATGTGACCTTCGTCACGCTGTCGGGGCTCCCGACGGGTGCCAGCCTGACCAATACGGCCGGTGACACGCTGACCATCACCGGCGGCTCCATCACGCTGACCAAGGAGCAGCTGGCCGGCCTGACGTTGAAGCCGGCTGCCAACAGCGATGCCGATTTCAGGATCACCCTCGATGTGACCTCGGGCAACGGCGCCCATACCACGGTGACGCAGGACGTGACCGTCACCGCCGTGGCCGACAGCCCGAAATTGACGGTCCAGGCAGCCTCCGGCAACGAGGACACGGCCATTGCGCTCGACATCGCCGCCGCACTGAACGACACCGACGGCTCGGAAGTCCTGGCCAGCATCGTCATCGAAGGCGTGCCGGCCGGTGCCACGCTGTCGGCCGGGTATCTGGACTCCACCACCGGACGCTGGGTGCTGACCCCCAACCAGCTCGCCGGGCTGAAATTCACCCCGCCGGCCGACGCGAGCGGCACCTTCCAACTGACCGTCACCGCCGTCGCGCGGGAGATGAGCAACGCCGACCGGGCGACCACGACCAAGACCCTGACCGTCGACGTGGCGCCGGTCAGCGACGCCCCGTCGATTTCCGCCAGCTCGGTCATGGCGCAGGAGGACCACGCCGCCAGCCTGTCGATCTCCGCCGCGGTCACCGATCTGGTCGGCGGCGGCGAGGTGATCACCGCACTCAGGGTAACGGTTCCGGCCGGTTTCACCCTGTCGGCGGGCACGTCGCTCGGCAACGGCGTCTACGACCTGTCCGGCCTGACCCCGGCGCAACGTTCCGCGCTGACCCTGACGCCGCCGGCCAACTTCGCCGGCACCGTGACGCTGACCATCGACGCTGCCGCCAAGGACGGCACGGCGGCGGAGGCCTGGTCGTCCAAGACCCTCAACGTCACCTACACCGCCGTCGCCGACGCGCCGGACGTTGTCGTCCAGAACACGACGGGGGCGGAGGACACGGCCATTGCCCTGAACGTGTCGGCCAACCTCATGGATACCGACGGGTCGGAGACGATGGCGGTCATCCTGTCCGGCCTCCCGGACGGCGCGGTGCTGAACAAGGGCTCCAACAACGGCGACGGGTCCTGGACGCTGAAACCGTCGGAACTGTCCGGCCTGACCGTCACGCCGCCGCGCAACTATTCCGGCGGCATGGACCTGACGCTGACCGCCACCAGCCTGGAAAGCTCCAACAAGAGCACCGCCACCACCACCGCAACCATCCATGTCGACGTCACGCCGGTGACCGACGCACCCACCGTCATCGTCGCCAATGCCTCGGGCAGCGAGGACACGGAAATCGCGCTGAACCTGAAGGCGTCGCTGGTCGATACCGACGGGTCGGAGACGATGACCATCGTCCTGTCCGGCCTTCCCGCCGGTGCGGTGCTGATCGATGCGAACGGCAACACGCTGACGCCCGTCGCCGGCGCGGTCGACCTGACGGCGGCGCAGCTGAGCGGGCTGAAGCTGCTGCCGCCCGCCAACAGCGGCACCGACTTCAACCTGACCCTGACCGCGACGACGAAGGAGAATGGCGGCGGAACCGCCACCACCAGCCAGCTGTTCCGCGTCAGCGTCGATCCGGTCGCCGACCAGCCCGTCATCACCGCGGGTCCGCTGACCGGGACGGAAGACACCGTCCTGCCGCTGAACCTGTCGGTCGCCCTGTCCGACACCGACGGATCGGAGCGTCTGGGGCTGGTGACCATCACCGGCGTGCCCTCCGGCGCGCTGCTGTCGGCCGGCACCCGCAACGGCGACGGCAGCTGGACCCTGACGCCGGCGCAGTTGAACGGCCTGTCGCTGACCCCGCCGGCCAACAGCGATGTCGACATCACCCTGACCGTCACCGCCGTCAGCATCGAGTCCAACGGCAGCACGGCGACCAAGGTGGTGACCGTGCCGATCACGCTGAACGCGGTGTCCGACACCCCGACCCTGGCGGTCACCGCCGCCAGCGGGAACGAGGACACGGCGATCGTGCTGACGATCAACCCGGCGCTGACCGACACCGACGGATCGGAGACGCTGACCATCACCATCAGCGGCATCCCGGATGGCGCCAAGCTGACCAACACCGCGGGCGAGACTCTGACCATCACCGGCGGCAGCATCACCCTGAACCCGGACCAGCTTGCCGGTCTGGCGATTACCCCGCCGGGCAACAAGGACGATGATTTCACCCTGACCGTCACGGCGACGGCGACCGACCGGAATGCCTTGCCGGTCAGCGTCAGCGCGCAGCTGCCGGTGGCCGTCGCGCCGGTGACCGACAGCCCGACCCTGGATGTCCTGCCCGCGACCGGGGACGAGGATGCCCGCATCCCGTTGTCGATCAGCGCACTGCTGGGCGACACCGACGGGTCCGAAACGCTGACGGTCACCATCAGCGGCATCCCCAACGGCGCCAGCCTTTCCAACACCGCCGGCGAAACCCTGACCATCAGCGGCGGCAAAATCACGCTCAATCCGGGCCAGCTTGCCGGCTTGGCGATCACGCCCCCGTCGAACAGCGACAACGACTTCACCCTGACCGTCAAGGCGACCGCCAAGGACGGCGTCGCCAATGCGGTCGAGGTGAGCAAGACGCTGTCCGTGACGGTCAACCCGGTGTCGGACACCCCGACCCTGACCGTTGCGGCCGCCACGGGCGACGAGGACGCCACGATCCCGCTGACCATCAGCTCCGCCCTGACCGACGGTTCGGAAACGCTGAGCATCACGATCAGCGGCATCCCCACGGGGGCGCAGCTGACCAACACCGCCAATGGCGCGCTGACGGTGGTCAACGGCAGCATCACCCTGACCGCGGCACAGCTCTCCGGTCTGGCGATCAAGCCGCCGTCGAACGACGACACCGACTTCACCCTGACCGTGACCGCCACCTCCACCGACGGCAGCGCCACCCCGGCCTCCATCGTGGCGCAGCTGCCGGTCACGGTGACCGCCGTCTCCGACGCGCCGACCCTGGCTCTCCTGCCCGCCACCGGGGTGGAAGACGGGACGATCCCGCTGTCCATCACTCCGGCGCTGACCGACCCGTCGGAGACGCTCTCCGTCACCATCAAGGACATCCCGGCCGGGGCCACCCTGTCCAACACGGCCGGCGATACGCTGACGCCGTCCAACGGGTCGATCACGCTGACGCCGGACCAATTGGCCGGGCTGGCGATCAGGCCGGCGCCCGACAGCGGCACCAGCTTCACCCTGTCCGTCACCGCCACGTCGAAGGACGGCACCGCGGTGGCGGCCACCACCTCCGGCACGCTGGCGGTGACGGTGACCCCGGTGGCCGACACGCCCGACCTGACCGTGGACCCGGCTGTCAATGGGCGGGAGGATACGGCGATCGCGCTGACGATCACCGCCGCCTCCACCGACATCGACGGGTCGGAAACGGTCGGGGTGCGGATCACCGGCATGCCCGATGGCGCCAGCCTGAATCACGGCACCCGCAATGTCGACGGCAGTTGGACCCTCACCACCGCGCAGCTGGCGGGCCTGACCTACACCCCGCCGGCCGATGCGACCGGACAGGTCATCCTCTCGGTCACGGCGACCGCCCAGGACGGGGCCGACAGCGCCGAGGTGACCCGGACCGTCACGGTGACGGTCGATCCGGTGAACGACAAGCCGATCCTGGCCGCCGGCCACGCCACCGCCGTCATCGCCGCCGGTGCCACCGACCACCCGGCGGTGGCCGCCGATGCGACGATCACCGACGTGGACAGCAGCGTCATGTCCGGCATGTCGATCCGCATTGCGGCCGGCTCGCAGACCGGCGACACGCTCAATCTGGCCGGCCTGCCCATCGACACCGATCCGGTTACCGGCCACAAGACCGTGTCCGGCACGGGGATCGAGGTCAGCTGGAACGACGCGACCCACCAGCTTTCGCTGACCGGCAACGCATCCACCGCCACCTACACCGACATCCTCCGCCACATGGCCCTGACACCCGGCGGCACCGGTGCCCGGACGCTGGAGGTGACGGTCAGCGACGGCCAAGGCCTGTCCAGCGACCCCATGGCGCTGGAGGTGCTGGTTTCGGGCGATGCGACGATGACCGGAAGCGCGGGCGCCGACATCCTCTACGCCGGCAGTGCCACGACCAGCATGTCGGGCGGCGATGGCGACGACCTGTTCATCTTCGCGCCGCGCAACGGCGACCTGACGATCAACGGCGGCGTGGGCAACTGGACCGATGTGGTCGAGGTCGGGGCCTTCGTCGCCAATGTCGGCGGCAACTGGCTGCAGCAGCTCGACGCCCAGGGAGTTGCCTACACCGTCGACCCTTCGGGCCACGGCCTGACCTTCAACACCGACACGACGGTCACGCTGGAGGACCAGAACCATCATCAGCTGGTTCTGCAGAACATCGAAAGGCTGACCTACTGATGCGGGCGTGCGGCGGGCGTGAAAGGTTGGCGCGTCCGCCGGTTCAGGCGACCGGCGGCTCTTCTGCCTTGTCGTCCGCCTTGTCGTCCGCCTTGTCGTCCGCCTTGTCCTCCGCCTTGTCCTCCGCTTCCGGTCCGGCCTGCATGTGCGCGATGATCCGCTTCATCAGGCGGCCCAGCATCGCCCGCTCGCCCTCCGCCAGTCCGGCGACGGGCGGACCCAGGGACTGGCGCAACGGGTCGCGGTCCAGCAATGCCCGGCCCTCGTCGGTCAGGTCGAACAGCCAGCCGCGTTTGAATCCCGGATGGGGCCGGCGGGCGAGCAGGCCCTTGTCCACCAGGGTGGAGACGGTGCGCGAGACCGGGGCGAGGTGGATCCGCTGGAACCGGGCCAGCGCCGTCAGCGTTCGTGCCGGTTCCGGCGAATCGTGGAAATAGCGCAACGCCACCCACTGCGCCGGGAAAAGCCCTTCGGCGAAGCCGATGCCGTAGACAAGCCTGCTGACGTGATCCAGCAGGGTGACCAGATCATCATCGGCAGACCACCCGTCGCCCTCCGGCGTTTCCGACACGCGCTTCTCCCACTCCCAACACCATGCCGAACCGGCCGGCCGCAAGATTTGTCGGGGACTGTATCGGAGTCAATACGCCAGCGGAAGCGGCAGTGTTCGCGCAGGCGTGGTGAAGCAGGGGTGAAGTTCGCGCGGATTATCGGTGAAGGAAATCCATCGCCACTCCTCGCAAATGTTTGGCGAAGCGTGGCTGCCGCCCCCACGTCTGTTCCTGTCCGGCATGCCGGCATCGGCGATCTTGCCCAGTCAACCGATGGACCAGAGGGACATGACCAGCTTTCCCCACACGACCAACGCCTTCCTGTTCGACCTGGACGGAACGCTGACCGACACCGTGTACCAGCATGTGCTGGCCTGGAAGGAGGCGCTCGACGGGGAGGGGATCGCGCTGTCGGTGTGGCGCATCCACCGCAAGATCGGCATGAGCGGCGGGCTGTTCACCAACATGCTGCTGCGCGAAACCGGCCTTGCCATCGACCAGGACCTTCTCGACCGGCTGCGCCACCGCCATGCGGAGGCTTACAAGCGGCTGGCCGCCGGAGTCGTGCCGCTGCCCGGCGCGCGCGACCTGCTGGAGGCGCTGACCGGGATGGGCATTCCCTGGGCGATCGCCACCAGCGGACGGATGGAAACCGCGAGGCCCGCGTTGGAAAAGCTGGGTGTCGATCCCGGCCGCGCCGCGGTGGTGACCCGTGACGAGGTCCAATATGCCAAACCCGACCCCGACCTGTTCCTGGCCGCGGCCGCCCGCATCGGCGTGGACATCGCGAGCGCCTTCGTGGTCGGCGACAGCATCTGGGACATGATCGCGGCCCAGCGGGCGCGGGCGCTCGGCATCGGCCTGCTGTCCGGCGGCTATGGCCGGGAGGAGTTGGAGCGCTCCGGTGCCCTGCGCGTCTACGAGGATCCCGCCGACATGCTGAAGCATCTGGACGAGGTTGGCGGGCGCCGTTGAGCGGCCGCTGTCTGCAGCCCGATCCTCCCGCCCGCCCTCCTGCCCGGCGCCGGCACAAAAAAAGAGCCGTCGGAAAACCGGCGGCTCTGAAGTCCGAGAGGAACGTCCAACAAGTTGTGCCGCGATCAGACCACGGCGCATCCAGCGGTACGAGGACTAATATACTAATATCTTATTTCCTTGGCAAGCATGTTCGGCCGCCCGCCAGCTTTTTGTCCAGCTGCCGCTCAACCGGGCGAAAAGGAAAAGCGCCCTCCGGCGGCGAGGCCGGAGGGCGCTTTGGATCGCGGGACTGATGGATGCTCAGTCCGCGGTGCCGGTGGCGGCGTTCGGGACCGATGGGGCCCCCTTCTTGCCGCGCTCGCCCAGGACCAGGGCGATGATGACGAAGGCGGTCAGGTCGAACACGGTCAGGCAGGCGAACAGCGGCTCGTACCCGATGGTGGTGGCGAGCTGGCCGATGATCAGCGAGAAGATCATGCCGCCCATGTAGCCGGCCATGCCGCCGAAGCCGGTTGCCGTCGCGACGTCCTGCTTTTCGAAGGTGTCCGTGACCAGGGCGTAGAGCAGGCTCGACAGCATCTGGTGGGCGAAGGCCCCGAGCGAGAACAGGAAGATGGCGGTGATCGGGCTGGCGGAGAAGCCGATCAGGGCCGGGCCGACCATGCACACCGCGCCGATGCCGACGCCGGCGATGCGGGAGTTGACCAGCGACATCTTGAAGCGCTTCACGAAGAAGGGCGACAGGTAGCCGCTGAGGATGCAGCCGAGGTCACCGAACAGGAAGGGCAGCCAGGCGAACAGGGCGAACTGCTTGATGTCCATGCCGCGCGTGGTGACCATGTACAGCGGGATCCAGAAGCTGAAGGTCTGCCACGCCGGCTCGGTCAGGAAACGGGCAGCGGCGATGCTCCAGAATTTGCCCTTGCCCAGCACGCGCTTCACCGACGGCTTCGGCAGCTCGACATGCTCCTGGCCTTCCAGGATGTAGGCGTGCTCTTCCTTCGTCAGGCGCGGATGGTTCTCGGGGTTGCGGTACAGCATGAACCACAGGGCCGACATGCCGATGCCCAGCAGACCGGTGACGAGAAAGGCTTCCTGCCAGCCATAGGTCAGCGACAGCCAGATGACGAAGGGCGGGGCGACCATCGCGCCGATCGAGCTGCCGGTGTTGAACCAGCCCGTGGCGATCGAACGTTCCTTGGCCGGGAACCACAGGGTGGAGGTCTTCACGCCCGACGGCATGGCAGCCGCCTCGCTGATGCCCAGCAGGCCGCGGAAGAAGGCCATCGACTGCCAGCCGCCGGCCAGCGCATGCATGGCGGCCGCGGTGCCCCAGACGAAGGCGAACATGGCGTAGCCGAGCTTCAGGCCGATCAGGTCGGTGATGTAACCGGCGATGGGCTGCATCAGGCTGTAGCAGAGCTGAAAGGCGCTGACGATGAAGGAATACTGCTCGGTCGTGAAGTGGAGCTGTTCCTTGAGCGTCGGCGCCAGGATGCCAAGCGTGTTGCGGTCGATGTAGTTGACCACGGTGCCGAGCATCATCAAGGCGAGGATTTGCCACCGCAAACCACGGATCTTCTTCATTTTTTCCTCACATGCCTGCCTCGGCAGGCGCCGGTGCGCACGTACAGGCCCTGGGCGGCTTTCCTTGACCGGGATGCCTTGCCAGCGGGTGTTCGGTGCCGGGCGACGGGTGCGCTTCCGCTTCATTTCAAGGGGGCGGGAGCAGCGCTGAAGGAGTTATATTAATATATCAGTGAAGGCATCAAGTGGTTTTCCGAGACCTCCGTCGGCGTCAGCGAAAATGTCGCAGGCCGATGTTGCGATGCGCTGATTTCTTCGCAGTTGCAGCATAATCAGGGCCGTTACCGCTGGCCCTTTCCTTGCTGCAACGCAACTTTCAAAGGGGTTGAGACGCTGGTCTTTCAGTTCGGACCGATGCGAAAGAGTGATCGGTCTTCCGCATCCGCATGTAGGAGGCCATGGCGGTCAGTCGCGATGAATGATCTGTATCAATGGGCTATGCCCGTCTGACGCTCGCGCCGAAGGCTGGATTCTTCTGCCCGCACCGGAGATTTTCCGTATTCAGCCTGGACAGCGCCGCCATGTTGCGGTGCGACAAATTGAGACCTTCCTTGCAAAAGTAATATATTAGACCGTTGTGCGGCGCAGAGCGGCGGCGGGCGGAAAATCCGCAGCGGACTGACACGCGTCATTGCGTCGCTCCATCGGGAAGCAGACCCTTTCCCCCGGCCGACCGCCATTTCCTGCCGCGTTTTCCGCCGGCTTCCGCCACCGCCGGCATTGTCCATCAGAGATGCCCCACGGAGACGACCGTCGCCACGCAGAAGGACTTTTCCGGTATGACCCAGAGCCCGACACCGACCGCTTCCACCCATGTTTCACCGCATTCCGCCTCGTCCTCCGTCCGCATCATGGACGGCAACGAGGCGGCGGCATCGGTGGCCTACCGCGCCAGCGACGTGATCGCGATCTATCCGATCACGCCGTCCTCGCCGATGGGGGAGTTCGCCGACGAATGGTCGGCGGCGCGCCGTCCCAACCTGTGGGGAAGCGTTCCCGACGTGGTGGAAATGCAGTCCGAGGCGGGAGCGGCCGGGGCCGTGCACGGTGCGTTGCAGGCCGGTGCGCTGGCGACGACCTTCACCGCGTCGCAGGGACTGCTGCTGATGATCCCCAACATGTACAAGATCGCCGGGGAACTGACGCCCTTCTGCATGCATGTGGCGGCCCGCACGCTGGCGACGCACGCGCTGTCGATCTTCGGCGACCATTCCGACGTGATGGCCTGCCGCCAAACCGGCTTCGCCATGCTGGCCTCGGCCAACGTCCAGGAGGCGCACGACATGGCGCTGGTCGCCCATGCCGCGACCCTGCGGGCGCGGGTGCCGTTCCTGCATTTCTTCGACGGCTTCCGCACCTCGCACGAATTCAACTGCGTCGAGACCCTGGAGGACGAGGATCTGCGCGCGCTGATCGACGATGCCTGCGTCGATGCCCACCGCCGCCGTGGCCTGACGCCGGACCATCCCGTCGTCCGCGGCACCGCGCAGAATCCGGATGTCTTCTTCCAGGCGCGCGAGGCCGCCAATCCCTATTACGATGCTTGTCCGGCCATCGTGCAGGGGATGATGGACCGGCTGGCTGCGCGCACGGGCCGCGCCTACCGCCTGTTCGACTATGCCGGCCATCCGCAGGCGGAGCGGGTGGTGGTGGTCATGGGCTCCGGTGCCGAGACCTGTGCCGGTGCGGTTCGGCGACTGGTGGAGGAGGGGGAACGGGTCGGCTGCCTGACCGTCCGGCTGTTCCGCCCCTTTGCTATCGACGACTTCATTTCGGCCCTGCCGCCCACCGTCCGGCGGATTGCCGTGCTCGACCGCACCAAGGAACCGGGTGCCGTCGCCGACCCGCTCTATCTCGACGTGGTCGCGGCGCTGGCCGAAGCCCGTGCGGCAGATCCTGCGCTTGCCGAGCCAGTGGTGATCGCCGGCCGCTACGGCCTGTCGTCGAAGGAATTCACCCCGGCGATGGCGAAAGCCGTGTTCGATGAGTTGAAGCGCGAACGCCCGAAGCGCCGCTTCACCGTCGGCATCACCGACGACGTCACCCACCATTCGATCCCCTGGGATCCGGCCTGGGGCATGGAGGAGCCGGGCGTGTCCCGCGCGGTCTTCTTCGGGCTCGGTGCCGACGGCACGGTGGGCGCGAACAAGAACTCGATCAAGATCATCCAGGCGCGCACCGCCACGTCCGGAAGCGGTGGCCATGCCCAAGCCTATTTCGTCTATGACAGCCGGAAATCCGGCTCCACCACGGTGTCGCATCTGCGATTTGCCAGCGAGCCGATCCATGCGCCCTACCTGATCGGTCAGGCCGAGTTCGTCGCCTGCCACCATCTGCCGCTGATGGAGCGGGTAGAGGTGGTCGAGATGGCCGCCCCAGGCGCCACGGTCCTGCTGAACGCGCCCGGCACGCCGCAACAGGTCTGGGACGCCCTTCCAGCGGAGGTGCAGCGCATCTGCATCGAGCGCAAGCTGTCGCTCCAAGCCATCGACGCCGGCGCGGTCGCGCGCGAGGTCGGGCTCGGCCGCCGCGTCAACACCATCATGCAGACCTGCTTCTTCGCGCTTTCCGGTGTGATGCCGGTCGAGGACGCCATCGCCGACATCAAGGCGGCGATCGTCAAGACCTACTCCCGCCGCGGCGAGGAGGTGGTGAGGCGCAACATTGCCGCCGTCGATCAGGCGCTCGCCCATCTCCGCGCCGTTCCGGTGCCCGGTCACGTTACCGCCGACCATGACCGTCCAGCCCCGGTGCCGGAGACGGCGCCCGATTTCGTCAAACGCGTCACCGCCATGATGATCGCCGGCCATGGCGACCGGCTGCCCGTCTCCGCCTTCCCGGTGGACGGCACCTGGCCGACCGGCACCTCCAAATATGAGCGCCGCAGCATCGCGGCGGAGGTGCCGGGCTGGAACGCCGATCTCTGCATCGAATGCAACAAGTGCGTGCTGGTCTGCCCGCACGCGGCCATCCGTGCCACGGTGGTGCCGGAATCGGCACTGGCCGACGCGCCGGCCGGCTTCGAGACCATCCCCTACAAGGGGCGCGAGTTCCCCGGCGGGCGCTATCGCCTGCAAGTCTCGCCGGCCGACTGTACCGGCTGCACACTCTGCGTCGCCGTCTGCCCGGCCCAGGAAAAGGGCGGCTCCGGCCGCAAGGCGCTGGAGATGCGGCCGATCCAGGCACTGGCCGGGGAGCAGGAGGCCTTCGACTTCTTCCGCAGCCTGCCCGCCATCCCGCGCGAGTCGGTGCCGGCCACCGTCAAGCACACCCAGCTGCTGGAGCCGCTGTTCGAGTTCTCCGGCGCCTGCGCCGGCTGCGGCGAGACGCCCTACATCAAGATGCTGACCCAGCTGTTCGGCGACCGCATGGTGATGGCGAACGCCACCGGCTGCTCGTCGATCTTCGGCGGCAACCTGCCGACCACCCCCTACACCACCGACGCCAGCGGCCATGGTCCGGCCTGGGCCAATTCGTTGTTCGAGGACAATGCGGAGTTCGGCCTCGGCCTACGCGTTGCCATCGACCAGATGGCCGAACAGGCGCGCGACACGCTGGCGCTTCTGTCCGCCCGGCTGGAACCCGGTCTGGTGACGGAGCTGCTGCAGGCCGAGCAATCCGATTCGGCCGGCATCGCCGCCCAGCGTGGTCGGGTCGCCACCTTGATGGGGCAGCTCGCCGCGTTGAAGGACCCGCTGGCGCGCCGGCTGGAGCAACTGGCCGACTATCTGGTCCGCAAATGCGTGTGGATCGTCGGTGGCGACGGCTGGGCCTACGACATCGGCTATGGCGGGCTCGACCATGCGTTGGCGTCGGGGCGTGACGTCAACATCCTGGTGATGGATACGGAGGTCTATTCCAACACCGGCGGCCAGCAGTCGAAGGCGACGCCGATCGGCGCCTCCGCCAAATTCGCCACCGCCGGCCGGTCCGCGGCCAAGAAGGATCTGGGGCTGATGGCGATGGCCTACGATCATGTCTATGTCGCCCGCACCGCCTTCGGCGCCCGCGACAGCCACACGCTGAACGCCCTGATGGAGGCGGAGTCCTATCGTGGTCCGTCGCTGGTCCTCGCCTACAGCCACTGCGTTGCCCATGGCTATGAGCTGTCGCACGGGCTGGAGCACCAGAAGCTTGCGGTCGAGAGCGGCCACTGGTCGCTCTACCGCCGCGACCCGCGCCGGCTGGCCGACGGCAAGGCCGCTCTGCAGTTGGACAGCGGCGCCCCGTCCGCCGGCCTTGCGGCATTCATGGCCGGCGAGTCGCGCTTCAGCGCCGTGGAGCGCAGCAACCCCGAGCGCTACCACGCCCTGCTGGACGAGGCGGAGGCGGAGATCCGCCGCAAGCGCCACCTGTTCGAGCATATGGCGGGGTTCAAGGAGTAAGTGCTGCGTGATTGCCCCCTCCCTAACCCTCCCCCGCTTTGCGGGAGAGGGGACTGTCGTCGCTTTGGCAACCACTGCACTCTGACAAAGCGTCCAACCCCCTCTCCCTCGAAGCTCTCGCACAAAGCTTCGCTTTGTGCTGACGCGACAGGCGGACCGATGGTCCGCTGAGAGCGGGGGAGGTATGGGGAGGGGGCATCCGCCGTAACAAACCCTCCCCCGACCACAAATGCCGCACCCTTTTCCCCTTGCTCCCACCATTAATATATTAGTATATCTAACCCATTGCCCGTGCCCCGTCCGATGGTGCCGGCCCAGCCTTTCTGCTCCTGTAAGGATGCCCAGTCATGCGTTCCCTGACCCGTGACCAGCTTGCCGGCGGCGCGTTCGACGTCGCCCATACCGGCGGTGCGCCGACCCTGCCCGTGACCATCCTTCAGGTGGGGGACGGCAATTTCCTGCGCGGTTTCGTCGATTGGATGGTCGATGTCGCCAATGGCCAGGGTCTGACCAAAGCCGGTGTCGCCATCGCCCAGCCGCTCGACCAGGGCATCGCCAATCTGCTGAAGGCGCAGGACAACCTCTACACCGTCCTGCTGCGCGGCATCGAAGGCGGGCGCGAGGTCGAAGCCCGCCGCGTCGTCTCCTGCGTGTCGGAGGCGCTCAACCCCTATGCCGACTGGGCGCGGATGGTGGAACTGGCCTCCTCGCCGGCTCTGCGCTTCTTCGTCTCCAACACGACCGAGGCCGGCATCGCCGACCGCGAGGAGCCCTACACCCCCGGCACCTGCCAGGACAGCTTCCCGGCCAAGGTCGCGGCCCTGCTGCATGCCCGCTACAAGGCGCTGGGCGGCAGCGCCGACAGCGGCCTCGTCTTCCTTCCCTGCGAACTGATCGAAGCCAACGGCGCCAACCTGAAGCGCATCGTGCTGGCCCATGCCAAGCGCTGGGGCCTGGAGGCCGGTTTCGCCGACTGGGTGGAGACGCACAACCATTTCCTGAACACCCTGGTCGACCGCATCGTCCCGGGCTATCCAAAGGACGAGGCCGCTGCGCTCAGCGCCAAGTGGGGCTATGAGGACCGGCTGGCCGTCGCCGCCGAGCCCTTCCATGTCTGGGTGATCGAGGGACCGGCCCATCTGGCGGACGAACTGCCGCTTCACAAGGCCGGCCTGAACGTGGTCTGGACCGACGACCTGCAGCCCTACCGCACCCGCAAGGTCCGCATCCTGAATGGCGCCCACACCGCCAGCGCGCTGGCCGCCTATTGCGCCGGGCTCGACACCGTCAAGTCGATGATGGACGACCCGACCGTCTCGGCCTACCTGAACACGGTGATGTTCGAAGAGATCGTCCCCTACGTGCCGCTGCCCGAGGCGGAACGGCAGGACTATGCCCGCACCATCATGGAGCGCTTCGGCAACCCCTATATCCGGCACGAGCTGATCTCCATCACGCTCAACTCGGTGTCGAAATGGCAGGTGCGCGTGCTGCCCAGCCTGAAGGACGCGGTCGCCCGCAACGGGCAGGCTCCGACCGGCCTGTCCTTCTCGCTGGCGGCGCTGCTGCGCTTCTACCGCGGCACGCTCGCCAACGGTGCTTGCACCGGCGAGCGCGAGGCTGGGTCCTACCCGATCAGCGACAATGCCGAGGTGATCGCCGCCATGTGCGCCGCCTGGACGGCCAATGCCGGCGATCTGCGGGCGCTGGCGGTCGCGGTGCTGTCGGATGTCCGGCTGTGGAAGGAGGACCTGACCGCCATCCCCGGGCTGACCGCCCGCGTCGCCGACAGCCTCGCCGCCATAGAGGCGAAGGGCATGAAGGCCGCGATGGCCGATCTGGTCGGCGCAGAACTGGTTGCCGGCTGATCCGGCTTGCGTGACGGCAGAGCGGGGCGTGTCCGTAGGGACGCGCCCCGCAAGGCATGGCTTAGATGACACCGACCTTGACCCTTCGCATCGCCGAGTTGGAGCTCGACGCGGCGGTGCTTCGCCATCGCCTGTTGCATATCCCCCTGGCTCTGCAGGAAGATTGCGGCCTGTGGGCGAGCCACAGGACGATCGGGCGGCAGGCGCTGACCCTGTTCCGTGCCGTCCGGCAGGAAACCCGCGACTGCGGCGACGAGTCCGACTGCGATCAGGCGCTCAGCCGGATCGAAGCGGCCTATCAGCTCGTCCATGACGCGATCCAATCCCTGTCCGTGCTGGCTCTCGCAGACCTGCCGACCCGCCACTGACGGGCGGCGATTTACGATGCGTGAGGAAGACCGACGATGCAGACGACCGAAACGAGGAAGCGGACACGCCGCGGCACCCAGCGGGTGACCATGACCGACGTGGCGAACGCCGCCGACGTGTCGCCCAGCACCGTGTCGCTCTATCTCCGCCGTCCGGGGGCGGTGTCCCGGCACCTCGCCGAGCGCATTGCCCGCGTCATCGACGAGATGGGCTATGTGCCCAATCTGGTGGCCGGCAGCCTCGCCGCGGCGCGCAGCCGCACCGTCGGCGTCATCCTGCCCTCCATCCTGAACTCCTTCTTCGCCGAGACCTACAACACGCTGCAGGGCATGTTCCAGGCGGCGCATTACCAGACCCTGCTGGGTGTCAGCGAGTTCAGCCCGGAGGAGGAGGAAAGCCTGATCCGCGCCTTCCTCGCCTGGTCGCCGGCGGCGATGGTGGTGACCGGCTTCCACCACACCGAGCGCACCCGCGCCATGCTGGCCTCCTGCGGGGTGCCGGTGGTGGAGATGTGGGACATGCCGTCCCATCCCGGCGAGGCCATCGGCATCAGCGTCGGCTTCTCGCATTTCGAGGTCGGCCGCATGCAGACCAGCCACCTCTATGACCAGGGCAGCCGCAAGGTCGCCTATATCGGCGCCGCCGCCCATCAGGACCTGCGCGTGCGCAGCCGCACCGACGGCTATGAGGCCGAGGTGATGCGGCGGGGCCTGCACGACCCCATCGACTTCACCGTTCCCGACGCCGCCACGACGGAGGTCGGCCGCTGGCTGATCGACGAGATCCTGACGCGCCACCCCGACATCGACGGCGTGGTCTGTTCCAACGACGCGCTGGCGTTGGGTGTGCTGTTCGAGGTGACCCGCCGCGACCTCCGGGTGCCGGACGATCTGGCCGTGGTCGGCTTCGGCGATCTGCCCTTCAGCAACTCCTGCCCTCCGCCGCTGACGACCGTCCGCCCGCCCCAGCGCGAGATCGGCCGCCTCAGCGCGACGCAGATTCTCGCGGCGCTGGATGGAGCCCGCACCGCGCCCCAGCACCACAACCTCGAATGCGAACTGGTGATCCGCGGCAGCACCCGGCCGGTGGGGAAGCGGTAGGAGGCCGGGGCCTCCTCTCCTGATGCGGGTTGAGACGCCTCGTGATATCCGCTTGCGCGATTGGTTGACGCTGTTTGTTATCATTACGATAATAAGCAGCACAAAACGCAACTCATAACGCAGGTGGATTGGCTCATGGCGCTCGGACTGCACTCGTCACGCCGTAATTTCCTCGTCGGTGCCGGTCGTTTTGCCGGGGCCGCCGCCGCGGTGCGACTGATGCCGGGTTCCGCCTTCGCGGCTGAGGCGGGTGGGGCGTACTGCCCGCCGCCGTCGGCCTGGGCCGATCTTGCGAAGGCGGTGCAGGGCGGGGTGCTGCGGCCGGAAGATCCGTTCTTCGCCGATGTCTGCCGGCCCAACAACCTGCGCTATGGTGCCACTTTGCCGGCCGGCATCGCCCGCTGCTCGCGGCCGGAAGACGTCCAGGCCTGCATCCAGTGGGTGAAGCAGCAGGCCATGCCCTTTGCTGTGCGCTCCGGCGGACACAGCTACGCCGGCTTCTCCACCACGCCCGGCCTGCTGATCGACATGACCAAGATGGCGGGAGCGGAACTGCTGCCGGGCAAGGACGGCTTGGTCAAGGTTCTGGGCGGCACGCTCAACTCCGCCGTCTATAAGCAGATGGAACGGCTGGGCCTCACCATCACCCATGGGCGCTGCGATTCCGTCGGCGCTGCCGGCTTCCTGCTGGGCGGCGGCATCGGCTTCAACATGCGCAAGTACGGCATGGCCTCCGACCTGCTGCAAGCGACCGAACTGGTGACCGCCGACGGAAGCCACGTCAAGGCGGATGCCGGCACCGACTCCGCCCTTTATTGGGCCTGCCGCGGCGGCGGCGGCGGCAATTTCGGCATCAACACCTCCTTCACGCTGGAAACCCGCCCGGCGGAAGCGGTGACGGTCTTCAACCTGACCTGGACCAAGGATCTGCCGAAGGTCCTGAAGCTTCTGTTGACCGAACTGGCGACCGCGCCCGACGATTTCGGCAGCAAGATCAACGTCACCATTCCCAGCCGGCAGGAGCAGTGCGACAAGGTGCCGGTCACCATCTCCGTCCTCGGACAGCTTCACAAATCGAAGGTGACGCTGAAGGAGATCTTCAAATCCACCTGGGAGTGGATCGACTGGTCCAAGTCGAAGGTGATGGAGGAGGTGCCATACTGGGCGGCGCAGGACTTCCTGGTCGAGACGACCTTCCCCTATTACTACCAGGAAAAATCCAGCTACATGAAGGTGGCGGACATCGGCGACGAGGCCATCGCCGCGATGTTCGACTGGGCGGCGAAGATGCCCGCCACCTCGATGCCGGTGGCCTTCAAGTTCTTCCAGGTCGGCGGAGCGATCAACCGGGTGGGGCCGACTGAGACCGCCTATGTCCACCGCGGCTATGACTGGCTGTTCTCGGTCGAGGCCAACTGGTGGCGGCCGACGGATTCGGCCCTGCTGATCGAACAGGCGCTGGAGTGGCAGCAGCGCTTCTATGACGATGTCAACCGCCGCACCAGGGCGACCGGCGCCTTCCAGAACTTCCCCGACCCCTCGCTGGCCGATTGGCAGCGGGCTTATTACGGCGAGAACCTCGCCAAGCTGGCCGAGGTAAAGAAGGCAGTCGATCCGACCATGCTCTTCACCTTCGCGCAGGCGATCCGCCCGGCGTGATGTCGGGCCGGGCTGCGGGAGGTCAGTCCGCCCGCAGCCCCCGTGCCTGGAACTGCCCGCGAACGCGCTCGACCAGCTCGCGCGAGGGCGGTTCGGTGTCGGTCAGCATGTATTTGCGGCCCAACGCCTTCCATTTGTGCTCGCCCATCTTGTGGAAGGGCAGAACGTCGACCCTGTCGACGACGCCGAGCCCAGCCACGAACTCCGCCAGCCCGTCGATTTCGGCCGCATCGTCGGTCAGGTTGGGGACCAGCACATAGCGCAGCCAGATGCGCTTGTTCAGCCCGGCCAGCCGTTCGGCGAACTCCAGCGTCGGGCGCAGCGGAACTCCGGTCAGATGGCGGTAGGTCTTTTCCGAAAAGGCCTTGATGTCGAGAAGGACGAGGTCGACGTCCTCCAGCAGATGGTCGTCGGCATGGTTGCCGAGGAAGCCGGACGTGTCGAGCGCGGTGTGCAGGCCCAACGCCTTCGCCCCGCGCAGGATGGCGGCGGCGAATTCCGGTTGCACCAGCGGCTCTCCGCCGCTCAGCGTCAGCCCGCCATGGGCGCGTTTCAGGAAGGTGGAATAGAGCGCTATGTCCTCCAGCACTTCCGCGGAGGTCGTCCGCGTCCCGTCATGCATGTGCTGGGTGTCGGGATTGTGGCAGTAGAGGCAGCGCAGCGGACAGCCGGACATGAACAGCACGTAGCGGATCCCCGGCCCATCCACGGTGCCGCCGGTTTCGACCGAATGGATCCAGCCGGAAACGGAGCCGGAGCGGGCTTGGAGAATGGGCTGTGTCATACTTCAGGGATCCAATTTGAAAACTCTGCGTCCCCGCCGCCCTTGGCCAGGTGCGTTTCCACGCATGTAAGTCACGTTACACGCGGATAAAGCCCCTCTCCCTCGATGGGAGAGGGGCTTTCGCTTCTCGGCGGAGGTAGCCGCCCACGTCCCTCAGTGCTTGTCGTGGAACGTGCGGCTGATGACGTCGAGCTGCTGCTCGCGCGTCAGCTTGATGAAGTTCACCGCATAGCCGGACACCCGGATGGTCAGCTGCGGATACAGCTCCGGATGGTCCATGGCGTGCAGCAGCGTCTCGCGGTCGAAGACGTTGACGTTGATGTGGTGGCCGCCCTGGGCGGCGTAGCCGTCCAGCATGCCGACCAGATTGTCCACGCGCTCGTCTTCCGTCCGGCCCAAGGCACCGGGGACGATGGTGAAGGTGTAGCTGATGCCGTCCTGCGCATGGGCGTAGGGCAGCTTGGCGACACTGGCCATCGACGCGACCGCACCCTTCTTGTCCCGCCCGTGCATCGGGTTGGCACCCGGCGCGAAGGGCTGTCCGGCCTTGCGGCCGTCCGGCGTGTTGCCGGTCTTCTTGCCGTAGACCACGTTGGAGGTGATCGTCAGCACCGACTGGGTCGGCATCGCGTTCCGGTAGGGCTTCTGCTTGCGCAGCGCCGTCATGAAGCGCTCGACCGCCCAGATGGCGATGTCGTCCACCCGGGCGTCGTTGTTGCCGAAGGCCGGATAGTCGCCCTCGATCTCGAAGTCGGTGGCGAGGCCGTTGGCGTCGCGGATGACCTTCACCTTGGCATGCTTGATCGCCGACAGGCTGTCCGCCACCACGCTCAGGCCGGCGATGCCGCAGGCCATCGTGCGCAGGATGTCGCGGTCGTGCAGGGCCATCTCCATCCGCTCGTACATGTACTTGTCGTGCATGTAGTGGATGGCGTTCAGCGCGTTCATATAGACCTTGGCCAGCCACTCCATCATCGGCTCGAAGCGGGCCATGACCTCGTCATAGTCCAGCACGTCGCCGGTGATCGGTGCGAAGGCCGGGCCGATCTGCTCGCCCGAAACCTCGTCCTTGCCGCCGTTGATGGCGTACATCAGCGTCTTGGCCAGATTGGCGCGGGCGCCGAAGAACTGCATCTGCTTGCCGATGCGCATCGCGGACACGCAGCAGGCGATGCCGTAGTCGTCGCCCCAATAGCCGCGCATCAGGTCGTCGTTCTCGTACTGGACCGAGCAGGTCTTGATCGAGGTGTCGGCGCAGAAGCGCTTGAAGCCTTCCGGCAGCTTCTCCGACCACAGTACCGTCAGGTTCGGCTCCGGCGCCGGGCCCAGGTTGTGCAGGGTCTGCAGCATGCGGAAGTTGGTCTTGGTGACCAGCGTCCGGCCGTCCAGCCCCATGCCGCCCAGGCATTCCGTGACCCAGGTCGGGTCGCCCGAGAACAGCTGGTCGTATTCCGGCGTGCGCAGGAAGCGGACCAGACGCAGCTTCATGACGAAGTGGTCGATCATCTCCTGGGCCTCGGCCTCGGTGATGACGCCGTCGTTGAGGTCGCGGTCGATGTAGATGTCGAGGAACGTGGATACGCGGCCCAGCGACATGGCCGCGCCGTTGGCTTCCTTGACCGCGGCCAGATAGGCCAGATAGGTCCACTGGACCGCCTCGCGCGCCGTCGCGGCGGGGCGCTTGACGTCGAAGCCATAGGAGGCGGCCATCTCGACCAGCTCCTTCAGCGCGCGGATCTGCTCGGAGATCTCCTCGCGCAGGCGCAGCACGTCCTCGTCGATGCGGCTGACTTCCAGCGAGGCCAGCTGGGACTTCTTGTCCTTGATCAGGAAATCGGCGCCGTACAGGGCCAGCCGGCGATAGTCGCCGATGATGCGGCCGCGGCCGTAGGCGTCGGGCAGGCCGGTGATGACGCCGGACTTACGGCAGCGCAGCATCTCGGGCGTGTACACGTCGAACACGCCGTCATTGTGCGTCTTGCGCAGGACCGGGAACACCTCCTCCAGCTTCGGCGACGGGGTGTAGCCATAGGCTTCCAGCCCGGTCTTGACCATGCGCCAGCCGCCGAACGGCATGATCGCGCGCTTCAGCGGCTTGTCGGTCTGCAGGCCGACGATCACTTCCAACTCGCGGTCGATATAGCCGGCGGCGTGCGAGGTGATCGAGGCGAAGACTTCCGTGTCGGCATCCAGCACGCCGCCCTTGGCGGCGCGTTCCTGCTTCAGCAGGTCGGTGACCTTGGCGAACAGCGCGGTGGTGCGGGCGGTGGGGCCGGCGACGAAGCCTGCATCGCCTTCATAGGGGCACAGGTTGCGCTGGATGAAATCGCGGACGTCGACCGAGCGGCGCCAGACGCCCGGGGCGAAGCCGCGCCAGGGGTCGGCGGCGGACTGCTGCTCCGTGGCCTGGGCAAGTCCGTCCATCAGCAGGGTGTCCATGATGACTCCTCAGAGATTTAGCCGTCGGCGCGGGTCGAATGCCGTGTCGGCGGTCTCGTGGTGCCCGCGAACTGCGCGGGACGATTGGAAGCATAGGCGCGATCGGCGACAAAATCGTTGATACACGTCATATTTTCAGACCGGGCGGGGCTCGGCAATCGCCGTGTTTGCGCCCGCTCTGTAGTTTTACTACATACTCCCGGACGGTCTTCCGGACAAGGCGAACAGGCTCGACATTTTGTCGCAGGGCAAGGCACAGCAAGTTGGAAACGCGTGGAAAGCACGCGGCGCGGCCACGACTGAATCGGTCGTTCGCAGCGCTGTATATGTAGCTTTGCTACATGTGCTAGGCTGACCCATATTCAGAAGGGAGCGACCCCCAAATGCTGGCGAGAATCGCCGCCGTCCGCGACCAGATCCGGCCTTCGGAGCGCAAGCTGGCGGACTATGCGATGGCCCATCCGGGCGATGTCATCAACCTGTCCATGGCCGAACTCGCCGACCGCGTCGGGGTCAGCGAGCCGACGGTGGCGCGCTTCTGCTCGGCGCTGGGATGCCGCGGCTTCCGCGAATTCAAGATCAAGCTGGCGCAGGACATCGCCGGCGGCATGCCCTTCCTGCACCAGGATCTGTCGGTGGGCGGGGAACTGAACGCCGACGGCGGCGTGCCCGGTGCGGTTCTGGCTGGCAAGCTGTTCGACCGCACCATCGCCACGCTGATGCAGGTGCGCAACAACCTGCCGGCCGATGCGGTGGACCGCGCCGCCGACGTGCTGGCGGCCTCGCGCCGGATCGAGTTCTACGGGTCCGGCAATTCCGGCACGGTGGCGGAGGATATCCAGCGCAAGTTCTTCCGGCTGGGCATTCCCACCGTCGCCTACAGCGACTCCCACATCTACTTCGCGTCGGCCCTCACGCTGACGAAGGGCGATGCGGTGGTCGCGGTGTCCAGCACGGGCCGGACCCGCGACATCCTGGATGCCGTTCAGAACGCCCGCAAGGCCGGTTCCGACGTGATTGCCCTGACCCGCTCCGGCACGCCGCTGGCGGAGATGGCGACGGTCAGCCTCGTGGCGGACATCGCCGACGATTTCGACATCCACTCTCCCATGACCGTCCGCATCGCGCATCTGGTGCTGGGCGACATCCTGTCCATCGCCGTGGCCCTGCGCATGGGCGACACCCTGCAGGAACGTCTCAAGCGACACGACCGCGCCGTGGATGCCCATGTCTCGGAGCGGCAGGCGGCCGGGGATAGTTAAGACAGGTCAGAGGTTCCGGCGGGTGCGTTCCGGCGCTTAACCTCCGCCCGGCAGCTTCGCTCCCCCACGGGCATAGATCTGGATCGGCCGGCAGTCCTCGTCGACCGTGACCACCACCGCGCCCGGCTGGCTGTTCAGGTACACCCAGGCATCCCAGCGGACGATGATGTCGCGGAACTCGTCGCGGTAGATGCCGTAGCTCAGCCCACGGATGTCCGAAGCCGGAATGCGGGCACCGGTCAGGACTGACGCCACCGACGGGTTGCAGCTGTTCGAGGCGTTGCGGTCGAGTGCGGCCAGCACGGCGGGATCAGGGGGGGCGACCGGTGGCGGAGCGATGGACCCGCAGGCCGCTAGAACAAGGGTCAGCGCGCCGGCCGCCGCAGCGGCCGGGATCTTCGGCGTTTTCATCAGGGGCACCGTTCTTTCTCTTTGCACCTGTCCGAATATGGGTGCGCATCGCCGGCCCGGCGATTGCACGTTCGGCAAGCCTCCTGCGGCATGATCGCCGGCCGTCGGCAGCGGCCGATTGCGGGTCTTGCCTCCCGCTCGCCTTTGGCGCAAGAGGTGGGGGAGAAACCCCTGCACCGTCACCGCTGCGGAGCCGCAAGCCATGTCCACCGGCCAGACATTCGTCCCCACCTGCGACCTGTTCGACCGCTTCAAGGACGCCGCCCGCTACGTCCTGCCGGGCTTCCGCGACTTCGGCGCCGTCACCCGCTTCAGCGGCGAGGTCGTCACCGTCAAATGCCTGGAGGACAACTCCCGCGTCAAGGAACTGCTGGCGACGCCCGGTGCGGGCCGCATCCTGGTGGTGGACGGCGCCGGCAGCCTGCGTTGCGCCCTGATGGGCGACATGATCGCCGCCTCCGCGGTCAAGAACGGCTGGGCCGGCGTGGTGATCTGGGGCTGCGTCCGCGACGTGGCCGAACTGGCGACCCTGCCGCTGGGCATCAAGGCGCTGGCGTCGATTCCGCGCGCCTCGACCCGGCGCGACCAGGGGCTGGTCGACGTGACCGTGGAGTTGCCGGGCGCAGTCATCCAGCCGGGCGATTTCCTGTTCGCCGACGAGGACGGCATCGTCGTCCTGACGGCGGAGCAGGCCGCCGCGCTGAAATAAAGCCGGTGTGAAGAAGTGGTCATACCAAGCACCGGTAATACCAGTGCAGAAGCAGAAGCCATTTCGTCCTGTCCGCTTCACGTAAGCGGGGCGCCCCCTTGCACTTTCACTTAAGCGGGCATATAAACCCGACCTGAGTTCAAGCGGGCCGTCTCACGGTTCCCATCCACGGGCCGGCCTTTCATTTATGAGGAACCCTGCCGTGCTCGAAGCCTACCGCCAGCACGCGGCCGAACGCGCCGCCCTCGGAATCCCGGCCCTGCCCCTCACCGCGAAGCAGACGTCCGAGCTGATCGACCTGCTGAAGGCCCCGCCGGCGGGGGAGGAGGCGTTCCTCCTCGACCTCATCACCCATCGCGTTCCGGCCGGCGTCGATGACGCCGCCCGCGTCAAGGCCGGCTTCCTGGCCGCCGTCGCCAAGGGCAATGACAGCTCGCCGCTGATCTCCAAGGTCAAGGCCACCGAACTGCTGGGCACCATGCTTGGCGGCTTCAACGTGCAGCCGCTGATCGACCTGCTGTCGGACGCCGAATGCGGTGCCGCCGCCGCGGAAGGCCTGAAGAAGACCCTGCTGGTCTTCGACTTCTTCCACGACGTCAAGGAACTGGCCGACAAGGGCAACGCCAACGCCAAGGCGGTCCTGCAGTCCTGGGCCGATGCGGAGTGGTTCACCTCGCGTCCGGAAGTCCCGGCGTCGATGACGCTGACGGTCTTCAAGGTGTCGGGCGAGACCAACACCGACGACCTGTCGCCGGCCCCGGACGCCTGGAGCCGCCCGGACATCCCGCTGCACGCGCTCGCCATGCTGAAGAACCCGCGTCCGGGCATCGAGGCCGACGAGCCGGGCCAGCGCGGCCCGACCAAGCAGCTGGAAGAGCTGAAGAAGAAGGGCAACCTGATCGCCTATGTCGGCGACGTGGTCGGCACCGGTTCCTCGCGCAAGTCCGCCACCAATTCGGTGCTGTGGTTCACCGGCGAGGACATCCCGTTCGTCCCGAACAAGCGCTTCGGCGGCGTCTGCCTCGGCACCAAGATCGCCCCGATCTTCTACAACACCATGGAAGACGCCGGCGCCCTGCCCATCGAGTTGGACGTCAACAAGATGGAGATGGGCGACGTCATCGAGCTGCGCCCCTATGAGGGCAAGGCCCTGAAGAACGGTGAGGTCATCGCCGAGTTCACCGTCAAGTCCGAGGTGATTTTCGACGAGGTGCGTGCCGGCGGCCGCATCCCGCTGATCATCGGCCGCGGCCTGACCGCCCGCGCCCGCGAGGCGTTGGGACTGGCCCCGTCGACCCTGTTCCGCCAGTCGGCATCCCCGGCCGACACCGGCAAGGGCTTCACGCTGGCCCAGAAGATGGTCGGCCGCGCCTGCGGTCTGCCGGAAGGCAAGGGCGTCCGTCCCGGCACCTATTGCGAGCCGAAGATGACCACGGTGGGGTCGCAGGACACCACCGGCCCGATGACCCGCGACGAGCTGAAGGACTTGGCTTGCCTGGGCTTCTCGGCCGACCTTGTGATGCAGTCCTTCTGCCACACCGCCGCTTATCCGAAGCTGGTGGACGTGAAGATGCACCACGAGCTGCCGGACTTCATCTCCACCCGCGGCGGCGTCGCGCTGCGTCCGGGCGACGGCGTCATCCACTCCTGGCTGAACCGCCTGCTGCTGCCGGACACCGTCGGCACCGGCGGCGACAGCCACACCCGCTTCCCGATCGGCATCAGCTTCCCGGCCGGTTCCGGTCTGGTCGCCTTCGCCGCCGCCACCGGCGTCATGCCGCTGGACATGCCGGAATCGGTGCTGGTCCGCTTCAAGGGCGAAATGCAGCCGGGCGTCACCTTGCGTGACCTCGTCAACGCCATTCCGCTCTACGCGATCAAGGCCGGCCTGCTGACGGTCGAGAAGAAGGGCAAGAAGAACATCTTCTCCGGCCGCATCCTGGAGATCGAGGGTCTGCCGGAACTGAAGGTGGAGCAGGCCTTCGAACTGTCCGATGCCTCTGCCGAGCGTTCGGCGGCGGGCTGCACCGTGCAGCTCAGCAAAGAGCCGATCATCGAGTACATGACCTCCAACATCACGCTGATGAAGTGGATGATCGCCAACGGGTATGCCGACGCGCGCACCCTGGAGCGCCGCATCAAGGCGATGGAGGCGTGGATCGCCGATCCGCAGCTGCTGAAGCCGGACGCCGACGCCGAATATGCCGCGGTGATCGAGATCGATCTGGCCGACATCAAGGAGCCGATCCTGGCCTGCCCGAACGATCCGGACGACGTGAAGACGCTGTCCGAGGTCGCCGGCGACAAGATCGACGAGGTGTTCATCGGCTCCTGCATGACCAACATCGGCCACTTCCGCGCCGCCGGTAAGATCCTGAACGGCAAGTCGGACATCCCGACCCGCCTGTGGATCGCCCCGCCGACGAAGATGGACGCGATGATTTTGACCGAGGAAGGCTATTACGCCACCCTCGGCAAGGCCGGCGCCCGCATGGAGATGCCGGGCTGCTCGCTGTGCATGGGCAACCAGGCGCAAATCCGCAAGGGTTCGACCGCCATCTCGACCTCGACCCGCAACTTCCCGAACCGTCTGGGCATCGACACCCGCGTCTACCTGTCGTCGGCCGAACTGGCCGCCGTCGCGGCGTTGCTGGGCAAGATCCCGACCAACGAGGAGTATCTGGCCCAGGTCGGCGTGGTGAACAAGGCTGCCGCCGACGTCTACCGCTACATGAACTTCGACCAGATCCCGGCCTTCCAGGAAGTCGCGGAAAAGGTCGCCGTCCCGGCCTGATAGCCGGACGCAGCGGTCGCTAACGAAAACCCCCGCCGGAGCGATCCGGCGGGGGTTTTCCATTGGTGGAGACCTCAGCCTCGCACCGCGCTCCTGAAGGCGGCAGCCAGTCCGGCGAGCGCCTCGCGCGGCCGCCCATCCTTCACCCTGGTGTGCAAGATCACAGGCAGGCGCGGCAAGGCCGGAAGCCTGAGCCTGGGACCGACGTCGACGGCACCGAACGGCACCATGCGCGGGGACAATGCTGCCACGCCGAGCCCGGCCATGACGGCCGCCGCCACCGCGGTCACGCCGCCGCCGACGAAAATCTCCGTCCAAGGCACATCCGCCGCGTCGAGAAGCTGTCCGGCCAGTGCCCGTACTCCACAGGGCTCGGCCATGGTGGCGATCGGCAGAGGTTCGTCCGCTCGATGCTGCCAGCTTGGCGCCGCGAACCAGCCGAATTGTTCTTCGGTGAGTAGCTGGCCGTCATTGCGCCCGGCGTGCAGGCGGACGATCACGGTGTCGAGTTCCCGGCGGTCGAAGCTCTGAAGCAGGTCACCCGACGATCCGATCCGGATTTCGATCACCAGTTGCGGATCCTGCGCGTTCATCCGGGCGATCAGGGCGGGAAGCTCCGGCCCCGCCACATGGTCGCTGATGCCGATGGCGATGCGCTGGCGCCCCTCACTCAGCGAGGCGAGCGCGCGGTCATGCGCCTCCAGCAGGTCGCGAGCGTGATCGAGAAAGGCGGCGCCGCGGGGCGACAACTGCACATACCGCGGCGTCCGTTCGAACAGGCGGCATCCCAGTCTGTCCTCGAGACGCTTCAGCTTCAGGCTGACCGCAGCTTGTGTCGTCCGCATGGCTTCGGCCGCGCGTGTAAAGCTCTCCAGTTCGGCAATGCGCAGGAAGGCCCGAACCGCGTCGAGGTCGAGAGGTTGATCCATCATTTTGAGCCATTATCTTAGATATAAAAAATCATAGCATATGGAAATGAATGATCCACGGCTATTTTGAACGAGGACGTCATGGAAAGGATTTACGATGCCGCTCGTTCACATCTCCCTGCGCTCTGGAAAGCCGGAGGCCTACCGGCAGGCCATCTTCGATGGCCTTTACCGCGCGATGCACGAAACCTTCAACGTGCCGGAAGATGATCAGTTCATGACCATCACCGAACACGATGCAGTGAACTTCCGCTACAGTTCATCTTATCTTGGCGTGTCGCGAGGAGATGACCTCGTATACATCCAGATCACGGCGAACAACACCCGTACCGTGGAACAGAAAAAGGCTTTGTTCGCGCGGATCGTGGAACTGCTCGGCGAGGACCCTGGCATTCGGCCGCAGGACGTGTTCGTCAACATCGTCGAAGTGGCGAAGGAGAACTGGTCGCTCGGCAACGGCGTTGCGCAATATGCCTGAGGCGAGGACCAGCGCCCCGGATCAGCAATCTGGGCGTCTGCCGCGGCTCATCGCGAGACAACCGGGGCTGTGTGCCCCGGTGCCTTCATGCCCAGTACGAAGTTCAACCTTCCGGTCCGCAATAGGCGGTCCCGTCCTCCGCCCGTGCCGGCTTTTCCAGATAGATGCCCTGGCGGGGAATCGCGATGCGGTCAAATTCGTCCGCCAGCCGGTGCAGGGCGGTGCGCATCTCCGCTCCCCGCATCGGCTCGCCATGGCCGGTGATGACCAGTTCCGGTTCCAGCGCGGCCAGCTTGGCGACGGACTCCCGCGCCTTGTCCCATTCGACGGTGAAATACATCGGCGGGCCGTGCATCTCCGCCCGCTGCACGGCGACCGCGTAGGCCGACTCCTGGCCCGTGGTGACGAAGGCGTCGCCGACGATCATCGAGCGGTCGCGTTCCCGCCAGAAGGAAACATGGCCGACGCTGTGCCCCGGCGTGTGGACCCAGCGCCAGCCCGGCATGACCGGTACTGAACCGTCTTCCGGCAAGACCCGCAGGCGCGATCCGACATCCACCGGCTTGCGCGGGTAGAAGCGTGCCAGTGCGGCCATCGCTCCGCCGCCGACCGACGGATCGCCGGGCGGGTAGGCGGCCTGACCGTTCAGATAGGGATGTTCCAGCGGGTGGGCGTAGACCGGGGCATCCCACTCCTCCGCCAGATCCTCCAGCACGCCGACATGGTCGAAGTGGCCATGGGTCATGACGATGGCGGCAGGGCGGGAGTCGCGGCCGAAGCGTTCGGCCGCCGCGCTGCGGATGAAGCCCTTGGTGCCCATCAGCCCGGCATCGATCAGCACCCATTCGCGGTCGCCGGCGCCGGGCGGACCCCAGAACACCACATTGACGATGCCGAGCCGCCGATAGGCGAGGTCGGGCGCGATCTCATGCGTATGGTCGCTGCGCAGCGCGTCGAGCGCCGGATCGATCGCGCTGCTGTCTTCCGACAGGGGAATCTGCGAGGCCATGGTCGTCCATCTCCTACCCGTGTCTTCCGACAACAGCGGGAAACGGCGCTTGTCCTGCAGCCCCCTGCCGGTATGACGCCTTACGGCATGAACTGGCCGCCGTTCACGTCCAGAATCTGCCCGGTGATGTAGCCCGAGCAGCCATGGGAGGCAAAGAACAGGAAGGTCGGGGCGCATTCCTCCGGCTTGCCGAAGCGGCCCATCGGGATGCCGGTCGAAACGCGGGCCTTGGCGGCCTCGTCCTTGTCGGCATGGAAGGCGGTGTCGAAGGTGCCCGGCGACACGGTGTTGAAGCGGATGCCCTCCTTGGTGTGGAAGGCGACCCAGTTCTTCTGGATGTTGTGCAGCCACGCCTTGGCCGCGCCGTACAGCCCGGCGCCCGGCCCGCCGCCGGTGTAGCCGGCCACCGACCCGACCAGGATCACCGACGCCGTCTGTCCGCTGTCCTTGGCCGACTGGCGCAGGTAGGGCAGGGCATGCTTGGTGGTCATCAGGGCGGAACGGGCGTTCAGGTCGGTCACCGCGTCGAAGAACTCGTCGTCGATCTCCTCCAGCGGCTTGCGGGCGACCAGACCGCCGGCATTGTTGATCAGCACGTCGATGCCGCCGAACCGCTCGACGAAGGCGTCCACCACGGCCTTGCAGGCGCTGCTGCTGCACAGATCCCCGGCGAAGAAGGCCGCCTCGCCACCTGCCGATTCCATTGCCTTGAGCGTGGAATCGAGGTCGGCCGGCGCCTTGCGGCCGTTGATGCCGACCTTGGCACCGTGGCGGGCGAAGGCCTGCGCCGCGGCCAGACCGATCCCTTGGGTCGAGCCGGTGATGAGGACGCGGCGGCCCTTCAGATCGTCGAACATGACTGTCTTTCCTTATGATCAGGCTTGATTCAGGGAGCTGGCGGCGCCCGTTTGCCGCGTTTCCGCCCGATGGCTGCGCCAGCGCTTCACCAGCGGCAGGAACAGGGTCAGGATGGCGACGGTCAGCAGCGCAACGGTGATTGGCCGGGTGTAGAGGAAGTCGTAGCTTCCGCCCGACAGCGACAGGGCGCGGCGGAAGTTGGCCTCCGCCATCGGGCCCATGATCAGCGCCAGCACCACCGGCGATGCCGGGAAGTCCCACTTCTGCATGAAGTAGCCGGCGACGCCGGCCGCCAGCATGATGCCGATGTCGAACAGGCTGTTGTTGATGGCGTAGGTGCCGACGATGCACAGGACCAGGATCACCGGCGTCAGCACCGATTTCGGCATCTGCAGGACGCGGCCCATGACGCGCAGAAGGCCCAACCCGATCACCAGCATGCCGACGTAACAGAACAGCATGCCGGCAAACAGGGTGAACACCAGATCCGCATGTTCCTTGAACAGCAGCGGTCCGGGCTGCAGCCCCTGCAGCGTCAGGGCGCCCAGCATCACCGCGGTGACGGCGTCGCCGGGAATTCCCAGCGTCAGCATGGTCAGCAGCGCGCCGCCGGTGCAGCCGTTGGCGCCGGCTTCGCAGGCGGCGACGCCCCCCAGTTCGCCCTTGCCGTAATTCTCCGGCGTCTTGCTGAACCGCTTGGCCTCGTTGTAGGCGACATAAGCCGCGATGTCGGCGCCGGCACCGGGAATGATGCCGATCACCACGCCGAGGCCGGTGGAGCGCGCCACCGTTCCCAGGAGCCGGCGGAAGGTCGCCCATTCCGGAATGATGCGGCCCAGCGCCGCGGCCATGCCCAGGCGGACCTTCGGGTCCTCGAGCGACTTGAAGGCTTCGGCGGCGGCGAACAGGCCGATCATCACCGGGATGAAGGGGACGTTGAACAGCTCGGTATAGCCGCCGGTGAAGCGCGGGAACCCGTCCATCGGATCCATGCCGACCGTGGCGATCAAAAGCCCGAGGAAGCCGGCGATCAGCCCCTTCACCACCGACCGGCCGGAAATGCTGGCGATGATGCTAAGGCCGAAGACGGCGAGCGCGAAGCTCTCCGACGCGCTGAACTTCAGCGCGAAGCCGGCCAGGACCGGGGCGAGGAAGATCAGGACGATGATGCTGGCGGTGCCGCCGAGGAAGGAGGACAGGGTCGCGGTGCCCAGCGCCACGCCGGCCATGCCCTTCCTGGTCAGCTCGAACCCGTCCATCGCCGTGGCGGCGGCGGCCGGAGTGCCGGGAATGCGCAGCAGGATCGCCGTCACTGACCCGCCATAGACGCCGCCGAAGAAGACGCCGGAGATCATCAGCAGGCCGGACACCGGATCCATGCCGAAGGTGAAGGGCAGCAGGATGGCAACGCCCATGGTCGCCGTCAGGCCGGGCAAAGCGCCAATGATGATGCCGAGCGTGACGCCGAACAGTGCAAGAAACAGCGCCAGCGGGTTCGACGCCAGCGTGGCGAAGCCATTCATCAGAAGATCGAGTTCATGCATGGCGGCGATACTCCACGACGTACGGTGCGGCCATGAAAAGGGCGGGGATGGTCATTCGAACAGGCTCCCCACCGGCAACGGCACCTGGAGCGCGTAGTGGAAGACGCCGTAGACGATCGCTGTCACGCCGACCGCCAGCACCGGGTTCCAGACCGGGCTGCGCTGCCCCATCAACGCCATGATCACGGCCATGTAGACGGCAGTGGCGATGCCATAGCCGACATACTCCATGGCGACGATGCAGCCGGCGGTCGCCAGCATGCCCAGTGCCACGCCGGCATAGCCGGCGATCCCGACCGGCGCCTCACCGGCCGACGCCGGGGCGGTGGGCGCGCGCAGCGTGTTGGCGATCAGGATCAGGCACAGCAGGATCAGCGCGCCGGCATGGATGATCGGGAAGCGGGCGGATCCCACGTCGGTCGCCAGCATACTCTTGGGGAAATCGCCGGTCGCGGCGATGGCCGAGGCCGCGATGGCGATCAGAACGACGGCAATCACGAGATTGGCGATCTTCGTCGTCAGCGGCATGGCGTTGCCAAGGTCGGGGCCTGCGCCCCCTGCGGGTGCGGTGCTCATGATCCTGTCTCCTCAACCGATGACGGGGTTCCCGATGGCGACCCGCCGGGAACCCCGTCGATCCGGCGTTACTTCGCCATGCCCAGCTTGGTCATCAGGTCCTTGAAGAAGGCATTGTCCTTCTGCATGACCTGACCGAACTCGGGGCCGTCGGCATAGGCCCAGGTCAGGTTCATCTTGGCCAGCTGGTCACGGAAGGCCTGGTCTTCCGCCGCGGCCTTGCTGGCGGTGCGCAGCGTGTCGACCACCGCGGCCGGCGTCTTCTTCGGCACCACGATGCCACGCCAAGTGGCGACGGACAGGTCGATGCCCTTATCCTTCAGGGTGGGCACGTCGGGGAAGGCCTTGCTGCGCTGATCGGCCATGACGGCGAGCATGCGCAGCTGGCCGGCGGCGAGCTGGCTCGACACCTCGGCCGGGCTGACCGACACCGCTTCGATGTGGCCGCCCAGCAGCGAGGTCACGGCCGGGTTGGCGCCGTCGAAGGGCACATGGTTGAAGGTCGTGCCGGTCTTCTCCTCCAGCGCCTCGGCCGCGAGGTGCCAGATGGCGCCGGTGCCGGAGTTGCCGATGCGCACCTTGCCGGGGTTGGCCTTGGCATGCTCCAGGAACTCCTCCACCGTCTTCCACGGCGCGTCGGCCTTGACGGTGATGGCGCTCGGCTCCGCGTTCAGGCGGGCGATCGGGGTGAAGTCGTCCACCGTGAAGCGGGCGACGCCCATATGCGGCAGCAGGGTGATCTCCACCGTGCCCATGCCGATCTTGTAGCCGTCGGGACGGGCGGCCATGATCTCGGTCAGGCCGACGGCGCCGCCGCCGCCGGTCTTGTTCACCACGCCCATCGACTGCGGCAGCTGCTTCTTGGCCGCATCGGCGAAGGCGCGGGCGACGAGGTCGGTGCCGCCGCCGGCGGCGTAGGGGACGATCAGCTCGACGGGCTTCGCCGGATATTCGGCGGCCAGGGCGGCGCCGGAGATGGTGGCGGCTCCGGCGAACAGCATGCCGGCGGACAGGCCGGCCGTCAGAACGGTACGGGTCAGGCGGGTAGAGACCTTCATGGCATTCCCTCTGGGTGTGCCGGCTTGTGCGCCGGTCATTGAAAGGCGACGATCGGAAAAGGGATGGTGATCAGCGCCCGGACGTTCCCTCCGCCCAGGCCTGGGCGAAGCGCTTGGCGCGGATTGCGATTTCCGCCACCGGCAGGCCGGGGCTGTAGAGCGCCGAACCGAGACCGAAGCCGGAGGCGCCGGCGGTGCGGAACGGCTGCATGGTGTCGGGCGTGATGCCGCCGACCGGCAGCAGCCGCACGCTGTGCGGAATGACGGCGCGCAAGGCCTTCACCACGGGCGGGGCGATCTGCTCGGCCGGGAACAGCTTCAAGGCGTCGGCCCCGGCGGCGAGCGCCGCGAAGGCTTCCGTCGCGGTGGCGACGCCGGGGGTGCAGACCATCGAGCGCGATTTGGCGGCGCGGATGATCGCGGTGTCGGCATGCGGCATCACCACCAGATCGGCGCCGATGGCGGACAGCCGGTCCACGGCGTCCAGCGTCAGCACCGTGCCGGCCCCGACCAGGGCGTCGGACGGCAGGCTGCTACGGATGGCGGCGATGCTGTCGTAGGGATCGGGCGAGTTCAGCGGCACCTCGATCAGCCGGAAGCCCGCCTCGTAGAGAGCCGCCGCCACCGGAACCGCCTCCGCCGGGGTCAGGCCGCGCAGGATCGCGACCAGCGGCAGGGCGGAGAAAGCGGCATCGAAGCGGGCGGGAAGCGAAAGCTCGGTCATGGCGCGCTCATCGTGCTGGGGGTTGTGCCGGCCGGAAGCAGCCCGGCCGCGGCGGCGAACTGGAACAGGCCGCGCGGGGCGGTATTGCCGAGCTGCGCCGCCGGCGTGACGCCGAAGGCGGCGAGCCCGCGGCCATAGCGGCTGCACAGGGCCGGGGCGCCGATCAGCAGCAGCGGCGTGCCCGCCGGCATCTCCGCCAGCAAAGCGAGGCCGGAGCGCAACTCGTGCCCGATCAGGAGGCCCGACAGGTAATGCGCCAGCCCCTCGGCCGGCATGCGCTTGGTCAGGCCCAGCGTGCGGGTCGCGAACAGCTGGTGGGGCAGGTCGCCGGGACCGGCGGACTGCGCGGCGCGGATGCCGACGGCGAAGGCCGCCGCCTCATCCTCAGGAGACGCTTCGCGGTCGGCGGGCATCAGGCGGCCGAGCAGCGAATGGGTTTTCAGAACTGCGAACAGCTCCCCCGTCATGTAGGAGGAGAAGGCGGTGATGCGCCCATCGGTGACGCGGACCCATTTGGAATGGGTGCCGGGCATGGCGATGCAGGCGTTCCGCGCCCAGTCGGCATTCCCGGCCAGTGCGCCGGCGATCTGGATCTCCTCGCCGCGCATCACGTCGGGAGGCGCGCCGTCCGGGTCGTGCAGAACGCCGGGGGCGATCAGGATGCGGCGGCCGGAGGCCGTCTCCACCCGCGCCGCCCGGTCGGCCAGGGTCGTCGCGTCGGCCGGGGTGGTGACATAGGGTGCCTCGACCCATCCCTGGGCACTGCCGACCATCCCGCCGGCCACCACCGGCAAGCCGGGATGCGCGTCCAGCCAGTCCCCGCACAGGGCGGCCAGCGCGGCGTCGAATCCGGCGGGGCCGGGCTGCGGCAGGTTCTGGATGCCGTGGGCGGACGCCCGTTCGGCAAGCACGCGCGCGCCGGCGTCCATCAGGAAGCCGCGCAGGCTCGACGTCCCCCAATCCAGCGCGATCAGCGCCGGTTCGGTGGCGGTGTCGGTGGAGGAGGTTATGGTGCGATCCATCCCAGATCCTTGGATATCGCGTCCGCCGTGGCCCGGACCAGCGGTCCCAGAGTGGCCATGCGGTCGTCAGGCATGTAGGGGACGGCGCTGGCGACGCTGATCGCCGCCACCACCAGATTCCGGCCGTCGCGTACCGGTGCGGAGACGCAACGGATGCCGAGTTCGTTCTCTTCCAAATCCATCGCCCAGCCCTGGGCGACGTAGCGGTCCAACTGCTGTCTGAACAGCGGCCAGTCTGCGGGACGCGGCCGGTCGGCCGGCGCATCGGGGGAGCAGAGCAGCGCGTGCAATGATGCCCAGCGCGCAGGCGCCATGCCCAGCATCAGCGCCTTGCCCAGTCCGGTGGAGGCGATTGGCATGCGCTGTCCGGTGCGGGACCGCATCTCCAGCCCCCGGGTGCCGGGAATCTTGTCGAGATAGAAGACCTCGCCGTTGTCCTCGACGCCGAGATGGACGGTGTCGCCGGTGGCCTGCGCCAGCGCCTCGATATGCGGGCGGGCGACCGCGATCAGGGGGCGCTGCTCCAGCGCCTTCATCCCCAGCTGGATCAGCTTCGGGCCCAGCAGATAGCCCTTGTAGGGGATGTGATGGAGGTATCCCTCCGCCACGAGGCTGACGAGCATGCGGTGGGTGGTGCTGCGCGGGGTGCCCAGCCGGGCCGCGATACCCTTCACGTCGCCGACGCCGGCGGCCACGCATTCCAGCAAAGCCAGTCCACGCAGCAAGGTTTGGGTTCCGGCGCCCTGCGGCTTGCCGGCCTCCGCCTCCTGCTCGGTCGCTGGGATGATTCCGCCCATGATTTGTTTGTTACCGTTGTTTCATGAATGCTCGCGCATGTCCCAAGATGTGTCAAATAGTTTTGCATGATTCCAAATAGTGAGACAGCTCGAGCCGGCGACGAACGGTCGCGGGGGTGGTTGAAGGGGGGCGACACTCATGATCGCGCTTTCAAAATCCTGTCGCTTGGGTCAGAAATGGGAATGTGCCGGGGCCGTTGGACGTGGACCGGCGCAAAATGGTCATCCCAGGAGAAATATTATGCGTCTCACCGTCCTTTCCTTCGTCAGTGCGACGGCACTGCTGGCCGGCTTCGGCACGGCGCAGGCGGACATCGTCATCGGGCTCGGCACGGCGACCACCGGTCCGGTGGCGGCCCTGGGCGAGCAGTCGGTGTACGGCGCCAAGCAGGCGATTGCCGACATCAATGCCAAGGGCGGCGTGCTGGGCCAGAAGCTGGTGCTGAAGGTGGGTGACGACGCCTGCGACCCGCGGCAGGCGGTGGCGGTCGCCAACCAGTTCGTCCGCGATGGGGTCGCGGCGGTGGTCGGCCATCTGTGCTCCGGTGCCAGCATCCCGGCGGCCGATGTCTACCAGGAGGAAGGCGTGGTGATGGTCACCCCGACCGCCACCAACCCGCTGCTGACCTCCAAGGGTCACCCGAACATCTTCCGCGTCTGCGGCCGCGACGACCAGCAGGGCGTGGTTGCCGGCAAGTATCTGGCCGAGACCTTCAAGGGCAAGAACGTCGCGGTGCTCGACGACAAGCAGGCCTACGGCAAGGGGCTGGCCGACGTCGTGGTCGAGACGCTGGAGAAGTCGGGCGGCAAGGTTGCCTACCGCGGTTCCGTCACGGCCGGCGAGCGCGACTTCTCGGCGCTGATCACCAGCCTGAAGGACAAGAAGATCGATGCCGTCTATTACGGCGGCTATCATCCGGAGTTGGGCCTGATCGTCCGTCAGGCGCAGGAGCAGGGGTTGAAGCCGCAGTTCATCGCCGGCGACGGCCTGAACAACCAGGAATACTGGTCGATCACCGGCCAGGCCGGCGAGGGCACGCTGTACACCGACAGCCCGTCGGCCGCCAGCGATCCCAAGGCGCAGGAGCTGATCGCCTCCTTCAAGGCGGCCGGCCTGCCGGAGCCGGGTAACTTCGCCTTCTACAGCTACGCCGCGGTGCAGGTGATCGCGCAGGGCCTGCAGAAGGCCGGCAGCCCGGACGGGAAGAAGCTGTCGACCGCGCTGCATTCCGGCAGCTACGACACCGTCGTCGGCCCGGTAGAGTTCGACAAGAAGGGCGACATCACCAAGCCGAACTACGTGATGTATGAGTGGAGCAACGGCCAGCCCAAGATGGTCGCCCAGAAGTAACCTGCACGCCGGTCGGGGGGATGCTGAAGCGGCCTCCCCCCGCCGCTTCACGCTTTACGGTGTCAGGCGAACGCCGGCTGTTCGATGGCCGCCTGCTCTGCCGGGAGTACGTATTTCCGCATGAAGTCGTCGACGGGCATCGGCCGGTCGAAATAAAAGCCCTGGAAGATCGCGCAGCCATGGTCGCGCAGGAAATCCCGCTCCGCCGCGGTTTCCACCCCCTCCGCCACCGCCTTCAATCCAAGGCGGCTGGCGATCGACAGCATGGTTTCCACCAGCACGGCGTTGTGGCTGTTGCGGTCCACATCCTGGACGAAGGAACGGTCGATCTTCAGCTCTCCCACCGGCAGCTGTTTCAGGTAGGACAGCGACGAGAAGCCGGTGCCGAAATCGTCCAGCGAGAAGGATATCCCGACCGCCGCCAGTTCCGACATCTTGGACACGGTGTCGGCGCAGTCGTCGATGGCGATGCCCTCGGTGATCTCCAGCGTCAGCAGACACGGGTCGATGCGGCTGGCGCGGACCGCGGCGATCACGCCGGCACAGAAATTCTGCTGGCGGAACTGGCGCGGGCTGATGTTGATGGACAGGTGGCAACTGCTGCCCGCATCGGCCAGACGGCGCAGGACGTGGCAGGCCTCCATCAGGATCCAGTCGCCCAGCGGCAGGATCAGGCCCGATTCCTCGGCCACCGCGATGAACGCACCGGGCGCCACGAAGCCGCGCTGCGGATGCTGCCAGCGGATCAGCGCCTCGGCCGCGACCAGGGTGCCATCGGCGCTGGTCTGCGGCTGCAGGAACAGCGTGAACTCCCCGGCATCCACCGCCTTGCGCAGATCCTGCTGCAGCGCTAGGCGAGCCTGGGCGTCCACCAGCATCGCCGGGTCATAGTCCCGGATGGTGTTCCGTCCACCATCCTTGGCGGCATACATGGCGGTGTCGGCCTGTTTCAGCAGGTCCTCCACCGTTTCCTCCGCTGTCTTGGGGAAGACGGTCAGACCGATGCTGGCGAAGATGCTGTGTTCATAGCTGTCCAGGCGGAAGGGCTGGGCGACGGCCAGCCGCAGCTTCTCCGCCACCCGCCACCCGATCTTGGAGGCTTCCTCCGGCGTTGGGCCCAGGTCTGGCAGCAGGATGACGAACTCGTCTCCGCTCAAGCGGCCGACCAGATCGTCCCGTCGCAGGCTGGCGTTCAGCCGGGCCGCCAGTTCGCGCAGCAGCGTGTCGCCGGCGACATGGCCGCGGGCGTCGTTCAGTCCCTTGAAGTCGTCGAGGTCGAGGAACATCAAGGCGCCGCACCGCCCGTTCTGCCGTGCCGTGCGCAGCTGGCAGTCCAGCTGTTCCAGCAGCAGGCGGCGGTTCGGCAGGTTGGTCAGCGGGTCATAGTAGGCGAGGCTTTCGATCTGCCGTTCCGCCCGTTTCCTCTCGGTGATGTCCATCACCACTGTCAAATAGCCGCGCACCGCACCACCGCTGTCGCGCAGAACGCTGGTGGCGGCGGAAAGGGCGACGCGGGCGCCGTCCTTTCGCAGTCCGGTCCATTCGCTGGAATCGGGCAGTCCGCTGTCGCGGGTGCGGGCGACCAGCGCCTCGAAGCCCGCAGGTGTCGCGCGCCCCAGTTCCGCGGCAAGCCGGTCTGCGTGAGCGCGAAGCTCCTCCTCGTCGTAAAGGCGCGGCAGGGACGCGGTGCCGACCATCTCGTCGGCCGGATAGCCGAAGATCCGCTCAGCTTCGTGGTTGAAGACCCGGATAATGCCGTCCAGTGTGGTGGCGATGATGCCGCAGGCGGCGCTTTCCAGAATGCCGGTGTTGAGCGAAAGGCTGTCCTTCAGCGCCTCCCGGCTGGCGTATGTCTCGGTCACGTCCTGGAAGACCATGACCACGCCGTGCAGCGTTCCGTCGCGGTCGCGGATCGGCGAGGCCATGTCGGCGATGTGGCTGCGGCGTCCGCCGCGCGCCACCAGCACCGTATGGTTGGCGAGCCCGACTAACTGGCCATTCTCCAACACCTGCTGGACCGGCACAGGGACGCGCTCCCCGGTTTCGGCATTCTCGATGTCGAAGACGTCGGTCACCGGGCGGCCTGCCGCCTCGCCGCCGGTCCACCCGGTCAGCCGCTCGGCGACCGGATTCATCAGGGTTACGCGGCCGCCGGTGTCCGTCGCGATCAGCCCGTCGCCGATCGACAGCAGGGTGACGCGCGCCCGCTCCTTCTCGCGCCACAGGTCGCGCTCCGACTGGTGCAGCGCGTCGTAGGGGTGATGGACCGCGGTGACGAAGACGGCCCGGTACAGGTAGCAATAGCCGATGACCTTGTAGATGTGACCGGCCACGTTGGCGAGGTCGTAGACGCTGAAGTAGAGCGTGAAGCAGAGTTCGCTCATCGCGATGGCGACGGCGGCGATCACCATGCGGTGGACGTCCAGCGTGCGGGCCTCCCGCCGGCGTCTGTGGAAGATCAGGGCGGCACCGGCATAGAGCAGGACCAGCCCATATTCGACCGCGATCTTGAGCGGCGTCAGCCCTACGCCGGCGATGAAGGTGCGCGGCAGCAGGCCGGGGTGCCACAGCACGACCCAGAACACCGCCGCGGTGATCGCAAGCACGGCACCGATCAACGGATAGCGCAGAGCCGCCGATCCGGGGCGCCAGGGCAGGACGGCGGCGAGCAGGAGTGCCGCCGCCGCCATCGCCCGGGCAGCGAACCAGAAGGCGATGGCCTTCTCCGGTCCCGACGGGGTGACGAAATCGGGCATGCCCGCATAGGACAGCAGATGCCCGAAATCCAGCAGCGCCACCCCGAGAAAGCCGGTGGACAGGGCCAGCAGGGCCGGCGGCGTCTCGTCCGTCTGGGTATGCCAGCCGATCGCGAAGATCAGGGCGGCCACCGCGATGGCGAAGGTTTCGAAGAAAGTGTGCAGCGGCAGGTAATGGGTGAGATCGACCGGGCCGCCCGGCCACGCCGCTGCGAGGACCAGCAGGAAGGGAACAGCCAGGGTAAGAATGGTGGTAATGGTGCCGGGCGGCCTGGAGCGGTCTCTGTCCGCCGCCGTCTGCGCTACGCTCGTTCCGGTCATGCCGTTCCCCCGGGGCTGCGTGCTCGGCCGATCCGGCCGGCAGCTATTATACCTCTTTTGTCATATTAGAACTTCTTTGCATTAACGGATCGTTAGCATTCGCGAAGACTATGGGCGGCAAGCCGGGTTGATTGCGGGGCGGCGGTCCCAACCTCTATCCTGGTCAAGGCCGGGGCCGAGGTCATGCCTATCGACAATGCCGGGAAGGAATGCCGCATGTTCATCGCGATGAACCGCTTCAAGGTCCGTCACGGGGCGGAGCAGGAGTTCGAGGAGGTCTGGCTGAACCGCGAGGTCCATCTGCACAAGGTTCCGGGATTCTTGGAATTCCACATGCTGCGTGGGCCCGACCGGGACGAATACCGGCTCTACTCATCCCACACCGTCTGGGACTCGGAATCCGCGTTCCAGGACTGGACGCGGTCGGAGGCCTTCCGCGCCGCCCACGGCAAAGCCGGCACCAGCAAATCCCTGTATGTCGGGCCGCCGGAATTCGAAGGGTTCGACGTCATCCAGACCGTGCCGCGCAATCCGGACGTCTGAACGCAAGGCGCGACGCCACACCATCCGCCGGGAGGAAATCCGATGCTGGAACTGGTCATCGATCAACGCCGGAAGAGTCTGGGCGGATTTGAGGTGGGACGCGTCCTGCCCTTCGTCCAGCGGCGGATGGTCGGCCCCTTCGTCTTCTTCGACCATATGGGGCCGGTCGATTTCCAGCCGGGCCTGCCGCGCGACGTCGACGTGCGCCCCCACCCACACATCGGACTGTCCACCGTCACCTACCTGTTCGAGGGCGAGATCATGCACCGCGACAGCGTGGGCTCCGAACAGGCGATCCGGCCGGGCGAGGTGAACTGGATGACCGCCGGCCGCGGCATCACCCATTCCGAACGCTTCGAGCGCGCCCGGATGGAAGGCGGACGGATGCACGGCATCCAGGCCTGGGTCGCCCTGCCCGAAGCGGATGAGGAGACCGATCCCGCCTTCAGCCATTATGGCACCGGAGACCTGCCGGTCTTCGAGCAAGGCGGCGTGCGTGGCCGGCTGGTGGCGGGCGAGGCGTTCGGCGCCAAGGCGGGGGTAAGGACCCACTCGCCGCTGTTCTACATCCATTGGGAGCTCGCCCCCGGCGCCCGGGTGGAACTGCCGGCGAATGGATGGGAGCGGGCGGCCTATGTGGTGGCGGGATCGGTGGAGGCCGAGGGACAGCGCTTCGAGGCGGGACGGATGGCCGTGTTCGCTCCCGGCCATCCGGCGGTGCTGACCGCATCCACGCAATCGATCGTCATCGCCGTGGGCGGCGAACCGCTGGGCCAGCGCTTCATCGACTGGAACTTCGTCTCCTCGTCGAAGGAGCGGATCGAGCAGGCCAAGGCCGACTGGCGGGCCGGGCGGATGAAGCTGCCGGACCTCGACGACGGCGAATTCATCCCCCTGCCGGAAATGCCGAAGCCGCCGGCCAACCCCATGTCCTGAGGCGGCGGCAGGCGGTGCCACGGCATCGGGACGCCAGCGTCTACCGGCTGATCGGTTTGAAACTGAACCAAGCCGGCATCGCGCCCTTGCCCAGCCCTGGAATGTCGTAATCGGCGGCGAAGCGTGCCATCGCATTGTTTTCGAGCTTGAAGCCGGCAGCAAAGAGCCGTTCGGCAGCCTCCAACTCATCCTTGCTAGCGATCTTGTTCGCGGTCCCGCTGTTTTCCTGATCGTCCTCGCCCAAGTCCAGATCGGCGAATCGGTTCGCCTTGCTGCTGAAGGTCGCTACCATCAGGGAGCGCTCGTCATCCGAGACAAGCAGGGCGCCGGCTTTGCCGAATCCTCGGAGGCGCTCGGAAATCGAGCGGTGCATGGCGCTCACGTCCTCCTGGCTGACCGATCCGCTTTTCTGGGCTTCGCCCAACCGGTCGAGATCCTCAAGCGCCGCCCCATGGTCCGGATTCTCAGCCGCTTTCGCCGCGGCGGCGCTCTGCTCCCGCGCTATCTTCATGCGATCAGCCATCTGCTGCTCTTCAGCGCTATGGCCGCCCTCGGTCACGAACCGGTTGAACAGCGCATTCTTCGCCAGGGATCGCAGCCCCTTCACCGCGTCATCCGCCGACACGCGGCCGGATTCCACCAGGCTCTCCAACTGCTTCTTGCTGTCGGAATCGAGATGTTCGAAGGCTTTCGCCGCCATGCCGGTCAAAGCCTTTCCAAGCTTGCTGACGGAGACGGTGTCGCCGGCCGCTGCTGCCGGCGTGGTCGCCGAAGGGGAGGGCGCGGCCTTGCTGGAGAACAGCTGGGTCGCTGCGGTTGTGCTGGGCTTGCCGGTCAGCGCCGCCCAGGCGCTGCTGTAAACGCTCTGCACCATCTCACACCCCCAACCTTGCGTGGCGATGCAATCACCATAACGCAAGTGCGGGTATAAGTCAAAATTACGCGGGATTTATAACGATGTTTCCTCCACCGCCGCGAGCAGCGGTGGAGGCTCTACCTGACCTCAGACGTGGAAGCTCTCGCCGCAGCCGCAGCGGCCCTTCTCGTTGGGGTTCTTGAAGACGAAGCCGGTCTGGAACTTGTCGTCGACATAATCCATCTCGCTGCCGATCAGGAACATGACGGCGGCCGGGTCGATCAGGATGGTGACGCCCTTGTCCTCCACCACCTCGTCGAACTTCATCTTTTCCTTGGCATACTGAACGTCGTAGCTGAGGCCGGAGCAGCCGCGCGCCTTCACGCCGATGCGCAGGCCGACCATGTCGTCGGTGGCCTTGGACATCAGCGTCTTGACGCGCTCCGCGGCGGCGTCGGTGATCGTGAGCGCCTTGGGCAGGGAACGGGCCATGGTGACGGTCTCCTAAAACGGCTCAGAACATATCCAGTTGCAGGCGGGCTTCCTCGGACATCATGCCCTGGTGCCAGGGGGGCTCCCACACCAGTTCGATCTTGACCTCGTTGACGTCCTCGACGCCCAGCACGGCCTGACGGACCTGCTCGGGCAGTTCGCCGGCCACCGGACACATGGGGCTGGTCAGCGTCATATCAATCTCGACGTTGCGCTGCCCATCCATGTCCACACGGTAGATCAGGCCGAGTTCCCAGATATCGACCGGGATCTCGGGGTCGTAGCAGGTCTTGATGGCCGCCACGACGCGATCCATGATCTCCTCCCGCGGGTCGTACCCCTCGGGCGGCTGGGGCATCGGGGCGAACTCCTTGGACTCGGAGGCGTCGGTCGCCGCGTCGGCCTTCATCTGCGCCTCGGCTTCGGCCGGGTTCGGGGCAATCGGGCGCTGCGTCAGGGTTTCATCGGGCATTTCGATCCCCCTTCCCTCAATACTGGTCGCTGGAGGCCGCAGCCTCGCCATGCAGTGCTGCGTTCATCGCGTGCCATGCCAGCGTCGCGCACTTCACCCGCACCGGGAACTGGCGCACACCGGACATCACCATCAGCTTTTCCATGGTCTCGTCGTCGACACCCTCGGGGATGTCGGGCTCGTCCTGGGTGCACAGCTCGTGGAAGGCGTGGAACAGTTTCTCCGCTTCCGCCGCCGTCTTGCCGCGCACCAACTCCGTCATCATCGAGGCGCTGGCGGTGGAGATGGCGCAGCCGCGGCCCTGGAAGGCCACGTCGTCGACCACCCCGTCCTTCAAGGTCAGATAGACCATGAAGCGGTCGCCGCACATCGGGTTCTCGCCCTTCGCCTCGCGGTTGGCGTCGTCGGGATGGCGGAAGTTGCGGGGGTTCTTGCCGTGGTCCAGGATCACTTCCTGATACAGCTCGCGCAGATCGTCCATCATGCTCCGAAGAACTCCTTGACCGCCTGGAGGGACTGGACGAGGGCGTCGGCTTCGTCCCGCGTGTTGTACAAGCCGAAAGAGGCGCGGACGGTTGGGCCGACGCCGAACCGCTCGGCCAGCGGCTCGGCGCAATGGCGGCCGACGCGCACGGCGACGCCATACTGGTCGACGATGGTGCCGACGTCGTGCGGATGCACGCCGTCCAGCGCGAAGGAAATGATCGGTCCCTTGCCGGGCGCGGTGCCGACGATGCGCAGGCCGTCGATCTGCGACAGCTGCTGCGTGGCGTATTGCAGCAGGTCGTGCTCGTGCGCGGCGATGGCTTCGCGGCCGAGAGCCTCGACATAGTCGATGGCGGCGCCCAGCCCGATCACCTCGGTGATCGGCGGGGTGCCGGCCTCGAAGCGCGACGGCGGGGCCTTGAAGGTGGTGCCTTCGAAGCTGACGCTCTCGATCATGTCGCCGCCGCCCTGATAAGGGGGCATCTTCTTCAAGAGGTCGTACTTGCCGTACAGCACGCCGAGGCCGGTCGGGCCATAGAGCTTGTGCGCGGTGAAGACGTAGAAGTCGGCGTCGATGTCCTGCACGTCCACCGGGCCATGCACCACCGCCTGGCTACCGTCGAACAGGACGGGCACGCCGCGCTCATGCGCCAGCTTGGCGATGGTCTTGGCCGGGGTGACGGTGCCCAGCACGTTGGAGCAGTGGGTGATCGCCACCAGCTTCGTGCGGTCGGACAGCAGGTCCTTGTAGGCGTCCATGTCGAGGACGCCGTCCTCGTCGCAGGGCACGACCTTGATGACGATCTTCTTCTCGGCCTGGAGCAGTTGCCACGGAACGATGTTCGCGTGGTGCTCCATGATCGACAGGATGACCTCGTCGCCTTCGTTCAGGAAGGTGCGGCCATAGCTGGCGGCCACGAGGTTGATCGCCTCGGTCGAGCTGCGGGTGAAGACGATGCAGCGGTCGTTCGGCGCATTCAGGAAGCGCGCCACCTTGGTACGCACCGCCTCGAACTGGTCGGTGGCGGTCTGCGACAGGAAATGAACGCCGCGGTGGATGTTGGAGTAGTCCTCCTCCAGGAAGCGGGTCATGGCCTGGATGACCTGACGCGGCTTCTGGGCGGACGCCCCGCTGTCCAGATAGACCAGCGGCTTGCCGGGCTTTCCCTTCCTGGCGTGGACGCTGCGGGCGAGGATGGGGAAATCCTCCCGCACCCGCTGCACGTCGTAGGCTTGGTTCAGGATGGCATCGGACATGGTTACTTCTGCTCCTCCAGCCAGCCGGCGATGATCCCTTGGAAGGCGTCGCGGATCGATTCCTCGGCGATTTCCTCAAGGGATTCCGACAGGAACGCGCCGATCAGCAGGCCCTGGGCGGTGTCGCGGTCGATGCCGCGGGCGCGCAGGTAGAACAGCGCGTCGTCGTCCAGCTCGCCCGCGGTGCAGCCGTGACTGCACTTCACGTCATCGGCATGGATTTCCAGTTCCGGCTTGCTGTCGATCTCGGCCCCGTCGGACAGCAGCAGCGCCCGGTTCAACTGGTAGCCGTCGGTCTTCTGCGCATCCGGGCAGACGGTGATCTTGCCCTGGAACACCGCGCGTGCCGTGTCGTCGATGACGCCCTTGTAGACCTCGCGGCTGGTGCCGTTCGGCTGGGCGTGGACGATCACCGTGGTGGTGTCGGCATGCTGGGTGCCGCGGACCAGATAGCCGCCGCTGACATGCGTCCGCGCCTCGGTGCCGTCCAGGCGGCTGACCACCTCGTTGCGGGACAGCTTCGCACCCGTGGTCAGGATGAAGTTGTCGTAGCAGCCGCCGGTCGCCACCGTCGCCGCGATGTGCGACAGGTGGATGGCGCCGCCGCCTTCCCGCTGCGACTTGTAATGGTGCAGGGTGGCGCCTTCTCCGACGAACACTTCGGTGACGTGGTTCGACAGCGTGGTGCCGGCGCCGCGGCCGACATGGTGCTCGACCACCACCGCCTTCGATCCGGCCTCTGCGATCAGCAGCGTGCGCGGATGGCAGGAGGTCGCCTGAGCTTCCGAGCCGACCGAGACGAAGACCAGCTCGACAGGACGCTCCACCTGGACGCCGGCCGGCACATGCAGGACCGGGCCGTCGGCGAGGTAGGCGCTGTTGAGCGCCACCAGCGGCCGGTCATCCGCCGCGGCGAGGCGGCCGATATGCTCCGCCAGCAGGTCGGAGTGAGTGGTCAGCGCGGCGTCGAGGCTCAGCAGTTCCACGCCGGGCGGCAGCCCGTCGACCGACGACAGGTCGGCGCGGAAGCGGCCGTCGACGAAGACCAGACGCGGGCCGTCCTGTCCTTCGGTCCGGATGGTCGGCAGCAGGTCGATGACCGCCGCGGCGGGAGCGGCGGGCTGGAAGCTGACCTTGGCGAGGTCGCGCAGGTTGGTGTAGCGCCAGCTCTCGTTCCTGATCGTCGGCAGGCCGACGGCGGCGAAGCGCTCGCGCCCGGCGGCGCGCAGTTCCGTCAGCCAGGACAGGCCGCTGCCGGGCAGGCCGGCGCCCACCTGATCGAGCGGCGCCAGGAAGGCCGGCGCCGTCGCCGGATCGGCGCCCCGCGTCGAGTAGGTCATGGGATGAAGGGGGGAATTGTGTGCCGACATCAGGCCGCCTCGCTCGCGCCGAAGTCGCGGTAGCCGTTCTTCTCCAGCTCCAGCGCCAGTTCCTTGCCGCCCGACTTCACGATGCGGCCGGCGGCCAGCACATGGACATAGTCGGGAACGATGTAGTCGAGCAGGCGCTGGTAGTGAGTGATGACCAGCATCGAACGCTCAGGCGACCGCAGCGCGTTGACGCCCTCGGCCACGATCTTCAGCGCGTCGATGTCCAGCCCGCTGTCCGTTTCGTCGAGGATGGCGAATTTCGGCTCCAGCACCGCCATCTGCAGCGTCTCGTTGCGCTTCTTCTCACCGCCGGAGAAGCCGACATTGACCGCGCGCTTCAGCATCTCGTCCGACATGCCCAGCGCCTTGGTCTTGGCGCGGATCAGCTTCAGGAACTGCATGGCGTCCAGTTCCTTCTCGCCGCGATGCTTGCGGATGGCATTGATCGCGGTCTTCAGGAAGGTGGTGTTGCCGACGCCGGGGATTTCCACCGGATACTGGAAGGCCAGGAAGACGCCCTCGGCGGCCCGCTCTTCCGGCTCCATCGCCAGCAGGTCCTTGCCGTAATAGGTGACCGAACCTTCCGTGACCTCATAGCCGTCGCGGCCGGCCAGCACGTAGGACATGGTGCTCTTGCCGGCGCCGTTCGGCCCCATGATGGCATGGACCTCGCCCGGGCGGATGGTCAGGTCGACGCCCTTGAGGATTTCCTTGCCGTCCACGGTGGCGTGCAGGTTCTTGATTTCGATCATCGTCTTCGCCTCGTTGTCTTCTTCAGGCTTCCGGCACGCCGTCCGGTGGCTTCACTCTGTCCTCCGCCTCTCCACGAAGGAGAGGGGAGGGCACGCTCTTACCCCACGCTGCCTTCCAGGCTGATGCCCACCAGCTTCTGCGCTTCCACGGCGAACTCCATGGGGAGTTCCTTCAGGACCTCCTTGCAGAAGCCGTTGACGATTAGGGACACCGCGTCCTCCTCCGAGATGCCGCGCTGGCGGCAGTAGAACAGCTGGTCCTCGCTGATCTTGGCCGTCGTCGCCTCGTGCTCGATGCGGGCGGAGCGGTTGCGGCTCTCGATGTAGGGGACCGTGTGGGCACCGCACTTGTCGCCGATCAGCAGGCTGTCGCACTGGGTGTGGTTGCGCGCACCTTCCGCCCGCGGCAGGATTTTCACCAAGCCGCGGTAGGTCTGCTGCGCCCTGCCGGCCGAGATGCCCTTCGACACGATCGTCGAGCGGGTGTTCTTGCCGATGTGGATCATCTTGGTGCCGGTGTCGGCCTGCTGGAAGTTGTTGGTGATGGCGACCGAATAGAACTCGCCCACCGAATTGTCGCCCTGCAGGATGCAGCTCGGATACTTCCAGGTGATCGCGGAGCCGGTTTCCACCTGCGTCCAGGAGATCTTGGAGTTCCTGCCGCGGCAGGCGCCGCGCTTGGTCACGAAGTTGTAGATGCCGCCGACGCCCTCGGCGTTGCCGGGATACCAGTTCTGGACGGTCGAGTACTTGATCGTCGCGTCGTCCATCGCCACCAGCTCGACCACCGCGGCGTGCAGCTGGTTCTCGTCGCGCTGGGGTGCCGTGCAGCCTTCCAGATAGCTGACATAGCTGCCCTCGTCGGCGATGATCAGCGTCCGCTCGAACTGGCCGGTGTTGGCCTGGTTGATGCGGAAATAGGTCGACAACTCCATCGGGCAGCGCACGCCCTTGGGGATGTAGACGAAGCTGCCGTCGGTGAAGACCGCGCAGTTCAGCGTCGCATAGTAGTTGTCGGTGTAGGGCACCACCGAGCCGAGATACTTCTTCACGAGATCCGGGTGCTTCTGCACCGCTTCGGAGATCGCGCAGAAGATGATGCCCATCTCCTCCAGCTTCGCCTTGAAGGTGGTGGCGACCGACACGCTGTCGAACACGGCGTCGACGGCGATGGCCGGGCTCTTGCCCTCCGACCCTTCGACGCCGGCCAGGATCTCCTGCTCACGCAGCGGGATACCGAGCTTCTCGTAGGTCTTCAGCAGTTCGGGATCGACCTCGTCCAGCGACTTCGGCCCCGCCTTCTGCTTTGGCGCCGCATAGTAATGCGCGTCCTGATAGTCGATGGGCGGGAAGCTGACGGCGGCCCATTGCGGCTCCTCCATCGTCTGCCAGACGCGGAAGGCCTTCAGGCGCCATTCCAGCAGCCACTCCGGCTCCTCCTTCTTGGCGGAGATGAAGCGGACGATGTCCTCGTTCAGGCCCTTCGGCGCGACGTCGGCCTCGATGTCGGTCGTGAAGCCGTACTTGTACTTCTGCTCCGTGACGGCGCGGACCTGCTCGACGGTTTCCGGTTGGGCGGCCATGGCTTTGCCTCGTCCTTCTCAAGAATGCTGTTCGGTGCGCGCCGTTCAGTGCGCAGGGCGGGCCGGCTGGGCGGCAGTGGAAGTCGTTGCGGCTGCCGGGGCCGGGAAGGTGATGGGGGCCATCATGTCGGCCAGCGTCACCTCCTCCAGCGCGCCGCGAATGGCGCGGTTCACCTTTTCCCAACCGCCGCGCATGGGGCAAAGTTGCTCCACCCCGCATTGGCTGTCGGCGCCGTCGACGCAGGCGGTCAGCGCGATGGGACCGTCGAGCGCCGTGATGATTTCCGCGATGGAGATTGCATCGGCCGGCCGGCTCAGCGCATAACCGCCGGCAGCCCCCCGTTGCGAGGTGGTGAGGCCCGCCGGCGTCATCGCCTTCATCAGCTTGGCGACGGTCGGGGCGGGCACGCCGGTGCGGTCGGCCAGATGGGCGACGGTATGGACCGCACCCACCTGCCGCGCCATCTCGCTCAACACGACGATGGCATAGTCGGTCAGCTTGCTCAGCCGGATCATGACCGCACCCCGTTTCACCCCGGTTTCGAATACAGGACCAATTTAGTCCTGATTGATCCGGGGGGCAAGGGGCGTTTGTCGATTAAAGTGCAGGGTTTCCGCGGCTTTGGCGCCCGTGCATGGCTGATCCGCCGCGAATACCCGTCAAGCCAGCTTGGTTATAGCGCCGCACGATCCTTCACGCTACAGCCAAGGCGGCGCCGGGGGACAATGGTGCGGCGGTTTGTCGCGATCTGGGTGGAGACACGGAAAACCCCGCGCCGGACGGGCGCGGGGTCTGTCCGATTCAGACGGGAAGCGGGGATCAGCCCGGCTTCTTGACTTCCTCGCGGGCGGCGTTGGTGGCTTCGGAGACGACCTCGCGGACGTCCTCCTTGGCCGACTCGACGACGGTCTGGGCCGCGGCCTGGGCGGCGCGGGTGCCGCGGTCGAGCGCGTCCATCGCGATCGCCCTGGCGCGCTCGGTCGCCTCGTCCGCATATTCGCCGACCCACTGCTTTTCATAGCGGGTGCCCGGCAGGGCGGCGCCGATGGCCGCACCCAGTGCGACACCCATGACACCGGCGACGATCGGGTGGTCCTCCACCAGATCCCAGAAGCCGGTCGTCACGTCGTGGGCACGGTGGCGCAGATGGTCGGCCGACGGCGCCATGGAGGACAGGCGCGACATGCCGCGGCTGGCGTAGCCCTGGGATTGCCGCTGGCCATGCATGTCGCCCCGGCCCGACACATGATCGTCGTCCGAACCGCCCATCATCCCGCTGACGGTGCCCGAGGCGCTGTCGTAGGCCGAACCGACCGCGCCCGACGCGCTGTCATAGGCGGAGCTGGCGGCGCTGCGCACGCTGTCGGTGGCGCTGCTCAGCGACTCGCGGGCATAGTCGACGGCGTCGCCCATGCGGTGGCGGGCGGAGCGAACCGTGCTAGACCGGGCGATGCGGCGGTCGTAGCCGGTGCTGGACAGGGCGAGCCAGCCCAGCCCGATGCCGACCAGGGCGAGCGGGATCGGGTTGCTGGTGACGCTGCTCAGCATCGAACCGTCCGAAGCGGAGCGCGAGCGGGACCCCTTGTAATGGACGGTCTGGCCGCTCTCGTAACGGTCCGACTGGTGCTGGTGGGAACGCTGGGACGGGGTCTCCGGCGTCGCCGGCGTGTAGGTGTGCTTCATGGTGTTCTCCATCAGGGATTGGGGCGACCACCGCGCCAGACTGTCGCGCAGACGTGAGGTGCGGTCGCGCAGCGCATCGACGGTGCCGCCGATGCGCGCGCGGCTGGCGCGGATGTCGCCCTCCAGGGCGTCGAGGTCCTGTTGCCCGGCTTCGGGATTGCGTTTGTCTTCCGCCATCGGCCGGACCCCTAGCGGGCAAGCTGGGACTTGGCCCAGCGCTTGTCCTCGTCCAGCGTGTTCATGGTGCGGCGGGGGCGGAGGTTGGCGGGGCTCAGCCGGTTCTTGCCGACGTAAGCCAGGATGCCGCCCACCGCCAGAACCACCACGCCGACGATCAGCGCGGACAGCCACGGGGCCAGGACGTTGGACAGGCCGAGAACCGCAGCGGCAAGCAGGACCAGAACGCCGGCGAAGGCGACCAGTCCGCCGACGGCGATGAAGGCTACGCCGCCGGCGGCCTCGGTGGCCTTGTCGGTCAGCTCGGCCTTCGCCAACGCGATCTCGGATCGGGCGAGGTTGGCGGATTCGCGGGCGAGATCGGCGAACAGGCCGGCGAGCGGCCGGTCCTGCCGCGGATCCCGCGGCTCGTCATAGCGGTTCTCGGCGGCGCTCATGGACGCTGTCCCTGCGGCTTGGAGGTGGGGGAGGTACCGGCGGCCCCGCCCTGGGTTCCGCTGGTGCCGGTGGTGTTGCCGGTGCCGCCGACGCCGGTGGTGCCGGCATTCACGGTGCTGCCGGCGCTGCCGGCGGCGCCCGAAACTCCGGCGGGCGTGCTGACCGTGCTGGTGCCGAGCGCCGTATCGGCCGACGGCGACGCGGCGCGGCCGGTGACCGAGGCCGGCGCGGTGGACAGCGGCATGCCGATGCGGCCGGCGGCAGCCGGCTTCGGCTCACCCAGGCGCTCGGAGGCGCGCTCCGACTCCATGCGGCCGGCGAGGCTGCCGGTGTTGACGCTGGAGGAGCCGGTGGTCGGGGTGTCGGCGCTGTGGGACGGCGTGGTGCGGCTGACGGACTCGGCGATGCCGCCGGCCATGCCGCGGCTGGGCGTGCGGTCGGAGTCGCGGTTCATGTCGCGGCTGCGGTCGCGGCCGACGTCATAGCCGGTGCCGCGGGTGCTCCGCACGGTCTGCGACGGGTGGGCGTTGCCGCGCAACGAGGTGGAGGCGCGGTGCATCCGGCGCTCGCCGGAGCTCTTGATGAAGCGCGCGGCCAGGAAGCCAACGGCGAAGGCGGCGCCGATGAAGACTTCCGGCTGGCGGCGCGCGAAGCCTTCGACCTCGCCGACGATGTCGTCGACCGTGGCGTCGCGCAGCATGTCGGCGACGCGCTCCACGCGGTCGGCAGCCTGCACGGCGTAATCGGCGACCACGCCGCCATTCTCGCCGCCGTTCTCCTGCTTCAGCTGCTCGGCGGCCTTGTGCAGGGCGTTGGCGACGCCGCCCAGCTGGTCGGCGGCGCGGCCGGTCTGCTGTTCAAGCAGCGAACGTATGCGGCCCTGGGCCTGACCCAGCGTCTCGCGGCCCGTCTCCATGGCGTCGTCGGCGGCGCGGTTGACGGTCTTCTTGATGTCCTCGACGCTGCCGCGTCCACCCGACAGAGTGTTGGCGGTCGTGGAGCTGCCGGCGGTCGAATGTCCAGTGGTGGAGCCGGTCGGGGTCGTTCCGCCGGTGCCGGTCATGTCGCGGTTCGGCATCGTGTCTTTCCTCCTCGGGATTCCGGTATTCCGCGGCTCCGCGCCTGCGGTATCGAAACCGCCCGTTGCGGAATCGGGTGTCGGGAAGTGAAACACCAGCCAAGCCTTGGGGTTCCACGCGGGCTCCGCGCGAAATGGACAGTCGCGCCGATTGTGCTAAACTTTGCCGCGAACATCTTGGTTCGGCCGGGCCGGGGGTGGCGGCATGAGCGTCTTCAGCGTGGTGGCGGACGGCCAGTCCGGGCTTTTCCGGTTGCAGCAGGCGAAGAAACCCTGGGAGAAGGAGCTCGAGGCGAAGGACGCCCAGGGGCAACTCGCCCAGAAGGCGGAGCGCGCACAGGCACTGACCCAGCCCTCGGCCAAATGGCAGAGCGACAACTCCGCCGCCAGGGCCGCCTTGGAGGAGGCGCGTCGGGTCGGCGGGCCCAAGGAGGCCGCAGCCGCCCGGCTGGAGCAGGTCGAACGGAAGATCGAGCAATTGAAGCTGGCGATGCGCTTCGCCCAGGGCGATGCGCAGAAGCTGGCGGCCTTGGCGCGCGAAGCCGCGTTGCTGGCGCGCGAGGCCGGACGCGCCGCCAAGGAGTACGGTGCCGGCATCAAGGCCGCGGCGGAAATGGGGCTGCCCGGCGACAGCGCCGCGGCGGCCGGCGGAACGATGCTGTCCAGCGAAACCACCATCACCCGCAGCAGCACCAGCCTGATCCTGCAGCAGACCGAAGTGACGCTGACCGTCGGAATTTCCACGGGGGAGGGCGGGCCGGCCGAAAACACCGGCCAAGCCGCTGCGCAAACCGCTGCCGACCTGATGGCGGCCGGTGCCGCGGCCGACGCCGAGCCCGGGCTTGCCGCTGCTCAGGACGACGGCACACTGCCCGACGACATCGCCCGGCTGGTCCAGGATGTTCTGTCCGGGCTGGGCGCCGCCGGGTTGACCGGAAATGGCGGGGCTGCGGCCGGTCCAACCGGCGGTCACGGCCCGATGTTCCAGCAGCTGATGGCCGACAACACCATGAAGATGTCGCGCTATCGCGAGGCCGATGCATTCGGCCAGCGGGTGGAGGGGGTGCTCGCCACCTCCAAGCGGATCATCGGGGAAGCCAAGGCCGCCAACATGCTGGACGAGTCGGAAAAGCGGCGGCGGGAGCGGCGCGAGGGCTTCAAGGCCGACGACAAGATGGTCGAGACCGCCCAGAAGGAGGTGAACGCCCTGCGCGCCGCCGCTTTCGGCTCCAGCGGGGCGCTCGGCGCGGCCGGGCTGCTGGGCGGCGGCGACGCCGACGCGGCGGACAGACCAGCGGCGGCGGCGCCCGTCGCCTCGATTGCCCAGCCGGCTGCCGCGCTCGATCTTTTGGCCTGAACGGGTTCGGCGGGCAGCGGCCGCCTGCTACCATTTCTCCATACGCTGCGGTGCGACATTGTGTTGACCGGCTCGCGCGGAAGACGCGATAACCGATGAACCAAGACTCCCGGAGAGGAGTCTGCGAACCGAGCGCAAGAGAATGGGACACGCAACGAGATGAGCAACTGGATCCGCCACGGCGGCCTCGAAATCGCCCGCCCGCTGTACGACTTCATCAACGACGAGGCGCTGCCCGGGACCGGTGTCGACGCCGACCGTCTCTGGACCGGCCTCGACCGGCTCCTGCACGAACTGGCGCCGCGCAACAAGGCGCTGCTGGACAAGCGCGACAGCCTGCAGGCGCAGATCGACGAGTGGCACGCCGCCCGCCGCGGCAAGGTCTTCGATCAGGCCGAGTACGAGTCTTTCCTGCGCCAGATCGGCTATCTGGTGCCGGAGGGCAGCGACTTCACCGTCGGGACCGGCAACGTCGATCCGGAGATCGCCTATCTCGCCGGCCCGCAGCTGGTGGTTCCGATCACCAACGCCCGCTATGCCCTGAACGCCGCCAATGCGCGCTGGGGCAGCCTGTACGACGCGCTGTACGGCACCGACGCCATCCCCGGGACCCCGGCGGCCGGCGGCTATGACGCCGCCCGCGGCGCGCAGGTGATCGCCTGGGCCCGCAAGTTCCTGGACGACGCCGTCCCGCTGGCCGAGGGCAGCCATGCCGACGCTACCGGCTATGCAGTCGAGGGCGGCGCGCTGGCGGTGACGCTGAAGTCCGGCGGCAAGACCGGCCTGAAGGACAAGGCCGCCTTCGTCGGCTGGCAGGGCGAGGCTTCGGCGCCGTCGGCCGTGCTGCTGGTGCAGAACGGCACCCATATCGAGATCCGCATCGACCGCAGCAGCGTGATCGGCAAGGACGATCCGGCCGGCGTCGCCGACGTGGTGCTGGAAGCCGCGCTGTCGACCATCCAGGATTGCGAGGATTCCGTCGCTGCCGTGGATGCGGAGGACAAGGTCGTCGCCTACCGCAACTGGCTGGGCCTGATGAAGGGCACGCTGGAGGCCAGCTTCCCCAAGGGCGACAAGACCGTCGTCCGCAAGCTGAACCCGGACCGCGTCTATACCACGCCGACCGGCAGCGTCACCCTGCATGGCCGCAGCCTACTGCTGGTCCGCAACGTCGGCCATCTGATGACCATCGACATGGTCAAGCTGTCCGACGGCAGCGAGGCGCCGGAAGGGATCCTGGACGGAGTCTTCACCTCGCTGATCGCGCTGCACGATCTGAAGGCTGAAGGTGGCCTGCGCAACAGCCGCGCCGGCTCGGTCTACATCGTGAAGCCGAAGATGCACGGGCCGGAAGAGGTCGCCTTCGCCGACGAGCTGTTCGGCCGCATCGAGGATCTGCTGGGCATGGCCCGCAACACCCTCAAGGTCGGCATTATGGACGAGGAGCGCCGCACCAGCGTCAACCTCAAGGAGTGCATCCGCGCCGCCAAGGACCGGGTGGTGTTCATCAATATTTTTTTTATTGATAGGTCGTGCTACGAGATCTACACCTCGATGGAGGCCGGCCCGGTCGTCCGCAAGGCGGCGATGAAGGCCACCAAGTGGATCTCCGCCTATGAGGACAACAATGTCGATGTCGGGCTGCGCGCCGGTCTGAAGGGCCGCGCCCAGATCGGCAAGGGCATGTGGGCGATGCCCGACCTGATGGCCGACATGCTGGTCGCCAAGATCGGCCATCCGAAGGCCGGCGCCAACACCGCCTGGGTGCCGTCGCCGACCGCCGCCACCCTGCACGCCACCCACTATCACGCCGTGAACGTGGCCGAGGTGCAGGACCAGCTGGCCAAGCGTCAGGCCGCCGCCCTGTCCGACATCCTGACCATCCCGCTCGCCGACCGTCCGAACTGGTCGGAGGACGAGATCCGGGAGGAGCTGGAGAACAACGCCCAGGGCATCCTCGGCTATGTGGTGCGCTGGATCGACCAGGGCGTCGGCTGCTCCAAGGTGCCGGACATCCACGACGTCGGGCTGATGGAAGACCGCGCCACCCTGCGCATCTCCAGCCAGCACATCGCCAACTGGCTGCACCACGGCATCTGCACCGAGGCCCAGGTGATGGAGGTCATGAAGCGCATGGCCGCTGTCGTCGACAAGCAGAATGCCGGCGACCCGCTGTACAAGCCGATGGCCGGCAATTTTGACGGCAGCATCGCCTTCCAGGCCGCCTGCGATCTGGTGTTCAAGGGCCGCGTCCAGCCGAACGGCTACACGGAGCCGGTTCTGCATGCGCGTCGCCGTCAGGTGAAGGCGGCGGGGTGAGGCAGTGGCGGTGGGGGGTAGCCCCCACCTAACCTCCCCCGCTGGGCGGGGGAGGGTTAGGGTGGGGGCTAACTTTGACCCCCACCTACTTCCCGCCAAACCCCAGCACCCGCACCGCCACCTGCTTCGTGTAAGGGCTGGCCGCGAAATACTCGTACCGCACCGCATTCTCCGCGGCGAATTCCTGGAATGCCCGGTACTCGTCGTCGCGCCAGCTGCGGTTGCCGATATACTCGTCGAACACGATGACGGTCCCCGGCCGGATGCGATCCGCCAGTGCGGTCAGCACCGTGCGGGCGGATGCGTAGATGTCGCTGTCCACATTCACGAAGCGCACCGGCCCCGGATGGGCCGCCAGAAAGGGCGGCAGGCTGACCTCGAACCACCCCACATGCAGGCGGGCGTTGCCGCGCACCGGCGGAAGCTGGCTGCCGGTGGTCAGCACGCCACGGGGGGAATTCACCCACCCTTCCGGTAGCCCCTCGAACGAATCGAAGCCATGGACGTCCTGCCCGGCGGCGTCGGCGATGTGGTCGAGCGAGGTGCCGCGCCGCACGCCGAACTCCAGCACCAGACCGGGCGTGGTGGCGCAGGCCAGCGCATGGCGCAGCAGCCGGCCGCTGTTGCCGAACAGGTGGAAGTCGGCTGACAGCTTGGGCAGCAGCGCCCTGGCCCCGTCCGGCAGCGGCCGGCGCTTCGGGTTGTCGCCGATCTCCGCCGCCTCGACCGCATCGGCCTCCGCCGCGTGACCGAGCAGCCGCAGGGTGGCGGCGAGATAGCCCCAGTACTTCCCGTTGGCCCCGCCGCAGCGGGTGGCGCGCCGCAGGCGGCGCAGCGCCTCGTCGGAGCCGTGATCATGCAGGGCTTGGGCATGGCTGCCGAACCATGCCGCGGCATGTTCGGGGTCGTCGGCCAGCAATGCATCGAAATGGGCCAGCGATTCGGCGTCGCGGCCCAGATACGCGGCGGCCATCGCTGCTTCATAACGGATGTCGGGGGAGGTATCGCCGTCTGCCAGCGCCTTGCGCGCGAGGGCCAGCGCGTCGTCGTAACGGGCGTCGCGGCGCAGCGCGCCGGCCAGCGCCGCCGTCAGGGACGCGCAGCCGGGAGAGGCCCGGTCCGCGCGCTCGAGCCAGCGGACGGCGGGGAAGGGGGCGTTGTCCGCCTGATGTGCCCGCGCCAAGGCGGCGAGGCGACCGGCGTCGTCCGGCCGGTCGGCCAGGACCCGACGCAGGCAGGCGATGGCCGCAGGAGCGTCGCGGTGGCCGAGATGGGCCAGCCCCAGCAGATGCAGCCGCTCCAGATTGTTGGGAACGGCGTCGCTGCGCAGCAGGCGCAGGGCGGGGCGGTAACGGCGCGCGTCGATCAGGGCGCGCGCCTCATCCAAGACAGGTTCAGCGGTCAAAGTGACTCGTCAGGGCAGCCGGCGGAAGGTCCACACCGACGCCGGCGGCAGGTTCCGGGCGATCCAGGCGTGGCGCCGCGGCTTCAGCCGCAGCCGCCGGATCAACTCCGGATTCACCGGGGCGAAGGGGCCGTAGGTGAATTGCACGAAAACCCCGTCGGGCGCCAGCACGGAAAAGGCGCCGCGCACGATCCGCGCCTGGACCGACAGCGGCATGGTGATCAGCGGCAGGCCCGACACCACGGCATCGCAGGTTTCCCAGCCATGGGCCTGCACGATCCGGTGCACCCGCGTCGCGTCGCCGCGCACCACCGTCGCGTCCGGATGCAGCGCCGACAGCTGATCGGCGAAGGCGCGGTCGAGTTCGACCATCAGCAGATTGCCGGGGTCGACGCCATGGGCCAGCAGCGCCGAAGTGACCGGGCCGGTGCCCGGCCCGAGTTCCACCACGCGCCGGGTGGGGGTGCAATCGGCTGCCTTCGCCATGGCGCGGCAGAGTTCAGGTCCGCTTGGAGTTACCGACCCGACCTTCAGGGGTGAGCGAATCCAGCGCTCGACAAATAGCTTGCGTTCAGCAAGTGACATCGACCGACCTCCCAACAGACGCCGGATCAATTCCTCGGCTCTGCTTAAACCCTTTCTACTGAGTTGCGTTTCGTTGCGCCAGCCGAATGGATTTTGAACGATCGTTTAACAAAGCGGAAACGGTGCGGGCGGGCTCTATGCTCGCCGAGTATTTCAGCGGCCCTTGCCGCTGGGGGTAATCCGAACTGGAAAGGTTTTGTGCGCACGCATGCCGATGTGCGAAGCGCGGGCGCCATGTTCTCCTTTTCTTCCACTCCACCGTTGACATGGCCGGGACCGCCGGGGCACCGTTGCGGAACCGGAAGGACTGGGAACCAGGGGACCAGAATACGCCATGCCGACGCTTGCGCCCGATCACTCGGACCTGTTCGACGATGCGGGCAAACCGCCCCGGCTGCTGGAACTCGATGTTTCACGGATCCTCCGCAACCCGCATCTGCCGCGCCGCCACTTCGACCCGGAAGAGATGCAGGGGCTGGCCGACTCGATCGCGCATTACGGGCTGAAGCAGCCGGTCCTGGTGCAGGAGACGGTGGGCGGCCACCGGCTGGTCGCAGGCGAACGTCGGCTGCGCGCGCACGAGATGCTGGGGCTGGCGACCATCTATGCGCTGGTCACCTCCGGCAATCCGGACGAACTGTCGCTGGTGGAGAATGTGCAGCGCGTTGATCTGGACGCGCTTGAACTGGCGGAGGCGCTGGCCCGCCTGATCGACCGCTTCGGCTACACGCAGGAGCAGTTGGGCCGCATCATCGGCAAGAGCCAGAGCAACATCAGCCATACCCTGCGGCTGAACACCCTGCCGGAAACCATCAAGCAGGAATATGCCGCCGCCCACCACGACGTGTCCCGCTCCACCCTGATCGAGATCGCCTGGATCAAGGATCTGGAAGAGCAGATGGCGCTGTGGGAGCAGGTGAAGGCCGGTGACGGCACTGTCCAGGCCGCGCGCAGCCGCAAGGACGCCGCCAAGGAACCGTCGCTGCGCACCATGTCGGCGGTCGGCCGCTTCCTCGACGCGCTGCGCCGCGCGACCGCCAAGCTGGGCGATCCGCGCGAGCACCGCGCCTATGTCGACGACATGCAGCGCCGCGAACTGATCAGCCTGCGCCGGCGGATCGATCTGCTGTTGGGTGACGAGCCGATGGTGGATTGAGGGGGAGCGTGTTCCGGGGGTCTAACTCCGCGGCAACCTTCACCTCAGTCATTCAAAAACGGATTGTACAGCCGCTCTTCCCCGAAGCTGGACATCGGGCCGTGGCCGGGGATGAAGGCGATGTCGTCGCCGTAAGGGAACAGCTTGTCGCGGATCGAGGCGATCAGGTCGGCATAGTTGCCCTTGGGGAAATCGGTGCGGCCGATGGAGCCCTGGAACAGCACGTCGCCGACGATGGCCAGCTTCGACGGCCGATGGACGAACACCACATGGCCGGGGGTATGGCCGGGGCAGTGGCGGACCTCCAGCGTCTGGTTGCCGACGGTCACCGTGTCGCCTTCCTCCAGCCAGCGGTTGGGCGTGAAGGAGCGGACGGGCGGGAAGCCGAACATCTGGCTCTGCATCGGCATGCCGTCGATCCAGAATTGATCATCGCGGTGCGGTCCCTCGATCGGCAGGGACAGCTTGTCGGCCAGATCGGCGACGGCGCCGGCATGGTCGATATGCCCATGGGTGACCAGGATCTTCTCCAGCGTCACGCCCTTGGCCTTCGCGGCTGCCAGGATGCGGTCCAGGTCGCCGCCGGGATCGATGGCGGCCCCCTTCATCGTCTCGGCGCACCAGAGCACCGTGCAGTTCTGCTGGAACGGGGTGACCGGAACGATGGCGTACTGCATGTCCTGACCTTCGGGCTGCTTGGAGATGACGGAACCGACCAATGGGCCGCGCGACCTTAACGCGCCCGCAGCGGCCGTCGCAAACCATTCGCGCAAAGCCGGTCGCATTGGGCGGCGATTCTGGCTAAGGTCCGCAGGTCCGGCCGGGCGTCACGCCTTTGGGTGGAATACCCGACCGGCACCAAATGTTAACCACCGAAGCTTTAGATCGGGGTGGCCGTACCAGCCGCTGCCGAAAATAATACGGATTCCGCCGGAATGCTGTCGCAGAAAGCCAAATACGCGTTGCGTGCCCTGATCATGCTGGCGGAGAAGGACAATGGCGATCTGATCCTGATCGCCGACATCGCCGAGCGAGAGAACATCCCGCGCAAGTTCCTGGAAGCGATCCTGGTGGAGCTGCGCAAGGAAGGTCTGCTGTTCGCCAAGCGCGGCAAGAGCGGCGGATACCGGCTGGCGCGGCCGGCGGCGCAGATCACCTTCGGCGAGGTGATTCGCCTCATCGACGGCCATCTGGCCCCGATCCCCTGCGCCAGCAAGGCCTCCTTCCGGCCTTGCGAGGACTGCATCGATACGGCGACCTGCTCGGTCCGCTGGCTGATGGTCCAGGTCCGCGACGCCACCGCCGCAGTGCTCGACAACCAGACCCTGGCCGACGCCCTGCGCCACCGCCAGTCCACCGGCAACATCGCCGCCAACTTCGACATCTGACGGCGCCGGTCTCGGCCCTCCCATCCTGAAATCGCGTTTGAGGCGATGCTTCCGCACCCCTATGGTTGACGGGACCAACATGGTTCAAGGAGGGTTCCGGATGTCTGGAGAGAAGGTGGCCGTCGTCACGGCCGGGGGTAGCGGCATGGGGGCGGCCTCCGCGCGCCGTCTGGCGGCCGACGGGTTCAAGGTCGCGATCCTGTCCTCCTCCGGCAAGGGCGAGGCGCTGGCCGACGAGTTGGGCGGCATCGGGGTGACCGGGTCGAACCAGTCCAACGACGACCTGAAGCGGCTGGTCGACGCCACGATGGAGCGCTGGGGCCGCATCGACGTGCTGGTCAACAGCGCCGGGCATGGCCCGCGCGGGGCCCTGCTGGAGATCAGCGACGAGGACTGGCACCGCGGGCTCGAGGTCTATTTCCTCAACGTCGCGCGGGCCGTCCGGCTGGTGGCGCCGATCATGGTGGCGCAGAAGGCGGGCTCCATCGTCAACATCTCCACCGCCTGGGCGTTCGAGCCGAGCGCCTTGTTCCCGACATCCGCCGTCGCGCGGGCCGGTCTGGCCGCCTACACCAAGATCTTCGCCGAGCAGTATGCGGCGGAGAATGTGCGGATGAACAACGTCCTTCCGGGCTGGATCGACAGCCTGCCGGCGACCGAGGAGCGTCGCGAGAGCGTGCCGATGCAGCGCTACGGCAGCAGCGAGGAGATCGCGGCGACCGTGGCCTTCCTGGCGTCGCCGGGTGCCGGCTACATCACCGGACAGAACATCCGGGTCGACGGCGGTCTCACCCGGTCGGTTTGAGCGGTCCAGGCCTTCCGAAACGAAAAAGGGCCGGCAAAGCGCCGGCCCTTCTTTCTTAGGAACTTTCCGCCGCGTCAGTCGGCGAACGGGTCGGTCATCAGGATGGTGTCGTCGCGTTCCGGGCTGGTCGACAGCAGGGCGACCGGGGCCTGGATCAGCTCCTCGATGTGGCGGACATACTTGACCGCCTGGGCCGGCAGTTCCGCCCAGGAGCGGGCGCCGCGGGTGGTGTCCTTCCAGCCTTCGAAGGTCTCGTAGATCGGCTCGACACGGGCCTGGGCACCGGCGTTGGACGGGTAGTAGTCCAGCTCCTGGCCGTCGAGGCGGTAGCCGACGCAGACCTTGATCTCGTCGAAGCCGTCCAGCACGTCCAGCTTGGTCAGAGCGATGCCGTCGATGCCGCCGGTCTTGATCGCCTGGCGGACCATGACGGCGTCGAACCAGCCGCAGCGGCGCTTGCGCCCGGTGACGACGCCGAACTCCTTGCCCTTCTGGCCGATCAGCTCACCGATCTCATCCTTCAGCTCGGTCGGGAAGGGGCCGGAGCCGACGCGGGTGGTGTAGGCCTTGCAAATGCCCAGCACATAGCCGACGGCGCGCGGGCCCATGCCGCTGCCGGCGGCGGCGTTGCCGGCCACCGTGTTGGAGGAGGTGACGTAGGGATAGGTGCCGTGGTCGATGTCCAGCATCGTGCCCTGGGCGCCTTCGAACAGGATGCGCTTGCCGGCCCGACGCAGCTCGTCCAACTGCTTCCAGACGACGGCGGCGTAGGGCAGGACCTGCGGCGCGATCTCGCGCAGGGGATCCAGGATGTCGGCCGGGGTCATCTCCGGCGCGCCCAGCGCGCGGAACAGCGCGTTGTGGTGGGCCAGCAGGGCGTCGACCTTCTCGACCAGCACGGCCTCGTCGGTCAGGTCGCACAGGCGGATGGCGCGGCGGGCGACCTTGTCCTCATAGGCCGGGCCGATGCCGCGGCCGGTGGTGCCGATCTTGCCGGCGCCCTTGGCCTCTTCCCGCGCCTTGTCCAGCGCGCTGTGCACCGGCAGGATCAGGGGCACGTTCTCGGCGACGATCAGGTTTTCAGGCGTGACCGAGACGCCCTTCTCCTTGATCGCATTCACTTCGCGGATGAAGGCCCACGGGTCGAAGACGACGCCGTTGCCGATGACCGACAGCTTGCTCTGGCGCACCACGCCGGACGGCAGCAGGCTCAGCTTGTATTCGACGCCGTTGATCACCAGCGTGTGGCCGGCGTTGTGACCGCCCTGGAAGCGCACCACCACATCGGCCCGGCTGGACAGCCAGTCGACGATCTTGCCCTTGCCCTCGTCGCCCCACTGGGCGCCGACCACCGCAACGTTGGCCATCTCTCGTCTCCGCAAAACTTCAAAAGGAACCGCTCGACCACCCGATCCGCCGCAGGGCACCATCCGCGCGGCGTGGGGGTCCGTTCACCCAAAAAAACCGGATCACCCGACCGGTTTGACGTCTCCGCCGGCCAGCCAATGGCCGCACTGGAGCCGCTTCGCCTCGGTGGCCGCATCGTCCACCGGGGCGAGCCCGGCCACCGTAACCCAACCCTCTGCCCGCAGCCGGCGCGCCGGCTCCCAGCCGGTGCCGTGCGGCACATACACGCGCCCCGGCGCCTTCGCCGCGGGAACCGCGCGCAGCAGCGTATCCATGTATAGCGTGAAGCCGGTCGCCGGCTCCCCGCGGCCATCGCCCTTTGCGTCGCCCTGCGCCCCGGCGCGATAGCGTCCGCCCTGGCCCAGTTCGCCTGCCGCGCGGGAGAACAGGGTGAAGCTGAGGCCGGTCTGGTATTCGAAGCCGCGATGCTCGACCAGATCGACCGTCACCGTCAGGTCGGGCATCGCCGCGCGCAGCAGCGCCAGCGTGTCGGTCAGCCGGCGGCGGTCCTTCTCGGCCCCCTCCGGCAGCGGCAGGGCGGCCAGCGCCTGCATGGCGCGGTCGGCAGGACCCGACGCGCTCATCAGCGATTCCAGCAACGCCCCCGCCGGTCCGCCGACGGCGGCCACCGCGGCGGCATCCTTGCGGTCGAGCGCCGCGCGCAGCTGTCGGATTTCCTCCTCGCCGAGTCCGAGCCCGGCGCAGATGCGCGACACCATGGTGGGAACGCAGAGGTCGACCGACAGGTGCGGCACGCCGATGGCGGTCAGCGCCTGGACGGCCAGCAGAACTACCTCGGCGTCAGCCTCCGCCTCCAGCGCGCCGATCAGCTCGACGCCGACCTGGGTGAACTGGCGTTCGGGGCGCAGTTGCGATCCCTTCACCCGCAGCACCTGCCCGGCGTAGCACAGGCGCAGCGGCCGTGCCTCGTTCTTTAGGCGGGTGGTGGCGATTCGGGCGATCTGCGGGGTGATGTCGGCACGCACCGCCATCATCCGCTGCGAATGCGGGTCCATCAGCCGGAAGGTCTGCTTGGACATCGCCGCGCCGGGCCCGGAAAGCAGGTTCTCCTCGAACTCCACCAGCGGCGGGTCGACGCGGCGGTAGCCCTGCGCGGCGAATTCCGCCAGCAGGCGTTCGACGGCGGCCGCCTCATGCGCCGCTTCGGACGGCAGCACGTCGTGCAGTCCGGCGGGGAGCAGGGCGGAACTCAATGCGTCGGCGGGCATGACCAGCGTCGTCTCGTTTCAGGCAGGGGACAGGGTGCCGCGGCGAATGTCGGACACACGGGGCGGGCTAATACCCGACACCCGCGCCGCATGCAAACGGAAAAGCCCCGCACTTCGGCGGTATCTCCCCTGCGCGGGCTGTGCAAACGGGCGAAATGGCGGGATTCCGTGGCCGGGGATCGGACAAAGTGTCGCCGTGACAATCAGCCGGCGTCGGCCGGGCCGTGTTCGTCGTCCTGCAGATCGGGCAGGTCGGCGGCAGGGGTGGCCGGCGAAACAACGGCGAAGCTGCTGGCGTCGTTCTTCCGCCGCACGACGGTCAGCGGGGTGCCGACCACCAGGAAATGGATGATCTCGGCGATGTTGGTGGCGTGGTCGCCGATGCGCTCCAGGTTCTTCGCCATGAACAGCAGATGCGTGCAGGGCGTGATGTTGCGCGGATCCTCCATCATATAGGTCAGGACCTCGCGGAACAGGCTGGTGTAGAGGTCGTCCAGTTCCTCGTCGCGCTCCCAGGCGGCGATGGCCTTGTCCACGTCGCGCTCGATGTAGGCGTCCAGAACCTCTTTCAGGATGGCTTCGACCAGACGGCCCATGCGCGGGATGCCGGCCGCCGGGCGCACCACCGGCACCTGGGCCAGCGCCAGCGACCGCTTGGCGACGTTGGCGGCATAGTCGCCGATGCGTTCCAGGTCGGCGGAGACCTTCAGGGCCGACACGATCTCGCGCAGGTCCTGGGCCATCGGCTGTCGCAGGGCCAGCAGCCGCACCGCTTCCGCGTCGATGTCGCGTTCGTAGGCGTCGAGCCGGGCGTCGGCCTGCATCACCTGGGAAGCCAACCCGACATCGCGGCGCGACACCGCCTTCACCGCGGCCTCCACCTGCGCCTCGGCCACGCCGCCCATCTGGGTCACGAGGTTCGACAGGCGCTGGAGTTCCTGCGCGAAGGAGCGGACGATGTGTTCGGTGCCCATGATCGGTCGCGACGCCCCATTGATGCCCGCCGCGACCGGAGCGGTCGCCTGGGCGCGGGACACGTACAATAACGTTGGGCGATGACGCCGGAATGGCGGGCTCATTGCGGATTTGTGACAATCTCGCGACGGTTGTAGGGACGATGTTACTGGACAATGGGATGTCGGGCCGACGTATTGGATTTGAAGTAACTCGGTAACTTCGCTAAAGGGTACGCAGCCATATTGAATCCGTCCGCAACAGGTATGCCCCGTTGCATTGACCGGGAGGCCGTTTCCATGTCCGTCGCGTTCCAGATGCCCGCCCGCGCGCTCGTCGCCGGTGCCCTGCTTCTGCTGACTGCCTCTCCGGCGGCACTTGCCGCCGATCCGGCGCCTGCCGCTGTGAATGCTGCCGCCGGCGCTGCCCCCACCGCGTTGGTGGAGGATGTGTCGGACGGTGTCGACGGCGTGCAGCCGATGGATTATCTGGCGGCCGGCCGCACAGTGGCGCTGAAGTCCGGGCAGACGCTGACGCTGAGCTATCTGGAATCCTGCGTCAACGAGACGATTACCGGCGGTTCGGTGACGGTCGGCGCCCGCGAGTCGGCGGTGCAGGGCGGAACCATCGACCGCCACACGCTGCCCTGCGACGGCGGCAAGCTTCTTCTTGCATCGAATGAGGCGGGCAAGGCGGGGGTGACCGTCTTCCGCAGTGCGCCCATCGCCCTGCCGGGTATGAAGGCGCCGCCGCCCAAGCCGGACTTCACGCTGTTCAAGACCCATCCGGTGCTGATCCTGTCCGCTCCCGGTCCGGTCACCATCGACCGGCTGGACGCGCAGGGCATCGCACTGACCACGGTCAACGTCCCGGGCACGACGCTGGACACCGCCAAGCAGGGCACCGGGCTGGAACCCGGCGGCCTCTACAAGGTTTCCGCCGGGCAGAAGTCCTTCATCGTCAAGATCGACGACAAGGCGGTTGCCGGCGGCGGCCCGGCTCTCGGCCGCCTGATCCGTTTCTGACCGGCCGGGCGTGAGGCTGCCGACGATGAAGCTGCCCCGGCGCGTGAGGCTGGTCCTGCTCGGCGCCGTCGCACCGGTCCTCGCCGGGCTTCTGGCTCTGGCGGCCTCGCCATCCCTGCAGGGGCCGTCGATCGACAGCCTCTATTGGCTGCGCGAGCATCTGCACGGCCCGCGGCCGGCGCCCGACCCGTCGCCGGTGGTCGTGGTCGGCATCGACGAGGAAACCTACCGCCGCCCGCCCTTCGCCGGCACGCCGCAGGCGCTGTGGGGGCCGCGGCTGGGCACCGTGCTGGGCGCGATGCTGGACGGCGGGGCGGCGGCCGTCGGCCTCGACCTTGTCCACCCGACCTCGGTCGAGACGCTGATCCCGGGGTTCGAGCGCGACTATCTGCTGACCCTGCGCCGCGGCGGCAAGGACGGCCGGCTGGTGCTGGCCAAGGTGCAGCACCAGAGCGACCCGCTGATGCCCTACCGCGGCTACATGATCGCCGCCGGGGTCGGCAATATCCGCTCGGTCAATCTGGTCGAGGATCCTGACGGCGTGCTTCGCCGCGTGCCGTTGACGCTGGGCGTAACTGGGCCGGATGGGCAACCGAAGGCCGAACCGGGCATGGCAGTGGAGGTCGCGTCCCGCGCGCTGAAGGCGCCGCTGGAGCGGGCCGCCGACGGCTCCGTCTCACTGGGTGGCTACCGGCTGCCGGGGGGGGAGGGCAACCGGCTGCTGGTCAACCACGCCACGGCTCCCGGCGCCATCCCGACCTATTCGCTGGCCGACCTGTTCGCCTGCGCCGAAGCCGGCAAGGCCGACTATTTCGCCAAGCATTTCAAAGGCAAGGCGGTGATGGTCGGCACCGTGCTGGATGTGGAGGACCGCAAGCTCTCCTCCAACCGCTGGGTGACGAAGCCGGAGGGGCTGAACCTGCCCGAACGCTGCGCCCTGCCGGTGATGAGCGACCTGTATGTCGCCGGCCGTACCCGCGACAGCATCCCCGGCGTCTACATCCACGCCGCCGCCATCTCCAACCTGATGGCCCGCGATGCGCTGGCCGAGGTGGGAAAGCCGGCCGGCGCGGCTCTGGTCCTGCTGCTGGCCGGGCTTGCCGCCCTGGTGACGCTGGCCGCCCGACCGCCGGTGGCCGCCGCGGGCCTGATCCTTCTGCTGGCAGGCTGGAGCGGCGTGGCGGTGGAGGTTTTCCAGGCAGGACTGGTCCTGCCCTATCTGCAGGCGGCGCTGGCGGCGGTGCTGGTCTTCCCGCTGGCGCTCGGCTTCCGCTTCGCCGTGCTGGACCGCGACCAGCGGCGCATCCGCAACGCCTTCAAGCTCTATCTGCCCGGCTCCCTGATCGACGACATGATCGCATCGGGCCAATCGCCCAGCCTTGGCGGCGAGGAGCGCGACCTGTCCATCCTGTTCTGCGATATCGCCGGCTTCACCAAGATGTCGGAGGGAATGGAGCCGGAAGCCCTGGTCACCGTGCTGAACCGCTATTTCACCGTGATGACCGACATCATCGAGGCGCATGGCGGCTTCGTCGACAAATACATCGGCGACGCGGTGCTGGCGGTGTTCGGCGCCCCCTATGCCATCGACAACCATGCCCGTGCCGCTGTGTCGGCGGCGCTGGCGATGCGTCAGGCGATGGTGGACGACCCTACCTTGCTGGCGACCTCCAGCGGACGCGGCTCCAACCGCATCGGCATCGCCACGGGTCCGGCGCTGATCGGCAACATCGGCTCGCCCCGCCGCTTCAACTACACGGTGATGGGCGACACGGTGAATTTGGCCTCCCGTCTCGAAGGGGCCAACAAATATTACAACACCGCTCTGATGGTCAGTGGCGAGACCGTGCGCCACCACGGCGATCCGGAGGCCTTCCGGGCCCTCGACATTGTTCAGGTGGTCGGCCGCAGCGAACCGGTCGCGGTGTTCGAGCCGCTGTCCGAGGCCCGCCGCGCCGACCCGGAGGACCGCGCCCAGCGCGCCGCCTACGCCGAGGCTCTCGACCATTGGCGCGCCAGCCGTTTCGAGGAGGCGGCGTCCGGCTTCCGCGCCTTGGTGGCCGGCGACGGCGCCGCGCTGGCGATGCTGCACAAGGCGGAAAAGCGCGTCGGCCATTCCGCCGATCCGGGCTGGGCGGGCGTGACCGCGCTCACCGACAAATAGCCGTCAATCAGCCCTGAAGCAGCCCTTCCCAGGACCGCGATCTCCGCCATGCCCAGTTCCGTTCCCTGTTCCGCCCTGCGCCTTGCCCACCTGCCCGCCCTGCTGCTGGCCGGCGCCGCCGTTCCGCTGCCGGTGCTGGCTCAGTCGGTTCCGCCGGTTCTGCCGCCCTCTCTCGATCCCAACCGGCTGGAGCAGCGCTTCGAGCGTCCTGCGGTTCCGCAGTCCGTCCCCGAGATCGAGATGCCGGAGCCGGAGAAGGCTCCGCCGCCCCGCGACGCCGAACGCATCACGCTGACGCTCAGCGAGATTCGCATCGACGGCAACAGCGTCTATGACGCCGACAGCCTGTCCGCCCTGTGGCGGGACAAGCTGGGCAAGCCGGTTACGCTTGCCGACCTTTACGCCATCCGTGACGCGATCACCGCGCGTTACCGCAATGACGGCTATGTGCTGTCGCAGGCGGTGGTGCCGGCCCAGCGCATCCGCGACGGCATCGTCCGCCTGCAGGTGGTGGAGGGCTATGTCAGCGACGTGGTGGTCCAGGGCGAGGCGGCAGACCGGCTGGACCTGCTTCGGCGGATGGGGGAGAAGATCAAGGCCTCCCGCCCGCTGCGCATGTCGGACATGGAACGCTATGTCCTGCTGGCCGACGATCTGCCGGGCGTGGCGGTGAAGACGGTGCTGGAGGCTTCTCCCGACACTCCCGGCGCCTCGCGCCTGACGCTGGCCCTGGAGCGCACGCCCTTCAACGGTTTCCTGTCGCTCGACAACCGTGGCACCCGCTCGATCGGGCCGATGCAGCTGACCGGCGTCGCCAGCGTCGAGGACCAGCTCGGCCTGTTCGAGCGCACCACCGCCCAGGGCATCGTCACCCCGCAGATCCGCGAGCTGCGCTTTTTCGACGTCAGCCAGTTGGTGCCGGTGGATGCCGAGGGCACGACCATCGAGTATGGCGCCCGCCGCTCCTGGTCGGAGCCGGGCGACAGCGTGCGTCCGCTGGAGCTTTACGGCCTGACCAGTTCCGCCCGCATCGCCGTGTCGCATCCCTTCATCCGCAGCCGGGCGCAAACCCTGCGGGCCGGCGTCAGCTTCACCATCCGCGATAGCCGCACCGATGCGTTGGGCGACAAGCTCTCGCAGGACCGGCTGCGCATCGTTGCCGCCAATGTCTCCTACGACTTCGCCGACGAGTGGGGCGGTACGAATCTGCTGACGGCGGAACTGTCCAAGGGGCTGGACATCCTGAATGCCACCTCGTCCGGCAGTGCCAACCTGACGCGCAGCGGCGGGCGCAGCGATTTCCGCAAGCTGCTGGTCTCGGCCCAGCGCAACCAGCCGCTGACCGACTCGCTGATCCTGGCACTGTCCGGTGAAGCGCAATACAGCCCCGACCAGTTGCTGTCGTCGGAAGAATACGGTCTGGGCGGCAAGCAGTACGGCCGTGCTTTCGACCCGTCGGAACTCACCGGCGACAGCGGCTTCGCCGGACGGGCGGAACTGCAATATATCCTGCCGGTGCAGGAGGAGGGGTTGGATTACGCCGTCGCCTATGGTTTCGGGGATTATGGGGCGGTCTACAACTACGAAGGGGGTGCGCGCCACGGCCGCCGCTCCCTCGCCTCCGCCGGTGTCGGCCTGCGTTTCGGCGTGTTCCGGCGGATCGACGGCAGCGTGGAGGTGGCGAAGCCCTTCATCACCACGCCCCTCAGCACGCAGGACCGTTTCCCACGCGTTTTCTTCACCCTGTCGACGCGGTTCTGATCGGAAAAAAACGCAAACAGCCGCGCGGAGGGCCCGTCAGGGTCTCCGCACGGCAGTGCTTTCCGGCAGCGCCTTGCCGTCAGATCAGTTCGACACGCTGCGCGACAGGCGCATCTTCCGACCCGACGGCCAGATACCGCACGTCCTCGCCGTCAGCGACGATGTCCAGGCCGGACTGACGCAGGGTGGCGCGGTCGAAATAGACGGTCGCCCCGTCTTCCCACGGTTCGATCAGGCCGGACTGGCTGTCCAGATTGTACCAGCGCACGGTGCCGTAGGCCATGGTTGCAGGCCCGGCGGGCTCGGCTTGACGCTCGCGCCGTTCGCGCGGCGGCTTGGGCGCACGGACGAGCGGCTCGCCGCCATCCTCGGGTTGAACCGACGGCTGGACGGCCGAGGCGGTGGGGCGGGGCGGCCGCTGGTTGCGCGCCCGCGGGGCCGGCGGGGTTTCCGGCGGCGTCGCTGAATGAATGGCGACGACCTGGGGCCCCTTGGCGCCCTGGGCCAGATCGCAGACGACCGTCGTGCCCTCGACCGGGTTGGGCAGGGAGGCGGCAGCCAGGACCGAAGCGTGCAAGAAGGCCTCGCCGGACCCATCGGCAAGGCGGACGAACCCAAAACCCTTTTCCGGCTTGAACCACTTTACCGTCGCGGTGACGTTCGTCGCGGTGACATTCTTCAACTCTTCGCTCAAGACAGGTCCCTTTCACGTCCTGTAGGCCGGGGCGGGCGGTCCTGACGCTGAACTGGGCGCGGCTCCGCTGAATGACCAAGAACAAGACCCCGGCGGGCACAAGCTTATCATAAAATTCCAGAAAATGACCAGCGCGGTGATGCCCTGTAATCCATCCACGATGGACTCCGGAGGCCGGTTGTCCACAGGCACACGTACAACGAGAATCCCCGTTCAGGATGTCTGGGCGATCACCATGGTTGATCATCTCAAACAAAACCGAACGTGAACCTCTCCAAATACGAATTAAGTATCAGGGGGCAAGAAGCTGATCTTGCAGACCGGACCTGTCCATCAGAGGTACTAAGCACGTAAATAAAATTTTAACTAAAAAATTCGACTTATGCCTCCATCAGAACGGAGGATTAACTTATGCCGACCACCGACCAGACCGCTTTCTTCGTGTCCACCACGGGCAATGACAGCTGGTCCGGGCGGCTCGCCGCTCCCAACGCCGCCGGCACCGACGGCCCCTTCGCCAGCCTCGAGAAGGCACGCGACGCCATGCGGTCGAGCGATATCGACACCGCTTATGTCCGCGGCGGCACCTATCGCCTTGACGAGACACTGACACTCGATGCCCGCGACAGCGGCCACAGCTTCCTCGCCTATAAAAGCGAGACGCCGGTGCTGAGCGGCGGGGAACGGGTGGCCGGCTTCACCAGCGAGGGCAAAGGGCTCTATTCGGCCAAGCTCTCTTCGGCCAACGGCTTGGACGTCAGCATCGGCGGCGTCCGTCAGCACGCGGCCCAGACTGGCGACTTCGACCCGGCCGACCCGGCGACCAGCGGCTGGCATGTGCTGAAGGCCAACTCCGCGGGCGCCAGCAAGACCAGCTTCAATTTCTCCGCCGGAGATATCCCGTCGAGCCTGAAGCCCCATGCGGGGCTGGTCGTCCAGACCTTCGACACGGAGCGGCTGAGGGACGACATCTCGCATGTGAAGTCGATCGACCAGTATCATCACACGGTTACGCTCGACGACGCGGCCTCCTATGGGCTGCGCACCGGCGGCACCTATCGGGTGATGAATGACGCCTCGCTGATCCGCGACGCCGGAGAATTCGGCTGGCGCGCCAGCGACGGTAAGCTGGTGGTGAAGCCCGAGGACCCCGGCAGCTTCCAGTCCGACGGCGTCGTGGTCGCCCGGCTGGGTTCGCTGATCAAGACCAGCAATGCCAGCAACCTCAGCATCGAAGGGTTGACCTTCTCCGACGCGCGTTATGACGGGGCGGCGATCTCGATGCAGGGCGGACAGGGCAATTCGGTAGGCGGCAACCACTTCGTCAATGTCGGCACAGCCGTCTCGCTCGACGGGACCGACAACAGCCGCATCGCGGGCAACCATATGGAACAACTCGGCGCGGATGGCGTGTCGATGATCCATGCAGCCGACAGCAATCGTATCTACGCCAACACCATCGAGCATATCGGCCAGATCACCAAGGGCGGGGCCGGCATCGGCGCAGTCGGCAGCAGCAACACGCTGGTCAGCCACAACGACATCACCGATGCACCGCGTTATGGCGTCTCGTTCAAGGAATGGGACGACGGGCAGCTGAACCGCAAGAACACCGTCGAGTTCAACAAGATCCATCATGTCGGGCAGGAGACTGCCGATGGCGGCGGCATCGAGATGCTCGGCCGCTCCGCCGCCGACATGGGTTCCGTGATCCGCGGGAACGAGATCATCGACACCGGCGGGCTCGCCACCGACGGCGAGGGGAACTGGCTGACCGATCACAAGGGCTGGGGGATCTCGCTCGACGATCTGACCAGCGGCGTGAACGTACGCGACAATTTCGTGAAGGGCTTCGCCTGGGCCGGGATTTACGTCCACGGCGGCGACAACAATCTGCTGGAGAACAATTTCGGTGTCGCCAGCCGTCCGCAGGATGCCTTCATCCGCCTCGAATGGGTTCCGAAGGCGGGCGACGAGGCGCGCCCACACGATAATACGGTGATCAACAACCTGGCTGCCGGCGAAATGCCGATCGAGCAGTACTGGAAACTGCTCAGCCCCGGCAGGCTGACCATGGATGGCAACCTTGCCGCCAACGGCCGGGCCTACGGCCCGAACGACGCCGTGTTCAACCCCGGCTTCACCGACAGCGCCCATGGCGACTATTCCTTGAAGGAAGATGCGGCGGCGTTGTCCCATGGCATTCACGACCTCAGCTGGTCGTCGATGGGCGTGGACGGCTATCGCGCCGACAGCAGCATGACCCAGTTCTGGGACCACGCGGCCTGATGATTGGAAGGGGCGCCGGCGGTTGGCTGGCGCCCTCCCGGTCAGAAAATCGTCATCCTGCTGAAAAAGTGCTTGCGCGGTTCTGGGTGTCCCGCATATAAGACGCCTCCCGACGCGAACGACGCCGGCGCCGCCGAACCGGCAGCGACCGACACGCGAACGGGAAGCCCGACAAACCGGCGCTCGTCACCTGAACCCCAGCGGTTCGGTGAG
>JAFAFA010000025.1 GCA_023423695.1 Pseudomonadota bacterium | reverse complement strand
GTCGGGCTCGTCCGCGAACTCCATCTCGGCGGCGTTGAGGATGTCGTCGATGTTGGCGGTGGCCTGACGCAGCAGATCGTCGCGGACCACCGTCCCGCCCTTCTTGCCGGACTTGGCGCCCTCCTGCACACGATCCGCCTCGAGGATCGACACGCGAAGCTCGCGAAGGCCCACCAGATCGCGCTCGAGGATCTTCGCCGCCGCCGTCTCGACCGGGAAGTCGGTCGCGCCTTTCAGCGCCGCGTCGATCGCGGCGAGCGCGTGCTTGACGCCGGCGGTCGCGCTCCGGAGCCCGACGCCGTACACCTCGTGCAGCTCCCTGTGGTTCGGGTGCTTCCGCATGATGGCCCCACGCACCGCCGCCGTTCGCGTGGCCGCCCGCTCGAGCAAGGTCTCCAGCGCGACGGTGGCGCCCTTCTGCGATCCCAGCCGGACCGGCTGACCCGCTGCCGCCGCCTCCGCGCCCCTCATGAGCGCGTCGCAGCTATCGAGGAACTCGACCGTGATGCCCCGATCCCGGAGCCGCCCCTCGAGCAGCCTCGCGACGCCGACCAGGTCCTTACTGACCTGAACCGTCACCTTCTCATCCCAACGAGTCGCTTTCGCCATCACACCCTCCTCGCCCATACTGCTTGGCCCGGGTATCTCAGCACGAGGAGCGCCCCGTGTGCAAGCGCCCGAAAGCTCAATGATCCCGATGGGGGCGCGGGATCAGGACGAGGGGGCGCGGGATCAGGGCGAGGGGGCGCGCCGTCACCCGCCGAGCGCGCGCCAACCGCACGAGGGGGCGCCGGCGCGACGCTCGGGGGCGCGTGATCGGCGTGGTCCCGCGCGGCTTCAGCGCGCGGGGGCGCCGCGTCACCTCAGCGCCGCGCCTCCGCGACCGATCCGCGCGCCGCGTCGGTGCATCCACCGACGAGCGCACCACGAGGGGGCGCGCCGCGACCGAGAGGGGGCGCCACGACGGCGCGGGGCCGCGCGAGCTCACGACGCCGCGCGACCGCATCACGAGCACCGTCGGCAGCTCCCGCGCTCAGCCTCTCCTGAGCTTCCCCGCGCGAGCCCGCGCGATCCGACCGAGCAGCTCGGCGCGCAGCTCCTCGTCGCGCGCGAGCGCAGCGCCGAGCGCACCGGCCACCGCGCGCTCCGTCAACCGCGCGGCCTCCGGCGTGCGCAGTCGATCGCGCGTCGGGCCGTCGAGCTCCGGATCGAGGAACGTGACGGCCACAGCAGGAGCAGTCGAAGGCGCGCGGCCTTCCCGCTGAGTTTCATAGCGAATCGCGCCCGGCGGGCGAGGATTGACGTCGGGCTTGGGAGCGCCACGTCTCCGGGATGGACATGCAGGCGGAGCGCGGGGGAGTCGTCGAGCGGGGGATCACGCGAACCTTCACGCCGGCGCCGGCGGCGCCCGGCTTCATCGGACACGGTCACACCGCGGTCGAGGTGCTCGCGCCGGACTCGCTGGCGGCGAGTGATCCCTTCGTGCTCTTGATGGACGACCGCCTCGACCTCGGGCCCGTGCAGCCGATCGGCGGCGCCCATCCGCACGCGGGGCTCGAGACCGTGACGCTGATCCTCGAGGGCACGCTGCACGATCGCGACGAGGGCGCGCTCTCGGCCGGCGACGCGGTCTGGATGACGGCCGGCCGCGGGATCATCCACAACGAGCACGTGGAGGTGGGAGGACGCGCGCGGGTCCTGCAGCTCTGGGTGCGGCTCTCGGCGAAGGACCGCGCGCTCGCCCCGCGCTTCGAGGTGATCCACGGGGCGAGCGTGCCGGTGCGCGAAGAGCCCGGCGTGATCGCGCGGCTCTACAGCGGGGTCACCGGCGCGCTGCGCTCGCCGACCATCAACCGCGTGCCGGTGACGCTGGTGGACGTCGCGCTCGAGCCGGGGGCGCGCTTCGAGCAGGCGCTGCCCGGCTCGTACAACGGCTTCGTCTACGTGCTGGAGGGCGCGATCGAGGTCGGCGAGATCGCGCTCTCGCGCGAGCAGGTCGGCTGGCTCGGCCCGCTGAGGACGCCGGGCGAGAGCGCGCTGCACATCGTCGCGGGCGAGGCCGGCGCGCGCGTCGTGCTCTACGCCGGCGAGCCGCAGCGCGAGCCGCTCGTCCAGCACGGGCCCTTCGTGGCGGGCTCGCGCGAGCAGATCGTCGAGCACTTCCGCCGGTTCCGTGCGGGCGAGTTCGCGCCGATGAGCACGCTCTCGCCTTCGCCCCGCCCGTAGGGCTTCCGTCTCTGGCCGCCCGCCCTGCGAGCGGTTGCCGAGCTCCCCTCCGCGCTAATCGCAGGTTCCGCCGGTGCAGGTGCCGACACTGCAATCGTAGCTGTCTTCGCACGCGTCCCCGCGGAGCGCGGTGCCTCGACACGTGCTCGCTTGGCAGTTGCCGGATGCGCAGTCGCTGTCGTTTGCGCACGACGTTCCGTTCGGCGAGCCCCCTGCCGGTACGCATCGACTCGCGCCCGAACACGTGCCGGAGACGCAGTGCGAGCCGTTGAAGCAGATCGCGCCGTCGTCTTTGCGTGGATCGCAGACCGCGACCTCACCGCCCTCGGCGCTCGGAAGGCTGCGACACCTCGCGGCTGCGAGAGGATTGCAGCTTCCGAAGGTTCCCGGATCGCAGCTCGGCAAGCACACGTTGCCGCAGCCCGTCGTTGCCCCACCGATGCAAGGAATCTGGACGCAGCGGCCGTCCTCGCCACAGTCGGCGTTGGTGGTGCAGGCCCCGCTGCAGAAGCCCCGACGTCCGTAGCAGGCGCCGCCCCCGGAGCCGCAGGAGGGTGCGCTGAGGCAGCTGCCTTCGGCGCACTGCCCGTCGTTGAGGCAGGGCTGGAGCTCTTCGCGCGGGGGCTCGCTGAGCGTCCAATCGTTGGTGCCCTCGCTGCAAAAGCGGATCGATCCATCAGTCGAGGTGGCGCACCTGCCGGCTGAGCAGTCGTCGCACGACGGGCGGCATGTGTAGTAGTCGTAATCGCGATCGCCGAGGCACCGGTCGCCGGGGCAATCGCGATAGCCAACCCCGCACTCGCGGCTGCACGAGCTCCACGTCCCGTTGCTCATGCAGAGGTCGCAATTCGTCGCATCGCATTCGGACCCGAGCGGTACGCGGCACACTCCGGCCACGAGGCTGCAGTTGTTCGTGTTGCAGTCGGAGTCCTCGAGGCAGTCCTCGCCGAGCGCCGAGAGAGGTGCGCAGCCCACCTCGGCGACGCAGCGTTGGCCGGGGCAGCGGCCATCGCAGAGATCGCAGTAGCTCCCGTCGAGGGACTCGCAGGAGGTCCACACGCCGCCGATGCACACCGAGCCGGAGGAGTCGGAGGCGCGCTCCGGGCCGCACGAGTCGCCGCAGAGTCCGTCTGGTCCGCACTGCTCACCCACATCCGGCGAGCAGTCTGCATTGGTGAAGCAGCTCTGCACGCAGACACCGAAGAAGCACTCGTCGGTGGAGCACTCGGAGTCAGCGGAGCAGGGGTCACCCACGCCACCGAGCCGCGTTCCTCCGTCACATGCGGAGGTGATCACGAAGCCGAGCAATGCGATGTATTTCGGCCATGTCGTGCGCATAGGCCGCGATGGTACGGTGCCCGATGGGCCAGGACAACTCCCAAGTAGGCGCTCAGGGCGAACGGAGGCTGGAGCGCGGCGCACGCGCGGAGCGGAGCGGCGCGGAGACCGTTCCGACGCGCGTGGAGAGCAGGCGACCGGCGGCAGCAAGGCATGACGCGGGCAGGTCCTGCTCGTATGTGCCGCGCGGATGCGCGGCACATACGAGCAGGACCTGCCTGCGTCGTGCCCCCTCTACAATGAAACCCCTGACTGCCCT
>JAFAFA010000071.1 GCA_023423695.1 Pseudomonadota bacterium | reverse complement strand
AGTACCAGCGCACCGCCCAGAGCACGATCTCACCCTCGAAGTGGCGCCCCTTGAAGTCCGACACGGCTTGGCTCCCTACAGCGTCCAGCCATTCCGCCGCATGCCAGCTAACTTTGCAACAGAGCCCCCGAGGCAACTACCGCCGACGCCATCACGACCGCCGCGCGGCAAGTTGCCGCGACGGTTGGGGCCGTTGCGATTGCGGCCTACACCACGTCGGGGTCGACGGCGTTGCGCGCTGCCCGCCAGCGGCCGGGGGTCCCGGTGCTGGGTCTGACGCCGGCCCTGTCCACCGCACGCCGCCTATCGCTGGCGTGGGGGGTCCATGCGGTGCACACCGCTGACGTGGGCGATTTTTCGGAAATGGTTCATCGGGCCTGCAGGACTGCGGCGCACGAGAACCTGGCCGGTCCAGGCCAGCATCTGGTCATCACCGCTGGGGTGCCTTTTGGCACGCCGGGCGCGACGAATGTTCTGCGGGTGGCCATTGTCAAGGCCAGCCATGGCCTATCCGACGAGGCGTCCGTCGTATGAACCGGCCCTAGCATTACAGTTGCGCTTTTTTACGGTGAGCTTGGCAGGCGAGCGCTTGATGGCATCGCCTCCACGCCGACCATGCGATGACGGTTGCGGGCTCGATCGACCGTCGGGTCAGGCGATCGGCAACACGACGGATCTCCTGCATCGACCAGCGAACCATGAGCGAGGCTTTTCCCGAACGGTTTTTGGGGGCGTAGCGAGAGTGTCCGCCTTATGGCGAACCACGGCCAGCAAGGTGAAGGCAAGCATGACGGTTCCGTTGCAAAGTTTGCCGGCGGATGGAGATCGGGTAAAACCCAGCCCTTTCGGCGTTGAGGTGACACGGTGATGCGCAGCGGGAAGAGCCCGTTCAAGGGCCGGCAGTTCACGACGGAGGTGATCCTGTGGGCGGTGCGCTGGTACTTGCAGTTCCCGATCAGCTACCGTGACCTCGAACGCATGCTAGCCGACCGGGGTGTACAGGTCGATCACACGACGCTCTACCGCTGGATCCAGGCCTACGCCCCGGAACTGGACAAGCGCATCCGCCCGCACCTGCGGATGATCACCGGCTCCTGGCGGGTGGACGAGACCTACGTGAAGGTGAAGGGGCGCTGGATGTACCTGTACCGCACCGTCGATGTGCACGGGCAGACCATCGACTTCCTACACAGCGCCAAGCGCGATGCCGCCGCCGCCAGGCGCTTCTTCCGCAAGGCGCTGAAGCAGGCGCACACGGTGAACCCACGCACCCTCACGGTGGACAAGAACGCTGCCTACCCGAGCGCGACCAAGACGATGAAGAAGAACGGCGAGCTGTGGCGCTTCACCAAGCTGCGCCAGGTCAAGTACCTCAATAATGTTGTTGAACAGGATCACCGACGGATCAAACGGCTGGTCCGGCCGGGGCTCGGGTTCCAGAGCTTTCACACGGCGCGCCGGACGCTCGCCGGCTACGAGATCCTGGCGATGGTCCGCAAGGGGCAGGTTGCCGCCATGCCCGTCAACGACATGCCCGCTCAGGCGACCTTCATCGCCCACCTGTTCAGAGCGGCCGCCTAACGGTGTCGATACCGCGGTTCACCGCAGCCACCGTCAAACTTTGCAACATCTATGGACGCCCCCTGCCCTGCAAGAGCGTTTATCAACGTGACGGCATTGTCACGAAAACTAGGCCGGCGCGCAGCAAGCTTCTATTTCCCGACAGGCTCACGCCGCAGCGGTCGCTGCCTGCCAGTCGGCCGTGGCTCGCGCCCGAAAGGTGCGCAGGGTACCGCGGGAGACCAGGTGGCGTTGGAGGTTGAAGCAGTTGTAGACGGCGGCGTGCAGGGAAACGAAGCGCTGAGCGGCCGCGGGCGATTTGAACCTCTGCATCTTCCGCTCGCGTCGCCGCACTGGCTGGTGCGAGACTTCGGCGCGGTTGTTCGTTCGCCGCCCTTGTTCATGGCGGGCGGTCAGACCGAGTTGGCGGAAGGCGGCCCCGTAGGACCGGAGCTTGTCGGTGGTGACCTGGGTGGGGGCGAAGCCATACTTCTTCAGCAGCTTGCGCATCACCTTCAGGGCCGCAGCCTTGTCGCGCCGGCGCTGGACGAGCACCTCCAACACCTCGCCTTCATCATCGACGGCCCGCCACAAGTACATGAGCCGGCCGCTGACCCTGATTACCATCTCGTCCAAATGCCAGCGCGGGCTGGGTTTCGGCCGCAGGCGTCGCAAGTTGCCGGCGATGGCCGGCCCGAACTTCACGACCCAGCGGCGCACGGTTTCGTAAGACACCTCCACGCCGCGTTCAGCCAGCAGTTCCTCGACATCCCGGTAGCTCAGAGTGAACCGCAGATAGAGCCAGATTGCATGCTGGATGATCGCGGGCGGAAAGTGGTGGCGGGCATACGAGAGCGGCGACATCCGGTGAGGTTACCGTCACGACCGACTGGCCACCATCGTTGATGTGACAATGCCTTCCTCCAGGGAAAGGTAGAGTCCGTCATCGAGAGGAGACGGACGGATGAGACGCAGCCGGTTCAGCGAGGAGCAGATCATCGGCATCCTGAAGGAGCAGGAGGCCGGCCAGAAGACGGCGGACGTG
>JAFAFA010000066.1 GCA_023423695.1 Pseudomonadota bacterium | reverse complement strand
AGATCTCCGCCAGCATCTCGTGGCTGTCGCGCCGGCTGGTGCGGGCGAGGTTGGTCATGAACTCGGTGCGCAGCGTGCGCTCCACGTCGTCCAGAACCTCCTTCTGCACCGCCTCCATGCGCAGCATCCGCATGACGACCTCCATGGCGAAGCTTTCCGGAAGCTGGGTCAGCACGCGGCCGGCATGTTCGGGACGGATCTTGGACAGGACGACCGCGACGGTCTGCGGGTACTCGTTCTTCAGGTAGTTGGACAGGACCGACTCGTTGACGTTCGCCAGCTTGTCCCACATCGTGCGGCCGGCTGGACCACGGATTTCCTCCATGATCTGGGCGACCTTGTCCTTGGGCAGGGTCTTCAGCAGCAGCCGCTCGGTCGAATCGAAGGAGCCGACGACGGTGCCGCTCGACGACATCTGCTCGGCGAATTCGACGAACAGGCGCTCGATCAGGTTGGCCGACACGGTGCCCAGGTTGGCCATCACCTGGGACAGCTCCTTGATCTCCTCGTCGTCCATCAGAGAGAACAGCCTGGACGCGTGCTCCTCGCCCAGCGCGAGCATCATGATGGCGGCCTTTTCCGGGCCGGTGAGGGTCCGGTAATCCTCGCGAACCTTCAACGCCATCTGTCCGCCTCCGCCACTCCGCCCAGCTCGTACCGGGAGCGGGCGGTTCTTTCTTACACGTCGGGTTTCCTATTCTTCCGTTTTAATATGATCCGCTTGTGCATTCCATCCCTTCAGGGGAAAAGGGCGGGGACAAATTCAGCCGGGTCCCCGCCCTTCCTGCCGCCTTTTGCTTCCGCCGGCCCTGGCGTCAGCCGAAGCGCTTGGCGATCACCGCATAGGCGGCGCGCAGGCCCAGCGCCTCGCCGCCTTCCGGACGGCCGGGACGGGCCGACCCGCTCCAGGCATAGGTGTCGAGATGCGCCCAGGGCGTGCCCTTCGACACGAATTCCTGCAGGAACAGCCCGGCGGTGATGGCGCCGGCAAAGCCGTTGGCGGTGACGTTGTTGATGTCCGCCACCTTGCTGTCCAGCCCCTTGCGGTAGGGCGCCCACAGAGGCAGGCGCCACATCGGGTCGTCGACCGCGGTCCCGGCCTCCGTCAGGTCGTTCGCCAGCGCGTCGTCGTTGCACATCAGCGCCGGCAGGTCCGGGCCGAGCGCCACGCGGGCGGCACCGGTCAGGGTGGCGAAGTCGATCAGCAGCTCCGGCTTCTCCGAATCCGCCTCCGCCAGCGCATCGCACAGGATCAGGCGCCCCTCGGCGTCGGTGTTGCCGACCTCCACCGTCAGGCCCTTGCGGGTCTTCAGCACGTCCTGCGGCTTGAAGCTGTCGCCGGACACGACATTCTCCACCGCCGGCACCAGCACGCGCAGCCGCACCGGCAGCCCGGCCATCATGATCATGCGGCCGAGCGCCAGCGCATGCGCCGCGCCGCCCATGTCCTTCTTCATGATCAGCATGGCCGAGGACGGCTTCAGGTCCAGCCCGCCGGTGTCGAAGCAGACGCCCTTGCCGACGATGGTCACCTTCGGATGCTGCGGGTTGCCCCAGCGCAGATCGATCAGCCGCGGCGCCCGCGGGCTGGCGCGGCCGACGGCATGGATGGCGGGATAGTCGCGGTCGAGCAGATCCTGCCCGACGATCACCTCCACCGCCGCATCGAATTCGGCGGCCAGGTCCTGCGCCGCCCGGGCCAGTTCGGCCGGCCCCATGTCGCAGGCGGGGGTGTTCACCAGATCGCGGACGAGGTGGGTGGCGGTCGCCGCCCGCTCCACCTCGCCGTGGTCGGCCTCCGCCGGCCAGACCAGATTGGCGAAGGCCTTCTCGGGCGGCTTCCTGTAGCGGCTGAAGCGATAGCTGCCGAGCGCCCAGCCCAGCGCCGCCCGCGTCGCCGCCCGCGCATCCAGCGCCGCGTCGATCTTGTAGGAACCGGCCGGCAGCGAGGCGGGCAGGCCGGCGAAGGCCCACAAATCGTCGATGGCCGACACGCCGGCCAGCACATGGGCGACGGCGCCGTCCGGCCCCGGCAGGAAGACGGTCGATCCGGCCTCGCCGGTGAAGCCCACCGCCTTGACCCAGGAGGCGACGGCCGGCGACTGCGCGGCCAGCCAGCCGGCCAGTCCGGCCTTGGTCACGGGGGTGAGGGCGACGGTGTCGGGGCCGTCGACGGCAAGCAGGGTGGCGAGCAAGACGGGGAATCCTTCTCACGAGATCACGTCACGCATCCGATGCGGATGCCCATTCCCAAGCATGGCGCGCCGGGCGGCGGCTGGAAAGGGGGGCGATGCGCCGGGCAGGCATGGGCGGGCTGTGAAAGCCGAGGTGTGGAACAGAGTGGAACGGTTTTCCAGGCATGTTCCACTGTTTCATCCGGTTGCCATGGTACGCCCGTCCCGTCGTTTCGGCTGGGGCGGATGGAACGGATGAAACGCCGTGAAACAGTTTTCTGGCGGTGTTCCAATGTTCCCCGCGCCGGACGGGTGCGGAACGATCGGCTGCAATGGAACGACGCATCAGGGACATGCCGCGACCCTCCCAACCATGCAGGCAAATTATCCTAGCACAGGGAGAGAAAGCCGCCAGCAGTTGGATGAACCGGGAGGACGCAGGAGGGTGGGCGTGCCGATGCCGGGAAGCGACTAGGGCAAGGCCGAAGCTTGAGCATCGGCCAGCGCGATTTCGATGCGCTCCTTGCCTTTGCCGGTGTTGCGGCGCTTGAGCGTCAGCGCACCGATCTCGCCCGTTCGGCGCAGGTGCGTGCCGCCGCAAGGAACCCGGGCGAAGCCGGGGATCTCCCAGAAACGGCGCTCGGCGGCCTCGTCGCTGAAGCCGCTCAGGATGGGGGTGTCCGCGGCAACGATGCGCGCCGCCTGCTCTGCCAATTCGGGCAGCAGCGGGGTGATCGGCTCGTTCAAGGCGAAGTCGACGCGCGCCTTGTCGGCGGCGATGTGGGCGCCGACCTTGTGGATGCCGGGCAGGCGGCCCATCACCAGTTCAAGCACGATCTCGGCTGCGAAGTGCAGGCGCATCAGCCGGTAGCGGCGCTCCCAGTTGATCGCCACTGCAACGGCGTCGCCGGGGGCGAGGCCGTGGCCGGACGCGAGCCTGTAGCGGATCTCGCGGCCATCCTTGCGGGCCTCCAGCACCTCGAAGCCGCCGATGGTGCCGGCATCGCTTTCCTGCCCGCCGGAGAGCGCATAGAGGATTGTCGCCTCCAGCGTAACCTCGTCGCCATCCACCGCGGCAATGCGGGTTTCCAGGCGGGTGCGGTAGGGATCGTCCCAGAACAGTTTCCGGGTCATGGAGTGCCTCGCGGAAAGCCACAGATCAACGACGTTTTCCAAATGGATGGCCCATTCGCCCATTCAGCTGCTCAGTATACCCGCTCCAATGAAACATCCGGAGGAGGTTTGTCGCGCGGGTAGGGCGGATGCTTGCCCCGGCGCAACCGGAAGGCTTGTTGCGGTCCGTGAGGTGGGTCATGCTCACGCCCCCGCTGTTTGCCCGTTTCGAAAGGTGCCGTCCGATGTCCGACCTGACCCTGGTGATGGGGAACAAGACCTATTCGTCCTGGTCGTTGCGCCCGTGGCTGGCGCTCAAGCACACCGGGCTGGCCTTCACCGAGACCGTCATTCCCCTGCGCCAGCCCGACACCGCCGCCCGAATCGCCGAGCATTCGCCATCGGGCCGCGTGCCCACCCTGATCCATGACGGGCTGACCGTCTGGGACTCGCTGGCAATCTGCGAGTATGTGGCGGAATTGGCGCCCGAGGTTCGGCTGTGGCCGGCGGACCGGGCGGCGCGGGCGGTGGCGCGCTCGGTGTCGGCGGAGATGCATTCCGGCTTCGTCTCGCTGCGCACCACCATGTCGATGGACCTCAAGCGCGACCGCAAGGGGCAAGGCATGACCGAGGCGACCGCCGCCGACATCGCGCGGATCGAGGCGCTGTGGGCCGACGCCCGCACCCGCTTCGGCAAGCCGGCGGGCGGGCCGTTCCTGTTCGGCGCCTTTACCATCGCCGACGCCATGTTCGCCCCGGTGGTGACGCGGCTGGAGACCTATGGCGTCGCGGTGTCACCGGAGTCGCATACCTATATGGACGCCGTGCTGGCCCTGCCGGCGATGCGGGAGTGGATCGCGGTGGCCAAGGCCGAACCTTGGGAATTCGAGCCGTGAGCGATTCCTGTTTCTCCATCCGGCCGGCGGGGCCGGAGGATGCCGAGGCGGTCGGCGCGCTGCTCCAGGCGTCGTATCCGCCGCTGATGGCCGCAGGCTATCCGGCGGACGTGCTGGAGCGCGCCCTGCCGGCGATGATGCGGGCCAACCCGCTGTTGCTGCGGTCGGGCACCTATCATCTGGCGGTGTCGGAGGGCGGCGCCGTCATCGGCTGCGGCGGCTGGACCCGCGAACCGCCGGGGGCGCCCTGCCAGCCGGTCGATCCAACGGTCGGGCATATCCGGCATTTCGCCACCCATCCCGGTTTCCTGCGCCGGGGTGTCGGCAGCGCCCTTCTCGGCCGCTGCATCGAGGAAGCGCGGGTTGCCGGCGTCCGCCGGCTGGACTGTCTGTCCAGCCTCGTCGCTGAGCGCTTCTATGCGTCGGCCGGTTTCCGTCCGGTTGGAACGCGGTCGGTGATCCTGGCGCCGGGCGTCCAGTTCGACAGCATCGTCATGGCGCTGGAGCTGGCTCCGCCCGCCGGTTGACGCAACCCCGAATGAGAAACGGCGCGCCGTCCTGCCGGATGGCGCGCCGTTTTCGTATGCGACTCTTGAAGATCCTCGCTGTGCATCCCCCTCACCCCAACCCTCTCCCCGCTTTCGGCGGACCTTTGGTCCGCCTGTCGCGTCAGCGCAAACTCCGTTTGCGCGTGAGCGGGGGAGAGGGGATGGTCCGCTCTTGCGGGAGAGGGCTTTACTCCGCCGGGATGGCGCGCGGCAGGGTCACCGGCACGGCCAGACGGTGCAGCATCTCCTTCGGGACCACCTGCCAGAAGTGGCCGAGCTCACGCTGCCAGTCGTTGAGGATCTCGGCGGCGAAACGGCTCTGCGTCTCGGCGACATGCTCCTCGATCAGGGCGCGGAGCTGGGCCTCGTAATGGGGCACCTCGATCCGCTGGAAGATGACGCTTTCCTCGTTGATGTGCAGCGGCAGCGAGTCTTCCGGGTCGTACAGGTAGGCCATGCCCCCGGTCATGCCGGCGGCGAAGTTGTCGCCGACCTTGCCCAGGATGACCGCCGTGCCGCCCGTCATGTACTCGCAGCCGTTGGAGCCGCAGCCCTCCACCACCACGGTGGCGCCGGAGTTGCGCACCGCGAACCGCTCGCCGGCCTGACCGGCGGCGAACAGCTTGCCGGCGGTGGCGCCGTACAGCACCGTGTTGCCGATGATGGTGTTCTTGTTCGACTCCAGCGGGCTGCTGGTGGCCGGACGGACGACGATGGTGCCGCCCGACAGGCCCTTGCCGACATAGTCGTTGGCGTCGCCCATCACCTCCAGCTTGATGCCCTGGACCGCGAAGGCGCCCAGGGACTGGCCGGCGGTACCGCGCAGGCGGACGGTGATGTGGCCGGGTTGCAGCCCGAACATCCCGAACTTCCGCGTCACCATCGAGGACAGCCGCGTGCCGATGGCGCGCTGCGTGTTGCGGGCGTTGTAGGCGAGCTGCATCTTCTCGCCTTCCTCGAACAGCGGGCGGGCATCGGCGACGATGCGGGCGTCCAGCGTGTCCGGCACCTCGTTGCGGCCCTGCAGCGTGCAGTAGCGCGCGTTCTCGCCCGGATCGACCTGGGCCAGCAGCGGGTTGAGGTCGAGGTCGTCCAGGTGGGCGCCGCCGCGGCTGACCTGATGGAGCAGGTCGGTGCGGCCGATCACCTCGGTCAGCGAGCGGAAGCCCAGGCGGGCCAGGATCTCGCGGACCTCTTCGGCCAGGAAGGTGAAGAGGTTGACGACCTTCTCCGGCGTGCCGACGAACTTCTCGCGCAGCTTCTCGTCCTGGACGCAGACGCCGACCGGGCAGGTGTTGGAATGGCACTGCCGGACCATGATGCAGCCCATGGCGATCAGGCTGGCGGTGCCGATGCCGAACTCTTCCGCGCCCAGCATGGCGGCGATGACGATGTCGCGGCCGGTCTTCAGGCCGCCGTCGGTGCGCAGCCGCACGCGGTGGCGCAGCTTGTTCAGCGTCAGGACCTGATGCACCTCCGACAGGCCCATCTCCCAGGGCAGGCCGGCGAACTTGATCGAGGTCTGCGGGCTGGCGCCGGTGCCGCCGGAGTTGCCGGAGATCAGGATGATGTCGGCGTTGGCCTTCGCCACGCCGGCGGCGATGGTGCCGATGCCCGACCGGCTGACCAGCTTCACCGTGACCTTGGCGTCCGGGTTGATCTGCTTCAGGTCATAGATGAGCTGCGCCAGATCCTCGATCGAGTAGATGTCGTGGTGCGGCGGCGGGGAGATCAGGCCTACGCCCGGCACCGAGTAGCGCAGCTTGCCGATGTACTTGGACACCTTGCCGCCCGGCAGCTGCCCGCCCTCGCCCGGCTTGGCGCCCTGCGCCCTCTTGCTCTGGATCTGGTCCGCGGACGACAGGTACTCCGCGGTCACGCCGAAGCGGCCGGAGGCGACCTGCTTGATGCGCGAGCGCAGCGAATCGCCCTGCTGCAGCGGCATGTCGACCTCGACGACGTCGCTGCCGATCACCTGCGCCATGGTCTGGCCGGCCGTGATCGGGATGCCCTTGAGTTCCTGGCGGTAGCGCGCGGGATCCTCGCCGCCTTCGCCGGTGTTGCTCTTGCCGCCGATGCGGTTCATCGCGACGGCGAGCGTCGCGTGCGCCTCGGTGGAGATGGAGCCCAGCGACATCGCGCCGGTGGCGAAGCGCTTGACGATCTCCCTGGCGGGCTCGACCTCGTCGACGGGGATGGCTTTCGCGGGATCGACCTTGAACTCGAACAGGCCGCGCAGCGTCATGTGGCGGCGGCTCTGGTCGTTGATGATCTGGGCGTACTCCTTGTACGTGCCCCAGTTGTTGGCGCGCGCCGCGTGCTGCAGCTTGGCGATCGCGTCCGGCGTCCACATGTGCTCTTCGCCGCGCGTGCGCCAGGCGTATTCGCCACCGGCGTCCAGCATGGAGGCGAGCACGGGGTCGTTGCCGAAGGCGGCGCGATGCAGGCGGAAGGCTTCCTCGGCGATCTCGAAGACGCCGATGCCTTCCACGCGGCTGGCCGTGCCGGTGAAGTACTTCTCGATCGTGTCGCTGTTGATGCCGATGGCCTCGAACAGCTGCGCGCCGCAGTAGGACATGTACGTCGACACGCCCATCTTGGACATGATCTTGGACAGGCCCTTGCCGATCGCCTTGACGTAGTTGTAGACGGCCTTGTCGGCCGACAGCTCGCCGGGCAGGTCCTTGTGGATGGAGACCAGCGTCTCCATCGCCAGGTAGGGGTGCACGGCCTCGGCGCCGTAGCCGGCCAGCACCGCGAAGTGGTGCACCTCGCGCGCCGAGCCGGTCTCCACCACGAGGCCTGCGGTGGTCCGCAGGCCTTCACGCACCAGGTGCTGGTGGATGGAGGACAGCGCCAGCAGCGCCGGGATGGCGACCTGCGTGGACGAAACGGCGCGGTCGCTGATGATCAGGATGTTCTTGCCGCCGCGGATCGCGTCCACCGCCTCGGCGTTGAGCGAGGCCAGCTTGGCCTCCACGCCTTCCTTGCCCCAGGCGAGCGGATAGGTGATGTCCAGCGTGTAGCTGCGGAACTTGCCGTGGGTGCGCGCGTCGATGCCGCGCAGCTTGCCCATGTCCTCGAAGTCGAGGATGGGCTGCCCCACTTCGAGCCGCATCGGCGGGTTGACCTGGTTGATGTCCAGCAGGTTCGGCTTGGGGCCGATGAAGGACACCAGCGACATCACGATCGCCTCGCGGATCGGGTCGATCGGCGGGTTGGTCACCTGCGCGAACAGCTGCTTGAAGTAGTTGTACAGCGGCTTGTTCTTGTCCGACAGCACGGCCAGCGGGCTGTCGTTGCCCATCGAGCCGATACCCTCTTCCCCGGCGCTGGCCATGGGGGCCATCAGGAACTTGATGTCCTCCTGCGTGTAGCCGAAGGCCTGCTGCCGATCGAGCAGCGCGGCGGGCTCGGACACGGGGATGTCGACCGCGTTCGGCTCGACTTCGTCGAGCTTGATGCGCAGGTTCTCGATCCACTGCTTGTAGGGCTTGGCGTTGGCGAGCGAGGCCTTCAGTTCCTCGTCGTCGATCATGCGGCCCTGCTCCAGGTCGATCAGGAACATCCTGCCGGGCTGCAGGCGCCACTTGCGCACGATCTTGTTCTCGGGCACAGGCAGCACGCCGGACTCGGACGCCATGATCACGAGGTCGTCGTCGGTTACGCAGGAGCGCGAAGGGCGCAGGCCGTTGCGGGCCAGCGTGGCGCCGATCTGGCGGCCGGCGGTGAACACGATCGAGGCCGGGCCGTCCCACGGCTCGAGCATCGCGGCGTGGTACTCGTAGAAGGCCTTGCGGCGCTCGTCCATCAGCGTGTGC
>JAFAFA010000054.1 GCA_023423695.1 Pseudomonadota bacterium | reverse complement strand
GGCGGCGAGCGACTTCAAATAGAGATCCTGGATGTCGGGCGGCGACGGCTTCAGGATCACCTGGAACTGATAGTAGTGCTGCAGCCGGTTCGGGTTCTCGCCATAGCGGCCATCCGAGGGCCGGCGGGACGGCTGCACATACGCCGCCTTCCAGGGCCGCGGCCCGAGGGCGCGCAGGGTGGTTGCGGGATGGAAGGTCCCCGCGCCGACCTCCATGTCGTAGGGCTGCAGGATGACGCAACCCTGCTCCGACCAGAACTGGTGGAGCTTGAGGATCAGGGCCTGGAACGACAGGCCGCGGCGGTCGGCGGAATTCCCGCCGTCGGAAGTCCCGATCTGGGAGGCCATGGACGGTCCACAATAGAAATGTTGAAAACGCGCCGCACGATAGGCGGGCGCCACCGTCAAATCAAGCCGCAGCGCGGCAGATCGCGCCGCGGCGGCGTCGTGTCGGGGGCGAGGGAAGGGCGCGTCGTACTGTCAGCGGCCGTAGGGGCAGGCCGGGCGGCCGCAGGACACGGCGGAGCGCGGGGCGACATAGGCGCCGCATTCCGGGCACTTCTCCATGTCTTCCGCTTCGGCAGCGGCGGCGGAGGTCCGGGCTTCGCGCGGCGGTTGGCCGGCGGCTGCATCGCGGCGGCCATCCGGCCGGCGGGGGGTGTTGCGGGCGCGGCCGATCGCCTGCACGCGGTTGATCCAGCGCCAGCCGAACCACACGGCGCCGATCACCAGCGCAAGGAGGAGAATCTTGGACAAGGACATCATCGCCGGCTACCCGTCTGCTCGTCCGGGCATTCAGCCCGCGGGCGACGGGAAGTCAAGGGAATAGGAGACGGGGCGGGACCGCCGCCCCGGATCGGGCGCCGGTCCCGCCGGTTCGGTCGCTTACTTCGCGGCGACGGCCGGGCGCCAGCTGTAGACCGGGGTGACGCCATAGGTGCGGGTCATGTCGGCCTGCCGCAGGCTGCGCACCAGCACCTCCGCGCCGGTGGCGACGCGGACGTCGGTGCCCAGCAGGCCGCAATCCTCCGGCAGGATGTTGACGCACTGGGTGGCGTCGACACGGGTCAGCACGATGTCGAAGGGCAGGCCGTTGCGGGCATAGACGCCGAGCAGGCCGGGGCCGGAGGTCGCCGTGCGCAGGGTGACCACGCCGGCCGGCAGCGCGCGGTCGCTGGCCGCGGTCGGGCGCTGGTTGTGGCTTTCGTCCCACACGGGCTTGCCCGAGGAGTCCAGCTTGGACTGGGCCGCGGCACCGCCGCTGAAGCCGGCGACGGCCAGGGTCGCGCCGCTCACCGCCGCCAGGGCCAGGATTGCCATCCGAAACCGCAACATCGTTGTGCTCCGTACTTGTCTCTGTTCTTTTTGTCCGCCCGGGCACAAGGAAGCGCCCGGGCATCGCACCAATATATGGGATGCGAGACGCGCCGTCGCCTTAGCCCAGAAAGCCTAGGGTGTTCGGTTAAGGTTACGCTGCGCAAGGGTGGTGCCGACAGTTCTCTCTGGACGCGGGTTTGATGCTTGTGAATGATATTTCTTGTAACCGTTGACGGATTTGTTATCGCCCACATGTTTCGGTTGTGAATGATTTGCCCATATCTTTTTCGCGGGCGATTTTTGAGAGGGTATTCGCGGCATGGCTGCGCTTTTTGCTGAAGCTCCGGTCGGTGGGATGAAGGCCTCCATGGATGAACCGATTCTGGAAACCGCTCGTCTGATCCTGCGGCCGACCCGGGCGGAGGATTTCGATGGCTGGGCGGCGATGATGGCCGATCCGGAGGCGACCGAGTTCATCGGCGGGTTGCAGTCGCGCCCCGTTGCTTGGCGCGGCTTCCTGTCGATGGCCGGCGCCTGGTCGATCCAGGGTTTCGCCATGTTCTCCGTCATCGAGAAGGAGACCGGCCGCTGGGTCGGCCGGGTCGGCCCGTGGGTACCGGACGGCTGGCCGGGGCCGGAGGTCGGCTGGGCGATCATGCGCGATTGCTGGGGCCGCGGCTACGCGGTCGAAAGTGCCGTCGCGGCCATCGACTGGGTGTTCGACCATCTCGGCTGGACCGAGGTCATCCACACCATTCATCCCCGCAACACGGCCTCGCAGGCAGTGGCGCGCAGACTGGGGGCCGAGGTGCGCGGAACCACGATGCTGCCCGAGCCGGTCAAGCCGCCCGAGGCCGACGTTTGGCACCAAACGCGCGAGGAATGGCGCGTGCGGCGGCGGGCGGCCGCACTGGCCGGCTGAGACCGCTTTGCGTCCGAGTCGCGGCCATCCATTCCCGGCGTCCTTCATATGTGTGCGTTTCAGGCGGATGCATCGCTCCCGATCACGATTGCGGATCATGATCGGAGCACTGGACCTGCCTGTTCTATGCGATCCTGCCGTCTCACTGTCGGGGGCAGGCCTGCAATGGACGTTAAATTTCGAGGTCAGGCATAGATTCTTGTCGATTTTCACTAGAATTTATGCGGATTGCCTATGCTATTGGTTTAGCCGTTGCATTCCATTCGCAGCAATCCTATTGGCTGACCGATTGCAGGAGGGGCCCGTAAATGGCCAAGGAACAGGCACTCGCCCTCATTAAGCGCCTCGCCACCGACGGCGAATTCCGTAATCAGCTGAACGCCCTCGATATTCCGGGCAAGCAGGCCCTGCTGGCGCAGAGCGGGTTCGGCGGCGTCCTTCCCGACCATGTCCGCAGCGCCGCCGCCGATGCCTTCACTTCCTTGACCGGTAAAGAGAGCGGCCTGGACAGCGGCGTGGCAGTCGAATCGATCGCGACGGCTGCTTCCGCTTCGGCCACTTCGGCGTTCGCGACCTCCGCCTCCGCCACTTCTGCCTCGGCAACCTCGGCCTCTGCCACTTCGGCTTCGGCAACCTCCGCGTCCGCTTCAGCGTCGGCATCTCCGGCGCCCGGTTTCTCGGCCTCGGCTCAGTCAGCGTCCGCGACCTCTGCTGCTGCACAATCTGCTTCTGCGGTTCCGACCCCGGTGGCCTTCTCTGCGGTCGCCGCTCCGGCGTCCGCTTTCTCGGCCGCCGCACAGTCTGCCTCCGCTGTACCCGCTCCCGCTTTCTCGGCGGTGGCTGCTCCGGCTTCGGCCTTCTCGGCTGCGGCGCAGTCGGCGTCCGCGGTTCCGGCTCCCGCTTTCTCGGCGGTGGCTGCTCCGGCTTCGGCCTTCTCGGCCGCGGCGCAGTCTGCCTCCGCCGTTCCGGCCCCCGCCTTCTCGGCTGTGGCCGCCCCGGCGTCCGCCTTCTCGGCCGCCGCACAGTCGGCGTCCGCTGTACCCGCTCCCGCTTTCTCGGCGGTGGCTGCTCCGGCTTCGGCCTTCTCGGCTGCGGCGCAGTCTGCGTCCGCGGTTCCGGCCCCCGCCTTCTCGGCGGTGGCTGCTCCGGCATCTGCCTTCTCGGCCGCCGCGCAGTCTGCGTCCGCGGTTCCGGCTCCCGCTTTCTCGGCGGTGGCTGCTCCGGCTTCGGCCTTCTCTGCGGCCGCGCAGTCGGCGTCCGCGGTTCCGGCTCCCGCTTTCTCGGCCGTGGCCGCCCCGGCGTCCGCCTTCTCGGCCGCGGCACAGTCTGCCTCCGCTGTACCCGCTCCCGCATTCTCTGCGGTCGCTGCTCCGGCTTCGGCCTTCTCGGCTGCGGCGCAGTCGGCGTCTGCGGTTCCGGCCCCGGCCTTCTCGGCTGTCGCCGCTCCGGCGTCTGCTCACTCCGCGTCGGCCACCTCCGCTGCGGCGCAGTCCGCTTCGGCGACCTCCGCCGCAGCCGTTCCGGGGGGGGCGGCCTCCGCTTCGCAGGGGCCCGCAGCGGCGAGCGACGACCCCACCACCGAGGCGTGATAGGATCGGGGCCGGCCTTTCCTTCGGGAGACGGCCGGCCCCTCCCCTTGGCTTCCCGCACTCTGCGGGGCCGCAACCCATCTCCACCCGAGCCGGCCGGAGCCGCGAGTCCTGACCCATCCCATGGCTGACAGCGCATCGCCCGACACCGTCCTTCCGGAGTTTCCCGGCATCCGCCTGGGCGACACCGTCCACCGCGCCGCCAAGCGCTTCTTCCTCGGCACCCACCGCACGGCGACGCCGGAAGAAACGCTGGCCCGCATCTCGCCCCATTTCGCCCGCTGCGGCATCACGCGGCTGGCCGACGTGACCGGGCTGGACCGCCTGGGCATCCACACCGTCATCGGGCACCGGCCGAACAGTCCGACCCTGTCGGGCAGCGCCGGCAAGGGCTTCAGCCTCGCCGCCGCGACCGTCTCCGCCGCGATGGAGGCGATCGAGTTCCACCATGCCGAGCATCTGCGCCTGCCGCACATCGAAGCGTCGTGGAACGACCTGCCGGCCGACGGGCGCATCCCGCTGGACCGGCTGCCGGGGACCAAGCACGGCGCCTTCCGTGCCGACCGGCCGGAGATCTGGACCTGGGGCTGGGATTTGATGAGCGGCCGTCCGGTCGCCGCACCCTGGACCTCGGTCGGGCTGCACAGCATGCCGCCGGGCACCAAGCCGGGCGCCCGCAGCTTCTACGCCATGGGCACCAACGGGCTGGCCAGCGGCAACCATATCCTGGAGGCGGTCGCCGCCGGTCTCTACGAGGTGATCGAGCGCGATTCCGTCGCCTGCTGGCGCTATGCCGGCGACCGGCTGAACTGGCCGACGCCGCGGGTCGATCTGACCAGCATCGACGCGCCGTCCGTCCGCGACCTGCTGCACCGTTTCGAACTGGCCGGCATCCGTCCGCTGCTGTTCGACGTCACCACGGACATGGGCGTGCCGAGCTACATGGCCATCGTCTATGACCGCGAACTGCGCAAGACCGGCATGAACCGCGGCTATGGCAGCCATCTGGAGCCGGCGGTCGCCATGTGCCGTGCCCTGACCGAGGCGGTGCAGTCGCGGCTGGTCCTGATCGCCGGATCGCGCGACGACTTCTTCCGCCGCGATCTGGTCCGCAACCAGAACGCCGACGGCAGCGCGGAGATCGCCGCGCTGGAGGCGACGCCGATCAACACCGATGGCCGCCGCCACCTGAACCATGCCACCCCGACCTTTGAAGGCGACATCACCATTCTGCTGACCGTGCTGCGCCGAGCCGGGATCGAGCAGGCGCTCGTCTTCGACCTGACCCTGCCGGAAATCGGCATTCCGGTGGTGCGGGTGCTGGTGCCGGGGCTGGAAGGCTACCAGTTCGACTTCTACACTCCGGGTGCGCGTCCGCTGGCTTTCGCGGAGGCGCTGAGGGGGCATGCGGCTCAAGCGCAAGCAGGGGCGCAAATGGGATCGGTGGCATGAAGATCTGTGTGTTCCTGGGGCCCACCATGCCGGTGGAGGAAGCCCGTGCCATCCTGCCGGGTGCGGTGTTCCTGCCGCCGGCGGCGCAGGCCGACATCATCAGCGCCATGACCATCCACCGGCCGGACGTGATCGCCCTGATCGACGGGGTGTTCGGCCAGTCGCTGTCGGTCTGGCACAAGGAGATCCTCTATGCCCTGCACAAGGGCGTGGCGGTCTACGGCGCGTCCAGCATGGGCGCCTTGCGGGCGGCCGAATGCCATCCCTTCGGCATGGTGCCGGTCGGCGAGGTGGCGCGCGGGTATGTCGACGGCCGGCTGACCGGTGACGACGAGGTGGCGCTGGCCCATGCCGGGCCGGAAGACGGCTGGTTCCCGCTGTCGGAACCGCTGGTGAACCTTCGCGCGAGCATGGCCGCGGCGCTGGCCGCCGGTGCGGTGGACCGGAACCTGCACGACCGGGTGATCGCCGCCGCGAAGGCGCTGTATTTCACCGAACGCATCCGCGACCGCATCTTCGCCGAAGCCGGGCTGAGCCGGGAGGAAACCGACCGGCTGGAACGTTTCCTTGAAACCGGCGCGATCGACCAGAAGCGCCGCGATGCGGAGGTGCTGCTCAGCCATCTCGGCAGCCTGATCATGCCGCCGCGGCCGGCGCCCTTCGACTTCAACGCGTCCCATTACTTCGACGTGCTGTACGAGCGCGACCGCCGCGTCTGCCATGGGGGCAACACGGTGCCGCTGTCGGAGATCGCCTCCCATGCCGCCCTGCACCGGCCGGACTTCGCCGAGATCAACAACGCCGCGCTCGGCCGCCTGCTGATCCGCCAGTTTGCCGAGGTCATGGGCGTCACGGTGGACGAGGCGGCGGTACGGACGGAAACCCAACGTTTCTGCGCCATGCGCGGCCTTGCCGGGGCGGAGGCACTGGCCGGCTGGTGCCGCCGCAACGACCTGACCGATGCCGAGTTCAGCGAGCTGATGACCGAGCTGGCCATCGAGCGGGCGATGCGGCTCTGGCTGATCCCGCGCCGTTTCCTGGCGCGCACGACCAAGCCGGTGCTGAACGAACTGCGCCTGCGCGGGCTCTACGAGTCCACCGCCGAGGCGGCGGCCCTGGTCGAGCGGGTGATGGAGTTGCATTTCGGCGACGCCAGCCGCCAGCCCAAGGAAACGGTCGAGCAGCTGTTGGCCGAGCATGTCGCCAGCACCGCCTGCCGGGTCGATGCGCCGGCCGACGTCTGGTCCTATGAATATGGCTTCAAGGACCTGCTGGACCTGCGCATCGACCTGATGCGGGCCAAGCAGGTGCGCGACCTGTTCCGCCAGCTGGCGGTGGAGGCGGAAGCGGCGCTGGCCCAGGCGGGGCCGCAGGAGCCTGCTGGGGAGGGGATGCCGGAAGAGGAGATGCAGACGTGACGACCGCAGAGGTGACCATCCGCGTGCCGACCCCGTTGCGCGGCTTCGTCGGCGGGCGCGATCAGGTGACGGTGCCGGGCGCAACGGTGCGCGAGGCGCTTGCGGCGCTGACCGCCGGGCAGGACGCCTTCCGCGACCGGCTGTTCACCGCCGAAGGCGAGCTGCGCCGCTTCGTGAACGTCTATCTCGGCCGCGACGACGTGCGGCGGCTGGGCGGGCTGGAGGCGGCCTTGCCGGCCGGCGCCACCCTGACCCTGATGGTCGCCCTGGCGGGCGGTTGAGGAGCGTTTCGTCATGAGCCTGAGGGACCGGCGCCTTGCCGATCTGCGCGCCCGCATCGCGGAAGTGACCGCTGACGATGCTCTCGTCCTGCAACGGGAGGGTGCCGTGCTGGTCGATGTCCGCGAGGACGAGGAGACGGCGACCGGCAGCCCCGCCGGGGCGCTGCGCCTGCCGCGCGGTTTTCTGGAACTGCGGATCGAGGAGAAGGCGCCCGACCCGGCGCGTCCCGTTCTGCTGATGTGCGCCGGCGGCACCCGGTCTCTGTTCGCGGCGGAGGATCTGCTGCGGCTGGGCTACGGGGATGTGCGGTCGGTGGCCGGCGGCTTCTCGGCCTGGAAGGCCGCGGGTCTGCCGGTGGAGGTGCCGCCGCAGCTCGACGCCGCCCAGCGCGAGCGCTACCGCCGCCACCTGACCATGCCGGAGGTGGGGGAGGCCGGTCAGCACAGGCTGCTGCGCAGTCGCGTCGCGCTGATCGGAGCGGGCGGGCTGGGCTCGCCGATCGCGCTCTACCTCGCCGCCGCGGGGGTCGGGCGCCTGACCCTGATCGACGACGATCGGGTGGAGCGCAGCAACCTGCAGCGCCAGATCCTGCATGCCGAAAGCCGGCTGGGCCAGCGCAAGGTGGAGAGTGGCCGCGCCGCCCTGCTGGATCTCAACCCGACCATCGAGGTGGTGTCGCACGACACGCGGCTGGAGGCGGCCAATGTGCTGGACCTGCTGGCCGGGCACGATGTCGTGGTCGACGGGTCCGACAATCTGCCGACGCGCTATCTGGTCAACGACGCCTGCCTGCGGCTGGGCGTGCCGAACGTCTATGGCGCGATCTTCCGCTTCGAGGGTCAGGTGTCGGTGTTCGGCGGAGCCGCGCCGGGGCTGAGGCCCTGCTATCGCTGCCTGTTCCCGGAACCGCCGCCGGCCGAATATGCGCCGTCCTGCGCGGAGGCCGGCGTGTTGGGTGTGCTGCCCGGCGTGATCGGCACGATCATGGCGGCCGAGACGATCAAGCTGCTGCTCGGCCTCGGCGAGCCGATGGCCGGCCGCCTGCTGCTCTATGACGGCTTGCGCGGCGAGTTCAACGAGATCTCGGTTCCGGTCGATCCGGACTGCCCGTCCTGTTCGGCGGGCGCACGGCCGGAGTTGAGCGACATCGCGGCGGTCTGTGCGGGGTGATCGGTGCGGGGCGTCCGCCCCCTCCGACCCCGAGGCGGGAGAGAGCCTGTGTTCAGGCCGCCGTCTTCTGGACGATGACGTTCTGGACCAGCTTCTTCAGGGCGACGAAATCAACGGGCTTGGTCACAAGTTCGGTCGCGCCGATGTCCAGCGCGCGGCGGCGGTTTTCGGTGTCGCCATAGGCGGTGACCATGATGACCGGCACCTGCGGAGCGTCCGCGCGGAGGCGCTGCAGGAAGTCAAGGCCGCTCATGCCGGGCATATTGATATCGCTCAGGACAAGAACAGCTTCCGGTTGCAGACCGGTGTTCAAGCTTTCAAGTGCCTCCTCCGCGGAAGAGGCGAAATGAAGGGCAAGTTCTCCACGGCGCAATTCTGCGCGAAAGCGCTGACGGAACAGATCCTCGATATCCGGTTCGTCATCGACGACGAGGATTCCCAGGGTCATGACTTCCGGCGCTCCCCTAGCGACATTGCCGTCACGGTTCGTGGCAGCGTGATCGTAAACTCGGCATGCTCGTTTTCGATGCTGGATACGTCGAAACGGCCCCTGTGCTGATGTACCACGATGTCATAGCTGAGTGAAAGACCTAAGCCGGTTCCTTCGCCGGTGGGCTTCGTGGTGAAAAAAGGCGTGAAGAGCTTGTCGACCACGGCGGGTGGCATGCCGACGCCATTGTCGTGAATTCTTATGGAAACTTCACTTCCTCTTGTTTCGGTTGTCACCGCCAGCGTCGGTTCATAATCCACGTCGCCACAGGTCAACTGTCGCTTGCGGATGGCATAAAAGCTGTTCGTGAACAAATTGACGAGGACACGCGACATGTCCTGCGGAACCAGCTTCACCTCACCCACATCCGCGGCGAATCGACGCTCCAGCGTGGGGTTGAAGTTGCGATCCTGGGCGCGCACGGCGTGGTAGGACAGGGACAGAGCTTCTTCCACCAGGGCATTCAGATCGGTCGTCTGCCATTCGCCGCCGCCGCCGCGCGAATGGGCCAGCATGCTCTTGACGATGTTGTCGGCGCGCCGGCCATGGTCGGCGATCTTGCGCAGGTTGCTTTGCAGGCTGTCGACCAGATCGTCCACGTCGGCGCGGGTCGCGTCGTCCAGATGGTCGTTCAGCGGCTCCAGCAGCGCCAGCATCTCGTCCAGCAGCTCTCCCGACAGTTCGGCGAAGTTGTTGACGAAGTTCAGCGGATTCTTCAGCTCGTGGGCGATACCCGCGGTGAGCTGGCCGAGCGATGCCATCTTCTCCTGCACGATCAGCTGCTGCTGGGTCTCGCGCAACTCCTTCAGGATCGCTTCGGCCCGCTCCTTGGCCTCCCGCAACTCGTCCTCGATGCGCTTGCGGTCGGTGATGTCGTTCTGGGTGATGACGTAACCGCCGTCGGCGCGCGGAGCGGTGCGGATGTCCAGGATGCGGCCGTTGGTCGGCACCTGACGTTCGGAATTGATGACGCCCTTGACCAGGAAGCGGGTGCACAGCTCCGCCACCGTCTCCTCGCAGGGGACGTCGCCGTAATCGCCGCGCCGATGATTGTAATAGAGCGTCTCGGCCACCGGGGTGCCGGGCGGGAACATGCCGGGGGGATAGTCCCACAGCCGGAAATACTCGCTGTTGGCCCCTTCCAGCCGCAGGTCGCGGTCCAGCATCAGCACGCCGTTCGGCATGGCGTCGATGGCCGCCTGCAGCAGTTGTCCCTGATGCGGCACCTCGGCATTGGCGGCCTCGGGACGCATCTGGGTCAGCATCTCCATCACCGCGGGCGTACCGCCCCAGTCCACTGGCTCCAGCAGCTGGTCGAACCACTGGATGCTGGTGTCGGCGCGGTGGCGTTTGATGCGGCGGGCCAGCGGCTGGGTCGGACCCTGCAGGCAACGGGCGTAGGCGTCGCGCTCCGCCAGATGGGCGTCTTCCGGGACCAGGGTCATGATGTCGGGCAGGGCCATCACCTGTTCCGCCGACTCGTAGCCCAGCAGGCGGGCCAACGTGCCGCTGCAATGGAGGATCACGCCGTCGCGATGGACGATCAGGCCCGGCATCGCCGCGACCAGCTGGTCATGGTAGAGCCGCGCCCGGTCCAGCGAGTGCGCCACCGATTCCTCCGGCGAATAGGACGACAGTGGGGGCAGGGATCGCAGCAGATCGGACTTGTCGTGCATGGGTGAGGATCCCGAAGATGTCGTCCACAGGTCTTCTGCCGCTTGTCGGGCAGGATCAGGGGGCGGCAGGATTAGGGAGCATCCAGCGGCAACCGCAGGACGACGCTGGTTCCGCGGCCGACCTCGCTGTCGATGTCGATCTCGCCGCCGAGCTTGCCGGTGACCAGGTTGAACACGGCGTAGAGCCCCAGCCCCATGCTGCCGGCACCGCGGCGGGTGGTGGTGAAGGGTTGGAACAGCCGCGGCCGGATGTCGGGCGCGATGCCGCGGCCGTCGTCGGACACGCGCAGCTCCACCCGGTCCTCCCCCAGCATCCGCACCGAAACCGTGACCTTGCCGCCGGGGCGGCGGTCGGCGTCGTCCTGCGGCTCGCCGATATCGGCGGTGGCGGGTTCCTGTTCGAAGGCGTGGGCGAAGGCATTGGTCAGCAGGGCCAGCAGCACCTCGGTCAGCGCGCCGGGATAGGTGTCCAGCGCCAGCCCGTCCGGGCACTCCAGAGCCAGCTGGTGCCCTGCCGCCGCCGGCTGCACCTGCACCGCCAGCACGATGTCGGACAGGTAGTCGCGCAGGCCGACACTGCTGCGCGGTGAGCTGGCCTTGCCCTCCGTCACCAGCTTCAGGCTCTGGATCAGGGCGGCGGCGCGTTCGATGTTGGCGACCAGCAGGGTGGAGACCTCGCTGGCGGTGCCGACATAGTCCTGGAAGTCGCTTTTGCGCAGCTGGCCGCCCTTGAAGGTCATGATGATCGCTTCCGACGCCGTCTGCAGGTGAGTTGCGGCGGTCAGCGCGATGCCGACGGGCGTGTTGATCTCGTGTGCGACCGCGGCGATCAGCTGGGCGATCACCGCCATCTTCTCCGCCCGGATCAGGTCGGACTGCATGCGCTCCAGGTCGGCCAGCGCCTGTTCGGCCGAATCCTTGGCGCTGCGCAGCGCCTCCGCCTGCACCTTGCGTTCGGTGATGTCGTAGAGCCAGACGATGAAGACCGGCTGGTTCTCGTAAGTGGTGCGGTCGACGGACATCGCCATCCACACCGTCCGCCCGTCCTCGCGCACGTAATGGATTTCGTCCGCAGCGGGCACGGCCCCGGGCGCCCGGTCCGGCAGTCTTTCCCGCACATGGCGGAACAGGGTGGGGGAGCAGCGCTGGTGCATCGCCTCCGCCGGCACGCCGAACAGATCGGTGCAGCGCTGGTTGCAGTAGAGCAGCTCACCGGTCTCGGTGATGATCGACACCCCGATGGGGCTGCCGTCCAGCACCCGGCGCAGGCGGGCGGCCTGGGCGCGCGATGCCGCTTCGGCCGTCCGGGTCTCCTGCAGCGCGTCGCGCAGCCGCCGCACGGCGCGGCAGGCCTCCAGCGTCTTGTGGATCGTGGCTTCCAGGTCGCTGAAATCGATGGGCTTGATAATAAAATCGAAGGCGCCGCGGTTCATCGCCGCCCGCACGTTGCCCAAATCGCCATAGGCCGAAACCATCACCGCGCGGATGTCGGCATTCACCTGCGGCAGATGGTCGAGCAGCGTCAGCCCGTCCATTCCCGGCATGTTGATGTCACTCAGCACCATGTCGATGTCGGGCCGCGCGCGCAGGGTCTCCAGCGCCTCCTGCCCGTCATGGGCGAACAGGAACTCCAGTTCACCGGCGCGGACGGCGCGACGGAAACGCTGCATGATCAGCGTTTCGACGTCCCTCTCGTCGTCGACAACCAGAATCTTTCCCATCCCGCCTTCCTACCGCCAACCCGCCCGAACCGTGCCGCAACCGGATCCGGGCGCCCCACCATAAGCGCGGATCGCCCGTACGGGAAGCACCGTGGCGTACGGTGCCCCATCGGTTGTATGGCACTGTGGCCGCAACCCGGGATCAGGCCGCATGACGGAAATCCCTCCATCGATTATCACGCGCGGTCGGCGGGCAGGATAACACGGGATTGCAATGCGGCGAGATGGCAATGCGGCAGGATGGTTGTGAACGATACATGGCCGATCAGTTGGCGGAGCCCGGCGGCAGCGGTGCGCCCGGGACCGCATCGGCAGGCTGTGCGGCAAGCGGCCCGGCAAGAGGAAGGGTGAACCAGAAGGCGGCTCCCTTGCCCGATTCCGCGTCCAGCCCGGCGGGGGCGTCCGCCACTCCGATCCGTCCGCCCAGATGCTCGACGATGCGCTTGGCGATGGCGAGCCCCAGGCCGGTGCCGGCCGGCTTGCCCGTCAGCATGTCGCCGGCCTGACGGAAACGCTCGAACACGATGTTGCGGTCCTTCCGCGCCACGCCGGGGCCGCTGTCGATGACCGTGATTCGCAGCGCGTCCCCGTCCAGCTTCGCCTCCAGCCGGGTCAAGCCGCCGGTGGGCGTGAATTTCGCAGCGTTGGACAATAGGTTCACCACCACCTGGATCACCCGGTCCTCGTCGCCGCGCACCGGCGGCAGGTTGCCGGGGATGTCCACCGACAGGACGATGCCGCGTTCCAGAAACAGTGCCTCGGTCGCCGCGACCGCCTGGGCCAGCAGAAGGGCCGGGTCGATGGCCTCGATCCGCCAGTCGAGCGCCCCGGCCTCGATCTTCGCCATGTCGAGCACCTGATTGATCAGGCGGGTCAGCCGCTCGCTCTCCTTGATGATGACGGCCAGGAATTCCTGCCGCTGTTCGGAGTCCAGCTTCGGATCGTCGTGCAGGATCTCGCTGAGGGCGCGAATGGAGGTCAGCGGCGTGCGCAGCTCGTGCGTCACGGTGGACAGGAAATCGTCCTTCAGCCGGTCCAGCTCGGTCAGCCGGTCGTTGGCGGCGCGGAGCGCGTCGGTGGCGTGTTCCAGCTCCGCCGTTTTCAGCTCCAGCTGGCGGCTGTGGGCGATGACATCGCTGGTTTCGTCCAGCATGCGCAGAAGCTCCGCCGCCTCCACCGCCCCTGCCGAGACGGAGGAGGCGAGCGCCACCCGCGCCGAAGCCCCGCCGATGGCGCCGGCCAGCAGCCGTTCGGCCAGCCGCAGCCGCTCCGGCCCCGCCGGCTCCTCCGGGTCGGCGCCGGCGAAGGCCTGTTCGGCCCGCTGCTGGCCGAGGAAGCGGGCGACCACGCGGGCGAGGTCGCCGACGCTGGCGGCGTTGCGCCAGTCTGCCGGGGACGCCTGCGGCATGGCGGCGGCAGCCGGTTCGAACACATCGACGAAGGCGGCGGCCTGCGCCCGCTCCGCCGCGTCCGGCCGGTCGAACAGCGACAGCCCGACATAGGCGCCGATGTTGGCAAGGGCGCTCCAGAACAGGGCATGGGCCAGCGGGTCCCAGCCCTCCAGCCCGAACAACGCATAGGGGCGCAGCGCCGCGATGCTCCACGGTCCGTCGGCGATGAAGCTGGCGGGCAGCCAGCCCGACCGCGCGAAGCTGGGCAGCAGAAGCGTGTAGGCCCAGACCAGCGTGCCGGCCGCCACCCCGGCGATGGCGCCGCGCCGGGTCGCTCCGCGCCAGTACAACCCGCCGATCAGGGCGGGCGCGAACTGCGCCACCGCGGCGAAGGAGATCAGCCCGATCGACACCAGCGCATAGGCCGATCCCGCCAGCCGGTAATAGCCGTAGCCGAACAGCAGGATCGCGACGATGGCGACCCGCCGGATCGTCAGCAGCAGCGGCGCCGCATCCGCCGAGCGCGCGAGCGCCGCCGGCCGGAAACGCAGCAGCACCGGCACCACGAGGTCGTTGCACAGCATGGTGGACAGCGCCACCGACTCCACCACGATCATCCCTGCCGCCGCCGACAATCCGCCTAGGAAGGCCAGCAGGGCCAGCCACTCGATCCCGCCATGCAGAGGCAGGGCGACCACGAACAGATCGGGGTCCAACCGTCCGCCGAAGGTCAGCAATCCCGACAGCGCGACCGGCAGGACAAACAGGTTGATCAGCAGAAGATAGAGCGGGAACAGCCAGACGGCGCGGTCGAGATGGCGTTCGTCCACCGACTCGATGACCATGACCTGGAACTGGCGCGGCAGGCACAGCATCGCCGCCGCCGACAGGATGGTGGTGGTCACCCACATCCCGGACGCAGCCCCCTCCAACGCGATATCGCCGCCGAACAGCCGGGCAAGGTCGGGGCGGGCGCCGGCGGCGGCGAACAGGTTGTCCAGCCCGCCGTGCAGGCCCCAGACCACGAAGATGCCCACCGCCAGGAAGGCGACCAGCTTCACCAGCGATTCCAGCGCGATGGCGGCGACCATGCCGGGGTGATGCTCCGCCGCATCGATCTGGCGGGCGCCGAAGACGATGGCGAACAGCGCCATCACCGCGGCGATCAGGAATCCCTGGTCGAGGAAGAGCGCATGGGTCGTCTCCAGCCCGCCGCCGGTCAGCGCGTCGAAGCTGACCGCGACCGCCTTCAGTTGAAGGGCGATGTAGGGGGTGACGCCGACGGTGGCGGTCAGTGCCACCAGTCCGCCCAGCAGGGGGCTGTGGCCGTAGCGGCTGGCCATGAAATCGGCGATGGAGGTGATGCGCTGCGCCTTGGCGATGCGCAGGATCTTGCGCAGCAGCAGCGGGGCCAGCAGCATCAGCAGGGTGGGGCCGAGATAGACCGGCAGGAAGCCGATCCCCAGCGTCGCCGCCCGCCCGACCGAGCCGTAGAAGGTCCAGGTCGTGCAATAGACCGCCAGAGAGAGGGCGAAGATGGTGGGCGAGGCGATGACGCTGCGACCCGCCGCCTCCCGCCGGTCGGCCCAATGGGCGATGGCGAACAGGGCGGAGAGGTAGGCCAGCGCCGCGACCAGGACGGTGCCCCAATCGAGCCCGACGCCCATGCGGGCCCCCTACCGAGACCGGCCGGCGAGCGCCGCCAGCAGGATCACCACCGCCCAGGCGCCGAAGACCCCGGCATAGAGGGCAGGCACCCCCAGAACCGTGCCCTCCACCCCGAACAGGCCGAGCAACGGCGGGCTGAACAGCACGCCGGCCAGCAGGAACAGCCCGGCCATGCGCTCCTGGCGACGGGGAGCGGGCTGGTCGTCGCGGGCCGGCGCGGTCAAAAGGCGCGCTCCCGGGCGGCGAGTTCGACCAGGATGTTGGCGCCGCGGATGGCGTCGTCCAGCGTCCGCACGTCGCGTTCGCGCAGCATCTCGATCATCCGCAGGAAGACCGCGGCGGTGACAAGGCTGTCGCCCAGCGCGGTGTGGCGGTCGACCACCTCGATGCCCAGCCGCTCGGCGATGCCGTCCAGCGTGTGGTCGCCGTCATTGCCCAGCAGCATGCGCGACAGCAGCATGGTGTCCAGCACCGGGCAGTCGAAGGCCACCCCCGCCGCCCGTTCCTTCATCTTCAGGAATTTCAGGTCGAAGGCGGCGTTGTGCGCCACCAGCACCGCGCCGGAGACGAAGCCGCGGAACTGCGGCAGCACGGCGTCGATGGTCGGCTTGCCGGCGACCATGCCGTCGGTGATGCCGTGGAAGGGGACCGACTCCGGCGGGATCGGCCGCCTGGGGTCGACCAGCGTGTTGAAGGTCTCGCCCGTCAGGATGCGCCCGCCGACGACGCGGACCGCGGCGATCTGGATGATCTCGTCGCCGGTGCTGGGCGACAGGCCGGTGGTCTCCGTGTCGAACACCACGTAATGCAGGCGGTCGAGCGGCGTGCGGCCAAGCTCGCTGGTCGCCAGCGGCTGGTGCAGCAGTCCGAAATCGAAGAACTCCGGCCGGGCGCCCGCCCGCGGCCGCGGCAGGGCGGAGCGCGGCGACTGCGCCGGCGGCAGCGGCACGCGCAGCCGCGCACGCACTGCGGTCCCGTTGGGGGCTGCAAGCGGTTCGCTCCAAGCGGTGCTGCGGTGGTGCTGAAGCACGTCGCCGGCGCTGAGTCCCCCCAGCCCGCCCGGCAGGGTCTGCTCCAGCCAGCCGTCCAACGTGGCGCTGGGCACCGCCGGCCCTTCCCACACCAGATCGAGATAGACCCAGCGGTCGCCGTCCTGCGGCCCGGCGGCCTCCAGGTCGAAGGCGGTGGCGCCGGTCAGGCCGTGCACCTTCTCGATCAGATAGGCGAACAGCAGGACCAGCCCATGGCTGTCGCCATGCACCCATTGCGGCAGTCCGGTCAGCGTGACCCTGGTGGGGGTTTCGGTCCCGACCCGGTGGGCAACGAGGTTGATCAGGTTGTTGGAGTGAATGTCGCTCATCGGCCAGCTGCCGGTGACGACGTTGCGGTAGGCGGCGGTCACCTGCTCCAGCCGCCGGGACAGGCTGTCGCAGGAGTCCATCATCGCGCTTTCGAACGCCGCCCGGTCGCTGGGGCCGAGGTCCGGTGCGTCGTACAGCGTCTCCACCGCGGCGCGCAGGTTGGCGATCGGCGCGCGGAACCCCTCCGTCGCCTCGCGCAGCAGGGCGTCGCGCTGGCCCAGCGCCGCAAGTTCGCTGGTGGCGTCGGACAGGGTCAGCACGTAGCCGGTGATGATTGGGCCGGTGATGGCGGGGGGCTCGTCTGACGCCGGGTCGGGGTCTTGCAGGATGGCGCTCATGCGGCCTTCCAGCAGGATGCGGCCGTCGGTGGTGGCGCCGACGAATTGGGCGGTGGTGCCGTGCTCGTGGTTGATGTGCCGGCCTTCGCGCACGCGCAAGGTCAGCCGCTCCAGCGTGTGGGTCAGCGGTTCCGCCACCACGAAATGCAGCATCGAACGGCCGAGCCCCAGCTCCCCCGTCAGGTGCAGGATGTCGAGGGCGGTCTGGTTGTAGAGCAGGATCTGGTGCCGGGTGTTGCAGACCAGCACGCCTTCATGCAGGTCGCGCAGCACGGCGGCGAGCTGGGTCTTCTGCTCCTCCGCCTTGGCGGTCGATTCCGCGACGGTGCGGGCGATGTCGCGGCGGACCTGGGCCAGCTTGTCCGACAGGTCGTTGACCGCGCGGGCGATCGGCTGCAGGTCGCCGTAGCGCGCCAGCGGCACCCGGCCGCCGACCATGCCCTCCGCATTGCCGTGGGCGATCAGCCCGGCCTCGCGGCTCAGCGTTTCGGCGGCGCGCAGCAGGTAGCGGTCGACCGCCAGCCACAGCCCCCACACCGCCGCCGCGCAGGCCGCCGTCATCACCACGGCATAGGTCAGCAGCGGGTCCGCGGCGTCCGATCCGCGCACCGCCATCGCCAGCCCGACCGACAGCGCCACCAGACCCAGGCCGGCGGCACCGAAGGCCAGCGGCACCATGCGGCGGGGTTGGCGGGGGGGCGCGGTCACGGACCCGGTCACGGCGCCGGCTCCACGCTGCCGGCCGCCGGCAGGCCCAGGTGGCGGCGGACGGTGGTCAGCAGGTCTCGGGTGGAGAAGGGCTTGGTGATGTAGTCGGTGGCGCCCAGCGCCAGCCCCTTCTGCCGTTCGACGTCGCGGCTGCGCGCCGTCAGCATGATGATGGGCAGGGATTTCCAGGCCGGGTTGTTCCGCAAGGTCTGGCAGACGTCGAAGCCGTCGCGCTTCGGCATCATGGCGTCGAGCAGGATCAGGTCGGGGGTGAAGCTCTCCACCGAGCGCAGCGCCTCATCGCCATCGCGGGCGATGCGCACGTCGAACCCGGCACGCTGCATGAGGACCTGGAGCGACAGGACGATGCTGGGTTCGTCGTCGACGACCAGGATGGTCGGCTTCATGGCGGGGCGTCCTCCGGTGCGCCGGTCTGCTGCCGGCTTCCCAAATTTGTGGCCGGGGCGATGCGTTCGTGCCCTGGAATGTCCATGGTACGAGCAAAGAGAAGCGGGGATCAAGCGGCACTCCCGGCTCCCCCGACCAAAGAACGGGGTGTCGTTGACAAGAAAAAGCCCGGCCGCGACCAAATGTCGCCGCCGGGCTATCGCTTGCATGACAGGTTGTCGCAGGGGAAGGACCGGCGTCACGCCTCCGCCGGTCCGGCAGGGGATCAGCGGGCGGTGATCACCACCGGGTTGAGCCCCATCTTCGTTTTCAATTGCTCCGCCTCGCGCCTGGCCGCGGACTGATCGGCGAATCCGCCGACGCGCACCGCCCGCCAGGACCGGTTGGAGCTGTCGGTCCAGTCCACCGTATAGGCCTGGAAACCGCCGCCCTGCAGCCGCTGCGCCAGCGAATCGGCGTTCGCCGTAACCGAGAAGCTGCCGACCTGCACGGTGTAGCGCCCGGCCGGCATCGAAGCCGGCGGGGTGGCGGCCTTGGCCGGGGGCTTCGCTTCGCCGTTGGCGGAAGGAGGCGCCGACGCCGTGGCCGGGGGAACCGGCGGCGCGGCCGGAGTCGCGGTGGGCGGCCGCTTGGCGGCCTCCTTCGGCGGAGCCAGCATCGCCTGGAGCGAGCCGGTGTCGGCAGCCACGCCAGCGGCCGCCTGCTCCGGCTTGGCTGCGTCAGGCTTGGCGGTATCCGGTTTGGGAGCTTCCGGCTTCTGGGCGGCCGGCGGCGGTGCGCCTTCGGCCGGTGCCGCGGCACGCGGTTTCGGCGAGGCGGCAGGTGCCGTGGCCGGGACGGCCGGCGGTTCCGGCACCTTCAGCACCGGCGGCGGGCTGGCGGGCAGGGCGGCGACCGGCGGCGGCGGTGCGGCGGACGCGGCCGGCGGTGTTGCTGGGGCCGCCTGGGTGGGGGGTGTCTGTGCCGGTGGCGTGACGGCTGCGGCCGGCGCGCCGTTGGTCGCCGTGCCGGACGCTGCCGGATTGGACGGCGTCGCGTTTTGCTGCGTCGCATTCTGGGGGGCGCGCGTGATGGCCGGGGCCGGCACCATCGGCGAGGAGGTGTTGGCCGCCGTCGTCACCGGCTCCGGGTCGCCCGATCCGAGATACACGACGCCGACGGCGATGCCGCCCGCGGCCAGCAGGGCGAGCGCGATCTTGCCCAGCGGCAGGCTGCGGCTTGCCGGCTCTTCCTCGTCGTCCTCGACCTCGTCCTGCTGCTCGGCGTGCAGATCCTCGTTCAAGGCACGAAGCAGCTTGGCGATGTCCTCGTTCTCCGGCGGCGGAGTCTCGGAAGGTTTGCCGTTTGCTTTCATCTCGTCCTTGAACGTCGGTGTCGACAGGGTGGGGGCCTGCCGGGGCGGTGGCTTGAGCGTCACGGTCGACCTGCGCTTGCCCGTCATGGCGGGCCGGCTGGAAACAAGAAGGGCCTTCCGGCGGCCGGTCCGCGGAACACGGACCGGCTGCGGAAAGCCCCTTCTCTTTATCGTATTTTGCCGCCCCATCAAACCGCCAAGCGGTCGCGCCCGGCGGACGGGCGATGCAAAGAAGAGGCTGCCGTTACGGGATGCCGGTCAGCCCTGATGCGGCTTGGCCGGGTCGACCGGGTGCGGCTGGGTTGCCGTGGGAGCAGTCGGGGAAACGGTTGAGGACGCGGCCGGGGGCACCGGAGCCTGCGTGACGGGCTGGGCGGCCGGCTGGGCGGGCGCCGGGTTGATCGCGGCGGGCGGGGCCTGGGCTGCGGTCTGGGCGGGAGCCGCCTGCGTCTCGTCTTCCTCGTCCTTCAGGCCGGACTTGAAGGCCTTCACGCCCTTGGCGATGTCGCCCATCACGTTGGGCAGCTTGCCGGCGCCGAACAGGAGAAGCACGATGACCAGAACGATCAACCAGTGCCAGATGCTGAAACTGCCCATCGATCAATACCTCTGCAAATCGGTCGGAACGGACGACGTCGCGGTCGCCACCAATGTGAGTGCCCCTTCCGCGCCGCACAAGAGGTTGGCGCCGAAGGAACCCGATAAACGCGGCGCCCTCAGGCGGCCGGCCCGCTTTCCGCCGGCTCTTCCGGCAGCTGGTGGCGCATGATCAGCGGCGCCTGGAAGGCGCTGAAGACCAGGGTCAGCGGCATGATGCCGAACACCTTGAAGTTCACCCACATGTCGGTGGAGAAGTTCCGCCACACCACCTCGTTCAGCACGGCCAGGACCAGGAAGAACCAGGCCCAGCGGATGCTCAGCGTGCGCCATCCCTCGTCCGACAGGTTCAGCACGGTGCCCAGCAGCCGCTTCATCACGTTGCGCCGCATGGCATGGGCGACGAACAGAACCGCGGCGAACAGCAGGTTGACCAGGGTCGGCTTGATCTTGATGAACAGGTCGTCCTGCAGCCACAGGGTCAGGCCGCCGAACAGCAGCACGAAGCCTGCGCCGACCACCGGCATGATCGGGATGCGGCGTTCCAGCCGCCACGACACCGCGACCGCGATGCTGATGGCGACCATGAAGACCGCGGTGCCGGTCATGATGCCGGCCTGAGAATTGGCGACGAAGAAGGCGGCCAGCGGACCGGCCTCGATCGCCAGGCGTGCGAACTGGTTCATTCCCCTGACATAGCCCGAACCGGCCGCCCGTGAAAGGGGCGAATGGTGGCGGGCGGGGCATTCGGACGGATGATGCCGGCCGATCAGAACTGAGCCGACAGCCGGAGGGAGCCGTAGTTGGTCAGCGACTTCTGGCCGCTGAACTCCGGCGTCTGCAGGGTTTGGGCATAGGTCAGGCCATAGCGGCCGTAGCGCAGCGTCAGCCCGGCCTGCACGCTGCCGACGAAGGAATTCTTGTCGACCGAGCGGCTATCCCGGAACGTGTTGCCGTCCAGGAAGATGTTCCGCGCCACCGCACGCCCCTCGGCGCTGGCGTAGACATACCAGGAAAAGCGCCCCTGCCGCTCCGAATAGGGGGAGTCCTGGTAGGGAATGCTGGATGTCGGGCGGGTCACCAGGGCGCCGACCGGCGGCGGCATGTTGCCGCCCAGCCGGACCGTGCTCCCCACCGCGGCGAAGGTCAGCACATTGCCCAGGCTGCCGGCGACGTGGGGGCTGAAATCCCACTCCAGGGGACCCAGCGTGTTCGGCTTCTCGCCGCGCCAGACATGCTCATAGCTCAGCACCACGCCCGGTTCGTCGCGCAGCTGGTAATTCCAGCCCTCCGGGTAGGTAGCGCCGCTGACGATCTTGTGCACCGCCTTCTGCGTCTGCTCCGCCAGCGAGGCCGGACCGACCATGCCGAGGTCGAGGTCGATGCGGTCCACCGCCGTCGGCGCCTCGTTCAGCACCGACACCCGGCCATAGAGCCAGCCGGCATAGGGGCGGTCGGTGGGGTCCGGATTTCGCGCCTTGAGGTTGCTCGGCGTGTAGATGTTCTGGCCGAAGGCGAAGCCGTAGCGCCGTACCCCGCCCGGTTCTATCCAGGGCACGAGGTTCGCCAGCAAGTCGATGTTGCCGTATGGCAGCCGCGCGCCGGAGAAGTAATAGAACTGGAAGCCGTTCGAGTAGTAGCGGTCGGTCCCGCCGCCGAACAGGTCGTTGTCGATCCAGAAGCCGATGACGGGGCCGGAGGTGGCGGGCGCATCGACCGGCAGCGGGGCGGCTTCCTGTGCGGTTGCCGCCGATGCCGCCAGCAGCAGGGCTGCAAATGCCGCGGCCAAAGCGGGGCCGCTTTTCGTCACCATTCCGACACGCTCCATCCGTTCCGCCAGATAACGGAGGGATAGGATGTGTGTTGCGCTGAGGTCCAGCTTATTTGGAGGTAGGGGGGAGTTTCCGCTGACGAATGCCCCCTCTCGAAAAAATGCCCCTCACACTCCCGCGCGCAGCCCCTCCACGGCCTCTTCCAGCGTCATGTCGATGCGCTTGATTCCATGCAGCGCCAGGAAGCGGGCTTCGTTCTTCGACAACTCGCCGGGGATCACCGCCCAATGGCTGTCGGCGGAGCGCTTGGCGATCTGCCGGGCGAAGGTGCGCTGGATCTCGTGGTCGAAGCGGCAGCCCAGGAACAGGAAATGCCGGCCGGCGCGGCGGTCCTTCACGACGGCGGGAATCGGGGTCTGGATGTCGATCTCCGTCAGGATCTCGACATAGTCGCTGTCGGAGATCAGGTAGTTGCCGGCCGGCGTTGCCGCGCCCGACGGCTTGTACAGCACGGTGTCCCAGCCGGCCGCCGCGTCGGCCGTCGTCTCGGCGCCGTCGGGGGCGTAGCAGCGCACCCATTCGCCGGTCGATTGCGGGTGCGACACGCCTTGAATCTGGCCCCATTTCCGGTCGGCCGCGGCGCTCAGCAGGCTTTCCAGCACATTGTCGTACCAGACGTCGACCAGCAGCGGCGGGGCCGGGATCGCCGCCAGCAGGGCATGGACCGGGGTGGCCGGCACGGTCTGGCGGAAGATCTCGTTGAGGATGGTCTCCAGCGTCTTGCGGTGCTTGCGCGTCTCGATGAACTGGGCGACGGCGGTCAGGTTGGAGCGGATGCGGCCGGGGGCGGCGACCTTGGCGTTCAGGCGCTGCACCAGCTCCGCCGAATTGCGCGGAATCGAGCACCGGTCGGGCGGCAGCATGGCGAAGGCGCCGGGGCCGAGATAGGGCACCACCTGCCGCGCCGCCAGCGCGGTGGCGATGTCGGCCAGCGCCGCCGCGGCGTCCGGGACCGTGACGGACTCAGGATCGGTAGCAAGCGTGGTGACGGTCATGGGGGCCTCTTCCCTTCGGGTCTTCACAGATAGATGGCGGCGCCGGCGCCGGTGTTGACGCTGGCGTCCTTCAGCGTTTCCACGATGAAGGCGACCTGATCTCGGGTGATCTTGCGGTGCAGCGGCAGGGCCAGCACGCGGTCGGCCGTCTTGGTGCAGACCGGGCAGGCGCCGCGGCCGGCGCGCTCCTCGCCCAGCGCCTCGATGTAGTATTGCTGGGTGTGCAGGGGCTGGCCGTAGTCGCTGGCGTCGATGTCGTGGGTATCCAGATCCTCGATGATCGACCGGCGCCCCGACGCGGTGAAGCGGGTGCCGAGATGGACGCAATAGACCATCGGGTTGACCACCTCGGCCCCCGGCCCGCGATAGGGCGGCTTGATGCCCTCGAAGCTCGCCATCGCCGCGTCGTAAAAGGCGATGACCAGATTGCGGCGGGTGAGGATTTCCGGCAGGCGCTTCAACTGCACCAGTGCCAACGCGGCGTTCAGGTCGCTCATCCCCGCCTGCCAGGGCAGGGTGCGGGTGATGACCACCGTGTTGCGGTGCTCCGTCTCGCGCCGGCGCATGTAGCGCAGCCGGTGGGCGAGGTCGCGGTCGTCGGTGACGATCATGCCGCCCTGGCCGGCCAGGAGGATGGCGGGCTCGGAGAAGTCGAAGACCGCGGCGTCGCCGAAGGTGCCGACCATCTGCCCCTTGTAGGTGGAGCCGATGGCCTCGGTCGAATCCTCCAGCAGGGTCAAGCCCTTGGAGTCCGCCAGCGCGCGCAGCTCGTCCCAATGGGCGGGATGGCCGTTGACGTTGCCGGCCAGGATCGCTTTGGTTTTCGGCGACACCAGAGCCGCCGCCTTTTCCGGATTGATGGTGTGCTGCCAATAGTCGATGTCGACCAGCACCGGCGTGGCGCCGGACAGCGCCACCGCATGCTGGGCCTGATGCCAGCCGAAGGGGCTGCACAGCACCTCGTCCCCCTCGCCGATGCCATAGCCCTTCAGCATCAGCAGCGTGGCTATGGTGCCGCTCGACACCGCCACCGCATGGTCGCGGCCGACATAGGCGGCGAAGGCGTCCTCGAACGCCCGCACCATCCGCCCGTCGCTCAAGCCTCCGGACGACAGCAGGCGGCCGAGCATTTCGACCTCGGCACCGGAGATGTCCGGGTCCGACAGCGGGATGTAGTCGTCGACCTCGTCGTCATCGGCGGCGGAGGGATGGGGAAGGGCTGCGGCGGCCTCGCTCATTCACTCGTCCTCGTCCCGTTGGGCGATCACGACGCCGGTCGCAAGCTCCGGCTTGTCGGTGATGAGCCAGCAGTGGTTGTTGCCGTCCACCAGATGCAGGTCGAATCCCGCCGCCTCCCGGAAAGGATCCTCGGCCATCACCGCGGCCATGGCGCCGGTGACGGTCTTCAGGTCCGGGTTGGCCTCGCGCACGCCGCGGACCACGGCGTCGAGCTTGCCGCCCCCGGCGAACAGCCGGCCGGCCAGCGTGGCGATGCTGTCGATGCGCTCGGGGGACAGGGCCATGGGCGTCACTCCGTTCCGCGTTTCTTGGCGTCTACGGTGATCGGCAGGCGGGTGTCCGCCGGCATCTCCGGCAGGTCGAGCGTCCAGCCATTGGCGACCTTGACCCAGCCGCCCCACAGGCCCGGATGTTCCATCTCGACGATGGGTTCCTCCAGGTCCTTCTTGGCGACGTAGATCGTGTATTGCTCGGACGCCTTGCGGATCATCACCTTCATCGCGGACACTCCATCCTGTTGTTTGGTTTATGTTTTTGTCTCAGGCGGCGATCAGCCGGGCATGCAGCGCCGGCAACTCCGACAGGACGGCGTCCACCTCCGCCGCGGTGGTGGTGCGGCTCAGCGAGAAGCGCAGGCTGGCGGCGGCCTGGGCGGCGCTCAGCCCCATGGCGGTCAGCACATGGCTCGGCTCGTTGCCGCCGGAGGAGCAGGCGGCCCCCATCGACACGGCGATGCCGGCGCGGTCGAGCCGCATCAGCAGCTCTTCCGCATCCACCGGATGGCCGCGGCCGTCGGCGAAACGGATGTTGCTGGTGTTGGGCAGCCGGGCAGCGCCGGCCCCATTCACCACCGCGCCGGGCCAACGGGCCAGGATGCCCTGTTCCAGCCGGTCGCGCAGGAAAGCGGTCAGGTCCGCCTCGTCGAGCCACAGCGACGCCAGCGAGGCGGCGGCGCCGAAGCCGACGATGCCCGGCACATTCTCCGTTCCGCCGCGGCGGCGGCGTTCCTGATGGCCGTGAATCAGCGGATGGAAGGGCGCGCCCTTGCGGACATAGAGCGCGCCGACACCCTTCGGCCCGTGCATCTTGTGGGCGGACAGCGTGAGGTAGTCGGCGATGCCGCAATCGACCGGCACCCGGCCGGCGGCCTGTACCGCGTCGCTGTGGAACAGTGCGCCATGGGCATGGGCGATGGCCGACGCGCCCTCCACCGGCATCAGCACGCCGGTCTCGTTGTTGGCCCACATCATGGAAACCAGCGCCGTCGCCTCCGTCACCACGGCGGCGAGATCGACCAGCGAGGGCAGGCCGTCGCGGTTCACCGGAAGGATGGTGACGCGCCAGCCGCGCTGGCGCAGGTCGCCGAACAGGGCCAGCGTCGCCGGATGCTCCACCGCCGTGGTGACGATGTGGTCGCGGCGGTGGTCGGTCTCCTCGATGACGCGGAGCGCGCCGAGGATCGCGGCGTGCGTTGCCTCGGTGGCGCTGCCGGTCATCACGAGATCGGCGGGCTTGGCGCCGATCAGTGCGGCGATCTGGGACTTGGCCTCGCTGACCGCGCGGCGGGCGGCCATACCGGCGGAATGGGGGCTGGACGGGTTGGCGAATTCCCCGAACAGGTGCGGCATCATGGCGTCGCGCACTTCCGGAGCCAGGGCGGTGGTGGCGTTGTTGTCGAGGTAGATGGTCATCACATGACCCCCGGCACGCCGCGCCGCGATCCGTCGGCCGGGACGATCTCCTCCTCCAGGCAGCCGACGACGGTGCCGCCGGGGAACTCCACCAGATAGACCGGCAGGCTGCCCTCCTCGGTGCGGCCGACGCGGACGATCACGCCCGGCGTGCCCTTCGGCGCCAGCAGCGCGCCGTCCGGCACCTGCGGGTGGCTGCCGTCGTTGAACAGATCCTCCTGCACCGTGACCCGCAGGCCCCAGTCGTACAGCGGTTCGCGCGGCGGGATGAAACCGGGCTTGGCGGCGGCTTCGACGTCGGACATCGCGAGGCTCCTTATCGGTGGGACCGGCTGGTCATTGGGGGTCGTTGCAATGGGCGTCGATCACCTCCAGCTCGCGCGCGCGCATGCCGACGACGACCCGTTTCTCATAGAAATCAACGGCGTAGATGTAATACATCTGCAGATAGGTCCCGATCGAGATGACGTAGCCGACATCGCCCTCGCGGATCAGGAAGTCGCCGACCGGCCGGCCGGGATAGGTCCCGTCGTTGCGCACGTCGCGCAGGGCCTTGACCTTGAAGCCCTGTTCCAGCACCGGCGGGCCGACCAGTTCGTTGGCGTCCTCGGCGCTGCGGGCGCGTTCGCGGCGATACGGGGCGGCAGTCTTGGTTTCGGTGTCTGTCATGGCGCTGGCGCTCCGTCGGTCGAGAGGCCGCTACAGCGGCGGAAGGTCGTTGGCGATGGTGAGACCCGCGGCGAAGCCGGCGGCGCGCTGGCGGGCGATGGCGCGCACCTCCTCCTCCGGGTCGTCGAGCAGGGGGCCGAGCTGCCCGGCGTCGATCCGCCCGGCGACGGCGAGGCGGACCATCCAATCGGTATCCTGCTGCAGGACATGCAGCTTCGACGGCGGCAGACGTTGCGCCACCACCAGCCGCACCCGCGGGCTGTCGTCCCAGGCGAGGCTGGGCAGCCAGTCCATCGAAAGGCGGCGGGCGACCTCCACCCGCACCTCCGGGTCCTCGTCATGCATCATCGCCGGCAGCATGCCGTCGGGGATCCGCCGCACCACGCGCAGCCGCACCGAACAGTCGGGGTCGCGCATCAGCGGCGAGAGGTCGGCATCCTCCAGCCGGGAGGCGACGGCGATCCGCACCTCGCGGTCGGGATCGTCGCGCAGCTGCAGCAGCAGCCGGCGCGGCAGGCGGCGGGCCAGGACCGAGCGCACCGTCTCGTCCGGGTCGCTCATCAGCCGGGGCAGCTGGAAGATCGGGGCGAACCGTGCGGCGTTCGCCCGGACCTCGAAATAGGGATGGTTGAGATGGCCGGCGGCGAGGTCCGGGTTCCATTCGAAGAAGCGCTGGATGCGCTTGGCATAGCGGTCCTGCACGCAGGCCTTCAGCGGCAGGCAGTGGTTGGCCAGCTTGCCACCCGCGGGGAGGGCGGTGGTCTCGGGGGCGAGGCGGCGGTCGCGGTGGGCGCAGACGGTGCAGTCCACCGGTTCGCCGCGCCAATCCAGGGATTCCAGGATGTCGTCGCTCATGCGCCGGACTCCTCGCACTCATGCCGGTCGGCGATGGCGATCAGGCGGGCGGCGTCGAAGCGGTCGTCGGGGTCGAGCTGGCTGACCTTGCCCAGCGCCTCCCGCCCGGCATCGAGCCGGCCGGTGCGCAGCAGCAGGTAGCCGATGGCGACCAAGGCGAACAGGAACAGGCGGGGCGCGGGCTCCAGCCCGCGGAAATCGGCGGTGGCGTGGGTGACGGCGCGCCAGTCGGTGTGGTTGACGCCGAGCGCGGCCATCGCATGGCCGATCATGCGCTCGCCATAGACCAGCGCCTGATCAAGATTCGCTTTGTAGAAGTGGAACTTGTAATGGCCGAGATCGACGAGGCGATGGCCGGGGGCGACCTCCGCCGCGCGGGCGAGATGGGCGAGCGCCTCCCCGCTGTCGGCATAGCTGGCGGCGGCCAGATGCAGGCAGCGTTCCGCTTCGGGCGGAAGATCCCCGCCGTAGTAGCGGCGGGCGAGCCAGTCCTCATCCACCTCGTCCAGCATGGCGCGGTGCTCCTGGGGTTTCCCCCTCTCCCGCGGGGGAGAGGGGGATCGACATCACGCCGGGACGCAGCAGTCGGCCGGGCAGACGGCAGCGCATTGCGGGCTGTCGAACTGGCCCTGGCATTCGGTGCACTTGGCCGGGTCGATGACGTAGGTGCCCTTCTTCAGGCTGATGGCGATGTTCGGGCACTCGGCCTCGCAGGCGCCGCAGACGGTGCATTCGGCGGACTTGATCTTGTAGGCCATGGCTCTCTCCTTGGGTGATGGGATGGCTGTGGAGGGGGGACGGGGGTCAGGCGCGCCGCGCGGTCAGCGCCCCGGTGCGGATCACCGCGTCCTGGCCGGCGCGGGACTGGACGATGCCTTGGCCGAGCCGCTCGGCGTAGTCCTTGAAGTAGGCCAGCGCCGATTCCTCGATGTAATCGAAGGCGAAGCGGTCGACCGGCTCGATCCCGGCCTCGGCCAGGGACTTGGACGGGCAGCCGCCGATCTTGGCGACGAACACCGCGGTGCAGTCGTTGATGGCCGCCAGCACACCGTCCAGCGTGTCGGCGTCGCCGGAACCGCCCTCGCAATACTGGTCGACGCGGCGATGGCCGACGAACTTGGCGCCGTTCGGGCCGACCTCGTAGATCTGGAATTCCTTGGCGTGGCCGAAATGCTCGTTGATGCGCTCGCCGCCCTTGGTGGCGACGGCGATCAGGATCGGGTCGACCGTGGTGCCGACGCTGTCCCGGACATCGGCCTGCGCGGCGGCCTTGGAGGCATGGCGGCCGGCGCGTTCGGCCTCCACATGCTCGCGGTAGCTGCGGCGGGCCTCGTCGTCATAGCCGATGTCCCCCATCGCCTCGATCTTGTTGGCGCTGAACTCCTCGCCGCGGTCCTCGCCCAGCAGGCCGACGGCGTCGGCGCGGCACTGGCGGCAGTGGCGCATCAGCTTGGCGCCGCCCTCGCAGGCGTCCTGCACCACCTTCAGCTCCTGCGCAGTGGGCCCGCGCTGTCCGTTCAGGCCGAACCAGGTGCCGTGGGCGGGGTCGGAGATCAGCGGCATGATGTTGTGCAGGAAGGCGCCGCGGCTCTTCACCGCCTTGTTCACCTCCAGCAGGTGTTCGTCGTTGATCCCCGGGATCATGACGGAGTTCACCTTCACCAGGATGCCGCGCGAGGTCAGCATCTCCAGCCCCAGCATCTGCTGCTCGTGGAGGATCTTGGCGGCGTCCAGCCCGGTCCAACGCTTGTGCTTGTGGAAGATCCACGGGTAAATCTGTGCGCCGACCTCGGGATCGACCATGTTGATGGTGATGGTGACGTGGTCGATGTTGTATTGCGCGATGCTGTCCACATGGTCGGGCAGGGCTAGGCCGTTGGTGGACAGGCAGAGCTTCAGGTCCGGCGCCTTCTTCTGCAGCATTTCGAAGGTGGCGAAGGTGTTCCTGCCGTTCGCCGCCAGGCTGTCGCCGGGGCCGGCAATGCCGATCACCGACAGCTGCGGGATTTCCTGGGCGACGGCGAGGATCTTCCTGATCGCCTGATCGGGGGTCAGCTTTTCGGAGACCACGCCCGGCCGGCTCTCGTTCGAGCAATCGTATTTGCGGTTGCAGTAGTTGCACTGGATGTTGCAGGCCGGGGCGACCGCGACATGCATGCGGGCGAAGTAATGATGCGCCTCTTCCGAATAGCAGGGGTGGTTCTTGACCTTCTCCCACACCGCCGGGTCCATGTCGGCCGGACCATCGGAGGATCCGCAGGACGACGACGAACAGCCGGACACCGCCTCGGGCGCTGCCGGCATCGTCGCGGGCGGGGCCAGTTCCCCCAGCCCGAAGATGCTGTCGAGCGAAACCACGTTGCTCATCATCCACTCCTTCCCTGCCGTGCCGGACGACACCGTTGGACGAAGTGGAGAAAAGCAAGTTCGGGGCCAGAGACCAAAACGTAGAAGTTACAATGGCTTGGCAGGAATCGTCGGCATTGCGGACGCTGTCGTCATTGCGACAATGGCGGGGCCGGCCCGGGGCATTGTCGGGGTGCCGACAAACAGGTCAGGCCAGTTCGCCCCGGAAGGCGACGACATGGTCCTGACCCTCGTCCAGCGCCTCCGCCCCGAAACCGATCAGGCCGCTGCCGACCAGCTTGGTCGAATCGCGGCGCAGCACCAGCGGCGGCGATCCGCCGCTGCGGATGAAGGTGCCGTTGGTGGAATGGTCGGTCAGCAGGAAGCTCTCGCGGGTGAAGTCGATCACCGCATGTTGGCGCGAGGTCTGGCGCGAGGCGATGCGCAGGCCGCTGCTGTCCTCCCGACCGATGGCGACGCGGGGCAACGCGCGGCTCATCGCGATTTCCTGTCCGCGATAGGACAGATGCAGCGTCACCATGGCATCGCCGGCCTCCGTCACCATGGAGAAGCCGAGCGTGGTGCTTTCGATGGCGTCGTCGGCGTCGTCGGCGCCGCGGACCCGGTGGACGCGGATCGGCGCCGTCTTGCCCTTCATGGCGACGTTGTTCAGCGGCTTGGTCCGGTCGCGCAGGCCGGGCGATAGGCCGTCCACCAACGCCTGGGTCACCAGGATCTCGCCGGGCCGGGCGATCTGCTGCACCCGTGCGGCGACGTTGCAGGCGTCGCCGTACAGGTCGCCCACCCCTTCGATCACCGCACCGTGATGGATACCAATGCGCAGCCGGAGGTCATGCCGGTTCTGTCCGTCGATCATCGCGCAGGCGGTGCGGACGCTGTCGTCGCAGGCCGGGAAGGCGGCCAGCAGCCCATCGCCCAGGCTCTTAATGACCCTGCCGCTGTGCTCCTCGACCAGCTGGCGCAGATGGGCCAGAACCTGCTGCGTCAGCGCCGCGGCGGTGACGTTGCCGATGCGCTCGTACAGCATCGTGCTGTCCGCGATGTCGACGAACAACAGGGCGAGGGGCTTCTCAAGCGAGGGCAAGACGGAAATCCGTTCGATCGGAAGGATGCCATCGAACCGAAGGCGCGGCAGGGTAGCATGAAATCGCATCCGGGTGCGACGGCAGTGGTCGTGGCATCCCTCAGCCGACGGCCTTAGAACCTCTTGATCTCGATGTTGTACTTGCGGAGCGCGTAGCTGACCTGGCGGGTGGTCATGCCCAGCAGGCGGGCGGCCTTGGCCTGCACCCAGCCGGTGCGCTCCATCGCCCACACCAGCCGGTCGCGCAACGGACCCGACTCCGGTTCGTCCAGAGGCAGGTCGGAAACATCGGCAGGCTGCGGTGCCGGGGCGGAGTGAGCCGCGGGAGCGGCGGCTGCCGGCTGGGGAGTGGGCAGGGGAGCGATGGCGGTCGGCGGCAGCGGCTTGGACGCGCCGCAGACCGGCGCCGGACCGGCGGAACAGCCCGATGCGCAGGCCGGCCACTGCTGCGTTCCGTTTGGCGTCCCATTCGCCGGTACCGGCACGGCCGGCGGCATGCCGGCGTTGGTCGTCGGCTGCTGGCGTCCAAAAGCCGGGTTGGCGCCCGACGGGTTTGTCGGAGTGCCGCTCATCGACGGGGCCAGCCCGCCGACGGCGCCCCCCATGGTGCGGTACTGGAACAGCACCGACGAATTGCAGAGATTCATGCTGCAGGACAGGTCGGGCACGCGGATGGTGCCGTTGCGGCATTGGGTCGCCGCGCGCTCGATGCAGTTTTCCAGTTCGCGCACGTTGCCCGGCCAGGTGCAGCGGTTCAGCACCTCCAGCGCGTCACGGTCGATGTCCAGGCTCAGGCCGTTGTCGCGTGCGAATTTGGCGACGAAATGCTTGGCCAGCATAGCGATGTCGCCGCGCCGCTCGCGCAGCGGCGGCAGGTGGATCGTCACCACGTTGATGCGGAAATACAGATCGGCGCGGAACTTGCCGTGGCCGACCGCCTCCTCCAGGTTCAGGTTGGTGGCGCAGATCAGGCGGACGTCCGTCTTGATCGTCTTCGACCCGCCGACCCGCTCGAACTCCTGCTCCTGCAGCACGCGCAGAAGCTTGGCCTGGAAGTTGGAGGAGATGTCGCCGATCTCGTCCAGGAACAGCGTGCCGCCCGACGCCAGTTCGAACCGGCCCTTGTGGTCCTTCTGGGCGCCGGTGAAGGATCCCTTCTCGTGGCCGAACAATTCCGATTCCAGCAGCGATTCGGGCAGGGCGGCGCAGTTGACCCGGATGAAGGGGGCGTCCTTGCGCGGCGACAGGTTGTGGATGGCCCGCGCGATCAGTTCCTTGCCGGTGCCGCTCTCGCCACGGATCAGCACGGTGGACTTGAAGGGCGCCACCCGGTGCACCTGGGCCAGCACATCGACCATGTTGGGGCTGGTGCAGACCACGTCGTTGACCGGGGCCACCACCGGCCGCAGTTCCTTCTGGACGCGGAAGGTCTCGCGCATCATGAAGCGCCGCTCCTCCGCCACCGTCCGGTGCAGGCGCACGGTCTGGCCGATCAGGTTGGCGACCATGGTCAGGAAGCGGACGTCGGAGCCGAAATGGCCGCTGGGGCCGTCGTCGGAAATGCGGTCGATGGTCAGCACGCCGACGACGGTGCCGGCCGCCTTGATCGGAACACCGACCAGCGAGGCAACTTGTTCGTCCAGGTCGTCCCGCCCGCCGGAACGGTTGTTGAACAGCGGCTCTTCGGCCAGATTGGGGACGACGGCCGGCATGCCGGTCTTCAGGATGCGGCCGCTGATGCCTTCGCCCTGGCTGTAGTCGATCTCCTGCGCCGTCGAATCCTTCGGCAGTCCCAGGGCCGCGACCAGACGTAGCGCATTGTCCTCCCCCTGGAGGTAGACGCGGCCACGGTGCATCTGCAGTTGGTAGGACAAGGCGCGCAGCACTTCGCGCAGGGTCTGTTCCAAATCCAACGACGACCCGAGGATCTTGCTGACCTCGTAGATCGTCAGCAGCTCGAGGCTGGAAGATGACGCGGACTGGGCAGCACTCGGCATGATCGATCCCCTCGCTCGGCTGGGGACCCGGCCGCGCGCCGGATGGAATGATCCGGGTATCGCAAAGCATCGGGTCCTGGCGTCAGCGCCTTGATCCGTCCCTCCCGAAAACCGCGGCGACCGTTGGTCCGGCCGCGCTGTTCGTGCCCTATTTTCTTGATGCCCGGTTCTTGATGCCCGTTCGCCGGGCCAGGCTTGGCTGCGGCACGTTCGCACGCTGCCAACCGGTGGAAAGTGTCCGTGACTACTCGCCGAAAGGCAAGACCTTTTGCATAGATTTTGTTGCGCTGCACAACGGGCTTGGCCATTGGTGGCAAGGCGGTTTCATGTTAATAACTGACCGGTCAGTAATGAAGAGGGCTGCACATGCCCGACCGCCTTCCCCGCCCTGAACCGGAAGCTCCGCCGCGCTGGCGCCGCCGCAAGGATGCCCGCCCGCAGGAGATCGTCGGTGCGGCGATGGATGTCTTCGCCGAACGCGGCTTCGCCGCCGCGAGGCTGGAGGAGGTGGCGGCACGTGCCGGCGTCAGCAAGGGCACGCTCTACCTCTACTTCCCCAGCAAGGACGAGCTGTTCAAGGCGGTGATCCGCGCTGCCATCCTGCCCAATCTGGAGCAGGCCGAAGCCTTGGTCTCCGCCGCAGACGGGCCGTGCTTTCCGGTGCTGGAGCGGCTGTTGCGCATGGTGGCGCATCTGGTTGCGACCACGCGTGCGGCCACCATCCCGCGGCTGGTGATCGCGGAGGCCGGCAATTTCCCGGATCTTGCCGCCTTCTACCACCGCGAGGTGATCCGCCGCGGCTTCGGTGTGCTGGCTTCGCTGCTGCAGCGGGGAATCGCCAGCGGGGAGTTCCGTCCGGTGGCCGTCGATCCCACTGTCCGCCTGATCGTCGCCCCGCTGCTGATGAGCGCGGTCTGGCGCACCTCCTTCGACGGGCTGGACGGCGAACCGCCGCTGGACGTGCCGGCACTGGTGGAGACGCATATCGGCAACCTGCGCCGGGTGCTGCTGCGGGATGTGGCGGAGACAACGCCATGAGCGGCTTCATGGCCGGTCTCGCGGATGCGCTGGCTGCCCTCGCGCTGGCGCTTGGGCTGCCCTTCGGTGCCGGCGGTCCGCCGCCGCTCGCCCATGGCTATGTCGAGGGGGAGTATCTGCGCATCGCCGCCCCCAGTGCCGGAACCCTGGAAAGCCTGTCGGTGGCCCGCGGCGCGCAAGTGGCGGCAGGGGCGCCTCTGTTCGCCATCGACCGTGCCACGGCCAACGCGGAGCGCGACCGGCTGGCCGCGGCGCTGGCCCAGGCGCGGGCTCAGCGTGCAGATCTCGCCACCGGCAAGCGGCCGCAGGAGGTGGCGGTGCTGACCGCCCAGAAGGCGCGGGCGGAGGCGGCCCTGCGCTTTTCCTCCGCCGAACTGGCCCGCCAGCAGGAACTGGTCGCCCGTAAGGTCACCTCCCCCGACAAGCTCGATCAGGCGCGCGCCGCCCACGACCGCGACCGCGGCCAACTGGCGGAGGCCGACGCGCAATTGGCGGTCGCGGCGCTGGCCGCCCGGCCCGAGCAGTTGCGCGCCGCCGACGAGGCGGTGTCCCAGGCGGAAGCGGCGCTGGCCCAGGCCGAACGCCGGTTGGCCGATCTGGCGCCCGCCGCGCCGGTCGCGGCCCTGGTGGACGACACGCTCTACAACCCGGGCGAATGGGTGCCGGCGGGTTCCCCGGTGGTGTCGCTGCTGCCGCCGGAACGGGTGAAGCTGGTGCTGTTCGTTCCGGAAACCGCCCTGGCGGCGGTGGCGCCGGGAACAGCGCTGTCGGTGCGCTGCGACGGCTGCCCGCCCGGCCTGTCGGCGCGGGTCACGCGCATCGCCTCCCAGGCGGAATACACACCGCCGGTGATCTACAGCGTCGGCAGCCGCGAAAAGCTGGTCTTCCGGGTGGAGGCGGTGCCCGGCAGGCCGCTGAATCCGGGGCTGCCCGTGGATGTCTGGCCCACCGATGTTCGGCCGGCGGAGAGGCCGCAATGACGGCGGAGGCCCCTCCCGCCATCGACGTGCGCGGGCTGGTGAAGCGGTTCGGCAGCAAGACCGTGGTCGACGATGTGTCGATCCGGGTGGAGACCGGGGAGATCTATGGCTTTCTCGGCCCCAACGGGTCGGGCAAGACCACGACGATCCGCCTGTTGTGCGGCCTGCTGACCGCGGATGCGGGGGAGGGGACCTGCCTCGGCCTCGACATCCGTAGGCAGAGCGCGGAGATCAAGCGGCAGGTCGGCTACATGACCCAGAAGTTCAGCTTCTGGGAGGATCTGAGCATCGTCGAGAATCTGGACTTCGTCGCCCGCATGTACGGCCTGCCCGACCGGCGGCGGAGGGTGGCCGAGGCGCTGGACCGGCTGGGGCTGTTCAACCGCCGCACGCAGCTGGCCGGCGAATTGTCGGGGGGCTGGAAACAGCGCCTCGCGCTGGCGGCCTGCATCCTGCACGAGCCGAAGCTTTTGCTTCTCGACGAGCCGACCGCCGGCGTCGATCCCAAGGCGCGTCGGGAGTTCTGGGACGAGATCCACCGGCTGGCCGGGGAAGGGCTGACCGTGCTGGTCAGCACCCATTACATGGATGAGGCGGAGCGTTGCCACCGCATCGCCTACATCGCCTATGGCACGATGATGGCCCACGGCACGGTGGAGCAGGTCATTGCCGGTTCGGGCCTGCACACCCGTCTGGTCGCGGGCGAAGGCCTGCACCGTATCGCCGCGACGCTGGACGGTCAGCCGGGGGTGGAAATGGTGGCCGTCTTCGGCAGCCGCCTGCATGTCAGCGGCACCGATGCCGTGGCCCTGGACCGGGCGCTCGCCCCCTGGGCCGGACGGCCGGATCTGCGGATCACCGCGACGGACCCGACGTTGGAAGACGTCTTCATCCACCTGATGAACCGCAGCACCGACAACTTCCGCTGAGGACCTTATACCAGCGGCTTTTGATCCCGACTTGTCAGGATCAAAAGCTTCGGCGGCATGGGCCGCCGCCGTGCCAGTCGGCACGGATACCAGCGATCATCATGAATGACCGCTGGTATTACTCGGTCTGCGCCGAGGTAACGCCGGTGTTCTTGTTCCACTTCAGCGTCAGCTTGGAGATCTGGCACAGGTTCAGCCCGTCCCAAACGGCCGACTCGCCGTCGTCATAGACGACCTTCATGTCCCACTTGCAAGTCTTCTCGGCCTTGGCGAAGGAAATTTCGAAGTACTCGCCGTCCTCCAGGACGTCGCGGCCGAGGATGTCTTCGTCCCAGCTGTTGTTATTCTTCTCGGACACATAGATATGCTTCAGCGCGTAGCCGGTCTTGTTGACGATCGTGAAGTCCTGCTGGCCGGCGAGTGCCGCGCCGTGCATCAGGAACAGCGAGGACGCAACCAGCAGGGCCTTGGCGGCGATGTTCTTCAAGATGATCTCCGTAGGGGGAAATAAGTTTGTTTCGAATATTGGGCATTGCAATTGACGGGCGTCAACAGCCGAGTTAATCCAAAAGTTATGTGAGCCTCTGAACGAAATCTTGTTTTGCAAATTGGAAACAAAACACCGCTGGCTCCTTGGGTGCGACCCGATGGCTGCGGTCAGCAACCATTCATTGCCTGTGAGGGAATCTCCGTCGCGTGAGCAGCATGGTTGGGCGGGAGGTGCTACAGGGCCGTTCGCCGGTTGCAAGAGGCCAATGGTCGCAAGCGTTTGACGCGTCGGGAACTTTGTCGCGGCGCACATGATATGCTACATGATGAAAACCGGCATCGGACGCCGGGCAAGATCATGACCAAGTTCTGGACCGCTGCCGGTCCCGCCGGGGCGGTCCCAATCCAGGGGAAGGAACAACGCATGTCGGGATTCAAGGACGCGCCGCCGGATGACCGGTCGGAGATGACTCCGGAGCAGGAAAGCGCCATCCGCATCGTCGCCAACAACCTGCACCGCCTGAACGACGCCGTCGTCAAGGCGGTCGAGGCCGGCGTGACGGTGGAGCTGATGCGCACCGCCCGTTATCACAACGAAGCCGGCAACTGGGGCGACCAGCTCACCCCGGTGATCCGCCCCGGCAAGTGAGCGCATCCGGCCGATTTGGCCGGGTGCTCGGCGAAAAGGCCCCATCCGTCCAGCGGATGGCGGCCTTTTTTCGTATGCCGATAAAATTCCACCGATGACGGAAGAAAGGGTGGCCGGCGGCGGCGGCGGGCACAAACTTTCTGGGCATTCCGCTATCGATGCGAGGCCCAGCCATGCCGTCACGCGACCCCGATCGGCGCGCAAAAGCAAGCCGTGAACCCACCAACTTCCCCAAAGCCGCGGATGACGCCACCCCGACGCCCGGCGACCTGAACACGATGTGGAAGCTGCACCGCCTGGAACAGCCGACCTTCGACGACTTCACCCGCGGTCTGTGCCTGGGCCTCGTCTGGTGCATGGCGATGTGGACGCCGATGTTCGTCAGCGCCCTGACCTGATCCCCGCAGTTGCCGGATCGAAGCATCGAACCTATGCACCGGCCAGCGACCTGATGCGCATGGCCAGCTGGTCGGGTGTGAAGGGCTTGGCAAGCACCGATGCGGTATCTGCCCCCATGGTCGCCAGCGATTCCGGGCTGTAGCCGGATGCCAGCAGGACGCGCAGTTGCGGCCAGCGTTCGCGGATGTGCCGTGCCAGATCGATGCCCGATACGCCGCGGGGCATGACCACATCCGACACGACAAGATCGAAGTCGCGGTCGGTTTCCAGCAGTTCCAGAGCCGTCACGCCGTCTTCGGCGGTCTCCACGGTGAAGCCCTCCTGGGTCAGCCCTTCCACCGTCGCCATCAGGACCAGCGGATTGTCCTCCACCACCAGGATGCGCATTGGGCGGTGGTCGGCAGCCGGCACGGTGGGGGCGGGGGCCGGCTCCGGCGGCTTCGCCTCGGTCAGCGGCAGGTCGATGCGGACGCGCGTGCCTTCGCCCGGCCGACTGTCGATGGTGGCATTGCCGCCGGACTGGCGGGCGAAGCCATAGACCATCGACAGGCCGAGCCCGGTGCCCTTGCCGACGCCCTTGGTGGTGAAGAAGGGGTCGAAGGCGCGGGCGATCACCTCCGGCGGCATGCCGGCTCCGGTGTCGGACACCTCGATGCGCACGCTGCGCGGTTCCGGTCCGGGAGACGCGGCTATGCGGATCCGTCCGCCGCCGGGCATGGCGTCGCGGGCGTTCAGCACCAGATTCAGCACCGCCATCTCCAACTGGACGGAATCGACGGCGACCGTCATCGGCACAGGCGCGATGTCCCATTCCAGCGCGACGTCGGCCCGGACCGACCGTTCCAGCAGGTCGCCCATCCGGCGCAGGCTGTCGCCCAGATCGACCACGGTCGGATTCACCGCGTCCTGGCGGGAGAAGGACAGCAACTGGCGGGTCAGCTTCTCCGCCCGTTCCAGCGCGGTGTTGGCGCCCGTCAGGAAGCGCTGCCCCTCCGGCGGCAGATGGCGGCCCAGCAGGTGCATGTTGGCCATCGCCGCGGTCAGCAGATTGTTGAAGTCGTGGGCGACCCCGCCGGTCAGCTGGCCCAGCGCCTCCATCTTCTGGCTCTGGCGCAGGGCCTCCTCCAGCCTCTCGCGGTTGCGCACCTCCTCCGCCCAGCGGCGCACCGCCGCGTTCTCGGAGGCGGCGCGGCTGTAGGCGAGCCAGGCGATCAGCGCGAGCGCCAGTGTGGCCGGGGCGACGAAGGCGCCGTCCAGAGCCATGTTGCGCCACCAGGATCGGTTGATCAGCGTCTGATCGAGCCCATAGACGACATAGACCGGGAAATCGCCGACCCGTTTGTAGGCGAACACGCGGGCCAGCCCCTGCACATGGCTGTTGTCGGTGTGGAACAGCCCTTCGACCGGATGATTGCGGATTTCGCCGCGCAGGCCGCGGTCGGGCGGAAGGGTGGGGAGCGCGGCCGGCCCCTGCCGCCCTTCCAGCGGCGGGTAGCGCATCAGGATCACGCCGTCGTCGCGGATCAGCGAGATCGATTCACCTTCGGTGCCGATGATCTGCCGATAGAAGCTGAAGAAATATTCGGGATTGACGATGGCGGCGATGATCCCGTCGAAGCTGCCGTCAGGTCCGCCGGGTCCGCTGCGGCGCCGGCTGATGCCGAAGGTGGCCCGGCCGGTGGCCACATCCGCGATCGGTCCGGCGATGAGCAGGCCGGCGTCACTCTCCCGTTGTTCCCGGAAATCGGCGCGGCTTCCGATATAGCTGTTGCGCGACGGGAAGGCGCGGCTGGAGTTGCGCACGGTGCCGGCGGAATCGGTCAGTCCTATGGCACCGACCTGATCCAGCTCGCCTACCATAGTTCGCAAATAACGGTGCAGTGCTTCCGATTCGCCGATCTCGTCCCAGCTTCGGCCGTGGACGCGCTCGTCCACCCTGTCCAGCACCTGCGCCATGGTGTCGAACACCTTCAGCACATGCTCGTGCAGAATCAGCGCGTTCTTGCGGGCATTCCGCTCGGCCTCCTCCTGGGCTTCCCACCGCTCGCGCCATCCGATGCCGGCGAACAGCACAAGGGGCAAGGCCACCGACACCGCCAGAAGGAGGCGAAGCAGCCGCAGGGATCCCTTACGGTCGGTCCGGCTTTCGAGGCTGCGAAAGGGCATTGCCATCCAATGCTGGGAAAGGGAGCGGGACGGCCACAGGAGTGCCGTCCCCGCCACCTTGGACGATGCACTGAAGTCGGGGCAACTCCGACTTCCGGCTGGTCCGGCCTTACGATTCGCAGGTGCAGGCGCGCGGGAACCGCCCCTCGGTCCAGCGGCGGCGGCGGATATCGGCCTCGTCCTCGACGGAACGCGGCATGTTGCAGACGGCGCCCAGCCGGTCGCGCAGATGGTCGAGATGGGCGTTGGTCAGGATGGCGATGCCGGCGAAGAAGGGTTCCCGGCAGCGGGTGGCGACCCGGCTGCAGAAATTCGGCACCCAACGCAACGGATGGCGGTCGAGGAACCGGACCGCGTCGGCGGCCTGACCGCGGTCGAGCAGTGTCGCCAGCAACGCCAGTTCCACCGCGACATGGTCGTCGGGCAGCCGGTCGAACGGCGGGCGGCGCAGCTCCGTCTCCAGCCCGGTCCGCCAGCGCTGGAGCGACGTGGCGGCGTCGGCCCGGACCCGTTCGTCTATCCACGGCCCTTCGGTCGGGTAGGCGCGCACATCGCCGCCGTGGTGGATGGCGGTGAAATCGGCGGCCAGAGGGGCGAGACAGCGGCGGGTGATCCGCTCGGGCAGATCGCTCACCACCTCGTCCACCAGGGCGGCTGCCTGCAGGGCGTCGTCACGGTCGAGCGTCAGCGGGCCACGGCCGGCCGGACTCTGGCGCAGCGCCGTCAACAGGGCCGGCGTCGGCTCCACCGCATGGAAATGGGCGAGGCGGCGCAACGCTTCGGCCGAATCGCGGAAGCCTGTGTCCTCCAGGGGAATAGCAGGGGAATTGGCCGCTCCAGGACGCTCGGCCGTTTCAAGAACCATGTTCTCCACGCTGTTCCTCCCGGCAGACGGGCCTGACCGGGCGTGTGCCGGAACCGGGCCGCATGGGAACGTTGCACGAATGGGCTTCGTGTCTTGTCGGCTTCTTGGCTTGATTCCGTCGGCGGCCGATTGGCGGCCCGAACGTTTGCGCGATCTTGTTGGTTGTCTTTACTACCAGCGGGACGATCCATGGTCAACGCGGCCGATGGGCATGAACCGGACGGCGGCGGGGATGGACCGGCAGTTGCCTTGCAGCGCGATGTCCGGCCATATCGGCGGATCCCGAACCCCGTGCAGGAGCCATGCCGCCATGCCGCTTCCCCTCATCGAACAAGCCGACGCCGCACCGGAGGTGCGCGCCGTCTACGACGACATCAAGGCGACGCGCAACGTTCCGGACGTGAACAATTTCTGGAAGATGATCGCCCACCACCCGCCGACATTGGCGCGGACCTGGGACAGCCTGAAGGAGGTCATGGCGCCCGGCGCGCTGGACCCGCTGGTCAAGGAGATGATCTTCGTCGCGGTCAGCGTGACCAACAACTGCCAGTACTGCATCCGCTCGCACGAGGCGGCGGCGCGCCGGCTGGGCATGTCCGACGCGCAGTTCGGCGAACTGATGGCGGTGGTGGGAATGGCCAATGAGACCAACCGCCTCGCCGTCGGCTATCAGGTGGAACTGGACGAGCGGCTGAAGTGAAGCGGGGTCAGGCGGCCCGCTTCTGCGGCTGGGCCGCCGCCTCATCCAGGTGCTGTCCATCCTGTTGCTCGATGCGCTGTTTCGGGCGCCGCTCCAGACGACGTTGCGGCAAGCCGTTGATCAGGTCGCTGCGGACGGTGAAATGGGCGATGCTGCGCCCGTCCTCCACCTCTTCGCTGGCGATTCGTTCCACCCGCACCTCCACGTCCCAGCCGATCTTCGCCCAGGCGGCCCGGATGCGGCGGGCCAGTTCGTGGGCGCCGCGCTCGCTGAAGCTGTCGAGCCGCCCGCCGGACGGGCCGGGATGGAAGCGGGGGTAAAGCTGGGGCATGGCCGTTACTCCTTGGCTGGGGCGGCGCACCGGGGGTATCCGGCGATCCGCACAGCGAAGGAATAATCCAAAATGGATTATAATAACCACTGAATACCAATACCGGATCGGTATAGCCTCAGGGCTCCTGCAGACCGACGACGGTGTGCAAGGTGTCGAGGTCTTCCAGCGGAACGGCGAACTCGCGGTCGGCAGGCTGGTATTCGCGCAGCACGACGGCCTCGGGGCCACGGCGCACGAACTCCTTCACCAGCACCGCCTTGTTGCGCTTGACCACCACCACTCCCGCCCCCGGTGCCGGCGGCTTGTGCGGATTGACGTGCAGCAGCTGGGCCGGCCGGAAGCGCGGCATCATCGACTCGCCGACGACATACATGGCGTAGGGGTCGCGGGCGTTCTTCAGATAGTCGGGACGGGCGATCCAGTCGATTGGTCCGTCCTCTAGGAACATCTCCTGGTCCACCCCGCCGCGCGCCGCCGCCCGTACCGGCATGGATGCGGCCGCCTGGGCCTGCTGTGCTCCGGCCGGCGGCGTTCGCAGCAGCGCCGGCAGCGCCGGACGTGCCGGGCGCGCCATCACCGGGGCGGCCGGCTGGTCGAGGCCGAGCAGCACCGCCGGCTCCACGCCCAGCGGCTGGGCGAGCTTGACCGCCCAATCGACGGTCATCTTGCGCTGGCCGGTCTCCAGCTTGTTGATCTGGGGCTGGGAGGTGCCGGCCAACTCGGCCAGCTTCTCCTGGCTCAGCCCGGCGGCCTGCCGCAGTTCGCGCATGGTGGTCATGGCCCGTTCATACCAAAACGGCTTTGGAAAGTCCAACGCAATGGAATAAATCCAGTTGCGCGCAGAACCCGGCTTGGTCTAAACCATTGCGGTATGACGCTCGATGACTGGCTCACCCAAACCGCAACCAAGGAAGAGGCCTTCGCCGCCCAGATCGGGACGAGTCAGGCCACGGTCAACCGCTACCGCCATGGCCGCCGGGTTCCCCGTCCGGCGGTGATGGCACGCATTGCCGCCGCGACCGGCGGGCAGGTGACGGCGAACGACTTCCATAGGCTGGCGGGTGAGGGCTGAGGGCAAAACGCGCGCAACAAAAAAGGCCCTCTCCCGCCGGGAAAGGGCCTCTTCCGTGACTCTGCCGCTCTCTTTACGAGAACAGGCTCGACACCGACCGCTCCTCGCTGATGCGCATGATGGCCTCGGCGAGCAGGGGGGCGATGGTCAGCTGGCGGATGTTGCGCGACACGCGCACCGCCTCGGTCGCCTGGATACTGTCGGTGGTGACCAGCTGCTCCAGCGGCGACACGGCGACGCGGGCGACCGCACCGCCGGACAGGACGCCGTGGGTGCAGAAGGCGTGGACCGACTTGGCACCGGCTTCCATCAGGGCGACGGCTGCGTTGCACAGCGTGCCGCCCGAGTCGACGATGTCGTCGATCAGGATGCAGCGGCGGCCGTCGGCATCGCCGATGATGTTCATCACCTCCGACACGCCGGCGCGCTCACGCCGCTTGTCGATGATCGCCAGATCGGCGTCCAGGCGCTTGGCCAGCGCGCGGGCGCGCACCACGCCGCCGACGTCCGGCGACACGATGGTGACCTCGCCGATGTTCTCGAAGGACTGGCGGATGTCCTTCTCGAAGACCGGGGCGGCCATCAGGTTGTCGGTGGGGATGTCGAAGAAGCCCTGGATCTGGCCTGCGTGCAGGTCCATCGTCAGCACGCGGTTGGCGCCGGCCTGGGTGATCAGGTTGGCGACCAGCTTGGCCGAGATCGGCGTGCGCGGGCCGGTCTTGCGATCCTGGCGGGCGTAGCCGTAGTAGGGGATGACCGCCGTGATGCGCCGGGCCGACCCGCGCCGAAGCGCATCGATCGTCACCAGCAGTTCCATCAGGTTGTCGTTGGCCGGGAACGAGGTCGACTGGACGACGAACACGTCCTCGCCGCGCACGTTCTCCAGGATCTCGACGAAAACCTCCATGTCGGAGAAACGGCGGACGCTGGCTTTGGTCAGCGGCACGCCGAGACAGGTGGAGATCGCCTCGGCCAGCGGACGGTTGCTGTTGCCGGCAAGCACCTTCATCGGGGTCGGCTCTCTTTGCAGGGAAACGGCTCAAGGCACGTCCGCCGCTTGCGCGCCGCCGCCCCTTGAAAACGGGGCGGACCATAACAAAGGGGCGTGCCCATGTAAACGTTCGATGACGGTGGGGTCTTGTCCCATTGGGGAATGCCGCCCTGCGCGGGCGGCATGACCGCGGCGCGGCGCCGCCTGTTCGGACCGGTTCAGTTCTGCAGGACGATGGCCGAAAGGCCGCGGCCGTAATCCGGCTCCCCCCGAAGGCAGGAACGGCGGTAGCTGAAAAAGCGATCCTCCTCCGCCACCGTGTCGTTGGGGCAGCGCTGGATAACCGTGACGCCGGAGTCGCCCAGCCGCCGGGTGACGTAGGCGGCCAGATCGAACAGGAAATGGCCGGGTTTGCGGGCGGGGGCGAAATAGTCGCGGTTGCGCGGGTCCTCCTCCTCGAACGGGGCGGGGAACTCCGGCCCCACCTCGTAGGAGCGCTGGGCGATGCAGGGGCCGATGCAGGCGACGATGCGGTTCGGCTTGGCACCCAGCTCCACCATGCGGGCGACGGTCGCTTCGATGACGCCGCCCTTGGCGCCCTTCCAACCCGCATGGGCCGCACCGATCACGCGGGCCTTGCTGTCGGCGAACAGCACGGGCGCGCAGTCGGCGGTCAGGATGCCCAGCGCGATCCCCGCCTGCCGGGTGGCCATGGCGTCGGCCTTGGGGGCCGTCTCCGGAGTCCACGGTTCGTCCACCACGACGCAGGTCGGGCTGTGGACCTGATGGCAGGTGACGAGGTTTTCGGGCACCACCTCCATCCGTGCCGCGGCGCGGGCGCGGTTCTCGTGCACCGCCGCCGGTGAATCGTTGGACCCCAGCCCGCAATTCAGCGAGGCGTACAGCCCGGTGGACACTCCGCCGGCGCGGGTGAAAAAAGCGTGGCGGATATGGGTGATGTCGTTCAGCGCGCCGAGTGTGATCACGAACGCCGTCCTTCCCTGTTCTATGGCTCCCGCATGCCCAACAGGGCAGGGGGCCGCGATGCACGGTCCGCCCGGTTTGTCTCGATGGCGGGTTTGGTGCTCTTGTCTCTAACCGGTTGTCGGCGCCTGGCCGTCAGAAGCCCGCCGGCGGGGAGGCGTCGGCGAAGGCTCCGGGCGTGGCCAGCGCGACCAGCTTGAACAGCCTGCCCATTTGCGCAGGCTCGATCAAGCGGTCCAACGCAGTTTGGATATCCTTGGCCTGGACCGGGGTAGCCTTGGCCATCAGGGAGGACGCCCGTTGGTGGATGCCCAGACGGGTCAGCCACTCCCCCTGCTCGACCGGGCCGAAGGGCTGGGCTCCGCCCTCCCGCGCGGCGGCGGCGATGCCGGCGAAATCGACATGCGCCGTCAGGTCCGCCTCGCCCGGCGCCTCCAGCACCGGGGCGAAGGCGTGGCGGCGCAGCGCCTGAAGGGTATCGCCCACCGCAGGGCCTTGGGCATAGCCGTAATCGATCACCAGAGCGGCGCCGGGGGCGGCGGCCAGCCGGGCACCGATCAGCCGCGCCACCGCCTGTGAGGCGGGAGAGACCTCGACCACGCTGCCGTCGGGCGCGTCGCGGAGCGGGCCGGGCACGAGCCGGTTGCCGGAACTGCCGAAGGCCTCCAGCACGAAGCGGAAGCGCGGGTCGGCTTCGGTGCTCTCCGGCGCCAGATCCACCAGCCGCTCGAACCAGCCATGGTTCGTCTTCTGCACCTGACGGATCGGCAGGGCGTCGAAGAATTCATTGGCGATCAGGATGGTCGGGCCGTCCGGCACATCCTCCAGCCGGTCGTGCCACTGGATGGCGTCGCCCAGAATGGGCTGCAGCGTCCGGCGCTGGCGTTCGCGCAGGACCGGGCTGGTCTCCACCAGATGAACCGTCGCGTTGTCGCGGAACAGCGGCAGCACGGCCGCGGCCCGCAGCACGTCCGCCATCAGCGTGCCGCGGCCGGGACCCAGCTCCACCAGATGGAAGGGGCCGGGGCCGCCCAGCCGCGCCCAGCTGTCGACGCACCACAGACCCACCAGCTCGCCGAACATCTGGCTGATTTCCGGGGCGGTGGTGAAGTCGCCGCCGCTGCCGAACGGATCCTGGCGGATGTAATAGCCGAGCCGCGGGTGGCCCAGCGCTTCCGCCATGAAGGCACCGACGCTGATCGGGCCGTCCATCAGAATGCGGCGGGCCAGCAGGCGGGCCAGCGTCTCCGCTCCAGCGTTTTCGGCCCCAGCGTTTTCGGCCCCAGCGTTTTCGGCCCAGGCGCTCTCGTCCGCCATGGCGTCAGGCCGGGAGAGGATGGCGCCGGCCGCGCAGGACCAGCCACAGGCCGACCGCGACCATCGGCAGCGACAGCAGCTGTCCCATCGTGGCGCCGGCGAACAGGAAGCCCAGCTGCGGGTCGGGCTCGCGGAAGAACTCCACGATGATGCGCGACAGGCCGTAGCCGATCAGGAAAAGCCCGCCGACCGTGCCCGGCCGGTTGCGCAGCGTCGGGTTGCGGATGGCGATCGCCAGCAGAACGAACAGCACCAGCCCCTCCAGCACCGCCTCGTAAAGCTGGCTGGGGTGGCGGGGCACCTGGAGCGGATCGCGCGGGAACACCATCGCATAGGCGAAGTCGGGCGCCGCCCGGCCATACAGCTCGCCATTGATGAAATTGGCTATCCGGCCGAAGAACAGCCCGATCGGCGTGCAGGCGGCGATGATGTCGCCGAAGACGAAGGGCGAGATGCCGCGGCGCCAGCAGAACAGCCCGATGGCTGCCAGCACGCCGACCATGCCGCCATGGAAGGACATGCCGCCGTGCCACACCTGCAGCGCGTCCAGCGGGTTTTCCAGATAATAGGGCAGGTTGTAGAACAGCACATAGCCCAGCCGACCGCCCAGGATGGTGCCGATCACCGCCCAGGTCAGGAAGTCGTCGAACTCCTCCGGCTTCGGCCGCCGGTCGGGGTCGAGCCGCGCCAATCCCAGGCAATAGCGCCAGCCCAGAACGAAGCCGGCCAGATAGGCCAGCGCGTACCAGCGGACGACGACGGGGCCGACTGCGAAGGCCACCGGGTCGATGGTGGGAAAGGCGACGACAGGCAGGGTGGCGAACATGGGGACTCCGGTCAGCGATACGGATCGGGCTGCGACAGGAAATCCTGCACATAGCGCCGGACACCCTCTTCCAGCTCGGTGAAGGGCTGGTCGAACCCGGCGGCGCGCAGGCGATCCGTCGTCGCCTGCGTGAAATATTGGTATTTGCCCCGCAAATGCTCGGGCATGTCGAAGTACTCAATCCGGGGGGGCAGCCCCAGCGCGGCGAAGGTGGCCAGCGCCAGATCCTTGAAGCTGCGCGCCTTGCCGGTGCCGACGTTGAACAGGCCGCTGACCTCGGGATGGTCGTACAGCCACAGCATCACCGCGACGCAATCGTCGACATGGATGAAGTCGCGCAACTGCCCGCCGTCCTCGAAGCCGTCCTTGTGCGACTTGTACAGGCGCGCCGGCTGGCCGGCCATCAGCTGCGGGTGCAGCTTGGCGACCACGCTCATCATGTCGCCCTTGTGGGCCTCGTTGGGGCCGTAGACGTTGAAGAACTTCAGCCCGGCCCATTGCGGCGGAACCAGATCGCCAGTGGCGACCGCGCGGGCGATGCGGCGGTCGACCAGATGCTTGGACCAGCCATAGGCGTTCAGCGGCCGCAGCCGCGCCAGCCCGTCACAGGAACCGTCATCGTCGAACCCGGCGGAGCCGTCGCCGTAGGTGGCGGCGGAGGAGGCGTAGATCAGCCGGCAGCCGCGCCACGAACACCAGCGCCACAGGTCGAGCGTCAGCGCGACGTTGTTGGCGACGATCTTGTCGACATCGCGCTCGGTGGTGGCGGAGATGGCGCCGAGATGGAAGACCGTGTCGATCTCTGCCGCATGCTGGTCGAGGAAGGCGAGCGTCTGCTCAGGGGGTACCAGCGTCGCGACCTCGCGCTTGGCGAGGTTCTGCCACTTCTCGCCGTCGCGGAAGCGGTCGACGACCGCCACGTCGGTGATGCCGCGCGCAGCCAATGCCGCGACAAGGTTGGACCCGATGAAGCCGGCCCCGCCGGTGACCACGATCATAGCGCTGTCCGCTGTTGCTCGACGCGTTTCGTGGGGACTTATAGGCGGGCGGGGCGGTGGGGGCAAGGTGGTGCCCCCTCCCTCCCGCTCTTGCGAGCGGGTCCCTCCCTCCCCCGCTATGCGGGAGAGGGTAGGTTAGCGGTTGCGTCGGCAGTCCCCTCTCCCATCGGAGGTGGGGGAGGGTTAGGGAGGGGGGCGCAGCGCCGAACTTAGGTGCCGAACCTTACCGCGCCGCCCGGTTGGCCGCGCTCACCAGCGCCCGCAGCGAGGCCGTCACGATGTCCGCATCGATGCCCACGCCGAACAGCGTCTTGTCGCCGGTCTTCACCTCGACATAGGCGCAGGCCTGGGCGTCCTCGCCGGAGCCGATGGCATGCTCGCGGTAATCGACGACGTGCAGATCGGTGCCGCAGCCCTGGCGCAGGGCGTCCAGGAAGGCGTCGATCGGGCCGTTGCCCTTGCCCTTGGTGGTGATGATCTCGCCGTTGCGGCGCATCACCACGCTCATGGCGCGGGCGCCGGAGTTCGGACCGCGCGGTTCGGTCGAATGCTCGACCAGTTCCAGCGGGCTGTCGGCGTCCAGATACTCGGCCTGGAAGGCGGCGTGGATGTCGGCGGGCGACAGTTCCTTGCCGCTCTCGTCGGCGACGCGCTGCACGACCTTCGAGAACTCGATCTGCAGGCGGCGCGGGATCTGCAGGCCGTAGTCCTTCTCCAGCACATAGGCGATGCCGCCCTTGCCCGACTGGCTGTTGATGCGGATCACCGCCTCGTAGCTGCGGCCCAGGTCCTGCGGGTCGATGGGCAGGTACGGCACCTCCCACTTGCCGGTGTTGGACTTCGTCAGCGCCTTCAGCCCCTTGTTGATGGCGTCCTGGTGCGAGCCCGAGAAGGCGGTGAACACCAGTTCGCCGGCATAGGGGTGGCGCGGATGGACCGGCAGCTGCGTGCAGTATTCGGAAACGCGGACGATCTCGTTGATGTCGTCGATGTTCAGTTCCGGATCGACGCCCTGGGTGAACATGTTCAGCGCCAGCGTGACGACGTCGACGTTGCCGGTGCGCTCGCCGTTGCCGAACAGGGTGCCTTCGACGCGGTCGGCGCCGGCCAGCAGCCCCATCTCCGCCGCGGCGACGCCGGTGCCGCGGTCATTGTGCGGGTGCAGCGAGATGATCGCCGATTCGCGGTTCTTCAGGGTGCGGCAGAACCACTCGATCTGGTCGGCATGCACGTTGGGCATCGACATCTCGACCGTGGCCGGCAGGTTCAGGATGACCTTGTTGGTGGGCGTGGCGCCCCAGGTCTCCATCACCGCCTCGCAAATCTCGACCGCGAAGTCCAGCTCGGTGCCGGTGAAGCTTTCCGGCGAGTATTGCAGGACGATCTCGGTCTCCGGCATTTCGGCGGCCAGCTGCTTGATCAGCTTGGTGCCGGCGACGGCGATGTCGACGATGCCCTGGCGGTCCAGCCCGAACACCACGCGGCGCTGCAGTTCCGAGGTGGAGTTGTACAGGTGGACGATGGCGCGCTTGGCGCCCTTGATGCCCTCGAAGGTGCGGCGGATCAGCTCCTCACGCGACTGGGTCAGCACCTGGATGGTGACGCCGTCGGGGATCTTGCCCTCGTCGATCACCTCGCGGCAGAAATCGAAATCGGTCTGCGACGCGGCGGGGAAGCCGACCTCGATCTCCTTGAAGCCCATGCGCAGCAGCAGGTCGTACATCGCGCGCTTGCGGTCCGGCCCCATCGGCTCGATCAGCGCCTGGTTGCCGTCGCGCAGGTCGACCGAGCACCACATCGGCGCCTTGTCCAGGCTGCGCGACGGCCATTGGCGGTCGGTCAGCTTCACCTGGGGGAAGGGGGCGTATTTGGACGGGGACTTCGGCAGGGTCGGGATGTTGGTCGCGGTGCTCATGGCGTCGTTCGGCTCCACTGGCGGCCCCGGGGCATTCGGTGCGGTCGGGGCGGCGGATCGGATTTTGAAAGGCGGAGGGACCGGCGAGGGGTACGGCCGCGGAGCCGCCGGAAGTGGCTCAGCGACCGTCGGTAAGTCGCAGTCCCGGCCCCGGCCGGGCGACGCCGATTTGGGCGCCTTCGAAAACATCGCTCATGGAACAAACACTTCGACCGATGGAAACGGTGTGCGAACGCGACAAACCCGGACGCTTAAAGCGCCGGGCCGAGAAGTCGAAGAAGGGCGTTCTGACGGTCGATGGTGTTCATGGCCCGCACTGTGCGCAGGTGCGGCATGGCTGTCAAGCCCGGATTGGCGAAAAACGGACTGCGGGATGCACCAACCATTGATGTGCATTATCCCCAGATCAGGTGATACAGCGTCGGCAACAGCAGCGCCGTCGCCAGCCCGTTCAGCCCCATACCGAGACCTGCGAAGGCGCCGGCCACCTCATTGACCTGCAGGGCGCGCGCCGTGCCGATGCCGTGCGCCGCCACGCCCATGCCGAACCCGCGGGCGCGCCAGTCCTTCACCCGCACGAGGTTCAGAACCCAGGTGCCGAGGCTTGCGGCGACGATGCCGGTGATGATGACGAACACCGCGGTCAGCGACGGCAGGCCGCCGATCTGCTCCGACACGCCCATGGCGATGGGGGAGGTGACGGATTTGGGCGCCATCGACAGGATCGTCGCCGCCGATCCGCCGAAGACCCAGACCAGCGCCACCGCGCTCAACGCCGAGGCTGCCGAGCCCACCAGCAGCGCCACCACCAGGGCCAGGGCCGAGCGGCGGACCTCCTGGAACTGGTTGTAGAGCGGAACGGCCAGCGCCACCGTCGCCGGACCCAGCAGGAAATGGACGAACTGCGCGCCGTCGAAATAGGTGCGGTAATCGATGCCCGACAGGCTCAGCACGCCGGCGATCAGGACGACCGCGATCAGCACAGGGTTCAGCACCGGGCGCCGACCCAGCTTCTCGAACAGCCACAGTCCGCATTGGTAGGCGACCAGGGTCAGGGTCAGCCCGGCCAGCGGGTTCGCCGACAGATAGACCCAGATCTGGTGAAGGTCGTCGCTCATGCGCGGTCCCCTTTCACCGGCTTCCCGGCCGCCGGTTCCTCCTCCAGCCGCGGGTCGGTGCGGCTCAGCAGGAAGGCCATCAGCTTGGCCGTCACGGCGATGCCGAACAGCGTGCTGCCGAACAGCGCGACGATGATGGGCAGCGCTTCCGTCTCCAGACGGGTGACATGGACCATCACGCCGACGCCGGCCGGCACGAACAGAAGGGACAGGTGCCGCAGCAGCCCGCCGGCCGTATCCTGCACCGCTGCCGGAACCCCGCCGCGCAGCAGAAGCCCGGCGAACAGCAGGAGCATGCCCAGCACCGGCCCGGGGACCGGCAGGTGCAGCAGGCGGGCGGCCAGTTCGCCCGCCAGTTGGCAGAGCAGCAGAAGCGTCAGGGTTCCGAGCATCGCGGACTCCGGAGGAAGGGGCGCTGTCCGTCCTTCTACCGCAGTGGCGAAGCCGGGGGGCTGCATTCCGCGAATGCGAGCGTCGCGAATCGGCGATGTGGTCGGGTGGTTTCGGCGGGGGGGCTTACTGCAGCTTGCCGCGCGCGTGGTGGCCGCGGCGGACGACCGATTGCGCCTCCACCGTGACTTCCTTCTTGCCGAACAGGCGCAGGAAGATGGCGTTGACGGTGGCGTGGGCGCTGACCGTGAGGGTGCCGGCCGCCGCGTCCTCCGCGATCGTCAGGGGAGACAGGTCCGATCCCAGGAAGCCCCTGGGAAAGGCCTTGTCGAAGAAGCTGCGGATGTGTCCGTCACGCTGTGAGTCGAACATCACCCGCCCGCCGGCCAGGGCCGCGGCATCGACCGCCTGTGCCAGCCGCGCCTCCACCGCATAGCTGCGCAGGGCGTCGACGGTGCAGCCGGCACCGAGCACGGTCGGAATGGCAAGGATCAGAGCCACCACCAGGAGCAGGTGGCGACCTGTCCGCCGGTCTTCGTGCCCGCCATAGGGCAGGGGACGATAGACCAAAGTCATTGCCGGCCTCCCAAGGAATTGCCTATGCGGAAAGGAGTGTTGTCGCTGGATGACCTACTCTTAGCATCATCCGACAAGCAGGCAAACCAGGAAATGCAACAGAGCGATAGCAAAAGATTGGTCTGGAGTTGCCATGTATTTTACGCAAAGGCGGTAATCCGGGTTTGCAGAGGCAGCAACATAGGGTAACTCGACCGGCATGAAGCGAAAACCGTGGTCTCGACTTTGAAGAACGCCCGAGAATCGCGATTCGCCGGTGTCAAAAGCAGGACAAGCCGCCTGGTTCCCGCGCCGTTAAGCATTCGTTGGGCTTTTCCGCCGGTAGGCTGGTGCCGCCCGTCAATTCCACATCTTCTTCCTGCGCCGGAGCCAGCCTGCGATGCCGCCGATCCGTCCGTTCTTCCGCAACCAAGCGAATCGATCCTTCCTCGACCATGCGTTGGCCGTGGCGGTGGTGGCGCTGCTGATGATCGGCCTGTCGGGCGAAGTCAGGGGGGCGCTGGCCGGCCTGATGGAGCAGGTGGACGGCGCGCGGGTCGCCCTCCTGGCGCGCTGAACACGCACGTCGCTTCTCCGTTTCCCTTCCGCCCGCTAGAGTCGAGGCACAACGAGGGGGAGGCGGCCCGATGAAGGGCGGCGTTTGGCGCGTGGTGATGCTGGGGCTGGCAGTGGCGGCAGCCACGCTGGTCTTTCTGGGCGTGGAAATCACGCAGCTGGCGGCGGAGGACCGGACCGCCTTCACGCGCGGCCTGACGATCTGCGGGATCGGCCTGCTGGCGGTTTGGTTCGTCTTCTCCCGCCTTTCCCGTCATTTCGGCGATCTGGAGCGCCTGGCGGACCGCCTGTCCGGCGGGCGCAACCGCATCGACCTGGAACCCTGGTCGGGCGGACGCGGCGGCGAGGTCGGGCGTCTGGCCGAGGCCGCCGCTGGGTTCGTCCGGGGCGGCGATCAGCCGGCAGGCGATGGGCCGTTGGCGGATGGTCCGTTGGGGCGCGGGCCACTGGGGGGCGGACGCATGGACCGGGCGGTTCGCGCAGCCCTCGTCCTTGCCGACGACCCGTTGCTGATCATCGACGAACTGGGGCGGGTGGAACGGCTGAACTCCGCCGCCGCCCGGCTGCTGGAGGTGGAGGAGGGCGCCGACATCGGCAAGGCCCTGCTGCGCGACGATCTGGCCCGCGCCATCGAACGGGCGCGCGGCAGCGGGGCGCCCGTCTCCGCGGTGCTGCGCCGGACGGAGGAGGGCGAACTCTCCGCAAGGCTCGTTGATCTCGGCCTGAATTCCGGAGTGATTCTATCCTTTCCCGCCCGCGGCATGGCCAACGGCGCCGGATTGACCGGCAAGCGGGCGCTCACTCTTCGACCGGCCCAGCCCGCCGCCCCTCTGGGTGACGACGAGCCGCTGGCCGCACTGCCGTTCGTCGCGTTGTGGGTGGCGACGGCGGGGGTGGAGCCGGACAGCGGTCCGGTCATCGCGGTCGGCACGGTGCGGCTGGCGGGATCGCGCATCTTCCCGACCGTGTCGCTCGCCCTTCTGATCGACCCGATCGATCCGGTGCCGGAGGAGGCGACCGCCCGTCATGGGATCGGCACCGCCGTGGTGGCGGGTGAGCGTCCCTTCACCGCGGTCTGGCCAGCGATCCAGGATGCGCTGCACAACTGCATCGCCGTCGGCATCGGCATCGACCAGGCCTTCGCCGCCCTGGCGCGGTCCGCCGCGCTGGCGGGCGTCGCCGATCCCGCCCTGCCGCAAGGACTGGATCTCGGCGTGCTGGCGGCGGCGCTGGATCCGGCGCTGGCCGGCGCCTCACCCGACCGGCTTGCCGCTGCCTTCGGCCTGTCCCATCACCCGCGCAACGGTCCCCAGGGGGAGGCGCTGGCCGTGGCCGAACTGGCCGCCGCGCTGTTCACCCGGCTGACCGAGCGCGGTGTCCTGACCCAAGGGCAGGCGCGGGCGCTGGTGGCCGGGGGCATGGCGGCTGGCGCGGCGGGGGCGTCCGGCCAAATCTCCTAAACCGCATCCTCCGCCAGCCGGAATCCGCTCACCGACAGCCGGGTCTCCGGCCGCAGGTAATGCCGCGTCCAGGGCCCGGCATGGTCGAAGGGGGTCAGGCAGCTGCCGCCACGCAAGACCATGCGGTTGCTGGCGAGTCGGCCATTGACCGCCTCGTCCGGGCCGTCGGGTCGGCGGTAGCCCGGATAAGTGGCGAAGGCGTCGGCTGTCCATTCCCACACGTCGCCGCACATCTGCCAGGGGCCGGTGCCGTGACAGGTGCCGCAGCGCGGGTGACGATGGCCGGTGCCCAGCAGATTGCCCATGCTGTCGCAGCCGGCGGCGACCGTCTCCCATTCGGCTTCGCGCGGAAGGCGCTTGCCGGCCCAGCGGGCATAGGCGTGGGCTTCGTACCAGCTGACATGGCAGACCGGCTCGTCCGGGTCTAGCGGCTGCATGCCGTAGAGGGTGAAGATCTGCCACCCGGAAACGCCTTTCCGGTTCGCGCTCTGCTCGCCGCTGCCGCGCTCCCAATAAAGCGGGGCGCTCCAGCCCTCCGCCTGCGCGGCCTCCCACCCGTCGGACAGCCAGAGCGAGCGGTCGCTGTAGCCGCCGGCCTCGATGAAGGCCAGGAACTCGCCGCAGGTGACCGGGCGGGCGGCCAGCCGGTAGGGATCCAGCCAGACGCGGTGGCGCGGCCCCTCATGGTCGAATCCGGGGAGCGGGGCGGGGCGGCCGATTTCGACCAGCCCACCGGGCTGCTCCAACCAGCCGTCGGGCGGTGCCCCAAGATGCGGATGGTCCGGCGCCGGTTCATAGGCTGGGCGCAGCGGGTTGGACCACAGGGCGTGCTTGATGTGCAGGAGCATGCGCTCCTGATGACGGCGTTCGTGGGCGATGGCCATCACCAGCGCCGGTTCGACCGCGTCCCACAGCCCGTCGTCGACCTGCTCGATCAGATGCAGCACCGCGGCGTTGATCTGGTCGCGGTGGCGCATGATCTCCGCGGCGCTGGGACGGGACAGCATGCGGGGCGGAGCGGCGCATCGCTCACCGCGCGCCGCGAACAGGTCGAGGAAGACGGGATCGAAGGGGCGGTAGCCCGGGCTGAAGGGGATCAGCACCGCCACCTCGAACAGCCAGCTGGTATGGGCGAGGTGCCATTTCGCCGGGGCGCCGTCGGGGACGGTCTGGACCATCAGGTCTTCCGGCGACAGGGTGGCGACCAGTTCCGCCGTGCGTGCGCGCGCCTTCTGGAAACGGGCCGCGAGAGCCTGCCGCCGGTCGCCGTCCGGCATGGTCGCGCCGGAGTCGGCAAGCGGGCCGGCGGGCGGGATGAGATGCGTGTCGGGCATGGTCGGTCCCTCCGGAGTCGGTTACCGTCCGAAGAGTGTCCGCCCGAAGTGTTCCGTTTGGAATACATGCATCCGTGGTGTGACGGTCACCGCAAATAGTGGCAGCGACTGGATGCCGCACCAACTCCGGTGCGGGAAATGCATAGCCTCGAACCCAAAACGAAAAGGCCGCCCGAGAAGGCGGCCTTGTTCATTCGAAGCACAGCTCAGTGTCGGACAAGACTTACTTGATCTTGGCTTCCTTGAACTCGACGTGCTTGCGCGCCACCGGGTCGTACTTGCGGAACGACAGCTTCTCGGTGGTCTTCTTCGGGTTCTTCTTCTTCACGTAGAAGAAACCGGTGTCAGCCGTGCTCACCAGCTTGATGAGGACGGTGTTCTGCTTGGCCATGATCTCGATCCCGACAAAAAATCCGTGCCCCGCCGGCCCGGCGGGGCGGCGTCGTAGCGGCGGAAAATACCGTCTGACGCCGCAATGTCAAGCCTTATGGGCGGTGATATCGGTGTCCGACTTCGATTGCCACAGGGCCTGTCGCTTCGTGGCGGGACTCAGCGCTCCGCCACCGTGTTGACCACGGCGCTGGCGACCGCGCGCTGGTACAGCGCCGGCTCGGCCAGCAGCCGCATGGCGACCTTCAGGTCCAGGTCCGGCTCATGCTCCTTCCACGGGCAGGCTTCGCGCAGGGCGCTCAGCGCATGCTCGTCGTCGGCCGCCTTGGACCGCCAGCTGGCGATCTGCGCCGGGCGCAGCTTTCCTTCGCGCAGATCGGACAACAGGGCTTCCGGATCGGTCTGGCCGGCCCGGCTGGTGCAGACGGTGGGCTGCACGCCCTGGCGGTGCAGGGTGTAGCCGGCCGGCGTGTAGATGCGGCTCCAGGTCAGGAACAGCTCGCCGTCATTGGGCAGCCGGGTGACGGTCTGGACGCTGCCCTTGCCGTAGCTGGACGCGCCCACCACCACCGCACGGCCCGAGTCCTGCAGTGCCGACGCCACAACCTCGGCGGAGGAGGCGGAGCGGCCGTCGACCAGCACCACCAGCGGCAGCCCGTCCAGCAGATCGTCGGGGTTGGCGTCGAAGCGCTGGCGGCTTTCCGGGTTGCGTCCTTCGGTGGAGATGATCCGGCCGCGGCGCATGAACAGGTCCGCCACCGCGACCGCCTGGTCCAGCAGCCCGCCCGGATTGCCGCGCAGGTCCAGCACCATCCCGTTCAGGGTCGGGCCGGCGGTCTGGCGGATGGCGTTGACCGCCGTCCGCAGGCTGGAAGCGGTGGTGGCGTTGAAACGGTCGAGCTTGACGATGCCGACGTCGCCGGACAGCGAGTAGGTGATGGTGTTGGGCACCACCCGCTCCCGCCGCAGCGGCAGGCGGCGCGGGGAGCCGTTGTCGCGGGCGACGGTCAGCGTGACAAGGGTGCCGGTCGGGCCGCGCAGCCGGTCGCGCATCTCGGCCGAGGTCATCCGCGCCGTCAGGTCGCCGTCGATCGCCAGAAGCTGTTCGCCGTCGATGATGCCGGCGCGTTCGGCCGGGCTGTGCGGCATGATGTCATGCACGGTCACGCGGCCGTTGGCGTTGCTGTCCAGCGAGATGCCGACGCCGCCATAGCCTTCGCGCTGCGCCCGCTCGTTGGTCGCGCGCTGGACGCCGGTGTAGCGGGAATAGCCGTCGAGATCGGCGGTGATGCCGTCGAACACCACCTGGTACAGCCGTTCCGGCGTCGCCTTCGACAGGACGGGAGAGTGGCTGCGCGCGCGGTCGATGACGCGGGTGGTCAGCGCCGCCCAGCCGCCGGCATCGGCGTCCGGCGCCGCCCCGTACTCCGCGGCCAGAGTGCCCGACACGTACAGGCGTACGGTGCTGCCGGCGCGCTCCACCGCCACGGCGGGATCGAGGGCGCTCAGGCCCTTCAGACCGTCCATGCCCAGGCGGTTGAAGGACACGGCATCCAGATACACCTCGGCGATCTTGCCGAAGCCGACGGCGAAGACCTGCTCGCTGACGGGCGGCGGGGCGCTGGCCGGAAGGGATTGGGTGGGTGCTGCGACCGCGGTGGAGGCGAGGAGCGCCGCGGCCGAAAGCTGGAGGGTGGAATGGCGGATGGAGCGGCGCAGGCGGTGCGTCAGGCTCGACATCGCTGGGATCCGAAACGGCGACACGCGTGACGGTACGGTGTGATCGCACGCGCTGTGATCGCAACTGGCCATGGGGCGAACCGCGGCCTCCCTTTCCTGCAGCCGGACCGGACGAGGATGATGCCGGTCCCGGATGGGTGATAGATACACCTTCGGTCAGGAGGGCGTGCGGGACAAAATTGCGAAGCGATTCGCAATGTTGCGGATTGTCCCGGCCTGTGTCGCCAAGGCCACGCTTGTATGGTGCGGCAGGAGCAAACCCTTGGCTTTGCCACGAGTCCGCCACCAATTCGTCACACTGCTTAAGCGTTGCCGTTGAGCAACGGTGTCGGATGGAGACCGGGGGTCAGCCGGGGTCGGCCAGCCGGAAAAGCATGCTGCCGCTGACCGGATCGGCCTCAACCAGGACCACTTTGACCGGGCTGCTGAGACGATATGTGCGGCCCGTACGCTGCCCGACCAGGGCGTGCGCCGCCTCGTCATGCTCGTACCTGTCGTCGGGCAGGGTGCTGGCGGGGATCAGCCCGTCGGCGCCGCTCTCGTCCAACCGGACGAACAGCCCGAATCGGCTGACGCCGGCGATGCGGCCGCTGAAGCGCTCTCCCACCCGGTCGGCCAGGAAGGCGGCGGTGTAGCGGTCCACCGCGTCGCGCTCCGCGGCGGCGGCACGGCGTTCGGTGCCGGACAGATGCTCCCCGATCTCCGCCAGCCGGCCCAGCGTCTCGTCGTCCAGCCCGCCGACGCCCAGTCCCAGGGTGCGGATCAGCGCCCGGTGGACGATCAGGTCGGCATAGCGGCGGATCGGCGAGGTGAAATGGGCGTAGCGGTGCAGGGCCAGCCCGAAATGACCGATGTTGTCGGGGCTGTAGGCGGCCTGGGCCTGGGCGCGCAGGATCACCTCGCTGACCAGAGGCGCGTGCGACGTGCCCTCCACCTTGCGCAGGATGCGGGTGAAATGGCTGGGCGTCAGGTCGGCGCTCTTGCCCAGCGGGTGCCCGATGTCGGCGAGGAAGCCGCGCAGCGCCTCCATCTTGTCCATCGAAGGACGATCGTGGATGCGGTAGAGGCCGGGCATGGTGCGCCGTTCCAGCACCTCCGCCGCCGCGACGTTGGCGGCGATCATGAACTCCTCGATCAGCCGATGACTGTCGTGGCGTTCGCGCACCGCGATCTCGGCGACCCGTCCGCGCTCGTCGATGCGGACGCGGCGTTCCGGCAGATCCAGTTCCAGTGTCCCGCGCTTGCCACGGGCGGCGGCCAGCCGGGCATAGGCGCCGAAAAGCGGAGCGATCACGCTTTCGGCCAGCGGCGCCGTCACCTCGTCCGGCCGGCCATTGTGGCAGTCCTGCACCTGTTCATAGGTCAGCCGCGCCGCCGACCGCATGAGGCCGCGGACCAGCCGGTGCCGGATCAGCACACCGTTGCGGTCGATCCACAGGTGGAAGGCGAGACAGGCGCGGTCCTCCCCCGGCCGTAGCGAGCACAGCCCGTTCGACAGCGCCTCCGGCAGCATCGGCACGACACGGTCGGGGAAGTACACGGAGTTGCCGCGCTCGTAGCCCGCCCGGTCGAGCGCCGAACCGGGGCGCACGTAATAGGACACGTCGGCGATGGCGACGATCAGGTGCCAGCCTTCCGGGTTCTCCGGGTCGCTGTCGGGCTCGGCCCAGACGGCATCGTCGAAGTCGCGGGCGTCGGCGCCGTCGATGGTCACCAGCGGGATGTCGCGCAAGTCCTCCCGCTGCATCAGCGCCGGCACCGCCGCCAGTTCCGCCTCGCGCAAGGCGGCGTGCGGGAACACGGTGGGGATGCCGTGGGCATGGATGGCGATCAGGCTGAAGGCGCGCGGCTCGTCGGTGGAGCCCAGCCGTTCCACCACGCGGGCTTGCGGCTGGCCGGCGCGCCCGGCCGGCAGGATGTCGGCGAAGACGAGGTCGCCGGCCTCCGCGTCGCCGCGGTTGGGCGGCAGCACCAGAAATTCGGTCTTGTGGCGGCGGTCGGTGGGATGGATGCGCCCGCCGTCGGCGCTCGGCCGGTAGACGCCGAGGATGCGGCCCTCTCGCTCGCCATCAATGCGGCGGATGACGCGGGCCTCGTAGAGGCGGTCGTTGATGCGGGCCAGCTTGCCCAGCAGCGTGTCGCCGACCGTCAACGGCTTGTCCTCGCCCCGCGATTTCTTTTCGGGCAGCAGGAAGATGCGCGGCGGGTTGCCCTCGCCGGTCCAGGTCAGCGGGCGGGCCGACAATTCGCCGTCGGCATCGACGCCGGTGATCAGAAGCACGGCGACGGCCGGCAGGGACTGCGGCGGGGCCATGCGCTTGTTGCGTCCGCGCTCAACCGCGCCATCGGCCTCCAACTCGCGCAGCAGGTCCTTCAGCATCTCGCGGTCGGCCGATCCGGACAGCTTGAAGGCGCGGGCGATCTCGCGCTTGCCGACGGGGGTGGTGCTGGACCGGATATAGGCGAGAATGGCGTCCTTGCCGGGGAAATGGCTGTCGGTCACGGGGCGGGGAGTCCGTCGGTTCTTGTCGCTGGGATGGCTATATAGGGATCAATCCGCGTCGGGGCTCGTCGCCCATGGCCTGCCCGCCATCGCGCGGACGGCGTCGCTGCGCTCCACCGCCTCGCGGAAGCCGGCGAGGGGGAAACGCACCTCCGTCTTCTCGCCGGCCGGCGACTGGCCGACGATGGAGACCTCCGGCGCCGGGGCGATCCGCTCCACCATGCGGCGGTTGATGTCGGGATCGGTCACGGCACAGGTGTTGGTCTCGAACCGGTAGGGCTTGCAGGGGGAGTCCGGCTTGAACACCGCGCGATCGGCCCAGACCCGCACCAACCTGTCGAGATCCAACGATTCGGCGGAAACCCGGAACCGCAGCCCCTCGCGCCATTTCTCCGTCGAGCGCAGCCAGACCAGCCGGGCGGTGCGGTCGTTGGTGCCGCGGGCGGTCAGTTCGCACTCGACCTGTCGCGTGCCGGTCCAGAGCTGGCAGTAGAGCCTCCAGGACTTGAAGGTCTCGTCGAACTCCTGGAAGGGCCTGTTGTCCGCGGCGGCCGCCGGAGCGGCGGCGATCAGCATCGCCAGGGCGAGGATCAGGCGCTGTCCGTGGCGGAGGGCGGGCATGGGGTGGTCCTGTGGGGCTGTTCGTGGGGGGGGGGGGGGGACCCCCACCCTAACCCTCCCCCGCTGGGCGGGGGAGGGGACAAGTGCTTAAGCGGCAAAGCAGCGGCAGTCCCTCCCCCACCCAGTGGGGGAGGCTAGGTGGGGGACTAAGTCCGCAAGAAACCCACACCCTCACTCCCGCCGTTCCGCCCGCCGCCGCAGCAGGTGGTCGGCCAGCACGCAGGCCATCATCGCCTCGCCCACCGGCACGGCGCGGATGCCGACGCAGGGGTCGTGGCGGCCCTTGGTCAGGATGTCGGTGTCGTTGCCGGCGGTGTCGACCGTCTGGCGCGGCGTCAGGATGGAACTGGTCGGCTTCACCGCGAAGCGCACGACGATGTCCTGCCCGGTGGAGATGCCGCCCAGGATGCCGCCGGCCTGGTTGGACAGGAACTGCGGCTGGCCGTCGGCGCCCATGCGCATCTCGTCGGCGTTCTGCTCGCCGGTCAGTTCGGCGGCGGCGAAACCGTTGCCGATCTCCACCCCCTTCACCGCGTTGATGGTCATCATCGCGCAGGCGAGGTCGCTGTCCAGCTTGTCATAGAGTGGGTCGCCCAGCCCCACCGGCACGCCGGACGCAACCAGTTCCACCACCGCACCGACCGACGAGCCGCTCTTGCGGATGCCGTCGAGATACTCGGCCCACTGGGTGGCGGCCACGGGGTCGGGGCAGAAGAAGGGGTTGTTGTCGATCTCCGCCCAATCCCAGCGGCTGCGGTCGATCCTGTGGGGGCCGATCTGCACCAGCGCGCCGCGCACCTGGATGGCGGAGCCCAGCACCTTGCGCGCCACCGCGCCGGCGGCGACCCGGCAGGCGGTTTCCCGCGCCGAGGAGCGGCCGCCGCCGCGGTAATCGCGGATGCCGTATTTCTGCCAGTAGGTGTAGTCGGCATGGCCGGGGCGGAATTTGCCGGCGATGTCGCTGTAATCCTTGGAACGCTGGTCGGTGTTCTCGATCAGCAGCGAGATCGGGGTGCCGGTCGTCTTGCCCTCGAACACGCCGGACAGGATCTTCACCTGATCGGGTTCCTGGCGCTGGGTGGTGTAGCGCGACTGGCCGGGCCGGCGTTTGTCCATCCAGGGCTGGATGTCCGTTTCCGCAACGAGGTCGAGCAGCGACGGGCATCCGTCCACGACGACGCCGATGGCCGGACCGTGGCTTTCGCCCCAGGTGGTGAAGCGGAAAAGCGTGCCGAAGCTGTTGCCGGCCATGGTGACATCCTCCCGAGACGAACCCGCGCCTGAACGTTCACGGTTGTGAAAACGCGCGCGTTTCTTGCGGCCTTTCGGCGGCAAGGTCAAGGAAGCGATGCGCTGATTTTTAAGGAGGGATTTTAAAAGAGCGGGATGGTGCTGCCAGAGAGGATTGAACTCTCGACCTCTCCCTTACCAAGGGAGTGCTCTACCACTGAGCTACGGCAGCGCCAGATGCAGGCGCCCGATGACAGGATCGGAGGAATGGTGCTGCCAGAGAGGATTGAACTCTCGACCTCTCCCTTACCAAGGGAGTGCTCTACCACTGAGCTACGGCAGCCCCGATAACCGATCATCGCCGGGGCGATGCGTCCGGGTGAGGCGTCCAGGCTTGGCCGCCCCCCGAAGTGGCGCGGGTTATGCCACAGGCTTTTGGGGGATGCAAGCGCTTAAACTCACCTCGTCGCTCACTTTTTTTCGCGCCTGGAACGAGCCTCGAAATCACGCCTGCGTCGCGGCGGGCGGAAGCACCGCTTCGGCGCGGAAATCGGGCACGACGGTGCCGAGGATGGACAGAACGCGCTCGCCGTCGCCGGCCCGCGCCGCCGCTTCCAGCTCGGCTACCGCGCGGTTGACCAGCGCATAGTCGATCAGCCGGGGGGAGGCGAGGAAGACGCCGTCGGCTTCGGTGCGGCTGGGCGCCTCCGCGGCGGTCAGGATTTCCTCGAACAGCTTCTCGCCGGGACGCAGCCCGGTATAGGCGATCTCGATGTCCACGCCGGGACGGTAGCCGGCCAGCCGGATCATCTGGCGGGCGAGGTCGGCGATCTTCACCGGCTCACCCATGTCCAGCACCAGGATCTTGCCGCGGTCCTCCGCGCGGGTGACGCCGTGGGCCGACGCCTGCAGCACAAGCTCCACCGCTTCGCGCACCGTCATGAAATAGCGGCGCATGTCGGGATGGGTGACGGTCAGCGGCCCGCCCTGCGCCAGCTGCCGGGTGAACAGCGGCACGACGGAGCCGGACGAGCCCAGCACGTTGCCGAAGCGCACGGTCATGTAACGGGTGGCATGCTCCGTCCCGTCGCGCGGCGGCAGCACGTCCAGCGCCTGGCAATAGGTCTCGGCGAAGCGCTTGGCCGCCCCCATCACGCTGGTCGGACGGATCGCCTTGTCGGTGGAGATCAGCACCATGGCGAGGCAGGCGGCGGCGCGCGCCGCATCGGCCACGTTGCGGGTGCCGACCACATTGGTCAGCGCGCCCTCGCACGGGTTGGCCTCCACCAGCGGCACATGCTTGAGTGCGGCGGCATGGAAGACCAGGGCCGGGCGCTCGTCCTGGAACAGGCGCATGACGCGGTCGCGGTCGCGGACGTCGGCGATCACCGCGCGGGTGTCGAGGCCGGGGAACTTCTCCCGCACCTCCATTTCGATGCTGTAGAGGTTGAACTCCCCGGCATCGAGCAGGATCAGCCGTTCCGGCGCCAGCGCGGCGATCTGGCGGACCAGTTCGCTGCCGATGGTGCCGCCGGCGCCGGTGACGATCACCCGCCGTCCGCCGATCAGCCCGGAAATCGCACCGCGGTCGAGCACCGCCTGCGGCCGGCCCAGCAGGTCCTCCAGCGCGATCGGCCGCACCTCCACGCCCTTGCCCTCGCCGAGCGCCGATTTGAACTCGGTCAGGCTGGGCAGGCGGGACATGACCAGACCCAGCGCCTCCGCCCGGTCGAGCAGGCTGCGCAGGGTCGATCCCTTCAGTTCGGCATTGCCCTTGGTGACGATCAGCCGCTGCGGCCGTTCGCCCTTGCGCTCCAGGGTCCGGACCACCTGTTCCAGATCGTCGGGGCCGCCCAGCACCGGCACGCCGCGCACGGCATGGCCGATGCGCCGGCCCTTGTCGTCCAGGATGCCGACGACGCGGTAGGCCGACTGGCCCGGCTGGTCGAGCGAGCGGATGAACAGCTCCGCCGCGTCGCCGACGCCCAGCAGCAGGACGGGAATGCGCGGCACGCCCTCCACCGCCTCGGCCCAGCTGAAGCGGCGGTCCTTCAGGAAGCGGTAGCCGAAGCGCGGCCCGCCCAGCAGCAGCATCTGCACCAGCCACAGGATCGGCGGCAGCGAGCGGGGAAGCAGTTCGGCGCGTGTCAGCAGGAACATCGCCAGCACGAAGCACAGCACCGCCACGGTGACAGCGCGCACCACCTGCATCAGGTCGGGGACCGAGGCGTAGCGCCAGATGCCGCGGTACAGCCCGAACAGCACGAACACCGCGGCCGACAGCCCGACCAGCACCGGCAGGGCGATCGTCAGCGCGTCGAAGTAAAGATCGAAGGCGGAACCGCCCACCCGCAGATAGAGGGCAACGACCAGGGCCACCCCGGTCATCGCCAGATCATGCAGGAACACCAGGGATGCCCGTGCGGACGGGATGCGCATGCCGCTAAACCTTGTTCATTCGTTCGGCAGCTGGAGCCTGCGATGGCGGATCCAGCCCAGAAATCAGCCGCGGGAAGCTTTGAACCATTCCGCGGTGGCGCGCAACCCGGTCGCAAGGTCATGGGGCGGGCGCCAACCGAGCCTTTCGCGGATGGGACGGTCATCCACCGTCAGCGTGCCGGCCAGACGGTCGAACACCGCCCGCGTCCCGGTCAGCGCCGCGCCGAGCGCCATCAGCCCCTGCGGCACCGGGATCAGCCGGGCCGGCCGGTCGAGCGCGGCGGCGATGGCGCGCACAAGATCGGCGGTCGACAGCGGCTCGCCATCCTGGACCAGGAAGGTCTGGCCGGTGGCGTCGGGATGCTCCAGCACCGTCACCACCGCGTCGGCGAGGTTGCCGACATAGATCAGGCTGCGGCGGTTGCGGATGCCGCCCAAGGGCAAGGGCAGGCCGGTCGCCACCAGCTTCAGCAGGGCCCGCATGTTGCCGGCGGCGCCGGGGCCATAGACCAGCGGCGGGCGGATCACCGCCACCTCCATGCCGGTGCGGGCCGCGATCTCCGCCAGCGCCCGTTCAGCCTCCAGCTTCGACACGCCATAGGGGCTGTGGGGGTCGGGCATCGCCGCCGCGTCCAGTGGGGCGGGGCGGCTTTCGTCGACCATCGCCTTGATGCTGCTGAGGAACACGAAGCGCTTTACCCCGGCCGCCGCCGCCTGCTCCGCCAGCCGGATGGTGCCGGCGGTGTTGACGCGGCGGAACTCTGCCAGCGGATCGGATGCCGTGTCGCGCATCACATGGACACGCGCCGCCATGTGGATCACCGCATCGACGCCGGCGAGCGCGGCGGTCCAGTCGGTGGCGGGTCCGATGTCGCCGACGACGGCCGGCTCCCACGGCCCTTCGGAGGCGGTGCGCAGGGCCGCGCGCACCCGGTGTCCGCGGGCGGCCAGTAGCGGGACGGTATGGCGGCCGACGAAGCCGGTGGCGCCGGTCAGAAGAACGCGCATGTGCGGGATGGTCCGGGCTTGGTTCGTATGGTGGACTGAGCGACGATTTAGTATCCGGTTTGGCCAGGGCGCGCCACGGCGCAAAGTCCCACACCCCTTTTCCGGCTTTCGGTCGATGAAGGGAATGGCTATAAGCTGGATAGGGACGCGTGAATAAGGACGCTACCAAGACATGTCACATCTCGTGGACGATGCGAATGATCGGCACAGCCGAATCATCATCGTCAGCTTTAATTGCGCCGACTTCGTCAATCGCGTCATTGGCTGTCTGCTCGACCAGACCGATCCCGCTTTCGAGGTGGTGATCGTCGACAATGCCTCGAAGGACGTCGACGGCATCGCTCTGCCTGCCGATCCGCGATTCCGCATGGTGCGGCTGGACACGAATGTGGGCTTCGCCAAGGCCAACAATGTCGGCGCCGCCGGTGCCGCGGTTCCCTGGATCGTCACGCTGAACCCCGATGCCTTCCCGCGCCGCGACTGGATGGAGCGGCTGCAGGCCGCCGCCCGCGCGCAGCCAGACGTGGCGATGTTCGGCTCGACCCAACTCTTCTCGCACGATCCCCGCATGATCGACGGCGAGGGCGACCAGTATTCCATCTTCGGCTTCGCCTGGCGGGTCAATTACCGCCGCATGCTGAAGCCGCCCTATTACAGCGGGTCGGTCTTCTCGCCCTGCGCCGCCGCGGCCATGTACCGGCGCGACTATTTCGAGGCCGTCGGCGGCTTCGACGAGGATTTCTTCTGCTATTGCGAGGATGTCGATCTCGGCTTCCGCATCCGGCTCAGCGGCGGTCCGGCGGTCCAGGTCGGCGACGCGGTGGTGGAGCATGTCAGCAGCGGCGTGTCCAAGCAGTACGGCACCTTCGCCCAATATCACGGTGTCCGCAATCTGGTGTGGACCATGGTGAAGAACATGCCGCTGCCGTTGCTGCCGCTGGCCTTCGCCGGCCATGCGCTGCTGGTGGTTTATCTGGTGGTGCGCAGCCTGGGCAGCGACCGCACCGGCGCCATCGGCCGAGGCATCCGCGATGCGCTGCGTGGGCTGCCGGGCATGATCGCCAAGCGCCGCGCCATCCAGCGCGACCGCAAGGCGACGCTGGGGCAGGTCGCCCGCATGATCGCCTGGAACCCTTTGCTGCTGAAGACCCGCGGACGGCCGGGGCTGCGGAAGCCGCACAGCTCAGACCAGCCGCCATCCGTGGGTGTTGAAAAAGCGTAGGGCGGAGCGGGCGAACATCCGGATATGCGCGCCGCCCTTGCCTGCGGCCTTGCCGCCGAAATGCACCATGCGCACGTCCGGCACATAGGCGATCTCGCCCAGCGCCATCGCCCGGCGCGACAGGTCGAAATCCTCGAAATACAGGAAATAGCCGTCGTCGAAGCCGCCCAGCCGGGTCAGCGCATCGCGCCGGAACAGCATGAAGGCGCCACTGACCTGCTCCAGCCCGGTGACGACGGCTTCGCGGGTGACGTCGCGCATCTCGTAACGGTCGAGCCGCCGGGAGAACATCCGCTTGACCGAGGCGGGGGCGAACGCGCGCAGGCCCAGATCCAGCACGGTCGGCCGGCGCTTGCACAGGAACTCCTGCTCCCCCGACGGGCTGAACACCTTGGGCGTCAGCAGCACGGTGCGCGGATGCGCCTCCATATAGCGCCAGCCGGCCAGCAGAGCGTCCGGCTCCAGCAGGATGTCGTAGTTCAGAATCAGATGATAGGGCGCGTCGCCCTGCCGGATCGCGAGATTGTGCCCGGCGCCATAGCCGACATTGCCATGCCCGGCGATCAGCGTCACCGGCGGCCGGCCGGCCGCCGCATAGCGGTCGAGCAGCGCCCGGAACGGGTTGGACACCGCGTCGCTCCCCTTCGGCGCGCCATTGTCGACGATCCACAGCCGGGTCTGCACCCGGGCCACCTCGGCCAGCCGGTCGGCGGCGGCACCGATGGTGTCGAGGGAGCGGGCCAGCAGCTCCGGATCGGGATGGTAAAGGACGACTGACAGGTCGAGGAAAGCGGAGGTCATGGGATCAGGCCTTCGACATGCGCGTCAGCGTCGCCAGCAGCAGCGCGACGGTCACGGCACCGGGCACGAGTGTCCAGGCGCCGAAGCTGCCGGCGGCGAGCGCCGCGACGACGAGGACCAGGCTGTAGCCGATGATGGTCAGCACCACGCGGTCGTGCCGGCCGACGCCCTTGGCGGCCTTCTGATAGAAATGCTCGCGGTGGGCCTGCCAGATCTTCTCGCCGCGCAGCAGCCGGCGCAGCAGCGTAATGGTGGCGTCGGTCAGGTAATAGGCAGGCAGGATCAGCGCCGCCGCCCAATCGCCGCGCGCCGCCAGCGAGGCGAGCAGGAAGGCCAGGATATGGCCGAGCGGGATGCTGCCGACATCGCCCATGAACATGCGGGCCGGCCGCCAGTTGTGGGTCAGGAACCCCGCCGCCGCCCCGGCCAGCGCCGCCCCGGCGACTCCGGTCATCCCGAAATCGCCCATGACCAGAGACACCAGCGCCACACCGCCGCCGATCAGGATCGTCTCGCTGCCGGCCAGCCCATCGATCCCGTCCATGAAATTGTAGAGGTTGACGAACCACAGCCACAGGAAGGCGGTCGCCGCCCGGTCCAGCGCCCAAGGCAGCCAGCCCTGCCACACCAGCTGGTCGGACGGCAGCGCCAGCAGCCCGAAGGCCACCGCCAGCGCCTGCACCGCCAGCCGCAGCAGCGGCGACAGTTCCCGTCGGTCGTCCATCCACGACACGCCCATCAACGCCAGCGTGCCCAGCAGCACCGCCCCGGTCTCCAGCGGCCGGCCGAAGGCAATCCCGGCGATGGCGAAGACCGGCACCACCGTCAGCATCACCGCCCAGCCGCCGCCGCGGGGAGTGGGGGCCTGATGGCTCGACCGCTCGTTCGGGATGTCCATGATGCGGCTGGCCAGCAGATAGCGCAGCACCCGCGTCGACAGGTACCAGCCGACGGCCAGACACAGCAGGAAGACACCGATCAGCGCGGTCGAATAGGCGGTGGAGGTCATGGTGGCTCGGGTCGTGGAGGGAAGGGGAAGGCTCAGAGCTTATGATAGCCCTTGTACCACTCCACGAAGCGGGGCAGACCGATCTCGATCGGGGTCTTCGGCTCGAAGCCCAGCACCTGGCGGCTCAACTCGATGTCGGCAGCGGTTTCCTGCACATCGCCGGCCTGCATCGGTTCCATCACCTTCACGGCCTCGCGGCCGAAAGCCTGTTCCAGCACACCGATGAAGCGCATCAGCTCCTCGCACCGGTTGTTGCCGAGGTTGAAGACGCGATGGGGGGCGCCGGTCTCCGCATCCACCGGGGCAGGGCGGTCGAGGGCGGCCAGCACGCCGGCGACGATGTCGTCGATATAGGTGAAGTCGCGCTTCATCTTGCCGCCGTTGAAGACGCGGATCGGCCGGCCGGCGGTGATGGCGTCGGCGAACAGCCAGGTCGCCATGTCCGGGCGGCTCCACGGGCCGTAGACCGTGAAGAAGCGCAGGCCGGTCATCGGCATCTGGTAGAGATGGCTGTAGGTGAAGGCCAGCATCTCCGCCGCCTTCTTGGTCGCGGCATAGACCGAGACCGGGCTGTCCACCCGGTCCTCCACCGAGAATGGCATCTTGCGGTTGGCGCCATAGACGGACGAGGTCGAGGCATAGACGAAATGCCGCAAGCTCGGCATGCGCCGCGCCGCCTCCAGCAAGGTCACCTGACCGGTGACATTGGCGTCGACATAGGCATAGGGGTTCTCAATGGAGTAACGGACGCCCGGCTGCGCCGCCAGATGGACCACGCCCGTCACATCGGCGAACTGCGGCCACAAACCCTCAACCGTGGCACGGTCGGAAATGTCGGCCTTGATGAAGCGGAAGCCGGGCCGGCCGGTCAGCCGGGCGAGCCGTGCCTCCTTCAAGGCCACGGCGTAATAGTCGTTCAGGTTGTCGAGGCCGAGCACGCTTTCCCCGCGGTCCAGCAGCGCAGCCGCGACATGCGATCCGATGAAGCCGGCGGCACCGGTGACGAGGATGGTCATGGTCTCACAGTCCTTATGACGATGGTCCGACGGTCTTATGCCCCAGCGGCGGCCGGGGCGCCAGCCTGCATCCACGACCTTTCCGTGACCGGTTCGCACGCTTGACAGCCGCTCCACGCTGCCGGTCTACTGCGCGACCGCGACACACCAGGACCGATGGGACCATCGATGCCCCCGAAGAAGAATCCGCTGAACCTGAACCCGCTGCAGCTGCGCACCCTGACCCTGCTGCAGGAACTCGCCCGCCTGGAGAACAAGCCGGCCGAGGACGAGGAGGGTGGCTTCCAGATCACCGCCTTGCCGCACGCCCACGGCAACCATTTCCATCTCGGCCATTCCGTCGTCGCCGCCAAGGACGCCACCGGCCTGCAGAACGACGCCGTCTGGACCATCCTGGAGCGCAAGGGCATCGTGAAGCGCACCCCCGGTGCGGCGATCCTGACCGCGACCGGCGTCGAGTACGACACCGGTCTGCGCGACCAGATCCTCCACCAGTCCAACCACTGAGGCCGGCCACCGAGGCCGCTTGCGGAGCCGCTCCGATGGACGACACCGCCGAGACGATGAAGGAACCGCCGGCTCCGGTGAAGCCGAAGCCGGCGGCGAATTCCCGTGATGAACGCCTCGCCGCCCGCCTGCGCGAGAACCTGCGCAAGCGCAAGGAGCAGGCGCGGCAGCGGGGTGAGTGAGTGGGACGCAAGGCATTGATGCCCCCTCCCTAACCCTCCCCCTCTTCGAGGGAGAGGGGACTGCCGCCGCTTTGCAAACTCACCCTCTCCCACCGAAGGTGGGGGAGGGGCGGGGAGGGGGCGAGCGGCCGAAGGCCGCTCCAACCGCTAAGCCAAATCCTTCCTGAACCAGATCTGCCTGTGTCCCGGCGGGTAGCCTTCCATCTCCGCCCACACCGTATAGCCCAGCTTCGGATAGAAGCCCGGCGCCTGGAAGTCGTAGGTGTAGAGCCGCGACCAGCGGCAGCCGCGCGTCCTGGCCTCCGCCTCCGCTGCGGCCATCAACTGGCCGCCGAGGCCGCTGCCGCGGGTCGATTCGTCCACCCACAGCAGGTCGACATAGAGCCATTCCCAATTTGTGTAGCCGACCAGCCCGCCCTTCAGCGTGCCGTCCGCATCGCGGGCGACGGCCACCAGGTCGCGGCGGTCATAGGCGCGGCCGAGCGACGCCTCGTTGTAGGCGCGCAGGCCGTCGTAGATTCCGGCCAGATCGGCCGGGGCGGGGGTGTCCGTCACGGACAGGGTGAAGCTCTGGATCATGATGGACAGCTTAGCCGCGGCGATGGGCAAGACCAGCGCCGTGATAAAGAACCGTCCATGCACGCCAAGCGGTCTACCTTTCCTTGAGCCCCGCCGCGTGCTCGGCTACAAACCAGCCTTCACGACCCCTCCATCCAATCGATACGCCAAGGAGTACCCCCGCGATGGGCATCATGCCGGACAGCTGGATCCGCGAGATGGCCGAGACCAAGGGCATGATCGAGCCCTTCGTCGAGACCCAGAAGCGCGAAGGCGTGATCTCCTACGGCGTGTCGTCCTACGGCTACGACGCCCGGGTCGCCGACGAGTTCAAGATCTTCACCAACGTCGACAACGCCATCGTCGACCCGAAGCGCTTCGACGATTCGAGCTTCGTCGACCGCAAGACGGACGTCTGCATCATCCCGCCAAACAGCTTCGCGCTGGCCCGCACGGTGGAGTATTTCCGCATCCCGCGCGACGTTCTGGTCATCTGCCTGGGCAAGAGCACCTATGCCCGTTGCGGCCTGATCGTGAACGTCACCCCGCTGGAGCCGGAGTGGGAAGGCCACGTCACCCTGGAGATCTCCAACACCACCCCGCTGCCCGCCAAGGTCTATGCGAACGAGGGGCTGTGCCAGTTCCTGTTCCTGAAGGGCGACAGCGTGTGCGAGGTGTCCTACGCCGACAAGTCCGGCAAATACATGGGGCAGAAGGGCGTCACGCTGCCCCGGCTCTGAGCACTCCTAATCTGAACGCCTTTTCCGAAGGCGTATCCGCGAAAGAAACAGGTCCATGGACAAGATCCGCATCCGCGGCGGCCGCCCGCTGAACGGCTCCATCACCGTTGGTGGGGCCAAGAACGCCGCCCTGCCGCTGATGACGGCGTCGCTGCTCACCGACGAGACGCTGACGCTGACCAACCTGCCGATCCTGGCCGACATCAACACGCTGTGCAATCTGCTGCTGCAGCACGGCGTGGCGATCCACATGGCCGGGGCGGGCGGCGATTGCGCCGGCCGTGCCGTGGACTTCACCGCCCGCGACGTCACCAACACCACCGCCCCCTACGATCTGGTCCGCAAGATGCGCGCCAGCGTGCTGGTGCTGGGGCCGCTGCTGGCCCGCTGCGGCGAGGCCAAGGTGTCGCTCCCCGGCGGCTGCGCCATCGGCGCGCGTCCGGTAGACCTGCACATCAAGGGTCTGGAGGCGATGGGCGCCGACATCCGGATCGAGGCGGGCTACATCGTCGCCAAGGCCCCGGCCGGCGGCCTGCGCGGCGCGGAATACGTCTTCCCCAAGGTGTCGGTGGGCGCGACCGAGAACCTGCTGATGGCCGCCACGCTGGCCAAGGGCACCACCATCCTGGTCAATGCCGCGCGCGAGCCGGAAGTGACCGACCTTGCCGAATGCCTGGTCAAGATGGGCGCCAAGATCACCGGCATCGGCACCGACCGGCTGGTGATCGAGGGTGTCGACCGGCTGCATGCCGCCCGCCACATGGTTGTTGCCGACCGCATCGAGACCGGCACCTACGCCATGGCCGCGGCGATCACCGGTGGCCGTCTTGACATCATGAACACCCGTCTCGATCTGATCAAGGCGGCGGTCAAGGCGCTGGCTCCGGCCGGCGTTGCCTTCGAGGAGATCGAAAACGGGATCCGCGTGTCGCGTGCGAACGGCGAACTGCACGGCGTCGATGTGATGACCGAGCCGTTCCCCGGCTTCCCCACCGACCTTCAGGCCCAGATGATGGCCCTGATGTGCACGGCGACGGGGGCCGCGATGATCACGGAAACGATCTTCGAGAACCGGTTCATGCACGCGCCGGAACTGACCCGCATGGGCGCGCGGATCACGGTCCACGGCTCGTCGGCCCTGGTGCGCGGCGTGGAGCGGCTGACCGGCGCGCCCGTGATGGCGACGGACCTGCGCGCTTCGGTGTCGCTGGTGCTCGCCGGGCTGGCGGCGGAGGGGGAGACGATGGTCAACCGCGTCTATCACCTCGACCGCGGCTATGAGCGGGTGGAGGAGAAGCTGGCCGCCTGCGGTGCGGAGATCGAGCGCATCCACGGCGGCGACGAGTAAGCGGCGGGGGCACCCCTCCCGCCATCCCATTGAGGTTGGCCTTTCCCGAGAGGTGCCCCTGATCATGACGGCCATCACCCCGATCCGCCTGCGTGCCGAGGATGAGGAGGACCTGAAGGTCGTTTCCGCCTGCCTGCAGGACGCCATCCTGCCGGTCGGCGACATGTGCTTCCAGCCTGACGAAAAGCGGTTCGTCATGGTCGTCAACCGCTTCCGCTGGGAGTCGGCGGACCTGCCCCGGCCCGGTCCCACGGCCGACGACGACGATCTGGCTCCCTACGAGCGGGTCCATTGCGGCGTGCGGGTGGAGGGGGTGACCGGCGCCAAGCTGCGCGGTTTCGATCTGAAGGACCGCGGCCAGATGCTGGAACTGCTGTCGATGGAGACGGTGGAGGGCGGGGTTGCCCTGCATTTCGCCGGCGGCGGCTGTGTCCGGCTCGACGGGCCGTCCTGGCGCATGGTTGTGGAGGATCTGGGCGAGCCCTGGCCCACCGGCTGCAAACCCTGCCATCCCGATGAAACCCGACCCGACCGGATCGCCTGAACGGTCGGGCGTCAGGGCGGAGCGCCGGTTCAGCGCTCCGCGACCTGGGTGTCGCTGTGCAGGCGGCGGATCACATCCTGGGCGGTCTTCTTGTAGGTGACGGTGTCCTCGTCCTCGCCTGGCGTCAGCTGCGAGCGGTGGACGGTGAAGAAGCGGTGGCCGACGTCCAGCATGCCGCTGGCCTCGACCAGGATGCTGTCGTCCTTGCCGTTGGCGGCAGGTGAAACGGAAACGATCTGGCCGAGCTCCTCGCCGAGCAGGCCGGTCACCTCGACGCCCACGAGGTCGTCACCGCCGCGCGGATCGGCGGCCAGCACCGACTCGGCATGGGCAAAGGAAAGGGTCGTCGCCAGCGCAAGGCCGGCCAACATGGTCTGGAACCGCATGAGTCGGGCTCCCATCGCTGATGTGTGTCTCGTATGTCACAATCAACATGGGAATTGCGGGACAGTTCCCAGGGAACCATCCAGAGGTAATCCGGTTGCTGCGGTACGACCTTCAGCGAAGGAGACCCCGCCATGGCTCAAAAACTCGACGGCAAGACCGTCGCCGTCCTCGCCACCGATGGCTTCGAACAGGTGGAACTGACCGAACCGGTGAAGGCGCTGCGCGACGCCGGCGCCACCGTGCATGTGGTCGCGCCCAAGGCCGGGCAGATCCAGGGCTGGAATCATCATGACCGCGGCGACATGGTCGATGTGGACGTGACGCTCGACCAGGCCGATGCCGGCCGCTACGACGCATTGCTTCTGCCCGGCGGCGTGATGAACCCGGACTCGCTGCGGCTGGAGCCCAAGGCGATCGAATTCGTGAAGAGCTTCGTCACGTCCGACCGGCCCATCGCGGCGATCTGCCACGGCCCCTGGACGCTGATCGACGCCGGCGGCGTGCGCGGCAAGCGCATGACCAGCTGGCCGTCGCTGCAAACCGATCTCCGCAACGCGGGGGCGACCTGGGTCGACGAGCAGGTGGTGACCGACCATGGGCTGGTCACCTCGCGCAAGCCCGACGACATTCCGGCCTTCTGCCGCAAGATGATCGAGGAATTCTGCGAAGGCCGCCATTCCGGCCATCGCCACGCGGCGGCGTAGGGTGGCGGGATTCTTGCGGACTTAGACCCCCACCTATCCTCCCCCACTGGGTGGGGGAGGGACTGCCGCCACTCCCGCGAACAAGCACTTGTCTGCTCCCCCACCCAGTGGGGAAGGATTAAGGTGGGGGCATCGTCAACCGATGTCTCTCCAACACCTTCCCTATGCCGTCACCAGCGGCGACAACCCGTTCTGGATCGCCCACACCGCAGCCTGGGTGCGGTTCTGCGCGTTGATCTTCCGCATCACGTTCTTGAAATGCATCTTCACGGTGGATTCCGTGATGTGCAGGTTGCGCGCGATGGCCTTGTTCGACTGTCCGGCCAGAAGGCAGCGCAGGATCTGCACCTCGCGCTTCGACAGGTCGCCGCTGGGCGGCATGGTGATGGGCGTCGGGGTGTGCTGCGGGCGTTCGTTGGCGGCGGCCATCAGCAGGCCGGCGACATGGGTGGGGTAGACCACCTCGCCCAGCATCACCAGCCGCAGGGAGCGCAGCAGGCTCTCGCTCGACATGCTCTTGTTCAGATAGGCGTCGGCACCCGCCTTCAGCGACTGCGACAGGCTGCGGTCGGCGATGGTGTCGGCCAGTACGACGATCCGCGCCGAGGTGCCTTCGCGCAGGCGGCGGATGCCGGCGATCTCCTCGGGCATGCCGTCCTGCAGCGCCAGCACGATCAGGTCGGGCTGGTCGCCGTCGGCGATGAGATCGAGCGCGTCGTCGGCACTGCCCGCGTGGGCGCTGACCCGGAAGGGGCCGCCGCCGATCAGCGTCGCCAAAGCCGCCGAGAAAAGCCGGTCGTGGTCGACCAGCATCACAGTCCATGTCTTCATCGATCATCCTCCGCTGGGCCGCCCATTGCCGGGCGGCGGCGATCCCCCCTTTGATCTGCATCTCTTGGACGCCGGTCCAAAGACCAGCGCCAAGGACCGGGCCGACTGATCCGGTCCATGCAGACTCCGAACATGAAAAATTAGAACAATATTGTTCGGAACAGCGGGCTTTACGCTTCGTGCCGGGATGATTTATACGGTTCATTAACCAAACGCGCAAGATGAGAACAGGAAAGTCACAGCCAATAGATCGGATTTAGGCGGAAATTGAACGGAGACCCGTTCATTCGATATTTAGGGGTAGGCACGCCATAGGGCGGCGCGAATGAACCGCTTTCCCAATGGGTCTTTTTTGGTGTTCTTGGCCCTACTGAAAAGCGGTCCGCTGAGCATAAGGGGACACGATGGAGTTCGAGCTTCAAGCGCGCGGCAGTTCGCGTAGCGCGGGCAATCCGGCGCGGATTTTTCTGGTGGTCGACGAGCAGCCGATGGTTCGCCACGGCTTTGCCCTGTCCATTGGCGAAATCTGCCCCGGAACGCGTGTGCTGGAGGCCGGGTCGTTGGATGAAGCGCTGGACCTTGGCCGCAAGACTCCCGAACTGGCCCTGGTCCTGTACGATCCCGGCCCGCCGCGCCCGGATGATGCGGATGCCGGCGGTGGCGGCGCCATCGACGGGCTGCGCCGCCTGAAGGAAACGCTGGGCGAGGTGCCCGTCCTGATCCTGACCAACTCCGACGAGGTGGCGGACATCGTCGACAGCGTCCGCATGGGCGCCCGCGGCTATGTGCTGAAGACCAGCCCGCCGGAAGTGCTGGAGCATGCCATCTCGCTGGCGCTCAGCGGCGACGTCTTCCTGCCGCTGCCGCGCGCTGTGCTGAACGGGGCGCTGAGCGAGGGACCGCGCGGCAACGACGACATTCTGGACCGGCTGACCGACCGCCAGCGCGACGTGTTCGAACTGCTGCTGGCCGGACATTCCAACAAGGAGATCGCCCGCGGCCTTGGCGTGCTGGAAGGCACGGTCAAGGTGCATGTCCGCGCCATCATGCAGAAGCTGGGCGTGCGCAACCGAACCCAGGTGGCGGTGGTCGCCGCCCGCAACGGCTGCTTCTCCGGCGAAGGCTGAGCCGCGCACCGTCGTCCGCATTGCCTGAACAGTCCCGCTTCCGGCAGACTGGCGCCCGCAACATCCAGGGTGGGAGCGGGCGCTTGGTTCAGGTCGCGGTGGCCGACAGGCCGAAAGACGCAGGTCGCGAGGAAAAGAAGGTCGCCGTCCACGGCGCCGCCACCGTCCGGTTCGAGCATCGCCACGGCGAGACCCGGCTGGCGACGCTCTACCACCACGACCCGTTGCGGGTGCTGATGCCGACGCCGCGCCGCGATGACCTTCCCATCGCGGTGCTCGCCACCACGTCCGGCGGCATGGTCGGCGGCGACCGCATGGACATTGCCCTCTCGGTCGGGCGGGGGGCGCGGGCCCTGATCACCACCCAGGCGGCCGAGAAGGTCTATCGCTCCACCGGCGCCGACTGCCGCATCGACACCGCCTTGTCGGTGGAGGACGGCGCGTGGCTGGAGTGGATGCCGCAGGAGGCCATCGTCTTCGAAGGTTCGCGCCTGCGCCGCCTGACCCGGATCGACCTGTCGGGCGACGGCCGCGCCATCGCCGGCGAGATGCTGGTCTTCGGCCGCGCCGCCTTCGGCGAGACGGTGACCCGCGGCCTGATCCGCGATGCCTGGGAGGTCGCCCGCGACGGCCGCCTGATCTGGGCCGACGCCCTGCATCTGGACGATGACATCGCCGAGGTGCTGGCCCACCCCGCGGGTTTCGGGGGAGCCGCGGCCTGCGCCACCCTGCTGCATGCCGCCCCCGACGCGGCCCGCCACCTCGATTCCGTCCGTGCGCTGGCGGAGCCGCTGGACGGCGCCCGCATCGGCGCCACGGCGCTGGACGGGCTGCTGGTCGTCCGCATCCTCGGCGGCGACGCCCGTGCCGTGCGGCTGGCCTACGCCGCGCTGTGGTCCGGCCTGCGTGCGGAAGCGGCGGGCCTGCCCACCCGCCTGCCGCGGCTGTGGGAGGTGTGACGGCCGCGCCCAAGCCGTCCCGTCAGCACTTTCAACCCCCTACGTCATACGACGCACTTGGCGCACCGCATCATCGTGGCATAATCGCTCCCAACCGGCCGGCAATGATCCGGTGACGAACAGGGCGGCGAAAGGGCAATCCCCCGATGAACCTGACAGGGCGCGAGAAGGACAAGCTGCTCGTCGCGATGGCGGCGATGGTGGCGCGGCGGCGGCTGGAGCGCGGCGTCAAGCTGAACCATCCGGAGGCGGTCGCCCTCATCACCGATTACGTGGTGGAAGGCGCGCGCGATGGCCGCACGGTGGCCGAGCTGATGCGTGACGGCGCCACCGTGCTGACCCGCGATCAGGTGATGGAGGGCATTCCCGAGATGATCCACGACATCCAGGTCGAGGCCACCTTCCCCGACGGCACCAAGCTCGTCACCGTCCACCAGCCGATCCGTTGAGGAGGATGCCCGATGAAACCCGGTGAAATCTTCCCGGCGGCCGGCGAGATCGTGCTGAACGATGGCCGCGCCACCGTCGAGCTCGACGTCGCCAATGCCGGCGACCGGCCGATCCAGGTCGGCTCGCACTTCCATTTCTACGAGACCAACGGCGCGCTGACCTTCGACCGTGAGAAGGCCCGCGGCTTCCGGCTCGACATTCCCGCCGGGACGGCGGTGCGTTTCGAACCGGGCCAGACCCGCCGCGTGACCCTGGTCGCCTATGGCGGCGACCGGGTGGTGATCGGCTTCAACCGCATGGTCAACGGCGCCCTCTGACGGGCCGACAGGAAGGGCGAACGACAATGGCGCACCGCATCGACCGGGCCGAATATGCGGCCCTCTATGGCCCGACCACCGGCGACCGCGTCCGGCTGGCCGACACCGACCTGATCGTGGAGGTCGAACGCGACCACACCGTCTATGGCGAGGAGGTGAAGTTCGGCGGCGGCAAGGTGATCCGCGACGGCATGGGGCAGTCGCAGGTCACCAACAGGCAGGGCGCGGCCGATACCGTCATCACCAACGCGCTGATCGTCGATCACTGGGGCATCGTGAAGGCCGACGTCGGGATCAAGGAAGGCATGATCGCTGCGATCGGCAAGGCCGGTAACCCGGACATCCAGCCGGGCGTCACCATCGTGGTCGGTCCCGGTACGGATGTCATCGCAGGGGAGGGAAAAATCCTCACCGCGGGCGGGTTCGACAGCCACATCCATTTCATCTGCCCGCAGCAGATCGAACACGCGCTGATGAGCGGCGTCACCTCGATGCTGGGCGGCGGCACCGGACCGTCGCACGGCACGTTTGCGACCACCTGCACGCCGGGACCCTGGCACATGGGGCGGATGATCCAGTCGTTCGACGCGTTTCCAGTCAATCTCGGCATATCGGGCAAGGGCAACGCGGCGCGCCCGGCCGCGCTGGTCGAGATGATCAAGGCCGGCGCCTGCGCGCTGAAACTGCACGAGGACTGGGGCACCACGCCGGCCGCGATCGACAATTGTCTCAGCGTCGCCGATGACTACGACATTCAGGTGATGCTGCATTCGGACACGCTGAACGAGTCGGGATTTGTCGAGGATACGGTCAAGGCGTTCAAGGGCCGCACCATCCACGCCTTCCACACCGAGGGCGCCGGCGGCGGCCACGCGCCTGACATCATCAAGATCGCCGGGCTGAAGAACGTGCTGCCGTCTTCCACCAATCCGACGCGGCCGTTCACCCGCAACACCATCGACGAGCATCTGGACATGCTGATGGTGTGCCACCATCTCGATCCCTCGATCGCGGAGGATCTGGCCTTCGCCGAAAGCCGCATCCGCAAGGAGACCATCGCAGCCGAGGACATTTTGCACGATCTCGGCGCGCTCTCGATGATGTCGTCGGATTCGCAGGCCATGGGCCGCCTCGGTGAGGTCATCATCCGCACCTGGCAAACCGCCGACAAGATGAAAAAACAACGCGGCGCGCTGCCGGAGGACGGGGGCAGCGACAACGACAATTTCCGCGTCAAGCGCTACATCGCCAAATACACCATCAACCCCGCGATCGCGCACGGCGTCTCGAAGCTGATCGGTTCGGTAGAGAAAGGCAAGCTGGCCGACCTAGTGCTGTGGTCGCCGGCGTTCTTCGGCGTCAAGCCCGATTGCATCATCAAGGGCGGCTCGATCGTGGCGGCACCGATGGGCGATCCGAACGCTTCGATCCCGACGCCGCAGCCCGTGCATTACCAGCCGATGTTCGCGGCCTACGGCAAGTCGCTGACGGCGTCTTCGGTAGTGTTCACCTCGAAAGCCGCCATCACGGGCGGGCTGGCGCGCAAGCTGGGCATATCCAAGAAGCTTTACCCGGTGAAAAACACCCGCGGCGGGATCTCCAAGAAGAGCATGATCCACAACGGCGCCACCCCCAAAATCGAGGTCGATGCCGAGACCTATGAGGTGCGCGCAGACGGCGAGCTTCTGACATGCGCGCCGGCCGAGGTTCTGCCATTGGCGCAGAGGTATTTTATGTTCTAAAACCGCCCGGTATCTCAATCCAGAACAAGAACCGGGAGGATATTCCGTGATTTACGTCGTTGCCACGCTGACCATCAAGCCGGAAACGCGCGCCGATTTCATCGCCGCGGCCACCGCCTGCATCAAGGAAACCCGGAAGGAGCCGGGCAACATCGCCTATGACCTACACGAGAGCGTCACCGATCCGGCCAAGATGGTGTTCGTCGAGCAGTGGGAAAATGCCGAGGCGCTGGTGCCCCATCGCGGCGCCGAGCACATGAAGACGTTCGGCCGCGTCGCCGTGAAATGCATGTCGGCTCCGCCGAAGATCGAAGTCATCACGCCCGAAAAGGTCGACGTCCGCTAATCAAGAAGAAACCAGGGAGAACAACTCATGATCTATGTTATCGCCACCACGCCGATGAAGCCGGAAAACAAGGACGACTTCATCAAGGGGCACAAGGCCTGTATCGCCGAAACGCTGAAGGAGAAGGGATGCCTCTCCTATGAGGGCCACGTCAGCGTGAACAATCCCAATGTTTACGTTGTGGTGGAACGCTGGGAGACCCGCGACGACCTCAACGCGCACGGCCGCGCGCCGCACATGAAGGTGTGGCGGGAATACTCCTCGCAGATGAAGACGGCGCCGACGGTGATCGAGATCATCAGCGACGGCAAGGTGGAGAAGTTCTAGCATGCCTTGTTTGGCGGTCGGTGGCCACATGGTTCGAGACGCGCGGCTTCGCCGCGCTCCTCACCATGAGGATTTCAGACCTCGTGAAGGTCTCGGACCTCATCCTGAGGAGGCGCGAAGCGCCGTCTCGAAGGATGAAGCCCCGATGCCCGCACACGCTACAGGTGCCTCCACATGATCCGCGCGACACAAGTCCTCGGGCAACATCGCTGGACGCAGGCCGCGGCCGATACCGTCGTGCTCGATTTCGACGACCGGCACCGGCGGCGGATTGCGATGACAGGGACGCGCGGGCTGGTGTTCCTGCTCGACCTCGAAAACGCCGTCGCGCTGCGCGGCGGCGATGCGCTGGTGCTGGATGACGGCCGGCTGATCGAGGTGGTGGCGGCTGCCGAGCCACTGGTCGAGATCCGCGTCGCCGATCCGCTGCATCTGGTTCGCGTGGCCTGGCATCTCGGCAACCGCCATCTGCCGACGCAGATCATGCCGAAGGGCCTGCGCATCCGCCGCGACCACGTCATCGAGGCGATGGTGAAGGGGCTCGGCGCACGGATCATCGAGATCGAGGCGCCGTTCGATCCCGAGGGCGGCGCCTATGCGCAGGCGGCTCATGATCATGCCGCGCATGATCATGGTCATCACGGGCATCATCACGACGAGCATTGCGACCACGATCACCACCACCACGATCACTCCCATGCTCATGACCACAAGTGAGCCGGTCTCGGCTGACGTACAGCGCTGCATGACAGCGGGCGAGGCGGCGGCGCTGTACCGGCTGATGACCTGGCTGTCGCCGTCGTTTCCGGTCGGCGCGTTCTCCTATTCCAGCGGCATCGAGTGGGCGGTGGAGGCGGGCGACATCACGGATGCCGGCTCGTTGCGCGACTGGCTTGCCGCGATGCTCACGGAAGGTTCGGGATTTTGCGACGCCGTGTTTCTCGCGCAGGCGCATCGCGCAGCGTCAGCGCAGGACGAAGCATCCTTGCGCGATATCGCCGAGCTTGCGGCAGCGTTCGTGCCTTCGCGGGATCGCCAGCTCGAAACGACGACGCAGGGCCACGCCTTCATCGACACCGCGCGCGCCGCCTGGCCCAGCGAAGGGCTCGACAATATGGTGACCGCCTGTGGCGGCGCGATCGTCTATCCCGTAGCCGTCGGCCTCGTCAGCACGGCGCATGCGATTCCAGCGGCGCCGGTCATACATGGTTTCCTGCATGCGCTGGTATCGAACTGGATTTCCGCCGGCGCGCGGCTGGTGCCGCTCGGCCAGACCGACAGCCAGCGCATCCTTGCAAGCCTCGAGGCCGATGTCGCCGCTACTGCAAGCCGCGCGCTTGCATCTTCGCTCGACGACCTCGGCAGCGCCACCTTCCGCGCCGATCTCGCCAGCCTGCGCCACGAGACTCAGTATACGAGGCTGTTCCGGTCATGAAGCCGCGCACTCCAGCGTCGTCTTTGCGAACGACATCTACACCAAGTGGGACACGGAGTTTCTGGTGCGCTCGGGCTCGCTGACGCCCGATCGCATCATCGGGTTCATCGAGACCAAGGGCGGTCTGCGGCCGGCGGCCAGGGCCGACGCCAAGGCCAACACCAAGGTCAGGGCGGAACAAACCGCGCGTTAATGTTAACGCTTTTTGCTGTCCGCGGCGGCGCCTGAGCGCGCCGACTGAGGTGGAACCAATTCGGCGCCAGCAGATTAACAATCTCTGGCACGGCGGAATCAACGTTAACGCTTGCCGTGCCGTTGCCGTTTTCGACCTCTCAGTTGCGTGCCGATGATCGCTCCTTCATATTCGCCCCGGCTGGCTTCCGCGCTGTCGCCGTCGTCTCTGCCGATAGTGCTCTAGGGATGTTCGGTCTGCGCCTTCGCCAACGCGTCATTTCCGAGTAAACGAGTGGTTCGGCTGGGATTCATTATCGGCTTCATCGCGCTGATCGGAGTACTGCTCTCCGGTCTCGCGGCCTATCGCGTCCACGAGCAGGAACTGGCGATCGACGGCATCGCACTTTCGCGTGCGATCGACGTGCATGCCAGCCTGGTGCAGGACCGGTTGACCGAGCGCGAGTTGCTGGCGCGCGTCGCCTCCGGATTGTTTCGGGCGCCGTCGGTGGTGAAGGCCAACATGCTGCAGCCGCTGCGCTCGGCCATCTATGCCTTCAAGACCGATTTCGTGGTCGCTTACTGGATCGCGCGGCTCAAGCCCGCCGACCTGCCGGCGGCGGAGGCGGAACTGAAGAGCGCCGGCTTCTCCAATCCGACGATTCGCGATTTCGACGATCGTCCGTTGGACATCAAGGCGATCGACAGGCCGGTCGATGTGCTGATGGACGTCGAGCCGCGCAGTCCGGACACGCTGGGTTATCCGGGCCGTGCCTACGACAGACATTCGGTGATCGGGCCGATGCTGGCGCAGGCCGCGTCGACCGGCAAGCCGATCGCGTCGGATCCGATCCCGCTGTTGCGGCAGAACGGACCGATCGGCATCGTCCTCGCTTCCCCCATCCTGGCGGAAGGCACCAGCGATCCCGCAGGCTTCGTCGCGTTTTCCTATGAACTCGCGTCGCTGATGCTGACGAATGACGATCGCTCGCTGTTCTCGGTGGTGTTGAAGGACCCCAATGACGCCAACGACGAATACGTCGCCAGCGACCAGGGCGCCATCACCTTGCGTGCGGTCAGGGAAGGCGGCCCGTTGCCGTCGGTGGTGCGGACGGTGACGTTCGGCAGCCGCGACTGGTCGCTCGCCTACTACGCCAAGAACAACGCCGCACAGCGCGCGCAGCAGACGGCGCTCATCGTAGGCGCCATCGGCCTGGCGCTTACCGGCATCATCTGCGGCCTGTTCGGCTACGTCGCCTACAACAATTTGCGGCTCAGTCGCGAGATCCAGGTCAGGATCGGTTTCGAGCGGCGATTGACGGCGGTCATCGACGAACTCAACCACCGCGTCAAGAACATCCTGGCCGTGATCCAGTCGATCGTGACGCGCACGCTGCGCCACGGCTCCGACATCGACGTCTCGCGCGAATTGCTGATCGGCCGCATCCACGCGATGTCGAACGTGGTGACGCTGCTGAGCGAGAGCCAGTGGCAGGGCGTCAAGCTCAAGGGGCTGTTCGAGTCGCGCGCGATCCCGCACGCCGACCGCATCGTGGTGGACGGCCCGGATATCTCCGTCAGCGCGCGCGCCGCGCAGTCGCTTTCGCTGCTGTTCTTCGAACTGGCGTCGCATTCCGACGAGGGCCTGTCCCTGGTCGGCAAACACCCCCACATCGTCGCGAACTGGGAAGTCACGGGCGAGCCGCCGGATGAGGTGTTTCGTTTCCGCTGGGAGGAGTTCAACACCAGCGCGGCGACGCGGCGCGAGGATTCCGACTTCGGCCTGATCCTGCTCGACCGTGTCGCGCCGGAAGCGATGGGCGGCACCGCAAAACGCTATTTTACCGAAGTCAGCTACGTCTACGAGCTCACCGCGCCGATGGAAACCGTCGTCGACATGACCGAGCGCGACCGGACCGGGCAGATCACCGCGCCGGTGCGCCCGGTGAAGTAGGCCGCTCTGCGAACGCATGCGTTCGCGGGGACGACGGTGGAAGGCGATCTACAAACTGAAAGGGCGGCCAGCCCGGGCCGCCCTTTCGTGTCGCTTCGATGACGTCATCACCCGCCGTTGCCGCCGATCACCGCGCGCACCGTATCGTCCGGGCCGAAATCCTCGGCGCCGTCGACGTAGAGCAGGGCGCTCAGCTTGGAGCGGGCGCGGTTGACCCGGCTCTTGATGGTGCCGACCGCGCAGCCGCAGATGGCGGCGGCATCCTCGTAGGAGAAGCCGGAGGCGCCGACCAGGATCAACGCTTCGCGCTGGTCCTGTGGCAGCTTGTCGAGCGCCACGCGAAATTCCTCGAACTCCAGATGCGCGTTCTGCGCGGGCTGGGTCTTCAGCGTCTTCGCGTAATTGCCCTCGGCGTCCTCCACCTCGCGCCGCCGCTTGCGATAGTCGGAGCGGAACAGGTTGCGCAGGATGGTGAACAGCCACGCCGGCAGGTTCGAGCCGGGCTGGAACGAGTCGATGTTGGCAATGGCGCGCAGCAACGTTTCCTGCACGAGGTCGTCGGCACGATCACCATTGCCGGAGAGCGAGATCGCGAACGCGCGCAGGCTCGGTACCGACGCCAAAATGTCGTCGCGAAGTGAGTCGGTGAGAGGCATTAATCCCTCCCGTCGTTTTTGGCGGCTTGGTCCATCTGGGCTGCCGCTTGTTCGGGCCCGTCGAGCTTCCGAATGAGCTCTGCAAAGCGGTCCGGCACGCCTTGCCGCACCACATCGTCGTACATGGCGCGGAGCTGATGCCCGATCCTTGACTGAATCTCGGCGTTAAGCCCGCCCTGCTTCTTTACTTCCTTCATGGTCTGATCCACGCTTCCCCGAGAGTTAAGTCTCTGTGGTTTCAAGAGGTTGCCTCGAATTTGGGGCCTTGGCCGCCGCGCTATAGGTAAAAGGCTAATGCGAAGGCGTCCGGTTGGTTCCAGAATCCTGGAACTTTTTTTGGAACTTTTTTGGCCCTGAGGAGTAATCGAGGCGACGGGGGAACCGGGTCCTCCCGATAGGTAACCGGAGTTGACGCCGGACGCGGCGTTCCCGGTTACGTCTGCCCAGTTGAGACCCTAAGTACACTGCCAGGATATGGCCAGAGACAAGGATGGAATGGGGATGTCCCGATCACAGCTCGTTGCTGAACATCTGCCGCTGCTGCGGCGCTATGCCCGTGCGCTGACCGGAAGCCAAGGGTCGGGCGATGCTTACGTGGCCGCCATGCTGGAGGCCCTGCTGCAGGATTCCTCCCTGCTGGATGAACGGCACGGTCCGCGCGCCGGACTGTTCAAGCTGTTCACCCAGATCTGGAATTCGGTATCGCTCAACGACAACCCCGACGTCGCGCAGCTGTCGCTGCCGCCGGAGCGCCGGCTCTCGAACATCACCCCGTTGCCGCGGCAGGCCTTCCTGCTGCTGTCGCTGGAAGGCTTCTCGGAGGAAGAGGTGGCCTTCATTCTCAACACCGACATTCCCGAGACCCGCCGCCTGACGGACGCCGCCGGCCGCGAAATGGCGGCGGAGATCGCCACCGACGTCCTCATCATCGAGGACGAGACCTTCATCGCGATGGACCTCGAGAGCCTGGTGAAGAACCTCGGCCACAACGTGATCGGCGTCGCCCGCACCCATGCCGATGCGGTCGCGCTCGCCAAGAACAAGAAGCCGGGACTGATCCTCGCCGACATCCAGCTCGCCGACGGCTCGTCGGGGCTGGACGCGGTCAACGAACTGCTGAAGGTGTTCGAAGTCCCGGTGGTGTTCATCACCGCCTACCCCGAGCGCTTCCTGACCGGCGAGCGCCCCGAGCCGGCGTTCCTGATCTCGAAGCCGTTCCAGCCTGCGATGGTTTCCGCCGTCGCCAGCCAGGCGTTGTTCTTCCAGCGCAACTCGCGCAACCGCGCGCCGAAGGCGGCTTCGGCCTGAGCCGGTAGTCACAACGTTCAAGGTTGGTCCGGCGCGCCTCGTGCGCGCCGGATTTTTTTTTTGGGGGAGGGGCCGCGCAAGAGCCATGCACGCGGCGGCGTGGAGGCGTCCGTTCCAAGCTGCTAAGCGACCGGGATGGATGCGGCGCGGCGCGGCAAATGGATCGGGTTTATCTGCCTTGGCGTGACGGCCTTCGGCTGGGCGCTGAACTGGCCGTTGATGAAGCTCCTGCTGCAGCAATGGCCGCCGCTGTTCGCCCGCGGGCTCGCGGGCGTGGCCGCCGCGCTGATCTTCTTTGGGATTGCGAAGGCGAGGAGCCAGCCGCTCGAAGTCCCGCGCGAAGCGGTCCCGCGCCTCTTGTTCGCATCCTTCACCAATGTCTTTGCATGGATGGGGTTTGGCACGGTGGCGATGAAATTCGTCCCCGTCGGCGAAGGCGCGCTGATCGCCTACACCATGCCGATCTGGGCTACCCTGCTGGCCTGGCCGTTGGCGGGCATCCGGCCGAAGCTGGTGGATATCGCGGCTCTCATCCTCGGCGTCGGCGGTATCGCCGTGCTGCTGGGCGGCAATGGCATTACCTTCGACAGCGGACGGATCACGGGCATCGTCCTGCTGTTCTCGGCGGCGATCCTGTTTGCGATCGGCAACATCCTCAACCGCGTGCCGTTGCCGATGCCGCCGATGGTCGTGGTCGCATGGCAGGTCGGGCTCGGCTGCCTGGTGATGCTGGTGCTCGGCATTGCGTTCGAGCAGCCGGACTACGGCGCGCTGACGGCGCTTGGCCTCGCCTGCTTCGTCTACATGACGCTGGTGCCAATGGGCATCTGCTATCTCACCTGGTTCGAGACGCTGCGGCGCCTGCCGCCGTCGTCGGCATCGACAGGCATGCTGCTGGTCCCGCTGATCGGCGTGATTTCGGCGGCGCTGATCCTCGGCGAGCCGCTCGGCATGCGGGAGGTCGCGGCCTTGATACTGACGCTGGGCGGCGTGACGCTGGCGCTGCAAAGGGCGTGATCGACGCTGCAGTCGGCAACGCGGTTGCCGGCACAAGGGCGCGAGGCTAGGTTGCCGGACGTCAGTCGGCCTGGGAAACCCCGAACATGCCCGTTACCATCGACTACTACATGTCGCTCAATTCGCCGTGGACCTATCTCGGCAGCGCGCCGTTCGCCGAGATCGCCAGGCGAAATGGCGCCACCGTCAACATCAAGCCCAGCAAGTTCGGGCCGATCTTCGAGCAGACCGGCGGGCTGCCGCTTCCGAAGCGCTCGCCGCAGCGCCGCGCCTACCGGATGATGGAGTTGAAGCGCTGGCGCGAGGTACGGAACGCTCCCATCCATCTCGAACCGAAGCATTTCCCCTGCGATGACGCCGCGGCGGTCCGCCTCGTCATCGCGGCGAAGCTGCAGGGCAAGGATGCCCACAGGCTGTCGCTGGAGCTTGGCCGCGCGATATGGGAACGCGAGGAAACGCTCGCCGACCCGGAGACGATGGCGCTGGCCGCGCAGCGCGCCGGTCTGGATGCCGCAGCGCTGCACGCGGCCGCCCCTCCGGACGCCGAACTCGATGGACTCTACGAGAAATATACCCAGGAGGCGCTGGCGGCAGGCGTCTTCGGGGCTCCAAGCTACGTGCTGCCCTCGGGCGAGATATTCTGGGGCCAGGACCGGCTGGAACTGCTGGAACGCGCGCTGAAGAGGCTGGTGGCTTGAAGTGGCGGGGTCGGCCCGGTTCTGATTCAATCAGAACCGACGAGGTTCTAGTCAGGGAGACCGAGTGACCGAAGATGTTCTGCCATCCGATCCAGAGTGGAACCTGAGAACACCATCGCTTCCTTGTATTTCGAGATTGTGAGGCCGGGATAGCTCCTCAACATGTCGGCGAGCGCAAGTTTAGCCTCATCGATCCGGCCGGCACCTGCCAGGGATGACGCCAGGTTGCGGTAAATCCAGCTGGCGTTTGGCCGTTCGAGCAGCGCGCGACGCCAAAGTGCTACGGCCTGGTCGTAATCCTGCAGAATTTCATGCGCCGAGCCAAGACCCGCGAAATTGTTGAAGTTCATCGGATCGATCGGGCTGAGGCGCAACGCGCGCTCGAAATGATCGATGGCGAGTCGAGGCTTGTCGGCATAGTTTTCGACCCATCCAAGGCGGCTCCATGCCCACGCGCAGTTTGGATCGAGCACGAGCGCGCGCTCGAGCAACACGCGAGCCGTTGCGTAATTCCGGACGAACGTATGCACCGCGCCGAGCACGGCGAGGATGAGGGCGTCGTCTCCGCTGAGGTTGGCTGCGCGCTCCGCCAGGGTTCGGGCCATGGCCTGGCTGGCCGCGAGGTCTTCGGCCCAGTTGTAGACCGAACGCTGTGCATGGCACCAACCGGCGAGCGCCAGCGCCAGCGGATATTCGGGGTCGATCTCGAGCGCCTTGTCGAGCAGTTCGAGCGCTTTGGCACTCTCATTCCGTTCCAGCGCCCAGACATGCGGCATCGCCCTCATCGTGTAGTCATAGCTTCCCAAATCCTGAGGACGTTTGCGACGGGATCGCTCTATCTCGGCGATTCGAATGGAAGGCTGCAGCGCGCCGGCCACCTGCTGCGTGATCCGGTCCTCGAGGTCGAAGAATTCGTCGACGGTGCCGTCATAACGCGAACTCCAGACATGCACCTCGCTTTCCGTCTCGATGAGTTGAACGGTGATGCGCAGGCGGTTGCCGGCTTTCTGCACGCTGCCCTCGAGCAGGTAGGCGACACCCAGCTCCCTTCCAATCTCGCGCGCATTGATGGCGCGCCCCTTGTAGGTAAAAGCCGAACTCCGGGCGATCACGAAAAACGACCGAACGCAGGAAAGCGTTGCCGTTATCGCTTCGACGATCCCGTCCGAGAGATAATCCTGGCCGGGTTCGGAGGACATGTTGTCAAACGGCAGCACGACGATTGAAGGCTTGTCGGGCAGCGTGAGCGTTTGAGGCCGGCTCTTCAGAGACGAGGCGGCTCCACCTTCAAGAGCATCCTTGCCGACGCTTCGTACACGCCACGCCCGCATCGGCTCGCGAATATTCTTGAGGTTTTGTTCTCCGATATCGTCAAAAAAAAGATCGACCTTGCCCCTGATCTGCCGGTGCGCATCGTCGGAAAGGCAGATGCCGCCCGGCTCGGCTATTCCCTCCAGCCGGGCGGCGATGTTGACGCCGTCTCCGAAGATATCGTTGTCATCGACGATGATGTCGCCGACGTGGACACCGATCCGAAACTCGATCCTGAATTCCTGCGGGACATCGGCGTTCTGCTTGAGCATCTCTCGCTGGACTTCGGCTGCACAGCGCACCGCATCGACGGCGCTCGCGAACTCGACCAGCATGCCGTCGCCGGTGGTCTTGACGATACGGCCGCGGTGGGCTGCTATGGTGGGATCGAGCAATGTTCTTCGAAGCGCCTTGAGTTGCGCCAGGGTGCGTTCCTCGGCAATACCCATCAATCGGCTGTAGCTTGCGACGTCCGCCGCCAGAACAGCCGCCAATCGTCGCTGCACATGGTCGCTTGACAAATGAATTTTCCACAAGCCGGGATGGCGCCATCAGAACATAGACGCAACGCCTTCGCCAGCGGTGATTCCCGGTCGCATCGGTGCGACGACTGGACGCACGCGCGGTTGTAACAGGACAGGATGAGCACATGGGCCAGAAGTATCAAAGCATCGTCGAGACGGTCGGCAATACTCCGGTAGTCAGGATCAATCACCTGGCGCCGAAAGGCGTGAACCTGTTCGTCAAGATTGAAGCATTCAACCCGTTGGGCTCAGTGAAGGATCGCCTGGCGCTCGGTGTCATCGAGGCCGCCGAACGATCAGGCGAGTTGAAGCCCGGCCAGACCGTCATCGAAGCGACTAGCGGCAACACCGGCATCGGCCTGGCCATGGTGTGTGCTGCCAAGGGCTACCCTCTCGTACTGACGATGGCAGAGCCGTTCAGCGTCGAGCGGCGCAAGCTGATGCGATTTCTTGGGGCGAAGGTCATCGTCACGCCGGCGGCCGAACGTGCCGTCGGCATGGTCAACAAGGCCGCTGAACTTGCCAAGGCCCATGGCTGGTTCATGACCCGCCAGTTCGAGAACGAAGCCAATCCCGATATCCATACGGAAACCACCGCGCGCGAGATCCTCGATGATTTTTCCGGCGAGCGGCTGGACTATTGGGTCACGGGCTATGGTACCGGCGGCACGCTGAAAGGCGTCTCGCGGGTGCTCGCCAGGGAGCGACCCGATACTAAGATCGTGGTCTGTGAACCGGCCGATGCCCAGCTCCTGGGCAGCGGGATCGAACAGGTGCGGAATGGTGACGGCACCCCTTCGGCGCCTCACCCGACATTCAAGCCGCATCCGATGCAGGGCTGGACGCCGGATTTCATTCCAAAGCTCACCGGCGACGCCGTGGCCATGAAGGTGATCCATCGGCTGCTCCCGATCACGGGCGCGGACGCCATCAAATGCAGCAAGGAGCTTGCGGCAAGGGAAGGCATCTTTGTCGGGATCACATCGGGCGCAACCTTCGCCGGCGCGCTGCAGATCGCGGCGGAGGCCGAACAGGGCGCAAACATTCTATGCATGCTTCCCGATACCGGCGAACGTTATCTGAGTACGCCGTTGTTTGCGGATGTGTCGGCTGACATGAACGAGGAAGAGACGAAGATCTCGCTCTCCACGCCGGGCGGGCAACTCAAGACCTGAAACTGCAGGATAGGCATACAGGCAAGGCGAACCGCCAGCCCGTCTTCAGCCGGCCATACGCTCACGAGGAAAGCGCCGCGTGCAGCACCACAAGCCGTTGGATGATTTCAGAAAAAAAGCAGGGCGCAACCGGCATCACCACGGTTGCGCCCTACGTCGCCGGTCAATGGGGCAGGGGGAATAACCGGCTGCCGGAATGACTCCCGAGCCCCGGAGTCGTTCCGGTGCCCTGAAAATATTTTTGTACACGGTTAAGTGATCAAAAGCGGGCGGACCCGCGCTGCCTTGATTCGGTTGGTTCTGCGATCGCCATGGGGCGAGGGAAAACCAGCCATGTCACAGATTCGTAATGGAGTACTCGCGGCCCTGGCCGTTTCCGCAACGCTGGGTGCCGCCCAATTCGCGTCCGGCCATGATCTGATCGGCGGCCGGCAGGTAGCCGCAACCCCGCCCGAGACGGGTGTCAATCGCGCCGCCAAGGCCGACCGCCACATCGGCAAGGTCGCTGCCGGCCGGGAACGGACCATCACGCTCCGGTTCAAGGAACTTGCGGACACCTCGGTGCTGGTCCGCGTTCCCGTCGCCAAGGGAGAAGCGCGCAACCGTCCGGTGGCGCCGATGAAGCCCGCGAAATCGAAAAACGCAGTGGCCTGCGAACCCCCGGTCAGCGTCCTGACCGAGGTCGCGAAGCTGCTCGAGCCGGGCCGCTGCGTGACCTGATACGTCCGACGCTCCGCCGTCTTTGCGAGCGCAGCGAAGCAATCCATTCTTTCTCGATGTTGCACGACGGATTGCTTCGCTGCGCTCGCAATGACGGCGGCCGATAGGCCACGGCTCACCAGACATCTCGCATGCGCGGGACAGTTCTTCTCAACGCTTCGGCGAGTGCGCCGGCCGCTTACTCCGCCGGCGCCTCGTCGGCACCGCCTTGGGCGCGGCTAGCCAGAAACCCAAGCGCCAGCCCGCCGATGGCGAGGATGGGGATCAGCCTCTTGGCCCCGATTGCGCGCGCCACCTGAATGCCGGCCGCAACCAGCATCGGATCGCCCAGCACGCTTTGCGCCGTGGACTTCGCAGCCCTCGCGGCCTGCTCGGCGGCGCGGGCCTCGATCTGCCGCTTGCGTATCATGTAGGTGCCGGCCGCGATCAGCGTGACCACGAAGAAGATCGCAGCACCGGTCAGGCAGGCCTCTACCGGACCGTATTTCTGCAGAACGAACACGAAGGCGGCGGCGCAAAGAAAGGCCGCCGTGACCAGCAGCGCCATCGCCGCCGCGGCCGCCAGCGATGTCAGTCGCACCGCGTTGCCCGCCGAATCCTTGAGATCGCCGATCAATCGCTGAAACATGCCCACGCCCCGATCTGAAAAGAACGCCAACGAAACCACGCTCCGCGCGCCACCGCCGCCTGGCCGGCGCCCCGGCGCGAAACATCCAGGCCGGCGCGCGAACGGCCCGCCCGGGTCGTAAGCGCCTGAATTACCTTCGCCACGTCAGGCCGATCAGGAAGCCGATGCCGAGCGCTATTCCAACGGTCGCCAGCGGACGCTGCGTGATGGCGTCTTCCAGCGTCTCCTCGATCGAGGATGCGGCGTCCTGGGCGGCATCCATCATCGCGCTGCCGCGCTCCGACATCTCGTCGACGGCCTGTTCGGCATTGGCGCGCGCCTGCCTGTAGCCGCGCCGGGCCTGCTTGCCGGCGGTGCCGGCAAAATTGTTCAGGGCGTCGGTGATCTGCTCGGTCAGGGCTGCAATATCGTTTTTCACGGCGGTTACATCCTTTTGCAGGCGTTCGTAGGTTGCTTTGTCCGTCAAATTCCTGGTGGCGGCGTCAGACATCGAAAGCTCCCGGTTACTGAATTGAGTTGCGGGACAAACGCTCCGTCCAATCGGAAGTTCCCGATTGGAAACCGGTTAATCCTCTGGCAATTGCGGCTCGTTGGCCGGCATCAGATGCTCCTTGACGATCAGCGCCACGATCAGGAGCGGCGACGACAGGAAGGCGCCCATCGGGCCCCACAGCCAGGTCCAGAACGCCAGCGCCATGAACACGGCGAGCGCATTCAGCGCCAGCCTCCGGCCGACGATGGTCGGTGTGACGAAATGGCCTTCCAGGAAGGTCATCACCGCAAACAGCGCCGGCGCCACCAGCCCGGCGCCGATGGTCGGGAACGCTACCAGGCCGACCACGACCAGGACTGCGAACATCGCCACCGGGCCGATGATCGGGATGAAATTGAGGATCGCGGCCATCGCCCCGAGGCCGGCCGGGTTCGGCATGCCGGTGACCGCGCAGATTGCGCCGGTGATGATTCCGACGCCGATATTGATCACCGTCACCACCAGCAGGTAGTTGCCGAGATGTTCCTCGATCTCGTTGAGGATCCGCATCGTCCGCAGCCGCGCCGGGCGGTCGCCGAAGTTCATGATCATGGCGCGGCGCAGTTCGCGCCAGCTTGCGATGAACAGGATCAGCGTGGCGATGAACAGCAGGAACTCGGTGAATGTCGGCGTCAGGAATTCCAGCGTCGGCTGCACCCATTCGATCTTCGGCAAATGGAACGTCGTCAGCGTGTCCGGACCGCCGAGCATGCTTTGCAACTGCTGCCAGAGCGCGAGCGGCCGGTCGAACACATGCATCTTCTCCTTCAGGATCGATCCCAGCTCCGGGAGCTTGCTGCTCCATTCCATGACGGGCGATGCAATCAGGCCGATCGTGAAGACAGTCCCGGCGCCTGCCACGGCCACGATCAGGATGGCCGCGATGGCACGCGGAATCCGATAGCGTTCCAGGAAGCTTGCCGCCGGCGACAGCATGGTGCCGACGATGAAGGCCATCGTGATCGGCAGAAAGAAGGCCCTCCCAAGGTAGAGGCCGGCGATGACAACGATGACCAGTAGCGCGACGAGCGCAAAGGCCACGACTTCGGTGCGGCGGATCACCGGCGGCAATTCGCCGGTGCTGCCGGGCACCGGCGCGCCTTCCGTCGCGTTCGGAAGCTTGCGTCCGCTCGGCAACGGTTTTGTCGGGGCAGATTTGGCGGCCGGAGTCGTGGTGGGCGCGGCCTTGGTGGGAGTAATACGCACAATGGCTTCCCTGGTTTCTCCGGTCCGAAACAACAATGACACGGCGAAAGCCACGTGGCCGGTGAGCCGAACCATGGCGCACCAACGCGGCCGGGGAACGCAAGTTCCATCGCGGAAGTGTGAGCGCATCCTTGCTTGACAGGGGGCGAAGCAGTGCCGGCCGGCCGGAACTGCAGGCCATCGGCCGCGTTTGCTGGGACAGAGCATCCGATGATGCACACATCCAGCGGGGCAATCCCATGAAGCAGTTGTCTGATCGCCGGCCTTCGTCGCGCGGAGCGTGCGCCGTCGTGCTTGTCAGCGCCGTCTTGCTGGCGCCGGCGGCATTCCCGGATGTCGCGCGTGCGCAGGTGCTCGGCTACGCTTCCACCCAGCCGAGCGCCTTTCCCACCGACGAAGTGATCGCTGCGGATGAGGGCGCTGTGCCGGAGCGGCTGCGCCGTGCCGTTGTCGCGTTCGCTACCAGCGAGGCGCCCGGCACCATCGTGATCGATACCGGCAACACCACGCTCTATTACGTGCTCGGTCAGGGCCGGGCGATCAGATATGGCGTCGGCGTCGGCCGCGAAGGTTTTACCTGGTCCGGCGTGCAGACCGTCAGCCGCAAGGCGGAATGGCCGGACTGGCGTCCGCCGGCCGAGATGATCGCACGCCAGCCCTATCTGCCGCGCTTCATGGCAGGTGGTCCCGGTAATCCGCTGGGGGCGCGGGCGATGTATCTCGGCAACAGCCAGTATCGCATTCACGGCACCAACGATCCCTCGACGATCGGAAAGTTCGTCTCCAGCGGCTGCATCCGCCTCACCAACGAGGACGTCACCGACCTGTTCGGCCGTGTGAATGTCGGAACCAAGGTGGTGGTGTTGCCCAGGAATCTTTCGACCCGCGCGCCGGTCGTCGCGCGAGGATCGGACACCCGCGCCCCGGTTTCGGCCCGGCCGCGTCCGGCAGTGACCCCGCTGCCATCAGGCCGCCAGGCAATGAGCTTGTCGGCGTCGCAGCTCAAATGAGCTTGTCGGCGTCGCAGCTCAACTGAGCCGGAAATTCGTGCAGGAGATGTAGATGCGTATGCGAACGGCAGGACTGGCGACGTTGGGGGCGGGAGCCCTGGTATGCGCTTTCGCGCTGGCGCCGGCCGCGCGGGCGCAGGATTTTTTCTCGCAACTGTTCGGCGGATTCGGCGGTCCCCCGCGGCATCAGCCGTACGTCTCGATGCCGTATGCCAATGACGACGGCTCCGTGCCGGTTCGGCGGCGGGCAATGCGACCGCGCAAGGCCAGCAATGGGGGTGGCGGCGGCCAGGCGTTTTGCGTGCGGACCTGCGACGGGCGTTACTTCCCGGTCGCCGCGTCCGACAAGGCGAGCCGGGCGGCTTCCTGCAACAGCCTTTGCCCGGCGAGCGAGACCAAGATGTTCTACGGCAGCAGCATCGACGAGGCCGCTGCCGACAACGGCAAGTCCTATTCGGCGCTGCCGAACGCCTTCCGCTATCGCAATGAAATGGTCGAAGGCTGCACCTGCAACGGCAAGGATCAGGTCGGGCTCGCGCCGGTCAAGATCGAGGACGACCCGACGCTGCGCAAGGGAGACATCGTCGCCGGCGCCAACGGTCTGCTGGTCGCCGGCCGCAGCGCCGACAGGCGCGGCGCGGAACTGAACTTCTCGCCCGTCTCCGAGAAGGTGAGTGCCAAATTCGGGCACGTCCGTGTGGTGGCGAGGGAGTGAACGATATCTTGTGCGAACGGGCAGTTCCGATTCGTGGAACTTTGGGCCGGTCCGTCCGTTCTACCCTTGTGCAATGAGCCAGTCAGGCTCTGCAAGCAAAGGGGGCCCTCGCCGTGTCCGTACTTATCGGTATCCTGATCACTTTTCTCGTCATCGTTCTGGTGCTCTATCTGATCAACATGCTGCCGCTGGACGGCCGCGCGAAGCAGATCGCCCGCGTAGTCGTCATCATCATCGGCATCATTTCGCTGCTGAAATATCTGGCAGTGTTCTAGATCTGGCAGTGTTCTAGAATTGTTAGATACGCGCAAAAAAGCCCCGGCATATGCCGGGGCTTTCGACGCTCGGTCAGGCGTCCTTACTTGAGCGTGCTGAACCAGTCGTCCACGTCCTTGCGGATCTGGTCCTTGGCGAAGCCGTAGCGCTGCTGGAGCTTGCCCTCGAGCTGTTCGCGGCGGCCCTCGATGACGTTGAGATCGTCATCGGTGAGCTTGCCCCACTTCTCCTTGGCTGCGCCCTTGAACTGCTTCCAGTTGCCTTCAACCCTGTTCCAATCCATGTCCATCTCCCTCTGAGTTCGAGATGGACCATCAACGGGAAAGCGCGTCGTGCGTTCCTGGGGGAACCGCGGCATGTTGAACCGCGGCGCCACGACATGCCCGGTTAAGTCGATCAGCCCGCCGCCTTGGCTTCGCGGCGGCGCGCGGTGAGGATGTATTCGGTGTAGCCATTCGGCTGCTCGCGGCCCTTGAAGACGAGGTCGCAGGCGGCCTTGAAGGCTGTGCCGTCGAAGGCAGGCGCCATCGGCTTGTAGAGCGGATCGCCGGCGTTCTGCTTGTCGACCACAACAGCCATGCGCTTCAGCGACTCCATTACCTGGTCCTTGCTGACGACGCCATGCGCCAGCCAGTTCGCCAGATGCTGGCTGGAGATGCGCAAGGTGGCGCGGTCTTCCATCAGACCGACGTCATGGATGTCGGGCACCTTGGAGCAGCCGACGCCCTGGTCGATCCAGCGCACGACATAGCCCAGAATGCCCTGGCAGTTGTTGTCGATCTCCTGCTTGACGTCGTCAGGCGCCCAGTTCGATTGCGACACCGGAATGGTGAGGATGTCGGAGAGCTTGGCGCGCTGGCCACCCTTGGCGAGTTCCTCCTGCCGGGCCTGCACGTTGACCTGATGATAATGCAGCGCGTGCAGCGTGGCGGCGGTCGGCGACGGCACCCATGCGGTGGTGGCACCAGCCTGCGGATGGCCGAGCTTCTGCGTCAGCATGTCGGCCATCTTGTCCGGCGCCGCCCACATCCCCTTGCCGATTTGGGCATGGCCGGGCAGGCCGTCGATCAGGCCCATGTCGACGTTCCAGTCTTCATAGGCCTTGATCCAGGGCTGCGCCTTCATGTCGTTCTTGCGGATCATCGGCCCCGCTTCCATCGAGGTATGGATTTCGTCGCCGGTGCGGTCGAGGAAGCCGGTGTTGATGAAGCAGATGCGCTTCGAGGCGTTCTGGATGCAGGCCTTGAGGTTGACCGTGGTGCGGCGCTCCTCGTCCATGATGCCGACCTTCATGGTGT
>JAFAFA010000048.1 GCA_023423695.1 Pseudomonadota bacterium | reverse complement strand
AGATCTCCGCCAGCATCTCGTGGCTGTCGCGCCGGCTGGTGCGGGCGAGGTTGGTCATGAACTCGGTGCGCAGCGTGCGCTCCACGTCGTCCAGAACCTCCTTCTGCACCGCCTCCATGCGCAGCATGCGCATGATGACTTCCATCGCAAAGCTCTCCGGAAGCTGCGCCAGGACGCGGCCGGCATGGTCGGAGCGGATCTTGGACAAAACGACGGCGACGGTCTGCGGGTATTCGTTCTTCAGGTAGTTGGACAGGACCGATTCGTTGACGTTGGTCAGCTTGTCCCACATGGTGCGGCCGGCCGGACCACGGATGTCCTCCATGATCTGGTCGACCTTGTCCTTGGGCAGGGTCTTCAGCAGCAGCCGCTCGGTCGAATCGAAGGAGCCGACGACGGTGCCGCTCGACGACATCTGCTCGGCGAACTCGACGAACAGGCGTTCGATCAGGTTGGCCGACACGGTGCCCAGGTTGGCCATCACCTGGGACAGCTCCTTGATCTCCTCGTCGTCCATCAGCGAGAACAGCTTGGACGAATGCTCCTCGCCCAGCGCGAGCATCATGATGGCGGCCTTTTCCGGGCCGGTGAGGGTCCGGTAGTCCTCACGAACCTTCTGAGCCATTGCTACCCTTCATGATTGCGCGGTTCCAATAATTCCCGATAATTGCGCCAAACATCGTTAACAAACGATAAGGAAGCCGATCGGGAATAGCGAAACCGGTGGTCGCGCCTGCCGTCCGCCGCTGTTCCGGAACCGAATCCGGCCGCGGCGGTTGGGGATTGCGTCATTCCCCTGCACAAGAATGGGAGGCGTTCATGCCTGCCCCGTCGGGCCTTCCCCGCCGCCCCGCCGCCGCCACCATCAGGGCGTTGATGATCCGTGCCGGCCTTCGCGGCGCCGCGACCGCCCTGTCCCTTCCCGGCTTGATGGTCGCCCTGCCGGCCTCGGTCCTGGCGGAGCAGGCGGTGACGCTGGAAGGTTCCGACTGCCGATATCGCGACCAGTATCCCGACCGGCGCAAGACCATCCGCTGGTCCGGCGCCTGTGTGGACGGCTGGGCGAGCGGGCCCGGCGTGCTGAGCTGGTTCCACGACGGCCGCTATGACGGCCGGGCGGAGGCCACCCTCGTCGACGGGCGGATCGAAGGTCCCGCCCGGATCACATGGCGCGATGGCCGCCGCCTGGACGGCAATTTCAGGGACGGGCTGGTTTCGGGACAGGCCACCCATGTCTGGGCGGACGGGCGCACCTATCGGGGGGAATGGCGGGACGACCGCCGCACCGGCTTCGGCACGCTCATTTTCCCGAGCGGAAACAGGTATGTCGGCGAGTTCTTCCGCAACCGTCCCACCGGTCCGGGAGAGTTCGTGACCGCCGACGGACGCCGCTTCCAGGCCCGGATCGACGCACGCGGCACGATCAGCGCCGGGACTCCGCTCGACCGTCCGCCGCAATCCGCCGCCGTTCCGCCGCCATCTCCACCCAATCAGGCATCCCCGCCTGCGGATGCGGCGCCGCAGCGGCTGGAAGAATGGCTGACGGAACCCGATCAGGTTCTGCGCACCCCGCCGCAGTAACCGGCGTCTCACCACCGTCCGTCTTAGGCCGCTCCTGGGCGGCGCCGGCAGCGCGCCGCCCTTCGGCATACGCCATTATGTGAAAATGAATTTACAGGAATGTTGAAATCCTGTAACTCTGTGCTCAGACAAGCCACGCTTGGGCTTTCCGGAGGAGCATCGAGGGGATGGAGCCACCCATTCAGACGGGATCGCTGCTGATCCGGATGCAGAACTGCCAGCAGCAGCTTCCGGCCGCTCTCGCCAAGGTGGGGGAGTGGGCGCTGGCCTATCCGTTCCGCACCGCGACGCTGAAGATCGGGGAACTGGCGGCGGCGGCCGAGGTGTCGGTGGCGTCCGTCAACCGCTATGCCCGTTTCCTCGGCTATGAAGGCTACCCGGAGTTCCGCGAAGATCTGCTGCGCGCCTTCGAATCCACCTTCGCGCCGGTGGAAAAGCTGCGCGTCGCCGTGCAGCGCGACACTTCGAATGCCGAGATCATGCGGGAATCGCTGGCCAGCGACACCGGCAACATCACCCGCACCATGGAGCTGCTGCAGCCCGAACAATGCGAGGCGGCGATCCGCCTGATCCGCGACTCCAAACGCGTCGTGGCATTGGGGTTGGGCGACAGTGCCTATCTCGCCCTGTTCCTGGCCGACGTGCTGGAGCCCTATGTCGACCATGTCCGCGAAGCCATCGAGTTCGCGGGCACCGAGCGCACCATTCGCCGGCTGATGACGGTGAAGCCCGGCGATCTGGTGATCGCCATCACCTCGCCGCGCTATTCGCGCCGGACCATCGAGCATCTGCAGCTGTGCCGCGAGCGCGGGGCGAAGGCAATCGCGCTGACCGACGCGCCGGACAGCCCGATCGTCCCGCTTGCCGACGTCACCCTGCTGGCCGGGGCCGACCATGGCGTGCGCCACAGCTCCCCCACCGGGCTGATGGCGCTGATCGTGGCGCTCGGCACCGCGCTGTCCCGCTCCGGTCCCGACAGCGTCGGACAGGCCGCCGACGTCGCCGAACGCATCCTGCCCTACCTCCACGTCGTGCCGAAGAGCAAACGGCCGACCGAGTGAGCCGGGCTTTCCTTTCCACGCGCCAAAGAAGCTGAAAAGCGATGACGATCTCCTATTGGAACGGGCGTTACCTGCCGCTGGACGAGGTCCATGTGTCGCCGCTGGACCGCGGTTTCCTGTTCGCCGACGGCCTCTATGAGGTGGCTGCCGCCTACAACGGCCGCCTGTTCGAGCCGGAGGCGCACATCGCCCGCCTGCAGCGCGGCCTGTCCGAACTGCGAATCGACTGCACGCTGTCGGCCGGCGACTGGCTGGGCATCATGGAGCGGCTGGCGGCGGAGTCAGGCATCGATGGCGACCTGACTGTCTATCTCCAGGTCACCCGCGGCGCCGCCGCCAGCCGCGGCCACGCCTTCCCGGCCGGCGTCACCCCGTCGGTCTTCGGCATGGCGAGTCCGCTGAAGCGCCCGCCCGCGGCGTGGCGCGACCAGGGCGTCGCCGCCATCACCATCCCCGACATCCGCTGGGGCCGCTGCGATTTGAAGACGGTCGCGCTGCTCGGCAGCGTACTGGCGCAGCAGGCGGCGACCGATGCCGGCGTGGTCGATGCGCTGCAACTGCGTGACGGTCTGGTGACCGAGGGGGCCGCGACCAACATCTTCGTGGTGAAGGATGGCGTCATCTCCACCCCGATCAACGACAATCGCATCCTGGAAGGCATCACCCGCACCGTCATCCTGCGGCTGGCCGCCGAGGCCGGCCTGCGGTTGGAGGAGCGCGACATCCCGGCGGCTGAGCTTGAGACGGCCGACGAAATCTGGATTGCCAGCACCACCAAGGAAATCACCCCCGTCACCAGCCTGAACGGCAAGCCGGTCGGCACCGGCGCGCCGGGCATGGTGTGGCGCCGCATGTTCGCGCTGTTCGCCGAGAGGCTGGGACGAGAAGGGGCCGGCCGATGAGCGTTGCCGCTGCCGCAAAGTCGGTCGACACCGCGCCGGCCCTGCTGTCGGTGGAGGGGCTGAGCGTCGCCTTCGACGGCGAGCATGGTCCCGTGCGCGTGGTCGACGACGTCAGCTTCACCGTGGCGCCGGGCGAGACGGTCGCCATCGTCGGCGAATCCGGCTCCGGCAAGTCGGTGACCTCGCTGTCGCTGATGCGGCTGGTCGATTATGCCGGCGGCCGCATCGTCGGCGGGCGCGTCCGCTTCAAGGGGCGCGACGGGCGCGAGCGCGATCTGGCATCCCCGCCGGCCGAAGCGCTGACCGACATGCGTGGCAACGACATCGCCATGGTCTTCCAGGAGCCGATGACGTCGCTGAACCCGGTCTTCACCATCGGCGACCAGATCGCCGAGGCGGTGATGCTGCACCAGGGTCTCGACCGCAAGGCGGCGCGGGCGGAGGCGCTGCGCATGCTGGAGAAGGTGCGGATTCCCGAACCGGCCCGGCTGCTCGACCGCCACCCGCACCAGCTGTCGGGCGGCATGCGCCAGCGCGTGATGATCGCCATGGCGCTGTCCTGCCGGCCCTCCCTGCTGATCGCCGACGAGCCGACCACGGCGCTGGACGTCACCATCCAGGCGCAGATCCTGCGGCTGATCCGCCTGCTGCAGGACGAGATGGGCATGGGCGTCATCTTCATCACCCACGACATGGGCGTGGTGGCGGAGGTGGCCGACCGTGTCGTCGTGATGTGGCGCGGCCGCAAGGTGGAGGAGGGCACGGTCGAGCGCATCTTCCAGGCGCCGCAGCACCCCTACACCAAGGCCCTGCTGTCCGCCGTGCCGAAGCTGGGTGCGCTCCGCGGGCAGGATCTGCCGATGCGTTTCCCCCTGCTGGTGGTCGATGACGCCAAGGCTGACGCCGCGCCGCCGGCCCCGCCGCCGGTGCAGGACACTGTGCGCGCCGCCGACGCCCCGCTTCTGGAAGTGCGCGACCTCACCACCCGCTTCGACGTGCGCAAGGGCATCTTCGGATCGCTGAAGGCCCGCGTCCATGCGGTGGAGAAGGTCAGCTTCGCCGTCCGTCCGGGCGAGACGCTGGCGCTGGTCGGCGAATCCGGCTGCGGCAAGTCGACCACCGGCCGCACCATCATGGGGCTGCAGTCCGCCACCTCCGGCAGCATCCGCTTCGACGGCCTCGACACCGCGACGCTGGATTCCAACGGTCAGGCGAAGCTGAAGGAGAAGATCCAGTACATCTTCCAGGATCCCTTCGCCTCGTTGAACCCGCGCATGACCGTCGGCTTCAGCATCGCCGAACCGATGCTGGTCCACGATTACGTGCCCACAGCCAAGCCGGGCGTGTCCCGCCGCCGCGCCATCGAGGAACGGGTGGCGGAGCTGCTGACCCAGGTGGGCCTCAAGCCGGAGCACGCGCGCCGCTACCCGCATGAATTCTCCGGCGGCCAGCGCCAGCGCATCTGCATCGCCCGCGCCATCGCCTGCGATCCCAAGCTGATCATCGCCGACGAGGCGGTGGCGGCGCTGGACGTGTCGATCCAGGCGCAGATCGTCAATCTGCTGATGGAGCTGCAGGCCAAGCGCGGCCTGTCCTACCTGTTCATCAGCCACGACATGGCGGTGGTGGAGCGGGTCAGCCACCGCGTCGCGGTGATGTATCTCGGCCAGATCGTCGAGCTCGGCCCCCGCCGTGCCGTGTTCGAGAATCCGCAGCACCCCTACACCCGCCGCCTGATGGCGGCCGTGCCGATCGCCGATCCCAGCCGGCGTACCCGCGACCTGCGGCTTCTGACCGGCGAGATCCCGAGCCCGATCCGCAGCATCGGCGACGAGCCGGTGGTGCAGCCGCTGGTACCGGTCGGCGACGACCATTTCGTCGCGCGCCATGCCGTCGGCGGCGACTTCTGAATCAAGAAAAGGGAGACATCAGGTGACGCGTTTCGCTCTTCCGCTGCTGGCCGGCCTGCTCGCCGGCACCGCGCTGGCCGGTCCGGCCTTCGCCGCCAAGAATCTGGTGGTCGGCATCCCCGACAACATCACCACGCTGGACCCGGCCGACATCAACGACACCCTGTCGCAGTCGGCCAGCCGCACGATGATGCAGGGCCTGTTCGGCTTCGACAAGGAGATGAAGCTGGTCCCGCTGCTGGCGGAGAGCTTCACGGTCAATGACGCGGCCACCGAATACACCTACCGTCTGCGCAAGGGCGTCACCTTCCATGACGGCTCGCCCTTCAACGCCCAGGCGGTGAAGACCAACTTCGACCGGCTGTCCAACCCGGCCAACCGGCTGAAGCGCCAGAGCCTGCTGGCGATGCTGGCCGAGACGGTGGTGGTCGACGACCACACCATCACGCTCAAGCTGTCGCAGCCCTTCGGCGCGCTGAACAACAATCTGGCCCATCCCGGCGCCATGATCCACAGCCCGAAGGCGCTGGAGACCTTCGGCAAGGAGATCGGCCGCCATCCCGTCGGCACCGGCCCGTACAAGTTCGTCAGCTGGGAAGCGGACACCCTCAAGGTCGAGAAGAACGCCAACTACTGGAAGCCCGGCCTGCCGAAGGTCGACAGCGTGACGCTGAAGAGCGTGCCTGAAAACGGCAGCCGCATCGCCATGCTGCAGACCAACGAGGCGCAGTTCATCTATCCGCTGCCGCCGGAAATGGTGAAGATGGTGGAAGCCAACCAGGCGCTGGAGATCATCGACGCCCCGTCGATCATCGCCCGCTATGTGGCGATGAACACCATGAAGAAGCCGTTCAACGATCCGCGCGTCCGTCAGGCGCTGAACTACGCCATCGACAAGAACGCCTACGCGAAGGTGGTCTATCGCGGCTATGCCGGCCCGTTGGATTCGCCGATCCCGTCCAAGCTGGGCTTCCACGTCTCGCAGCCGGACCAGTACACCTACGACCTCGCCAAGGCGAAGGCTCTGCTGGCCGAAGCCGGTTATCCGAACGGCTTCGAGGCCGAGATGATCGGGCGCAACAGCACCAACTTCATCCGCGGCATGCAGTTCGTGCAGCAGCAGCTGGCCCAGGTCGGCGTGAAGCTGACCGTCACCCCGCTCGAAGCCGGTGTCGAGGCATCCCGCGTCTGGAGCGTGGAGAAGCCGGAGGACGCCACGGTGCAGATGCAGTACAGCGGCTGGTCGGCCTCCACCGGCGATGCCGACTGGGGCCTGCGTCCGCTGCTGTGGGGCAAGGGCTTCCCGCCGAAGTTCTTCAACGTGGCGTACTACAAGAACGACACGGTCGACACCGCGATCGAAACCGGCATCGGCACCGCCGACAACGCCAAGCGCGCCGAAGCCTACCGCATCGCCCAGGAGCAGATCTGGAAGGACGCGCCCTGGATCTTCCTCGGCGTCGAGAACCTGCTGGCCGGCAAGTCGAAGAAGCTGACCGGCTTCTACTATGTCGCCGACGGCGGTCTGCAGATGGAAGAGGCCGATCTGCAGTGATGTGAGTGTGGGGGTGTCGGCTTCGATGCCCCCACCCTAACCCTCCCCCGCTGGGCGGGGGAGGGGATCAAGCGCTTGTTCTAAAAAGCGGCGGCAGTCCCTCCCCCCCCCAGCGGGGGAGGTTAGGTGGGGGTCTAACGCCTCCAAGAATCCGCCCCCGCCCACCCAGGCCCTCCACCAGGACCTCTGCCCCATGCTGAAATATCTCGTCGGCCGTGTCGCCGGCATCCTGCCGGTTCTGCTGGTGATTTCCGTCTTCGTCTTCGGCTTCGTCCATCTGCTGCCGGGCGATCCGGCGCGGCTGGTTGCCGGTCCGGATGCGACCCAGCGCGACGTCGAACTGGTGCGCCAGGATCTCGGCCTCGACCAGCCGCTGTGGGTGCAGTATGGCCGCTTCCTCGGCAACGCGGTGCAGGGGGAGTTCGGGCGTTCGATGAAGACCAAGCGGCCGGTGTCGCAGGAGATCGGCGAACGATTCATGCCCACGCTCTACCTCACCATCGTTGCCATGGTGTGGGCGACGCTGGCCGGGCTGCTGATCGGCGTGGCGTCGGCGACCAAGCGCGGGCGCTGGCAGGACCATGCCGGCATGATCGTTGCGGTGTCGGGTATCGCCTTTCCGTCCTTCTGGCTCGGCCTGCTGATGATCGACCTGTTCTCGGTCAAGCTCGGCTGGCTGCCGACCAGCGGCTATGGCACGTGGCAGCATTTCGTCATGCCGTCGCTGACGCTCGGCCTCGGTGTCGCGGCGGTGATGGCGCGCTTCACCCGCTCCGCCTTCATCGAGATCGCGCGCGAGGATTACGTCCGCACCGCCAGGGCCAAGGGCGTGCCGTCCAGGCTGGTTGTGTGGAAGCACACGCTGCGCAACGCGCTGATCCCGATCATCACCATGGTCGGCCTGCAGTTCGGCTTCCTGCTCGGCGGCTCCATCGTGGTGGAGACGGTGTTCTCCTGGCCGGGGCTGGGCCGGCTGCTGGTGGATAGCGTCAATTACCGCGACTACACCGTCATCCAGGCGGAGATCCTGCTGTTCTCGCTGGAGTTCATCATCATCAACCTGCTGGTCGATGTGCTGTACGCCTTCGCCAATCCCGAGATTCGCTACTCATGACCACGACAGACGCAATCGGCGTGGCCGCCGCAACTCACGAAGCCGTCCGTTCGCCGCTGCGCGAGTTCTGGCGCAAGTTCCGGCGCAACCGCACCGCCATGGCCGCCGGCATCTGTCTGCTGGCGCTGGCGCTGGCCGCGGCGGCGGCACCCTGGATCGCACCGTTCGATCCGGCGGCCTTCGATTACGACCGCATCCTGGAAGGGCCGTCGGCCGCCCATTGGGCCGGCACCGACGCCTATGGCCGCGACATCTTTAGCCGCATCCTGTGGGGTGCGCGCATCTCGCTGTCGGTCGGGCTGCTGTCGGTCCTGCTCGGCGGGGTGGCCGGCGTGGCACTGGGTCTGATCGCCGGCTTCCGCGGCGGCTGGATCGACAGCCTCATCATGCGCATTTGCGACGTGCTGCTGGCCTTCCCCGGCATCCTGCTGGCAATCGGCATCGTCGCCATCCTGGGGCCGGGCATCGAGAACGTCATCTATGCGGTGGCGATCTTCAGCGTGCCGGTCTTCGCCCGCCTCGTGCGCGGCAGCACGCTGTCGCTGAAGCGCGCGGTCTATGTCGACGCCGCCCGCGCCATCGGCGTGCGCGACCGGCTGCTGATGGTCCGCCATATCCTGCCGGGCACGCTGCCCAGCGTGATCGTCTATGTCTCGATGCGCATCGGCACCTCGATCCTGACGGCGGCCAGCCTCAGCTTCATCGGCCTCGGCGCCCAGCCGCCCAGCCCGGAATGGGGCGCCATGCTGGCCGATGGCCGCAGCTACATCGGCGTTGCCAGCCATGTCACCTTCTATCCCGGCCTCGCCATCTTCCTGACGGTGCTGGCCTTCAACCTGCTCGGCGACGGACTGCGCGATGCCCTCGACCCGAAACTCCGCTGAGGACGGCAAGCGTGCGCGGGCCTTCGGGCTCGCCTGCGGCCGGCTGACGCCGGGGCCGCGCAACGCCATCACCGATGTGCCGGGGGTGCGCGTCGGCCATGTCACCCTGAATGACGGCGCCATCCAGACCGGCGTCACCGCCATCCTGCCCCATGCCGGCAACCTCTACCGCGACAAGCCCGTCGCGGCGGCCGAGGTGCTGAACGGCTTCGGCAAGAGCGTCGGCCTGATGCAGGTGGAGGAGCTGGGGGCCCTGGAAACGCCGATCCTGCTGACCAACACTTTGTCGGTCGGCACCGCGTCCACCGCGCTGGTCCGCCACGCCATCGCCGGCAATCCCGACATCGGCCGCACCACCGCCACCGTCAATCCGGTGGTGATGGAGTGCAACGACGGTCCGCTGAACGACATCCAGGCGCTGGCGGTGACGGAATCGCACGCCGCCGCCGCGCTCGCCGCCGCGCTGTCGGAAGCGGACGGCGCGGAGGTCGCGGTCGGATCGGTCGGCGCCGGGCGCGGCATGTCCTGCTTCGGTTTCAAGGGCGGCATCGGCACCTCGTCGCGCCGTCTCAAGCTGGACGGCAGGCGTCATCACCTGGGCGTGCTGGTGCTGGCGAATTTCGGTCGGCCCGGGGAGCTGCGCCTGCCCGACGGCCGCCGCCTCGCCCCGCCGGCAAAGGACGACGCGCCGGAAAAGGGCTCCGTCATCGTCATGGCCGCCACCGACGTGCCGCTCGACCACCGCCAGCTGCGTCGGGTGATCCGCCGCGCCGGGGTCGGGCTGGCGCGCGTCGGTTCTTTCTGGGGCCATGGCAGCGGCGACATCGCGCTGGGCTTCACCACCGCCAACCGCATCGACCATGACGAGCGCGCCGACATCGTGCCGTTGCACATGCTGAACGAACGCCGCATCGACGCACTGTTCGAGGCGATGGCCGATGCGACGCAGGAGGCCGTTCTCGACGCGCTGGCCGCCGCGACGCCGGTCGTCGGCCGCGACGGCGCCACCCGGCCTTGCCTTTCCGATCTGCTGAAGTCCGATGCCCTGACCTCCGGGAGCACTCCGTGAAGATCTACATCTCCGCCGACATCGAAGGCGTGGCCGGCGTCGTCTCCCAGCAGCAGGTGACGCCGGGCAATGCCGAGTATGAGCGCGCCCGCCGCCTGATGACCGCCGAGGTCAACGCCGCCATCGAAGGCGCGTTGGAAGGAGGAGCGAGCGAAATCCTGGTCAACGACAGCCATGGTCCGATGGTCAACCTGCTGCCGGACGAGCTGCACCCGGCCGCCGAACTGATCCTGGGACGACCGAAGCCCATCGGCATGTTCGCCGGGCTGGAGCCGGACGCCGCCGGGGTGATGTGCGTCGGCTTCCACACCTCGGCCCGGCAATACGGCATCCTCGCCCACACCACCAACAGCTTCGCCTTCGGCCGCGTCCGCGTGAACGGCATGGAACTGGGGGAGGCGGGCAATTACGGCGCCTATGCCGGTGAGATCGGTGTGCCGGTCATTCTGCTAAGCGGTGACGACCGTTTCGCCGCGGAGATGGCGCCGCTGTTCCCGGACGCCGAGCAGGTGGTGGTCAAGCAGGCGCTCGGCCAGCGCGCCGCCCGCTCCGTGGCGCCGTCGGTCGCCCGCGACCGCATCCGCGAGGCGGCGACCCGCGCCGTCCGCCGGGCGGCGAGCATCCCGCCCTTCCGCGTTCCGCCGCAAGCCGACGGGGCGCCCTACCGGCTGGAGATCGAGATGACCAGCCCGGCACTGGCCGATCTGGCCGCCCTGATCCCGGTTTGCGAGCGCCTCGACCCCGTCACCGTCCGTCTGCCGGCCGCCAGCATGGCCGCCGCTCTCGGCTGGATCAACACCCTGTCGGCCATGTCCGCCGCCCTGCGCTGAGACCCGCACCCATGAGCTTCACCCAACCGCAGCCCTTCGCGCTGGCCATCCATGGCGGCGCCGGCACCATCAAGCGCAACGCCCTGACCCCCGTGCTGACCGAGGGCTACCATGCCGGCCTGCGCCGGGCGCTGGCCGCCGGGCACGAGGTGCTGGCCGATGGCGGCAGCGCGCTCGACGCCGTCACCGCCGCCGTGATGGCGCTGGAGGACGAGCCGCTGTTCAACGCCGGCCGCGGCGCCGTCTTCACCGCGGAGGGCAAGCAGGAGATGGACGCCGCCATCATGGACGGCCGTGACCGTGCCGCCGGTGCGGTGGCCGGTCTGTTCGGCCCGCGCAACCCCATCCTGGCCGCCCGCGCGGTGATGGAGCACAGCGAGCATGTCCTGCTGATCGGCGAAGGCGCGCTCGACCTCTGTCGCCGCCAGGGGCTGCCGATGGAGGAGGCTCCCTATTTCTTCACCCAGCCGCGCTGGGACGCCCTGCAGGCCGAGCTTGAGCGCCGCCGTTCCAATGCTCCCGACGATGGCGACGAGCAGCGCCGCCACGGCACCGTCGGCGCCGTCGCCCGGGACCGCGACGGCAATCTCGCCGCCGCCACCTCGACCGGCGGCATGACCGCCAAGGCCAAGGGCCGTGTTGGCGACAGCCCGGTGATCGGCGCCGGCACCTTCGCCGACAACATCACCTGCGCCGTCTCCGCCACCGGCCACGGTGAGCATTTCATCCGCCGCTGCGCCGCCCACGAGATCGACGCCCGTATGCGTTGGGCCGGCCAGACCCTGGAGCGCGCCGCCGGCGACGTGGTGGACGAGCTGGGCGTGATCGGCGGTTCCGGCGGCCTGATCGCCATCGACCGCGACGGCCGGGTGGCTCTGCCCTTCAACTGCTCCGGCATGTATCGCGGCGCCATCGGTCCGGAGGGGCTGGCGATGACGGCGATCCACCGCGAGGAGTTCCGGATCGGCTGAGGCCGGAGCGCCCGTCAGTTCGCCGGGCGCTTGACCTCGATCGTGAAACCGAGTGGGACCGTCACCGTGCTGGACGATCCGGAAGGGTCGGATACGGTGACGGTGGCGCCTTTCAATGTAGTCGTCGCAGCTGGGCTGTCTACAATAGATATTACTAAGAAAACCAAAGAAATTGTGAAAAGCCCTGCCCAATACGTCTTTGCGGTAAAGTAAAATGGGGATCTATGCAGATAGTATTTAAGTATTCCGAGAAAGCGCGATGGGTTGTTGTTTTCTGGTGCTGAACCAGTCATTTGAAGGAATTTTGTTTCCCAACCGGTAGGTTGAAGAGGGCTTTGAGCAGATGAAGCCTGCATAACCCAAGCTTCGTATGTACTTATATAGGCGCCGATTTGTCCCAGCCGTAACCCGATGCCATAGCAGCGAAGCCCGGCGATGAGCGTAATTGCAAGCGGAATGAACGCCGCGCAAATCATAGCGAAATCCGAAATGCCTTTCGTCGTCAGCAGCCATGTTATCACCGCGGCCACCGCTCCTCCGGCGAACCGCTCCATGGTCTGGTTCTCTGCGACCAACGACTTGATCTCTTCACGAAGTGCTTTGTATTCCTCCGCAAGGAATTGGGTTGCCAAATTGGGCGATGGGGGAGGAGGGTTGTTTTCCGGAGGCATCAAAAGCTCCCTGTTCACGATCCGACTGTGGTTGCAGATTTCATCAAGACCGTTCTGAAGTGGAGCGATGATTGCGCCTAGGCACTCTTCTTGCGCGCAACATGTTTTATGTCATACATCCCGAATGTGGCGCTCGTCGTCCCGGTGAAAGAGCCACTCCGCGTTTGCGAGAGTGCTGAAGAAGGATTGACGTTAATCGGCGGTGTTTGGCCCCCAACGGGGCACCCCGGCGGACACCGCTGCCCCTCTCCCCCGCTGGACAGGCAGGAGCCGGTTTGCAACGGTGGCCTCGGCAGTCTGCAACGGTGCAGCGCCCGGAGCGGAGGATGGCGGCATGCGTGCGATGGTGATTTCGCGGTTCGGCGGTCCCGACGTGTTCGAACTGCAGGACCGGCCGCGCCCGGTCGCGGGGCCGGGCGAACTGCTGGTGCGGGTGGTGGCATCCGGCACCAACCCGGTGGATGCCAAGATCCGGCAGGCCGGCAGCTGGGCCGGCATCCCCTTCCCGGCGGTGCTGGGCTATGACGTGTCGGGCGTGGTCGAGGAGGTCGGCCCCGGCGCGACCGGCTTCAAGGCCGGCGACGAGGTGTTCTACACCCCGGAGATCTTCGGCAACCCCAACGGCAGCTATGCCGAATACACCGTCGCCGCCGCGTCCATCGTCGCGCACAAGCCGTCCGGCCTCAGCCATGTCGAGGCGGCGGGCATCCCGCTGGCCGGCGGCACGGCGTGGGAGGCCATTGTCCGCCGTCTGGCGGTGCGACCCGGCGAGACGGTGCTGATCCATGGCGGGGCCGGCGGTGTCGGCAGCTTCGCCATCCAGTTCGCCAAGGCGGCGGGCGCCCGCGTGCTCGCCACCGCCAGCAAGGCCAACCACGAGGCGATGCGCGATCTCGGCGCCGACGTGACGCTCGACTACCGCGACACCGACGTGATAGACCAGATCCTGCGCGAGGCGGGCGGGGCAGGGGTGGACGCCGCCTTCGACACCGCCGGCGGCAATGTGCCGATGAGCACGCATGCGACGCGCCCCTTCGGCCGCATCGCCACCATCCTGCCGCCGACCGGCGACCTCGACGCGCTCTATGTGAAGAACCAGACCCTCTACGGCACCTTCCTGACCCGCGAGGGCGCCCGCCTGCGCGAGATGGCGCCGCTGTTCGAGCGCGGGCAGGCCAGGGTGATCGTCGACGCCGTCCTGCCGCTGGAGCAGGTCGGCAAGGCGCATGAACGGCTCGATTCCGGCCACGGCCGCGGTAAGATCATCCTGCAAGTGGGCGCCTGACGCCCAAACGAGGCTCTTGAGGGACCGTCGTGGAGTACATCTGGCTTATCGGGCTGCACGTCGCCGCGGTGACGGTGTGGATCGCGGGGATGTCCGTCGTCGCCATCCTGATCAGCGCATTGGACTCCACGACCGCCGCCGAGGAGGGACCGGCCCGCATCCTGCGCGCGGCATCCCGCTGGGACCGCCGCGTGACCTCCCCGGCGATGGGGCTCGCCTGGATTCTCGGCATCACGCTGGTGCTGTGGGGCGGCTGGGGCCTGGAGCCGTGGCTGGTGGCGAAGGTCGCCATCGTCATCGCCCTGTCCGCCCTGCACGGCAAGCTCGCCGCCGGACTGCGCCGGCTGGGCGAACCGGCTCCCGCGACGGGTGCCCGCCCGGTTTCGCCGCTGCTGCGCTTCTCCCCGCTGCTGGTGATCGCCGGGGTCATTGCCATCGTCACGCTGGTGGTGGTGAAGCCCTATTGAGCCGTACTGGGTTACAAGCTCAAGGGACCGGCCACGGCCGCCGTCGGTCAGTCATCGGCCGGGAGCAGATGGGGGTTCCAGACGACCTCCCACAGATGCCCGTCCGGGTCCCGGAAATATCCGGCATAGCCGCCGTAGAAGGTGTCCTGCGCGGTCTTGACGAGTTCGGCGCCGGCGCGGCCTGCGGCCTCCATCACCTCGTCCACCTCGCTCTTGCGCGTGACATTGTGCCCGATGGTGACGGCGGTGGAGCTGATGGGAGTTTTGGCCAAGCCGGTGTCGTGGCAGATGTCGTCCTGCGCCCAGATCGCCAGTTTCAGTCCGCCGGACAGATCGAAGAAGGCGACCGCGCCATGGTCGAACTCGCGCCCGATGATGCCTTTCGTGGGCAGGCCGAGGCCGTCGCGATAGAAGGCAAGCGCCCGGTCGAGGTCGGCGACGCCCAGTGTCAGAACGGAAATTCTCGGCTTCATGTCCATGCCCCTGCTATCGGCGCCTGCATCATGCACGCACCCTGATAGTCTTGGGCCGTTGCCATTGGGTTGTTCCCTGGCAACGGAAGGACCCGCATTGCGGGGGCCGGGCCAACCGTCCCGAACCTAACCTGTTTCAGACGGCGGAATCCTATGCCCCGAGCGAGGGGGCGTCAAGAATAGCGCCCTTGGACGCTTGGCCTATCGCCACCGTGATACTTGCGGTGGTAAAACCTTATCCGGCGGCACACAGCCCCAGGCCGGAATCGGTTTCAGCGCGAAAGGACAAGCCATGGCCCTCGCCAAGACCACGATATGCCTCTGGTTCGACAAGGACGCCGATTCCGCAGCCCGCTTCTACGCCGCGACCTTCCCCGACAGTGCGGTGCACGCCGTCCACCGCGCCCCCGCCGACTACCCGTCCGGCAAGGCGGGCGACGTTCTGACGGTCGAGTTCACCGTCGCCGGCCTCTCCTGCCTCGGCCTGAACGGCGGCCCGACCTTCACGCACAGCGAAGCGTTCTCGTTCCAGATCGCCACCGACGACCAGGAGGAGACCGACCGCTATTGGACCGCCATCGTCGGCAACGGCGGCCAGGAGAGCGCCTGCGGTTGGTGCAAGGACCGCTGGGGGATCTCCTGGCAGATTACGCCCCGCGTGCTGACCGATGCGCTGGCGGCCGGCGGGGAGGACGCCAAGCGGGCGTTCGAGGCGATGATGGGGATGACGAAGATCGACGTGGCGGCGATTGAGGCGGCGCGTAGGGGGTGAAGAATGTTGGATGAGACCAGTCAATATTTTCGGAGGGCGCAAATATCTTTGATGGTCTGCATTCAATTTGATTCCTGGGTACGTAAGATAATTTTTTGATTATTTGATATCCGAGAGCCAAGTCCGAATGAGTGCTCTGGTAAGTAAATTGCAGAGAATTTTATTCTATTATTATCTAGTATGGTATTTATAAGTTGACCCTTACGCGTGAGTTTCTCTTAAAAACCATCATGAAGGGAAAGTTGATTAGGCGGAGTTGATTCTCTCAAAAAATTGTGCATTATGACGGATAAATCCAGAACCTAGAGATAAATATCAAATGATTGTTTCTGAGAGCGAAGTTGGTAGCTGGCTTACTCGACAAGGCTGCCATTGGATTTTTGTCGAGCAGTCAGCGTTCACGGTTGCTGATGGCGCGAAGAGAGCTAAACCACATCAGCAGATTCATCGGCCTGACTTTATCGCAATGATGGATGGTTTTGGAACCATTGCAATTGATGTAAAGTCCTATGACTTTAACTCGAACAAAGTTAGATTAGAATTTGAAGATGAAAATGGCAACGACACCTATTACGATCTCCCTGTTCATTGGGTGAGATTGGCTTGGGAAGATATCTGCGGATTATTTGAATTTCAAAGAGTGTCAAATATACCGGCATGGCTTTGTATTCTCAACAATCAGCAGATGAAGGAATCAGTTTGGTTCAGAGTTGATTATCTTTATGAATCGTTCTCGAGAATTTTTATTTCTGAAGAGCTTGGATTTTATGATACCGCTAGTCGAGTCAGCCTTGAGTATTTCCCAGGTTGGGAAGACATTACCCTTGATTTTCATAAAACGATAGATAGAAGCCGGAGAACTTTTCAAGTTCTTGTGGAGAATCCTAGTCATGTTGATATCGTTGGTCTTAATGATAATGCTCAAAAGGTGTACGTGCCACCAATTTTGATCGACTTAACAGCAAACTCCTCGTTGCGAGATTTAATAAATATTTGGCCTGCAAAGGAAATTCATCCTGATTCCGCTTCTGAAAGGCAGATGAGCTATGCGCTAGCTATATCGGGAAAGTTAAATATTTCTCTTCCGGATGTTCGTGATAGAAGAACAATATCAGAATTTATATCTAAGCACGAAGGTGCGTTTAAAAAGTCCCGAGGTATCTCCTAAGAAAAGTTAGCAGGTACATTATTCTTCAGATGATAGGTAAACTTTGGATGTGAGACTTCTTCAGGGTTGTTAATGAGGCTGTCCAATATGTGCCTTGATGCCAATCATCCTGGCGGCGGGACCGAGGATTAGGTGATAATATGCCAGTCATAGTTGTGGGGTGGCTGTTCTTGATGCAAAATGGAAATCACGGTATCATTTAACCCTCACCCCACCCCCACATCATCCCGGATACACGCCACCGAATGCCCCGGCGCCACCTCGCGCAGCACCCGGGCTTCCGGCTCCGCACAGGCCGGCAGCGCAAATGGGCAGCGCGTCCGGAAGACGCAGCCGGACGGCGGGTTCATCGGGCTCGGCACGTCGCCGTCCAGCAGCATGCGGGACTTCGGCGCGTCGGGGTCCGGGTCGGGGGCGGCCGACAGCAGGGCCATGGTGTAGGGGTGGCGCGGGCGCTCGTAGAGGGAATCGCTCGGCGCGATCTCCATCAGGCGGCCGAGATACATCACCGCCACCCGGTCGCTGATGTAGCGCACCACCGCAAGGTCATGGGCGATGAACAGCACCGCCAGCCCCAGCTCGCGCTGCAAGTCGCCCAGCAGGTTCACCACCTGCGCCTGCACCGAGACGTCGAGCGCCGACACCGGCTCGTCCGCGACGATGAAGTCGGGTTCCACCGCCAGGGCGCGGGCGATGCCGATGCGCTGGCGCTGGCCGCCGGAGAACTCGTGCGGGAAGCGGTCCATGGCGTCGGCGGTCAGGCCGACCTTCTCCAAGAGCGCGGCCACGCGGTCGCGGCGGTCGGCACGGCTGCCGATGTTGTGGATCGTCAGAGCCTCGCCGATCACCTCGCGCACGCGCTGGCGCGGGTCGAGGCTGGCATAGGGGTCTTGGAAGACGATCTGCATGCGGCGGCGCTGCGCCCGCATCTCCGCCGTGCCCAGGCCGGTGATCTCCTGCCCGTTGAAGCGGATGGAGCCGCCGGTCGGTTCGATCAGCCGCAGGATGCTGCGCCCGGCGGTGGTCTTGCCGGAGCCTGATTCGCCGACCAGCCCCAGCACCTCGCCGCGGTTCAGGTCGAAGGACAGGTCGTCCACCGCCTTCACCCAGCCGACCGGCCGTTGCAGCAGCCCGCCGCGCACCGGGAAACGCTTCTCCAGATTGCGGACGCTCAGCAGGGGCTGTTCGGTAACGGTCGCGGCGGTCATTGCACGTCTCTCCAGCGGCGGCAGCGGGCGGAATGGTCGGGGCCGACCGGTTCAAGTACGGGTTCGGCGGCGGTGCAGGCGGGTTCGGCCAGCGTGCAGCGGGGTGCGAAGGTGCAGCCCGCCGGGCGGTTCACCGGGCTCGGCACGCTGCCGGGGATGGCGTAGAGCCGGCCGCCGTCGCCGCGGCGCTGCCCCAGATGCGGCATGCAGGCCAGCAGCCCGCGGGTGTAGGGGTGCTTGGGCGATTTCAGCAGGGAGCGGACATCGCCTTCCTCGACGATGCGGCCGGAATACATCACCACCACCCGGTGCGCCACCTCCGCCACCACGCCCAGATTGTGGGTGATGAACAGGATCGAGGTGCCGGTCTCCTCCTGCAACCGCCGCATCAAATCGAGGATCTGCGCCTGGATGGTCACGTCCAGCGCGGTGGTCGGCTCGTCGGCGATCAGCAGGGTGGGGCGGCAGGCCAGCGCCATGGCGATCATCACGCGCTGGCGCATGCCGCCCGACATCTGGTGCGGATACTCGTCCAGCCGCCGCTCCGCCGCCGGGATGCCGACCTTCTTCAGCATGGCGAGCGCCTCCGCCCGCGCCGCCCGGCGGTCGAGACCCTGGTGGTAGCGCAGCGCCTCGCCGATCTGGTCGCCGACGGTGTAGACCGGGTTCAGCGAGGTCATCGGCTCCTGGAAGATCATGCCGATCTCGTTGCCGCGGACGCTGCGCATGGCGCGCTCGCTGAGGCGGGCGAGGTCGCGCACCTGCCCGTCGCGGCCGCGGAACAGGATCTCGCCGCCGGCGATGATGCCCGGCGGCGACGGGATCAGCCGCATCGCCGACAGGCTGGTCACCGATTTGCCGCTGCCGGATTCACCGACGACGGCCAGCGTCTCGTTGCGGCGCACGGCGAAGGACACGCCGTCCACCGCCTTCGACACGCCGGGATCGGCGGTGAAGTGCGTTTGCAGGTTGCGGATGTCGAGGGTGAGGTCAGCGTCCATGGCGGGATCCCGGAATTGGGTTCAGCGGGTCAGCGGGTGCAGCCGCGCGCCGGCACCGGCCAGTCGCCGGCGACCTCGCCGTTGCGGCTGATCGCCATGCGGTCGTGCAGGTTGGTCACCACGCAGACATGGTTGGGCAGGATGCGCACGCGGTCGCCGATCTCCGGCTTCGCCGCGCTTTTGCTGAGATCGACCACCGCATGCTCCTCGTTGACGCGGACGATCACCGCGTCGGGGTAATCGAGGATCAGGCCGTACCCTTCGCCGACCGACGGGGCGACGCGGTCGCTCGACAGGGTCTTGCTGCCGCAGTCCAGCACCGCGCGGTCGGGGGTGGGGCGGCTGACCACGGTGGCGTGGACATGCACGGCGCACTCGTCGAGCGTCGCCACCCCGGCGCCGACGGTGGCGCGGTCGTGGTAGATGTAGGTGCCGACGCGCAGCTCGGTCACGCCGGGAAGCTCATGGGTGTCCCAGCAGCCGGGGGTGCCGCCGACGGAAACCGTCTCCACCGCGATGCCGGCGCCGTCCAGCAGGGCGCGGGTCTCGGCGACGAAGGGTACGGTGCGGGGACCGCGCGGATAGGTCATCAGGCCGCGGAAGCGGGTCAGCCCGTTGCCGGCGGCGCGGCGGGCCAGCGTCAGCACCTCGTCCGGGGTCTGCACGCCGCAACGGCCGTCGCCGCTGTCGAACTCCACCAGGATGCCGATCTCGACGCCGGCCTCAGCGGCGGCGGCGGCCACGGTGTCGAGGGCGACGGCGTTGTCGAGCGCCACCGTAAGCCTGGTCTTGCCGGCCAGCTCCGCCAACGGCTTCACCTTGGCGGCGCCGACGATGGGGTAGGTCAGCAGGATGTCGGCGCAGCCTGCCTCGGCCATCACCAGCGCTTCGCCGATCTTCTGGCAGGTGATACCGACGGCGCCCAGTTCGATCTGGCGCAGCGCGAATTGGGGAAGCTTGTGGGTCTTGATGTGCGGGCGCAGCGCCAACCCGTGCCGGTCGCAGTATTCCTGCATCTTGGTCAGGTTATGCTCGACCCGGTCGAGGTCGATGACGGGGACGGGGGTGTCGAGTTCGTCGACGCGCATGGGACCGCTCCAAAGGCGACAAGAGGGGAGGGGCCGACCCCGGCAGTGAAATCGGCGGGATCGGCCATGTACTCAGGATGTTACTTCGCTGTCGGCAGGACGGCGATGCAGTCGATTTCGACCTGGATGTTGTTCAGCTGGCAGCCGACGGTGGTGCGGGCCGGCGGCTCGGAGGGGAAGAACTCCGAATAGAGCGCGTTGTATTCCTGGAAGCGGCCCAGATCGCTGAGGTAGCTGTTGACCTTCACCACATGGGCGAGGTCGGTGCCGGCGGCCTTCAGGATGATTTCCAGGTTGCGCAGGGTCTGGCGCACCTCGCCGGCGAAATCCTCGGGCAGCGCGCCGGTCTCCGGATGGTGCGGTCCCTGGCCCGACACATAGACGAAGCCGTTCGCGACGATGGCGTGGCTGTACTGGCCGGCGGGCTTCGCACCCTTTTCGGCGAAGATCGGCTTGCGGTTGGTCATCGGGTCCTCACTGGTTTTGAAACTCTGGAAAAGATCAGGCGCGGGCCAGGGCCTTGCCCGGACGCGCGCCGGTGTGCCCGCCGTCGCGCAGGACGAACTGTCCGGCGACGAGCACGTCGGTGATGCCGTGGGGCGGGCGCGTCGGGTCCTGGAAGGTCGCGCGGTCCGCCACGTCGGCGGTGAACAGGGTCAGGTCGGCCACCATGCCCGGCCGGATCAGCCCGCGGTCGGACAGGCCGAAGCGCTGGGCCGGAACCGCGGTCATGTGGCGCACGGCATCCTCCAGCCGGAGCCCGCCCTCGCCCTTGATGGCGCGGGCGAGATAGCGCGGGAAGCTGCCGAAGGCGCGGGGATGCGGCTTGCCGGTCTCGCGCGGCAGCCCGTCGGATCCCAGCATGTGCAGCGGGTGCGACAGCGCGATTTCCAGATCGGCCTCGGCCAGCTGGAACATGACGATGTTGGTCCGGCCACGGTCGGCACGGATCAGGCGCACCAGCGTGTCGAAGGGCTGCTCCTTCGCCGCCTCGGCGATCTCCGTCAGCGAAAGCCCTTCCAGCGGCCGCAGATCGTCCGCCGAGACGCCGCCGATGCGGACATTCTCCCAGCCGATCAGGCGGATCTTGGATTCCCAGCCGGCGTCAAGCGGCGCCTCGCCGTCCTCCACCGCCCGGCGCAACGCCGCCAACCCGTCGGCATCGGCCATGCGCGCCAGCAGCGCGTCCACCCCGCCCGCCAGCGCCGACGGCGGCAGAAGCTGCAGAATGGTGCTGGAGCCGGCCGGGTAGGGGTACATGTCGAAGCTGACGTCGGTGCCGCCCTTGCGGGCGATCTCCAGCCGCTCCACCGCCCGCGGCAGGCTGCCCCAGTAGGGCTTGCCGGCGGCTTGCAGGTGGGAGAGCAGGCCGCTCGCCCCGCCGGCCTTCAGCAGGTCGAGGAACTCGTCCACCGAGGCGATCAGCCCGCCCTCGTAGGAGCGGACATGGGCGGTCAGCAGCGCGCCATGCTCCGCCACCACCTCCGCCAGCCGCACCAGCTCGGCGCGGTCGGCCCAGGCGCTGGGCGGATAGACGAGGCCGAGCGACAGGCCGTGCGCGCCCTGGCGCAGCTGGTCCGCCAGCAACGCTGCCATCGCCTCGCGCTCTTCGGCGGTGGCGGCGCGGTTCTGCCAGCCCATGACGGCGAGGCGCAGGGCCGCGTGCCCGACCAGCGAGACGAGGTTGATGGCGGTGCCGCGCCCGTCGAGCGCCGCGCGGTAGCCGGCGAAATCGGCGAAGGTCTCCTGATCGGAAACCGTGCCCAGCAGATTGCCGAAATGCTCGCGCAAGGGGGCTCCGCTGTCGGGGCTTTGCGGATAGAGCCCGAAGGAGCAGTTGCCGACCACCACGGTGGTGACGCCCTGCGCCACCTTCTCCGGCCGTTCGGGCTGGCGCAGCTGGATCAGATCGTCGTGGCAATGGGCGTCGATGAAGCCGGGGGCGAGGAAGCGGCCCTGCGCCTCCAGCGGTTCGGCGTCCGGCGCGTCCAGCTTCGGGCCGATGGCGGCAATGCGACCGCGCTCCACCAGCACGTCGGCCGGGAACCAGGGGGCGCCGGTGCCGTCGACGACGCGGGCGCCCTTGATGAGAAGCGTATCGCTCATCTCATTTCGCCTTCTGCAGCCGGGGGTCGAGCGCATCGCGCAGCCCGTCGCCGACGATCTGGAGCGACAGCACGGTCAGGACGATGGCGCAGCCCGGGAACAGGATCAGCCAGTCGGCCTGCTGGAAATACTGCTGGGCGCCGGCGATCATGTTGCCCCAGGTCGGGGTGGTCGGCGGCACGCCGACGCCGAGGAAGGACAGTGCCGCCTCCGTCAGGATGGCGTAGGCGAAGATGAAGGTGGCCTGCACCAGGATCGGCGAGATCAGGTTGGGCAGGATGTGCAGGAAGACGATGCGCGGGGTGGAGGCGCCGAGCGCCGTCGCCGCCTCGATGAAGGGCATCTCGCGCACCACGAGGCAGGCGGCGCGGACCACGCGGGCGACGCGCGGGGTGTAGACGATGCCGAGCGCCAGCACGACGTTGTAGAGCGACGGCCCCAGCGCCGCCATGAAGGCGATGGCCAGCAGGATGTCCGGGAAGGCCATCAGCGCGTCGGTCAGCCGCATCAGCACGCCGTCCAGCGGCCTGACATAGCCGGCGGCCAGCCCCAGCAGCGTGCCCATCAGCGTCGCCACCACCACCACCAGCAGCCCGACCAGCAGCGACAGCCGGGCGCCCAGCATGACGCGGGACAGCACATCGCGGCCATACTCGTCGGTGCCGAACCAGTGGGCGGCGGATGGCGCCTTCAGCCGGCCGAGGATGTCCATTTTCAGTGGGTTGAACGGGGTGATCCAGGGCGCCAGCAGCGCCACCGCCAGGATCGCCAGCATGATCAGGAAGGACAGCACCACCAGCCGCCGGCGGAACAGCTGGCGCATCAGCAGGGCGGCCGGCGAGCGGCTGCGGTGCGGCTTGGTTGGTGAGGGAAGGGGAACGGTGCCGTGACCGGCGGGGACGCTTGCCATGGAAACCCTCCCTCTCAATAACGGACCCGCGGATCGACCACGGCATAGAGCAGGTCGACCGTCAGGTTGATCAGCACATAGATGGCGGACACCACCAGCAGGGCGCCCTGGATCACCGGATAATCGCGGCGCAGCACGGCAGAAACGATCAGGTTGCCGACGCCGGGCAGGCCGAACACGGTTTCCGTCACGATGGCGCCGGCGATCATCACCGCGGTGGTCAGGCCGATCACCGTCAGGATCGGGATCATGGCATTGCGCAGGGCATGCTTCAGCACGACGACCAGCGGCGGCAACCCCTTGGCCCGCGCGGTGCGGACGTAATCGTTGCTCATCACGTCCAGCATGCTGGTGCGGGTGAAGCGCAGGATCAGCGCCGAGTTCGGGATGCCCAGCGCGATGGCCGGCAGCACCAGATGGCGCATGCGTTCCATCAGGTCGGCCTCGGGGGGGCCATAGCCGGCGACCGGGAACCAGGCATGGTCCACTGCCAGATACTTGATCAGCGTCAGCCCGATCCAGAAGCTGGGAATGCTCGCCGCCAGCATTGCCAGCCCGACCGCGGTCTGGTCGATCAGCCCGCCGCGCTTGGCCGCCGACAGGATGCCGATGGGCACGCCGATCAGCATGGCGATCCCCACCGACATCGCGGTCAGGAGCGCCGTCAGCTCCGACCGTTCGGCCAGTGCCTGCACCACCGGACGGTTCAGGAAGATGGATTCACCAAGGTCGAAGCGGACGATCTGCCCGAGATAGAGCAGGAACTGCGTCAGCAGCGGCTCGTCGAGGCCCAGCCGGCCGCGCAGTGCCGCGATGTCCTCCGGCGTGGCGGAGGATCCCAGCATGACGGCGGCGGGATCGCCCGGCACCACGCGGGCGATCACGAAGACCACCATGGCGACGAGCAGCATGACGATCATCATGCCGGCGAACCGGCGGACGATGTAAACGAGCATGGTTGCGGTCCCGGACCGAGGAAAGGGGCGGGTGTTTGTGAGGCAGGAGACAGGTAGCCCCTCTCCCCTTTCGGGGCGTAGCTCGTAGGACGCCAAAGGCGACTGCAAGCTTCGCGGGTTGGGGTGAAGGGAGGGCAATTCCGGCCTTCGGCCGTCCCCTCACCCCAACCCTTCCCCCGCGATGGGGAGAAGGGCTTTAAGAACCCGTCACCCTCAGCTCTTCAGTTCGGTGTTCCAGAAGAACGGCCAGGGCGTCGGGGTGTAGCCGGTCAGCTTGTCGCTGCTGGCGGCGAGGTTGTAGAACTCGCCGACCTTCACGCTGGGCACCTCGCTGTAGAACAGCGTCTGCAGGGTCACCCATTTCGCCTTGCGGGCCGCCGGGTCCATCTCGCGGTTGAAGGCGGCGAGCGCCTCGCGCTTGGCCGGGCTGTCCCACCAGCCGGGATAGCTCGGGTTCAGCACGGTGATCAGCGACGGTTCCGGAACGAAGGTGTGATAGGTGAAGAAGGCGTCCCAGCCCTTGTCGTCGCCGCGGCGCTGCAGCAGGGTCGCCCAGTCCAGCACCTGCAGATCGACCTTGAAGCCGGCCATTTCGAGCTGGGCCTGCGCCACCATGCTCATCTTGTACAGGAACTCGTACTGGACCGAGGTCATGATGCGGATCGGCTCGCCGTTGTAGCCGGCGGCCTTCAGCAGGTCCCCCGCCTTGCCGGCGGCATGGTCGCTGTACGGCTTCGCGCTGGCCGCGTCGTAGAAGGGCGTGCCCTGGGCGTAGATCGACCCCTCCGCCTGGACGAAGGCGGGATCGCCCAGGCCCGCCAGCAGCATGTCGTTCGGCTCCAGCGCCGCCAGCACAGCCTGACGGATCTTCGGGTTCGCCATGACGCCGGTCTTGGTGTTCATGATCATCAGCGGGAAGCCGAAAGGCTTGACGATCACCGGCTTGACGCCGGCGGCGCCTTTGATGCGCGGCAGGGTTTCCGCCGGCAGGCTGTCGGCGAACTGGTACTGGCCGGCCAGCACGCCCGATACCCGGGTGGCGGCGTTCGGGACCGGGACGAAGCGTACCTCGCCGATGACGGCCTTGCGGCTGCCGGCATAGCCGCTGGACGTGCCGGCGGGAGAGGCGTAGCCGTCGTGGCGGACCAGCCGGATATACTGGTCGGGCTTGTGTTCAAGCAGCTTGTAGGGGCCGGTGCCGACCAGCGACTTCAAGGCGCCCGGCCCGTCGATCACCGACTTCGGCACGATGGCGGCCGCACCATTGTTCATCGCCAGTAGCGCGGTCAGCGGCGCGAAGGGCTCCTTCAGAGCGATGACGACGGCGTCCGCACCCTTGGCGGCGATGCTCTCCACCAGCGGGGCCACGGTCTTGCCGCGCGGCGAGGCCTTGGTCCAATGGTCCAGCGAGGCGACCACGTCTTCCGCCGTGACGGTGCTGCCGTCATGGAAGGTGACGCCGCTGCGCAGCGGGATGGTGTAGGTCCGTCCGTCTGCCGATACCTGCGGCAGGGCCGAGGCCACCAGCGGCGCCAGCTTCCATTCGCCGTCGAAGGTGAACAGCGTCTCGAACATATGCTGGGTGATGATGCTGACGAGGTCGGACGTGGTGCCGACCGGGTCCAGCGTCGGCGGCTCGCCGATGGTGGCGACGGTGATGACCGATGCGCCGCCCTGCTGCGCCAGCGCGGGCGTGGTCCAGCTTCCCAGGATGCCGGCGGAGATACCGGTGGAAAGCCCCCCGACAGCGACTGCCGAACCGAGAGCGGTGTTGAACAGACGTCGCGTGATCCCTGTCATTTTTGCCTCCCCGACCGTTTGTCCGAAATATCGGACGCTGGTCTTGTATTCCAGACAAGCAGACGGTATATCGGACAAAGAGCGCTGGCAAGCTGAAAATCCGCGTGCTAATCGGTTGGGGGTTGGCAAGGGGGCGGATCAGATGAAGAGTGGCAGCGTGGCGGAGAAGCCGATGGCAGAGAAGCAGGCGGAAGAGAAGTCGACGGGCCGCGCCCGCGGCATCGACCGCGTCATCGCGCTGATGGAGCATCTGCACAGCCGGCGCGCCCCGACGCGCATTGCTGACATCGCGCGCGACACCGGCACCCCGCGCTCCACCATGTACGAGCTGGTCAACACGCTGGTCGAGGCGCGCTGGCTGGAACTGCGAGACGGCGAGGGCACGGTCTATTTCGGGCCGGCGATGCATTACTACGGCAGCGATTACCTCGACAGCGTCGACCTGATCCGCAAGGCGCGGGTGGAGGTCGCCCATATCGCGGAGGCCGTGGGGGAGACGGCGCAGTTCTGCACGCTGGACGGCGACAAGTATCTGGTCGTGCTGAATGAACCGGGCCGGCGCATGTTCCGCATCAGCTCCGAGATCGGCATCAAGGTGGCGATCCCCTGGACGGCGTCCGGCCGGCTGCTGGTCGATCACATGGATGCCGAAGAGATCCGGCGCTTCATTCCGCCCGAAGACTTCATCCTTCCCGATGGCCGCCGCATCGCCGAGGACGAGTTCCTGGAGGACATCCGCCGCGCCCGCACCCAGGGCTATGTCCGCACCACGGCGCTGGTGGACCGCTTCACCACCTGCCTTGCCGCCCCGGTCCGCGATCCGGCAGGCCGCTGCATCGCCACCATCTGCTTCGTCGTCCCGGTCGACACGACGGAAGAGGCGCAGCAGGTGATGATCGACACGCTGAAGGCCAGTGCCGAGCGGCTGTCGCCGGGACGCTGACGGCGGTTGCGCCAGTTCGGCGCATCGGTCGTTGCCGTTGACACAACCCAACCCACATGTTTTTAATCTGGACAGACGGCAGCCAGTAATAGCGCTGCGAAATCCTCCATAAAGTCCTGTAGAGCGCTGCGAACGGCGCGGAGTCCTCAAGAAAAACTCCGTATGACGTCTTTCGCAGCGCTATGCTGCGATGCGAAATGACGAATGCAGGGATGTGATGTCTCCGCTTTTGCGACGGCGTGATTGTGCCAATATCTTCCTCAACAGGCCGCTGCATCGGCCGCCGGAACTCCAAACCGACATTGAAGGAAGATCATCATGACCTCGTATGAAGCCCAATTCGCCGCCGCCAACGCCGAATACGCCGCCAAGTTCGCCATCGTCCGCTTCGTCATCGGCGCCTTGCTGTTCGCGGCCGTCGCCGGCCTCGCCAACGTGAACACGCCCGCCATCCTGGCCGCTGACGAAGTCCGTGCCGCCGTCGCCCTGGAAATGGTGCGCACCATGCCGGTCACGGTCGCCGACGCCGCCAACTGATGTTCGTGGGAGGAGCGGGTTTCCTTCAACCGCTCCTCCGTTTCGTGATCTTGCAGGCCAACTCCTGTTTCCTGGGACATCCCCGGCAATCCAGGAGGAACCGATGCCCCGCAAGTCTGAAGGCTCCGACGACAGTGACGACCGCAAGTCCGGTCAGGACCAGGTGCCGAAACCTCCCTCCCGCGCGGAGGTCGAGGAGATCAGCCGCTCCCAGGACTATCTGACCGACGACTGGACCGGCGAAGGCGGCAAACCTGACGAGGACCGCCAGCCCGGCTGACCCCGCCGGCATTCCCTCCACAAAACTTATTTTGCCGATCGGGCTGGGAGCCGGAGGAATCCGAAGGCTTGCCGGCCCGCCCGCATGTGCGCGCCACGCGATGGTGCCCCCACTTCCGGCCCCAGCATCAGGTCTGGCCCTGGAATTTGAAAGCCAATTCCGCCTCATTCCCGCGCAGACGGGAATCCAGGTTTTGCCCAAGAGAGACTCCATGGGGAACTCTGGTTCCCCGTCTCCGCGGGGATGACACAAAACTCCCGGCATCACAGCGACTTAGCCATTTCCGGGCATGTGCGCGTCGCCGGGTTCATGACCGAATCCGACATCCAAAGCAGTCGGAAAACCCATTCGGGACTCCGCCGGACTACATCTGCCGCCCTCAGGCTTAAGCCATCGGAGAAGTGGACGAATCACGGAACTTGCGGTCCGTCCCTCCTGTCGAAGGAAGTCCCCTTCCCCAGACCGGAGAGACCGGGATGCGCCACTCCCTCCTCGCCCTGCTGTTCGCGACCGTCATGGCTCCCGCCGGCGCAGGCGCCCAGGAAGCCGGTGCCGACATCGGTGCTCTCATCAGTGCCGGCTTCCAGGCCGACCGGCCGGTCTGCCGTCCCGGAGACGACGGCTGCTCCCGCTTCATCGGCGATTCGAAGGGAGCCGTGCCGAAGCGGGGCGGGGCGAAGCAGCCTGTGGTCATCGGCTCCTCCGTCTACATGCTCACCCCCTGGCAGGCGGAGCGCGAGCGCCGCTGCCTCGCGCTGGCCGGCTGGGCCGAGGCGCGAGGCGAGGGCGCGGATGCCATGGCCGCCGTCATGTGGGTGGTCGCCAACCGTGCCGCATCGGCGTCGCAGCCGTCGCTGCCCTGCCGTGTCGTGGTTGCCGCCGGCCAGTTCGAACCCTTCTCCCCACCCCCGCAGGTGGAGCCGCAGAAGCGCCGCAAACCGGTCAGATCGGCGAAATCACGTGCCAAGCAGGCGGAGCCGCAAAAGGTGGCGGAGGACCCCCGCGTCGCCAATAGGGCGGAGGCCCGGCGCATCCTGGCGGAAATCCGCCGTCAGGCGCAGGTGATCCGGGCGGGCGGCATGCCGTCCTGGCCGACGCCGCGGCTTGCCCCCGACCAGGAGGCGCTGCGCCTTGCCCGCGGCCTCGCCTGGAACCTGAACGACGACGAACTGCCCGATCCGACCGCGCGCGCCTCGCTGTTCTACAGCCCGCCCACCCAGGCGGCGCTGCGGCGCCAAAAGCCGGACTGGGCGGAGGCGCGGCTGCGCACCGCCTCCATCGGCGACCATTCCTTCTACCGCTATCCGCCAGCCCCGCCCGAGCGGACCAGCCCGGCCGAAACCCAGGTGGCGGAGGTCGGCGAGTAAAATCTCCACCTACTCTCGCCGCCCGCCCAGCAGCATCTGCATGCGGGCCAACTCCGGGGCGTTGCGTGCCTCCATCTTTTCCAGCACGCGGGCGCGGTGGGTCTCCACCGTGCGGATGCCGATGGAAAGCCGCTGGGCGATCGTCTTGTTGGGCAGGCCCTCGGCGACCATGTCCATCACTTCCAGTTCGCGCGGGCTGAGCAGGGCAAGCCGGCGGCGAATCTCCCCGGCCTCCACGTCGGCACGGCGGGTGGCGAGGTCGCGCTCGAAGGCTTCCTGCACCCGTTCGATCAGCAGATCCTCGTCGAAGGGCTTCTGCAGGAAATCCACCGCCCCGGCGCGGAAGGCACGGACGGCGGCGGTCACGTCGCCATGGCCGGTGATTATGATGACGGGCAGGGTCAGGCCGCGGCGGACCATCTCCTGCTGCAAATCCAGGCCGTCCATCCCCGGCATGCGGATGTCGAGGATCGCGCAGCCGGGCTGGTCGGGCGAAGCGGCCTCCAGGAACTCCGCCGCCGAAGCGCAGCATCGCACCGACAGCCCGGCCAGATCCAGGTGAAGCGCCAGGGCATCGCGTACCGCCTCGTCGTCGTCCACCACGAAGGCGACAGGCTTTTCGGTCGTCATGCAGACTCTCCTTCCCTGTCCTTCGCATGCACGGGAATGGTGAACTGGAACACGGTTCCCCCTTCTGCGCCATTCGCGGCGCCATTGCCACCGCTACTGCCACTGCGCGCGGTCAAAGTGCCGCCATGGGAATCGACGATGGTGCGCACGATGGACAGCCCCAGCCCCATGCCGGTCGGCTTGGTGGTGACGAAGGGCGCGAACAGGTTGCGTTCCACGACTTCGGCGAGGCCGGGTCCGGTGTCGCGCACGCCGATGGAGACGAAACCGGGCTGGGTGGCGGGAGAGGCGAAGATCACGATTCGGCGCCGGCCTGACGGCTCCTCCGGCCGGGCGCCGTCGGGCGTCATCGCCTCCGCCGCGTTGCGGACGAGGTTCAGGATCGCCTGCTGCAATTGAACCGCATCGCCGGCGATGGCGGGCAGGGCGGGCGCGACCTCCGCGGCGATCTCCACCGCATGGCGGCTGGCGAGCGGGCCGGCCAGCGTCAGGCAGTCGGCGATCAGCGTGGCGACAGGCAGCGGCGCCCGGTCGCGGGCACCCTTGCGCACGAAGTCGCGCAGGCTGCGGATGACGCGGTCGGCCCGCTCCGCCTGGGTGACCGTCTTGTCGAGGATCTCGGTCAGGCGGGGGGAGGCCTCCTCCATCCGCGCGATCTTGCGGGCGGCGCGGGCGTAGCCCATCGTCGCCGCCAGCGGCTGGTTCAGTTCATGGGCCAGCGCCGCCGCCATTTCCCCCGCCTCGATCAGGCGGGAGGCATGGGCAAGGTCGGACTGCCGCACCCGCAGCCTGTCCTCCACCCGGCGGCGTTCGCTGACGACGGCGCCGAGCAGCAGGATGGTGATGGCGAGCGTCAGCATCAGAAGCTGGAAATGCGCCATGCGCGCGGTATCGACGCCGGCCACCTCGATGGCGGCGATCAGGCCGGCCTGCGTGGCGGCCGAGGCCAGCACCGCCCCGCCCAGCCCGTGCCGGACCGCGACCGCGATGGCCGGCAGGAACAGCAGGTAGAAATGCTCGTACTGGGACGAGGCCAGCGGACCGAAATCCAACCACAGGGTGAAGCCGATCAGCGCCCCATGGGCCAGAACCTCGGCGGCACCGCCCCATGACCACCGCAGCGCCGGCATGCGCCGTGCCATCAGCACCATCGGGGTCAGGACCGCGATACCGATGATCTCGCCGGTCCAGAAGCGCAGCAGCACCTCCGGAAAATGTGCCCATCCGAACAGCCCGGCCGCCGTGTGGACGGTGATGAAGCCCAGCCCGATGACCAGAACCGCCGCTGCACTGCCGCCGAGCAGCAGAACGATGTCGCGCAGGCTGGACAGCCCCGGGTCGATGACCTTGCGCAACATCCCACCCGCCGCCCCATAGCCCAGGGCGACGATGCCGTTCGCCAGAAGAGCGGTTCCCAGGCCAACCGGCAGGTCGCGGACCACCATGTCGGCGGCGGTCAGCCCCAGCCAGACCAGCGGCACCGCGCGCACGCCCAGCAGCACGGACAGCCCCATCATCAGGCCGGCCGGCGGATTCCACGGCGTGATGTTGATCGGCGAGACCGCATGGATGAAGCTGATCCAATCCAGGAACATATGGGCGGCCAGATAGGCCGGAATGAACATCCATCGGCAGCGGACAGTCTGTGGCATGGGCCGATGGTAGCGCCAACCGAAGCCGGCTGCATCAGGTGAAATGATCTGAACCGTAATACTACGGACACTCTGCAAAGCAGTATGCAACGCTTTGGGGTCCGTATTTCCCGGCATGGACAGACTGCGACAGACTTCCGATCATCAAGGGGTCCGTTGCAGGGCCATTTCGCGTGGTGATTTTTGCCCGCACGAAGTGAACTTTGCGACGCAAAGGCCCGGAAACAGACCGGAGATACTCACGAAACCGGGAGAGTCACGATGGCGAGCCTTCGGCGCATTCTGCTGGCAACCGACCTGGAACCGAAATCGGACCGCGCGTTGGAGCGCGCCGTCCAGCTTTCCCGGCGGTTCGATGCGGAGTTGACGGCGCTGCATGTCGTCGACGGCACCGGCGGTCCCTATGGCTGCCTGCCGCTGCACCATGTGGAAGCGGAACTCCAGCGGCACATCCTGGCCGTGCCCGGCGGGGCGGAGATCCGGTCCCAGGCGGTCGCGGTGCGAGGCGACGCCGTCGAACACCGGGTTGCCGGCTATGCCGGGCTGTGGCTGCCCGACCTTCTGGTGGTGGGCCTGCACCAGCGCAACCGAGTGGCGGACCTGTTCCTGGCCTCCACCATCGAACGCATCGCGATCGCCGATGGAACGCCGATGCTGATCGTGCGCGACAAGCCGCTCCGGCCCTATCTGCGGACGCTGGTGCCGGTCGACTTCTCCGAACGCTCGGGCCCTTCGGTGGACTGCGTGCGGATGCTGATGCGGGAGGGAAGCATCCACCTGCTGCATGTCGTCGATCTGCCGGGAACGGCGGGCCGGTTCAATTCGCCCCTGGACACGGCGCAGTTCGCGCACGATTTCCGGAAAGTGCTCGGCGATTCGGCCGGCGGACCGGATCAGGAACCGGCGGTCGAGACGATCCTGCTCACCGGTTCTCCCGGGCGGCGGATCGTCGATCTCGCGCGGGAAGGCCGGTACGATCTGGTCGCCCTGGGCTCGGCCCGACGCAGCGGCGTTTCCCGTGCCCTGCTGGGCAGCACGGCCTCGGAAGTGATCGAGGCACTGCCCTGCGACGTGCTGATCGGCGGTACAGGCGGCGTCCGCTCCCCGGTGCCCGCCTCGACCTTTGGCCTCAATGGAGAATCGGATGGTGGAGAATCGGATGGCGGATAATCGGACGCCGGAGAACCAGATGGCCATCACTGAGCTGTTTTCCGCGGCCGACGTCATCCTCGACGCCGCTCCCGCCAACAAGCCGGCCTTGCTCGACCGGCTGGCGGAGGAGGCGGCCAGCCGCAGCGGCCGGCCGGCTCCGGAAATCCTGGATGCCCTGCTGGCGCGTGAGAAGATCGGCTCCACCGCGCTCGGCAAGGGCGTGGCCCTTCCGCATACGGAACTTGCCGAGCTGGCGGCCCCGGTCGTCCTCTTCGCCCGGCTCCAGCGCGCGATCGACTTCGATGCGCGCGACGACGAGCCGGTCGACCTCGTCTTCCTGGCTCTGTGGCCGGCGTCCAACCGCAAGGGGCTGCTGGGCGCCATGGCCGAGATCTGCGGGGCCTTGCGCGATCCGCAATCGGCGCGCCGTCTGCGCGGTGCGAAGACGGCCGACGACGCGGCCCAGATCGTCCTCCAGGCCGTCGCCCGGGATGCGGAGGATCCGGACCCCGTCAAGGACCCTGACGACGTGCCGCCCGGCCTCTGACCCCACCCGGCCCCGCCGATCCATACGACCGTAGGACTTCATGCCCGACGCACTGCTGCTCCTGATCGCCGTTGCATTCCCGTTCGCCGGCGCGCTCGTCGCCGGGCTGTTGCCCACGCATGCGCGTAACGCGGCGGCGTGGCTGGCGGGCGGCGTGGCGCTGGTCGGGCTGGCGATGGTGTGGTCGGCCTATCCGACGGTGTCGGCGGGCGGCGTGGTGCGTTATTCGGCCGAATGGATGCCGACGTTGGGGCTGGAATTCTCCTTGCGCATGGACGGCTTCGCCTGGCTGTTCGCCGGGCTGGTGTTCGGCGTCGGCACGCTGGTGGTGGTCTATGCCCGCTATTACATGGCGGCCGAGGACCCGGTCCCGCGCTTCTTCGCCTTCCTCCTCGCCTTCATGGGGTCGATGACGGGGGTGGTGCTGTCGGGCAACCTGATCCAGCTCGCCTTCTTCTGGGAGCTGACCAGCCTCTTCTCCTTTCTGCTGATCGGCTATTGGCACCACACCGCCGCCGCGCGCGACGGCGCGCGCATGGCGCTGACCGTCACGGCGACCGGCGGCCTCTGCCTGTTCGCGGGCGTCCTGATCCTCGGCCACATCGTCGGCAGTTACGAGTTGGATGCGGTGCTGGCGGCGGGGGACCACATCCGCGCGCATCCGCTCTATCTGCCGGCATTGGTGCTAATCCTGCTCGGTGCCCTGACCAAGAGCGCGCAGTTCCCCTTCCATTTCTGGCTGCCGCACGCCATGGCGGCGCCGACCCCGGTGTCGGCCTATCTGCATTCGGCGACGCTCGTGAAGGCGGGCGTCTTCCTGATGGCGCGGCTGTGGCCGGTGCTGGCGGGGACGGAGGCATGGTTCTGGATCGTCGGGTCCGCCGGTCTCGCCACCCTGCTGCTCGGCGCCTACATCGCCATCTTCCAGCACGACCTGAAGGGGCTGCTCGCCTATTCGACCATCAGTCATCTCGGGCTGATCACCCTGCTGCTGGGCCTGAACAGCGAACTGGCGATGGTGGCGGCGATCTTCCACATCATCAACCACGCGACCTTCAAGGCCTCGCTGTTCATGGCCGCCGGCATCATCGACCACGAGACGGGGACGCGCGACATCCGGCGCCTGTCCGGGCTGAACCGCCTGATGCCCTTCACCGCGCGCCTCGCGCTGGTCGCCGCCGCCGCCATGGCGGGCGTGCCGCTGCTGAACGGATTCCTGTCCAAGGAGATGTTCTTCGCCGAGGCGCTGTCGGCCAAGGGTCCGCTGCCGGTCTTCTTCGACGTCCTGCCGATCGCCGCCATGGTGGCGAGCGCCTTCAGCGTCGCCTATTCGCTGCGCTTCATCCATGGCGCCTTCTTCGGGCCGGACCCGGTGGACCTGCCCAAGAAGCCGCACGAGCCGCCGGCCTGGATGCGCTTCCCGGTCGAAGTGCTGGTGCTGGCCTGCATCGTCATCGGCATCCTGCCGGCCGCCACCGTCGGTCCCTATCTGGACATGGCCGCCCGGGCGGCGCTGGGTGCGGCGACGCCCGAATACAGCCTTGCGGTCTGGCACGGCTTCAACCGGCCGCTGATCATGAGCATCACCGCCCTCCTCGCCGGGCTCTGCCTATACCGCCTGCTGCAGAGCCATCTCGCCAAGGGGATCGAGGGGCCGCCGCTGATCCGTGCGCTGGAAGGCCGGCGCATGTTCGAACGGACGATGGTCTTCCTGTCCTGGCGCCTCGCCCGCACGGCGGAGGGGCTGGTCGGCACCCGCCGTCTGCAGCCGCAGCTCCGTCTGGTGGTGTGCGCGGCGGTGCTGGCCGCCGGTTGGACGGTCTGGATGCGTGGGCTGGGGCCGGGCAATCTGGTGCCGTCGGGCATCGATCCGGTGCTGGCGCTGATCTGGGCGCTGGGCGCCGCCTTCGCGCTGGGCGCCGCCTGGCAGGCGAAGTTCCACCGGCTGGCGGCGCTGATCCTGCTGGGAGGGGCCGGGCTGGTCGTCTGCGTCACCTTCGTCTGGTTTTCCGCCCCCGACCTCGCGCTCACCCAGCTGCTGGTGGAGGTCGTCACCACCATCCTGCTTCTGCTGGGCCTGCGCTGGCTGCCCAAGCGGCTGGACGTTCCCGGCACCCGCGGGTCGGAGGCGGTCACCCTGGGCCGCCGCCTGCGCGACCTCGCCATCGCCATCGCCGCCGGGGCCGGCATGGCCGGTCTCGCCTTCGGCGTGATGACCCGATTCCCGCCGGAACTGCTGGCCCAGCATTTTCTGGAGTTGGCCTACAGCGAGGGCGGCGGCACCAACGTCGTCAACGTCATCCTGGTGGATTTCCGCGGCTTCGACACCATGGGGGAGATCACGGTGCTGGGCGCGGTGGCGCTGACCGCCTACGCCCTGCTGCGCCGCTTCCGTCCGGCGCCGGACAGCGTCGACGTTCCCGAACAGCAGCGCGACCAGAGCGCCTTCGACATCTCCCAGCCCGACCGCAAGGAGGGCGACACGGTGGCGGAATGGCTGTTCATCCCGTCGCTGATCGCGCGGCTTCTGTTCCCGCTGATCCTGATGGTGGCGCTGTTCCTGCTGCTGCGCGGCCACGACCTGCCGGGCGGCGGCTTCGCGGCCGGGCTGACCGTGGCGATCGCGATGATCCTGCAATACATGTTCGGCGGTACCCAGTGGGTGGAGGCGCGGCTGCGCGTCCTGCCGATGCGCTGGATGGGGATCGGGATCCTGCTGGCAGCCGGCACCGGGCTTGGCGCCTGGATCTTCGGCCGGCCCTTCCTGACCAGTTATTTCGCCTATGCCGAGCTGCCGGTGCTGGGGAAGATTCCGGTGGCGAGCGCCCTGCTGTTCGACATCGGCGTCTTCGCCCTGGTGGTGGGTGCCACCATTCTGATCCTGATCGCGCTGGCCCGCCAGTCGCTGCGCGGCCATCGCGCCGCGGCGCCGCGGCCGGCGGAGATGCCGGCCGTACCTGAACCGGTGCCGTCCGCCGTGGGAGACGACTGACATGGAACTGATCCTTTCGCTCGGCATCGGCGTGCTGACCGGCTCCGGCGTGTGGCTGCTGCTGCGTCCCCGCACCTTCCAGGTGATCATCGGCCTGTCGCTGCTGTCCTATGCCGTCAACCTGTTCATCTTCTCCACCGGCGGCCTGCGCACCGGTGCCGAACCGATCCTGGAGGGCGGCCGGGCCGGCAACCTCGCCATGCATGCCGATCCGGTGCCGCAGGCCCTGGTGCTGACCGCCATCGTCATCGGCTTCGCCACCACCGCCCTGTTCCTCGTCCTGCTCCTCGCCGCACGCGGCCTGACCGGGACCGACCATGTCGACGGAAAGGAGAAGAGTCGGTGACTGGCTGGATGGATCACCTGACCATCGCGCCCATTGTCCTGCCCATGCTCGCGGGAGCGGTGATGATGCTGATCGACGAGCGGCAGCGCACGTTGAAGGCCGTGATCGGCATGGCGTCGGCGCTCGCCCTGCTGGGGCTGGCCATCCTGGCGATGACGGTCGCGGATTCGGGCGCGGCCGGCGTCCGCGTCTACCGGCTGGGCGACTGGCCGGCCAATTTCGGCATCGTGCTGGTTCTGGACCGCTTCGCCGCGCTGATGCTGGTGCTGACCGGCATCCTGGGGGTGGCCGCCCTGCTGTTCTCGCTGCCGCGCTGGCAGAAGGCTGGCGCGCATTTCCATTCACTGTTCCAGTTCCAGCTGATGGGGCTGAACGGAGCCTTCCTGACCGGCGACCTGTTCAACCTGTTCGTCTTCTTCGAGATCATGCTGGCCGCCTCCTATGGGCTGACCCTGCACGGCTCGGGCCTTGCGCGGGTGCGGGCGGGGCTGCACTACATCGCCATCAACCTGTCGGCGTCGCTGCTGTTCCTGATCGGCGTCAGCATGATCTACGGCATCTCCGGAACCCTCAACATGGCCGATCTGGCCGGCCGTGTCGCCGGGCTGGCGGCGGAGGACCGGGCGATGCTGGAGGCCGGAGCGGCCATTCTGGGCGTCGCCTTCCTGATCAAGGCGGGGATGTGGCCGCTGGGCTTCTGGCTGCCCAACACCTACTCCACCCTGGGCGCGGCCTCTGCCGCCATCGTCTCCATCCTCAGCAAGGTCGGCGTGTATGCCGTGCTGCGGCTGTGGCTGCTGGTGTTCGGCGACGGGGCCGGCGCCTCCTCGGGCTTCGGCGGCACCGTCCTGCTGGTCGGCGGGCTGCTGACCATCGGCTTCGGGTCGATCGCCGTGCTGGCGACGCAGAACATGGCACGGCTGGCCGGGGCGAGCGTGCTTGTGTCGTCCGGCACGCTGCTGGCCGCCATCGGCGCCGGGCAGCTGTCGGTGACCGGCGGCGCCCTGTTCTATCTCAGCAGTTCGGTCCTGGCGGTCGCCGGCTTCTTCCTGGTGGTGGAACTGGTGGAGCGCGGGCGCGCCGTCGGCGCCGACGTGCTGGCGGTGACCCGCGAGGCGTATGGCGAGGGCGATGACGAGGACTCCGACGATGGCGGGGCCGGCGTCGCGATTCCGGCGACGATGGCGATCCTCGGCATCGGCTTCATGTCCAGCGCGCTGCTGCTCGCCGGCCTGCCGCCGCTGTCGGGCTTTCTCGCCAAGTTCGCGATCCTGTCGCCGCTGCTGGCCGCCGGTCCGGACGTGCCGGTCACCACCTGGGTGCTGATGGCGGCGCTGGTCCTGTCCGGGCTGGCGACGGTGGTGGCGATGACGCGTGCCGGCATCGACGCCTTCTGGGCCTCTCCCTCCGAGGAGGCGCCGCGCGTGCGGGTGGCGGAGATCGCGCCGGTCCTGCTTCTGCTCGGCCTCAATGTGGCACTGACCGTCCAGGCCGGGCCGGCGATGCGCTACATGGAGGACACCGCGAAGTCGCTGCATGCGCCGCGCGACTACAACGGTGCCGTGATGTCCGTTGCCCGCACACCCGGAACGACGGGAGGCACCCAATGAGGCCGGCGATGAGCAGATGGCTTCCCTATCCCATGATGACCGCGACCCTGCTGGGGGTCTGGCTGCTGCTGAACGAAAGCGTGGCTCCGGGCACGATCATCCTCGGCGGCGTGCTGTCGCTGGCGACCGCCGCGACGCTGAACACGCTCGGCCTTCCGGGCGGACGGCTCCGCCGGCCGCGCGCCGCTCTGTCGCTCCTGCTGGTGGTGCTGGAGGACATCGTCCGTTCCAACATCGCCGTCGCGAAGATCATCCTGCGGCCGGGCAAAGGCGGGCGGGTTTCGGGCTTCGTGCGCATCCCGCTCGATCTCCGGGCACCCTATGGGCTGGCGACGCTCGCCTGCATCGTCACCGCCACCCCCGGCACGGTCTGGGTCGCCTATGACCGGACGCGCAACACCATCCTCCTGCACATCCTCGATCTCGTCGACGAGCAGGTGTGGATCGAGACCATCAAGGGGCGGTACGAGACACGGTTGATGGAGCTGTTCGAATGATCGTCAAACTGCTGATGGGAACGATCTTTCTGACCCAGATCCTGCTGGTGATCGCCATGGCCTTCGCGACCTTCCGGGTGCTGCGCGGGCCACGGGCGCAGGACCGCGTGCTGGGAATGGACACCCTCTACGTCACGGCGACCATGCTGCTGCTGACCTTCGGCATCCGCACCGGCAGCATCCTGTATTTCGAGGCGGCGCTGATCATCGCCCTGCTGGGATTCGTGTCGACGGCGGCGCTGGCGAAGTTCCTGATGCGCGGGGAGGTGATCGAATGACCCATCTGGCCGAGATTCCCGCCTGGGCGGCGGTCCTGACCTCCCTGCTGCTGCTGACCGGCGCCGTCCTGACACTGATCGGGACGGTCGGCCTCTTGCGCTTCGACAGCTTCTACCAGCGCGTCCACGCTCCGACGCTTGGAGCGACGCTGGGTATCGGCTGCATCCTTCTGGCTTCGATGCTGTTCTTCTCCGTGCTGGAATCGCGGGCGATCATCCATGAGCTGCTGATCACCGCCCTGATGGTGGTCACCACGCCGATCACCCTGATGCTGCTGGCCCGGGCCGCCCTCTATCGCGACCGCACCGAGGGAAGCGACGAGGTGCCGCCACCGCCTTCGGATTGACCGGGCATCCTCAAATCCGCCGCAGCCGCCCCATCAGTTGCGGATTGTCCCAGTTCGGCTGACGGTCCTCGATCACCACGCGGTGGGGCAGGGGCGTGTCGCGTTCCAGCACCACCTCGACCCAGCGCGGCACCAGTTCGTTGTTGAGGTCGTCCAGAACGGCGAGCGCCAGCGCCTCCAGCCCATCCGCGAAACCGGCGAATTCCGCCAGATAGGCGGCGACGGAGGCAGGATCCGGCACCAGCCGGTCGGGCACCAGACGCAGGGTCAGGCGCGTGCCGGCCATCGGCTCGCCGCGCAGCTCCACCAGATAGTCGTGGCGGGCGTCGGAGGAGGGGCGGGTGGTCAGGCGCTCTCGCCTCATAATACGTGCCGCCTCACCCCTCCGAAATTTCCGGGTTCAGCTGGATCAGCACCTTGTCGATGCGGCGGCCGTCCATGTCGACGACCTCGAAGCGGATGCCGTTCCAGAACAGATGCTCCGCCGCGGTCGGAATGTGGCCGAAATGATCGAGGAGGAAGCCGGCGATGGTGTGGAAATCGCCTTCCCCCTTCATGTTCTTGACGCCGACCAGCGCCTCGACCTCCTCCACCGGGGTCATGCCGTCGACCAGCCAGCTGCCGTCCTCGCGCTGGATGGCGGCGGCCTCGCCCTCCTGGGTGCTGTCGGGCAGTTCGCCGGCGATGGCCTCCAGGATGTCGGTCATGGTGACCAGCCCCTCGACGCTGCCATATTCGTCCACCACGATTGCCATGTGGACGCTGGCCTGCTTGAACAGGTCGAGAAGGCGGAAGACCGGCGTGCCGTCATGGACGACCAGCGGTTGGACCATCGCCGCCTTCAGGTCGAAGGCGATGCCGTTCAGCGACTGGTCGAGAAGGGCCTTGGCGGCCACCACGCCCTGCAGTTCGTCCACGTCGCCGCGGCAGACGGGGAAGCGGGAATAGCCGCTCTCGCGGATTTCTCGGCCGACCACGTCGGCCTTGTCGTCGATGTCCAGCCAGATCAGGTCGGGACGCGGGGTCATGATCGACCGCACCGTCCGGTCGGACAGGTGCATCACCCCCTCGATCATCTGGCGTTCCGCCGGCTCGAAGACGCCGCTCTGGGTGCCTTCGGCGATCAGCGTCTTGACCTCCTCCTCCGTCACCGTCTGTTCGCGCGAGGTCGGCAGGCGCAGAAGCTTCAGCACCGCGTCGCTCGACACCCCCAACAACCAGACCACCGGCGCGGACAGGCGCGCGATCGTCCGCATCGGCGCGGCCACCAGGGCGGCGATCCGCTCCGACGAGATCAGCGCCACGCGCTTGGGCACCAGTTCGCCGATGATCAGCGAGAAATAGGTGATGGCCGCGACCACCAGCGCGAAGGCGACGGTGTGGCCGTAGGGGGCGATCCACTCGACCCGCTCGTTCAGGACGCTGCCCAGCCGTTCGGCAAGGGTGGAGCCGCCATAAGCGCCGGCGATGATGCCGGTCAGGCTGATGCCGACCTGCACGGTCGACAGGAAGCGGCTCGGATCCTCCGACAGCTCCAATGCTGCGCGGGCGCCCGCGCCGCCTTTTTCCTCGGCCATCTGCTGAAGCCGGGCGCGGCGCGCCGACACCAGCGCCATCTCCGACATCGCGAAGAAGGCGTTGAGCAGGATCAGCAGGACGATGACCAGCAATTCCCAAATCATGGCGGTATGCCCAAAGGGCGCTCCCTCAACCGATCAATTGTTGCGCCACCGCCACCGCCGCCTGCCCGAGACCGAGCAGGAGGGCGGCGACGAAGGCGATGGACAGAAGGCCGGCGACGAGGCCGGCCGACACGAAAGCACCGTCGGATTCCATCAGCCCCAGCGCGATCAGCGCGATGGAGAAGGCCGGCGGCTGGTTTCCGAAGACGATGGGAAGGGCGAGGACGCCGGCCAGCACCATCACCGCCACCCCCACGAACCGTTCGGCGACGGGTCCGGCCAGCACCGGCATGCGGGGGCGCAGATGCCGCTCCAGCCGGTCGGCCCAGGGCTTGGCCCGGCGGATCACGCTTAGGAATGCCTTGCGGTCGAAGGTGGCCGCCAGCATGCGGCGCGGCAGCCAGGGGCCGTGCCGGCCCATCGCCATCTGGGCGCCGATCAGGATCATCGGCACGCCGGTGGCGGTCGACAGGCCGGGCACCGGCAGGACATTGGGGATGGACAGAATCAGCAGCAGCGCGCCGAAGGCACGGTCGCCCAGCGCATCCATCACCTCGCCCAACGATATGCGGTCAGGCGAAATGGGGCCGGAAGAGGACTGCGAGGCACCGCCGGAGGCAGCCTCGTCACCGCGAGCCAGAAAGTCGTCCAGCAGGTCGGAAACGCGCGCGCAAGACCGGTCCGCACCGGGGGGACGGGCGTCGTTCGACCTGGGGGACGACCCGGGAGGTCGGTCTTTGCTCACGGCTCTCCCCGATGCCGGATACAGGATCGGAGCGGGCCGGGCGAAGGATGGCAGGAACCCATGGACCTTTCGCGTCGCGGCGGCATCAATCTCCCTTCTACAGGAAGGGCGGCCCGAGCGCCAGCGCGGGTTGACCCAGGCAAAGCGCGACCCAACCGGACAAACGGCCTATGGCTTCTTCTGGATGGCGAAGCTCAGCCGCTTGGTCAGGTCGGCCTTCGACACCGGCTTCACCAGATAGCCGGAGATGCCGTAGGCGATGGCGCGCTTGACCACATCCGCTTCGCGATGGCCGGTGAGAACCAGCACCGGCAGATCGGCCAGCGGGTTGCCGGTGGCCGTGCGCAGCGCGTGCAGCAGGTCCAGCCCGCCCATGCGCGGCATCTCCAGGTCGCAGATCGCCGCATCCACCTCCTCGCCGTTCTTGCGCAGGATGTCGAGCGCCTGGATGCCGTCCGCCGCCTCGAACACTGCCCGCACCTTGATGTCGTGCAGCAGACGCGAGATCAGCTTTCGGGTAAAATCATCGTCCTCGACCAGCAGCACACCCAGATCGTGGATCGTCCGGATCTGACGAGTTCCGCCGCCTGCCTCCACCACCATGACGTTCTCCGCTTGGCCCGTTTGCCTCCGGCGATCGTGCCGGCCGCCATCGGTCACAGTTTTTGTAATGCACCGTTGCGCAGTCGTTAACGAAATTGCTTTAGCGACTGGGGGGCCGCACAAATCCCGCAGGCGGGGAATGACAATCGCCGGTGCAACACCTAATCTTCGCGATCTGAACCGGAGAAGGATCTCCCGCCCCGTGACCGCACCGCCCGCCGTACCCGCCCAACCCTTCGGCGCCTCGCCCGACGCGGCGGTGCTCGCCGCAGTGGTCGAGGCCAGCGGCGCCGGGATCGTGGTGCGCGACGCGACGCGCCCCGGCCAGCCGATCGTCTATTGCAATCGCGCCTTCCTGGAGATCGTCGGCTACGGGGCGGACGAGGTGATGGGCCGGGACGGCTCGTTCCTGCAGGGGCCGGACACCGATCCGCAGACCGCGGCGACGATCCGCGCCGCCCTGGCGGAGGCGCGCCCGCTGTCGGTGGAGGTGATGAACTACCGCAAGGACGGCGGCGCCTTCTGGAACGCGCTGACCCTGCGGCCGGTGCCGGGGCCGGATGGGTCGACACGCTGGATCGCCGTGTCCTGCGCCGACGTCACCCGCAGCCGCCGGTCGGAACAGGAACTGCGCGCCGCCGAGGAGCAGCTGACCCGGCTGGCGGCCGAGACCTTCGCGCTGGCCGAGAAGCTGGACGGCGCACGGGAGGAAGCGGAGGCCGCCCAGATCGCGGCGGAAAATGCCAGCCGCGCCAAGTCGCGCTTCCTGGCGATGATGAGTCACGAGCTGCGCACGCCGATGACCGCGGTGATCGGCATGGGCGACCTTCTGATGGGAACCGGCCTGTCGGACCAGCAGAAATCCTTTGTGCGGACCCTGCGGTCGTCGGCGGATACGCTGATGACCATCCTGAACGACGTGCTCGACTTCTCCAAGATCGAGGCCGGGCAGCTGATGCTGGAGGAGATCGACTTCTCTCTGCCCCGGCTGGTCGACGACGTGGTCCAGCTTTTCCTGGTGCGTGCGGCGGCGAAGGGGCTCACCCTGTCGGCCTCCATCGCCGACGACACGCCGCGTCACATCCGCGGCGACCCGACGCGGCTGCGGCAGGTGCTGTTCAACCTGGTGTCCAACGCCATCAAGTTCACCGAGCGGGGCGCCATCGAAATCGCGGTGTGGTCGCCCGATCCGCCCATCTCACCGTCCGCGGATGAGAGCGGAACGGCCCTGACCTCCCTCCCGGTCATGCTGCGGTTCGAGGTGGAGGACAGCGGCATCGGCATGACGGCGGAGCAGCGCGGACGGCTGTTCGATGCCTTCGTCCAGGCCGACGCCTCGACCAGCCGCAAATATGGCGGCACCGGACTGGGGCTGGCGATCTGCAAGCGGCTGGTGGAGGCGATGGGTGGCGAGATCACCGTCGCCAGCGTGCCCGGCCGCGGTTCCACCTTCCGCTTCTCGATCAGGACGCGCACGGCGGAAGCCCAACCGGTCGGCGATCTGGGCACCCGCGGCCTGCTGTCCACATACGCGGACGAGCCGCAGCCGAGCCCCGTCGCCCTGCGGCTTCTGCTGGCCGAGGACAACGACATCAACCGCATGCTGATCACCGCCATGATGACCCGCATCGGCCACAGCATCGACGCTGTCAACGACGGGCGGGCGGTGCTGGACGCGGTGAAGGCGGCAGACTACGACGTGCTGATCCTCGATATGGAGATGCCGGTGCTGGACGGGCGGTCGACCGCGCGGGCGATCCGGCGCATGGACGGCGCGGTGGCGCGCATCCCCATCGTCGGCCTGTCCGCCGATGCCCTGCCTGAACACCGCGACGGTCATATGGCCGCCGGGCTCGACGCCTATCTGACCAAACCCATCGACTGGGAGCAGTTGAACGCCGTGCTGGTGGATCTGGCGACCCGGCCGGAGGACGGGCGCGTGGTGCCGATGCCCTGCCGCCCGGCGCTGGAGGGCGGCCACTTCATGGCCCTGCCGCTGGTCGACCGGGTGAAGCTGGCGGAGCTGCGGCTGGCGCTGGGCGGCGAGGCGCTGGACGGCATGCTGCAACTCCTGCCGGAAACGGCGCTGCGCGAACTGACGGCCATCCGCTCCGCCCTTCAGGCCGGACGCCCGAAGGAATTGAAGCAGGCCGCCCACACCCTGTCCGGGCTGGCCGCCAATTTCGGCGCGCCGCGCATGGCCGCCATCGCCCGCGCCATCAACGACAACCCGGACGACACCGACAAGGTCGCCGCCCTGCTCCCGCTGCTGGAAACCACCGTCGCCGCCACCAGCAGCCTGGTGCGCGAACCGGCGGGCAGTAACGATTGAGGGACTGAGGGATTGAGGGGCGTACGGACGCGCGGTTGAGCGGCGGGCGGCCGATCTGCTAGAGATCGGGGGATGAAGAAAGCCACGCCGAAACGGCGCAGCGGGTCGCCCCGCATCACCCATCCGGACCAGTTCGATCTGCTCGACGTACCAGAGCCGACCGCGGTCATGATCACCTATTCGGGCCGCACGGTGGACCTGGAGCGGCCTGACTTCGGCCCGTTCGACATCGAGGACATCGCCCGCCCGCTGGCCTACCAGTGCCGCTTCGTCGGCAACACCCAGCGCTTCTTCAGCGTGGCCCAGCATTGTGTCCTGGCCAGCCGGCTGGCGCCGGAGGGCTATGCCTACGACGCGCTCATGCATGATTGCGAGGAGGCCTTCACCGGCGACTGGCCGACGCCGTGGAAGGTGCGGATCGGCCGCGACGCCATCCGGCAGGCGGTGGAACCGATCAAGAGCGCGCTCGCCCTGCGCTTCGGCTTCCGCCACCCGGAACCGAAGGCGGTCAAGCTGGCCGACCAGCGGGCGCTCGCGACGGAACTGCGCGACCTCTGCGCGCCGCACCGCGTCAACTGGCGCGACCTGCCGGCCCCGGACGAGGCCGCCATCGTGCCGCTCGGCCCGGAAGAAGCGCTGGCCGATTTCCTTGAGCATTACCGGCGCCTGCGGCCGGCCTGAAACCGTCCGCCCCGGGATCCCGTGTGGCCCGGAGGCCGGGAAGCGGGTTCAGGCGTGGCCGCCCTGCTCCGCCCGGCGGGCACGGCCGCGCTTGGCGGCCGGCGCCGCCCCCGCTCCACCGCCGTCCGTCTGCTGCTCGGCGCAGCGCTCCGCCAGTTCGCGGATGGCGGCGCGGATCTGCGGGTCGCGAATGCTCTGGAAATAGCGGGCCAGCATCAGCGCCTCGCGCGACTGCAGGGTGTTCTCCTGCTCTTCCCCACCGCCGACGGCCGGCATCTCGCCGCCCTCGGCCGCCGCTTGGCGGTTCTCCAGCCCTTCGAAGAAGACGGAGACGGGAACGCGGAAGAACTGGCCCAGCTTGAACAGACGGCTGGAGGACACGCGGTTGAAACCGCGCTCGTACTTCTGTAACTGCTGGAAGGTCAGCCCGAGGGCGGAGGCGACGTCGCTCTGGCTGAGGCCGGCGAGCATGCGCAGCTCCCGAAGGCGCTGGCCGACGAACACATCGACCTCGTTCAGGCCTTCCTTCTTTTCGCGGCCACGCCTTTTCATGGCTCTCCCCCTTCGATCCTGTACAGGTCCCGTCCGCCGAACCGTGTCGACGCTCACCGGGACACCGGTTGGCCCTTCGAACCGGAACGCGTCGCAGGCGGCGTCGAAGCTGGAAAGACGTCGGCGGGCAAGACGAATCGGCCGGTTGCGGGCATGGAATGCAACTCAGCTATGACCGGCACCTGCCGATGTCAACCGTTGCTGACCCAGATACCTCTTTTGGACAGTGATCCTTTCGCGGGAATCATACGGCAAACCACAAGAATACACTCTTTTCGTGCAAGAGGCGGTATCTCCCTACCCATGGTCGCGGCGATGGTCCGGCATCGCTCAAGCTGTGGATCCGAGGCAGAGAGAATTCGCCGCGGCATTGTGACCCACGGTTGCCGAACGATACCGTCGCAGGGCTGCAACATTTGCGGGGCACTAGGCATATTTTGCCGGGCGCCCGGCAAAAACTGCCGCCGATTAACCCTCTCTTCATCAAGACGCCGCAGCATGCCCCAACGTAGGCAAGCCCGGCGCGGAACTTGCAAAAACCGTTTTGCATCAGCGAAGCGGCCGATGCGAAGAAGATGCCGGGGAGACTTCCGATCGGGGACCGCGCGTGAACAACCTGCTGCAGACCTTGCGCAATCTCGGGCCCGCCCGCCTCGCGGCGATCGGCGGCGTCGGGCTGCTGCTGATCGGATTCTTCGTCTACCTGACGACCCGCCTCTCCACGCCGGAGATGGAGCTGCTCTACGCCGAACTCCAGCAGACGGAAGCCGCGGCAATCGCCAAGAAGCTGGAGGAGGCCAAGGTCCCCTTCACCGTCGACAAGACGGGCACCAAGATCATGGTCCCGGCCGAACAGGTCGGGCCGATGCGCATGCGTATGGCGGCTCAGGGCCTGCCGTCCGGCGGCTCGGTCGGCTACGAGCTGTTCGACAAGGGCGAAGGCTTCGGCGCCACCAGCTTCATGCAGAACATCAACCACCTGCGTGCGCTGGAAGGCGAGATGGCGCGCACGGTGCAGACGCTGAACGGCGTGCAGAACGCCCGCGTCCATCTGGTCCTTCCCAAGCGCGAGCTGTTCGCCCGCCAGCAGAACCCGGCCACCGCCAGCGTCTTCCTGAAGCTGCGCCCCGGCGCCCAGCTGAGCCGCGAGAACATCCAGGCGATCCAGCAACTGATCGCCGCCTCGGTCCCCAACCTGGATCCCAACCGCATCTCCATCGTCGACGACAAGGGCAAGCTCCTGGCCCGCGGAACCGGCAGCGACACCGCCGAGGCGATGATGGCGAGCGCGGAGGAGAAGAAGCAGGCCTACGAGGGCCGGCTCGCCCGCACCATCGAGGATCTGCTGGGCCGCACTCTGGGCTACGGCAAGGTCCGGGCGGAGGTGTCCGCCGACCTCGACTTCGACCGCATCACCACCCAGTCGGAAATCTTCGATCCGGAAAGCCAGGTCGTCCGCTCCACCCAGACGGTGACCGAATCGAACGAGAGCAGCGACCGCGACCCGCTGGCCCCGGTCACGGTGGACCAGAACCTGCCGACCGCGCAGGCCAGCAGCAGCGCCAGCCCCCTGTCGTCGAACAAGTCGAACCGCAACGAAGAGACGATCAACTACGAGATCACCAAGACCACCAAGTCGCATGTGCGCGAGGCCGGCACCGTCCGCCGCCTGTCGGTCGCCGTGCTGGTGGACGGCACCTACCAGACCTCCAGGGAAGCGCCGCCGGCCTACCAGCCGCGCAGCGAGCAGGAGATCGAGAGCATCAAGGCGCTGGTGCGGTCCGCCGTGGGGCTGGACGCCGTGCGCGGCGACTCGCTGGAGGTGATCAACATGCGCTTCTGGTCGCCCGAGGACGACGTCCAGAAGCCGGAAGAGCTGTTCATGGGCATGACCAAGGACGACCTGTTCCGCATCGCGGAGATGGTGGTTCTGGGCATCGTCGCCGTCCTGATCATCCTGCTGGTCATCCGCCCCCTGATCTCCCGCGCCTTCGAGAAGGCCGAGATGCAGGAGGAGGACGAGATGGACCGCCTGCTGACCGATCAGGCCGGCATGCCGGCCGCCCTTGCCGCCCCCACCGGCGCGCTGGCCCAGGATCTGGCACTGGAAGCGGCGCAGGCCGACGAGGAGCTGGAACAGATGATCGACATCAACCGGGTGGAAGGCCGCGTTCGCGCGTCGTCCCTGCGCAAGGTCGGCGAGATCGTCGACAAGCACCCGGAAGAGGCGGTCTCCATCCTGCGCAACTGGCTGTACCAGGAGAGCTGAGCCATGCCGGCCTCCGTTTCCATACCGCCTGCTGAGGGAGGGCCGCGGCGATGAGCGTGCGCAAATTCCTCTTCGACGAGTCCTTCGACGTGGACGCCGTGCCCCGCATGACCCATGTGGAAGACGACGATCTGCTGCCGGAGGACGAATTCGCCCTGCCGCCGGAGCCGGAGGAGCCCCCGCCCCCGCCCGCGCCGACCTTCGGCGAGGAGGAACTGGCCGCCGCCCGCGCCCAGGGCTACGAGGAGGGTCTGGCCGCCGGCAAGTCGGAAGGCACGGCCGCCGGATACGGCAAGGGTTTCACCGACGGCATGGCCGCCGGTCAGAACACCGGGTACGAGCGCGGCAAGGCGGAGGTCGAGGCGACGGTGAACAACCGCATCGCCAACGCTCTCTCACAGATCGCCGACGGGGTGTCCCGCTTGCTGGCGACGCACGAGGCGGGCAACGCCATGCGCTCCGAACAGCCGGTCCATCTGGCGATGGCCATCGTCCGCAAGCTGTTGCCCGAATGGGCGCGGCGTGGCGGGATGGCCGAGGTGGAGGCGATGGTCCGCACCTGCCTGACCGACCTGATCGACGAGCCGCGGCTGGTCATCCGGGTGGCGGAGGACACGATGGGGCTGGTGCGCGACCATCTGGACCGGACGGTCGGGGCGAGCGGTTTCGGCGCCAAGCTGATGGTGATCGGCGATCCGTCGATCGCGCCCGGCGGCTGCCGCATCGAATGGGCCGAAGGCGGCATGGAGCGGGACACCGCCCAGTTGCTAGCCGAGATCGAACGCCGTGCCGCGCACATGCTGGAGGCTCCGGCCCCCGTCTAAGGGGTGACCGGATTGAAGGAGGTCCGAGACCGACATGCCGAGCGACAATTTCTCGCTGAACGACCTGCACGGTGGCGATGGCGACGATTACGCCAGCCCCGGAATCGCCAAGGATCTGGAGGCGGTGTACGACATCCCCGTCCAGATCTCCGCGGTGCTGGGCAAGTCGACGATGCAGGTGGCGCAGCTTCTGAAGCTGGGCCGCGGCGCGGTGGTGGAACTGGACCGCAAGGTCGGCGAGGCCATCGACATCTACGTCAACAACCGTCTGGTCGCCCGCGGCGAGGTGGTGGTGGTGGAAGACCGGCTTGGCGTGACCATGACGGAAATCATCAAGTCGGACCGGGGCTGATGGCGATTCCGTCCGACAGCGCCGCATCCCGCGCCAAGGCCGCCCAACCGCAGCCGGCGGCGCCCGCCGCCGCGCCGGTGCGGGGCGTGCGGCTGCGCGGCGGGCTGGACGTGGCGACCCTGGTCGGGCTTGCCGCGGCGGCGGCGGTGATCCTGCTGGCGATCACCACCGGCGGTTCGGCGCGCGCCTTCCTCGACCCGCCGTCGCTGCTGATCGTGCTGGGCGGGACGCTGGCGGTCACCACCGCCTCCTTCTCGCTGGGCGACGTGGCGGTGGCGTGGCGGAGCGCGGCGGCGGTGCTGGTCCACCAGACCTTGGACCCCAAGGGCGTGGCGCGGCAGGTGATCCTGCTGGCCGAGGCCGCCCGCCGGGCCGGGCCGGAGACCCTGCGCAACGTCCTGCCGGAACTGCGCGGCGAGCCCTTCCTGCACCGCAGCGTCACCCTGATCACCGAAGGGCATCCGCCCGACACCATCGAGCAGATGCTGACCGGCGAGGTCGAGGCGACCGCGGGCGCCCTGGGCAAGAGCGCCGGCGTGCTGCGCCGCGCGTCGGAAGTGGCCCCGGCCATGGGGTTGATCGGCACGCTGGTCGGCCTCGTGCAGATGCTTGGCAGCCTGAGCGACCCGTCGGCCATCGGGCCGGCGATGGCGCTGGCACTGTTGACGACCTTCTACGGGGCCGTGCTCGGCAACGTCGTCCTCTCCCCGCTCGCCGCCAAGGTGGAGCGCTCGGCGGAGGAGGACGCGCTGGTCAAGACCCTCTACACCATCGGCGCCGTATCCATCGCGCGCCAGGAGAATCCGCGGCGTCTGGAGATGCTCCTGAACGCCGTCCTGCCGCCTGGAAAGCGGATCCAGTATTTCGACCGGGAAGCCCCGAGAGTGGGAGCGTAAGGCTATGCGTCTGCTGATCGTTGGAACGTTGGAAGGCTACATCACCGCCGCCGGCAAGATCGCCATGAAGCGCGGGGCCAAGGTGTCGCACACCGACAGCATCGAAGGGGCGCTGAACGCCTTGCGTGCCGCCGCCGGTGCCGATCTGGTGATGATCGACGTCAAGCTGGACATCGCGACCTTCATCGACAGCCTGAAGTCGGAGCGGATCACCATCCCGGTGGTCGCCTGCGGCATCGGCACCGATGCGGCCGCCGCCGTGCGCGCCATCCGCGCCGGCGCCAAGGAATACCTGCCGCTGCCGCCCAATGCCGAACTGATCGCCGCGGTGCTGGAGGCGGTGGCGGAGGAAAGCCACTCCATCGTCTGCAGCGACCCGGCCATGCTGGCGACCCTGCGGCTGGCCGAGCAGGTGGCTCCCAGCGACGCATCGGTGATGATCACCGGCGAGAGCGGCACCGGCAAGGAGCTGATGGCCCGCTTCATCCACCGCAAGAGCCGGCGCTCGGGCGAGCCGTTCGTCGCGGTGAACTGCGCCGCCATTCCGGAAAACCTGCTGGAATCGGAGCTGTTCGGCCATGAGAAGGGCGCCTTCACCGGCGCCGTGGCCCGGCGTCTCGGCAAGTTCGAGGAGGCCAACAACGGCACCCTCCTGCTGGACGAGCTGTCGGAGATGCATCCGCGCCTGCAAGCCAAGCTGCTGCGCGCCATCCAGGAGAAGGAGATCGACCGCATCGGCTCCAGCCAGCCGGTGAAGGTCAATGTCCGCCTGATCGCCACCTCCAACCGCAATCTGGAGGCGGAGGTCCGCTCCGGCAATTTCCGTGAGGATCTGTATTTCCGCCTGAACGTGTTCAGCGTGGCGATCCCCAGCTTGCGTGAACGCCCGGCCGACATCCCGATGATCGCCGAACATTTCCTGAAGAAGTATGCGGAGGCCAACGGGCTGGGCGACAAGCGCTTGACCGAGGACGCCCTCTTGATGCTGAAGACCCACCACTGGCGCGGCAACGTGCGCGAGCTGGAAAACACTATGCATCGCGCCGTCCTGCTGTCGCGCGGTGAAGAGGTGGGGCCCGAGGCCATCATGCTGACCAGCAAGATGCTGGCGCCGGAAGGCAGCGCCCAGGCCTCCATCCCTGCCGACTCGCCGGTCGCCAACCCGTTCGCCGGTCCCGGCGGTACGGTGCCGGCCGCCCAGCCGCATGCCCCCCAGCCGCCCGTCGCAACGCCCCTGGTTGTTCCGCCGCCGGGCGCCCTGCCGACCAGCTACGGCCCGCCGAAGGGCGGCAAGGCCGGCCCCTACGGCATGGCCGCCAACAGCGGTGCCGCCGCCGCGGCCAATGCCGGCACGTCCGGTGCCGGTCTGGCGGCGCTGATCGGCCGCACGGTGGCCGACGTGGAGCGCGACCTGATCCTGGAGACGCTGACACACTGCCTGGGCAACCGCACCCATGCCGCCAACATCCTGGGCATCTCGATCCGTACGCTGCGCAACAAGCTGAAGCAGTACGGCGACGAGGGCCGCAACGTGCCCTCGCCGGGCAACGACGAACGGGCGACGGCCTGACGGCCGGTCCGGGACCGGGCCCTGAGCGGCGGGAGCATCCATGGCGCTGACGGAACAGAATAGCGGCGGCGGGGGCGGCGGTCCCGGCAACATGGCCGCCTTCGGCGAGATGTGGGCAGTCGCCAAAGCGTCGCTGAAGCGCGGCGACGTGGCGATGGCCATCGGCATCCTGATCGTCGTGGTCGGGCTGATCATGCCGCTGCCCAGCGTCATGCTCGACATGATGCTGGGGCTGAACATCACCATCTCCATCCTGATCCTGATGGTGGTGCTGTTCATCGAAAAGCCGCTGGAGCTGTCGTCCTACCCGACGATCCTGCTGATCACCACGCTTCTGCGCCTATCCTTGAACATGGCCTCCACGCGCCTGATCCTGACGCAGGGGCATGAGGGCACGTCGGCCGCCGGCCATGTGATCGAGGCTTTCGCCAGCCTCGTCATGGGCGGCGATTTCGTCATCGGCGTGATCATCTACGCCATCCTGACGATCGTGAACTTCAAGGTCATCACCGCCGGTTCGGGCCGCATCGCCGAGGTCGCGGCGCGCTTCACCCTGGACGCCATGCCCGGCAAGCAGATGGCCATCGACGCCGACCTGTCGGCCGGCATGATCGACGAAGGCACGGCGCGCGCGCGGCGCAAGGAGCTGGAGGACGAAAGCGCCTTCTTCGGCTCCATGGACGGTGCGTCGAAGTTCGTCAAGGGCGACGCGGTCGCCGGCCTGATGATCATGTTCATCAACATCATCGGCGGCGTCACCATCGCGGTGCTGCGCCACGACATGCCGGTGATGACGGCGCTGGACACCTTCACCAAGCTGACCATCGGCGACGGCCTCGTCTCCCAGATCCCGGCGCTGGTGATCTCGATCTCCGCCGGCTTCCTGGTGTCGAAGGCCGGCATGGGCGGCTCCACCGACAAGGCGGTGGTGGGGCAGCTGACCGGCCACAGCCAGGCTCTGGCGCTGTCGGCCGGCGCCATCGGCGTGCTGGCCCTGCTGCCGGGCATGCCGATCCTGACGCTGGCTCCGGTCATCGCCGCCGTCGGTGCCGCCGCCTGGTACATGCCGCGCCTGCGCGCGAAGAAGGAAGCGGAGGAGGCCGCCGCGGCGGAGGAGGCCGCGGCCGGCGCAGGGCCGGGCGGCATGCCCGGAGCCGGACCGGCCCCGGACGAGCCGATCGCCACCGCGCTCGCCATCGACCTTATCCGGCTGGAGCTGGGCTACGGCCTCCTGTCGCTGATCAACCAGCCGCAGGCGGGAAGCCACCGGCTGACCGACCAGATCAAGGGCCTGCGCCGGCAGATCGCCGGCGAGGTCGGCTTCGTCATGCCGGCGGTGCGCATCCAGGACAATCTGCAGCTTCCGCCCAACACCTACATCATCAGGGTGAAGGAGATCGAGGCCGGGCGCGGCGACATCCGGCCCAACATGCTGCTGGTGATGGACCCGCGCGGCGACGCCATGAGCCTGCCCGGCGAGCAGACGGTGGAGCCGACCTTCGGCCTGCCCGCCATCTGGATCGAGCCGGGATACCGCGAGGAGGCTCTGTTCAAGGGCTACACCGTGGTCGACCCGTCGACCGTGGTCACCACCCACCTGACCGAGCTGATCAAGGACAACATGCAGGAGCTGCTGTCCTTCACCGAGACGCAGAAGCTGCTGGACGAGACCGACAAGGAACACCAGAAGCTGATCGCCGACGTGGTGCCGAATCAGATCACTGTGGGCGGATTGCAACGGGTGTTGCAGAATCTCCTTGCCGAACGCGTCTCGATCCGGGATCTTCCCACCATATTGGAAGGGGTATCAGAAGCGACCAGCCAGACCCGCAGCATCACCCAGATCACCGAGCATGTGCGGTCCCGCCTTGCCCGGCAGATCTGCGACGCGAACACGAACGAGATGGGCTTCATCCCGCTCGTCACCCTGTCGCCCGAATGGGAGCAGGCGTTCGCCGAGTCTCTGGTGGGCGACGGCGACGACCGGCAGCTGACGATGGCCCCGTCCCGCCTGCAGCAGTTCATCACCTCCGTCCGCCAAACCTTCGAGCGACATGCCATGATGGGCGAGAGCCCCGTTCTGTTGACCAGCCCGCTGATCCGGCCGTTCGTCCGCTCCATCGTCGAGCGGTTCCGGCCGGCCACCGTGGTCATGTCCCAGAACGAGATCCACCCGAAGGCCCGCATCAAGACCCTGGGGCAGATCTGATGGTGCGCGCCGTTCTCTCCCCCTTGCCTGACGGAAGGCACCGCCGATGCGGCTGAAGTCCTTCCACGCCAAGACCATGTCCGACGCCATGCGGATGGTGCGCCAGTCGCTGGGCGACGACGCCATCATCGTCGCGACGCGCGAGGAGGAAGGCGGCGGCGTGCGCGTCACGGCGGCTGTGGAAGAGGACGACCTGCCGGCAGCCCCCGTCTCCGGCGGTGCGCGCGGCAGCCGGGCCAAGGCCCCGCCGAAGCCGGTGGAACCCGAGATCGACGTGGGCGAGGTGGTGGCCGACGCCCTGCAGCGCCACGGCGTCCCCGCCACCCTGGCCGAACAGCTGATCGACGCCGCGTCGGGCCTCGACACCGAGGATCCGCGGCTGGCGCTGGGCTCGGCGCTCGACTCCTATTTCACCTTCAACCCGCTGCCGGACGGGCGCACGGCGGTGAAGCCGCTGGCGCTGGTCGGGCCGCCGGGATCGGGCAAGACGCTGGTCGCGGCCAAGCTGGCGGCCCGCGCCGTCTTCAAGAAGCGCTCGGTCGGCGTCATCACCACCGACACGGTACGCGCGGGCGGCGTCGACCAGTTGGCCGCCTTCACCCGGCTGATGAAGCTGAAGCTGGCGACGGTGGAGGACCCCGACGCGCTGGCCGGCGCCTTCGAGGTCCACCGCAAGACCGATCTCGTTCTGGTCGACACCGCCGGCCGCAACCCGTTCGACGCCGAGGACATGCAGGATCTCCGCGCCATGCTGTCCGCCGGGGAGGTGGAGCCGGTGCTGGTTCTGCCCGCCGGGCTGGACGCGCTGGAGGCCGCCGACATGGCGCTGGCCTTCAAGGCGGTCGGGGTGCGGCGGATGCTGGTCACCCGGCTGGACATGGCCCGCCGGCTGGGCAGCCTGCTGGCGATCGCCGCCCGCGCCCGGCTGTCCTTCTGCGACGTCAGCGTGTCGTCCAAGGTGGCGGAGGGGCTGACCGCCCTGAACCCGCTGGCGCTCGCCCGCATGATGATCCCGGCCGAGGAGAAGGCGCCCGCCGCCAAGGAGACGACGTCCCGCGGCAAGCCCCGGGATGTGCCCAGGGAAACGGCCGGGAATGGCGCCAGGGAAAGCCGCTGGGACGACGATCCGGACCATGATCCCTATTCCGGGAAGGATCCGGAAGAGATGGAACAGGCGCCGGCACCGGCACGCAGGGCCGCCGCCAAGCCAACGAAACCCGCAACCGCAAAATCCGCAACCAAGGCAAAAGCCTCCAGTTCCCCCTCGTCGAGGACCCTGCCATGACCGATCCGGTGTTCCCGGCCGCCCTCAAGAACGTTCGCCCGCTGCGCGGCGCCAACGTCATCGCCGTGGCCAGCGGGAAGGGCGGCGTCGGCAAGACGTGGTTCTCCATCACGCTCAGCCACGCCCTCACCAAGGCGGGAATGAACACCCTGCTGTTCGACGGCGACCTCGGCCTTGCCAACGTCGACATCCAGCTCGGCTTTTCGCCCAAGAACGATTTGGGAGCCGTCATCAACGGCGAGGTGACGCTGACCAAGGCGGCGCAGCGCTTCCCCGACACCGGGTTCGACATCATCGCCGGACGATCCGGATCGGGCACGCTGGCGCAGCTGCCGAGCCAGCGCCTGTCGGGCCTGCGCAACGACCTGCTGGAACTGGCCAAGAGCTATGACCGGGTGGTGATGGACATGGGCGCCGGCGTCGACCGCACGGTGCGCACCCTGTCGGGACCGGCCGGCATCACGCTGGTGGTGACGACGGACGAGCCGACCTCGCTGACCGACGCCTATGCCTTCATCAAGCTGACCCACGCCACCAACCCGTCGGCCGACCTGCGGATCGTCGTGAACATGGCGCAGAGCGTGAAGGACGGCGAACGCACCTACGGCACCATCCTGAAGGCCTGCCAGAACTTCCTGAAATACAAGCCGGCGCTGGCGGGCATCATCCGCCGTGACCTGAAGGTGCGCGACGCCATCCGCAATCAGACCCCGCTGCTGACACGCTCGCCCTCCTGCGACGCGGCGCGCGACGTCGAGGCGATCGTGCAGCGCCTGCTGGCCGGCTCCAAGTAACGGAACCGATGGGCGGGGCGCTCCCACCATCGGTCACGCCCGCTGCCGCCACCACCGTGGCGGCCCCCGCCGCGCCCGCGCCCGTCACGGCCGAGGCCACGGTCGTCCGGCTGCCCGAGCGGCTGCCGGAGGTGACCCGCCCGGTGGTGCTGACCGGCACCGTCGCCGGCCAGACGCCGGAAGGTCTGACCCGTGTGCGCACATCGGCGGGCGAACTGCTGCTCGACAGCAAGGTGGAACTGCCGCCCGACAAGCCGGTCACCGTTCAGATCACTCCCGGCGCCGGCACATCGGCGCCCACCACACCGGGGACGGTTCCGGCCAAGCCCACCGCGCTGATTTTGCTGCAGGCACTGGGCACCTCGACCGGAACTGCAGCGGGTAATACGGCAGCGGGTGGTCCAGCCGCAGCCACGCCCACGGGCAGTCCGGCACCCGGAAATGCGCCGACTCCCGCCGTCCTGCTGCCGACCCCCACCCCGACCACGGCGCCTGCCCTGCCGCCTCTGCTGCCCGGCACGGTGGTGCCGGCGCTGGTGATCGCCGGTGGATCGGGCGCCAAGCCAACTCCGGCGGCACCGGCCGGCGGCGGCGGCCCCCAACCGGCAATACCCTCCCCAGCCGGCGCCAACTCGGTCGGACCGGCCAAGCCCGAGGCTGCGGCACCCGCCACCCCATCCATGCCGACACCGCCGATGGGCGGGGGAGGTGCAACCTTCGGCACGCCGGTCCAACTGGGCGGCGATGCGGCACACCCCGGCGCCGGAGCCCCGGCGACGCCTGACCAGCCGTCCGGCACGGCCGTCGGCCTCCCCGCCGAGCCGCCCGACCTGCCGCGTGGCGCCACTGTGGCGTTGAAGATCCTGACCGTCTCCCCACCGCCGCAACAGCCCCGCCCGCCCGGCGACCCCGAAGCCGGCGGTCGGAACGGACAGGCGGGAGGCCAGAGCAACGGCCGGGCCGAAAGCCAGCCGGTCCCCCTAGATGCGGGGGAGCCCGCCGTCCCGCCCGACACCCCGGTCCTGCGCGGCACGGTCGCCGGCAGCACGCCGCAGGGGCAGCCGATCCTGGCGACCAAACAGGGCATGTTGGCCCTCAACGTCCCGGCCAGCCTGCCGCCGGGCGCCAGGGTCACCGCGGCGCTCACCGATCTTGCCCAAGCGACCCAGGCGGCGGCTCCCACCCTGTCCGGCCCGCCGGGGCCGCTCGATGAGCGCGACTGGCCGGCGATGCGGCAGCTGATGGCGACGCTGGCGGCGTCCGACCCGGCGCTGGCCAAGTCGATGCTCGCGACCATGCCACAGCCGAACCGCAAGCTGACCGCGGCGCTGGGCTTCTTCCTGGCGGCGATGCGCGGCGGCGATGCCCGGGGATGGCTGGGCGACGAGGCGTCGTCCACGCTCGACAAGGCCGGCCGGCGCGACCTGCTGGAGCGGCTGGACAAGGATTTCGAGGGGCTGCGCCGCGACGCCGCGGAACCGCTGCCGGGCGACTGGCGCAGCTACACCATCCCGCTGATGGATTCGACTGGCCCGAAGCCGATCAAGCTCCATGTCCATCCCCTGAAGGAGGACGAAGAGAGCGACGGCAGGCCGCGCGGCAAGCCTGGCAGCCGCTTTCTCATCGATTTGGACCTCAGCCGCTTCGGGCCTATGCAATTGGACGGGCTGGTGCGGCCGAACCATTTCGACCTGATCCTCCGCAGTCACGCCGCCCTGCCGCCGGAGCTGCGGGTGGAGCTGATCCAAGTCTTCGCCGACAGCGTGCGGGCGGTGGGCTACAGCGGCGGGTTGTCCTTCCAGTCGGGTGCCCGCAGTTGGGTGAAACTGACCCGTGCGGGGCAAGCGGGCCTTGGAGTTTCGGCGTGAGGGGTGTCGGTTGTCGGATTCTCGAGACGTTAGACCCCAACCCCAACCCTCCGCAGCCCAGCGGGGGAGGGTTGGGGTGGGGGGCTAACTCACCTCAATCGATAAGCCTGCGGTATTCCCCTCAATGCACCGCCGACCCGCCGCCGCAGAACCGCATGCCCTCGTCCCCGTTCGTCATCCGCACCGCCTGCACCAGGTCGCGTACCTCTTCGGTCAGGTCGTCCGCGCTCCAGCCATGCCCGTCGGCGCCGGCCACGACCAGCAGGCGCAGGGTGGTCCGCAGCAGGTCGCCGGCCTCCCAGCCGTTGGAGCGTTCCGCCTCGCGCGCCATGTGCAACAGGCCGGTGGCACAGTTCAGGACCTCGGGGTCGACCTTCATCGGGCACTCCTCCTTGCTCGCGGGGGGAGATTGGATCGTATGACTAACAATAATTAGGGCGCGGCCTTGGTCTGTCAAACACGTCCTTCGGAAGTAGGGGAAAGCACCTAAGTACCGTCAGCTCGCCATCACTCTTCCAGCGGCGGCAGGCGGGAAACGAAACGACCCTTGACGCCCTGGGGCCATTGCTTGAACGGAACGATTCCGTCCGCGGTCGCGGCGTAGGCGCGCAGATAGGTGGTCAGCGTTTCCGCCGTCGCCTCGTCCGGGGCGAAGTCACCCAGCACATAGCTCATCCGCCGGGCGGAGCGCACGGCGACGGCGCAAGGGCGCTTGCAGGTCATCAGGCAGCGCATCGGCCGCAGCCGCACCTGCGCGGCCAGATCGGGGGCATCCGCCAGAACCCGCTCCATCAGCGCCACCAGCTCCGCCCCCGGACGGACGGCGTCGGGCGGGTCTTCCGGACGGCGGCAGGTTTCGCAGACGACAAGCTCGACGGTCATGCTTTGGCTTTCCGAGATTTTCCGGTTCTTGCCGACCGACAGCTAGAGGCCGGTCGGGATGCTGTCAACGCGCTTGCGGCTTGCCATCCACCGCCAAACTCCCGACGATGCGGTCGGGCGGACACCAAGGACGGAAACGGCGGACGGGCATGAGCGCGAGGCAACGGATCGTCCGTGAACGCCGGCAGTACAACCAGCTCGCCGCCGACCAAACCATGGAGGACTATGCGCTCCGCTACACGGCGGAGCGGGCCCGGCGCTGGACCGCCTGGCGGGTCGCCAACACCGCGCTCGGCGCCATCTCCTTCCTGGCCTGCGAGGCGATCGGCGCCGCCGTCACCCTGACCTACGGCTTCGAGAACGCCATGGCCGCCATTCTGGCGGTGGCCGTGCTCAGCATCCTGGTCGGGCTGCCCATCACCTATCATGCGGCCAAGGCCGGGGTGGACATCGACCTGCTGGCCCGCGGGGCGGGCTTCGGCTATCTGGGATCCACCATCACCTCGCTGGTCTACGCGTCCTTCACCTTCCTGCTGTTCTCCATCGAGGCCAGCATCATGTCGGCCGGGCTGACCATGGTGCTGGGCATTCCGGCCTCGGTCGCCCATGTCATCAGCTCGCTGGCGGTGATCCCCATCGCCGTCTACGGCATCCGCTTCATCAGCCGGATGCAATGGGTGACGCAGCCGGTGTGGATCCTGCTGCAATGCGTGCCGCTGGCTTACTTCTTCCTGCTCGACCGCGAAACCCTGGCGCAATGGACCTCGCTGCCGGGCGTCTATGCCCCTGACGGCGGTTTGTCGCTGCTGCCCTTCGGCATGGCGGCCTCGGTCCTGCTGTCGCTGCTGCCTCAGATCGGGGAGCAGGTCGACTATCTGCGCTTTCTGCCCTCCCAGGCCCGCATCGGGCGCCTGCGCTGGTGGGCGGCGATGCTGGCCGGCGGTCCGGGCTGGGTGCTGATCGGCAGCCTGAAGCTGGCGGCGGGGTCGCTGCTGGCCTTCCTGGCGCTGAAGCACGGGATGCAGCCTGCTGACGCGGTGCAGCCCAACAGCATGTACCACATGGCCTTCCTCGACGTGTTCGGCTCGCCCGCCGCGGCGCTCGCGCTGACCGGCATCTTCGTCGTGGTCTGCCAGATGAAGATCAACGTCACCAACGCCTATGCGGGTTCCATCGCCTGGTCGAACTTCTTCTCCCGCCTGACCCGCAGCCACCCCGGCCGCGTCGTCTGGCTGGTGTTCAACGTGCTTCTCGCCCTGCTGCTGATGGAGATCGGCATCCTCGGCGTGATCGAGAGCATCCTCGGCCTCTACGCCAACGTCGCGGTGGGCTGGCTGGGGGCGGTCGCCGCCGATCTCGCCATCAACAAGCCGCTCGGCTACAGCCCACCGGGGATCGAGTTCAAGCGCGCCCATCTCTACGACATCAACCCGGTCGGCACCGGGGCGATGGGTCTGTCGGTGCTGTGCTCCACCACCGCCTTCTTCGGGCTGCTGGGGCCGGTGGCCCAGGCGCTGGCGCCCTTCATAGGGCTGGTGGTCGCCTTCGCCGCTGCACCTCTGATCGCGTGGAGAACCAGGGGCCGCTACTACATCGCCCGCAAGTCCGACACTCTTCCCGGCGACGCCGCGACCGTCCGCTGTTCGATCTGCGAAAACCACTTCGAACGGCCCGACATGGCCTTCTGCCCAGCCTACGACGCGCCGATCTGCTCGCTCTGCTGCACGCTGGAGGCGCGCTGCCACGATCTGTGCAAGACGGACAGCCGCTTCGCCGACCAGATCGCCCACAGCCTGCAGCGGGTCCTGCCCAAGCGGATGGCAGCGGGGGTCCACACCCGCACCGGCCATTTCATCGGGGTGATGACGCTGTTCTCGCTGGTGCTGGGTGGGGTTCTGATCGTCATTGACTTCCAGTACGCCAACGCCGACGCGGCGGAGCGGGCGGCGATCCACACCGCACTGGTCTCCGTCTTCGTCTGCCTGTTCATCCTGTCCGGCGTTGCCGCCTGGCTGCTGGTGCTCGCCCATGAGAGCCGCCGCAAAGCGGAGGAGGAGACCGCCCGCCAGACCGCCATGCTGATGGATGAGATCGCCGCCCATGAACGCACAGACGCAGCATTGCAGAAGGCCAAAGAAGTGGCGGAGGCCGCCAACGCCGCTAAGAGCCGCTACATCATCGGCGTCAGCCACGAAATCCGCGCGCCGCTTAACGCCATCTCCGGCTATGCCCAGCTTCTGGAAAGCAACAGCACCCAGCGCCCCCAGGACGCGGTGCGCGTCATCCGCCGCAGCGCCGAGCATCTGTCGAATCTGATCGACGGGCTGTTGGACATCTCCAAGATCGAATCGGGCCTGCGCCGGCTCAGCCGTGACAAGGTGCAGTTGATCGACTTCCTCGACCAGTTGGCCGACATGTTTCGCATCCAGGCCACCGCCAAGGGGCTGGAGTTCCGCTATGCCCGCGTGCCGCACCTGCCGGCCTGGGTCCACACCGACAGCAAGATCCTGCGGCAGATCCTGATCAACCTGCTGTCCAACGCGGTGAAATACACCGAAACCGGCCATGTCGCGCTGAATGTCCGCTACCGCAGCCAGATCGCCGAGTTCGAGATCGGCGACACCGGCATCGGCATCCGGCCGGAGGATCTGGATCGTGTCTTCGAACCCTTCGAGCGCGGACGCGGCGCGGCGGTGCGGGCGGTGGCCGGCACCGGGCTCGGCCTCACCATCACGCGGGTGCTGACCCGGATCATGGGCGGCGACATCGCCCTGCGCAGCACGCTGGGACAGGGCAGCGTCTTCACCGTCCGCCTGCTGCTGTCGGAGGCGATGCACCGGCCGGGCGAGCAGGCGGAGCGGCGCTCCATCACCGGCTATGCCGGGCCGCAGATCACCATCCTGCTGGCCGACGACGACCGCGACCATCTGGCGCTGATGACCGACATCCTGCGGCCGCTGGGTTTCGTGCTTTTCACCGCGTCGGACGCCGCGTCCTGCCTGGAGTTGGCGGCGCAGTGCAAGCCGGACCTCGCCATGCTCGACATTTCCATGCCGGGAGAGAGCGGCTGGGACGTGGCGGACGGGCTGCGCCGGCAATTCGCCGACCGCATCCGCATCATCATGGTGTCGGCCAACGCCTATGAGGCGCAGGGGCCGGGAGACGGGCGGGCGCCGCACGACGCCTTCGTCGCCAAACCCATCGAGATTCACGCCCTGCTCGACCGCATCCAGGCGCTGACCGGGCTGGAGTGGATCCATGCCGCGGAAAAGCCGCCGGAACCGCTTGCGCCGGCACCGACGGCGGTCAAGCCTGCAGAGCCGTCCCCAGCGCCCGTCGTCGCGGCGGTCCCCGTCCGGCCGCCGGACTCCGTGCTGCGTCATCTCGACGACCTGCGCCAACTGGGCCGGATCGGCTACATTCGCGGAATCGAGGCCAAGCTGCGCGAGATCGAGGCCGAGGACGCCGCTGCGGCACCCTTCGTCGAACGGTTGCGGACCCTCGTGCGCGCCTTCGACCTGAAGGGCTATATGCGCGCGGTGGAAGAGGCCGCGGACGAAAGCAAGAGACCGAAGGGAGAAGCAGTGGACGGGGTCGTGACAGGATGAAGCGCCGCGACATGATCCTGGTGGTGGACGACACCCCCGACACGCTGGGATTCCTGACGGAGGCCATCGAACAGGCCGACCTGACCGTGCTGGTCGCCGTGGATGGCGAAAGCGCGCTGGAACTGGTCGGCCAGATCACGCCGGACCTGATCCTGATGGACGCCGTCATGCCGGGGCTAGACGGCTTCGAGACCTGCCGGCGGCTGAAGCAGATCCCCCATCTGTCGCACCTGCCCGTGATCTTCATGACCGGCCTCAGCGACACAGAACATGTGGTGAAGGGGCTGGAGGCCGGCGGCGTCGATTACGTCACCAAGCCCATCGTGGTGGACGAGTTGATCGCCCGAATCCGCGTCCACCTGACCAATGCCCGCGTCGCCTACGGCGCCCGCGCGGCGCTGGACGCCACCGGCCGCTTCCTGCTGGCGACGGACGGGGAGGGGCGGCTGCTGTGGTGCACCCCTCAGGCGGAACGGCTTTTGGGCGGCCTGTTGCCGGGGGCGGACGGCGAGCGCCCGGCTTTGGCGGCCACGCTGGCGGCCGGTCTGGTCCGGCTGCGGCAGGCGGCGAGCCCCGGCGCCGCGGCGGAGAGCTTCACGCTCGACCTGCCGGACGGGGAGGGGATGCGCCGGCTGGAGTTCACCTATCTCAGCCCGGCCAACCCGGACGAATACCTGTTCCGCCTCAGCGAACCGGCCGCCGGCCGCCAGGAGGCGATCCTGCGCGACGCGCTGGGGCTGACCGTGCGCGAGGCGGAGGTCCTGCTGTGGATCGCCAACGGCAAGCCCAACCGCGACATCGGCGAGATCCTGGGCATCAGCCCGCGCACGGTGAACAAGCACCTGGAACAGGTCTTCGCCAAGCTGGGCGTGGAGAACCGCGCCTCCGCCGCGGCGCTGGCGATCCGGACCATGGCGGCGCGGGGGTGAGCGGAGGGAGGCCCTCCGCTTCGCAGGAGACAGCCTTTACGCCGATCCACCGCGCTGCGCCGGTGTCTGTGTACGGAACACAAATGCCAAGCGACATCCCATGGGATGTCGCTTGTGTTGCCGCGCTTGCAGAAATTCCTTATGATTGATGGGATGAAGAGAGCGGTCCTCGACACCAACATTCTAACCGCAGGCCTGCGCAGCCGCCGGGGCGCCTCATTTGCAGTGTTGAGTCTTCTTGCCGATGGACAGTTCAAGGCATTGGTGACCACTGCCCTGTTCCTGGAGTATGAGGCGGTGCTGAAGCGGCCTGAACAGCGTGAGGGGCACGGGCTTGGCGAGGCCGATGTGGATCGGTTGTTGGCTGAGTTGGCCGCGCTCCTGGAACCTGTGGACGTCCGTTTTACTTGGCGCCCCCAACTTTCCGATCCGGCGGACGAGATGGTGCTGGAGGCGGCGGTCAATGGCAGGGCGGACGTGCTGGTGACCCACAATGTCCGGGACTTTGCCGTGGCTGCGCCGCGGTTTGGCATTCCGGTTCTTCGACCGGCGGAGTTCCTGCGAGGAGTGGCGATATGAGCAAGGCGACCTACCCCCTGAAACTGCCCGCATCCGTCAAGGATGCCGCCGCCCGGCTGGCCCGCGAGGATGGCGTGTCTCTGAATCAGTGGATCGCCGCTGCCGTTGCCGAGAAGGTCGGCGCAGTGGAAACGGCTGCCTCCTTCCTGAAGGCCCGTGCCGGCACTGCATCCGGCGCAGGCTTGCGCTCCTTCCTGGACAGGGTGCCGGACAGACCGCCACAGACCGGCGACGAACTGGAGCGGTGATGGCTAGCCCGGAACGGGCACAACCGTAGCCCGGCGCCGGTTCGGGAAGATCGCCCTTCTACACGGTGCCTCGCCCCTTCGCCGACGCCCCCAACACCTTGTCCACCGTGATCGGCAGGTCGCAGAGGCGCTTGCCGGTGGCGTGGTAGATCGCGTTGGCGATGGCGGCGGGGACGCCGACGATGCCGATTTCGCCGACACCCTTGGCGCCCAGCGGGTTGACGATGTCGTCATGCTCCTCGACGAAGATGACATCAATGTCGTGGACGTCGGCGTTCACCGGGATGTGGTATTCGGCGAAGTCATGGTTCATGAAGCGGCCGAGCCGCTGGTCGGTCATCGACTCCTCCTCCAGAGCCATGCCGATGCCCCACACCACCGCCCCCAGCACCTGGCTACGCGCGGTCTTCGGGTTGATGATGCGGCCAGCGGCGACCGCGCTGACGACGCGGGTGACCTGCACGGTGCCGAGATCCTCGTCCACCCGCACCTCCGCGAAGATGGCGGAATGGGTGCCGAGCGCATGCTGCATCTGTGACTTGTAATAGGGGATGGAGCGCGCCTCGTCCTCCAGCACCAGCAGGTCGTTGGCGCGCATCACCTCGGTGATCGACATCCGCCAGGACGGATCGGTCTTGGCGATCAAGTGTCCGTCGGCGAAGACCAGATCGTCGGCCTTCAGCCCCTTCAGCGGCCCGTCGTTCAGCCCCACCGCCAAGCTAGCCAGCTTGGCGCGCAGCCGGTCGCACACCGCCTTCACCGCCGAGCCGACCGACGACACCGTCCAGGATCCGCCCTGCAGCGGCGCCATCGGCAGGCTGCTGTCGCCCAGTTGGAACGACACCTTCTCGATGGGCAGGCCCAGGATGTCGGCGGCGATCTGCGTCATCGCCGTGTAGGTGCCGGGGCCGATGTCGGCGGTGGCGCTGCCCACGACTAGCGTGCCGTCGATGCCGAGCCGGGCGGAAGCCGCCGCCTGCCCCTGCATCGCGTCCCACACGCCGGATGCCATGCCCCAGCCGATCAACTGCCGTCCCTCCCGCATCGACCGCGGCGTATGGTTGCGCTTATGCCAGCCGAAGCGCTCCGCCCCCTGTTGGAAGCAGGCACGCAGCTCCTTGCTGGAGAAGGGCTTGTCCGTGTTGGGATCGACCTCGGTGTAGTTCTTCAGCCGCAATTCCAGCGGGTCCATGCCGAGCCTGGCCGCCAGCTCGTCCATGGCGATTTCCAGTGCCGGGACACCGGTGGCGGCACCGGGGGCGCGCTGGTCGAGCGGGGTGTGGGTGTCCATCCGCGCCAGCTTGTAGTCCAGCCGGACATTGTCGCACTTGTACTGCTGGCCCGACCAGTTGACGACGACCTCGACATAGTTCTCGCTCTGCGAGGTCTCCTGCACCGCCTCGTGGATCATGGCGGTCAGCGTGCCGTCCTTGCGGGTGCCCAGCGCCACCCGCTGCAGCGTTTCAGGCCGATGGCCGAAGCTGAACATCTGCGGGCGCGACAGCTCCACGCGCACCGAGCGCTTCAGCGTGGTCGCCGCCAGAACCGCCATGAACAGCTGGTGCTGCGGCCTGAGGCCTGAACCGAAGGCTCCGCCGACGAAGGGGGAGATCACCCGCACCGCGTCCTTCGACAGGTTGAAGACGTTGCAGACATAGGTCTGGGTGTTCAGCGGCCCCTGGGTCTTGTCATGGACGGTCAGGGTGCCGTCATTGTGGTGGATGACGGTGGAGGCGTGCATCTCCATCGGGTTGTGGTGCTCGACCGCCTGGGTGAAGTGCAGGTCGATGCTGACCTCCGCCTCGGCCAGCGCCCGGTCGGCGTCGCCGCGCGGCTTCGGCGGCGGCTGGAACCCGCCCTTGTCCTTGCCGGGGGTGAAGGCGTGGGCCTTCGCCTCGTGCAGGTCGGTCTGGTGCTCCTCCGCCTCATAGACGACATGGATCAGGCGGGCGGCGTAGCGCGCCAGTTCGAAGCTCTCCGCCACCACCAGCGCGATGGGCTGGAGCGAATGGTGGATCGTCGCGTCGTAGAGCGGGCGGAAGGGCGAGCCCTTGGGCGCGTCGTCGTCCTTCCACTTGCGGTCGAACCAGGGCAGGCTCGGCCGGTTCTCGTGGGTGAAGACCTGGAAGACGCCGGGCAGGGCCAGCGCCTTGGCGGTATCCATGCTGAGGATGCGCCCGCGGGCGATGGCGCTCGACAGGATATAGCCGTGGGCGAGGCCGGGCGTATTGAACTCCGCGGCGTATTTGGCGCCGCCGGTCACCTTCAGCCGGCCGTCGACGCGGCTGACGGGCTTGCCGATCTGGGCACCGGGATTCTCCAGGGAGGCGGGAATGCTCGGTTTGGCGATCATGGGTGCTCCACTCCGGCGGCTTCGGCCAGCGCCCGGACGATGGCGCGCTCGGCAAGTCCGATCTTGAAGGCGTTGTGGGAATGGCCCTTGGCGTCGCGCAACAGCACGCGCGCGGCCCCGGCGAAGGTCTCCAGCAAGGCCGGCTTTCCGGCCAGCTCGGCTTCAGCCGACGCATCGCGCCAGGGCTTGTGGGCGACGCCGCCCAGCGCCAGCCGCGCGCTACGGATCGTCTGCCCGTCCATCTCCAGCGCCGCCGCCACCGACACCAGCGCAAAGGCGTAGGAGGCGCGGTCGCGCACCTTCAGGTAGGTGGAATGCTTGGAGAATCCCTCCGCCGGCAGGTCGATGGCGGTGATGAGTTCGTCGGCGGCCAGAGTGCTGTCGATGTGCGGGGTGTCGCCGGGCAAGCGGTGGAACTCGGCGAAGGGAATGGTCCGCTCGCCCTTCGGCCCGCTGACGCGCACCACCGCCTCCAGCGCCGCCAGCGCCACGCACATGTCCGACGGATGGACGGCGATGCACTTGTCGCTGGCGCCGAGGATGGCGTGGATGCGGTTGACGCCGGTCAGCGCGCCGCAGCCCGTCCCCGGCTCCCGTTTGTTGCAGGGGGTGCCGGTGTCGTAGAAGTAATAGCAGCGCGTCCGCTGCAGCAGGTTGCCGCCGTTTGTCGCCATGTTGCGCAGCTGCGCCGATGCCCCGGCCAGGATCGCCTTGGACAGCATCGGGTAGCGCGTCCGCACCCGCTCGTCATAGGCGGTGTCGGAATTGCGGGCGAGCGCGCCGAACCGCAGACCGCCGCTTTCCGTCTCTTCGATGCGGTCGAGGCCGAGGCGCGAGATGTCGACCAACCGCTCCGGCCGCATCACGTCGGCCTTCATCAGGTCGAGCAGGTTGGTGCCGCCGGCGACGAACTTCACCGCGGCCTCGGTCGTCGTGCCCGGCTGCCCCGCCACGCCGCGCAGCGCCGCATCGACGCTGTCGGGACGGTCGTAGGAGAAGGCCCTCACGGCGCGCCTCCGTCCTTGGGTTGCGCGTCCATCACCTGCCGGATCGCCGCGACGATGTTGGGATAGGCGCCGCAGCGGCACAGATTGCCGCTCATCAGCTCGCGGATGTCGTCGTCGGTCTTGGCGTGGCCCTCCTCCAGCATGCCGACGGCGGAGCAGATCTGACCCGGCGTGCAATAGCCGCACTGGAAGGCGTCATGCTCGACGAAGGCCTCCTGCAGCGGGTGGAGCGTATCGCCGCTGGCCAGCCCTTCGATGGTGGTGACTGTCCGCCCCTCCATCATCACCGCCAACGTCAGACAGGAGTTGATCCGCCGTCCGTCGACCAGCACGGTGCAGGCGCCGCACTGGCCATGGTCGCAGCCCTTCTTGGTGCCGGTCAGGTCGAGATGCAGGCGCAGCGCGTCGAGCAGGCTGGTCCAGGGGGCGACATGCAGCGTCCTGCGGCTGCCGTTGAGGGTCAGGGTGACCTCCATCGCCTCGGGGGGCATGGCTTCCGGCGGAAGCGCCGGCTGCGTGTGGGCATGGCCCTGGGACGCTGGACCTGTTGGCTGGGACATGACCGCTCCGGCTGCTGGCAGGGGGGCGCCGCCGGCCACGGGGGTGCGGCGGCGCATCTTGGCTTGCCGGGGTAACAGCCGCCCTTCCGCTGCGTTCCCTCGGCGGAGATGGTGGCAAACGGCGAGCGCGGTCCCATCTGGTGCGGGGTGTGGCGTCTGCTGCCGGCGCCACCTCATCGCGGAGACCCCTGCCATGAAGCTTTCCGGTTCCTGCCGCTGCGGCGCCGTCCGCTTCACGCTGAACTCGCCGACGCCGGTTCCCTACATGCACTGCTACTGCACGATCTGCCGTAAGAGCGCCGGCGGCGGCGGTTACGCCATCAACCTCGGCGGCGATGCCGACACGCTGGAGGTGGAGGGGCGCGAGGCCGTGGAGATGTGGCGCGCGCCCATCGACGATCCCGACCATCCGGGCCAGACTCATCCCGGCCCGTCGCACCGCCATTTCTGCAAGCATTGCGGCACAGCACTGTGGGCGGAGGACCCGGCTTGGCCTGACCTTGTCCATCCCTTCGCCTCGGCCATCGACACGCCTCTGCCGGCCCCGCCGGAGCGGGTGCACATCATGCTGGACTTCAAGGCGCCGTGGGTGGAGGTGCCCAGCGGCCCCAACGACGTCCACTTCGCCCGGTACCCGGAGGAATCGCTGGAGGACTGGCACCGGCGCCACGGGCTGCTGGACCGCTAGACGGCCCATGATGGCGAGCCTGATGCGATGGCTGGCGTTGCTGGGGCTGCTGGCGCTGGCCGGGGCGGCGGCCGGGGTGTGGGGCGGGCTGATCGCGGTGCCGCCCCGCTACGACCCCTGGGCGCCGCTCGACCTGCGGGTGGAGCCGGACTGGCTGACCGGATTCAAGCTGTCGCGGCTGGAACGCGATCCGGAGCAGTGCCGGGCGGCGCTGGGCAACACGGACCTGCGTTTCACTCCCTTGCCAGACCGCCCATCCGACGAGAATTGCGCCTTGCGGGGGGTGGTGCGGGTGTCGCGCACAGACATCGCCTTCAGCAGCGGCTTTCTCGCCACCTGCGGGCTCGCTGCCGCCTGGACCCTGTTCGAGGCGCACGCCCTGCAGCCGGCGGCGCAAACGCATTTCGGCCAGAAGGTGGCGCGGGTGGAGCATCTCGGCACCTACGCCTGCCGCAACATCTATGGCCGGGCGGAGGGGCGGCGCAGCGAGCATGCCAGCGCCAACGCCATCGACCTCGGCGGTTTCGTGCTGGCCGACGGCACGCGGATCAGCGTTCTGAACGACTGGAAAAGCGGCGGCGACGGCCGCAAGGCCGCTTTCCTGCGCAACGTGCGCGACGGCGCCTGCCGCTTCTTCGACGTGGTGCTGGGGCCGGAGTACAACGAGGCGCACCGCAACCATTTCCACCTGGACATGGGCGCCTTCAGCACCTGCCGATGAGGGAGTGACCAAGGGAACCGCCCCACCGACCTCCTGTTGCTGGGCTCGAGACGACGCGACACGACCCGGCAAGGGAGAGGACCCATGGCACGCACGGCAGCCGACATCCTGGTGGACGTCCTGGTGGATTGGGGGGTGGACACCGTCTTCGGCATCCCCGGCGACGGCATCAACGGCATCGTCGAGGCGCTGCGCCAGCGCAAGGACGAGATCCGCTTCATCCAGGTCCGGCACGAGGAGGCCGCCGCCTTCGCCGCCTGCGGCTATGCCAAGTTCACCGGCAGGCTGGGCGTCTGCCTCGCCACCTCCGGTCCCGGCGGGCTGCATCTGCTGAACGGCCTCTACGACGCCAAGCTGGACCACCAGCCGGTGCTGGCGATCACCGGGCTGCAGTATCACGATCTCGTCGGCACCCACACCCAGCAGGACGTGGAACTGGACAAGGTCTTCCAGGACGTGTCGGTCTTCAACCAGCGCATCATGGGCGCCGCCCATGTCCGCAACATCGCGACTCTCGCCTGCCGCACCGCGCTGGCCCACCGCGGCGTCGCCCACATCACCATTCCGGTCGATCTGCAGGACCAGGCGGCCGGCGACGACATGCGGGCGCCGCGCAACGTCAAGGGCCACAACACCGCCCTGTTCGCCCCCGAGCTTCCGGTGCCGTCGGAGGCGGAGATGCGCCGGGCGGTGGAGATCATGGACGCCGGCAAGCGCATCGTCATTTTGGCCGGGCAGGGCGCGCTGAAGGCCGGCGACCAGCTGGAACGGCTGGCGGAGAAGACCGGGGCGGTGATCGTCAAGGCGCTGCTCGGCAAGGCGACGGTGCCGGACGACAGCCCCTACACCACCGGATCGGTCGGGCTGCTGGGCACCGAACCGTCGCAGACCGCGCTGGAGACCTGCGACACGCTGCTGATCGCCGGTTCCACCTTCCCCTACATCGAATATTACCCGAAGCCGGATCAGGCCCGCGGCATCCAGATCGACATCGACGCGGCGCGGATCGGTCTGCGCTATCCGGTGGAGGCCGGGCTGGTCGGCGACTGCCGGCTGGCGCTGGACATCCTGACCGAGCGGGTGCAGCGCCACGAGGAACGCAGCTTCCTTGAGAAAGCGCAGGCCGGCAAGGCGGAGTGGATGCGGCTGATGGAGGAACGCGGCACCCGCCAGGACATGCCGATGAAGCCGCAGGTGGCGGCGTGGGAACTGGGCAAGCGGCTGACCGACGCCGCCATCGTCGCCTGCGACAGCGGCACCATCGCCACATGGTGGGCACGGCAGATCCCGGTGAAGCGCGGCCAGATGCATTCGCTGTCGGGCAACCTCGCCACCATGGCGCCCGGTCTGCCCTATGCCATCGCCGCGCAGATCGCCTATCCGGACCGGCAGGTGATCGCCTATGTCGGCGACGGCGGATTTTCGATGCTGATGGCCGATTTCGTGACGGCGGTGAAGTACAACCTGCCGGTCAAGGTCATCATCAACAACAACAGCTCGCTCGGCCAGATCAAGTGGGAGCAGATGGCGATGCTGGGCAATCCCGAATATGTCTGCGACCTGCACCCCATCGACTTCGCCAAGGTGGCGGAGGCCTGCGGCGGCAAGGGGTTCACCATCCGCGACCCCAAGGATTGCGGCGCCATTCTGGACGCCGCTCTCGCCCATCCCGGCCCGGTGGTGGTCGATTGCCTAGTGGACGGCAACGAGCCGCCGATGCCGCCCAAGGTGAAGGCCAAGCAGGCCGCTCATTTCGCCGAGGCGCTGGCCCGCGGCACCCCCGACGCGTTGAAGATCGCCGCCACGGTGTTCAAGGACCGGGCCCGGGAAATCATTTGAGGGAGATCGCCTGAGCGTCGTCAAGTCGGGATGGCGGTGGGCGGCAATCCGCCTCACCGCCATCCCGGATATGTCCGCCGGGTGCGACATCGTATCGACGAAAGAAAGGGTTACCGATTGTCGGTTTCCTCACCATTGTCCTTATCAGGTGGGGCAAGAGGTGGGAGGAAACCGATGCTCACTCTTCTCTATCGCAGTGATGCCGTCGCCCTGCTTCCGTTCTCGGCCCTGGCCGACATTTGCGTACGAAGCTCTTCCAACAACCGGCGTCTGGGCGTCACCGGATTCCTGATCGAACATGAAGGCACCTTCCTTCAGGTGCTGGAAGGGGAGGCGGACGCCGTCGGCACGTTGTTCGCCCGCATCTCCGGCGACACGCGGCACCGCAACCTTGCCGTGCTCGGACGCTGGGAACGGCCGGAACGCTCCTTCGGCTTCTGGGCGATGAATTTCGGGCCGCTGGACAACCCGGATTTCTGGGACGGCGATTTCGCTCCGCTGCGCAAGGGCGAGGTGTTCCGGCGCAAGAGCTGCGATCCGGAAACCGCGTTGGCCGTCCTGTGCCGCGCCTATGCCTTCGCCGGCAAAGTCGCGGGCTCCGACCCGGTGATCGGCTACTTCGTGATGGGGCTGTCCCGACCGTCCCGGCAGCCGGTCGGTATCTGAAGGCCTGGACTACGGGAGAAAATAGTCCGCTTGACGGGGTGGCGCATGTTCGTGCCATCGTCGCACCTCGCTTGGCCGAAGCCGGCCGGTCGCCGAGGAGAACCCCGTCCGATGAACGCCTTGCGGCGTCTGTCCATCCCCGCCCTGCTGCTGGCCCTGATGGCTTCCCTGGTCGCTGCAAAGCCTTGGCTGCATGGTCACCTGGAGCCCATCCTCGGCCGTTCGCTCAGCAACGGGCTCGACATCGCCGTCGCATCGGGCGCCTGGCTGGTCGCGGCCTGGGGCGGCGCGCGCCTGATCGACCTGCTGGCAGCCGGCAATGGCGGCACCAACCCCGACGGCACGCTCCGGCCACCGCGCTTCCCACGCTTGCTGGCCGACCTGCTGCGCTTTTTCATCTATGGCGTTTCGGTGCTGGCGATCGTGGCCTTCGTGCTGGAACAGCCGGTGACCGGGTTGCTGGCGACCTCCGGCGTCGCCATCGCCGTGCTGGGTTTCGCGCTCCGCAACATCATCGCCGACATCTTCGCCGGCATCGCACTGAACATCGAGCACCCTTATCACATCGGCGATTGGCTGGAACTGTCGCCCGGCGTGGCCGGGCGGGTCGACGAGATCAACTGGCGCGCCACCCGCCTGATCGCTGGTGACGGCACCGCCGTCATCGTGCCGAACGGCATCGTCGCCGGCAGCCGCTTCGTCAATTTCAGCCGTCCCAGCCTGGCCTTCCGTGCCTCCGTACCGATCCTGCTCGACCACGAGGTGCCGGTGGAGCGCGCCAAGCGCATCCTGTTGTCGGCCATGCTCTGCGCCGACGGCGTGCTGTCCACCCCGCGGCCCGACGTGATCGTGGAGGCGGTGACGCCCAACGGCATTTCCTATCAGGCGCGCTTCTGGACCGATGACGGCGGGCGGGTGGCGCTGGCGCGGGATGCCGTTCTGACGGCAGTGCTGGGCAACCTCGTCCGCGCCGGGATCGGGCCTGCCTGTCCGAAGCAGGAGGTTCGTCAGCACCAGCCCGTCCAGGCCGACACCGATATGTTGCGGCACAACCTGCTGCGCCAACTGCAATTGTTCGACGCCTTCGACGACGAGGAGTTGGAGGCGCTCGCCGACGCCATGCGCGAGGTCCATCTCCCGGCCGGCGCCGCCGCCGTCCGCCAGGGCGACGCCGGCGAATCGCTGTTCGTGATTGCGGAGGGTGCATTCGACGTTGAGATCGCCGCTCCAGCCGCCACCGGCCCAACCCACCCCGATGGCGACCAGCGTTCCGGCGTGATCCACCTGACCCGCCTGCGGCCGGGAGACCTGTTCGGCGAGATGTCGCTGTTGACCGGCCAACCGCGCAGCGCCTCGGTCGTCGCGTGCACCGACGCGGTGGTGTTCGAACTGGCGCGCAGCCATCTCGACCCGGTGCTGCGTCAGCGCCCCCAACTGGCGGAGCGGCTGGCCAACCTGATGGCCGACCGCCAGACCCGCAACACCGCCGAACGCAACCGCCAGCAGGGCGTCGCCCCGCCCCCGCCGGTGGAATCGCAAGCCTTGCTGGCCCGCCTGCGCAACTTCTTCAAACTCTGACGGGAAGCCATCCCTTCCAAAAAGCCCCTCGTTGGGGAACCTCGGGCGCTGCCAACCGTTATGCCGCGCGGGTGCCGGTGGTGTATCGAGCGGGAGAAGGGCCGGCATCCACGAACGCTCCCAACGGGTGGCGGCCGCGTTCCGCAGCCGGCGCCCCCGGTGTTTGGCCCTTTTTGCGGGTCGAGCGCCCCTTCGTCCTGAACCAACGAGGAGGCTCGACAGCCGATGTGCGGACTGAGTGGTGAGATTCGTTTCAAGACCGGCGAGGCGGCCAGCACGGCGGCGGTCCAGGCCATGTGCGACCGGCTGGCGGCGCGCGGGCCGGACGGCCACGGCCTGTTCGCCCATGGCCGCGTCGCCTTCGGCCATCGCCGGCTGAAGATCATCGACCTCAGCGAGGCATCGCAACAGCCGATGGTGGACTCCGCCCTCGGCCTCGCCGTCGTCTTCAACGGCTGCATCTACAACCACCGGGAACTGCGCGAGGAGTTGGCCGGGCTCGGCTATAGCTTCTTCTCCGACGGCGACACCGAGGTCCTGATCAAGGCCTATCACGCCTGGGGGCCGGACTTCGTCAAGCGCATGAACGGCATGTTCGCCTTCGCCATCCACGAGCGCGACAGCGGGCGCGTCGTGCTGGGCCGCGACCGGCTGGGCATCAAGCCGCTCTATCTCGCCGACATTCCGGGTGGGCTGCGCTTCGCCTCCTCCTTGCCGGCGCTGGTCGCCTCCGGGGGCATCGACACCGATATCGACCCGGTGGCGCTGCACCATTACATGAGCTTCCACGCCGTCGTCCCGGCGCCGCACACCATTCTGAAGGGCGTGCGCAAGCTGCCCCCCGCCACCACCCTGATCGTCGAGCCGGACGGCACCCGGCGCGAGACCGCCTATTGGTCGCTGAATTTCGGGCCGCAGGCCGGCGACGAAAACCGAGACTTCGCCGACTGGCGCGAACTGGTGCTGGAGACGCTGACCCGCGCCGTGCGGCGCCGGCTGGTCGCCGACGTGCCGGTCGGCGTGCTGCTGTCCGGCGGGCTGGACAGTTCGCTCATCACGGCACTGCTGGCCGAGAACGGGCAGAGCGGACTGAAGACCTTCTCCATCGGCTTCGAGACGGTTGGGGACGAGCGCGGCGACGAGTTCCAGTATTCCGACATCGTCGCCCGGCATTTCGGCACCGACCACAACCGGATCTTCGTCGATTCCGCCCGCGCCCTGCCCGAATTGCGCGACTGCGTGCGCGCGATGTCGGAACCGATGGTCAGCCACGACAACATCGGTTTCTTCCTGCTGTCGCAGGAGGTGGCGAAGCAGGTGAAGGTGGTGCAGTCGGGGCAGGGTGCCGACGAGGTGTTCGGCGGCTATCACTGGTATCCGCCGTTGCTGGACAGCAACGATGCCGTCGGCGACTATGCCCGCGTCTTCTTCGACCGCGACCATGCGGAGATGGCGGAGGCGCTGGATCCCCGCTTCCTCGGCGAGGACCATTCCCGCCGCTGGCTGGAGCGTCAGTTCGCCATGCCCGGCGCCGAGCGGGCGGTGGACAAGGCGCTGCGGCTCGACACCACGGTGATGCTGGTGGACGATCCGGTGAAGCGGGTCGACAACATGACGATGGCCGCCGGGCTGGAAGCGCGCGTCCCCTTCCTCGATCACGAGCTGGTGGAGCTCGCCGCCCGCATCCCGGCCGAAATGAAGCTGGCCGAGGGCGGCAAATACGTCCTGAAGGAGGCGGCGCGCCGCGTCGTCCCGGCCGAGGTGATCGACCGGCCAAAGGGCTATTTCCCGGTGCCGGCGCTGAAATACCTGCGCGGCCCCTTCCTGGAACTGGTGCGCGACGTGCTGAGCGCCCCGGCGGCGCGCGAGCGCGGCCTGTTCCGGCGCGACTATCTGGACCGGCTGCTGGCCGATCCGGAACGCCACATCACCCCGTTGCGCGGGTCGAAGCTGTGGCAGGTCGCCCTGCTGGAGTTCTGGTTCCAGGAACAGGGCTTCTGACGGCGCATCCGGCCATTCCATACCAACAAACGCTCCGCCGGGGCATCCGGGCGCGGGACCGATCCGCGCCCCGGGATGTTTCCCGAACGTGGAGCCGCATCCGACGATCAGGGGGATCCCATGAGCTATGCCCGCGTGAAACCGCACCGGCTGGAACGCGCCGCCAGCGCCAGCCTGCGCCACACCCGGCGCTACACCGGCCGGCCGCCCGCGTCTGGCCAGGGGGCCGGGCGGGGAACCGGACAGGGAACGGAGGCCGAGGCGCCGCGCACCGACGTGGTGGTGGATTGCGGATGGGGCCGGCTGATCTTCGCCCACACCTTCGACGATCTCGACCGCATGATTGAAACCCTGCGGCAGGAGGCGCCGGGGACCCGGGACATCGTCTTCTACCTGCAGGACCCGCATGTCGCCCTGTCCCGCGCCCCGCAGGAGCTGTTCCTCGACCCCTCCCACACCTTCCGGCTCTGGCTGACCGACTACCGCCCGTCGCGGCGCCGGCCCAAGGGCTACAGCGTCCGCCGCCTGCGCACGCGCGAGGATGCGGAAGGCGTGCAGCGCATCTATGCCCGGCGGCGGATGGTTCCGGTCTCCTCCTCTTTCCTGGTGGCGACGCGCAACAGCCGGGTGCTGACCCATTTCGTCGCCTGCGACGACGCCACCGGCGAGATCATCGGCTCGGTCACGGCGGTGGACCACGGCCATGCCTTCGCCGATCCGGAGAATGGCAGCTCGCTCTGGTGCCTGGCGGTCGATCCGCAGGCATCCTTTCCGGGCATCGGCGAGACGCTGGTCCGCACGGTGGCGGAGCATGTGCAGGCGCGGGGGCGCGCCTTCCTCGACCTGTCGGTCCTGCACGACAACGAGAACGCCATCGCGCTCTATGAAAAGCTGAACTTCCGCCGCATCCCGGCCTTCGCCCTAAAGACCAAGAACCCGATCAACGAACGGCTGTTCACCGGTCCGCAGCCCGGCGAGCGGCTAAACCCCTATGCCACCATCATCGTCAACGAGGCGCGGCGGCGCGGCATCGGCGTCGACGTGCTGGACGCGGAGGCCGGCTATTTCTGCCTGACCTGGGGCGGGCGCAGCGTGGTCTGCCGCGAATCCCTCAGCGAACTGACCACCGCCGTCGCCATGAGCCGCTGCGACGACAAGGCGGTGACCCGCCGCGTGCTGGAGCGCGCCTGCCTGAACGTCCCCGCCCAGGCGGTGGCGGGGGAGCCGGCGGAGAACGCCGCTTTTCTGGAGACGCACGGCCGCATCGTGGTGAAGCCGGCGCGCGGCGAGCAGGGCCGCGGCATCACCGTGGATGTCCGCGACACGGAGACCATGGAGCGCGCCATCGCATCGGCCCGCCAGCATTGCGACACTGTGCTGCTGGAGCGGTTCTGCGAAGGGCATGATCTGCGCATCATCGTCATCGACAAGAAGGTGGTCGCCGCCGCGGTGCGCCGCCCGGCCGAGATCACCGGCGACGGTACCCACAGCGTGCGCGAACTGATCGAGGCGCAGAGCCGCCGCCGCGCCGCCGCCACCGGCGGGGAGAGCCACATTCCGCTGGATGCGGAGACCGAACGCTGCCTCGCCGCGGCCAGCCGGACGCTGGACGACGTTCTGCCGGCGGGGGAGGTTCTTCCGGTGCGCAAGACCGCCAACCTGCACACCGGCGGCACCATCCACGATGTGACCGATGCCCTGCACCCGGAACTGGTGGAGGTGGCGACGGTCGCCGCCCGCGCGCTGGACATCCCGGTCGTCGGCTTTGACCTGCTGGTGGAGTCGCCGGACCGGCCGGGCTACGTCTTCATCGAAGCGAACGAGCGGCCGGGACTAGCCAACCACGAACCGCAGCCGACGGCGGAACGTTTCGTCGATCTGCTGTTTCCGCAGACGCGGGGGGTGTTCTGAGGGGGAGGGTAGGTGGGGGCAAGTGTCAGCAATGAGCAGGAGGACAATCCAACCATGGCCGTGCCGCTGCCCATCGACATGGGCTATGTCACCGACATCCTCTACCGGCTGCTGACCACGCCCAGCCCGACCGGATACACCACCGACGTGGTCCGGCTGTGCTGTGCGGAGCTGGAGCGGATGGGCATCCCCTATGAGCTGACGCGGCGCGGTGCCATCCGCGCCGACCTGAAGGGTGTGCGGGGCAGCCCGGACCGGGCACTGGTCGCCCATGTCGACACGCTGGGCGCCCAGGTGAAGATGCTGAAGGAGAACGGCCGGATGGAGCTGGTGCCCATCGGCCACTGGTCGTCCCGCTTCGCCGAGGGAGCGCGCTGCACCGTGCTGACCGACCGCGGCCCCTGGCGCGGCACCATCCTGCCGCTGAAGGCGTCGGGCCACACCTTCAACAAGGAGGTCGATACCCAGCCGGTCAACTGGCAGCAGGTGGAACTGCGCGTCGATGCCCCTGTCGCCAACCGGCGGGACCTGGAGGAGCGCGGCTTCAACATCGGCGATATCGTCGCCATCGACCCGCAGCCGGAGTTCCTGGAGAACGGCTACATCGTCTCCCGCCATCTCGACGACAAGGCCGGGGTGGCGGTGATGCTGGGGGCGGCCAAGGCGGCGGTCGATGCCGGCGCGCCGCTGCCGGTCGACTGCCACCTGCTGTTCACCATATCCGAAGAGGTCGGGTCCGGCGCCTCGTCGATCCTGCATCAGGACGTGGCTGAGATGGTGACCATCGACAATGGCACCACCGCCCCCGGCCAGAACAGCAGCGAATTCGGCGTCACCATCGCCATGGCCGACAGCTCCGGCCCCTTCGACATGGCGCTGACCCACTCGTTGATAGCGCTGTGCCAGGCGCAGAACATCCCGCACCAGCGCGACGTCTTCCGCTATTACCGTTGCGACAGCGCGTCCGCCATCGAGGCCGGCAACGACATCCGCACCGCCCTGGTCTGCTTCGGCATCGACGCCTCGCACGGCTACGAGCGCATCCATGTCGACGCGCTGGAAAGCCTCGTGCGGCTGCTGGTCCTCTATATGCAGAGTCCGCCGCGGGATTGAGCGGGACGGCTCGGGACTGTCGGAGGCGGATTCCAAAACTCACATTTGATGGCCCCCTCGCGGAAACCCGCTAACCGCCTCAGTGAATTCTGAAAACCGCCCCTAACGGGTTTCCTGGGGCAAATTTTCGTCCGCATTTGCTGCAAACGGCCCAATCCCTGGCAAATGGGCCGTTTGTGAGAAGTTGAAAAGATGAATATCAAATATTTCTGTCGCCTGTTCTCCATGAATAAATCCCATTGATAGAATTTTGCTAACAGTATCCTTATAGGCGGCTGACGCGTCCAGCCGATTGATATCATCACTGCTTTCCCAGAATGACATCACGACACACGCCCCTTCGTGTCGTGCCATGATCACGCCGACATACCCCTGCTGACCGCAGAACATTGGCAGTGATACCGTTCTCGCAAATATTTCGTATTCTTCTGCTCGGTCTTCATCAACCAATGTCCGCCAGATGCGTGCGATCATATTGCCCTCTATTGAGATTACTTTGGCCGGAACGAGGGATTCGCAGTATCCTCAAGCCATTCGATGTATGGGTAAATGGGCTATCGTATCCGCCTCCAAGACATATGGAGCAGAGGGTAAGGTCGACCCTCGTCATCGACATCCGACCGGCTGTCTACTTTGAAACCCAAGCGCTCGTAGAAAGCCCGGCCGGACAGGTTATGCTCGTTAACATCAACCGTCCCCTCTCTGTGGCTTTTAAGGAACTCTTCCAATAGCAAGCTGCCAATACCCCTGCCATGGCTCCCGCCATGCACAAATAACGCGTCGACATGGTTTTGCGTCGTGCCTAGAAAGCCATGAGGAATGTCATCTGCATCGACCGCAACCAGAAAATCGGCAGAGGGCAAGTAAGACATCTCGACGTAGCCTTTGATTTCCCGAAAGTCTTCATCCGAGAGGAAATGGTGGGTGGCCAAGACGGCACTCTGCCAAATCAAAAGGCACCTGGGCAGGTCTGGATTCGTCGCTTCTCTCAATCTGAACATACCTGATCCTTGAAGTAGACGATATCAGCTTATCGACGCAGCACGATGGCTTTGCCGCCCCAAAAAAGAGCATCTGCGATCATCTTCATTGCCTTGCCGACGGTTGGTCTCGGGAGCTTGAGCACCGCATCATGACTCACGGCGGAATTGAGGATCTGCAGAATATCGGTGATGCGATGTGAAGGTTGCCTCGATCTCTGCGGCGTTCCAGTCCGCGGATCATCCATCGACACGTCCAGCCGGTTCGGCAACGGACAGCCCGGGAAGCATGGCGAGACACAGCAGAGCCGCGACATGCAGCGCGAACGCAACACCTGCCAAAGGCGCTGATCCTTGCCCGATGAAGGGTGATGCGGCAATGGTGCCGATTGTCGTCGCAGCAAGGATTCCAAGAACGACGAGCGCACTGCCGCGGGCATCCTCGCCGCGAGAGGCAACGATCGCCCGATACAGACCAGGAGGACCGCGGAGTCCAAGGCCTATGTTGACCGGAATGAACAGGCTCAGAACAACGCCAAGAGACGTGCCACCGGTCGCCGCGTAGAACAACTGACCCGTGGAACCGGCAACACAAAGCGTCGTCCCGACGATAATCATGCGCTCGGCTCCGAAACGGGTGACCGCTCGGTCAGCAACATTCGCCGCCATGATGAACGTCGCGATTGCGGTGAACTGAATGCCGATGAAGTCGCCCAACGTGCCGTCATGAACGCGCACGATCGTTGCAGGCAGCCCGAAAACGAAGGTGAGCAGCCCCCCAAGCACGAAGGCATGGCTGAGCGCATAACGCAGGAATGTCGCATCACGCAGAAGGGCTGTGTAGCTACCATGGGTTCGGCGGGTGACCTGCGGGAACGGCCCGACCACGAGCAAAGCGACCGCCAGCAATCCTGCTGTGATCGCAAGGGTAAAGAAGGAGAAGCGCCACCCGCCCGCAAGCAGCAAACCTGCGCCCGCGATCGGTGCCAGCGCAGGTGCGAGTGATTCTATGCTGCCAAGCACGCCCATGGCGCGGACCGCCTGAGCCTCCTCGAAAATCACCCTCACGATCGCCGGCGCAAAGACTGCCGGTGCTGCCGTTGCGGCTCCCTGGAGAACCCGCATGGCAATCAGCACCTCGATGGACGGTGCGAGGCCGCAGGCGATGGAGAGGGTCGAGGTGGCGATGAGCGAGCCGAGGAACAGACGGTTCGTTGCGATACGATCGCTTAGAATGCCAAAGACCAACAGGCCTGCGCAGGCACCACCCACATAGGCCGCGAGGACCAGTTGCGCCGTGGAGGCATTTGTCCCGAGTGCCTCGGGAAGTCGGGGTACGGCCGGCAGCACGAGATCCGTGCCCATCAGCCCGAGGACGGTGCTGGCCACCACCAATCCCAAGGTTACCCTTGCTCGTTTCACCTGCTGCTCCCTGATTTGAACAGCATGGTAATGACGCTGCGCTTACGCAGGGGCAACGCATAAGAAATGCGCCCGTCGAGGTCCTAACTGAGGGTCTCCACCAGACGCGCAGCTGTGCCGTCGGACAGTACCATGCGGGTCAGCCGGCACTGTCCGGAGCGGATCGGCACCAGGTCGGATGCGTTGGCACCCGTCTGAGCCACCACGGACGGAGGTGACGCGAGATCGAACCAGCCGACGTCCTGGAGTTGGGTTTCGACGAGCGCCAGTTCTTCGGTGATGAAGCACCAAAGTGATGTGCCGATCAGTCCGTTGGCGTCGCATCCGAATTCGTTCCGCCGGACCGAGGACAAAGCCAGAAGGCGATGGCTTTGGTCACAAACCAGATGCGCGGCCCGGCCATGATGCTGGATGAGGCGCGCGAGGGCAGCGTCTGCCGCACTTGTCAGACGCGCGCTCACCAGCGCTTCGACCGCTGCGCGCTGATCTGGTTCCATGTCCTGCTTGCCGCTCTCCCAACGTGAAATGGTGGACTGGGCGACGCCGAGCAGTTCGGCCGCATGCAGTTGCTTCACGCGGTTGAGAGCACGCCAGCGGCGAAGCGCGGGACCAAGCGGGTGCGGTGGAAGTGGCACCGGTCATCTCCACAATGCGGCCCTAACCATACCGCGACAATACTCTTCCCCACCCCTGCTGTCTTCGCAAGGGCCCTCTCGTTCGTGGAGCTTTCGGCGACAGTTCGCCTGACCTGATCCGGCCGATGGACGGGAGGGGGAGAGGACGCGTCCTCCACTCCCCTAGCAGGCCGCCTTTCCGTCCCGCCGCACCTCCTCCAGCACCCGGCGCAGTTCGCCGGGGTGCAGCGGCTTGTGCAGGAAGGCGCAGCCGCGGCGCTGGCCCTCCAGCAGGGATTCGGGCGCCGTCTCACCGGTCAGCACCACCGCCGGGATATCGGCCTTGAACAGCTTGCGCACCCGGTCGATGACGTCGAAGCCGGACACCTTCCCCGGCAGGCGCAGGTCGGTCAGGATGGCGTCTGGCGGCCCTTCCAGCCCGTCGACCGCCGCAAACACCTCGCGCATGTTCGATGCGGAGACGAAGGCGCATCCCCAGCTTTCCAGCGTCAGCAGCAGGCCGGACAGCACCATGCTGTCGTCGTCCACCACCAGGACGCGCATGCCGTCCAGCGGCACCCCCGACGGGCCGCTCTCGGGGTGACATCCAACCGTCGGTGCGTCGGCCGGCGCCTCTCCCTCCAAACGGTTCACGGTTACGGCGAAGACGGACCCGCGCCCCGACCGCGACTGCACCTCGATCGGCGCCTGCAGCAGCACCGACAGCCGCCGCACGATGGCAAGGCCGAGGCCGAGGCCGCGAGTGGGATCCCGGCTGGGGTTGGTCAGCTGGTGGAACTCGTCGAAGATGACGTCCTGCTTGTCCTGCGGGATACCGAATCCGGTGTCCCACACCTCGATCCGCCAATGGCCGTCGCGCTTGCGCAGGCCCAGCAGGATGCCGCCGCGCTGGGTGTAGCGGATGGCGTTGGCCAGCAGGTTGCGGACGATGCGGCCCAGCAGGATCGGGTCGCTGCGGGTGACGGCTCCACCCGCCACGTCCGGTACATGGACGCGCAGGCGCAATCCCTTCTCTTCCGCCTGCGGGCGGAATTCCTCGGCCAGCGACTGCAGCAGCCCATCTAGCGACACCGGCTGGAGATCGGGTTCAACCGTGCCGGCGTCGAGCGTGGAGATGTCCAGCAGGGCGTTCAGCAGCTGCTCGCCCGCAGTCATGGCGTTTGCCAGCATGCCGGCGGTGCGGGTCGCCCGCGCATTGCCGTCGACCTGGCTGGTCAGGGCGTCCAGGAACAGCCGCATCGCCTGGAAGGGCTGGCGCAGGTCGTGGCTGGCCGAGGCGAGGAAGCGGGAGCGCGCTGCGGTGGTGCGCGCCACCTCCGCCCGCATGGTCTCGGCCATCTGCGCGATGGCGCCGTCCAGCGTCGCCGAGGCCAGCACCCCCACCACATGCCCGTCGACCAGCAGCGGCGCGGCGCGCAGGCTCAGCGGCGGCTCGGTCGGCAGGCTCAGCAGCGCGGACTCCGGCCGATCCGCCGCCGCGTCCCCTTCGTCCACATAGAGCGGGCGCAGTGCCTCGGCCACCGCCGTCCAGCCGCCGGGCAGCAGGCTGGGGCCGCTCTCGTCACGGGTGGCGGCGCGCGGGAGGTTCAGCAGGGCGGCCAGCGGTTCGTTGCAGCGGACGGCGGCCATCTCCGGCCCGCCGATCACCAGCATGGTCGGGACCGTGCCGGCGGCGCAGACGCGCCTCGCGTTGTCCAGACACTCCCGGTAACGCTGATCGGTCGGTGACATGGGGTTGGCCGAGGATCGGGGCATCGCGTCGGTGTCTTTCGCGTCGGTATCTTTGGGGATCGAGGTCCCGTGGAGGGGCTGAAGGCTGATCGCCATGGGCACCGGCTCGGCCGTCGGACAGTTTCGAAAAGCCCGCAGAGAATAAACGGACGATCGTGCTTGTGAAATCACACGATGGCTCTACTCCCTCCTATGCGGATGGTGAAGGCCGCGGCAGCCGCAGCAGATGGTCCTCCACGAAATATTTTCGGCGCAGAAGCGCCATCAGACGGACCTTCAGGACATCCATTTCCTGTGCCTTGCCGACGAAATCGTCGGCCCCCGCGTTCAGGCTGATCATCAGTTGCTCTTCGTCGTCCTGGCTCGTCAGGATGACGATCTGGAAGAACAGGCCGCGCTGGCGCCGGAACCTGTCGAATCTTTCGCAGAGCTGGGTGCCGCTGGTTCCCGGCATCACCAGGTCCAGGATGACGCAGTCCAGCCCGCCGCCGGAGAGCGCCGCCACCGCCTCGTCGGCATTGCGGGCTGCGGTGACGGTGCAGCCTTCCTGCTCCAGTTCGGCGCGCAGGAATTCGCGGTAGGTCGCGCTGTCGTCGACGATCAGGATGCGGGCGCGGCGGAAGATCTCCGGCACGGTCGGCGGCGCGCTGCGTCGTTCCAGCACGGCGCAGGCATCGTCCACCACCGCCTTGGGGTCGGACGGGTCATGCTCGCCTGCGCCGCGGCCGAGCACCAGCACGGCGGCATCGCTGCGTGCCCGCAGTTCCGCCAGTCCGCTCGGACCGGCAAGCTCGCCCTCGACGATCAGCAGATCCTGCGGGGCGCCGGCGATCTCGGCCAGGGCCGGCTCCACCCCGTCGACGCAGACGGTCTCCACGCCGCGCTCCTCCAGCAGCAGCTTCAGCAGAAGTCCCTGCGTCTGGGAGCCCATGACAACCAAGGTGCGGAGTCCGTTCATGACGCCATCTTATCGTCGGAGGTCAGTTGCAGCAGCCGTCCGGCCACCCGGTCGAGAGGCAGTTCCTCCACCGCACCGCCCAGCCGCACCGCAGTGCCCGGCATGCTGTGGATCACCGCCGTGGAGGCGTGTTCGGCAATGGTGTATGCCCCAACCTTGTGCATGTCCACCAATCCCCGCGCGCCGTCCTCGCCCATGCCGGTCAGCAGCACGCCGATCCCGGCCGCGCCATAGGCGCGCGCCATGGACCGGAACAGCTCCTCGCCGGACGGGCGCTGGCCGCAGACCAGCGGGTCGTCGGACAGGCGGATGGCGCCGCCTTCCACCAGCATGTGGCGGTCGCCGGGCGCCACATAGACGGTGCCGGGCCGCGGGACCAGCCCCGCCTCGCCCAGCCGCACCGGCAGGGGCGAAACGGTGCCCAGCCAGTTGGCGAAGCCGGCCATGAAGGGGGCGCCCATATGCTGGACCACGAAGACCGGCATGGGAAACCCCGTCGGCAGGTCCTTCAGGACCCGCGCCAGCGCCGCCGGCCCGCCGGTGGACGCCACCATCCCCAGCGCGCGGAAGCGCCGCAGCCGTCCGTCGGCCGTCACAGCCGCCTCCGGCAGCCGTCCGTCGGCGGCACCATCGGACGGGGCGGCACCGGCCGCCGGCCGCGCCGGCCGGGCGGTGATGCGGTGGCGGATCACCTTCACCTGGCTCATGATGACCAGTTGGGTGCAGAGATGGTGCGCCACCGTCTGATAGTCGGCGCGCGCCACGCTGCCCGGCTTCTCCACCACCGCCAGCGCGCCGGCCTGCAGCGCCCGCATGGGAATGTCGAGGTCGCGCACATCCGACGCCACCACCACGATCGGCAGCGGGTTCTGCCGCATGATGCGGCTGGTCACCTCGAAGCCGTCGATGCCCGGCAGGCGGATGTCGAGCGACACCACGTCGGGCGCCGCCCGCTCGATCATGCGCAACGCCTGCTCGCCGCTCGACGCGATGCCCGCCACCTCCAGCCGGGGGTCGGCGCCGATGACGTGGCTGAGCAGTTGCTGGATGACGGGGCTGTCCTCGACCACCAGCACACGGATGCGTCGGGAGCCCGGTTTCGCCGGCCCGCTCACAGCAGCCGCCGGATGCCGGCCAGAAGCTCGTTCTGGTCGAAGCGCGTCTTGACGATGTAGGCGTCGGCGCCCAGCCGCAGGCCGCGTTCGCGGTCCTCGTCGCTGGCGCGCGAGGTGACGAGGATCACCGGGATCTCCTCCAGCCGCTTGTCCGCCTTCACCGCCTGCAACAGGGCGAAACCGTCCATGCGCGGCATCTCGACGTCGCTGATGATCAGGCCAACCTCCATCCCTTCCGACAGGCGCTCCAGGGCTTCGCGCCCGTCCACGCACAGCGTCACCCGATAACCATGGGCTTCGAGGATGCTCTTTTCCAGCGTGCGGGTGGTGATGCTGTCATCGACAACCAGGATATGCGCCCGGGCAGGGGTGACCTCCTCCGCAGGGCGTGCCGGGGCGGGCAGGGCGCTGCCGGGCAGCGGCATCAGGCCGGCAATGTTCAGCACCAGCGCCGGCCCGCCATCGTCCATCAGCACGGTGCCGAGATAGCGACCGGAATCGATCCCGGTCTCCTCGGCCGCGGTCACAACCGTCTCGCGCGTGGCGACGAAGCGGTCGACCGCCAGCGCCAGCCGCCGGTCCGCCGCCCGCACCACCACGAGCGACAGAGACCGTTCGGCGCTCGGCACCACCGGCGCCTCCATGCTCAGCAGCGCCGCCAGCGAGGTGACGGGGATTTCCTCCTCGCCGATGCGGATCATCGGGGTGCCGACCCCGGAGAACAGCGATTCCGCGGTGGTGGTGCGCAGCCGGACCACGTCGGCCGACGGGATCGCCACGATCTGGTCCTGCACGGCGACGAAGACCAGCCGCTGGCTCAACAGGCTCAGCGGCACCTCGATGGTGACGGCGGTGCCGCCGTCCGGCCGTTCGGCGATGGTCAGGTTGCCCTGCAGCCGCTCCACCTCCCGCCGGGCGATGGGCAGCCCCATGCCGCGCCCGGCCAGTTCGGTGGTGCGGGCGGCGGTGGAGAAGCCGGACTGGAACAGGAATTCGGTCAGCCGTTCGAGCGGGATCTCCTCGCCCGACGACAGTTCGTCGGCGTCGATCAGCCCGCGCTCGGCCGCCTTGCGTAGGATCGCGCCGCGGTCCAGCCCGCGCCCGTCATCCTCGATGCGCAGGCGCAGGCGCGCCCCCTCCACCGATGCGGCGATGGTCACACGCGCCGCCGGCCGCTTGCCCAGCGCCAGCCGCTCCGCCGGCGTCTCGATGCCGTGGCTGATGGCGTTGCGGGCGATGTGCAGGATCGGGTCCTTTAGCCGTTGCAGGACAGTGCGGTCGGCCTCCACCTCCAGCCCGCGCACATCGACCTCGACCTCCTTGCCTTCGGCCCGGCTGATGTCGCGCACCATGCGGCCGAGCCCACTCAGTTGGTTCTCCGCCGGCAGCATGCGCAGGCGCCGCATGTCCTGCTGGAAGCCGCCGCCCCAGCGCCGCATCGACCACAGCAGCCGGTCATGGCTGCGGTGCGCCGAATCCAGCGCCCCGCCCAGTGCGCGGAAGCGCCGCTCGAAGGCCATCAGCGCCGGAAGGGTGCCGCGCCCGTCCAGCCCGTCCGCATCCCTGTCTGCCTGGGCGCCACGCCCGATCTGCACCCGCAAATGGCGCCACGCCCGGTCCAGCGCCCGCCATTCCTGGCGCATCGCCCGCAATTCCTCGCCGAGCCCGGCCTGCGCCTCCACCTCTGGCAGCAGGGCCGACGCAGTTTCCGACAGCCGCTCCAGCCCTTGCGCCGCGATGCGGACCAGAGCCGCGGACTCGGCGTCGACCGCCGCGGCGCGCGGTCGCGAAGTCCGGCGCTCCGCCCGTGCCGGGGCCGACGTGCTTCGGACGGGCGGCGGGGGCTCGCCGTTCCGGCCGCCGGACAGCCCGTCGAGGTCGGCCAGCACCCCGGCGATCTCCACCTCCTCGCCACCCTGCAGCGACCAGGCGACCAGATCCTCGATGGCGTCCAGCGCCCGGCGCACCACGGCGATGGCGTCGGCGTCCAGCACCGTCTCGCCCTTCTGCACCGCGATGAAGGCGGCCTCCAGCCGGTGGGAGATCGCCTCCACCTCCGGCAGATCGACGGCGCGGGCGGCGCCCTTCAGGCTGTGGGCGCGCCGGTGGATGTCGACGAGGTCCGGCGCCTCTCCCGACGCTTCGGCCTCGCGCAGCCCGGCGCGGATCACCGCGAGATGATCCTTGTGCTCGAGCTCGAACGCCGCGAGCAGGCGCTGGCGGATGTCCATCAGGCGCTCCGGCGTGGGGAGCGTGCGATCCGGCGGCGCATCGTCACACCCGGTAGTTCCGCACCGCCTCGACCAGGCCCTGGCCGAGGTTGTTCAGGTTCGCCGCGGCGCCTTCGAGCTGGCGGGTGCCGGCGGCGGTCTGGCTGCTGGCTTCGCGGATGTTCTGCAGCGCCTGGATCACCTGCTCCAGGCCGATCTGCTGCTGGTTGGTGCCGGCGACGATCTGCTGGAAAGCCAGCACGCTCTCCTGGATGTTCTCCGCCATGGTGCGGATGGTGGACTGGGTGGCGTCGGTCTGCCGCTTGCCGGCGGCGACGCGCTTCACCGCCTCCTCCGTCAGCATGACCGAGGCGTTGATGCCGTGCTGGATCTCCGACAGGTTGGAGCGGACCTGTGCGGTCGCCTCCTTCGACTGGTCGGCAAGGCTCTTGATCTCGCCGGCCACGATGGAGAAGGTGCGGCCATGCTCGCCGGCCGCCGCCGCCTCGATGGCTGCGTTCAGCGCCAGCAGATGGCAGCGCTCGGCGATGTCGTTCACCGTCACGATGATCTCGCCGATCGCCTGGGTGCGCTCCGACAGCATGACGATGTTCTCGGCCACCGCTTCCGCCTGTTCGCGGATGGCGTCCATCGCCTGGATGGTGTCGTCGACCGCCTTCATGCCGGAATGGCTGGAGGTCGCCACCGTCTGGGCGCCATGGGCGACGTCCTGGGCGCGGCGGTTGATCTGGGCGCCGGATTCCGTGATCTCCGACAGGGTGGCCGTCGTCTGCTCCACCGCCGCCAGCTGTTCGGCGACGCTGGCCGACTGCTGCTGGGTCGAGGCGCGGATCTGGGCGGTGGCGGCGTGGACGCTCTCGGCGGTCTCGCGGGTGGTGCGGGCCATCGACTTCAGCCGGCCGGCCATCTCGTTCAGATGCTGGCCCAGTATCGCCAGCTCGTCCTTGCCGGGGATCGTGATCTCCTGCGTAAGGTCGCCGTGGCCGACCTTGGTGACGAAATCGATGGCGCGGCCGAGCCGGCGGGTGATGGAACTGCCGATCAGATAGGCCACCCCCACCGCGATCAGGAAGACGATGACCAGCGCGACGATCGAGGACTGGATGGCCGAGTTGTAGATCGCCCGGATGTCTTCGCGGCCGGTTTCGGTCAGGCGGTCGATGGCGCTCTGGGCGCCGGCGATGCGCGCCTCCATGTTCTTGCGCAGTTCGTCCACCCGCTGGCGGCGCTGCAGCGCCTCGGGCACCTGATTGCGCTCCAGCATGGTGTAGATGGTCCGCGCCTCCTCGCCCACCATGGTGATGGCGCGGCTCATCTCGGTGACGGCGGTGTCCAGCTCGACCCAGCCCTTGCGGCGGTTGTCGGTCACGCTGTAGGACGAACGCTCCGCCACCAGCGCGCGCAGCCGGCCCAACGTGTCGCGCAGCTTAGTCCCGACCTCGTCATACTGCCGGTGCAGCGGCAACATGATGGCCGGAATGTCCGCGACCTTTCCTTCGGCATTTGCGACGGTGACGGCGTTCAGCGCGGTCTCGCGCGTGCTGCGCAGCTCCGCCTGCAGGTTGCCGACGTCCGTTACGAGATTGGCGGCCTCGGTGTCGTAGCTGGACACCGCCATGATGACGGTCAGCGCGTCGGAGAAACGGGCCATCTGGTAGAGCGCCAGCAGCGCGGTCAGGACGCAGACCACGCCGAACCCCAGGACCAGCTTGTGCGCGACTTTGATGTTCATTCTTGGACTCCAGCCCCGGTCGGCTCAAATGCAGGTGGATCGTTCTTGACGGCAGGTTTCAGGTCTTCACAGCGTCGAGCAATGCCGCCATGTCGAGGATCGCCATGCGGTCCCCGGCGATCGCCCTGACCAGCGGTCCGGCCTCCGCCGGGGCGGGGGTGCGCGGCGGGACGATGTCGGCCACCCGCTCCACCTCCCTCAGCCGCAACGCCGCCGGACGGCCGCCGGTGCGCAGGACCACGGCATAGCCGGGCTGTTCCGCCTCGGTCCCGGCGCCCGGACCGTTCCCGCACAGCCGGTCGACGTCGAACAGCCGCATCACCCGGCCGGCGACGGCGATCACCCCCAGCACGGCGTGCGGCGCCCCCGGCACGCGGGCCAGCCGCGGCATCGGGACGATCTGGCCGAGGTGGCGCAGCTCCAGCCCGTACAGCATCTCGGCCCCGCGCGCGACCAGCATGGGGATGCCGGCGCTTTCCCGGTCGAAGGCGGGCGGCGGTTCGGCGAGCTCCTCGGCACGGCGGTCCAGCACGGCGTCGGCCCAGGGGCCGCGGCCGGCGAAGGTCTGCGCCAGGACGGCGTTGCGGCGTGCCAGCCTCTCGCGCACCTCCTGCCAGTCGATGGAACTGCCTGGGGGGGTGCCTGAGGAGTTGCCAGGGTCCCGTCCTTGGGAAGCGTCCCGGTCCATCAGCCCTCCTCACCGGTCAGCCAGAGGTCGAGCATCCCGCGCAGCTCCTGCACGGTCAGGCCGCCGCCCTCCGTCACCGCCTCGTCGTCGGCAAGGCTCTCCAGCGCTTCGCGGGCATTGCGGAAATGGCGCTGCGCCGGAACCAGCCGGCCGCGGCGCCAATAGGCCAGCGCCAGATGATAGTCGGCCAGCACGAAGCGCGGGTCGAGATACAGCGCCCGCTTGAAGGCCGCGACCGGATCGCCGACGCCCAACTCCTCCTCCACCAGCCCCAGCTGGTAATGGGCGGCGGGGTCCATCCGGTTGGCTTCCACCCGCGCCAGACAGGCTTCCAGCAGGGAGGAGCGCTCGTTGGTTTCCGACTGTTCCGGCGGTGTGGGAGCTGCGGGCGGGGTTGCCGCCCTGGACGGCGGCTTTGACGCCGCCTTCGCCGCAGGCTTTGCCGCCGCGGTGCGCCGCGGCTTGACGGCCGGCATCGGCACCGGTGCGACCGGGGACGGGCTCGGCGTGGCGACCGGCGCCGGTGCGGCGCGGTCGCCCTGCTTGCGATAGAGCGTCGCGCCGGGGACCGACACCGGGATGAACAGTTCGTTCATCTGCGGTCCGGCCTCGGCATGGCCGACCACCAACCATCCGCCGTCGGCCAGCGCGTTGTGCAGGTTCCCCAGCAGCCGGTGCCGCGTCGCCTCGTCGAAGTAGATCATGACGTTGCGGCAGAGGATGATGTCGAAATGCCCGATGCCATGCGGATAGGACGGGATCGATCCTTCCACCAGATTAAACGGCATGAAGCTGGTCCATTGCCGGTATTTCGCCTTCACCGACCACAGCTTGTCCTGGCGGTCGAAGCAGGCCTCCAGCGTTTCCGGCGACAGGCCGCGCACGGCCCAGTCGCCATAGGTGCCGCGGCGGGCCTGCTCAAGGAAGGCGCCGTTGATGTCGGTGCCGACGATGTGGACCTGCCAGCCTTCCAACTGGTCGGCGAAATGCTGCTTCAGCAGGATCTCCATCGTGTAGGCTTCTGGCCCGATGGAACAGCCCGCGCTCCAGATCCGCAGCAGCCGCGTCGTCTGGTTGCGGCGGATGCACTCCGGAATGGCAACGGCGCGCAGCGCGTCGAACTGCTCGATGTAGCGGAAGAAGAAGGTCTCCCCCACCGCCAACTCGTTGATCAGCCCCTGATACTCCGGCCCGCCCGGCCCCTGCGCCTCCAGCGCCGCCAGATAGCCGGCGACGGTCGTGACCCGGCCGAAGGGCAGGCGGCGGTTGATCCGCTCGGCGAAGGCGGCATCCTTGTCGGTGTAATAGGCGAGCCCGGTGGCGTCGATCACCATCGCCTTCAGGCGCGGGAAATGCGGGTCGCGGCGGATCGCCTCGATGGCCGCGGCTGCGGTGGTGGCGGGAGTCATGCCGCGCCCTCCCAGCGGGCCAGCCGCCGTTCCTCCGCCGCGCGGAAGGCGTCGAGCAGCCGGCCTTCCGCCTCGCTCAGCAGCCGGTCGGGGTCGAGCAGCGTCACGGTGCCGGCACGCCCGGTCACCCGGTCGGGGAAGGCGCCCGCCGCACAGCCGTTGAAGGACAGCGACGGGTCGGAGGCCACGCGCTCCTCCTCCGGCAGCGCCACGTCGCCATGGACCTGATCGACCAGCAGCGCGGTCGGACGCCCCTGCCAAGTGATCAGGATCAGGGGCGCGTAAAGCCCCGTCTCCCCGCCGCCCGCCGCTCCGCCCGCTACGAGCTCCAGCAGAATGCCCAGGCGCAGGACCGGCACGACCTCCCCATGATAGCGGAACACCCCTTCGACCGGCTGCGGTGCGGTCGGCAGGCGGTCAAGCCGCGGCAACGGCAAAAAGCGCCGCACGGATTCCACCGGCAGCGCCAGCGCTTGACCGGCAACCGAGAACACGACGCAACGGAAGGGCGATGGCGTGGAAGCGCTTTGGGAGGTGTTGTGCGTGGGGTGCGGTGACATCCGTCCGTCGATGGTCTGGAATCCGACCGGGAACATGCCCCATCACGACTGGAATGCGAATTACGCCAAAGGTTTACGTCGGACGGCCTATGCCCGGCCCGCCGAATTCGGAACCTTTGCCTGAGCGCTCCGCCGGTCTACTGTCTTCCGTCATGCCGGAAAGCCGGCAAAGTCCAGCCAAACCAACGAATAAGGGAGAGATGAGACGATGCCCGGCCGCCATTTCGAGGATTTCCGCATCGGCGACGTGATCGAATCGGAAGGGGCGACCCTCACCGACAGCCAGATCATGGATTTCGCCCTGCGTTTCGACCCGCAGCCCTTCCATATGGATGCGGTGGCCGCGGCCGACGGGCCGTTCCAGGGGCTGATCGCCAGCGGCTTCCACACCCTGTCGCTGACCTTCCGCCTGATCCGCGACACCGGCATCGTCACCGGCACCAGCCTGGGCGGCTCCGGCATGGACGAGCTGCGCTGGCTGCGCCCGGTGCGTCCCGGCGACACCATCCGCGTCCGGGTGGAGGTGGTGGAGACGATCCCGTCGCGCCGCGGCGACCGTGGAACCGTGCGGCTGGCCTACACCACGGTGAACCAGCGGGGCGAGCCGGTGATGACCTGCATCATGAACCACATCGTGGCCGGCCGGACGGTCGCCGTCTGAACGCATCCTCTGAACGTCGCCATGTTCAGCCGAAAAACCCACCTCCGCGCTCTGCCATGACAATTTTGTTAACCAGAGCTGCGCCGATTTCCGCAGTCCGTCCATTGCCAGTTCGCAGGTGCGGGACTATGTGACCGCTCCGCACAGTCCACGCTGATAAGATGCTGGAAATAAAGACCGTTCGAGATACGAACGATTAATTTTCCTTCATCTCCGCAAAGCTGACGGAAGAAAAGACGGGCCGCCTGCGTCCATTGCGCAGGAGACCGCGGAAAAAGGGTCTGGCCACCCCGGTCGGGTGGCCGCAAGAGGTTAGGGAAAGGGTTGGTCATCATGCTTTGCAACATCGTCACAGTCGCCTCGCTCGGCGTTCTTCTGCTGTCGGGCATCGGCTTCAGCGTCACCAAGCCGCCGAAGCAGGATCGCGAACAGCGTGTGGACATGCCGCGCCGCCCGCTGGGCGAGAACATCATGGGCTGACGCCCGCCCCCTCCGCCTCGGGCGGAGGGAAATGACGTGGGAGGGGGGAGGCGCCGCAATCGCCGGTCCGGCGGCGCCGGCCCCCCGATCCCGGCCTTCGCCCATAGGGGGAGCGAAGGACTCGACCTCTCAAATCTCGATCAGCGCATAAGGCCGGCCGGTTTCCTTCGGGATGGTCTGCGCGACATTGTAGACCGGTGTGCCGCGCAGCGTCGTCCCAGAATAGGTCCCATGGTGGGCATGGCCGTGCGCGATGGCGCGGACATTGTCGAACCGGTCGATGGTTTCGGCCAGCCGCGACGATCCCAGGAACGGGAAGATTTCCGTCGGCTCCCCCTCCACCGTCGCGGCGATGGGGGCATAGTGCAGCACCACGAACACCCGTTCGGTGTCCAACTGGCGCAGCGCACTTTCCAGCCGCATCGCCTCGTTCACCGCCTCATGGACGAACTGCTTGATCGCCGGTTCGCCGAAGCTGTCCAGCATCCGGTTGCCGAACCCGCCGCCGAAGCCCTTCACCCCGGCGAACCCCACCCCGCCGATCTCCTGCGGCGCACCGTCGAGGAACCGCACGCCGGCCTGGGTCAGGATGTGCTGCACCTCCTCCAGATGGCCGCATTCGTAATCATGGTTGCCGAAGACCGCGACAATCGGGATGCCGATGGCGCGCAGGGCGTCGGCCAGGATTTCCGCCTCGCGCGGCTTGCCGTGGTTGGTCAGGTCGCCGCACAGCGCCAGCACGTCGGCCTTGCCGGCGATCTCCTGGAACAGCTCGCGATAAGGGTACTGCGTGGTTTCCCCGACATGGATGTCGCCGATGGCGGCGACGGTCAGCCTGCGCTCATCCATTCTTCTTCTCCTTTGGGATCTCCTTCGTGCCCTCCTCCCCGACGACGTCGGCGAAGCCCCACTGGGTGACGTCGATCAGGTAATCCTCGCGCGAGAACAGCCGGCCCCGGCAGATGCGGGTCTGGGCGACCGGCAGCTTGGCGCGCTCGTGCATCCGTTCCAGCAGTTCCGCCACCAGCCAGTCGGGCACGCAATCGCGCTCGGTCGGGTAGATGAACCGGAAATTCAGGAGGTGGATCAGCAGCACCTCCCAATACTGCTCCATATGGGCGAGCAGCCTTTTCCAGTCGACCTTGTCGTGCTGCTTCAGGATCAGGTGCGCCACGTCCGGGCCGTCGTATTTGTGGCGCATCTGGACGAAGGATTTGGAGAAGATCATCTCGGTCGGCGCCACCAGCCGCACGTCGGCGCCGCAGATCACCGCGCGGTGTTCTTCCTTGAACCAGCGGTCGTTGACCGGGTTGATGGCGACCGCCGAATTGAAGATGACGTCGAAGAACAGGTCGCCGTGCTTGACCTTGCCGATCCAGCGTTCGTCCTCGATCTCCGTCCCGAAGCCATGGTCCTGGAAGTGGCCCAGGATGCGCGGGAAGTCGCCACCGCAGCAGAAGATGTCGATGTCCTTGGTCGGCCGGTTGATCCCGGTATAGGCGCTGACCGCATAGGTTCCGCCCAACAGGAACGGGATTCCCGACTGGGTCAGCAGCTTCAGGCTTTCGGTATAGAAGGCTTCGGCCTCCGCGGAGACGGTGGCGCTGCCCTCACGGAGTTCGCTCATGTACCACTCCCCATTGCGCGCCGACATGGCACGTTGCCCCATTACAACAGGGCAGGGGAGCAAGCGTTGCAGGGGGAGGCGTCACGCCCCCGCCCCACCACAGCCGTCAGGGAACCGGTCAGACCCCGAAATCGGGCTTCCCGGCCAGGATGTTGGACGTCACATGCCGGATGTCGCGCAGGCCGCACATCGCCATGGTGACGTCCATCTCCTTGCGGATGATCTCCAGGCACTGGGACACGCCGGCCTCGCCGCCGGCGCCAAGGCCGTAGAGGAAGGCGCGCCCGATGAAGGTGCCCTTGGCGCCCAGCGCCAGCGCCTTCACCACATCCTGGCCGGAACGGATGCCGCCGTCCATCAGCACCTCGATCCGGTCGCCCACCGCCTCGACGATGGCCGGCAGCGCCGCGATGGAGGAGATGGCGCCGTCCAGCTGCCGGCCGCCATGGTTCGAGACGATCAGGGCCTCAGCGCCGGTGTCGGCCGCCATCACCGCGTCTTCCGCGTCGAGGATGCCCTTCAGGATAAGCTTGCCGCCCCAGCGGTCGCGGATGCGGCGCACGTCGTCCCAGTTCAGCGTCGGGTCGAACTGCTCCGCCGTCCAGGAGGACAGCGACGACAGGTTGCTGACGCCGGAGGCGTGGCCGACGATGTTGCGGAAGGTGCGGCGGTGGGTGCGCAGCATGTTCATCGACCAGCGCGGCTTGGTCGCCATGTCCAGGATGTTGCCGATGGTCAGCTTCGGCGGGGTGGACAGGCCGTTCTTGATGTCCTTATGGCGCTGGCCGAGGATCTGCAGGTCCAGCGTCAGCACCAGCGCCGAGCATTCCGCAGCCTTCGCGCGATCGATCAGCTTGTCGATGAAGGCGCGGTCGCGCATGACGTAGAGCTGGAACCAGAAGGGCTTGTCGGTATTCTCCGCCACGTCCTCGATCGAGCAGATGCTCATGGTCGACAGGGTGAAGGGAACACCGGCCTTGGCTGCCGCGCGGGCGGCCAGGATCTCGCCGTCGGCATGCTGCATGCCGGTCAGGCCGGTCGGGGCCAGTGCCACCGGCATCGCCACCGGCTGGCCGACCATGGTGCTGGCCAGCGTCCGGTTGGTCATGTCCACCGCCACGCGCTGGCGCAGCTTGATCCGGCCGAAGTCCGATTCGTTGGCGCGGTAGGTCGACTCCGTGTAGGAGCCGGAATCCGCGTAATCATAGAACATCCGCGGCACGCGCCATTCCGCCAGCTGCCGCAGATCCTCGATGCAGGTGACGGGCCGGTCGGTGAACAGGTTCGCCCAGCGCGACGGTGGCCGCGAGGAGGGCATGCGAACGGAGGTCATGGGGCGTGTCTCAACGGTTGCGCGTGAAACGAAGGGGGTAGGATTTGGCCATCCCCTCCGCGCACCGTCAAGCACGCCCTCGCCCGACGCTTGCTGAATCCGGTCCTGCTTGGTCAGCGCGCAGGCTTCGACTTGCGCTTCGGCTTGGCGGATTTGGGCGGCATCATCATGGATTTCAGCGCCGCCGACTGGTTGCGCTTGGCCGCCGACATGGCGGCGGTGGTCCACATGCCGGTGGCACGGTTGGCCCAGGACAACCAGGCGCTCATGAAGGGATTCTTGGCCATATAGGTAAGACTCCGGGACGGTCGGGATGCCGACTCAACAGCACCGGAGCCGCCGATGTTGCGCCGCATATCATTGCGCCACCGATTCGCCCAAATTTGCGGCGAAGTCGCTGCATTCATAGGCAACTGCATGAACGCAGAGCGGTCGGCTTGCGGCGTAGAAGCCCTTCTCCCGCAAGGGGAGAGGGGCCTTTTTCTGTTGGCATATCCATTGCTTATGAGCTGCGAGGTCAAGGCGGGAGCAGGCCGGATGGTTACACAGCAGGAAACCAAGGACAGCGGAGCGGGCGCCGCGGCCGCAAGGTTCCTGCGCGCCGCCAAGTTGTGCCGCATCCGCGACGTCGAACAGCTTCTGGCCGTCAGCGCCCTGGTCCACGACATGGGCGGGCTGATCCACGCGCTGCAGAAGGAACGAGGCGCCTCCTCCATCTATCTGGGCTCCAGCGGAAAGCGCTTCGTCGGGGATCGCGCCCGCTGGCAGGCCGATGCCAAGGCACTGGAAGCGGTCCTGCGCGACCGGCTCGACCATGTGGACCGGCAACTCGACCGCCTGAGTTCGGGCGCTCAATTCTACAATCGCGTCGCCATCGCCTTGCATGCGCTGGATGGGCTGCCGGCACTGCGCGAGCAGGTGGCGTCGCTGGCGCTGGTGCCGCAGGACGCCGTGAAGTCCTTCACCGACATCGTCGGCCATCTGCTGGCCGTGGTGTTCGAGGCGGCGGACATCGCCGCCGATCCGGCGATCTCCCGCGCACTGGTGGCGCTGTTCAACATCGTGCAGGGCAAGGAATTCGCCGGACAGGAGCGGGCGACGGCCAGCGCCGGCTTCTCGCGCGGGCGGTTCGACGGGGCGGAGCATGGCCGCCTGGCCCAGCTGATCGACGCGCAGAACCGCGCCTTCCGCATCGTCGCGGAGTTCGCCGACCCCGCCCACACCGCCGCGTTCCGCGCCGCCCTGTCGGATCCGGCGGTGGCGGAGGTGGAGCGGATGCGTACGGTGGCGCTCGGCGACGGCGCCCGTCATGGCGAGCTGTCGGGTATCACGCCGGAATCCTGGTTCGAGCAGGCCACGCGGCGGATGGATCTGCTCAAGACGGTGGAAGACCGGCTGACCGAGGATCTGCGCCTGCTGTGCGAGGCGAAGCTGGCGCAGGCGCGTGCCGATCTGGAACAGGCCGACCTGCGCGGACATGACGCGGTGATGCCGGTGGCGATGGTGCTGGTCGACGCCGATCCCGCCCTGCCCGGACAGGACGGCATCGGTCTCTACGCGCCGGACGGGCTGCGGCCGAAGCTGATGCGCTCCGTGCTCGACGTCGTGCAGGCGCAGTCGCAGCGTCTGCGCGACGTCAGCCTCGAGCTGGAGACCGCCAAGGCGGCGCTGAACGAGCGCAAGGTGATCGACCGCGCCAAGGGCCTGCTGATGTCCACCCGCAACCTGTCGGAGGAGGAGGCCTACAAGCTGATCCGCAAGACGGCGATGAACCAGAACAAGCGCATCATCGAGGTCGCCGAGGCCATCCTCAGCATGTCCGACATCCTGCGCGGCGTGACCGCGGGCGGGGCTGGGGGAAGCTGACGGCTGCCCCGCCTCACTGCGCCGTCCGCACCGGCGAAAAGGGCAGGCCGGCCTGATCCAGCGCCCGGTCGATCACCTCCTCCGACTTCTGGTCGAACAACTGCAGGAGCAGGTCGTCGACCATCCAGTCGTTGGTGGGGGTGCAGGCGGTGAACAGTTCGCTGATGACCTCCGACTGGAAGTCTTCGCGCCGGCTCTCCTCGCCCTCATACTCCATCCGCTTGGCGACGCCGACCGCGACCTGGAAGGGCTGGATCAGGCCGGGGGCGACGGTCGCCTTCTTCATCAGCGCCGCCATGCCCAGCTCGCCGTCGTCCCAGGCCAGCCGGCGGGCGTTCTCCGCCGGGATGCCGGCACGCAGCGCCATGCCGGAGACGAACAGCGACAGGTCGCCGGCGCACAGTGCCCGGAACAGCAGCACAGGCGTCAGGCGGCGGTTGGTGTGCAGCCACTGGATAACCGCGTCGATGTCTTCGGCACCGCGCAGCACCGGGCGCAGCAGCCGCATGGTCGCCGCCTCCCGCCCGCGCTCCACCAGCCGTTCGACCAGCTCGCGCGACAGGCCGTGCGCCTGCATCAGCGTGGTGCGCATGCTGTCCGACACGAAGGCCACGACGCGCTCGACCATCGCCAGCGACAGGCCGGGACGGGTCGCCGCCGCCTCGCTGACCATGCGGACCCGGCCGAAGCGGTCGAGCGCGCGGTGCATTGCGCTCTCCGGCACCTCGGCCCCATCGTTGCGCAGCAGGGCGGTGACGGCGACGACGTTGCCGCGCTCCGCGATGGCTCCCGACACGCGGGCCGAGACCTTCGACCGGCTGGCGACCGCCACATGCTTGCCGGAATAGGGATCCGACAACACGTCCAGCAGCAGGTCGTCGGTCAGACCGGCTGCGTCGCGCAGGATCGGGAAGGCCACCCGCCCGACATCGCGGACCAGCCGTTCGGCCAGATCCTCGGTCAGCAGGGGGCTGTTGCGCAGCTGCCAGGCCACCGCTTCGCGCACCGCCACCTGGGCGTCCCCGGCGAAGCAATGCACCACCTCGATCGCCAGCGACCGTTCCGCCGGGCTGAGCGCGCCGGCTTCCAGGTCGTGGAACAGCTTGTTCATCGTCTCGATCCGCGTCTCCGCGGTGGGCGAGGTCAGCAGCCGCTCCACATCCCGCGACGACAGGGCGTTCGGGTTGGGCCCGTCCGGCTGGGAGGTGTCAGGCTGTTGGGCGGCATGTGGCATCGGGGCACCCGGCTGCGGCATCGGTCGAAAACCCATCAATCGAAATCGAGGCAGGAATAACGGACCATGTCGCCCCACAGCCGGTCGAGCCGGCGGAGCGTGCGGTAGCTGGCCTTCAGATCGCGCGCCTCGGTTTCGTTGCGCACCAGCGCCTCGGCCTGCGCCTGCTCCATCCGCCGCAGCCCCTCCCACAGCTCCCGCCCCTTGTCGGTCAGCTGGAGCCGCGCGGTGCGGCGGTCGCGCTGGTTGGCGGCGCGGTTGATGTAGCCGGCATCGACCAGGATCTTCAGGCTGTAGGACGCGTTGGAGCCGAGGTAATAGCCGCGCTCCATCAGGTCGCGGACCGACAGCTCGTCCTCGCCGATCAGCATCACCATCAGGGCCTGGACCGGGCCGATGTCCTCGATGCCCTGCTTGGACAGGCCGACGCGCACGACGTCCAGATAACGCCGGTGCATCCGCTCGATCAGGCGGGCCATGCCGTGGAAGTCGGCGAGGTCGAGTTCCTCGCCGGGCTTCCGGGCCGGGTCGCCGCCCGGCTTGTCGTCCGGTCCCGGCTCTGGCGCGTCGTCATCGTCCCAGTTCAGGTTGCTCATCGCGTCCATGATCCCGGCTCAAACATTGCCGCCATCCTTCTCGACTCTGCCTTATTCCGCCGCGGCGGCGAGGCCGCGGAAACCATGCGGGTGCGCGCTGCGCCAGGCCCAGGCGCCGGCGATGATGCTGTCCAGCTCCGGGAAGCGCGGCTGCCAGCCGAGATCGCGGCGGATGCGCTCCGACGAGGCGATCAGCACCGGCAGGTCGCCGGGCCGCCGCGGGCCGATCTTCACCGGCACGCTCATGCCGGTGATGCGCTCCACCGACGAGATCACCTCGCGCACGCTGTAGCCGGTGCCGTTGCCCAGATTGTAGCGGACCGACCGCTCATCCAGCGCGTCCAGCACCCGCAGATGGGCGTCGGCCAAGTCGCAGACATGGATATAGTCGCGGATGCAGGTGCCGTCGCGGGTGTCGTAATCGTCGCCGAAGATTTCGATGTGCGGACGCTTGCCGGTGGCGGCGTCCATCACCAGCGGGATCAGGTGCGTCTCCGGGCTGTGGTCCTCGCCCAGCTTGCCGTTGGGATGCGCCCCGGCGGCATTGAAGTAGCGCAGGCAGGCGGAGCGCAGGCCATGGCAGCGGTCGGCCCAATGCAGGGCACGCTCGATCATGAACTTGGATTCGCCATAGGGGCTGCCGGGATCGATCGCCTCGTCCTCGTCGATGGGGATCCGCTTGGGCGAGCCGAACAGGTTGGCGGTAGAGGAGAAGACCAGCTTCATCACCCCGGCCTTGACCGCCGCGCGGATCAGGTTCAGCGAAGTGACCGTGTTGCCGTGCAGATAGGCGTGCGGGTCGCGCATCGAATCGCCGACCACCGACAAGGCGGCGAAATGGAACACCGCGTCGAAGCGCCATTCCGCGAAGACGCGGGCCAGCGCCGCCTCGTCGGCGAGATCGGCCTGGACGAAGGCGGCTTCGGGCGGAACGGCGGCGATATGACCCTGACGCAGATTGTCGAACACCACGACACGGTGGCCGTGGTCGAGAAGCTCCGCCACGCAATGGCTGCCGACATAGCCGGCGCCGCCTGTGACGAGGATTGTTTTCGGGATCGTCATGGATCGGGTTTCCTTGAACCGGTCTCCGGGGAACCGGATTTCGGGCCGCAACCGGAAACGGGCGGCCGGCATGGTGGAAGGAAAGGGGGGCTGGGCAGGGGCCGGATGGGGGGAGGCCGGCGCTCTGCGCAATTCATCGCGACGCAGCATGCACGATAACCGAGGGCTCTGACCAGATGGCTGGAAACCCCACCCAAATCGGCATAAGACCTTCGGTGAAGCGTCGAATCCGGCAGGGAAATCAAGTGTTTGCCAGCTACTCTGCACCCCTTTTGCGGAAACTGGAAAGGGGTAGCACCCGAAACTTGTCACACGTCTCTAAAATGTCCCCGGTGTAAAGCTTGAGCGTGCCAAGTCCGCCGACGCTTCCCCCCGCGTCCGGATCTGCCATGCATAGGCGGCCGTTCCTTGGTTGGACCGGCCACACCCGGCGTCCCCCCAGCCGGCTTCCTGTCCAGCGCATCGTCCGCCGGCAGCTTTTTCCGTTTTCCGCCCCTCCCGAGTTCCAGCGCCGCCTCGATCGGCCAATCCTCCATCAGGAAGGATCGAAGATGAGTTCCGTGGATCGGCCCCTGCTGACCCAAGCCTACCGGAAGATCGGGCATGGCCTGCTGCTGGCCGGCATCCTCAGCCTGTTCGTGAATGTCCTGATGCTGGTGGTTCCGCTCTTCACCATGCAGGTCTACGACCGCGTGATGAGCAGCCGCAGCCTGGAAACGCTGACGATGCTGGCGATCATCGCGGTGGGGGCGCTGGCGCTGTACGGCGTGCTGGACTTCATCCGCGCCCGCGCCTTCCTGGTGACGAGCGCCGTGATCGCCCACCGCTTCAACGTGCCGGCGCTGGAAGCGTCCATCGTCGATGCGCTGTCCGGCGGGCCGCGCAACGCGGCGCAAACCATGCGCGACCTGAACGACCTGCGCGCCTTCATGACCAGCAGCGCCGTGACCGCACCGCTGGAACTGATCTGGGCGCCGATCTTCCTGGTGATCCTGTTCCTGCTGCACCCGGTCTACGGCTTCCTCGCCATCGGCGCCGCGCTGGTCCTGCTGGTGATGGGGGTACTGACCGACGCGCTGACCCGCCGGCCGATGGCCGAGGCGAACGAGGCGTCGGCCCGCGTCTTCGCCGACATCGCCGGCACCGTCCGCCATGCCGAAGCCATCGAGGCGATGGGCATGCTGCCGGCCCTGGCGCGGCGCTGGCAGGCGGCGCAGAGCGGTTCGGCCGGCATGATCGACCGTGGCGCCACCATGTCGCGCGGGTTGGCCGCGGCCTCGCGTTCGCTGCGGCTGATGCTGCAGGTGGGCGTGATCGCCGCCGGCGCCACGCTGGTCATCGACAATCTGGTGACCCCCGGCAGCATGATGGCGGCCGGCCTGATCACCGGGCGGCTGCTGCATCCTTTCGAACAGCTGGTCGACGGCTGGCGCCAATGGGTCAAGGCGCTGGAGGCGCATCGCCGCATCCGCGACCTGCTGAACAACGGCGCTTCCGCGCGCTCCACCATGCCGTTGCCGGCGCCGCAGGGGAAGCTGGCGGTCGACCGGGTCAGTCATGTGCCGGCGGGCCTGAACCGCCCGGTGCTGCGCAACGTCTCCTTCTCCGCCGAGGCGGGGGAGGTGCTCGGCATCATCGGCCCGTCCGGCGCCGGCAAATCGACGCTTGCCCGCCTGTTGGTCGGCGTCTGGCAGCCGACCGCCGGCGGCATCTATCTGGACGGCACCAGCACCTATCTGTGGGAGCGCGAGAGCTTCGGCAAGTATGTCGGCTATGTGCCGCAGTCGGTGGCGCTGCTCGACGGCACCATCGGCGAGAACATCGCCCGCATGGCCAGCGCCGATCCGGCGGAGATCGTCCGCGCCGCCCGGCTGGCCGGCGTGCATGAGATGATCGGGCGCCTGCCCTTCGGCTACGACACGCCGGTGGGCGAGAGCGCCTTTTCCCTGTCCGGCGGCCAGCGGCAGCGCATCGCGTTGGCCCGCGCCCTGTTCGGCCGGCCGCGGCTGCTGGTGCTGGACGAGCCCAATTCCAACCTCGACCACGAGGGCGAACAGGCCCTGCTGAACGCCGTTCACAAGGTAAAGGCCGAGGGAACCACCGTGGTGATGATCGCCCACCGTCCCTCCATCGTCGCGGTGGCCGACAAGCTGGTGGTGATGAAGGAGGGCGTCGTCGAGCATTTCGGCGCCCGTGCCGATGTCCTGAAACTGGTGCAGCCGGGCGGCGTCCCCGCCGGCGTGACCCGCCTCGTCCGCAGCGGAGAGCAACGATGACCAGCGAAACGCCAGCATTGACGACCCCGACGGTCTGGACGGCGACCATCGATGTGGATCCTGCCGAACCGTCGCTGCGCAACACCGCGCTGGCCGGGGCGCTGGCCGTGCTGGTCGGCTTCGGCGGCTTCCTGACCTGGGGCTTCACCGCCAGCCTGGACAGTGCGGCGCTCGCCGCCGGGACGGTGATGGTGGAAAGCCACCGCAAGACCGTTTCCCACCTGGAAGGCGGCATCCTGCGCGACCTGCTGGTGAAGGACGGCGACCTCGTGCGGGCGGGCCAGGTGCTGCTGCGGATGGATTCGACGCAGAGTCAGGCGGTGGTGTCGCAGCTGCAGGGCCAATATTGGACGGCGCTGGCCCGGCTCGGCCGACTGCGGGCCGAACAGTCCGATGGTCCGAAGCCGCTGTTCAGCGACGATCTGGTGAAGGCGGCGCGCGACAATCCGGTGGCGGCCGAGGCGATGTCGGTCGAGGAGCGGCTGTTCCGGTCCAGGCTGGACAGTTACGAGGCGCAGATGGGCATCCAGCGCCGGCAGATCTCCCAGCTGCGGGACGAGATCGCGGCGCTGGAATCGCAACGCGTCGCCACCGCCGACCGGCTGCGCTACACCCGGGACGAATTGCAGGTGGTGCAGGGCCTTCTGGCGAAGGGATACGAACGCAAGCCGCGCATGCTTGAACTCCAGCGCAACGTCGCCGATTCCGAAGGACGGCTGGGCGAGCTGATGGCGAACAAGTCCAAGGCTGAACAGGCTATCGCGGCGGCCGAACTGACCATGATCAACCTCGGCAACACCCGCCGGTCGGAGGTGGCGGTCGATCTGCAGACGGCCCAGGCCAGCGTTTCCGACCTGTCGGAACGGCTGCGCAGTGCCGACGACATCCTATTGCGCCAGGCGGTCACCGCGCCGCAGGCTGGGCGCGTGACGGGCCTGCGCTTCTTCACGTCCGGCGGCGTCATTCCGGCCGGTGCCGGCATCCTCGACATCGTGCCGCAGGACGACGCCATGATCGTGGAGGCCCGCGTTTCTCCCCATGACGTGCAGAATGTGGAGGTCGGCAGCAAGGCGATGGTGAAGCTGACCGGTTATCGCCAGCGTGCGGTGCCGCCGGTGGCAGGGCAGGTGGTGTCCCTGTCGGCCGACCAGTTGGAGGACGAGCGCACCGGGGCCTTCTATTTCGCTGCCCGGATCAGCATGGATGCGGCGGAATTGAAGGCGCTGCCGGACGTCGACCTGCATCCCGGCATGCCGGCGGAGGTCATGATCCATGGCCATGCCCGCCGTGCCATCGATTATTTCCTGACACCGCTTACGGATGGCATGCAGCGGGCCTTCCGCGAGAAATAGACGGCACGCCCGTCCCCCCGGCCCTCCCCCGTTCGGGCCGGTGCGGGCTGGGGCCGCCGGCAAGGGTCCATCCCCCGCAAGCGGTCCCGTGAAAGGGCCGGCGTCCCCCACGCCGGCCCTTTTGCCATTCCGGGTCAGTTCCATGACGATTTTACTGTGCCGAAATTCACCGTTATTTGCATACGTGAGTATTACTCTGAAGACATCAACGGATGGGAAAGGCATCTTCCGTATCGGGCATATGATTGTGGCCGGTCACCGAATCAGGCGGCTCGCCGACCCTGTGGCATTAAGTGGGTGAACGGATTTTTAAAAACCATCTCTTAACCAAAAAAACCATTCCTGGTGATCCCGAGGGTTCGCGGCAATCCAGAGTTTGGAAGTGAGTCTGACCAACATTTTTCAAAACGGAAACTGCTTAGAAATTCGAAACAATTCAAACTAACTCTCTTTTTGAAAATATAGACAATGTGTTCTTCTGTGAGATTCTTCTGTACGGACTCAACTTTTTCTTCCCACGGCCCCTCTTTTATCACACTATCCGCTCGAAAGATTTGGTTACACCGAAAGGCGAGCTCAGCCTTTCGAGCGAGGCCGAAAGACGGCCCAAAAATTCCAATCACATCGCAAGGAGATACCTAACGATGGCTACGGTTCCTGGGGGCAATTACGACGTGCAGTTCGGCACGAACCATGACGATCTGCTCGTCGGTGGGCAGGGGAACGATCTGTTGCTGGGGGGCAACGGCTCGGACACCCTGCTCGGCGGCGCTGGACATGACGCTCTGTTCGGGGGGAACGGGGCGGACGTGATCCATGGCGGCGCGTCGGCGGATATCCTGTTGGGGGGTAACGGCAACGACATCATCGACGGCGGTTCGGGCGACGACATCATCCTGGGGGGGAATGGTGACGACGTTCTGATCGGCGGCGCCGGCCGCGACCTGCTGGACGGCGGCAACGGCAACGACGTGCTGTCGGGCGGCGATGGCGACGATGTTCTGAACGGCGGCAACGGCAACGACGTGCTGTTCGGCGGCGGCCACAACGACATTCTCAACGGCGGCAAGGGCGACGACCTGCTGCGCGGCGGCACCGGCGACGACGTTCTGAACGGCGGTGACGGCAACGACACCCTGTTCGGCGACGAAGGCAACGACCGTCTGGAAGGCGGCAAGGGCGACGACCTGCTGATCGGCGGCGCCGGCCACGACGTCTTCATCTTCTCCGGCGGCGGCGGCCAGGACGTGGTCCTGGACTTCAAGGCCGGCGAGGACGTTCTGCAGATCGCCCGCAACATCAACGGTTTGAAGGTGACCGACGCCGCCGATCTGGCCGCCCGCGTCACCGATCAGCATGGCGACGCCGTGATCGACCTCGGCCATGGCGACAGCATCACGCTGAAGGGTGTCTCGGCTGCGGACATCCACAACCACCCGAACGACTTCTTCGTCATCCACTAATCGTTCGCTGCTGCTTAAGCGGTGAATGAATGGGATGGACCGGTGGTGTCAAAAACCGCCGCCGGTCCTCCATTGCCCGAACTCAGCCTTTCCGAATTTCAAACCCATCGACGCTGCCGGAATCCAATCCATGACCGTCATCGCCGTCCTGCCGAATTCGGTGTCGATCGCTCCCGCGCAACGTCTGGCGCTGGGCCGCCGTTTCCTCCTCGTCTCCTGGACGATGGACGGAACGCCCGACATGATCGGCCCGATCACGCCGAGCGTCGACGGTGAGCCGGTGCGTCCGCCCTTCACCACGCTGACCATCGACAGCGGCTGGGGCGCCCGCCGCGTCCTGTCCATCCTGCCGGCACCGCGCGATCCGCGGATGCCCATCCACTTCATCGCCAACAACCGCGTGATCGCCGAGCTTCGCACAGAATCCGGCGCCGCCGACCTGGACCCCGCCGGTCTGCTGGGCAGCCTGGAGGGTGCCGGTCGGCTTCGGGTGTTGCGCTTCCTGTTCGATTTCGCCTGCTCCACCCCCGCGCTTCGCCGCGATGCCACGTTCGCCGCGCTGTGCCGACGCCTAGTGCTCGACCGTGCTGCGGAGCCGGCGACGCTGGCGGTCCGCGCGACGGCGGGCGGCAACCTTCTGCTGTGCGCCGGTGCTCTGTCCGGCCGCTTCGGCGCCATCACCGGTCTGGTCGTGCTGTCGCCGAACGCGGTGGCGCGGGCGCCGTTCGATGCCTGCATCGGACCCGATCCGGCCGGCAAGGGGCGCATCGCCTTCGACCTGCTGATGGATCGCGAACTGTGCGCGCCGGGCAACCTGCTGGTGGTGCTGGGCGCCAATGGCATCGCCTGCCGCCGCTTCCCGGAGGAGCCCGTCGGTCTGCCGACTCTGACCGACCGGCTGAATGCCCGCCCCGACACGCCGGCCTCCCTCCGCCACTACCTGCTGTCCTGCCTCGCCAAGCGTGGCTGCAACGATGCGTCCGCCGCGTCGGCGGTCAGCGAGCTGCAGGCCCTGGCCCCCCTGCCGCGCCGGCAGGCCGCCGACGCCAAGCGGCCGATCGGCGCCTCGCTCGACCTCGCGGTTCCGACATCCGACGGCGGGCTGTTCCTTGCCGGCTGGCTGCATGACCCGCATGGGCTTGCGGCGGAGCTGGTGGTGCGCACCCCCTTCGGCGGTGAACGCCGGGTGGAGCGCTTCGCCAACCGCTTCCCGCGCGAGGATGTCGCCAAGCTCTACGGCACCAGCGGCATCGACCGCAGCGGCTTCGTCCTGCATCTGCCCGGCATGCCCGAACCGGCGGAAGCGCTTCAGGTGACGGCGGAGCTTCGGCTGGCGTCGGGCGGCGCACTGCGCCTCGTCCCGCCGCCGCGGCCGCGCGCCGATGCCGATGCCCGCGCCGCCGTGCTGGGCAGCCTGCCGCCGCGCTTCGCCACGCCGGAGTTGCTGGAAACCGTCATCGGCCCGGCCGTCGCCCCGCTGCATGCCGCCCATCTCGCTACCCGCGGCGAACCGGAGCTGGTCGTCTATGGTGAGCGCAAGGCCAAGCCCGCGGTGTCGGTGATCATCCCGCTCTACCGCACGCTGGAGTTCCTGCGCTTCCAGATCGCCTGCTTCGCCACCGACCCGGCGATGGCCGATGCCGAACTGGTCTTTGTGCTGGACAGCCCGGAACAGCGCGACGAGGTCGTGCATCTGCTGCGCGGCTTCCACGGCCTCTACGGCCTGCCGATGCTGCTGCTGGTGCAGAGCGCCAATTACGGCTATTCCGCCGCCAACAATGCCGGAGTCGCGGTGGCCCGCGCCAACCGCCTGCTGCTGCTCAATTCCGACGTGGTGCCCGACCGTGCCGGCTGGCTGCCGCAGCTGGTCGCTGCGCTGGAGGAGCGTCCCGGCATCGGTGCCGTGGGCCCGAAGCTGCTGTTCGACGACGACAGCCTTCAGCATGCCGGCCTGTATTTCGACCGCGACCTGCAGGGCGCCTGGTACAACCACCATTACTTCAAGGGCCTGCCGCGCGACTTCGCCGCCGCCTGCCGCCCGCGCTCGGTTCCGGGCGTCACCGGCGCCTGCCTGCTGACCACCCGCGCCGCCTACAGCGCCGCCGGCGGCTTCTGCGAAGACTACATCATCGGCGACTTCGAGGATTCGGACCTGTGCCTGCGCATCCGCGGCCAGGGTCTCGATATCCGCTATGCCCCGTCGGTCGAGCTGTACCATCTGGAACGCCGCTCCATCGGCCGGCACCAGGGCTACACCCGCGGAGTCGCCTCCGAATACAACCGCTGGCTCCATGGCCGCCGCTGGGCCGACCGAATGGCCGAGCTGATGGCGCGCGACTGGGACGCCGACGACGACGTGCGGCCTTCCAAGTCGGGCCGCGCCCGCAAGACAGCACAGGTGACCCGATGAACGCGATCGTGCCGACCCCGCAGCTTGCCGTCCTGCGCCGCCAGACCGATCCGCGGCTGGAATGGCTCTGCGCCCAGATCGCGCGCAACCGCTTCCTGCCGGTGCCGCCGCCGGAGCTGCATTTCATCGGCGATGGCGATTTCCGCGCCATCGGGGCGGAGTTCCTGCGCCATTTCGTCCGGCTGGGCGGCCTGCGTCCCGATCACAAGGTGCTGGAGATCGGCTGCGGTGTCGGCCGCATGGCGCTGCCGCTGACCCAGTATCTGGATTCGTCCTACGACGGCATCGACATCGTGCTGGACGGCATCCGCTGGTGCGCCTCGACCATCACGCCGGCCTATCCGGAATTCCGTTTCCACCATCTCGACATCGCCAACGGCCTGTACAATCCCGACGGCCGGATCGAGGGGGAGACGGCGACGCTGCCCTTCAAGGCGGCGGCTTACGACTTCGTCATCCTGACCTCGGTCATCACCCACCTGCGCACCGCCGACACCGAGCGCTACGCGGCGGAGATCGCGCGGGTGCTGAAGCCGGGCGGGCGCTGCTTCCTCAGCCTGTTCCTGGCCGACGCCACCGCGCGTGCCGGCATCGCCAAGGGCACCGCCCGCCCGCCCTTCCGCGATGCGCCGGACGTCGAGCTGCTGGCCGATCCGGAGCATCCCAACGCCGCCGTCGCCTATGACGAGGAGTTCCTGCTCGGCCGCTTCGCCGCCCATGGGCTGCGGACGACGCTTCCGGTGATGCGTGGGCACTGGAGCGGCCAGCGCGAGGCCGAGAATTTCCAGGATCTGCTGGTTCTGGAGAAGGGGACCGCGCCATGAGCCGGCGCCGCCTTCCTTTGGTCCTGGCCGGTCATGCCGCAGCCCGTCCGGCTCCGCGCCAGCCGGCGCGTCCGCTGGTGGCCGCCCGGCCGCCGCGGGTGCTGCTGATCGCGCACAACCACCCGAGCCTGCATCCCGGCGGCACCGAGATCTTCGCGCATGAGCTGTTCGGCGGCCTGAAGGCGGCGGGGGCGGAGTGCCTGTTCCTGGCCTGCACCAACGACACCCACCGCGCGCCGCGTCCCGGCACCGGGTTCCAGACGCTGGGCCGCAGCGCCGACGAGGTGCTGCTGTGGGCCGGCCATTTCGACCATTTCCACCAGAGCCAGATCGACCTGCACGGGCTGGTGCCCGACCTGTCCAACCTGCTGCGCGCCTTCCGGCCGGACATCGTGCATGTGCATCACACGCTGCTGCTGGGCGTGGAGATGCTGTTCCTGATCCGCCGCATCTGCCCGGATGCGAAGATCGTCTACACCCTGCACGACTATTACCCGATCTGCGCCAACGACGGTCAGATGGTCACGCCGCCGCGCGGCGAGAGTGGCAATAGCGGCGAAACGAGGGCCCTTTGCAGCAAGGCGTCGCCTGATGCCTGCCACCGTTGCTTCCCCGACCGGCCGGCCGACCAGTTCCTGCTGCGCGAGAAGCACATCAAGGCGATGTTCGGGCTGGTCGACCGCTTCCTGGCGCCCAGCCGCTTCCTGCGCGACCGCTATGTCGCCTGGGGTCTCGATCCCGCCCGCATCGAGGTGATGGCCAACAGCCGTCCGTCCGTCGAGCCGGCGCCGGCGCGCGCCCTCGCCCCCGGCGCGGCGCGCGGCGCCTTCGCCTATTTCGGCAACCTCAACCCGTTCAAGGGCGTCACCGTGGCGCTCGACGCCGTCGCCCGCATGGCGCGCCACGGCCTGTCCCCGTCGCTGGCCGTCCATGGCGGCAGCCTGTACCAGGCGCCGGAATTCCGCCAGCGGGTGGCCGACGGCTTCGCGGCGACCAACGGCCTCGCCACCGCGCATGGCCCCTACCGTCCGCAGGAGATGCCGGCGCTGATGGCAGCCGCCGACTGGGTGGTGATGCCGTCGATCTGGTGGGAGAACGCGCCCCTGGTGATCCAGGAGGCTTTCCAGCACCGCCGCCCGGTCATCGTCAGCGGCATCGGCGGCATGGCGGAGGCGGTGCGCGACGGCGTCGACGGCCTGCATGTCCGCCCCAACGACCCCGCCGACCTCGCCCGCGTCATGACCCGCGCCATGACCGAACCCGATCTGTGGGAACGGCTGTCGGCCAACATCCCCGCCGTCCGCCCGACGGAGGAGGCCGCGTCGCTCCACCTCGCCCTCTACGGCGAACTTCTGTCTCCGGCACCCGCCGCTCTTATCCAGGGGAACCGCAACCGATGAAGGACCGTAGCACCAAGGCCGACATCACCGCCGCCGTCCTGCTGGACGAGGACACGCTGATGCTGTTCGGGGCGATCGACCAGCCTCTGCCGGCTGAGAGCGTGGTGATGCTGGACGGCATGATCGACGGGCGCTTCCGCGGCGGTTGCTGGGTGGACGGAGCGGGGGAGCGCTGGTTCCTGGGCGCCATCCGCGTCACCGGGCTGGCCCATATGCGCCCGTCGCGCATCGAGATCGAGGACGCGCAGGGCAAGCACCTCCTGCTGCCGCGCCTGTCCAACGTCCGCACCAACCCCGCCCATCTGGTCGCGGCATTGCGCGAGGTGCAGCCGCAGTCGCTCGACACAGCATTGGATGTCGCCGTGACCCTGCTGTCCGGACCGGCGATGGGGGAGGGCGAAGCCGGGGAGGGCCACCGCCGCACCCGCCTGCTGTCCGGCCTGGCCCATGAGGCATCCCGCCCGGACGGTTTCGCCGAGGTGCTTGGCCGCTTCCGCGACGGTGCGCTCATGGTGCAGGGCTGGTCGCACGGCTTTCCGGCCGGTGCCGCCCATGTGCTGGTCGAGGCCGAGGAACTGCGTCCCCATGCCAGCGCCGCCGCCCCCTTCCACCGCCCCGATCTGCCGGACGATGCCGCCGGGCTGCTGACGGTGCTGGAAGGCCCGGTGGCATCCCCCGACACCATCCGCCGCATCCATTTCCGCGCCGCCGACGGCTGGCGACATCTGGCGATCTTCGAGCATCGGCAGCTTCTGGCCGACGGCGTCGCCTCCGCCCATGCCCGCGACATGCTGGGCCAGTTGCAGGGCGATGCCGCCCGCCGTGGTGTCGCCGCCGCCATCGCCGCCCGCTACAACGGGGTGGAGACGGTGTCGCAGCTGCCGCTGCCGGTACGCATGGGGCTGGACATGGCGGTGCGGGTGCCGGGAGCCGGTCTGTTCGTCTGCGGCTGGCTGCTCGACCCCACCGGCGCGGTGCGGACGGTGACGGTCAAGGGGGGCGGCATGACGGCCCGTCTGGACGCCGACTGGTCGCGGCTGGGCCGCAAGGACGTCTCCGACGCCTTCGCCCACGACCCGCTGTTCGCCGGCCGCATGATGCCAGGCAACGACGCCCACGGCTTCACCGCCTTCGCCCGCGAGCCGGCCGGCATCGCCGCCGACGCCGAATTCCATCTGGAGCTGGCGCTCGCCGACGGCATCGCCTTCCTGCCGCTGCCCTGCCAGCCGCCGACCGGCGATGCGCTGCGCCGCATGCTGGGGTCGGTCAATCCGGACAGCCCCTCCATCGACCGCGTCGTCGCCACCCACCTGGGGCCGATGCTGCGCAGCGCTGCGTCGGGCCAGGCGGCACCGGCCTCCGTCCTGCACCCGATGGGCCGCGCGCTGAAGAGCCCGCGCGTGTCGGTGATCCTGCCGGTCTGCGACGGCCGGGAGGATGTCGACCTGAACCTCGCCCGCATGGCGAACGACCCGGACTTCGCCGAGGCGGAAATCCTGGTGGTGGCCGGCGCCGGCACCCATGAGCGGCTGGCCGGCATGGTCCGGCAGGCCGCCGGCTTCTACCGTCTGGCCGTCGGCTTCGTCGCCGCACCCACGGCATCCGACCCGTTCGAGGCGGTCGCCGCAGCCCTGCCGCACGCCCGTGCCGACCGGGTTCTGCTGCTGTCGCCGTCGGTGCTGCCGACCGAACGCGGCTGGCTGTCGGCGTTGGAACGGGCGATCCGCAAGCCGAACGCCGTGGGCTCCGCCGCGCTCGCCTCGGTGATGGTCAGCCCGACCCTGCTGTACGAGGACCACTCGATCCGCTTCGCCGGCATCGTCGCGGTCGAGGGACCCGGCGGTGCCGTTACCTACGAGCGCCGCTTCGCCGGCTACCCGCGCGACTGGCTGAAGGAGCAGGAGGCGTCGGCGGTGGATGCCGCGTCTGCCGACTGCGCGCTGTTGCCGCGCGAGCTGCTGGTGCGGGCGATGGCCGACGGCGGCCGCTATCTGGCGCCGGAGCCGAAGGGGCTGGATTTGTGCCTGCGGGTGCGGGCGGCCGGCGGCTCCTGCCTGTGGCTGCCGAAGGTCCGGCTGGTGGCGGTCGACGAACAGTCCCGCCACGCCCGCGACCCCCGGCTGGAGCGCATGAGCGCGCTGGTCGACGAATGGAGCTTCGCGGAGCGCTGGAAGGCGTCGATAGCGGCCTGAGCTAGTACCCCCACCTAACCTCCCCCGCCCAGCGGGGGAGGGTTGGGGTGGGGGCAAAACGCTGCTGAACTTCTCACCACCCCCGCTTAGGACAGACGGTCACCCGATGAGCAAGACCAAGCGCGCGCTGATCATCAGCCATGGCCACCCCTCCTTCTCGCTGGGCGGGGGTGAGGTCGCCTCCTACAACCTGCACAACGGCCTGCACGACCTGCCGGGCTGGGAAAGCCATTATCTGGCCCGCGTGGCGCCGCCCATCGCCCAGCATCGCGGCTCCGCCCTGATGGCTCTGCGCCAGAAGGAGCGGGAGGTGCTGTATTACGCCAACGACTACGACCATTTCCGCCTGTCCAACCGCAACCTGCCGGGGCTGGAGAAGGACTTCGTCCGTTATGTCCGTGATCTTCAGCCGGACGTGGTGAACTTCCACCATTTCCTGGGACTGGGCATCGAGACGATCCAGGCGGTGCGTCAGGCCCTGCCGCGCGTGCCGATCGTGGTGACGCTGCATGAATACCTGTCGATCTGCCATCACCACGGCCAGATGGTGAAGACCAGCCGCAACACGCTGTGCTACCGCGCCAGCCCGGCCGACTGCGCCGGCTGCTTCCCGCACATCGGCGAGGCGGAGTTCTTCAAGCGCGAGCTGTTCCTGAAGACCTTTCTGGAGCAGGCCGACTTCTACGTCAGCCCGTCGAACTTCCTGATCGACCGCTATGTCGACTGGGGTTTGCCGCGCGAGAAGTTCCGCATGATCGAGAACGGCCTGACCATCGAAGGCATCGCCCCGCCGCGTCCGGTCACCCGTGCCGGCAAGCGCAACCGTTTCGCGTTCTTCGGCCAGCTGACCGAGTTCAAGGGCGCCCATCTGCTGGTCGAGGCGGTGTCGCGCATCTCGGAAAAGGCCTGGGGCGAGGACGGCGCGCTGATGATCTTTGGCGGCAATCTGGAACGTCAGCCGGAGGCTTATCAGAAGCGCTTCAACGACGCGGTGGAGAAGGCCGGCGACCGGGTGCGCTTCTATGGCAGCTACCGCTCCGCCGAACTGCCGGGCCTGATGAAGGACGTCGACTGGATGATCATCCCGTCGATCTGGTGGGAGAACTCCCCCGTCGTCATCCAGGAGGCCTTCCTGCACGGTCGCCCGATCATCGCCAGCAACATCGGCGGCATGGCGGAAAAGGTCACCCACGGAGTCGACGGCCTGCATTTCCGTAACGGCAGCGTCGAGGATCTGGTGGACCGCATGACCGAGGCGTTGACCTCGCCCGACCTGTGGGACCGCCTGCGCCTGCGCATCCGCCGCCCGATCGACCGTGCCGAATGCGCGCGGCAACATGCGGAGGTCTTCGATGCGCTGCTGGCCGCCGGCGGTGCGGCGCCCTCCATTCCCGAACGGGCGGTGGCGCAGCGGTCCTGATAGGAAAGAACGGAGCGGTCTGTGATATTTTCGAAGTCGTGGAATAATTCATTCCATCATTCACAGAATAAATTGGTAAGGTTGGAATGAAAGTCGCAGGGCCTTCCATGAAGGTCATGCGCGTTGATTCGAATTCGCCCGGCGACGATCCGGGTGTCATCCACCCTTATTGCCGCCCAACTCAGGGAGAGCCGCCGTGGCCAACATTCTCGTCATGATTCCGTCGGGCGAAGTCTATGATCACGACTGCGTGCGTTGGTACAGCTACCAGGACATTCAGCGCAGCATCGACCATTACCACAACATCGGCGACGCGTTCGTCTTCGACTCCTCGTTGAAGCTGCTGACCTACGACAAGCTCGACGTGCTGGAAATCCGCGAGTTCCGGCAGGAGGTCGTCGATCGGATCAATGCGGAATACGACTACGTCTTCCTGCGCGGCAGCAACTACATCCACGATTCGATGGACTGGCCGGCGGCGACCATCCAGGTGCTGACGAAGCTGCGCATCCCCGTCATCGCTTTCGGCGTCGGCGCCCAGGCGCCGGCCACCGGCAAGCTGACGCTGACCGAGGAAAGCAAGCGCATCTGGCGGATGATCGCCGACAAGTCGACGACGCTGGGCGTGCGCGGAACCTACACCGCCGAAGTGCTGTGGGACCTCGGCATCAAGAACACCCGCATCGTCGGCTGCCCGACCGCCTTCCGCAACCGCGATCCGGAACTGCGCATCGACCTGCCGGCTCTCGACAGCGTGCGCAAGGTCGGCATTACCATGCGCCGCGAGGTATCCAAGCATTATTCGCCCGACGTGCGCAAGTATCTGGAACGCCACCGCGACTTCGTGAAGGACATCTCCCGCCGCTTCGACACCGTCCTGATGATGCAGGGAGAGGTCGAGGAGAAGAAGCTGCTGTGGGGCACCGAGGAGCAGAAGGCGGAAGCCTGGACGCAGCTGCACGACAGCGCCTGGCTGAAGCAGTGGTATTTCGACGACGAGATGGACGCGCTGTACCGCGAGCGCCTGTGGTACTCGGACGTCGTCGCCGACTATGAGACCCTCGTGCGGTCGAAGGATCTGGTGCTGGGCTACCGCCTGCACGGCAACCTGATGGCTCTGTCGAACGCCACGCCGTCGGTCTATTTCAGCTATGACAGCCGCACGGCGGAGTTCGCGGAGACCTTCGCGATCCCCTGCTACAACGTCTATTCGGACAAGCCCTTCGTCCTCGAGGAATATTGGGACCAGAGCCTGTTCGAGAAGTTCAACCGCACCTATTACCAGCGCTATCGCGACATGCGGGAATTCCTGGACGAGAACTACGTCCCCCATCGCATGCCGAGCCACGCCCTGCGCCGCAGCACCGAACGCAAGGCGGCGTGAGGAAGCGCTCGATCTCCCTCTCCCGTCCCTGGAGAGGGAGATCGCTATATCTCCACGCCAACCAACCGGAACGGGTTCCATGTCCGCCACCGCCAAGATCGTCGAGCTTCACGACCCCGCACCCGCGGCCGAGGCGCCGCAGGGGGCCGCGATCGTCGGCCATATCGACGCCCTGCAGGGTGGGCGCGTCTTCGGTTGGGGCTGGGACGGCAATCATCCCGGCGACCGGCTGGAGGTGGAACTGCGGCTGGAGCGGGACGGCGGTCCGCCGGTGACGCTGGCGCGGGTGCTGGCCGACCGGCCGCGGGCCGATCTGGAAGGCGGCGGGATCGGCGACGGCGCGCATGCCTTCGAAGCCGAGTTGACCCTGCCCGAAGGGGCCGATCCGTCGCGGGTGGTGGCCGTCGTCCGGTCGCCGTCCACCGGCGAGACGGCGACCTTCGCGCAGCCAAACCCCGAGGACCAGCGGCTCGACCGCCTGTTGGGGCCGCATCTGCAACGCATCGGCGAGCGGATCGACGCGCTTCGACGCGACCAGCGACAGCTTGCCGCCGCCCAGCAGGCCCTCGGTCGACTTCTGCGCGACGCCGGCGAAGGAGTGACGGCTCTCCGTGGCGAAGCCACCCGCCTGGATACCGCGCAGGCGGAGCGGACCGACGCACTGGCCGCCACCCTGCAGGAACTGACGGAGCGCGTCGGCGGGCTGGAAGTGTTCCTGATGCGGATGGACCAGACCCTGCGCGGGCTGGATGGCGCCGGAGCCGAAAAGAGCACCGGGGCGGGCTGGTCGCCGCTGCTGACCGTGTTGGGATCGACAGCCGGCGCCTTCATCGCGGTATTGGCCGGCTGGTTGACGCTGCATTGACCGGGAAGGTTCCGCTAGACTGAAGGGTAGGCAACCAGAGGGTCCCGGCGGTGTTTAACCCCTGCGGCCCTCCCGCCGCGCGGTGTCACCGATCGGAGCCTTCCCACCATGCCTGACCATCATGCTTGACGGAGCTCCCGTCGCCGAACCCACCCCCGAGGCCCCGCCGTCCCCGCCGCCGTCCCCGGTGGGCCTGACCGTTCAAAGCGAGGGCGAACTGGCTGTCCGGCTGGCGACGCTCGCCCGCCGTCCCGGCGGCGTGCTGCTGCTTGCGCGCAGCGACGGGCGCGCGGCCCGGCTGGCCCGGCTGGCCGGCGATATCGCCCCCGACCTCGACGTCGTTCTGCTTCCCATCGATGAAACGGCCGCCGGAGACCGTGCCGCGCCGTCGCGCGCCGTGCTGGGGCGCCGCGCCGCCGGGCTGATGCGGCTTGCCGACGAGGCGGCACCGGCTGCCGGCCGGCTGGTGGTGGCCTCGGCCGACCTCGCCCTGCAACGGCTGCCACCGCCGGAAGCGTGGACGGGTGCACGGTTCCACCTGACCCGCGGCATGGCCTATGACGAGGCGGCATGGCGCGGTTGGTTCGCCAAGTCCGGCTATGTGCTGGACGAGCGGGTCGACGAACCCGGCGAGGCGGCGATCCGCGGTGCGGTGGTGGAGGTGTTCCCAGGGGACGGCGACCGGCCGGTCCGCTGCGACATATCACACGGGGTGGTGCGCGAACTTCGGCTGTTCGATCCGGTTTCCCAGCGTTCCATCGCCTCCATCGACGAGGTCACGCTCGGCCCGGTCACTGACCTGATCGTCGGGCCGGAGATGCTCGACCGGCTGGCGGCCAACCTTGCGGAGCTCGGCTATGTCCTGCCGGCGGATCTGCGGCGGGATCTGGCGGAGGGGCGGCGGCCCTACGCGTTCGATCTTCAGCTTCCCAATGTCTTCGATGATTGCCCGCTGCTGCTTGACCTATTGCCGAATGCACCGGTGGTTCTGGATGCCGGCGCGCGCGACCGGATCGAGGCGCGGGCTGACGATCTGGCCGGCTCCGGTCCCGACCGCCGCATCCGCCGCGACGACGCCTGCATCCTGCCGGTGCCGGTGCTGGAACGACGCCTGATCGATGCCGACTCCCTCGACGAAAGGCTCGCCGCCCGCACCGTGCTGCCGGTGGAGGTGACGACCGGGCCGGCGGTGGAGGCGGTGCGGAACGAGCGCACGCTGCTGCGCCGGGCGGCGGCACTGGTCGCGGATGGCGGAGCCGTTCTGCTCGCCGTCCACCCTGGTGGCGGGCCCGACGAAGTGGACCGGTTGGTGGACCGGTTGATTGAACGGGCGGAGGCGGAGTTGGGGCGGCCGGTGCCGCGGCTGGAGTGCTGGCCGGACCCGCCGCTCGGGCCGGGCGACTGCGCTGTGCTGGCGCTGCGGACCGGCGGCGGATTCGTCTGCGACGGCATGACCGTGCTGGTGGCTCCGCGCCATGCAGGGGGAGGCGTCGGGGAGGCACCGGTACGGCCGCCGCTGGCGCCGTCGGAACTGGCGCCCGGCGACTTCGTCGTCCATCTGGATTACGGCATCGGCCAGTTGGTCGGGCTGGAGGCCATCGCGTCCGACGATGGCGCCGGTGGGGAGTCCACCGCCGATTTCCTGGTGCTGGACTATGCCCATGACGACCGGCTGCTGGTTCCGACCTCCGACTTCGACAGGCTGTGGCGCCATGGCTCGGCCGACACCGGTGCCCGGCTCGACAGCCTGAAGAACGCCAGTTGGCTGGACCGCCGCGCGGTGCTGGAGACGGAGATCGGCGAGACCGCCAAAGGCATTCTGCGCGAGGCCCGCCGCCGCACGCGGGAGACGGCTCCGATCATCGACCCGCCGGCCGACCGCATGCGCCGTTTCGGTGCCCGGTTCGGCTTCGACCTGACGGAGGGGCAGCATCACGCCATCCGGTCCGTGCTCGACGCCATGCGGCAGGGTCACCCGATGGACCATCTGGTCTGCGCCGATGTCGGCTATGGCAAGACGGAGGTGGCCTTGCGCGCTGCGGCGGCCGTCGCCTTTGCCGGGCATCAGGTCGCGGTGATGGCGCCGACCTCCGTCCTCGCCCGCCAGCATCTGGATGTGTTCCGTCGGCGCTTCGCCGGCTTGCGCCTGACGGTGGAGCCCTTGACCGGTTCCATGACCAAGGCGGAGAGCGAGCGGGTGCGTGCCGGGCTGGCCGACGGGTCGGTGGACATCGTCGTCGGCACCCATGCGCTGCTGTCCAAGGATGTCGGATTCCAGCGCCTGGGCCTGATGGTGGTGGACGAGGAGCAACGTTTCGGCGCCGCGCAGAAACAGGAGCTGAAACGGCGGACCAAGGGCGTCCACAGTCTGGCGCTGAGTGCGACGCCGATTCCGCGCACGCTGCAGGGAGCGTTGGCGGGGCTGCGGGGGCTCAGCATCATCGACACGCCGCCGGCCCGCCGCCGCCCGGTGCGCACCGCCGTGACGCCGCGCGATCCCGCCACTGCCCGTGCCGCCCTGCTGCGCGAACTCGGCCGCGGCGGACAGGCCTTCTGCGTCACCCCGCGTATCGCCGACCTGGGAGAGTTGGAGGACTGGATACGCGACCTCGTGCCGGCCGCCCGCATTGCCGTGGCGCATGGGCGGCTGGGGGCGGCGGCGCTGGACGATGCGGTGATGAGCTTCGTCGATGGCGATACCGACATCCTGCTGTCGACGCCGATCATCGAATCCGGCATCGACATCCCGCGCGCCAACACGCTGCTGCTGTCCCGCCCCGACCTGTTCGGGCTGGGCCAGCTGCACCAGCTGCGCGGCCGGGTGGGGCGCGGGGCGGTGCAGGGCTACGCCTATCTGCTGACCGATCCCGACCATCCGCTGGAGGAGCGGGCGGCCCGCCGGCTCGGCTCGCTGGAAGTGATCGAAAGCCTGGGCGGCGGCTTCGTCCTCAGCATGCTCGACCTCGACCAGCGCGGGGCGGGCGACCTGCTGGGCAATGACCAGACCGGCCATTTGCGCGCGGTGGGGACGGAACTGTACCAGCGCATCCTGGCCGACGCCCTGCGGTCGCTGCGCCGCCAGCCTGACGAACGCTGGGATCCGGAGGTGACGGTTGCGGTGCCGCACTGCATCCCCGCCGCCTATATCCCGGAGGAGGAGCTGCGCATAGGCCTGCACCGCCGCATCGCCCGCACCCGTGAAGCCGGCGAGTTGGACGCCCTGCGCGAGGAGATGGAGGACCGCTTCGGTCCGCTGCCCGACCCGGTGGAGCGCCTCCTGGCCATCGCATCCCTGCGCTGCCGCTGCCGGGCGCTGGGGATCGCCTCGCTCGGATGTGGACCGGCCGGCGTGGCGGCGACCCTGCGCGGAGACCGCGCCGCAGCGCGGGCAGCGACGCTGACGAAGCGCTCCAAGGGCATGCTGCGCGCCCAGGACGACCGGCTGAGTTCGGCGTTGGACGCTCCCGACGCCGACAGCCGGCTCGCCAACGCCGAGCGGGTGCTGGACTGCATCGAGGCGATTGTCCGCAAGGCGCAGAGGAGGAGGAAGGAAAGCGCAATTCGATAGCAAGCAGCGGAGTGCGCGGTGCCGTCCGCCGGCCCAGATTGTCCCCTCAACGCGCCTTGATGCCTGTATGCTTCGAGGAGGGAGAGGGACAGATGACCGTCGCACTCGACAATGCCGCCGACACCGCGCCCGACCGCTGGGAAGCCTTGCGCCGCCGCGACCCCGCCGCCGACGGCCGGTTCGTCTATGCGGTCCGCAGCACAGGTGTCTATTGCCGTCCCAGCTGTGCCGCGCGCCCGGCCAGGCCGGAGAATGTCGTGTTCTACGACACCAATGCCGAGGCGGAACGGGCGGGCTTCCGCCCCTGCAAGCGCTGCCGCCCCGACGGACCGAGCCAGTCCGAACGCCGGGCCGACGCCGTCGCCCGCGCCTGCCGCCTGATCGAGGAGGCGGAGGAGGTTCCGCCGCTGGAGGAGCTTGCCGCCGCCGCCGGGCTCAGCCCGCACCATTTCCACCGCATTTTCAAGCAGGCGACCGGCGTCACCCCGCGAGCCTATGCCGAGGCCCGCCGAGCCGCCCGCGTCGCCGGCAGCCTGCAGGAGGCGGGCAGCGTGACGGAGGCGATCTACGAGGCCGGTTACGGCTCGTCGGGGCGCTTCTACGAGACGGCGGGGGCGCGGCTGGGCATGACGCCCACCGCCTACCGCCGCGGCGGGGCGGGGGAGGCGATCCGCTTCGCAGTCGGGGCCTGTTCGCTGGGCTCCATCCTGGTGGCGGCGACGGAGCGCGGGATTTGCGCCATCCTGCTGGGCGACGATCCGGAGGAATTGCTGCGCGACCTGCAGGACCGCTTTCCCAACGCCGAGCTGATCGGCGGCGACCCAGGCTTCGAAACGACCGTGGCGCAGGTGGTGGGGCTGGTCGAGGCGCCGGGAACCGGGCTGGCCCTGCCGCTGGACATCGGCGGCACCGCATTCCAGCAACGCGTCTGGCAGGCCCTGCGCGCCATTCCCGCCGGGCGGACCGCCAGCTATGCCGAGATCGCCAGGGCCATCGGCGAGCCGGCGGCGGTGCGGGCGGTGGCGCGGGCCTGCGGCGCCAACCCGCTGGCGGTGGCGATTCCCTGCCACCGGGTGGTGCGCTCCGACGGAGGCCTCTCCGGCTACCGCTGGGGCGTGGAGCGCAAGCGCGACCTGCTGGACAGGGAACGGGCGGAAGACCGCAAGGAACTGGCCCGATGACGGCGGTGGATGAACTGGACTGGACCCGCATCGGCGTGGAACTCGATGCCGCCGGCCATGCCCTGACCGGACCGCTTTTGGATGCCCGGACCTGTGCGGCGCTGGCTGGCCTCTATGGGCAGGACGCCCCCTTCCGCAGCCGGGTGGTGATGGAGCGGCACGGCTTCGGCAAGGGGGAATACAAATACTTCACCCACCCGCTGCCGGATCCGATTGCCGCCCTGCGGGCGCCGCTCTACCGCCGGCTGGCGCCGGTCGCCAACCGCTGGGCCGAGGCGATGGGGCTCGACACCCGCTACCCGGCGGAGCATGCGGAGTTCCTGGAACGCTGCCACGCCGCGGGACAGACGCGGCCGACGCCGCTTCTGCTGAAATACGGCCCCGGCGACTACAACTGCCTGCATCAGGACCTCTATGGCGAGACGGTGTTCCCGCTGCAGATCACCATCCTGCTGTCGGAGCCGGGCGCCGGCTTCACCGGCGGGGAGTTCGTACTGACGGAACAGCGCCCGCGCATGCAGTCGCGCGCCACCGTCGTGCCGCTGGGGCTGGGGGAGGGGGTGATCTTCGCGGTCGACCAGCGTCCGGTCCAGGGCAGCCGCGGTCCCTACCGCGTCCGCCACCGCCATGGCGTCAGCCCGGTCAGGTCGGGGGAACGCCACACGCTGGGCATCATCTTCCACGACGCGGCGTGAGGCGTCACCCGGCCGCCGACGGCGCCCGCGATCCCAAGCCGCGGGCGGGGGAATAGCCGCGCACCGCCAGCGCCGCGAACAGCAGCGTCGCGCCGGCGACAACGGCCAGCGCCAGCCCATCCACTTGCCCGTACAGCGCGAAGCGGATCAGTTCCACCCCGTGGGTGAAGGGATTCAGGCTGCACAGCCACCACAGCAGAGGCCCGGCCTCTTCCATGCGATAGAGCGGATAGAGGGCGGAGGACAGGAAGAACAGGGGGAAGACGACGAAATTCATCACCCCGGCGAAATTCTCCAACTGGCGGATGGTGGAGGCTAGCACCATGCCCAGCGCGCCTAGCATCAGCCCGTTCAGCAGCAGCGCCGGCAGCACGGTCAGCGGCGCCCAGACCGGGAGGTCGATGCCGTAGAGCCGGACGATCAGCAGGAAGGCCGCCACCTGCAGCACCGACACCACCACCCCGCCCAGCAACCGCGCCAGAAGCAGGAAACCGCGCGGCAGCGGGCTGGTCAGCAGGATGCGCATGCTGCCCATCTCGCGGTCGTAGACCATCGACAGCGAGCCCTGCATGCCGTTGAACAGCTGGATCATGCCGATCAGCCCCGGCACGATGTAGGTTTCGTACGGGATATAGGTCTCGTAAGGCGGGATGATGGCGATGCCGAGAGCCGCCCGGAATCCCGCCGCGAAGACGAACAGCCAGACCAGCGGCCGGACCAGCGCGCCGAGGAAGCGTCCGCGCTGGTGGACGAAGCGCAGAACCTCGCGCGCCACGATTCCCTGGAAGGCGATCCACCATCCGCTCATGCCGCAGCCTCCGCGTTTGCGCCCACATCGGCGACCGGCTTGGCGGCGGTCAGCCGGTCGAAGCTCTCCGCCACGGTGGCACAGCCCGCCTCGGCGTTCACCGCAGCGACCGGGCCGCTGGCCCGCACCCGGCCGCGGTGCAGGACCACCACATGGTCGGTTGCCGGGTCGATCTCGTCGATCAGGTGGGTGGCCCACAGCACGGCGATGCCGTCCCCGGCGCACAGCGCATGGACATGGCGGATCAGCGTGCGGCGGGCGGGAATGTCCAGTCCGACCGTCGGCTCGTCCAGCAAAAGCAGCGACGGGCGGTGCAGCAGGGCGCGGGCGATCTCCACCCGCCGCCGATGCCCGCCGTTCAGGGCGCGGACCTTCTCGCCCCGCCGTTCGAACAGGGACAGGCGTGTCAACTCCGTCTCTATCCGCCGGTCGGCCTCGCGCCGGCCGATGCCGTGCAGAGCCGCGAAATAGCGCAGATTCTGCACCACCGTCAGGTCGAGGTCGAGGGTCGGCTGCTGGAACACCACGCCCAGCCGGGCCAACGCCTCGCCGGGCGCCTTCACCACGTCGTTGCCATGGATGCGCACACGGCCCGCGGTCGGGCGAAGCAACCCGGTGGCGAGCGCGAACAGCGTGCTCTTGCCCGCCCCGTTGGGGCCGAGCAGGCAGGTGAAGGCGCCGGACATAACGCGGAATCCGACATCCTCCAGCGCATGGCGCTCCCCGCCATAGCTGTGGCGCAGCCCCTCCACCTCCAATGCCGGCACCGTCATCCTGCTGCTCCCATTTTTCATTACCCCTTGACGACGACGCCCCAGGGATAGCGGCCGACCTTGATCGACTTCGTCACCTTGAGGTTTTCGACGTCGATCACAGACACGTCGCCGCTGACCCCGTTGGTGCTGTACAGCGTCTTCTGGTCGGGCGTCAGCGCCAGATGCCAGACGCGGCGGCCGACCAGCAGATAATCCTTCACCTCGAAGGTCTTCGCGTCCACCACCGCGACATGGTTGGCCGGCCCGAGCGCCACGAAGGCATAGCGGCCGTCGTCGGTCAGCTTGACGCCCACCGGCTGTATGCGGTCCTTGGCGACGCCCTTGATGTGGAAGTCGACGACCTTCTTGACCTGCCGCGTGGCGGTGTCGATGACGCTGACGGTTCCGCCGATCTCCGACGACACCCACAACTGCGCGCCGTCCTTGGTGAACTCCGCATGGCGCGGGCGCGGCCCGACCAGGGTGTTGTCGACGACCTGCCGCTTCTCCACGTCGATCCAGTGAACCATGCTGGTGGTCTCGGACGTGTTGACGGCCCAGCGGCCATCGGGGCTGACGTCCATGCCTTCCGGCTCCACCCCGACATCGACCTGGAAGGCGACCTTGCGCGCGGGCACGTCGACCACGGTGACGACGTTGCTGTCCTCATTGGCGATGAACAGGCTCTTGCCATCGGGGCTGAGCGCAAACTGTTCCGGATCCTCGCCGGAGGGCAGGTTGTGCACGACCTTCCTGCTGGCGAGGTCGAGCACCTGCACCGCATGGTCGTCGCTGGCGCAGATGAACAGCTGGGTGCCGTCCTTGGACAGGGTGATGCCGCGCGGGCGCTTGCCGACCTTGATGGTGTCGACCACCGCCATCGTCTTGCCGTCGATCACCGACAGGCTGTTGTCCTTTTCGTTGGACACATAGATCGTCTGGGCCGACGCGGCGGACGCCAGGAAGGCGGTCAGCAGGGAAGCGGTCAGGGGTAACCAGGGCTGGCGGGCGGATGTCATGGCGTTTTCTTCCCTCGCGTCTTGCAGAGCGTTTCAGGTTGGTCGTAACCCAGGCTGTCCAGTTCGGTCCGCGGATGCAGGAACCCCTCCTGCGGCGACACCGACACGACCGAGCGGTCGGCGGCGAGCAGCAAAGGCTGGCGCAGCTGCCCGTCCCACGGACGCACGGTAAGCGGCGCGCCGCGGAAGGCGGACATGGTGAAGTCGGGCGATTGGATGAAGGCGATCAGCCGGTCCGGGTCGGCGGTGCGGGCGCGGGCCGCCGCCTCTCCCACCACGCGGACGGCGGTCCAGTCATTGTGGTCCCGGGCGGTCATCGGGCGCTTGGCCGCCGCCTTGAAGCGGGATTGCAGCTGTGCCGCCCCCCATTGTTCGTGGGTGCGGTGCCAGACCGTGGGAACCAGCCCCTGGGTGCCGGCCACAGGGCGCGGATCGGCGGTGCGGTAGGACAGGTAATCGCCGAATTCCCCGACCTCGTCGGCAACGATCAGCACGTCGTAGGATTTGGCCTGGGTGAAGACGGGGATTTCCGCCTCCGCCGTGCGGTTCACGTCGCTGTCGGCGGTCCACTCCTTTTCCGCCACGATCTGGGCGCCGACGCGCTTGGCGGTGCGGCGGACCGCGTCGGCATAGAGCCTGTCCTCCTGCCGGCGGCCGGTGACGAGGAACCAGCGCGGCCAGCGCTTCTTCACCAGATATTGCCCGAGCGCATCGGCCAGCATCGCCCGGCTCGGCGCCACATGCAGCAGATTGGGCGCACAGGCTGCGCCGCGCAGGGAGTCGTCGGTCGCGTTGGCGTTCAGAAGCAGCAGGTTGCGTGCCTCCGGCAGCTTCGACAGCGCTTCCACCGTCGCGCCCGGCGCATCGACGACGACGAAGCGGCCGCCGCGTCCCGCCAGTTCGCGCAGGGCAGCCGCCGCGTCTCCGTCGGGCGGGACCTCCACGCTGTCCAGCACGAAGGACTGCTTGAGGAATTTGCCGGTCGTGTTGTTGTCGGCGATGGCGAGCGCCGCACCGGCCAGCCCGTCGTCGGCCGTCGGCTCGTCCGGGTTGGCGACGTAGGGCGGCGGTTCCGGCGTCTGCGTAAGGAAGCCGATGCGGATCTCCCCGGTATCCGCGCCGGCATTCTGCTCGGCGGCGACGGGCACGCCGGTCAGCAACAGGGCACCAAGTGCGGCCAGCGGCAGGCTGTGGAGCAGGCGGGTCTTTGTCATCATATCCGTCGGGACGCAAACAGTTTGGAGTGCAGCCTATCCGGCGAAACCGGTCTCCGGAATGCGACTATGGGAGGATGGACAGCGGTCCGACGGGGCGGGAAGTCCGCGGAGCGATCGCAGTCATGCCACGCCTTGTACGAAAGTCCAATTATTGGCATTGCTGACCAATCGCTATCCTGGTTTCCCAGCCGTTCAGCAAACCATTGCCGGGATTTCCAATGGCGCCTGTGACCCGCCGCTGCATTCTTTCCGGACTTGCCGCAACAATGTTGGCATGTCCGCGCGGTGCCTCCGCCCGTCCGCTGGACGAGGTGATGGAGCGCGGCCGGCTGAGGGTCGCCGTCTATCGCGATTTCCGGCCCTTCTCCTTCCAGCAGGACGGAACCCTGGTCGGCATCGACGTGGATCTCGCCAGGGCGATTGCGGGAAAGCTGGACGTGAAGGCAGACATCGTGGAGCAGATCGCCGGGGAAACCGTGTCCGACGACCTGCGCGTCGCGGTGTGGCGCGGCAGCCTGTTCGGCGGCGAGCTGGCCGACATCATGATGCACATCCCCTATGACAAGCAGTTCGGCCTGATGAACCCGGAGGCGGTGCTGTTCGGCCCCTATCATCACGAGGTGTTCGCGCTGGCGCGCGATCCGCAGCGGGTGCGCTCCGCCATGCTGGCGACACTGCCGGAGGAGCCGATCGCGGTGGAGATCGACAGCATCCCCGACTTCTTCCTGCTGGGCCTGCAGGGCGGCCGGCTGCGCAGCCACATCATCCATTGCCCGACGCCCGAGGCCGCCGTGGAGAAGCTGACCGCCGGTGAAGCCGCCGCGGTGCTGGCGCCGCTCAGCCAGATGCAGGCTGCGCTTGGCGCGCGGGCGGAGCAGTTCCCGATCACCACGGTGACCCTGCCGGGGATGATGACGTCGAGCTGGAACGTCGGCATGGCGACCAAGGAGAACTCCCGCGATCTCGTCTACGCCGTCGGCGACGCGGTGGCCGCCCTGACCGAGGACGGGACGATGGCGAAGATCTTCGCCAGCTACGGCGTCACCCACACTCCGCCCCCGCTGGTGGAGTGAAGGGACGATGGGGAGGAGTTGCATGCGATATGCCTTGCTCGGAAGCCACCTGACCGCAGCGCTGCTGATGGCAGCCGTTCCGGCATTCGCCGCAGCCTTCCCCTCCGACCCGCTCGGTTCCGTGATGTGGGAGGCTCTGCGCGATCAGTATTTCGCCGACGCGCCGGTGGTGTTCGACAATGCCGTGAAGGTCACGGCACCGGCTTCGGCGGAGGATACCCGCGCCGTGCCGCTGTCCGTCGACGCCACGGCCCTGGGGCAGGTGGTGGAGATGCTGGCGATCGCCGACCTCAACCCCTTTCCGCTGATCCTGCGCTATCACCCCGGCACCGCCGCGCCCTACATCGCCACCCGCATCAAGATCCAGCAGGCGACCGCCGTGCGCGGTGCGGCGCGGACCGCAGACGGTGTCTGGCACGTGTCGGGCGTCCTGGTCGATGCGGCGGGCGGCGGCTGCAGCGCCCCGCCTGTGTCCTATGCGCAGAAGGATTGGGCCGACCATGTCGGCGAGGTGCAGGCCAGGCTGTGGCCGGCGGATGAGGACGGGGTGGCGCGGCTGCGGCTGCGCATTCGTCACCCCAACGACACCGGCCTCGTCGACGGCATCCCCGCCTTTTTCGTCGAGACGCTGACGGTCCAGGCTCAGACCCCTGGCGGCCCGTCCGAACTGGCGCGGATCGACAGCCTGGAGCCGGTGTCGGAAAACCCGGTCTACTCACTGGACCTCCGCCCGCCGTCGGATTCCAAGGCGCTGGTGCTGCGCGGCCGCGACAACCAGGGCGGCGAGATCGATGCGATCATCCCGATGCCGCCGCCCGGCGCCCGGCCGGCGATGACGCTGCGCCCAACCGACCCGCTGCGGAGTGTCGGACAATGACGATGAAGCTCCTGCGCCGGCTGGCGCTCGCTGCCGTTCTTGCCGCCGGTCTCACCACGGCTCTCACTGCCACCGCACAGGCCTCCGGCCCGCTGAGCTACGACCTGAAGCCGACGCGCATCGCCCCCGACACCTATGTGTTCGAGGGATCGACCAAGCATTTCACCCGCGCCAACGGCGGCAACATCCTGAATTCCGGCTTCATCGTCACCGCTGACGGGGTGATCGTCATCCAGACCGGCCCGTCCCGCCGCTATGGCGAGGAGATGCGCGCCGCCATCCGCAAGGTCACCGACAAGCCGATCCGCAAGGTTTTCGTCAGCAACCTGCATCCCGATTACTGGCTGGGTTCCCAGGCTTTCGCCGACGTGCCGCTCGCGGCGCTGCCCGGCACCATCGCCGGCATCCAGGAGGAAGGGAGCGGCATCGCCGAGAACATGTACAGGCTGGTCGGCGACTGGATGCGCGGGACCGAGGTGACGGTACCGAACGAGCCGGTCTACGGCTCCACCGTCAAATTCGGCGACCACCGGCTGCGGCTGATCCCGCTGGCCGGCCACACCGCCGCCGACCTGATGATCCTGGACGAGACCACGGGCGTGCTGTTCGCCGGCGGCGTCGTGTTCTGCAACCGCACGCCCACCACGCCGCATGCCTCCATCGCCGACTGGCTGAAGGAACTGGACGCGGTGGATGCGCTGGACATCCGGCTGCTGGTGCCCAACCACGGCCACATCCGTCCCGACAAGGCCTGCGTCTCCCAGACCCGCGATTGGCTGACCTGGCTGGACGGCACGCTGCGTCAGGCGATGGAGTCGGGCATGGACATGGCGGAAGCGCTGGAACTGCCGATTCCGGAGCGCTTCGCAGTGCTGGACGTGCTGCGTGAAGAGTATCGCCGTTCCGTCGCCCATCTCTGGCCAAGGATCGAGCAGGAGAGCCTTCCCAAAGTCAATTGACGCTTGCGACTGCTACTATCCGACAATTTACCCGACCGATCATCCGTCTACACTGCCGATATCGTGAAGCGACGCGGCCCTTGCGGCCGCCAACATCCTGATAGCCGCCCCGATCCCGACCCAGCACCGCCGGACCCGCCCGTCCTGCGGCAACGGTCGGACCTTGCCCGGGCGGTGCCGTCATCATCAGTATTGGGAGGCAACCGCACATGAAGCGCCTGGTTACAAGTCTCGCCCTGGCAGCCTCGCTGACCGCGTTCAGCGCCACCGGCGTTCTCGCCGCAGACGCCCCCTCCAGTGGCCCCTCCAACGAGGATCTGCTGAAGAGCGCAACCAACACCGAAGCGGTCCTGACCTATGGCATGGGACCGCAGGCCCAGCGCTTCAGTCCGCTGACCGACCTGAACGCCGACACCGTCAAGAAGCTGGTCCCGGTCTGGTCCTTCTCCTTCGGCGGCGAGAAGCAGCGCGGGCAGGAAGCGCAGCCCATCATTTATGACGGCACCATCTACGTCACCGGCTCCTACTCCCGCCTCTATGCGGTCGATGCCCGCACCGGCCACAAGAAGTGGGAATACAACCACCGCCTGCCCGACGGCATCATGCCCTGCTGCGACGTCGTGAACCGCGGTGCGGCGATCTACAAGGACAAGATCTACTTCGCCACGCTGGACGCCCGCCTCGTCGCGCTGAACCGCGAGACCGGCAAGGTCGTCTGGAACAAGAAGCTTCAGGACTACAAGGAAGGTTATTCCAACACCGCCGCCCCAATGATCGTCGATGGCAAGATCATCACCGGCAATTCCGGCGGCGAGTTCGGCGTCATCGGCATGGTCGAGGCCCGCGATGCCGAGACGGGCGAACTGGTGTGGCAACGCCCGACCATCGAAGGCAACATGGGCATGCTGAACGGCAAGGAATCGACCGTCACCGGCAAGACCAACGCCAGCTGGCCGGGCGACATGTACAAGACCGGCGGCGGCGCCACCTGGCTGGGCGGCACCTACGATCCGGAGACCAAGAGCCTGTTCTTCGGCACCGGCAACCCGGCGCCGTGGAATTCGCACCTGCGTCCGGGCGACAACCTCTACACCTCCTCCACGCTCGCCATCAATCCGGACAACGGCGAGATCAAATGGCACTACCAGACCACGCCGCATGACGGCTGGGACTTCGACGGCGTGAACGAGTTCGTCTCCTTCGACCTGAAGAAGGACGGCAAGGTCATCAAGGCCGGCGGCAAGGCCGACCGCAACGGCTTCTTCTACGTCATCGACCGCAACACCGGCAAACTGATCAACGCCACGCCCTTCGTCACCAAGATCACCTGGGCCAAGGGCATCGACATCGAGACCGGCCGCCCGATGTACGTCGACGAGAACCGTCCCGGCGCTCCCGGCGAGGGGAGCGGCGACGCCAAGGGCAAATCGGTCTTCGCGGCTCCCGCCTTCCTCGGCGCCAAGAACTGGATGCCGATGGCCTACAACCCGCAGACGGAGCTGTTCTACGTCCCGGCCAACGAGTGGGGCATGGACATCTGGAACGAGCCGATCACCTACAAGAAGGGGGCGGCCTATCTCGGCGCCGGCTTCACCATCAAGCCGCTGTACGACGACTACATCGGCGCGCTGCGCGCCGTCGATCCGAAGACCGGCAAGATCGTCTGGGAATACAAGAACCCGGCCCCGCTGTGGGGTGGTGTGCTGACCACCGCCGGCAACCTCGTCTTCACCGGCACGCCAGAAGGCTACCTGAAGGCCTTCGACGCCAAGTCGGGCCAGGAGGTCTGGAAGTTCCAGACCGGCTCCGGCGTGGTCGGCAGCCCGGTCACCTGGAAGATGGATGGCGAGCAGTATGTCGCTGTCGTCTCCGGCTGGGGTGGCGCCGTGCCGCTGTGGGGCGGCGATGTCGCCAAGCTGGTGAAGGACATCAACCAGGGCGGCTCGCTCTGGGTCTTCAAGCTGCCCAAGGCCTGATCGATCCCCGACCGGCTGGAAGCCGAGCGGACCGGAGCAATCCGGTCCGCTCGGCTCGTTGTTCAATGTGCTCCAGTCGAATTGTTCCCCTGTTCTGTTGTGTCCTACCATAGTCCAATTATTTGTCTGCCCCACTGCTGATAACGTCCGCTCATGCGAAGCAGAAGCCGCAGGGCGGCGAGAAACAGAGGGAACGTCTTACTCATGAATGCACGGATTCTTCGAATTGCAGCCGCTGTTGGTTTGATCGGCGCCGTGGCGCTCCCCGGCCTTGTTTACGCCCATGGCGATGTCGTGCCGCAGGCGGTCGATACCACCGGGCTGGAGAAGCTGGGCGACAAGTGGCGCGACAGCAACCCATACCGCAGCAACCAGCGCGCCATCGAGATCGGCTCCTCCGCCTTCAACCAGAATTGCGCGCGCTGTCATGGCCTGGGTGCGGTCTCCGGCGGCATCGCCCCCGACCTGCGCTATCTGGAGAAGGGCGATGCCGGCGACGAGTGGTTCAAGGAGCGTGTGATCAACGGCTCCATCCGCAACGGCGTCACCTACATGCCGGCCTTCGGCGAGGCGCTGGGGCAGGAGGCGCTGTGGTCGATCCGCTCCTGGCTGGAGACCGTGCACGAGGACTGAGCCGCTGCCCCCATTGCCAACCACTGGCTTTCCGATCCCGTTCTACTTCCCTGAAGGTGGTCATTCATGATCCGCAGAACCGCTTCCCTGGTCGCCGTCGCCGCGGCCCTGTTTGCCGCGCCGGCCGCCACGTCGTTCGCTGCCGACCGCGCCACCCCCGAACAGGCCAAATCGCTGGTCGCCGACGCCGTCGCCTATCTGAAGTCCAAGGGGCCGGAGGAAGCCACCAAGGCGTTCCAGGACCCGAAGGGCAACTTCCGCCGCGGCGAGCTGTATGTCTTCGTCTTCGACACCAAGGGCCGTTACGTGGCCTCCGGCGCCAACCCGCGTCTTGCCGGCTCCGAGGCTGCCGAGCTGAAGGATGCCGAAGGCAAGCCCATCGTCCAGGCGATGATCACGGAAACCAAGGACAAGCCGAGCGCCGTCATCGACTACGTCTGGCTGAACCGCCAGACCAACAAGGTCGAGCACAAGCATTCCTACGTCACCCGCGACGGCAACTACATCGTCGGTGCGGGAACCTACGATCAGTGACGGAGCAAGGGGCGGGACGGCGGGAACGGGGGTGTCGAAGGCCGGCACCCCCGCATACTCCGCCCCATCCTCCTATCGTTGAATATACGAACATATCCAAACCTCCTAGACTGTCGGTTCAACCAGACGCCGGGGATGGCACCATGTCGGCAGGCTGTACGAGACGGGCGGCGCTGCTTGCCGCCGGCGCGCTGGCCACTGGTGCGCTTGTCGCATCGGCTGCGATCCGGCCAAGCTTCGCCGCCGAGCGGCCGGTCGTCCGCGCCGGGGTGCTGAAGTTCGGAACGGTCAGCTGGGAACTCGACACCGTCCGCGCCAACCGCTTCGACCAAGAGGCGGGGATCGACCTGCGGCTGGTGGAGTTGGCGAGCAGCGCTGCCACGCAGGTGGCGCTGCAGGCCGGCGGCGTGGAGGTGATCGTCTCCGACTGGCTGTGGGTTTCGCGCATGCGCACGAAGGGCGAGGCGCTGTCCTTCATCCCCTATTCGACCGCCGTCGGTGCGCTGGTGGTGCCGGCCGGCTCCGCAATCTCTGGAATCGCCGACTTGCGCGGCAAGCGCATCGGCGTCGCCGGCAGCCCGCTGGACAAGAGCTGGCTCCTGCTGAAGGCGCTGGCCGGCGACCGGCACGGCCTTGCGCTCGACCGCGACGCCCAGCCCTTCTTCGGTGCGCCGCCGCTGCTGAACAGCAAGATCGCCGACGGCGACCTGGATGCCGTGCTGACCTACTGGCCCTTCGCCGCCCGGCTGGAGGCGCGGGGCATGCGCGTGCTGGTCACGGTGTCGGACATGCTGACCGCACTGGGCCAGCCGGCGGACATACCGTCCATCGGATACGTCTTCCGCGAGGAGTGGGCGCGTGCCAACCCGGCCGCGCTTGCCGGATTCCAGGCGGCCACCGGCAGGGCGAAGGCGCTGCTGGCGCAATCGGATGCCGCCTGGGACCGGCTGGCCGCGCTGATGCAGGCGGAGGACGACGCCACCTTCCGCACCCTGCGCGACCGCTATCGCGAGGGCATTCCCCGCCGCTGGACCGCGGAGGAGCGGGCCGGCGCTGCGCAGCTCTATGCGCTGCTGGCCCGGCTCGGCGGACGGGATCTGGTCGGCGACGCGGCGACCATCGCGCCCGGCACCTTCTGGACCGGCGGGGCATAGCCGGTGCGCCGCGCCCTGATGCCGATGCTGTCGATCCTGCTGCTGCTGGCCTGCTGGCAGGCGGCGGCGATGCTGGTCGGCGGACGCCTGCTGCCGGGGCCGTTGCCGGTCGCCCAATCCCTGCTGCGCGAGGCGGAGAGCGGGGCGCTGTTCCACCATCTCGGCGCCACGCTGCTGCGGGTGCTGGGCGCCTTCGCGCTCGCCATGTCGATCGGCACCGGGCTGGGGGTGGCGATGGGCCGCTCCCTGTTCATCGACCGGCTGTTCGGGCCGTGGCTGGTCTTCTTCCTGAATTTGCCGGCGCTGGTGGTGATCGTGCTGGCCTATGTCTGGTTCGGCCTGACCGAAGCCGCGGCCATCGGTGCGGTGGCCGTCAACAAGATCCCCAACACGGTCGTCCTGGTGCGTGCCGGTGCCCGCGCCATCGACGAGGGGCTGATCGACATGGCCCATGTCTATCGCATGTCGCCCGCCGACCGGCTGCGCCATGTGCTGCTGCCGCAACTCACCCCCACCATCGCCGCTGCCGCGCGGTCCGGCCTTGCGCTGATCTGGAAGATCGTGCTGGTGGTCGAACTGCTGGGTCGCAGCGACGGTGTCGGATTCCAGATCAACCTCCTTTTCCAGACGTTCGATGTCGCAGGAATCCTGGCTTACACCGTTGCGTTCGTGGCCGTGGTCCAGCTTTTGGAATACGGCGTCCTCCAACCGGTCGAGCGGCGCTGCCAGCGCTGGCGGCGCTTGCCCGCTGACGCTTGAGATCCGCTCCAAGCGCTTCGGCGCGGTGGAGGCTGTGCGCGGCCTGTCCCTGTCCGCCGCGGCGGGGGAGGTCGTGGCCCTGGTCGGTCCCAGCGGCTGCGGCAAGACGACGGCGCTCGGCATCGTCGCCGGGCTGGACCACGCCTTCGACGGAGAGGTCAGCATCGGCGCCCGTCCCGATGGCGGACCGGCGCGGCTGGGTTATGTGTTCCAGGAACCGCGGCTGCTGCCCTGGCGCAGCGTGCGGCAGAATCTGGCGCTTGTCCTGCCCAGGGCGCAGCGCAGGGGGCCGGCGGTCGACGCCATGCTGGAGGCGCTGGGGCTGACGCCCTTCGCCGACCGCTTTCCGACCCAGCTGTCGCTGGGCATGGCGCGACGGGTGGCGCTGGCCCGTGCCTTCGTGGTGGAGCCGGACCTGCTGCTGATGGATGAACCATTCGTTTCGTTGGACGAACCGACGGCGCTGCGGCTGCGCGCCCTGCTGGCGGACTTGCTGGACCGGCGGCCGACCACCGTCCTGCTGGTGACCCACAACCTGCGCGAGGCGCTGGCGCTGGCCGACCGGCTGCTTCTGCTGGCGCCGTCGCCGGGGCGGGTGGTGGCCGAGGTGCCGGTGCCCATCCCCCGCGCCGCCCGTGACGATGCGGCCATCGAAGCGTTGCGCCGCGAGCTGCTGTCCCGCCCGGAACCGGCCTTCCGCCTGCTGGCGTGAGCCCTGCCGAATTTAAGTGCATTTGCCCCTCGTCCGGTCGGACCGGCTGCGTTATGGTGCTGTCGTGCCGGTTCGGTCCGGCGGTGTCGAAGGGCGGCGGAGCCGGATGGCGTTCGGTCGGTGGACAGTGCGACAACTGCGGAGGCTCGGCCTGTTGGCCGGGATGGCTGCGCTGTTGCTGCAGATCATCGCCTGGGGCTGGATGCCCGTCGCGACCGCCGTCGCACGGTCCGGAGAGACGACGGCCCTGCAGATCTGTTCGTCCGGCGGCTTCGCGACGATCGACGTCGATCCTGCGGAATTCGGAGCGGCGAACTACGGCATCGCCTTGATCGGCGTGATTCACGCCGGCGGCGACAGCCACGGCGGCACGTCCGACCCGACACCCTTCGGCAGCGGCCATTGCCCGCTCTGTCCGCTGATCGCCGGGCTTGCCTTGCCTCCACCGGCCCTGACGGTCGAGCCGGCCATGGCCGTCGCCAGCGACACCCGCCTGCTGCCGGGCGAGCGCATCGCCGCAGGCTGGTTCCTGTCGACGCTCCAGGCCCGTGGGCCCCCGTCTCACGCGTGATCTCGCACGCCTGACCTTCCTATTCAGCCATTCAATTCGCTGCGCATCGCGTGCCCCGATCCCGGAAGGATCCGTGCCGGCCGCATGCCATGCCCACATCCGTCTTCAGGAGAAGAAGTCAATGAAGCGCATTCTCGGCATCGCCACCGCTCTCGCTCTGTTCGGCGCCGGTGCCGCTCTGGCCCACAGCTACAAGGCCGGTCCGATCGACATCGGCCATCCCTGGGCCCGTGCCACCGCGCCGTCGGCGCCCAACGGCGGCGCCTATCTGTCGCTGACCAATACCGGCACGGCGGAAGACCGGCTGGTCGCCGCCTCCACCCCCGTCGCCGAAAAGGCGGAACTGCACACCCATCTGAACGACAACGGCGTGATGAAGATGCGCGAGGTGCCCTTCATCGCCGTCGCGCCCGGTGAATCGGTGAAGCTGGCGCCGGGTGGGCTGCACGTCATGCTGCTCGGCCTCAAGCAGCCGCTCGTGAAGGGCGAGCGCGTGCCTCTGACCCTGCGCTTCGAGAAGGCCGGCACCGTCGAGGTCGAACTCTCCGTCGAGGCCGCCGGCCAGAGCGGCTCCGACCAGGGCCATAACCACACGGGTGCGGCGGCGGGCGCCGCGCATGGACAGCCGCAGAAGCAGTAACGGAAAAGCCCGCCGGCGGGGGCATCCCCTGCCGGCGGGCTTCATGGAATGGCCCTGATGGGATCCGATCAGCGCGGACGGTGACGGGTCAGCGCGTCGGTGATGTCCAGGTCGCGGAAGGGTTTGCCGATCACCGGACGCGTCCGGTGGGAGTCGGGGAGCCCCTCCGCCCCATGGCCGGTGGTGAAGATGAAGGGGATGCCGGCAGCGGCCAGCCGGTCGGCCACCGCATCCACCCGCTCGCCGCGCAGGTTGACGTCGAGCAGGGCGATGTCGAAGCCGCCCGCCTCGATCATCTCCAGCGCCGCCGCCACCGAGCCGACGGGGCCGAGGCAGGTCACACCATGGTCGAGCAGGGCATCCTCCAGGCTCATGGCGATCAGCGGCTCGTCCTCGACGATCAGGACGGTCAGGTCGGAAATGTTCGCGTCGGTCACTGCGGGCTCACTCGCGACGACAGGGGAATCACCAGCCGGCATCGCACGCCTGCGGGATCGAAAGCAAGAGCAACATCGCCCTCCAACTCATGCGCAAGGCCGCGTTCGATCAGGCGCGACCCGAAGCCGCGGCGGGTCGGCGTCACCACCGGCGGCCCGCCGCTCTCGCGCCAGCGCAGCACCAGAGCGCCCGTGTGGCTGTCCTTGCCGGCGCGGACCGGCGGCTGGGCCGGCTTCGCGATCTCCCAATCCAGCTCCACCCGCCCGTTCTCTGCGGACAGTGCGCCATATTTGGCGGCGTTGGTGGCAAGCTCGTGGAAGGCGAGGTGAAGGGACACCGCGACCCCGGTCGTCAGGTTGACCGGCGGCCCGCCGACCCTGACGCGGCCGGCATGGACATGGGGTTCCAGCGTCAAGGCGGCGATTTCGCTCAGCGAGGCGCCCTGCCACTGGCGGCGGGTCAGCAGGTCATGGGCCTGGGCCAGCGCGCGCAGACGCGACTGGAAGGCATCCGGAAAGGCTTCCACCGACGGGGCGGCGCGCAGGGTCTGCTTGGCGATGGACTGCACCATCGCCAGGGTGTTCTTCACCCGGTGGTTCAGTTCCTCAAGCAGCAGAAGCTGCCGCTCCTCCGCCTTCTTGCGGTCGGTGATGTTCAGCGAGACGCCGGCCAGTCCGGTCGGTGTGCCGTCCCGGTCGTAAACGGCGCGGCCGCGCACCTGCACCCAATGGACGCTGCCGTCGGGCCAGATGGTGCGGTATTCCATGTCCAGCGGAGAGCCGCTGGTCACCGCCTGCTGGACCATGGTCTGCTGATGGTCGCGGTCTTCGGGATGGACATGCGCCAGCAGCCGGTCGTAGCTGGCGAGTTCATCCGGGTCCGAGAGGCCCAGGTTGGCGGCGCAGATCGAGGAGACGCGCAGCCTGTTGTCCGCCAGCGTCAATTCCCACGAGCCGAGCCGTCCGGCCTCCAGCGCGAAGCGCAGCCGCGCCTCGCTCTCCGCCAGGGCCTGGCGCTTGTCCGCAAGCTCGTTGCGGTCGCGTGCCTCCACCAGGGCGCGGCGCACCACGACCTGCAGGCGCTCCATCCGCAGCTTGACCACGTAATCGGTGGCGCCTTTCTTCAGCGCCTCGATGGCGTTCTCCTCGCCCAGCATGCCGGACACGAAGATGAAGGGCACCCGCGGCAGCCGCTCGCGCGCGATCGCCAGCGCCGACATGCCGTCGAAATCGGGCAGGTCGAAGTCCGACAGGATCAGGTCGTACGGACCGCCATTCGTGACCGCATCGATGAAGGATTGCCGTGCATCGACCCGTTGGACGTCGAAATCATGGTCGTCGATCATCAGCAGGTGCTCGCGCACCAGATCGGCGTCCATGCCGTTGTCTTCCAGCAGCAGGACGCGGCAGGGAATCGGCTGCCTTGGATCGGCGGGCGTGCCGTCAGATGCGCGGCTTCCCGCGGGCGGGTCGAGCAGCTTGGTCATCAGGTGCCGCGCGGACGTCGGGGATGGCAGCCGGGCGGCGGCTCGTTCAGGATCGCCCAGAAGCTGCCGATGTCGCGGATGGCATCGAAGAACTCCTTGAAGCCGACCGGCTTGACGACGAAGGCGTTCACCCCCAGCCGGTAGCTGCGGACCAGATCCTGCTCCTCCTTGGAGGAGGTCAGCATGACCACGGGGATGGCGCGGGTGCTGTCGTTGGCCTTGATCCGCTGCAGCACCTCGATCCCGTCCACCTTCGGCAGCTTGATGTCGAGGATGATGACGGCCGGGTATTTCGGATCGGTCGGCTTGGACACCGCCTGCCCGTCCTCGTGGAACAGGTAGGACAGCGCTTCGGCCCCGTCGCGGGCGACGACGATGTCGTTGGCGAGCTGCGCCTCCTCGAAGGCCTCCAGCGTCAGTTCCAGATCTTTCGGGTTGTCCTCGACCAGCAGGATCGGTTTCAGCGTGGCCATTGGGCTACCTCGATTCGGCGGCTGCGGACCGCGGCAGGGAGAAATGGAAGGTCGCACCTTGGTCGAGCCTGCCTTCCGCCCATACCCGGCCGCCGTGACGTTCCACGATGCGGCGGACATTGGCGAGGCCGATGCCGATCCCTTCGAATTCTTCCTCGCGGTGCAGGCGCTGGAAGACGCCGAAGAGTTTACCGCCATAGGCCATATCGAATCCACGCCCATTGTCGCGCACATAGAACTCATGCGCCTCGGACGTGCTGCGGCAGCCGATTTCAATTTCCGGTTCGGCACGGTCGCGGGAGTATTTGATGGCGTTGGACAGCAAATTCTGCACCACCAGCCGCAGCATGGTCGGATCGCCGGTGACGCTGGGCAGCGGATGCACGGTCCAATGGACGTTGCGTCCCCGCAGGTCGGGCTCCAACAGGTTGCGGACCTCCTCCACCAGCCGGGCCACGTCGACCTCCACCCGCGACAGCGTGGCGCGGCCGAGTTGTGAGAAGTGCAGAAGCCCGTCGACCAGCGTGCCGGCCGAGCCCGCCGCCTCGATGATGCTGTCCAGATAGTGGCGCTCCCGGTCGTTCAGCTTGTCGGCGGCGCGGGAGCGCAGAAGCTCGGCATAGCTGGAGACGTGGCGGAAGGGGGCCCGCAGATCGTGGGAGACCGAGTAGGAGAAGGCGGCAAGTTCGCCGTTGCTGCGGCGAAGCTCCTCGTTCAGCGCGGCCATTTCCTCGGCCTTGCGCAGCACGATGCTGACGATGGCGTTGCGGAAGTCTCCGGCCGCCTCGATCTCGCCATGGCGCCAGGGCAGGGACTGGCCGCGCACCGTCTCCTTCCAGGTCTCGAAGGAATTGCGCGGCGACAGCCGGCCGCTGTCGTCGACGGGCTTCTTCGGGTCGCCGGCCCATTCGATGGAGCGCACGATCTCCGGCCGGAACCACAGAAGGTAGCTGGGATGCAGCTGAGAAATGGAGATCGCCAGCAGCCCGCTGGTGCTGGCCTCCATCCCCGCAGCGGCCTGCATATCCACGGGCAGCTGGTGGCTGGCGTACAGATCCTTGATGCCCTGACCGGCCAGCTCCGCGCCGATGGCTTCCACCACCGCCTGTGGCGGGGTGTGACCGATCAGGCGGCAATCGCCGTCGAACAGGATGGCGGCGCCGTCCGCATTCACCAGCGACAGCAGATCCTCGCCATCCTCCGCCAGCCCGTCGATGAAGCGGTCCGCCGCGGCCATATGGGCGAGCAGCCGGGCCTGGATGCTCTTGGAGCGAATGCGGTGGTCGGCATCCTCCGCCCGCTCCAGCGCGATCATCTGGCTGGACAGCACCTGTCCCAGCAGGTCGCAGGCGGTGCGGATGGCGAAGGACACCTGCCGCGGTTCGGCATGGTGGCAGGAGATCAGGCCCCACAGCCGCTCCCCGTCCATGACGGAGATCGACATGGAGGCTGGAGTGCCCATGTTGCGCATGTATTCCAGGTGCACGGGCGACACGCTGCGCAGCACGGAGAAGCTGAGGTCGAGAGGCTCCGCCGCCCGTTTCCCCGCCCCCTCTGCCGCCAGGATGGGGACCGGGCGGTAGCGGGCATCGGCGATCAGCCGCAGGCGGTTCAGCGCATAGAGGCGGCGGGCCTGCTCCGGAATGTCGGAGGCGGGAAAGCGCAGGCCGCGGTAGGAGGGTAGACGGCCGTTGCCGTCCTCGGCAATGACGGTGCCGTTCCACTGTTCGTCGAAGCGATAGATCAGGACGCGGTCAAAACCGGTCAGCGACCGCACCTCCTCCGCCGTGCAGGTCAGCAGCGTCTCGAAATCATGGGACGCCTGCATCCGCCGGATGCCTTCGCGCATCTGCGGGTAGAGCGCCTCCAGCGTACCGATGCCGGTGGCGGCGAGGTCCTCCAACTCCAGGATCACCAGCCCGCCTGACCGGTGGGCGATGGCCTGATGGTCGGTGCCGCCGCGCAGGTGCAGAATGTCGAGCTGCACCGGTTCGGCCGGGGCGGTTCGCAGCCGGCGGACGAGCGACGCCATGCCGTCGGCGTCGATCAGCCGGTCGATCGGTTGGCCGAAGGCCTCGGCGAGGGGACGGTTGAGCACAGCCCCGGCCTCCGCACTCGCGCGGACCAGGCGCAGACCGTCGGGTTCCAGCGCTACGAGATGGCCGTGCGGCTGGATGCTGCCGGGAATGTGAATGGGTTCGCGCGCGCAGGCGTCGAGGTCAAAGCTGCCCGCCATGGTCTGGGGCCATGGTTCCGGTCCGGTTGCAGGCGTCACGATCGTCCTTTGCTCGTCTCGGTCTCAGTCCGGCAGGCCCGCTCTATTCAAGCCATTGTCACCAGAGTCTGCCGGATTCCCGTCGAGAGTTCGACGGCAGTCTGAACAGTCCACGATGCAAAACCCGGCCCCGGCCGTACGCGTCGCGTTGCGGCGACCGGCACGGCAGGATATTCATCAGACCCTATACTTTCATTATCATAGGGCAAGTTTTCGAGCTGTTCCCAGAATTTTGTCTGATCTGCTCTTTAATCATAGATCGAAGATCATATACCGTTTCGTCTTATGGATCAGCTTATAAGTCCGGGTACTCCCGTTGTGCCGGATGGCGGGCTGGCGCGGCGGGCAAGCGGCAACGACAAGGCTGGGGAAGGGGAGGAGTTGGCGGCATGAAGACCGAGGTGACGCGCCTGTTGGGCATCGATTACCCGATCGTACAGGGCGGGATGCAGTGGGTCGGGCTGGCGGAACTGGCATCGGCCGTGTCCAACGCGGGCGGGCTCGGCATCCTGACGGCACTGACCCAGCCGACGCCGGAGGATCTGGCGCGGGAAATCCGACGCTGCCGGAGCATGACCGACCGGCCCTTCGGCGTGAACCTGACCATGCTGCCGGCGGTGACGCCGCCGCCTTACGAGCGCTATCTGGACGTCATCATCGACAGCGGCATCACCATCGTCGAGACCGCCGGCAACAGCCCGCGCGCCTTCGTCGAGCGCATGAAGGCGCACGGCATCCGCATCCTGCACAAATGCACCAGCATCCGCCATGCGCTGAGCGCCGAGCGGGCCGGGGTGGACGTCATCAGCATCGACGGCTTCGAATGCGCCGGCCATCCGGGGGAGGACGACATTCCAGGGCTGGTGCTGATCCCGGCGGCGGTGCGGGCGCTGAAGATTCCGGTCATCGCCTCCGGCGGCATTGCGGACGGCCGCGGCATGGCGGCGGCGCTGGCGCTGGGCGCGCAGGGCGTCAACATGGGCACGCGCTTCCTCTGCACGCGGGAGGCGCCGGTGCATGACGCCATCAAGCAGGCTCTGGTCGCGGCCGGCGAGCGCGACACCAACCTGATCCTGCGCAGCCTGCGCAACACCGCCCGCGTCTTCAAGAACGCCGTGTCGGACGAGGTGGTGGCGCTGGAACGCCGTCCCGGCGGCACCGTGTTCGAGGAGGTGCGCCCTCTCGTCGCCGGCCAGCGCGGCCGGGCTGCCCTGGAGTCCGGCGACGTCCAGGCCGGGGTGGTGTCCGCCGGCATGGTCATCGGCCTGATCGACGACATTCCGACCTGCGACGAGCTGATCCGCCGCATGGTCGCGGACTGCCGGACCCACCTGCGCCGTGCGCTGGCGATGGCGGAGGAGTAGAAGGTCAGAAGATCAGCTTCAGGATTCCGGTGACGACCAGCAGGCCGATGATGAAGATGATCAGGATGGCCCAACCGAGGATCTTGAGCATGGCGTCGGTCCCTGTGTTGCTTCGTTCATTGCATGGCGCCTCCGCTCTCCGGTGGCGCCACGCCCATGCTTGGATCAACCCGGCAGCCACGCTTCGGTTCCCGCGGGAGGCGTGTGGCCACCGTCGATGACCCGCTGGAATAGGTGGCCGGGCTGCTTGCCGCTCACGCGAACCTTTTGGCGCCTGCGACGCACAGCACCACCAACCCGGTTACCGCGATCATGCTCCAGGCGACCGGCTCGTGCAGCAGCAGCCCCGCCAGGGCAAGGCCGAGGAGGGGCTGAAGCAACTGCGATTGCCCCACACCGGCGATGCCGCCGAGCGCCAGTCCGCGATACCAGAAGACGAACCCCACCAGCATGCTGAAGACCGAGACGTAACCCAGTCCGATCCAGGCCGGCGCAGCGGCATCGGTCCAGTTTTCCGGCATCGTCAGGAGCGCGGCCACCACCATGGCCGGCGATGCCAGCACGAGCGCCCAGGAAATGACCTGCCAGCCGCCCAGCCGTCGGGACAGGACGGCACCCTCGGCATAGCCGAGCCCGCAGAGCAGAATTGCCGCGACCATCAGCAGGCCACCAGCAAGCGACGCGCCGCCGCCCTGTGCCAGGGCGAAACCGGCGACGGCAACCCCACCGACCGTCGAGAACAGCCAGAAAGCCGGTTTCGGCCGTTCCCTTGACCGCAGCACGCCGAACAACGCCGTGGCGAGCGGCAGCAGCCCGATGAACACGATCGACTGCGCCGAGGTGATCTGTTGAAGCGCCAGCGCCGTCAGCAGCGGAAAACCGACGACGACCCCGAGCGCCACGACCGCCAGCGGGCGCAAATCGCTGCGGGCAGGCCGCGTCTGCCGCAGGATCGACAGCAGTGCGACTGCCAGCGCGGCGGCGATCACCGCCCGTGCCGAAGTCAGGAACAGCGGCGGGAAGCCCGCGACCGCGACACGCGTCGCCGGCAGCGAACCGCTGAAGATGACCACGCCGAGCATCCCGCTGCCCCATCCTGCCGAAACCCGCCGCATCCTGCCCCCCGATTCACTTCATTCGCAGCGATGCTAGCGTCATGCCCCCTGGAGAAGACAGCAACAGTCCCATACAATTCCATCGAACTGTATTGACTACGGGAGCCATACACATGGGGACGGCGCCTATGGCGATGATTGCACGATGAACAGCCGGACCGGCACGCGACCCGGTACACGGACTGGCGAGGTGATGGAGGCGATCCGCCGCAGGATGGCAAGCCGCACGTTGTCACCGGGTGAAAAGCTGCCCTCGATCCGCAGCTTCGCCGCCACCATGGGCGTCTCGCCATCGACGGTGGTGGAGGCCTACGACCGGCTCGCGGCCGAAGGCGTGATCCGCTCGCACCCCGGCTCGGGATTTTACGTGTCCGGCGCCATGCCGCCGCTTGCCCTGGCTGAGGTCGAGCCTCGGCTGGACCGGACCATCGATCCGTTCTGGGTGTCGCGCCAGTCGCTCGATGCGGCGGCAGGGATCCCGAAGCCGGGATGCGGCTGGCTGCCGGCCGACTGGATGCCGAACGCCGCGATACGCCGGGCGATACGCCGTCTCGCGACTGCCGACGACGCTGTGCTGGCGGAGTATGGCGGCACGCGCGGATCGCTGGCGCTGCGCCGTCTGCTTGCCCGCCAGTTCGCGGACGAAGGGATATCGGCGGGTGCCGATCAAATCCTTCTGACCGGCTCAGGGACCCAGGCCATCGACCTGATCTGCCGCTTTCTGCTGCGCCCTGGCGATGTGGTGCTTGTCGACGATCCCTGCTACTTCAATTTCCAGGCGCTGTTGCGCGCCCATCAGGCCCGCATCGTCGGCGTTCCTTATACAAGGCAGGGGCCCGACGTGGCCCTGTTCACCGAAGCCCTGACGGTGCATCGGCCAAGGCTCTACATCACCAACTCGGCGCTCCACAACCCGACCGGCGCGACGATGTCGCCGCAAACGGCCCACAAGTTGCTCGCCGCTGCGGCCGCTCACGATCTCACCATCGTCGAGGACGACATCTTCGCCGGCTTCGAGCATGAGCCGTCGCCACGGCTGGCCGTCCTGGATGGGTTGTCGCAGGTCATCCGCATCGGCAGCTTTTCCAAGACGCTGTCCGCCTCGATCCGCTGCGGCTACATCGCGGCCCGGCCGGACTGGGTGGAGGCGCTGGTCGATCTGCAGGTGGCGACCAGTTTCGGCGGCCCCAGCCCCGTCGCCGCCGAACTCGTCCTGACGACTTTGAGCGATGGCAGCTATCGCAAGCATCTCGATGCCCTTCGCCGGCGGCTGGCGCGGAACCGCCGCGAGGTTGCGGCCAAGCTGGACGCAATCGGCCTGCGGCCATGGCTGATGCCGCGCGGTGGATTCTATCTCTGGTGCAGCCTGCCCGACGGCCGGAACGCCGCCGATGTCGCCCGGGCGGCCTTGCAGGAGACTGTGGTTCTCGCGCCCGGAGACGTTTTCAGCGTGTCCCGATCGGCTTCGGCGTTCCTGCGCTTCAACGTCGCCCAGATGGAGGACCCGCGGGTGTTCGACGTGCTGGCGCGAGCGATGGCGGCAGGCGAATAGACCAGCGGACGCTCCACCGCTCTTTCGGCCCGGCCGCGCCTTCTATGCGCTATGCGACATCGCATGCGTCGGCTGTTCGTCACCGCAGCCCGCGTCAGTGCGTTCCCGGATTGGCCCGCGCTTTGGCCACCACAGTCGCAATGTCCGTCCAGGCCGGCTTGTCCGGCGCGAAGCGGCCGCGCAGATACGCCATCAAATCCGCCACCTGCCTGTCGGACAGGCTGTCGCGGAAGGCCGGCATATAGCCGAGGTCGCGGGTCGCCGGGTTCTGGATGCCGTGCAGGATGACGCGGGCCAGATTGTCCGGGCTGTCGCTGTGGACGTTGCTGTTCACCGCCATGGACGGGCTGACGCCGAACAGGGTCGGCCCATTGCCGTCGCTGTGGCAGGCTTGGCAGGCGCCGTTGAAGATGCGCTCTCCGTTGGCGGAGTTGACGGGTGCCGGAGAGACCGCAGGCGTCTCCACGGCATTGCGGCCCACATCGCCGCCCAACGAGGCGAGATAGACCGCCATCGCCCGGACATCCGCCTCCGGGGCGGTGGACAGCTCGTGCACCACCGCGGCCATCGGGCCGGCGGCGACGCCATGGCGCTGGGAGAAGCCGGTGCGCAGGTAGGTGAACAGGTCGTCCTCTGTCCAGGGCATCGGCGCCTTGGACAGGCCAGTCAGGGCCGGCGCCTCCCAGCCATCGACGGTGCCCCCGGCCAGGAAGGACTCGCCCAGCTTCTCCGCCCCCAGCGCGTTGCGCGGGCTGTGGCACGCGGCACAGTGGCCGAGCCCGTTGACGAGATAGTTGCCGCGGTTCCACTCCGCACTCCGCTGCGGATCGGGCCTGTAGGTCTCGCGGTTGAGGAACAGCGTGTTCCACCCCGCCATCATCGGGCGCAGGTTGAAGGGGAAGCGCATGGTGTTGGCCGGCGTCTCGCTGCGCACCGGCTGCTGCGTCATCATGTAGGCGTAGAGCGCCTGCATGTCGTCGTCGGTCATGTTGCGGAAGGCGGTGTAGGGAAAGGCCGGATAAAGATGCCGGCCGTCGCGGCTGATTCCCTCGCGCATCGCCCGGTCGAAGGCGGCGAAGGACCAGCGCCCGATCCCGCTGTCCGGGTCCGGCGTGATGTTGGTGCTGTAGACGGTGCCGAACGGCGTCTCGAACGGCCGCCCGCCGGTGTTGGTGGCGCCGTTCTCAACCGTATGGCAGACCGCGCAGTCGCCGAGCGCCGCCAGTTGCCGGCCGCGTTCGATGGTGGCCGACGACCACAGCCCGGCTGACGGCGGCGAGACCGGAGCGATCTCGGCGCGGAAGGGCAGGGCGCTGCTCGCCATGCCGATCATCACCCCGCATAAGCCGGTCAGCGAGGCGCCGAGCCACGCCTTCCACCCGCGCTTGCGCGGTTTGGCCGCTTCCGGCGGCGAGGGCGGGACCGGTTCGGAGGGGCCGTTCAGCGCCTCGCGCACCCGTTCCGCGGTGATCGGCAGTTCGCGGAAGCGGATGCCGGTAGCGTCGAAGATGGCGTTGGCGATAGCCGCCGCACTGGGGACGGACGCGGACTCGCCCGATCCCAGCGGCGGCTCGTTCTCGCGCGGCATCATCACCACGTCGATGTCCGGCACCTCGGGGAAGGTCATGATCGGGTAGCCGCCCCATTCCTTGGCGGCGACGACCGAGTCCTCGAACTCGACCTGTTCCTTCAGCACGCGGCTGGTCGATTGGATGACGTTGCCGTGGATCTGGTGGCGCACGCCGTCGGGGTTGATCATCTGCCCGGCGTCATGGCCGACGACCACGCGGGTCACCGCGATCTCGCCGGTCTTGCGGTCCACCGCCACGTCGGCCACCCAGGCCGCCCAGGCGGCGCCGAAGCCGGGGAACTTGCTGTGGATGTAGCGGGCATAGGCGAAGCCCCGCCCGCGCAGCACATCGCCTTCAGGCGGGGTTTGCTGCGGAGCGGTGCGCGGCTGCCAGCCGGCGCGGCCGGCGACGGCGCGGATCAGGTCGGCGGCGCGTTCGTCCTCGGTCAGATGGCGCAGGCGGAACTCCACCGGGTCGACCCCGGCGGCGAAGGCCAACTCGTCGATGTAGCTGTCATGGGCGAAGCTGTTGGGCATCGCCGACACGCCGCGCATCCAGGAGGCGCGGACGATGGGGGCCATGTCGTTGATGACCACCCGCATGTTCTCGTAATCGTAGGGCGGGATGGAGGTGCGGTCGCCCATCTCGAACACGGCGGCCACCGGATCGACCCGCCCGGTCAGCAGCAGCGCCAGCGTCGGCGCGCCGTTCGACGGATAGCTGGTGGCGAAGTCGTAGGCGACGATGCCGCCGTCGGCGCTGATGCCGCCATCGACCTCCATCAGCTGGGCCGTGCCCTTCGGCTCCCACAGATGCTCCTGCTCGCGGGTCAGCTGGACGCGCACCGGACGGCCCACCGCCTGCGACAGCAGAAGCGCATCCGCCGCCACGTCGTCGGCGCAGTTGCGGCCATAGCAGCCGGCGGCCTCCATCCGCACGACGTCGATCCGTTCCTCCGGCCATTCCAGCAGCCAGGCGAGGTCGGCGCGCAGCAGATGCGGATTCTGAGTGCCGGACCAGACCGTCGCATGGTCCGTCTTGCAGTCGGCCACGGCGCAGGACGGCCCGATGGAGCCGTGCATCTGGTAGGGCCAGACATAGGTGCGCGTCATCCGCTGGTCGGCGGCTGCGAGCGCGGCATCGACGTCGCCCTTGTCCAGCACCTTGCGCGGCGTGCTCGGATTCTCACGCAGGGCCTGGGCGAGGTTCGACAGGTCGGGCAGCTTGCGGGTCCAGGGCCTCCAGGTGATCTTCAGCTCGCGCGCGGCCTTGATCGCCTGCTCCTCACGCTCCGCCACCACGCCGACGAAGTCGCGCAGCACCACCACCTTGATGATGCCGGGAATATGGGCGATGGAGGATTCGTCGATGCTTTCCAGGCTGTTGCCGACGAATTCGCCGCTGTCGATGCCGGCATAGGGCGGTCGGACCACCCGGCCATGCAGCATTCCCGGCAGCCGCAGGTCGTGGACATACGAGAATTCGCCGGTCGCCTTGGCCGGGATGTCGACGCGCGGCGCGCCCTTGCCGACCAGCTTGTACTGTTCCCGCGCCTTCAGCGGGGCCTTGCCGCTGATTCGCAGCTCCACCCGCTCGCCCCGCACCAGTTCGCCGTAGGAGATGCGGCGGTTGCCGTCTCCCGCAATCACCACGCCCTCTTCGACGCGCAGCTCTCCCGCCGGCACGCCGAACAGGGCGGCGGCGCGCTCCAGCAGGTAGCGGCGCGCCTCCGCCGCGGCGTTGCGCAGCGGCACGGCGGAGATCTGGATGGTGGCGCTGGCGATGGTGGCGCCCTGATTCGGCGTGCGGCCGGTATCGCCCAGCACCATGCGCAGCTGGTCCATCCGCAGGTCCAGCTCCTCCGCGACGATCTGGGTCAGCGCCGTCTGGATGCCGGTGCCGAGATCGACATGGCCGTTGAAGGCAAAGACCTGCCCGTCGTCGCGCACCGCCAGGAACAGCGCGGTTTCCGGCGGCTTCGGCGTCGCGGTGCCGCCCTTGGCGACCAGGCCTGGGGGCGGCTGGATCTCGTCAACGATCAGCAGGACGCCGGTCGCCGCCATCAGCTCCGCACGGGTCGGCGTCGGCTGGGATTGCGTTTCGGGCGTCGGGCCGGGCGTTGGGTTGATCGTCATGATGTGCTCCGGGGGAGGAGAGAAGCTGCGCAGCCCGCATGACGGCGCGCAGGATTTCGACATGGGTGCCGCAGCGGCACAGATTGCCGGACAGGGCGCGGCGCACCTCGTCCATGGTTGGATTCTGGTTGCGGTCGAGCAGGGCCTTGGCGGTCATGATCATGCCGTTCATGCAATAGCCGCACTGGGCCGCCTGTTCCTCGATGAAGGCCTGCTGGACCGGGTGGGGTGCGCTGCTGCTGCCCAACCCTTCCAAGGTCACCACTTCGCGCCCTTCCGCGCCCGCCAGCGGGATCACGCAGGACCGCGCGGCGACGCCGTCGAGGATGACGGTGCAGGCACCGCATTCGCCGAGCCCACAGCCGTATTTCGGCCCATTGAGGGCCAGATCGTTGCGCAGGATGTAGAGCAGCGGCGTGTCGGCCATCGCCGTCACCGTGACGGCGCGGCCATTCACCCGCAGCGCGATGGTCTTTTCCATAAGGCGTCCGTCCGGTGCGATGGGATCCGCATCCCCGCGGCATGGGCAGGGTGATGTGGCATATCGGCCATCCTGCGGTGGGTTACTCCTCCCCGTCCTGCGCGATCATCTTCTGCAGGACATGGGTGACGGCCAGCCGTTCCGCCGGGTTCAGCTGTCCCATGGTCATCTCGCTGATCCGCTTGGCGCAGGGGACCATGTCCTCCAGCAGCTGCCGCCCCTCGTCGGTCAGGCAGTTGATGACCTTGCGCCGGTCCTGGGCGTCGGAGGTCTGGCTGATCAGCCCGCGCGCCTTCAGCCGGTCGACGATGCCGCGGATCGTCGCCTGATCGATGGCGGTGGACTTCACCAGTTCGATCAGCGAACTCGGCCCGTTGTCGCGGATGGCGCAGAGCGTGACGAACTGCACCGAGGTCAGCTGCGGGTCGCAGGCGTTGCGCTGGAAGATGGCGAGGTGCCGCTGATAGGCCCGCCGCAGCAGATGGCCGATCTGGTCGGAGAAGACGTAATCGGCTTCACCGGGTCCGGCTTCGGCGCCGTCTTCAGGCAGCAGGTCTTGGGTCATCGGGGACAACATGCGGTGGACCGGGTGTGTGGCGGACGATAGCAGCGGCGGCGGGGGCGGGGAAGGGCGGCGGGCTTTCGGCCTGATGCCGCCCTTCATGCCGCCCTTCAAGCCGGAGATCATGCCCTGGACGCTTCCGGTGCCACCACGTCGCCGGCCAGCACCACCGGTTCGCCGTCCAGCAGGATGTCGCAGCCGCGCAAGGGGATGTCCATGTGGCAGGGGGTCTTGCGGCTGCCGCCGACCTCGGTGTTCGGGCCGGTGGAGAACAGGAAGTTGCCGTAGAAGGCGCGGGCGTCCATGCACATGCCGTCGTTCTTGTCGTGCAGGCCCATCGCCGTCCATTGCGCCCGCGGCTGCAGGCCCCAGCCGATGTGGGAGATGCCGTAGACCTCCGGATCCTTGAAGTAGGCCATGTAGTCGCGCAGGTATTCCGCCTCGAACCCGCCATGGATGCGGCGGATGAAGCCCTCCTCGATTTCCAGCGTCAGCTTCTCCCGCACATAGGTCTTGAAGGGCAGCAGGATGTCGCCGACGTCGAGCACCAGCGTGCCTTCCGCGCTGCCCTCGTCCGGCCAGGAGAACAGGAAGCCGCTCGGCCAATGGTCCCAGCGTCCGGGCTCGTCGGCGAATCCGTACTCCGTCACTGTCGGATACTGGCCGAGCGTCGCGCGGAAATCGCTGCCGGCCTTGGAGGTCACGGCGATGGAGCGGGCGCGTTTCAGCCGTTCCGCCGCGGCGTTGACGCGGACCTTGTCCTCCTCCGTCGGCATGATGCGGGCCAGCACCTCCGGCGGCTCGACCGCCAGCAGGATTCGGGTGCCGGTCTTCAGGATCTGCTCCTGCTCCGGCGAATGCAGCAGCATCATGGTGTCGACGATCAGGTCCGCCGCCTCCAGCGCCCGCTGGGCGGCGAGATTGCCGGTCAGGGGCGTGTCGCCGCAATAGGCGGTCATGTCCATGCCCATGGCGCGCGGGTGGTTGAAGGCCGGCAGTTCGACCCCGTAGACGTTCGCGCCCAGGCGCTGGGCCGCGTCCATCGCGGCACGCACGATGCGTGGGTTGGAATAGTCGCTTTTCAGCACAGCGACGCTCTGGGTCTTGTCCACCTTGGACAGGGTCAGAACCCGTTCGAACATCTGCGTCAGTTCGCGATCGCTCACCGGCATCTCATCTCTCCCAACCTTGGTGGCCGCAGCCGCTGACAGCGCGATCCGGGCCGTGTTTCCGGGTGGACATCCGCCGTCATCGCGGCGGGCTGACCAGGATATATAGAGCGTATAAGCTTAATTCGACCATGAACAGTGTGGGGGTAAACCCTTCGCTGTCGCTGTGTCGATCTGAATGATAAATAGGCATCGGTGATATAAAATGAGGCTGCGTAAGGCTATTTTGTGGTCAACAGCACGCTGCCGACGACCGGAATGGCCCCGCAAAGCCTGAGTAGCGTTGTATGACGAATTGTGTTGCGTGACAAGCTGAAACAGCGTACACACTTCATATCGAGTTCAATGCAACGGTCGGCGACCGGAGCCGGGGCGAGAAGCCCCCGGACACTCCTCCCGCACCCTTGCATCCGGTCGCGAGCCCTTCGGCGGCGCCGACCGAACACCCCACCTCAGCAAAGGGCCATACCCATGGGAAAGACTCAGAGAATCGCTATCGTCGGGGCCGGCCTGGGCGGAGCCGCCGCCGCCGGGCTTCTGCAGCAGGCCGGGTTCCAGGTGGATGTCTACGAACAGGCCCCTGAATTCTCCCGGCTGGGCGCGGGCATCCACGTCGGTCCCAACGTGATGAAGGTGTTCCGCCGCCTGGGCATCGAAAGGCAGCTGGAAGCGATGGGCTCCAAGCCGGACTTCTGGTTCAGCCGCGACGGTTTCACCGGCGATTATCTGTCGCGCATCCCGCTGGGCGACTTCGCCAAGCGCGAATACGGCGCCGCTTACGTCACTGTCCATCGCGGCGACATGCATCTGCTGCAGATGGACACGCTGGCCCCCGGCTCCGTCCACTTCGACAAGCGGCTGGAGACGATCACCGACAGCGGCGACGACGTGCATCTGACCTTCGCCGACGGGACCGAGGCGCGCGCCGACATCGTCATCGGCGCCGACGGCATCAACTCCCGCATCCGCGAGGCCCTGCTGGGGGTCGAGGCGCCGAACTACAGCGGCTGGGTCGCGCACCGCGCGCTGATCCGCGGCGACCAGCTCGCCAAGTACGACCTGACCTTCGAGGACTGCATCAAGTGGTGGACCGAGGACCGTCACATGATGGTCTATTTCACCACCGGGAAGCGCGACGAATACTACTACGTCACCGGCGTGCCGCACCCGGCCTGGGACTTCCAGGAGGCCTTCGTCGACAGCAGCCGCGAGGAGATGTTCGAGGCCTTCCAGGGCTATCATCCGACCGTCCAGGCGCTGATCGAGTGCACGGAAGAGGTCACCAAATGGCCGCTGCGCAACCGCAACCCGCTGCCGCTGTGGAGCCGCGGCCGGCTGGTCCTGCTGGGCGACGCCTGCCACCCGATGAAGCCGCACATGGCCCAGGGCGCCGGCATGGCGATCGAGGACGCGGCGATGCTGACCCGCTGCCTGTCCGAGACCGGCCTGACCGACTACCGCACCGCCTTCGCGCTGTACGAAGCCAACCGCAAGGATCGCGCGACGCGCGTCCAGGCGGTGTCCAACGCCAACACCTTCCTGCGCACGCAGGAGGATCCGGCCTGGGTCTTCGGCTACGACGTCTATGAGCAGCCGCTGCGCGAAGGCATCGCGGCATGACCGCCTCGACCTTCCTCTACGGCGCCAATGTCCAGGCCAACGGCATCCGCCAGCATTACCTGCGCTATGGCGGTGAGCGGCATGCCGGTCGCCCGGCCATCGTACTGATCCCCGGCATCACCAGCCCGGCCGTCACCTGGGGCTTCGTCGCCGAACGGTTCGGGCAGCAGTTCGACACCTATGTGCTGGACGTGCGCGGGCGCGGTCTGTCGGAAAGCGGGCCGCATCTGGATTACGGCATCGATGCCTGTGCCGACGATGTGAACGCCTTCGTCGCCGCGCTTGGCCTGACCGACTACATCCTGGTCGGCCATTCTATGGGCGCCCGCTTCGCCATCCGCGCTTCGGTGCGCGGCGATGCGAAGGGGCTGCGTCAACTGGTTCTGATCGATCCGCCGGTGTCCGGCCCCGGCCGCCGCCCCTATCCCAGCGGCCTGCCCTGGTACGTCGATTCGATCCGCCAGTCGTTGAAGGGCATGGACGCCGACGCGATGCGGGCCTTCTGCCCGACCTGGACGGAGGAGCAGCTGCGCGTGCGCGCGGAATGGCTGCACACCTGCTACGAGCCGGCCATCGTCCAGACTTACGAAGGCTTCCACCAGGACGACATCCATGGCGACCTGCCGAAGCTGCCGGTCCCGGCCCTGCTGATCGTCGCCGGCCGCGGCGGCGTGATCCAGGCGGAGGACGAGGCCGAGATTGCCCGCCTCCAGCCCGCCATCCGCATCGCCCGCGTCCCCAATGCCGGGCACATGATCCCCTGGGATGACCTCGACGGCTTCTTCGCCGCCTTCGGCGACAGCCTCGGCACCCCGCTCGCCTGATTGATAGGAACCACCCGCATGTCTTCGCTGTACCGCATCGGCCAGATCGTCCCCAGCTCCAACGTCACCATGGAAACGGAAATCCCGGCCATGCTGACCGCGCGTCAGGCGATCCGCCCGGAACGCTTCACCTTCCATTCCGCCCGCATGCGGATGAAGACGGTCAAGAAGGAAGAGCTGGCGGCGATGGACGCCGAGTCCGACCGCTGCGCCGTCGAGCTGTCGGACGCCCGCGTCGATGTGCTGGGCTATGCCTGCCTCGTCGCCATCATGTCGATGGGCCTCGGCTACCACCGCGATTCCGAGGCGCGCCTCGCCCGCAAGACGCTGGAGAACGACGCGCCGGCTCCGGTGGTCACCAGCGCCGGCGCCCTGGTCGACGGGCTGAAGGTGATGGGCGCCAAGCGCATCGCCATCGTCGCTCCCTACATGCGCCCGCTGACCGAGCTGGTGGTGGACTATATCCGCGCCGAGGGCTTCGAGGTGCAGGACTGGCGCGCGCTGGAGATCCCGGACAATCTCGACGTCGCCCGCCACGACCCCAACAACCTGCCGGACATCGTGCGCGGCATGAACCTGGACGGCGTGGACGTGGTGGTCCTGTCCGCCTGCGTGCAGATGCCGTCGCTGCCGGTGGTGCCGCGGGTGGAGGCCGAGACCGGCAAGCCGGTGCTGACCGCCGCCATCGCCACGACCTACGCCATGCTGAAGTCGCTGAAGCTGGAGCCGGTCGTGCCCGGCGCCGGTGCCCTGCTGTCCGGCGCGTACTGAGGAGTGAGGGGAATGACCGACGGGCAGAGCGCATCCGACAACTACAAGGGCGTCTGGGGCAACCGGATCGGCTTCGGCGTGCGGCCGGCCCTGCTGGTGATCGACTTCATGCAGGGCTACACCACCGAAGGCGCGCCGCTCTACGCCCCCGGCGTGGTGAGCGCGGTGGCGGAGACGGTTGACCTGCTGGAGGCCGCCCGCCGCGCCGGCATTCCGGTCGTCCACACCAACATCCGCTACCATCCCGGCCATTTCGCCGACGGCGGCATGTGGGTGCGCAAGGCCCCGGTGATGAAGGACATGGTGGAGGGCAACCCGCTCGCCGCCTTCTGCCCGGAGGTCGCGCCGCTCGATCACGAGGTGGTGATCTCCAAGCAGTATGCCAGCTCCTTCTTCGGCACCAGCCTCGCCCCGATGCTGCACGCCATGGGCGTGGACACGGTGGTGCTGACCGGCTGCTCGACCAGTGGCTGTATCCGTGCCACCGCCGTCGATGCGGTCCAGCACGGCTTCCGCACCATCGTGGTGCGCGAGTGCGTCGGCGACCGCCACGATGGCCCGCATGAGGCCAACCTGTTCGACATCGACAGCAAGTACGGCGATGTGGTGAACAAGCAGGAGGCGCTTGCGCAGTTCGTTGGAAAGGCCGTCTAGAAAGGCGGTCGCAGGTATCAGGACCAATCAACAAGAAAACTGGGGCCAACACCCGGCGCCGCACCCGAGACAGGCGGCGCCGGCATGCAAAACGGGACGGGTTCACAACGCGATCAGCGTAAGGAGACAGACGACATGTCCTATGCCCAGACGACAACAGCGAATGCCGCACCCAATGCAGTTTTGGGCGCGGCACAGTCCGTCGATGCGGACCAGCTCTACAAGAAGATCACCTGGCGCCTCATTCCCTTCCTCTGCTTCTGCTATCTGGCGGCCTACCTGGACCGCATCAACATCGGCTTCGCCAAGCTGCAGATGATGGGGGATCTGCAGTTCAGCGAGGCCGCCTACGGTCTGGGCGCCGGCCTGTTCTTCGTCGGCTACATCCTGTTCGAGGTGCCGAGTAACCTCGTGCTGACCAAGGTCGGCGCGCGGCTGTGGATCGCCCGTATCATGATCACCTGGGGCCTCCTGTCGGCCGCCACCATGCTGGTCACCTCGCCGACCCAATTCTACATCGTCCGTTTCCTTCTGGGCGCTGCCGAGGCCGGCTTCCTGCCCGGCGTGCTCTACTACCTGACGCTGTGGTTCCCGACCTACCGCCGCGGCCGCATCATGGCGCTGTTCGTCATCGGCCTGCCGCTGTCCAGCGTGATCGGCGGCCCGCTGTCGGGCTGGATCATGAGCCATTTCGACAATGTCCAGGGCCTGCGCGGCTGGCAGTGGCTGTTCCTGCTGGAAGCGATCCCCAGTGTGCTGCTGGGCTTCCTGACCTTCGTGGCCCTGCCCAACTCCTACAAGGATGCCAAGTGGCTGTCGGGCGATGAGAAGGCCCGGCTTGCGGCCGACCTGCACGGTGACGATGCCGATGCCAAGAATGTCGGCCACAGCTTCAAGGAAGGGCTGCTGAACCTGAAGGTCTGGATGCTGGGCGGCATCGATTTCGCGATCCTGCTGACCGCCTACGCCATCGGCTTCTGGCTGCCCACCTTCATCCGCAAGACCGGCGTGATCGACCCGTTCCACATCGGCCTGCTGACGATGATCCCCAACATCGTCGCGGTGATCGGCATCCTGCTGATCGGCGCCAGCTCCGACCGGATGCGCGAGCGCCGCTGGCACATCATCATCCCCTTCCTGGCCGCCTCGGCCGCCATGGCCGCCAGCACCTTCTTCGCCGAAAACCTCGTCGCCACCGTGGCGCTGTTCACCGTCGCGTCGGTCGGTGTGCTGGGTCCGCTTCCGGCCTATTTCAGCCTGCCGGCCACCTTCCTGAAGGGCACGGCGGCGGCCACCGGCTTCGCCATGGCGATCTCGCTCGCCAGCATCGCCGGTCTGGTCAGCAACTCGCTGATCGGCATCGTCATCGACCTGACCGGCAGCAGCAGCGCCGCCTTGTGGTTCTTCTCCGGCTGTCTCGTGATCGGCGCCCTGCTGGTCTATGCGCTCCCGCCCAAGGTGGTGAACCGCTGACCGGTTTTGTGCAGCGTGTAAACCATCTGTGAAAGATCACGCGATATGAGTGCGTAAACGGTCAGGCCGGCGCCGCCCAGAGGGGTGCGGCGCCGGTCGGCCGTTCTGGCGGGTCCGGCCACGGCGCGGTCGGGACGCACACCGCAAAAGCCAGCCGCCGGGGACAACAGAGACATGATTTCCGCATTGCGTGGCATCCGGGGGCGCCTGCTGCTGCTGCCCCTGATCACCGTCCTGGCGCTGGTCGGCGCCGGGGCCATGACCGCGAGGTCGCTCGGCACCGTGATGATGGAGGAGCGCCAGGCCCGCGCCCGCGTCGCGGTGGAGATGGTCACCTCAGTCATCGAACGGTTCGAACAGCGGGCCGCGTCCGGCGAGCTGCCGGTCGCCGACGCGCAGAAGCTGGCGCTCGACGTTGCGCGGTCTGCCCGCTACGACGGGTCGGAATATGCGCTGATCCTCGACCGCAAGGGCAACATCCTGGCCCACCTGAACCCGCAGGTCGAAGGCAAGGCCATGTGGGACAGCACCGACAAGACCGGCCGACTGTTCGTGCGCGACGAGATCGCGGCGGCCGAATCCGGCGGCGGCTATTCCTCCTTCTTCTTTCCCAAACCGGGATCGAGCGATCCGGTGGAGAAGTCGGCCTATTCGAAGCTGACCAAGGGCTGGGGCTGGGTCGTCAGTTCCGGCGTCTATCTCGACACCGTCGCCGCCGCGCGGCTGCAGACCATGCTGAACATCGCCACCGTGATCGCGGTGCTGGCGGCGATCAGCCTCGGCCTCGCGGTGTGGATCGGCCGGCGCATCACCACGCCCATCCTGCAATTGACCCAGGCCACCAATCGCATTTCCACCGGCGACCTGTCGGTCGCCATCGGCCACCAGGACCGTGGCGACGAGGTCGGCACGCTCGCCCGCGCGCTGGAGGAGTTCAAGCGCAACGGTCTCGAGGTGCGCCGCCTGCAGGCGGAGGCCGAGGCGCAGAAGGAGCGCACGGAAGCCGAACGCCGCGCCGCCCTGCTCGACATGGCCGCACGGTTCGAGGCGCGCGTGCTGGGCGTGGTGGGTGCCGTCGCCGCGGCGTCCCACCAGATGGAAAGCACCGCCACCGGCATGGCCGGCGCCGCCGAGCGGTCGGGCACCCAGGCGGATGCGGTGTCGCAGGCGTCCGAGCAAGCCAGCAGCAACGTCAACACCGTTGCCGCCGCGACGGAGGAACTGTTCGCCTCCATCGCCGAGATCGGTCGTCAGGTGACGATGTCCACCTCCGTCGCCGGCCGCGCGGTGGACGAGGCGGCGAAGATCGACGGCATGATCCAGAGCCTTGCGTCCGCCGCCCAGGAGATCGGGCAGGTGGTGGAGCTGATCAACGCCATCGCCGGCCAGACCAACCTGCTGGCCCTGAACGCCACCATCGAGGCCGCCCGCGCAGGCGAGCACGGCAAGGGCTTCGCCGTCGTCGCGTCGGAGGTGAAGGCGCTCGCCAACCAGACCGCCCGCGCCACCGACGACATCCAGGCCAAGGTGTTGGAGATCCAGCAGTTCACCGGCAGCACGGTGACGGCGGTGCAGGGCATCGGCGCCACCATCACCTCGGTCAGCGACATCGCCACCGCCATCGCCTCGGCGGTGGAACAGCAGAGCGCCGCCACCAAGGATATCGGCGCCAACATCCAGCAGGCCGCCCGCCACACGGCGGAGGTCAACAGCAACATCGCCGGCGTCGCCCAGACCGTCGGGCAGACCGGCACCGCAGCGTCGGACGTGCTGGAGGCCGCCAGCGGTCTGGTGCGCGAGACCGTCAAGCTGCGCAGCGAGGTCGAGGACTTCCTCTCGACGGTTCGCGCCGCCTGAGAGGGATGCGGTTCGCCGTCACGGTGCCCGGATTGTGCGGAAGGCGATGGGCACCGCGACGCGCATCGCGTCGATGAAACGGCGAAGGCGCGTCGGCTGGTGCCGGGCCGGCGGATAGACCAGATGCACCGGAAGCGGCGCCGCCTGCCAGTCCGGTGCGAGATGCACCAGCTGCCCGGTCGCCAGATCGTCCACCAGCGCCCATTCCGAGGCGATGGCAGCCCCAAGCCCACGGATCGCCGCGTTGCGGATCGCCTGCAGCCCGTCGGTGGACAGCCGCGGGCGGATGGGGAAGGTCACCGCTTCGCCGGTTTCGGCATGGGTCAGCGTGACCTCGTCGCGATAGAAAGTGCGCAGCGCCAGCCAGGGCAGCTCCGCCAGTTCCGACGCATGCGCCGGAACCGGGCGCCGGTCGAGCAGGGCAGGGGAGGCGACGGCGATCCGCGGCACCTCCCCCAGCCGCAGGGCGACGACGGACGGATCGCCGACCTCGCCGACGCGGATGGCGCAGTCGATCCCTTCGCCGATGAAATCCGGCATGCGGTCGTGCAGCAGCCATTCCACCGTCATCCGCGGATAACGTTGCAGATAGTCGGCCACCGGCCCGATCAGCTGCTGCTGCCCGAACGCATGCGGCGCCACCACCCGCAGATGGCCGGACGGCTGGTCGTCCGCCCCGCGCACGTCGCTTTCCAGCATCTGCCAGCCGGCAAGCAGATCCTTGGCCCGCTCGTAGCAGCGCGCTCCATCGTCGGTCAGCGCCATCCGATGGGTGGACCGCTGCAGCAGCCGGACGCCCAGCATCCGCTCCAACTGCTGCAGGCGCCGGCTGACCGTCGGCTGGGTGCTGCCGAGCTGTACCGCCGCGGCCGACAGGCTTCCGGCCTCCACGATACGGACGAAGGTTTCCAACAGGGCGATGCGGTCGCTTCCGGCCGCCGAGAAATCGGTGTTCATACGTATCGCGTATAACAAATCTTCGCCCGATCCGGCTACCGTCCCAAATACCCCGCGGCCATACTCCCTCTCGATCACGTTCCTGAGGGAGTCTCACGATGACGACCATTCAAACCGCGCATAGCGCTGCAGCTGCAATGCCGGCGTCCTCCGATGCCGGGCTGAGCCGGCCGCTGGTTTTCCTGCTGGCCGCCGGTGCCGGTCTGGCGGCGGCATCGCTCTATTACAGCCAGCCCATGCTGGGCATTCTCGGACCTGATATCCAGGCCGACAGCCGGTCGGTCGGCTGGGTGCCCACGCTGACCCAGCTCGGCTATGCCGCCGGCATCCTGCTGCTGGCGCCGCTGGGAGACCGTTTCGACCGGCGCCGGATCATCCTGGCCAAGGCGGCCGTGCTGGTCGCGGCGCTGCTGGCGGCGGGCTTCGCACCATCCATCGCCGGCCTTCTGGCGGCGAGCCTGGTTCTCGGTCTGTCGGCGACGCTGGCGCAGGACATCGTGCCGGCCGCCGCTACCCTGGCCCCGGCGGAACATCGCGGCCGGGTGGTCGGTACGGTGATGACCGGCCTGCTGCTGGGCATCCTGCTGTCGCGGGTGGTCAGCGGCCTCATCGCCGAGCATTTCGGCTGGCGCGCCGTGTTCGTGGCGGCGGCGGGCAGCATCGCGCTGCTGGGTGTTGCGCTGTGGCGCGGCCTGCCGCGCTTCGCACCGACGACCAGTCTCGGCTATGGGGAGTTGCTGGCATCGCTGACCGTGCTTTGGGGCCGTCATCCGGCGCTGCGCCGGGCCGCGATGGCGCAGGGGCTGCTGTCGCTGGGCTTCAGCGCCTTCTGGTCGACGCTGGCGGTCATGCTGCATGACGCGCCGTTCCATCTGGGCGCCGCGGCGGCGGGTGCCTTCGGTCTGGCCGGTGCGGCGGGAGCGCTGGTGGCGCCGGTCGCCGGACGGATTGCTGACAGCCGCGGGCCGGAACTGATGACCCGGCTCGGAGCCGCTCTGGCCGTGCTGTCCTTCGCCGCCATGTTCCTGTCGCCGCTGATCCCCGAGGGTGGCCGCCTGTGGCTGCTGGTGGCGAGCGCCGTCGGCTTCGACCTTGGCGTCCAGGCCTCGCTGATCGCCCATCAGACCATCGTCTACGGCATCGACCCGGCCGCCCGCAGCCGTCTGAACGCGGTGCTGATGGTGGGCATGTTCATCGGCATGGCGGCCGGCGCCACGCTGGGCAGCCAAGCTCTAGCGGTCTGGGGCTGGAACGGTGTCATCGCGGTGGCGACCGTCGCATCCGTCGGCGCACTGATCCTGCGGCTCTTCACCCGGCCTGAGCGGTAAGCCGGCGACCGTCACCAAGGTTCAGGTTCGTCCGTCCATATGCCCTGGGATCATGCGGCGTCGCATGATCCCAGGGCATTTCAGTGTCCGAAGGCGGGGCAGGGGGAGCGAACCCCTTAAATCGTCGAATGTCACACCGTTACCTCCGCCAGCATGGCCGCTAGGCAATCTGCGATCTGGTGGGGAGAGAAGGGTTTGCGCAACAGGCGCACGGCCTCCCCGAATTCCGGCGTATCGGCGTAGCCCGTCACGATCAGTGCCGGGATCCCCGGACGCAGCTGCCGGGCGTGCCGCACCACGGCGGCTCCGTTCATGCCGGGCATGGCGAAGTCGGTGACCAGGGCATCGACCTCCGTCCCATCGCGAAGAACCGCCAGCGCCTCCTCTCCACCGCCCGCTTCGATGACCCGGTGTCCGAGAGTCTCCAGCACAGCCATCGTCCCCATCCGCACGATGGCGTCGTCCTCCACCAGCAGGATGGTGCGCCCGGTGTCGCGGTCGATCCTGGCAACGGGGCGGTCGGCCGTGTCGGGGGTGCCGGAAACGCTCGGCAGATACAGCGTGATCGCGGTGCCCACGCCGGGCGTGCTCTCGATGCGGACGCCGCCGCCGGATTGCTTGGCCATGCCGTGGACCATCGACAGTCCGAGGCCCGACCCTTTGTCGATCGGCTTGGTTGTGAAGAATGGCTCGAAGACGTGCGGCAGCACCGAGGGATCGATGCCGGTGCCGGTATCCTCGACCCGGATCGCCACGAATGTGCCGTCCACCAGTTCCGCCGGCCTGTCGGCCGGCCCGCCTGGATCGCCGCTGCCGCCGAGCTCCGCAGTGAAGGCGGTCACGGACAGGCGACCACCCGTCGGCATCGCGTCGCGCGCGTTGATGACGAGATTCAGGATGGCGGACTCCAGCTGTGCCCGGTCGATCAGCGCAGCCGGAAGATCGGAGGGCACCTGAATCGTCACCCTGATCTGGCCGCCCAGCGTGCGCTCCAGAAGGGAACTCATGCCGGACAGCATTTCCCCCAAGTCAGTAGGCTCGGGCATCAATGCCTGTCGCCGCGCGAAGGACAGCAGGGACTGCGTCAGCCGCGCACCCCGTTCGATGGAACTGTTCGCCGCCTCGAACAGCTCGCGCGGCACGCCGTCGGGCACCGTGGGTTCGAGAACGGAGAGGCAGCTGACGATGCCCTGGAGCAGGTTGTTGAAGTCATGCGCCACGCCGCCGGTCAGCTGCCCGAGCGCTTCCATCTTCTGGGCCTGATGCAGCGCCAACTCCGTGCGCCGCCGGTCCGCCATCTCGGTCTGCAGTTCCCGCGTCCGGTCCGCGACCCGCTCCTCCAGGCGGTTGGTGGCTTGGGTGATCTCTTCCAGATAGCAGCGCGTCCGGTGCTGGCGCGCCCGGCTGCGCACGGCGGCCAATGCGGCACTCTGCAGCGCCTCGCGGTGCAGCGGCCGGTCCAGCAGCGTGACGTTGCCGAGCGACTGGAAGAACGCTTGCCGCCCCATCCCGGCCTGACGGCTGCGGCGGGAGGTCAGGACGACGATCGGCAGATCCGACCACGGGGCCTGGGCCTCCAGCCAGACGACCAGAGGCTCCACGTCCGTCAGCGCGCTTTCGGAGAGCACCAGCGCCGTGGTCGCGTCGTTCAGGTTCCGGCGGAGCGCCGCCATATCGGCACAGGCTCGCGCTTCCAGTCCACCCTCATTAAGGACTGAGGCGATCACCTCGCCGTCCCTTCCCTCGGGTGCCAGGATCAGGAATGACGTGCGCATCGGCTTCGGTCAGCCACTCTCGACCGAACCGCCGAGCAGCGGGTCCGCCGCACCCTGATATTCGGGCACTCCGGTCAGCACGCCGCGGAAATCCATCAACTGTGGCCCCACCTGCATGCCGTCGGGGAACAGGCGGAATTCGCGGATCGACAGCTCATGGACGCCGGTGCGCTTCTTGACCACGGAAATGGCCTTGCGCACCTCGCCTCCCGTTTCGAAGAACCGCAACAGGACCACGGTGTCGCTCATGAAGGACAGGTCGACCGGATTCTGCACGTCGCCGATGATCCCCTGCTGAGCCAGGATCAGGATGGTCACCACGCCCTTATTGTTCAGGTAAGTCAGCAATTCATGCATTTGGAGGGCGAGCGCCTTCTCCTCGGGCATGGTGTTGAGGTAGGAGTTCAGGCTGTCGATCACCACGATGCGCGCGTTGCGGTCCTCGACCTCGCGGCGCACCTGCCAGACGAACTCGCCCGGCGACAGGCGGGACGGGTTGGCCCGCCGCCAACCGACGCGCTTCTGCTTCACCGCGTCGGCGATGTCGATCCCCAGCGCGATGCTGCGCAGGGCCAGCGTTTTGAAGGTTTCGTCGAATGAGAAATAGGCGGCATGTTCGCCGCGTTTGACCGCAGCCGTGACATACTGCAGGGCGATCGACGATTTCCCGACCCCCGACGGCCCGACGAGCATCGTCGTGGTTCCGTGTGTCAGGCCGCCTCCCATCAGGTCGTCCAGGGCGGACAGGCTGCTTTCCATGTTGGCCGGATCGAAGTCGCTCCGGTGCTCTTCGGCGATCAGGCTGGGGAAGACCAGCACATTCTCCCTGGTGATGGCGAAGTCGTGCCAACCGCTCTGATACTCGGCGCCCCGCATCTTCGCGATGCGCAGCCGACGCCGCGCCGCGCCATAGGAGCGTTCGATCTGCTCCAGCACGATCACGCTGTGCATCAGGCTGTGCAGCTCGTTCGTACCGTACTGTTGCGTCAGATCGTCGAGGATCAGGGTGGTGCAATTGCGGCCCTGCAGGAACTGCTTGAGTGCCAGGATTTGCCGACGATAACTGAGCTGGTCCTGCGTGAGCAGCCGAAGCTCGGATACGGTGTCGATCACCACCAGTTCGGGATTTTCTTCTTCGATGCGCTCTATGATCAGGCTGATGGTCTCGCCCAGTTCCACCTCCGACGGGTAGAGCACACTCTGCTGCCGGCCCAATTGGGCTTCGACCGGAACGATGTCGAACACCGCAAACCCGTCCAGGGTCCAGCCATGGCTGAGGGCGGTTGCCTCCAGTTCCTTCACATTTTCCGACAGCGTGATGTAGAGACCTTTTCTGCCTTCCTCGCGCGCCTGGATCAGAAGCTGCAGGGCAATGGTGGTCTTTCCTGTGCCGGGCGCACCTTCCAGAAGATGCATTCGCCCTCGCGGCAGTCCGCCGCGCAAAATCAAATCCAACTCCGGAATTCCGGTCTGCACCTTTTCAATCGGGATCGTCTCTACCACCAACGGCTCCTTCACTTCCATACCTGCTGACAAACGCAATGCAGCGAGAATGTTCCGTTAGGGCTTGTTCACAGCATGACGTTGGAAGATGGAACTCCGACCTATATTTCCATAATTCAACTTATGTGTCTTGTTGCTGCGGGCAGCGGTCGAACCCGGTCGACCGCTGCCCCCCTCGTCAACGTGCCGAATTCAACGTTGGGCCTGTCAGTTCGGGGCCGTTCGCAGCGTCCGCGATGGTGATGGCGGTCGGGCCCTGAGGTCCCAGCGTCATCGTCACCGGGCGGCCATTATTGTAGTTCTTCCACATCTGGTACAGCGCCAGCGCCGCGAACATCTTGCCGTCGCGGCTGGTGTTGTACTGCCATTCCTGGGTCGGCACGACGCGCAGGGTGCCGTTGCCGGACTGCTCCACCTTTTCGGCGAAGCGGTAGCCGAGCTTGTCGCTGATGTTTGCGACCAGACCGTCGAAGCCGGGCGAAAGCCGTCCGAAGCCGGCCTGCGCCGGGGCCGCATCGCCGCCGCCCAGCGTGCTGGCGGACCGCTGCTTCACGAGATCGGCGAACAGCCATCCCTCCTCCCCGGTGCGCAACACCCGAACGCCCAGCCAATTGCCGTCCTTCCTCAACTCCACGACCTCGTCCCCGCGTGCGATGGTGGAGCGAACCGCCGCGTCGTCCGAAGGGCCGGCGCGCAGGTTCACCTTTTCCCCAACCACCGCGTGGATGTCGCCCGATGCCGCCACCGCCGGAACCATCGGTGTTCCTGCCAAGCCGATTGCCGCAACCAGGACCATCATCGTTTTCCGTGACATGACCGCTCCTCCCGCTGGGGTGCCGGTGCGCACCGTTTTGCGAACAACGCTCGGCAATGGGTGGATGATCCATGAACCGGTTCTCCGGCATTTCCGCTTGACCTGAAGTTAACTTGAGGTTTTAGGCTGTGCGCCTGGGATCTGGCATACCAAGCCCGACAGCCGGTCCTGGCCGATGAACCTCTGAGGCAGGTAAGACGATGAGCAGTGTTCAGTTCGAAACGCCGCGGCGTTCTCCCCCGACAACTTGGACGCTACGCGTGCATCGTCTGGAAAGGGTAGCACCGCAGGTCCTGCTGGTCGAACTGCGCCATCCCGATGGCGGTTTGCTGCCGCCGGCGGAGCCGGGTGCCCACATCGACGTCCATCTGCCGGACGGGGCGGTGCGGTCCTATTCGCTGTGCGGCGATGCGGCGGACCGGCACGCCTACAGCATCGCCGTCCTGAACGTGCCGGGCGGACGGGGTTCGCGCTTCATCCACGGGGATCTGGAGCCGGGCACAGAAATCACCATCGCCCTGCCCCGCAACAATTTCCGCTTCGACGAAGCGCAGCGCTATCTGTTCATCGCCGGGGGCATCGGCATCACTCCGCTGTTGCCGATGATCCGGGAGGCGGTGCGCCGGGATGCCGACTGGGGTCTTCACTATTGCGTGCGCAGCACGGCCGCGGCGCCTTTCCTCCCGGAACTCCACGCATTGGCCGACACTCAGGGCGGTGGAGCCCGGGTCGAGATCCATGCCGCCGACGAAGGCCGGAAACTGGCGGTGGACGCGCTGCTCGCAGAGACGCCCGACGATGTTCCGATCTATTGCTGCGGCCCGCAGCGGCTGATGGAAGCCGTTGCCGCCGCCGCCCGGCCGACTCACGACGTGCGCTTCGAGTGGTTCGCCCCGCGTACGGAACCGGTCCGCGAGGCTGCCATGGACGACAGTTTCGAGGTGGTATGCGCCCGCTCCGGCGTGACTGTCACCGTGCCGGCGGGGGCCAGCATTCTGGAAGCGCTCGACGCGGCGGGAGTCGCAGTCGATTCGTCCTGCGAGCAGGGCATCTGCGGCACTTGCGAGACACCGGTGCTGGAAGGCGACCCCGACCACCGCGACAGCGTCCTGTCCGAGGCCGAACGTGCCGCCGGCAAGACGATGATGCTGTGCGTGTCGCGTGCCCGAAGCGCAAGATTGGTGTTGGATGTTTGATTTCCGACAGTTCACCACAAGACATTGGGAGGAACGATGACCGACGAAGACCTGCAGCGGCTCGGATTGGCGCTGTTGAACAGCCCGGCCGAGGCCATCGTCTATTCCGACCGGGAGGGCCTGATCCGGTTCTGGAACGAGGGGGCGGAGCGTGTGTTCGGCTTCACCGCCGAGGAGGCGCTCGGCCAGTCGCTGGACATCATGATCCCGGAACGCCAGCGCCAACGCCATTGGGAGGGCTATGACGAAGTGATGCGGACGGGGGTGAGCCGCTATGGCAGCGGCGATCTGCTGTCGGTGCCGGCAACGCGCAAGGACGGCAGCCGCATTTCCGTCGAGTTCACCATCGTGCCCCTCAAGGACGCGGACGGGAGGATGATGGGAATGGCGTCCGTCATGCGCGACGTGACGGCCCGTTTCGAGGAGTTGAAGACTCTGCGGCGGCAGGCGGCCGGACGCTGAAAAAGGCCCTGCCCTGCCTTGCGCTCCGCCGGTCAGGCGCGCCCGCAGCGCGCTTGACCGCCTTGCCGCGGTTGCCCTTCGGCATCCCCTCGACGGACAGGTAGCGCTTGGGCCGCTTGGAGCGTGCGATGCTGGCGTTCAGGTGCCAAATGCCATGGCATTGGGATGTTTCACCCGGACGATGACCATAGCATCACAGGACCATCAGGAGCGCCGGGACGCCAGCCAGCACGGCGCCTTGGGTGCCGCCCCACACGATGCTGTCATCGGTCGGCAAGCCGCCGCCATCCCGAAAATGGACGATCGCGCAATAAAGGGATGGAACGAGAGCGGTCAGCGAAAGCCACAGCACCCAGTCCGGCGCTCCCCCCATCACGACCGCCGGCGCCAGCATCAGCATCGTCCGGCCGATGCCGGACAGACCCTCTGCGATCAGCCCCGGCCATCCCCGGGCAGGCCGGCCGGTGCGGCAGGGCATCAGAAGCAGCCCGCCGATCATCGCGGCTGCGGTGGCCGCACCGATCAGCAGCGCCGTTTGCATCGGCAGGAGAAGCGACCATGGGGCGGTGGTGAGCAACGTGGCCGGCAGTCCCCAGAGCAGCAGGCGCATCCACATGTTCGGCTGCCGGTAGACCGTACCGAGAAACAAGCCGCCCAGCACACAGCTGGCAACGGTGAACAGACCGGCTGTGATCAGGAGATAGTCGATCAGGAACTGTTCGGTCAGCATCACCATTGAAGCACTCTCCGTCTGTGCGGACAGGTTACAGTGGTGGTGCGCTGCAAGCCGCGTCAACCGAAATGCGCCGCATTCAGAATCTCCGTCGAGACGGCGCGGGCACCACGATTGCTGGCAGGCCACGCATCGGCTCTATATATGCTTGCAGCTTAACTGCAGGTGCGAGCCGGAATGAGCGTGGGCAACCAGAGCAAGCGGGGGGTGTTCGACCGGGCCGGTGCCGTTGCGGCGCTCATGCGGGATCTCGATTGGTCGCGTACCCCCGTCGGCCCGGTCGATGGCTGGCCGCAGAGCCTCAAGGCGACCATCCGCACGCTGCTTGCCTCCCGCTATCCGATGATCCTGACCTGGGGACCGGAGTTCACCCAGTTCTACAACGATGCCTACGCGCAGCTGATCGGCGACAAGCACCCGGGCGCGCTCGGCACCGACATCAGGATCACGCTCTCCGAGGCCTGGGACACGCTGGGGCCGATGATCGACGCGGTCATGCGCACCGGCGTCGCCAACTGGACTCCGGCGCTGCTGCTGCTGATGGAAAGGGCGGGCTATCGGGAGGAAGCCTATTTCAGCGTGTCCCATGCCCCGGCAGAGGATGACGACGGCCGGATCGTCGGCATGCTGGCGGTATGCAGCGAGGTGACGCCCCAGGTCGTCGGGGAACGGCGCATGGTGCTGCTTCGGGAACTCGCCGCCCGGATGGCAGAGACGCGGACGGTGGAGGCGGCCTGCCGCGAAGTGGCGGCAATCGTCGGAGAGCACCCGCAGGACGTGCCGTTCCTGCTGCTTTACCTCTCCAATGCGGAAGGAACGGCGCTCACCCTCCAGGCCACCGTCGGGCTTCCCTTCGACGCCCCATTGATTCCCGCCGCCATGCGACTCGGTGGTGACGAGCCCGATTTTTGGGGATTGCGCCGTGCCGCGGCTGGCGAGATGGTGGTTACCGCCGGTGTCGATGGTCATCTGTCGAAGCCCGCGGGACCTTGGGGGGATCCGGTGTGCATGGCGGTCAGCCAGCCCATCGGCGCCACCGGACAGGGGATGCCGATCGGCGTGCTCGTCACCGGCACGAGCCCGAACCGCGGGCTGGATGACGGCTACCGGTCCTTCCTGCATCTGTTGACCGGACAGGTGGCGATCGGCCTGGGCAACGCCCTGGCCTATGAGGCCGAGCGGCAGCGGGCGGATGCGCTTGCCGAATTGGACCGCGCCAAAACCCTGTTCTTTTCCAACGTCAGCCACGAGTTCCGCACGCCTCTGACCCTGCTGCTCGGCCCACTGGAGGAGTTGCTGGCGCGGGCCGGGACATGGGCTCCACCCGACCGCGAACTGATCCACACGGTCCATCGCAACGGGTTGCGGCTGCTCAAGCTGGTGAATTCCCTGCTCGACTTCGCCCGGATCGAAGCGGGACGGGCGAAGGTGAGGATCGAGCCAACCGATCTTGCGGCCTTCACCGCCGATATTGCCGGCAGCTTCCGCTCCGCCATCGAGACCGCCGGCCTGCGCTTCACGGTGGCTTGCGATCCCCTGCCGCGACCGGTCGGGGTCGACCACGACATGTGGGAGAAGATCGTCCTCAATCTGCTGTCCAATGCCCTGAAATACACGATGTCGGGCTCCATCGACCTTCGGCTGTCCTGCGGGCCGGACGGCGTCCGGCTGGCGGTGAGCGACACCGGAATCGGCATTGCCGAGGCGGAGCATGAGCGGGTCTTCGACCGCTTCCACCGCATCGCCACGGCGCAGGGAAGAACGCATGAGGGAACCGGAATCGGGCTGGCCCTGGTCCGCGAACTCGCACGGCTGCACGGCGGCGACGCGCAGGTCGCCAGTGTTCCGGGCAAGGGCTCGACCTTCACGGTCTCGCTGCCGTGGGGACCGGGGGCGGCAATGTCCGCGGACGAGCCCGATAGCGCGGATCTGGAAGGCGCGGATCTGGCGCCCACGCCGGTCAGGTCCCATGCCTTCCTCGCCGAGGCCGGACGATGGAGCGGCACGAGCGCAAGCGATGCCGGTCCCGCGGAGATAGCGGGTGACGGCATGCCCGGCCGGGTCCTTGTGGTGGACGACAATGCGGACATGCGCGACTACCTCGTCCGGCTTCTGGGAGCCGAATTCACGGTCGTCACCGCGGCCGATGGGGTGGAGGCGCTGAGCATCCTGCAGGAGGACAAACCCGATCTGGTGCTCAGCGACGTGATGATGCCGCGGCTCGACGGCTTCGGGTTGCTGGCGGCCTTGCGGCAGGATCCGGTCCTGCGGGACATGCCGGTGGTTCTGCTCTCCGCCCGCGCCGGCGAGGAGGCGAGCGTCGAGGGGCTGGATGTCGGCGCCGACGACTATCTGGTGAAGCCCTTCTCGGCGCGGGAACTCATCGCCCGCGTGAAATCCAACCTGACCATGGCGCGGCTGCGGCGGGAGGTGGCGAGCGCCCACCATGACGCGGAGAGGATGCGGGCGCTGGGCCAGCTGACCTCGGGTGTCGCCCATGATTTCAACAATCTCCTGATGGTTCTGCGCGGGGCCGTGCATCTGGTCGGCCGCCGGACCGACGATCCCGGCCTGCGCAGCGTCCTGGGCCATGCGACGGAGGCGATCGAGCGGGGAGCGCTGATGACCCGGCAGCTGCTGTCCTTCTCCCGGCGCCAGCGGCTGGACCCGCAGCCCGTCGACCTCAATGGACTGCTGGCGGAACTGGCGCCGGTGCTCGACCGCGCCTTCCCGGAGAATATCCGGGTCGAGCTGACGCTGGGCGACGTGCCGGCTGTGCTGCTCGACCGTTCGGAACTCGATGCGGCGCTCCTGAACCTGGCTGTGAATGCCCGCGATGCGATGCCGGACGGTGGCCTGCTGCGGTTCGAAACCCAGCTCGCCGATGCCGATGCCGGTGCCGCTGCAGCCCCGCATGGTGGCGGGCGGTTCGTCCGCGTGCGGGTGGTGGACAGCGGGAGCGGAATGCCGCCGGAGGTCGCCAAGCGGGCGTTCGAGCCGTTCTTCACCACCAAGCCGGTGGGGAAAGGGACTGGGCTGGGGCTCAGCCAAGTCTACGGCTTTGCCAGCCAGTCGGGGGGCCGTGTCTCCATCGACAGCAGGACCGGCGAAGGAACGACGGTCACCTTGTATTTGCCAGTGGCGGATTAGGCCCATGCAGACCACAGCACATCAGCCCGACGGATCGGCGGTCATCCTCGTCGTCGAAGACGAGGATCTCCTCCGCATCATGACAGTCAACCTCCTCGAAGACATGGGACACCATGTGATCCCGGCGGCGTCCGCGCAGGAGGCGCTGGAGGTGATCCGGACCGAGCCCGACATCGACCTGCTGTTCACCGACATCCGCATGCCGGGCATCGACGGCTTTCAGCTGGCCGAGCGTGTCTGTGCCCTTCGCCCTGCCATCAAGGTGATCTACGCCACCGGTTACGCCGAGGTGGAAAGCAGGCCCTCGCCGAACGCGCCGGGGCCGCTCCTGCGTAAGCCCTATGCGCCGGAAGCGCTGGCCGAGGAGATCGGCAAGGTCCTGTCCGGCCGGGATCGACATCGGACCTGATCTCTCAAACCGGCGCAACGTCGCCAGGTAACCGTGGGAAAGGTCCGAATGTCGACCAAACTGGACTTCCGCCGTCTCCGCTATTTCGTCGCCGTCTGTGAGCTGGGCAGCTTTTCCAAGGCCAGCGAGTTTCTGAACGTCGCCCAGTCGGCGATCAGCCAGCATGTGGCGACGCTGGAGGAGGATCTGGGCGTCCAGCTTCTGGTGCGGCAGCCGCGCGGCGTCAGCCGGACCGAGGCGGGGGAGCGGCTCCACGCCCACGCCAGGGGCGTGCTGCACGCGCTGGAGCAGGCGGAGTTGGACGTGCTGTCGCTGGCGCGGGCGGTGGTGGGGCCGGTGATGGTCGGCTTCAACTACACCGCGATGGAGGCCATCGGCCTGCCCTTCATCCGCCGGGTCGCCTCCACCCTGACCGAGGTGAAGCTCCGCGTCATCGAGGCGCACAGCGAGATCATGCACCAGTGGATGCTGTCCGGTCAGGCCGACATCGCCCTGACCCTGGTGCCCCCCAACGACGACCGGCTGGAAGGCGTTCCGCTGCTGGACGAGGAGCTGGTCTGTCTCGGCACCCGCGCGATGCTCGGCGACGGGGGGCCCATCGATCTGGCCGACGCGCTCCGCCTGCCGCTGATCATGCCCGGCCGCACCGCCGTGCTGCAGGCGCTCGCCAGCGATGCCGAGGTGCGCAACGCCATCGCCGCGAAGGTCTATATGGAAATCGAATCGGCCATCCCGCTGAAACGGGCGGTCAGCGCCGGGCTGGGCGTCACCATCCAGTCTGCGGCGCTTGCCGGTGACGAGATCGCCCGCGGCGAACTGGTGGCCCGGCCGGTGGTCAATCCGACGATGGGACGCACCCTGTATCTGGTGTCCTCGCGCATCAAGACCGCCTCCCGCGCGGTGATGGAAGCCCGGCGGCTGATGGTCGACGTGGTGCACGAGGCGCAGGCGAGCGGCCGATGGCCCGGCCGGCTGCGCGATATCCATCTCGAAACCAGATAGCTCGCTTCTTTTCTTTATATTTTACGACCCTGCCTCCCCGTGGTGATCTGCTTCGTAGGCAAACAATCCAAGGGCCCGCAGTTGAATGGGCCCGGCGTCCGGCCATGGCTTATCCGCCGCCGGAACGCCGCAACGAACCACCGGAGGGAGGTGCAGGACATGACGATCATCAAGACGTCCGCCCATGGTATTACCCGCGCGAAGCCGATGCTGGCGCTGCTCGCCGCCGCTTCGGCCACGGCTCTGACAGCGCTGCCGACGGATGCGGAGGCGGCGACGCGGATGCGCTGCAGCCATCAGCTGCCGCCGTCCCATCACATCGCAAAGGTCGTCGAGCGCTGGGCGGCTGAGGTGAAGACCCTGTCCGACGGCAATCTGGACGTCCAGGTGTTCGGTTCCGACAGCCTGATCAAGGCCAACGAGAACATCCTCGCCGTCGCCAAGGGCGACATCGAATGCGCCTTCTCGCTGAATTTCCAATGGGGCAAGACCCTGCCGCTGATGAACGTCACGGTCGGCCCCTACACCATGTCCTCGATCGAGGCATGGAAGAAATGGCCGGACTCCGAAGCCGCCGCCTTCCTTGAGGAGCGGCTGCTGAAGAAGGGCGTGAAGAACGTCGTCTGGATGTTCCAGACCAACACCAGTGTCTTCACCTCCAAAGGCAAGCCTCTGCTGAAGCCGGCGGATTTCCAGGGCCAGAAGATGCGCGGCATCGGCCCCGCCTTCGACCGCGGGCTGAAGGCGATGGGCGCCACCCCGGTGGCGATCCCCGGCAGCGAGGTCTATCAGGCACTGGCGACCGGCGTCATCGACTCCGCCATCACCGACGTCGCCGCCGCCTGGTCGCGCAAATACTACGAGGTGCAGGACCACATGACCGTGGTGCCGGCGCTGGCCGCCTACCTGCACGGCTACGTCAATCCCGGCTGGTACAACAAGCTGACCGACAAGGACAAGGCCGCCCTGAAGAAGGCCGGCGACCTTGCTTCCGGCTGGGCGATCGAAGCCTCGCAGGAGGCCGCCGCCAACGCTCCGGCAGAACTGGAATCGAAGGGCGTCAAGGTTCACATCGCGACGCCGGAGGAGAATGCCGCCTTCAAGGCCGCGATGGCTCCCGCCTTCGCCGAGGGCTTCGCCGACGAAACCGGCGCTGACGGACGCAAGCTTCTGGAACTCGTCAACAAGCTCCAGTGAAGAGGGGACCGGCCATGAGCAGCATGTCCACCCCCGACACCGCTACGCCTGCAAGCGGCAGGGGCGCGTCCCGCGGCGCCCTGCGCCTGCTGACCGGCACCGCGTCGGTTCTGTCGCGCGTCGGCGGCGCGCTCAGCATCCTGCTGATCGTCGTCGTGCTGGCCCTGACCACTGCCGGTGTCTTCGCCCGCTATGTCGCGGGACACCCGTTGGAGGGGGTGGACGAGGCCTGCGGCTTCATGGTCGTCGCCATGGTGATGGCCGGTGCGGCGGAGGCGCTGCGCACCGGCCATCACATCCGCATCGATCTGATCATGGGATTCGTCGGTCCGCGCGGCCGGCGCTGGCTGGATGCCTGGGCCAATCTGGCGGTGCTGGTCTTCGCCGTTCTGCTGGCCCGCACCGGCTGGCACACAGCCATGTTCTCCTACGATTTCGACGCCTTCTCGCCGGGCCAGCTGGAGCTGCCGATGTGGATCCCGCAGGCGACGCTTCCCATCGGCGCCGCCCTGCTGGGGATCGTCGCCTTCGCCAAGCTGCTCGCCGTCCTGGCGGGCGACGGGACGGATGAGAAGGGGGGAGGTCACTGATGACGTTCCTGATCCTGGGCCTGCTGCTGCTCCTGCTGTTCAGCGGCATGCCGATCTTCGCGGCACTCTCCCTCACCTCGCTCGGCGTGCTGGCTTTGTTCGAGGGCAGCATCGACAGCATGGCCGACGCGGTGTTCTCCAGCCTGAACAACCCGCTGCTCGCCACCATCCCGATGTTCGCCTTCATGGCGCACATCATGATCAAGGCCAAGGTGGTCGACGACCTCTACGAGATGTCGAACACGCTGGTCGGGCACATCAAGGGCGGGCTCAGCTTCGCCACCATCCTGTCCTGCACCATCTTTTCGACCATCTCCGGCTCATCGGTGGCGACGGCGCTGACCATCGGCTCGATCTCCATCCCGCAGATGAAGCGCTACGGCTACCGCCAGCGCGACACCTACGGGCTGATCGCCGCCGGCGGCACGCTGGGCATCCTGATCCCGCCCTCGGGGCCGATGATCCTCTACGCCATCGTCACCGACGCATCCATCGGCGCCCTGTTCCTGGCCGGGATCATTCCGGGCCTGCTGATGGCGGTGCTGTTCGCCGGCTACAGCTGGCTGCGGGCCAGGGGTCAGGACAGCGTGCAATCGCAGCCCTGGCCCGGCTTCGGCACGGTCGCCGCCGCCTTCCGCAAGTCGATCTGGGCGGTTCTGATGCCGCCGCTGATCCTGGGCGGCATCTATCTCGGCGTCTTCACGCCGGGCGAGGCGGCGGCGGTCGGTGCGGTCTATGCGCTGGCGGTGGCGCTGCTGGTCTACCGCAACGTCTCCTTCGCCGACCTGCTGGATTGCGGCGTGCAGACGATGCGGACCAGCGCCATGCTGTTCATGATCATCGCCGCCGCCGGCATGTTCGGCCACGCCATCACCATCATCCGCCTGCCGGCCCAGATCATGGAGACGGTGACGGCGCTGGGGCTGTCTCAGGGCGGCTTCATCCTGGCAGTGATGTTCGCGATCTTCATCCTGGGCATGTTCCTGGAGACCATCGCCATCATCCTGATCACCACCCCCATCATCCTGCCGGTGATGACCGCGCTGGGCATCAACCCGATCTGGTATGGCGTGATGCTGATGATCAACCTGGAACTGGCGCTGATCACCCCGCCGGTCGGCATGAACCTGTTCGTCATCAAGGGCATCACGACATCGTCCCTCGCCGAGGTGACGCGCGGCGCCCTGCCCTATGTGCTGCTGATGATGGCGGGCCTGTTCGTGACCTGGCTGGTTCCGTCGCTGTCGCTCTGGCTGCCGCAGGCCGCGGGCTTCGGCATCTGACCGCACTTTAAACGTTCCGACTTCTCCCTTCCCGTTTCCACCGGATGCGCCCCCTCCCGGCGCATCCGAACGGAGGACCCTTGCCATGACGAAAGACCCCGTGACCATCGTCGAGGTCGGCCTGCGCGACGGGCTCCAGATTCTCGACCGCGTGGTGCCTACCGCCGACAAGCTGCGCTGGTTGGAGGCCGAGCACCGCGCCGGCGTCCGCCGCTTCGAAGCCGCCTCCTTCGTTCCGCCCAGGCTGCTGCCCCAGATGGCCGACGCGGCCGATGTGGTGGCCGGCGCCAGCAAGCTGTCCGGCGTCATCGTCCACACCCTGGCCCCCAACCTGAAGGGCGCCGTGGCGGCGCTGGCCGCTGGCTCCGACGTCATCGTCCTGCCCCTGTCGGCCAGCGAGGCGCACAGCCGCGCCAACATCCGCAAGACCCGCGAAGAGTCGGTGGAGGAACTGGCCCGCGTCTGCCGCGCCCGCGACGAGGGCGGATACAAAACCCGCATCGACGCCGGAATCTCGACCGCCTTCGGCTGCACCATCCAGGGCGAGGTGCCGGAGGACGACGTGGTCCGCCTCGCCGAAGCCTGCCTGGAGGCCGGGGCCGACCGCGTGGCGCTGGCCGACACTGTTGGTTACGCAAATCCGGCCCAGGTCCGCCGCCTCTACAAGCGGGTCAAGGAGGTCGCCGGCAACCGGCTGCAAAGCGCCCATTTCCACGACACCCGCGGCCTCGGCCTCGCCAACTGCCTGGCGGTGCTGGACATCGGCATCCGGGAGTTCGACTCCTCGCTGGGAGGGCTCGGCGGCTGCCCGCACGCCCCCGGCGCCAGCGGCAACGTCGCGACGGAGGATCTGGTCTTCATGCTGGACTCGATGGGCTTCGACACCGGCATCGACCTGGATGCCCTGATCGAGGCGCAACGCCTGCTCGCCACCCTTCTTCCCGGCCAGCCCCTGCACGGCAAGCTCGCCACCGCCGGACTGCCGAAGCATTTCCACCGGAGCCCCGTCCATGCCTGACGCCACCACCCCCAACCTCCCCCTGGCCGGCATCCGTGTCGTCGAATTCTCCCACATGGTGATGGGGCCGACCTGCGGCATGATCCTGGGCGATCTCGGCGCCGACGTGATCAAGGTGGAACCGGTGACCGGCGACAAGACCCGCGCCTTGCCGGGGGCCGCCGCGGGCTTCTTCCGCACCTTCAACCGGAACAAGAAGTCGCTGGCCGTCGATCTGAACAGCGCCGACGGGCTGGCCGCCGTCCACCGGCTGGTCGACACCGCCGATGTGGTGCTGGAGAATTTCCGCCCCGGACTGATGGCGCGCTACGGGCTCGATTACGCCAGCCTTGCCGCGCGCAACCCGCGCATCATCAACCTGTCGCTGAAGGGCTTCCTGCCTGGCCCCTACGAGAAGCGCACCGCGCTGGACGAGGTGGTGCAGATGATGGCCGGGCTCGCCTACATGACCGGCCCCACCGGCCGGCCGCTCCGTGCCGGCAGCTCGGTCAACGACATCATGGGCGGCATGTTCGGGGTGATCGGCATCATGGCGGCGCTGCGCACCCGCGACGCCACCGGCCGCGGCCAGGACATCCAGTCCGGGCTCTATGAGACCTGCGTCCTGCTGTCGGCCCAGCATATGCAGCAGTTCGCCGTGACCGGCGAAGCCCCGCCCCCCTTCCCCGAACGCATCGCCGCCTTCAGCATCTACGACACCTTCGAAGTGAAGGACGGCGAGCAGATCTTCCTGGGGGCCGTCAGCGACGTGCAGTGGCGGACCTTCTGCACCGCCTTCGGCTTCGACGATCTGCTGTCCGACCCCAGGCTGGACGGCAACACCAAGCGCTGCCTCGCCCGCGACTGGATGCTGCCGGAAATCCGCCGCCGCCTCGCCGCCTACAGCAAGGCCGAGATCGCCGAACTGTTCGAGCGCAACGGCCTGCCCTACGCCCCGATCAACCGGCCGGAGGAGCTGTTCGACGATCCCCACCTGAACGAGAGCGGCGGCCTCGCCTCCATCACCACCGAGACCGGCGGAGAGACGCGCGTGCCGCTGCTGCCGCTGACGCTGGACGGGCAGCGGCTGGGCCCGCGCATGGCGCTGCCGCCGGTGGGCGCACAGAGCGCGGCGCTGCTGGCGGAACTGGGCTATACTTCGGTGGAGATCGACCGGCTGCTCGCCGCCGGGGTGGTGGCCGATCCGGCGGAAGGACCGAAGGCGGAGGCGGGAGAGAAACGGCTCGCCTCCTGACCGGCAAAAAAGGAAAGAAGCGATGACCTCCGAGAGCGCACCCGAAACGGCTTTTGAGACCGGCGAGGCCCTGCTGGCCCGCCATCCCGGCGCCATCATCCAGCCCTTCAAGGGGGTGTGGCCGCGCATCGCCGCCGACGCCTACATCGCCCCCGGCGCGGTGGTGGTGGGCGACGTCACCATCGGAGCGGAGGCCAGCGTCTGGTACGGCTGCGTCCTGCGCGGCGACGACCACAGCATCACGGTGGGGCCGCGCACCAACATCCAGGACGGCACCATCATCCATGTCATGCTGAACGAGTATCCCACCGTCATCGGCGCCGACGTGGTGATCGGCCATGGCGTGCGGATGCATGGCTGCACGCTGGCGGACGGCTGCCTGATCGGCATCGGCTCCATCGTGCTGGACGGGGCCGTGGTGGAAAGCGGCGCCATGCTGGCCGCAGGATCCGTCCTGACCCCGCGCAAGCGCATCCCCGCACGCCAGCTCTGGGCCGGCAGCCCGGCCAAGCATCTGCGCGACGTGACCGACGCGGAGGTCGAGTTCATCGCCTTCGACGTCCGGCACTATGCCGGGCTTGCGCGGATCGCCTCGGGTCGCGGGTGAGGCGCTTGCGACCGGAACGGCGAGCGCCTCACCCGTGAAACGCGCCCTCAGTTCTTCAGCTTGTAGCCCGTACGGAAGATCCACCAGACGATGGCGAGGCAGATCGCCATCATCAGCGCGACCATGGCAAGGCTCAGTACGACCGGCACATCGGCGGCGCCGTAGAAGCTCCAGCGGAAGCCGCTGACCAGATAGACGACCGGGTTGAACAGGGTGACCTTCTGCCAGAAGGGCGGCAGCATGCTGATCGAATAGAAGCTGCCGCCCAGGAAGGCCAGCGGCGTGACGATCAGCATCGGCACGATCTGCAGCTTTTCCCAGCCATCGGCCCAGATGCCCAGGATGAATCCCAGCAGGCTGAAGGTCACCGACGTCATCACCAGGAAGGCCACCATCCAGAACGGGTGGGCGATGGAGAAATCCACGAACAGCCTTGCGGTCAGCAGGATCAGCGTGCCGAGGATGACGGACTTGGTCGCCGCCGCCCCGACATAGCCGATCACCGTCTCGAAGGCAGAGACGGGGGCCGACAGCAGTTCATAGATCGTGCCGGAATAGCGCGGCATGTAGATGCCGAAGGACGCATTCGACACGCTTTCCGTCAGCACCGACATCATGACGAGTCCGGGGACGAGGAACGCGCCGTAGCTGACGCCCTCCACCGACGCGAATCGTCCGCCGATCGCCGCCCCGAAGACGATGAAGTACAGCGAGGTGGAGATCACCGGCCCGGCGATGCTCTGGAACAACGTGCGCCAGGTGCGGGCCAGCTCGAAGACGTAGATGGCCTTGATCGCATGCAGGTTCATGCCCGCTCCTTCACGAGGCTGACGAAGATCTCCTCCAGGGAGCTCTCCTCGGTGCGCAGGTTCGTATAGTGGATGCCGTGGTCGCCCAGCTTGCGCAGCAGCCCGGCGATGCCGGTGCGTTCGCCTTGGGTGTCGAAGCTGTAGACCAGTTCCCGCCCGTCGGCCGACAGGGTCAGCGGATACCCGGCGAATTCGGGCGGAATGGCGTCGAGCGGGTTCAGCAGTTGCAGGGTCAGCAGCCGCTTGCCCAGCTTTTCCATCAGCGCGGCCTTCTCCTCCACCAGGATGATCCGCCCGCCGGAGATCACGCCGATGCTGTCGGCCATCTCCTCGGCCTCTTCGATGTAGTGGGTGGTCAGGATGATGGTGACGCCGCTGTCGCGCAGGCGCCCGATCATCTCCCACATGCCGCGGCGAAGCTCCACATCCACGCCGGCGGTAGGCTCGTCCAGGAACAGGACGCGCGGCTCGTGCGACAGCGCCTTGGCGATCAGCACGCGCCGCTTCATGCCGCCGGACAGCGCCATGACCTTGGTGTCCTTCTTGTCCCACAGGGACAAATCCTTCAGGATCCTCTCGATCACCGCCGGATCGGGCGGCTTGCCGAACAGGCCGCGGCTGAAGCTGACGGTCGCCCAGACGCTTTCGAACGACTCGGTCGTCAATTCCTGCGGGACGAGGCCGATCAGGGACCGCGCGGCGCGCCAGTCGCGCATGATGTCGTGGCCGTCCACCGTCACGCTGCCGGCCGTGCCCCGGACGATGCCGCAGACGATGCTGATCAGCGTCGTCTTGCCGGCGCCGTTGGGCCCCAGCAGCGCGAAGATCTCGCCGCGGCGAATGTCGAGGTCGACGCCCTTCAGGGCCTGGAAGCCGGACGCGTAGGTCTTTTCCAACCCACGAATCTGAATGATTGGCTGCATATCTCCCCTCGGCTTGCGGGGGCGCCGGGTGCGGGCGCCATTAGAGCGGGCGCCAGCATAACGTCTGACGGACCATGCCGCACCCGCGTTACCGGTAACAGCCCATATGCGGTAATCGCGCGACACGGCCATTGCCTTTGGCCGTCACTCGTCCGGCAGCATGCCTTGCGGCAGGTTCTCGCGGAAGATCACCTCGCCGCGCGGCGTCTCCACCCCCTGCATCGGCGGGCGGCCGGCCCGCAGGTTGGTGAAGATCGCCACGCAGGCCGACAGCGTGTTGCGCGGGTCCTGGGTGATCACCGCGTCGAGCGTGCCGTCGATCAGCAGGCCGCGCGTCTCGTTGGTCAGGCCGTGTCCGATGCAGACCATCTCCCGCTCCCGCCGCGTCTCCTTCAGCGCGCGGGCCACGCCCTCCGCTCCGCCGCCGATGTTGTAGACCCCGGCGAGATCGGGGTGCAGCCCCAGCAGCATGCGGGTCTGGCGGTAGCTCTTGCCCTCATCGTCATGGCCCTCACGCAGGCCGACCACCTCGATGTCGGGGGCGATCTCCTTCAGGACATGGAGAAAGCCCATCTCGCGGTCCTCATGGGCGCGGTAGCTGAGGCTGCCGGCGATCATCGCAACCTTGGCCGGCCGCTTGCCCAGGAACCGTGCGATCAGGTAGCCGGCGGTCCGCCCCGCCGCGCGGTTGTCCAGCCCGACATAGCCGGCCCGGCGGCAGTTGAGAATGTCGGAGATCAGCGTCACCGTGGGCACGTTGCGCTCCGCCAGAGCGTCCACCGCCTCGCGCACCGCCGGATGCTCCAGCGCCATGAAGGCGACGCCGTCGGCGCGGCGGCCATGCTGGAACAGGCAGCGGGCCAGCAGTTCGGGGTTGAAGCTCTTGATGAACTCGACCTGTGCCTTCACCCCGTGCGGGGCCAGCATGGCGTCGGCCCGGCGGATCATCTCCCCCAGCCCGGTCAGGAAGCGGTTGTTTCCTGCCGGCAGCAGGAAGGACAGCCGCATCGGCTTCTGCACCGCAGCCGCATGCAGTTCGGATTCCGGCAGATAGTCCAACTCCGCCGCGGCCTTCAGCACCCGCTGCACCGTGGCCGCACGCACGCCCGGCCTGTGGTTCAGCACGCGGTCGACCGTGGCGGTGGACACCCCCGCCGCCTGCGCGATGTCGGCCACCCGCGGCAGTCCGCGCTGGAATCCCTTGGTGTCCGCATCATCCTTCGGCGAAACCATCAAAAACCATCATCATTCGCGTTTGACACTTGTCGGCCCTGGACCTACCGTCCGACCAACAATCATCAATTGACATCAGATCACATCAGAAACGCAAGGCCGGAAACAGCAACGTCGGCCGGAACCTTATGGGAGGATCGAACATGACCATTCTTACGCGCCGCACCATGCTGAAGGCCATCGCCACCGCTCCCGCGATTGGCGCCGCCGGTGCCGTCATCGGCATGCCGCACATCGCACGCGCCGCGGAATTCGAACTGAAATATGGCAACAACCTGCCGCTGACCCATCCGCTGAACGTCCGCGCCCACGAGGCGGCGGAGCGCATCGCGAAGGAATCGAACGGGCGGGTCGAGGTCAAGATTTTCCCCAACAACCAGCTCGGCGGCGACACCGACATGCTGAGCCAGGTGCGCAGCGGCGGGCTGACCTTCTTCACGCCGTCGGCCCTGGTCATCGCCACGCTGGTTCCGGTCGCCGCCATCAACGCGGTCGGCTTCGCCTTCTCCGACTACGATCAGGTGTGGAAGGCGATGGACGGCAAGCTGGGCGCCCATGTCCGCAACGCCATCTCCAAGGTCGGCCTCTACGCCTTCGAGAAGATGTGGGACAACGGCTTCCGCCAGATGACCAGCGGCGACAAGGCCATCGGCTCGGCCGCCGACATGAGCGGCCTGAAGATCCGCGTTCCGGTCAGCCCGCTCAGCATCGCCATGTTCAAGGGCCTGGGTGCCGCCCCCACCAGCCTGCAGTTCAGCGAGGTCTATTCCTCGCTGCAGACCCGGATCGTCGACGCGCAGGAGAACCCGCTGCCGATCATCCAGGTCGCCAAGCTGTACGAGGTGCAGAAATACTGCTCCCTGTCGAACCACATCTGGGACGGCTTCTGGTTCATCGCCAACGGCCGCGCCTGGAAGGGTTTGCCGGCGGACATGCAGACCATCGTCGCCAACGCCATCAATGACGCCGGCATGGCCCAGCGCGGCGACATCAAGGCGCTGAACCAGTCGGTGAAGACGGATCTGGAATCGAAGGGTCTGGCCTTCAACCAGCCGTCGCCCGACAGCTTCCGCGCCAAGCTGCGCGAGTCCGGCTTCTACGGCGAATGGAAGGGCCGTTTCGGGGACGAGGCCTGGGGCCTGCTGGAGGAAGCGGTCGGCAAGCTCGCCTGACCCGCCGCCCCTCCCCTCCCCGGTCCCGCCCCCCCATGAAGGAACCCCCCGCCATGTCCCACCTGTCCGAACCGGTCCACGGCTTTGCGGAGACACCCGGCAGCTTAGGCTCCGGCGGCGCCTCTTCGCTGCTCCGCAAGATCGACCATGGCCTGTCGGTCACGGTGGAGATGGCGGCGGGCCTTCTGGTGCTGGTCGAGATCGTCGTCCTGCTGGCCGGCGTCGTCGCCCGCTACCTGTTCCACACCCCGCTGGTCTGGTCGGACGAACTGGCCTCGATCCTGTTCCTCTGGCTGTCGATGCTGGGCGCCGTGGTGGCGCTTCGCCGGGGCGAGCATATGCGGATGACCGGTCTGGTCAGCCGCGTCGGTCCGCAGACGCGCAGCCTCTTGGAATGCATCGCCATCACCGCCCCCATCGCCTTCCTGGTGCTGGTGCTCTACCACGCCGTCGATTACGCGATCGAGGAACAGTTCATCACCACCCCGGCGATGGAGGTGTCCAACGCTTGGCGCGCCTCGGCCCTGCCGGTCGGGCTCGGGTTGATGCTGGTGGCGGCGTTGTTCCGCCTGCTGCGGGTCGCCCGGCCGCTGACCGTCCTGGCGGCTGCGCTGGTGACGGGCGCCATCGTCGCCGGCTTCTGGGTCGCCGGGCCGGTGCTGAAGCCGCTGGGGCAACTGAACCTCATCATCTTCTTCGTCGGGCTGGTCGCGGCCAATGTCTTCGCCGGCGTGCCCATCGCCTTCTCCTTCGCGCTCGCCACCTTCGCCTATCTGGCGCTGACCACCTCCACGCCGCTGCTGGTGATGGTCGGCCGGCTGGACGAGGGGATGAGCCACCTGATCCTGCTGGCGGTGCCGCTGTTCGTCTTTCTCGGCCTCCTGATCGAGATGACCGGCATGGCCCGCGCCATGATCCAGTTCCTGGCCAGCCTCTTGGGCCATGTCCGCGGCGGCCTGTCCTATGTGCTGATCGGCGCGATGTATCTGGTGTCCGGCATCTCCGGATCGAAGATCGCCGACATGGCGGCCATCGCGCCGGTGCTGTTCCCCGAAATGAAGAAACGTGGTGCCCCTCCGGGCGATCTGGTGGCGCTCTTGTCGGCGACGGGTGCGCAGACCGAGACGATCCCGCCCAGCATCGTGCTGATCACCATCGGGTCGGTCACCGGCGTGTCGATCGCCGCACTGTTCACCGGCGGCATGCTGCCGGGCGTGGTTCTGGGTGCCTGCCTGTGCTTCGTCGTCTGGCGGCGCTACCGGCATGAGGATCTGAGCCATGTCGAGCGCACCCCCGGCCGCGAGATCGCCCGGCTCGCCATGGTGGCGCTGCCCGCCATCCTGCTGCCCTTCGTCATCCGCGCCGCAGTCGTCGAGGGCATCGCGACGGCGACCGAGGTGTCGACCATCGGCATCGCCTATTCCACCATCGCCGGGCTGCTGATCTACCGTCAGTTCGACTGGGGCCGTCTGAAGCCGATGCTGATCGAAACGGCGTCGCTGACCGGTGCCATCATCTTCATCGTCGGCTGCGCCACCTCGATGGCCTGGGGCCTGACCCAGTCCGGCTTCTCGTCCGACCTCGCCCGCTTCATGGCCGGCATCCCCGGCGGCGCCTACGGCTTCCTCGCCATCTCCATCGTCGCCTTCATCATCCTGGGCAGCGTTCTGGAAGGCATCCCCGCCATCGTCCTGTTCGGCCCGCTGCTGTTCCCCATCGCCCGCGCCGCCGGGGTGCATGAGGTCCACTATGCGATGGTCGTCATCTTCGCCATGGGCATCGGCCTGTTCGCCCCGCCCTTCGGCGTCGGCTACTACGGCGCCTGCGCCATCAGCAAGGTCAATCCCGACGAAGGCCTGAAGCACATCTGGGGCTATGTCGGGGCGCTGCTGGTCGGTCTGGTGATCGTCGCCGCCATCCCCTGGATTTCGACCGGGTTCCTCGCCCGCTGAGAGCGGGCTTGGTTTCAGCGCCCGTTAAAGCCACCGGTCTTCCCCGAATCCCCTCTTATCTGGAGTTTCTTCAATGAGCCGATTCTTCGGCCAGATCCGTCAGGCTGGCTACGTCGTGCGCGACATCGAGGCCGCCATGGACTATTGGAGCAGCACGCTCGGCATCGGTCCCTGGTTCTACAACGAGCGGGTTCCGATCCGGAACTACACCTACCGCGGCGAATCCTACGAGGTTCACAATTCGGTTGCGTTGGCCAACTCCGGTCCGCTGCAGATGGAACTGATCCAGACCCGCAACGATGCGCCGTCGATGTACCGCGACTTCCTCCAGTCCGGGAACACGGGCCTGCAGCATGTCGCCTACTGGACCGAGGATTACGACGCCGACCTGGAGCGGCTGCTCGGCCAGGGCTTCAAGCCGGTGATGAGCGGCGAGGTCGGCGAGAAGGGCCGCTTCGTCTATTTCGACACCGAATACCATCCCGGCACGGTGATCGAGTTGTCAGAGGTCGCCGGGCCGAAGGGCAGGATGTTCGACCTGATCCGCGAGGCGTCGATGGGCTGGGACGGGTCCGATCCGGTGCGGCCGTTTCCGGATTTGAGCAAGCTGTAAGAGCAATCTGTAAGGGGAAGTTAGACCCCCGACAGGTTTAGACCCCCACCCTAACCCTCCCCCCCAGGGCGGGGGAGGGGACGAGTGCTGAAGCGGGAGAGCGGCGGCAGTCCCTCCCCCGCCCAGCGGGGGAGGCTAGGTGGGGGGCAATAAGCCACCGCTCCTCCATGCGACCGAACAAGGCCAAGCCCATGCACGCCGACCGCATCGAAGCCACATACCTGATCGAAACCCCCCTCGCCCCGGCCAAGGTGGCGGAGGTGATGGCGGGGGAGCAGTCCTGCGGCACCTTCACCCGCGTCCATGGCGAGACAGACGATCTGCGCGCCCGCGCCCGCGCCATCGTCGAATCGGTGGAAACGCTCGACGCCGCCGACATCCCTGCCCTGCCCAACACGTGGCTGGAGCGTCAGCGCACCCCCGGTCCCTGGCAGCGCGCCCGCATCACCATCTCCTTCCCCACCGCCAACATCGGCGCCAACCTGCCCACGCTGGCCGCCACGGTCGCCGGCAACCTCTACGATCTGGGCGAGGTCACCGGCCTGCGTCTTGAATCCCTGCGCATTCCCCAGTCCTACCGCGCGCAGTTCGACCTGCCCCGCCACGGCGTCGCCGGAACGCGCCGGCTGACCGGGGTGCAGGACGGGCCGCTGGTCGGTTCCATCATCAAGCCGAATGTCGGGCTGTCGGCCGAGGAGACCGGAGAGCTGGTCGGCACGCTGTGCGCCGCCGGGCTGGACTTCATCAAGGACGACGAGATCTGCGCCGACCCGGCCCATGCGCCGCTGGCCCAGCGCATCCCCGCCGTGATGGACCGGGTGCGCCGCCACCAGGACCGCACCGGCAAGCATGTGATGGTCGCCTTCAACATCACCGACGAGACCGACGCCATGCGGCGCCACACCGATCTGGTGGAGCGCGAGGGCGGATCCTGCATCATGGTCAGCCTGAACTGGTGCGGCCATTCGGCGGTGCAGACGCTGCGCCGGCACAGCGGCCTCGTGCTGCACGGCCACCGCAACGGCTTCGGCGCCTTCTCCCGCCATCCGCTGCTCGGCATCGGCTTCGACGCCTATCAGGCGCTGTGGCGGCTGGCGGGCGTGGACCACATGCATGTCCACGGCCTGAACGGCAAGTTCGCCCAGCCCGACGCCGAGGTGATCGACGGCGCCCGGGCTTGCCTGGCGCCGCTGGCGGCGGACGCGCCCGACGCCGCCGACGCCGTCATGCCCGCCTTCTCTTCCGGCCAATGGGCCGGCACCGTGCCGGTCACCTGGGAGGCGGTCGGTACCGCCGACCTGCTGTTCATGTCCGGCGGCGGCATCATGGCCCATCCCGACGGACCGGCGGCCGGCGTGCTGAGCATCCGGCAAGCCTGGGACGCCGTCCGCGCCGGGCGCAGCCTCGACGATGCGGCGGCGGGGCAGCCGGAGTTGCGCCGGTCGCTGGACTTCTTCGGAAAGAAGGGCTGACCACCATGCCGGCGATCCCGAAGCTCGGCTGGTACGGCGACGACTTCACCGGGGCGACCGACACGCTGGCCGCCCTGGCGAAGGCCGGGCGGCGGGCGCTCTTGTTCCTCGACGTGCCCGACGTCGCCCGGCTCGAGGCCGCGCAGAGGGATGCCGGCGGCCCGCTCGACGCCGTCGGCATCGCCGGGGCGGCCCGCAGCATGCTGCCCGACGCCATGCAGGCGGAGTTGGAGCCGGTCGGCCGCTTCTTCGCGGCGCTGGGCGTGCCGGTGATGCATTACAAATGCTGCTCCACCTTCGACAGCGCACCGACGGTCGGCAGCATCGGGGAGGCGGTGCGAGCCCTTGCGCCCTACTTCCCCAACCGCTTCCGCCCTGTGGTGGGCGGACAGCCGAACATCGGTCGCTACTGCCTGTTCAGCACCCTGTTCGCAGCGGCCGGCACCGGCGGAACGGTCCACCGCATCGACCGCCACCCGACCATGAGCGTCCACCCCGTCACCCCGATGGCGGAGGCCGACCTGCGCCGCCACCTCGCCGCGCAGGGGCTGGACGGCATGGCGGCGCTGCACTACCCCGATTATTGCCTGGACGGCGCGGCGCTCGACATCCGGCTGGAACGCCTGCTGGCGGAGGGTCCATCCGCCGTGCTTCTGGACGTCTCCCGCAGCGCCGACCTCCCCACCGTCGGCCGGCTGATCTGGAACCAGTCCCTGCGCCAGCCGCTGCTGGCGGTGGGGCCCAGCAGTGTCGCTCAGGCTCTGACCTCCCATTGGGACGCTCAATCCCCGCCCGCGCTCGCCGAGGAGGCGCCGCTCGCCACCGCAACAGCCCCGGTCTTCCTGATGGCCGGCAGCTTGTCGCCGGTAACCCGGCGGCAGATCGAAGCGGCCAGTTCCTACTGCCGCATCCAGGCCGATGCCGCCGCCCTGTGCGATGAGTCCGCCTATGGCGAAAGCCTGTTGGGGGAGGTTGCCGCCTCCTTGGCCGCCGGACGCCACACGCTGGTCTGGACCGCACCGGCGGAGCCCGGGACGGCCGACACCACCCGCGCCGGCCGGGTCGCGGCGGCCACCGCGGCCTTCGTCGCAGCGGTGTTGCGCGCCGTCCCCCTGCGCCGGGTCGGCATCGCCGGCGGCGACACGTCGAGCCTGGCGGTGCGTGCGCTCGGCTGCTGGGGGCTGTCCTACCGCTGCACCCTGGCGCCGGGTGTCACCGTCAGCCGCACCCATGCCGACCATCCCGCGGCGGATGGGCTGGAGCTGATGCTGAAGGGGGGCCAGATGGGCGGCGACGACCTGTTCGAACGGCTGCTTGGCTGACCTCCGTCCGATTGGTGCGTAACATCCCGGACTTGAGCGCGGGATCCGTAGCCATTCCGTCTGAGATCCGCGGCGCTGAGCAGCCCGCGTCGGCAGTCCTCCAGGCATGATGTAGCAACACTACAGAGCCGCAACCGAAGCACGCATCGACCGCTTTTTCCGGAAAACCCTTGTTTTCCAACCTGCCTCCTGTGCGCCCCCTGCGACGGAATTACCCAGGGGGCGCGCTTGCACGGGCTGCCCCGACAGGAGTATGTAGTAAAGCTACAAGGCGGGGCGAAAGCCGGCAGGGTCCGGAAGCGCTCTCCGCCGACGGGCCTGCACCGATGCGCGGCAGCGAGGACATCGACCGATGAACATGGACAGCAAGGACGTGGGGGGCTGGAGCCAGCCGACTCCGCAGACTCTCGACGCACTGATGCCCGACGCCATCGCGCTCGCCGCCGAAAACCTCGGCGTCAAAAAGGCACATTACGACACCCCCACCCTGTTCGCCCTGGCCGTGTTGGCCGGCGCCTTCATCGCGCTGGGGGGCCTGTTCGCCACCGTCACCATGTCGGGGGCGGAAGGCATGCTGCCCTACGGAGTGACCCGGCTGCTGGGCGGGCTGGTCTTCTCCATGGGCCTGATCCTGGTGATCGTCGGCGGCGCGCAGCTGTTCACCGGTGACGCGCTGATGGTGATGGCCTGGGCCAGCGGCCGGCTGCATGCCCGCCAGATGCTGCGGGTGTGGACCATCGTGTGGATCGGCAACTTTGTCGGCGCCGCCGGCACGGCGCTGCTGGTCTTCCTGTCGGGGCAATACACCTTCGGACACGGCGCGGTCGGCGCATCGGCGCTGTATTTCGCGGTTGCCAAAAGCACGCTTCCGACCGGCCAGGCCTTCTTCCTCGGCATCCTCTGCAACGTGCTGGTCTGCCTCGCCGTCTGGTTGGCCTTGGGCGCGCGCAGCGTCGGCGACAAGATCCTGGCGATCACCTTCCCGGTCGCCGCTTTCGTCGCCGCCGGCTTCGAGCACTGCGTCGCCAACATGTACTTCGTCCCGCTCGGCCTTCTGATCGAATGGGGGGCGCCGGACAGCTTCTGGGCCGACCTCGGCCGCTCCGCCCCTTCCATCCCGGTCGGTCACTACCTGATCAACCTCGCCGCGGTCACCATCGGCAACTGGATCGGCGGTGCGGTCATGGTGGGTGCGGTCTACTGGTTCATCTACCGCCGTCCCAAGCTGCGTTGAGCGGCGGCGTACTTCCTCTCCCGGTACACCCTTTCTCCAATCCGTCATCCCCGCGACGGCGGGGATCCAGGCCGCCTCGCCGGCTTCCCTCCGCATGCCCTGGAGTCCCGCCTTCCGCGGGACTGACGGTCGAAATCAAAGCGGCCATCGGCCTGATCGAACAACCCTTCAAGATACGGGACATCCCTTCCCATGAGCGTCATCACCGAGATTCACGCCCGCGAAATCCTGGACAGCCGCGGCAACCCGACCGTGGAAGTGGACGTTGCGCTGGACAGCGGCGCCTTCGGCCGCGCCGCGGTGCCGTCGGGCGCCTCCACCGGCGCGCATGAAGCGGTCGAGCTGCGCGACGGCGACAAGTCCCGCTTCGGCG
>JAFAFA010000151.1 GCA_023423695.1 Pseudomonadota bacterium | reverse complement strand
AGCCCGTCCGGATCTATCTCTATCGAGTCATCGTGCTCGACGGAGGCTCGCGCATCCCGCTCCCGGTCGACGCCGTCGAGGTGGGTGGTCGCGCCGTCGGTCGCACCGTCACCGTCCCGGCCAACGGCGAGCTCCGCGTGACGGTGCGCTTCGCGATGCCCTCGAGCCTCCATGGTCGCCCGTCGTACTCGCTCGAGCTGAGCCACCAGTCGAACGGCCATGGAGCGAGCGACAGCCGCCCGGCGGTCCACGTCAGAAGCGAATGAGGAGCGGGTTCTCCGCGCCATCGTCATCGGCCGCGCGGAGCCCGTCGCTCCGCTCGATCAACCAGTAGATCCCCGCGAGCAACAAGGGGACCCCGATCGCGGTCACTACGGTCCCGGCGATCGCCACGACCTCCGGCGAGCCGTCCTCGAGCGAGTCGGCGCTCTGAATGCCCGCCGCGAAGAGCGTGATCGCGCCGGCGCCGCTGGTGATCGCGCCGACGATCGACAGGGCGAGCGGTCCCCCGAGAGAGGGCCCGTCCGGCTCGGCCGCGTACACCAGCTCGGGATCCGGCTCCGATCGCGGCGGCAGCCACGGAGTGGCCGCCGGATCGCCGAGCTCGCTCGCCTCCTGCGCGAGCACGGAGCCGGGAGTGAGCGCGAGGAGCGCGAGGATGCAGGCGAGAGAGCGCATGTGAGCGCGCCTACACAAGGGGCGTGCCGGCCTCGAACGCACGATCGCGAGGCTCACGCGGCACACGCAGGCACATGAGACCGCGCGGGTGTGATTCGTGCGCCCGGTCTGCCCGACGGGCTCGGGCGCGGCGAGCGCCGCCGCGCTCGGCACGGTTCGCGCTGTAGGGCCTCGCGCATGCGCCTCTGCCTCTCTTTCGTGGTCCTCGCGGTCGCCAGTGGCTGCGCGAGCTACTCGGGCGAGCAGTCGTCGTTGGTCCCGCTCCCGACCGCGCCGCCGCCGGCGCCGATGTCCGGGCGCGGCGCGCTCGAGCTCGGCGCGTCGATCGCGACCGGCGTGGGGCCGGAGCGGTCGAGCACGGCGGCCTCCGGCGTGGCGGTCCCGCAGGGCCAGCCGCAGGGGGCGCTGAGCGTTCGCGTCGCCGACTTCCTGGTGCTGCGCGCGTACGGTGGGGCGGCGCTGCCGCAGCGCGCGACGCAGGTGACGGGCTCCATCCCCGCGCCCCAGGAGAGCGCGTGGTTCGGCGGCATCGGGCCGGTGCTCCGCATCCTGGCGGCCGAGCGGCTCCTCTTCGTCGACATCGGCCTCAGCGCCGGCTTCGCGGTCATCCCCTCCACGCTCCACATCACCGACAACGACGCGTGCACGGACAGCTTCCCGCCGGTCTGCTCCACGAGCGTCGAGCGGTGGCGCGAGGTGATGCCGCTCTTCGCCCTCGGCACGGACTTCGGCGTGCGCCCGATCGAGTGGCTGCAGCTCCGGGTGGGCGCCACCGTGCGCAACCAGCCGACCAACGAGGCGCAGTTCGCTCGCGCGGCGGTGCCCGGCTCGAGCGTCTCGGCGGGGCCGGTCGGCCTCGTGGTCCACGCGGGCGTTCAGCTCGACGTGATCGACGAGCTCGGGTTCCGGGCCGACGTCGAGTGGCCGGCCGTGAACCTCGGCCTCGCCTACGGCCCGATCGTTACGCTCGGCGTCCAGGGCCGCATCGGACCGCCCGCGCGGACCGAGCCCATCGGGCTCGAGCCGTGAACGCCAGGCGACAGCCCTCCGCGTCGATCGTGAACGGGGAGCCGCGCAGGGCTCGCGGGGTGCTGCGTTCGATGGCTGGCTCGGTGCTTGCGGTAGGCGCCTCCACTCACCACGGAGTCGTCATGCGCAAGCCCCTGTCGTTCGTCTTCGTTCTCACCGCCGCCCTCTCGATCAGCGGCGTGTCGATCAGCGGCGTCGCGCTCGCGCAGGACTTCGACGCCGAGGGCGAGGAGGCGATGCTCAACCGCATCAACGCGCTCCGGGTCGAGCACTCGCTGGCGCCCCTCGGGCGGCTGCCGGAGCTCGACGCGGTGGCGCGCGGGCACTCGACGGACATGGCGTCTCGCGGCGCGCTCGCCCACGTCTCGGAGACCTCGGGCACCCCCGATGATCGCGTGCGCAACGCGGGCGTCGGCGCCAGCACCGTCGCGGAGAACGTGGCGCTCCACCGCGACACCGCCTCCGCGCACGCGGCGCTGCTCGAGAGCGCGCCTCACCGCGCCAACATCCTGAACCCCGACGTGACGCACGTCGGGCTCGGCTCGGTCCGCACCCCGCAGGGCGTCTACGTGACGCAGCTCTTCGCCGAGGTCGCGACGCCCGTCGAGGAGATCGCTCCGGCGCCGGTCGAGGCGCCGGCGCTCGCGGAGGAGCCCTCGATCTTCCAGATCATCCCGCCCTTCCTCGAGCAGCAGGTCGAGCAGGTGCTCGGTGCTGCGGCTCCCGAGGCGCAGGCGCTTCCGGCTGACGCTCCGGTTGCGCCCGAGGCCGCGGCTCCCGTCGATGCCGCTCCGACCTCGGCCGCTCCGACCGCGGCCGCTCCGACCCCCGCCCCGGCGGTCACGGCGCCGACCGGCGCGCTCCGCCAGATCATCGGCCTCGCGCAGGCGCTCCTCGGCGCGCGTTGAGGGATCACGCGAGCGCGATCGTCGCCTCGAGCGTCTCGGCGCCCCGCGTGAGGTAGAGCCGGCCCTCGCTCACCGTCAGGCTCCACGCCTCGTTGCGGGTTAGGCCCGCCTCGAGCGATGCGAGCAGCGCCGGCGGGATCACGCGGACCTCGAGCGCGTCCTGTCGATGGATCGGGCTCTTCGCGAGCTCGGCGAGGAGCGGCCCCGGATCGGCGTACGCATAGACGACCACGCGGGCTCCGCGCTTGCTCGCCTTGTGGAGCCGATCGATCGAGGGCTGCCCGACCTCGATCCACGCGCGAACGTCCCCGCGCAGATCCTTGATCCACACCGCCGGATCCTCGGTCGCGCCGATGCCGCGACCGAAGTCGATGCCTTCCTCGTGCTCGAGCGCGTACGCGAGCACCCGCGCGAGCATGCGCCGCTCGCTCTCCGAGGGGTGTCGCGCGACGCGCAGGTCGAGCGTCGCGTACG
>JAFAFA010000139.1 GCA_023423695.1 Pseudomonadota bacterium | reverse complement strand
GTCGCGCGCCTGCTGGAGTGGGCGCGCGACGGCGGGGTGGGGTTCGCGGCGGATTGAAATTTGGGGTTGGGGGGAGGTTGGCTGGGGTGCTAACTCCCCACCAATCTCACCCCCGCATCAACGCTTTCAGATGCGCAGCACACCCCCCGGCCAGACCCGTCGCGTCATAGCCGCCTTCCAGCGCAGAGACGACGCGCCCGCCGCAGACCCGGTCGGCGACGTCGAGCAGCTTGCGGGTCACCCACTCGAAATCCTCGTCCGTAAGGCCGAGCTGGGCCAGCGGGTCGCGCTTGTGGGCGTCGAAGCCGGCCGAGATCAGCAGCAATTCGGGTTGGAAGGCCTCCAGCGCCGGCAGGATCGCGCGTTCCACCGCCTGACGGAACTCGACGGAACCGCTGTAGGGCTCCAGCGGCAGGTTCAGGATGTTGCCGTCCACCCCGCGCTCCCACGAATTGCCGGTGCCGGGATAAAGCGGCGACTGGTGGGTGGAGGCGAAGAACAGGTCGGGATCGTCGGCGAACATCGCCTGGGTGCCGTTGCCATGATGGACGTCGAAATCGACCACGGCGACACGCTTCAGCCCATGGGTCTTGCGGGCGTGTTCCGCCCCGACCGCGATGTTGTTGAAGACGCAGAATCCCATGGCGCGGGCCGGCTCGGCATGATGGCCGCAGGGGCGCACGGCACAGAAGGCGTTCGTCGCCTCGCCGGCCAGCACGGCATCGACCGCGGCGCACACCGACCCCGCCGCGCGCAGGATCGCCCCGCGCGACCCCGGCGACAGCAGCGTGTCGCCGTCCAGCCGGCTATATCCGTCGTCGGGCACCGCCGCCAGAACCGCCTCAACATACTGGCGGTCATGGACGCGCGACAGCTGCTCCACATCGGCTTCGGGGGCGGACCGGCGCTCCAGTTCACGGAATTCCGGCCGGTCGAGAACCTGCCAGACGACGGCGAGCCGTTCGGGGGCCTCCGGATGGCCGGGGCCGGTGTCGTGGGCGAAGCAATCGTGATGGGTGAAGATCAGGGTGGTCACGGGTGGCCTCTCCCATGGGAAAGGCGCCGCCGGTCTCAGAGGACTGGCGGCGCCGGGTTCGGGGGCGGTGGATCAGTGGGCGTAGGTGGTGCCTGCCGGCGGCTCCGGCGTCGCGGCGACCGTGCCTTCCAACTCCTGCAACTGCAGGCGGGTGAAGTCGCGGGCGCTGACGACACCGACCAGATGGCCGTCCTCCAGCACCGGAAGATGCCGGATATGATGCTGGTCCATCAGCTGCAGGGCTTGCCGGACGCTGTCGGACGGGGCGCAGGTCACCGGCTGGCGGGTCATCAGCTGCGACACCGGCATGGACAGCAGCGGCGCGCCGCGGTCCAGCAGAGCGTGAACGATGTCGCGTTCCGACAGGACGCCGGCGAGCGTGTTGCCTTCGGTCCGGCAGACATCCTTGACGATCAGGGCGCTGATGTTTTCCGCCTTCATCAGGCTGATGGCATCGGCGACCGTGGCGCTGGTCCGCACAGCGACGACGCGGGATTCCTTGGTGCGCAGGATATGTTCGACGTTCATGGCGTGGCTCCTGTCGGCTGGCGGCTGAACGGCTGATGGGGCGGCGGGGCACCCGGTTCGGCACCACGCTTTGAATATGGTATGCCAGATACAGTACGCCACGCAAACAATTTTGTCAGCCAATCAGATGTCAGCGGAGCCCATCCAGGCTCAAGCTGTTGGCTTCATCGTACGAAGGTACCAGGGCGAAAATGCTGGCAACGCGATATGTTTGATATGCACACAAAACAATGTGCGCATGCGGTAATCGCATGGCCGGCATCTTGTACCTTGTATACCAAAAAACTTGATCCAGTTTTTGCAGTGCGTCATAACAGGCCGGCCAAGCCGAAGCCGTTCAATAAAAAAGCACCCCACCGAGACACATGGAGCGATGAACATGTTGGAAATTCTGGTTCTGGCGCTTGTGCTGTCCGTCTTCGGCGGCACGGTCCATTACATCCTGTCGATGCAGGTCGCCAATGCCGGCAAGTCGCAGCGTGATTTCTCCGCCGCGCCGCTTCGCCTCGCCAACCCGACCGCCGCCGACCTGAAGGAACAGGAAGACGAGCTGCCGCCCGGCCCGTCATGGGCCAGCTTCCCTCGCGCCTTCTGAGCGCCGCGGTCCCGCACCCACAACACCGGCATCACGAAAAGACGGCCTCCCCAGGCCGTCTTTTTGTTTGTGTGCCTCCCGTCGCCTCAGGCGAGCGGCAGCACCAGCTGGAAGCTTTTGATGGTCATGCGCTTGCGGTGATAGAAGCGGTGGGCCTCGCCGCGCTGGATGCCGGAGATGATTTCCATCTGGGCGCAGCCGCGTTCCCGCGCCTCGTTGGCCAGCCAGTCGAACAGCTTGTCGCCCAGACCGTAGGACCGCTTGGCGGCGCTGGTCACCAGATCCTCGACATACATGTAGCGACCGCGCGACAGCGTCTCGTGCACGCGGAAGCCGCCGCAGCCGGCGATCTCGCCGTCCAGCCGCAGCAGGGCGAGGTTGTAGCCGTCGTCCATCTGCCGTCGGATCTGTGCGCGGTAGGCGTCGGCGTCCGTCATGTGGGTCCGCAGCTCCTTCATGATCGGGTAGCTGGCGGCGATATCGGCATCGTCCCGCGCCACGACGATCTCGATGCTCTGCTGCTGGTCCATGGCGGTCGACTCCTTATCAATATGGGTTCTGCCGGGAAGGGCCTGAGCGTCGGCCTTTGAGACCGGCCTATGCAGTGGTCCGAAACGCTGACCATCAGGCCCGGCTCGTCGCCGGCTCTGGCATACCATATGCCAACGACGGCGCTGCCCAAAGTCAGCTGGCACCGCTTTCCGCGTAACGGAAAATCAGCATGCCTGCGCCGCATACCAGCCGTCTCAATTGCGGGGCCTGGAAAACAGTTGGTCCGCTCCACTGACTACTTGTCTGCTGCTCGGCATCTGGTATACCATATTGATAATTCCAGACCGACCTAGGACCGTGTCGGTTTGGCGGGGGGCAAAAAACCGCCCCCGAATAACCGTGGAGTGCCCCGAGGCCGCATCCTCGCCGCACGACCACCGACAGCAAAGAACCGCGTCAAATCTCTGAAGCATCAAACAAGACGCTCAAGCATCAAAGCAGAAGCGACGCCCGTACCGGCACAAAACCGCTTCCTAGGAGGAGATAGATAGATGCAGCATACGAATTCGGAGGCGCAGGGCGCACCGCTCGGCGGCCGCTGGATGCAGTTGGTCATCGGCGTGATCTGCATGTCGATGATCGCCAACCTGCAATATGGCTGGACGCTGTTCGTTAACCCCATCGAAGAAAAGTATCACTGGGGTCGTGCCGCCATCCAGGTCGCCTTCACCATCTTCGTCGTGACCGAAACCTGGCTGGTTCCCGTCGAAGGCTGGTTCGTTGACAAATTTGGACCCCGCATCGTCGTTCTGATCGGCGGCGTGCTGTGCGCGCTGGCCTGGGTCATCAACTCGTTCGCCGACTCCCTGGCTCTGCTCTATCTGGGCGCTGCCGTCGGCGGCATCGGCGCCGGTGGTGTTTACGGCACCTGCGTCGGCAACGCCCTGAAGTGGTTCCCCGACCGCCGCGGCCTCGCCGCCGGCCTGACTGCGGCCGGCTTCGGCGCCGGCTCCGCGCTGACCGTCGTGCCGATCGCCAACATGATCCAGACTTCGGGCTTCGAGCAGACCTTCCTGGTGTTCGGTCTGGGCCAGGGCCTGATCGTCTTCGCGCTGGCGTGGTTCCTGAAGGAGCCGAACCCCGACATGCTGCCGAAGACCAAGTCCAACATCGTGCAGAGCCGGCGCAACTACACCCCGCAGGAGACGTTGAAGTCGCCGGTCTTCTGGGTGATGTATCTGATGTTCGTCATGGTCGCCGCCGGCGGTCTGATGGCCACGGCCCAGCTCGGCCCGATCGCCAAGGACTTCCACCTCGACGGTATGCCGGTCAGCATCATGGGCCTGACCCTGCCGGCGCTGACCTTCGCGCTCACCATCGACCGCGTGCTGAACGGCGTGACCCGTCCCTTCTTCGGCTGGGTGTCCGACCACATCGGTCGTGAGAACACCATGTTCGTCGCCTTCGCCATCGAGGCCGTCGGCATCCTGGCGCTGAACCAGTGGGGTCAACACCCGGTCGCCTTCGTTGTCCTGACCGGTCTGGTGTTCTTCGCCTGGGGCGAGATCTACAGCCTGTTCCCGTCCTGCTGCGCCGACAGCTTCGGGTCGAAGTTCGCGACGACCAATGCGGGCCTGCTCTACACCGCCAAGGGCACGGCGTCGCTGGTGGTTCCCTTCGCCAACGTGATCGTGGCCTCCACCGGCAGCTGGCAGACGGTGTTCTTCTTCGCCGCCGCGGTCAACGCCATCGCCGCTTTCATGGCCCTGTTCATCCTCAAGCCGATGCGCGCACGCCAAATCGCCGAGGACACCCGCCAGCCGATGGGCAAGCTGGTGACCGAAGGCGCCGACTGAAAGGAAAACCCGGCTGACCGGGGGGCCGGCCGGGAGAAGAGTTAATGGTTGTCTGACCGCCGGAGTACAAACCGGCAGCGAAACGAGCCGGCACCGGGGCCACCGCATTGGCCCCGGTGTCGGTTTGTTGCGTTTTGGGACCGGCCCCGCACAGGGGGACCGGACACCGGCAGAAGCCCGCTTCAAAGGCTGATATTCTGTATACATAATACGAAATGAATCGTCAACTCCGATCGAAAGGGGATCGATCATGGTGAGTCTTGCGGTCCTGATGATGGCCGCCTTTGCATCGGGCGCGCTGAACGCGATTGCCGGGGGTGGAGCCTTCATCACCTTTCCCGCCCTGCTGTTCGCCGGCGTGCCGCCGGTGGCCGCTAACGCCTCCAGCACGGTGGCGCTGTTTCCAGGGCAGGCGGCCAGCAGCTGGGCCTACCGGCGTGAGATCGCGGCCGGCGGCCAAGTGAATGTTCCGGTCTTCGCCGCACTCAGCCTTGTCGGCGGGTTGATTGGCGCCCTGCTGCTTCTGCTGACGCCGAACGCGGTGTTTGCGCGCTTCGTCCCCTGGCTGCTGCTGTTCGCGACCGCTGTCTTCGCCGTGGGAGCCTATGCGCCATGGATCGTATCTCGGCTGCGGCTGGGCGGACGGAGCGTGCTGGTCGTGCAGTTCGTCATCTCGATCTATGGCGGCTATTTCGGTGGGGGCATCGGCTTTCTGATGCTGGCGGCACTGACCCTGTTCGGCCTGCGCGACATCCACGCCATGAACGGGCTGCGGCTGTTGCTGGCGATGCTGATGAATGCGGCTGCGGTCGGTGCCTTCATCGTCGCCGGAGCGGTATCCTGGCCTGAAACCACGGTGATGGCGGTGGCGGCGATTGCCGGCGGTTATGCCGGTGCCATGGGCGCGAAACGGGTCGATCCGAAGGTACTGAAGACACTGGTCGTCCTCATCGGAACGGTGCTGACCCTGTACTTCTTTGCGAAGGGAGCCTGATCCGAACGGGGAAAAAGCAGGTGCCGTATTCTCGCAGGCCTTCCCACATTCCGCATTGACATACGGTATGTGGTATACCAAACTCCAAGCACAGTTTGCGCGACAGACTGTTGGATGCCGCTGCAATAGCAACCGGTCAGCCGATGGATGCGGCCGGTGTGGGCAGGCTGGCGTCGTCCAGCCCCACAGCATTCAAAAAGCGAAATCGGGGGAGAGGGGAATCCGGCATGAAGATCTGCATCTACGGATCCGGGGCCATCGGCGGCTATCTCGGCGTTCGCCTGCACCAGGCGGGTGCCGAAGTCAGTCTGGTGGCGCGCGGTGCGCATCTGGCGGCGATGCGCGAGAACGGCGTCACCCTGCTGATGGGGGAGGAGAAGACCGTCGTCCATCCCCGCTGCACCGACAACCCGGCCGAACTCGGCCCGCAAGACTACGTCATCATCGCGCTGAAGGCCCATTCCGTCCCCGGCGTCGTCCCCGCGATGCAGCCGTTGCTCGGTGAGGACACCGCCGTCGTCACCGCCGTCAACGGCATCCCCTATTGGTATTTCTACGGAACCGGCGGCGCGTTCGACGGCCGCACCCTGGAGACGGTCGATCCCGGTGCGGTTCAGTGGAACGGGCTGCGGCCGGAGCGCGCCATCGGCTGCGTCGTCTATCCCGCGACCGAGGTGGTGGAGCCCGGCGTCATCCAGCATGTCTATGGCGACAAGTTCTCCCTCGGTGAGCCCGACGGATCGAAGTCCGAGCGCGTCGTCGCCCTGTCGAAGGCGATGGAGGCCGGCGGACTGCGCGCCCCCGTGCTGGACCGCATCCGTGACGAGATCTGGCTGAAGCTTTGGGGCAACCTGTGCTTCAACCCGATCAGCGCACTGACCCACGGCACCCTGGAAGGCATCTGCGGCGATCCGGACACCCGCGCCGTCGCCAAGGCGATGATGCTGGAGGCCAAGGAGATCGGCGACAAGCTGGGCGTCCATTTCCGCGTCGATGTCGAACGCCGCATCAACGGCGCGGCGGCGGTGGGCGCCCACAAGACCTCCATGCTGCAGGATCTGGAGCGCGGCCGGCCGATGGAGATCGACCCACTGCTGTCCGTGGTCCAGGAGATGGGCCGCATGGTCGGTGTGGCGACCCCGACGATCGACGTGGTGCTGGCGCTGGTGAAGCAGCGGGGCGAGACAGCCGGCTGCTACAGCCGGCCGAAGCCGGCGGCGGCTCCCGAGCCCGCCCGGGAAGTGGCGGCCGCCCAATAAGCAACGCAGGTGCGCGGCCGGCGCGGACCCGAAGGACCGGGCCGGCCGCATCGAATGGGGGAGGACCGTCATGAAGGTCGAGGACATTCTCCGCAAGAAGGGTACGCGCATCGGTATGGTGCGCATCAACGAAACCGTCGCCACCGCGCTGCGCCTGATGAAGGCGGAGAATACGGGGGCGCTGGTGGTCAAGGACGTCTGCCGGACCGAGGGCAACACGGTGGTCGGCGTCATCTCCGAACGCGACGTGGTGCGTGCGCTGGTCGACCGCGGACCCGGCATCCTGGAACTGGCGGTGTCGGCGCTGATGACGCGCGATCCCTATTGCTGCAGCCCGTCCGACCCGGTGCGTCATGTGCTGAGCCTGATGGACGAGCATGGCATCCGCCATGTCCCGGTGCTGGAGGGATCGACCCTGGTCGGTGTCGTCAGCGTCCGCGACCTGATCCGCCGGCAGTTGGAAGACATGCGGGCCGACGACATCGCGCCGGTCGCGGTTGCCGCCCAGGACGGCTGGGACTATCCGGTCGTCGCCAACCAGTAATCGGCGCGTGCGTGGCCGGCGCGGCTTCGTCGCCGGTCCCGCGGCTTCGCCCGCCTGACAGCATCCATTTCTGATTTTTGCCGCTTCGGCGCACGCCCGGCCAAGAACCGGATGCGGGCGGACCCATGTGAGCAGACCCAAGTGGGCGGTCCATGCCCGCCGCCCCCTGTCTGCTGTCCCATGCCTGCTGCCGGCGCCGGCCTTCGAAAGCAAACGACATGAAGATCGCCATACCCAGGGAGCGCCGCCCGGGCGAGCGCCGCGTCGCCGCGTCTCCCGAAACCGTCAAGAAACTTAAAACTCTCGGGCTGGACGTGGTGGTGGAGAGCGGGGCCGGTCTCGGTTCCAGCCTTCCCGACGCGGCCTATGAGGCGGCGGGGGCCGCCATCGCCGCCGATGCCGCGTCCGCGCTGGCCGACGCCGACATCGTGCTGA
>JAFAFA010000137.1 GCA_023423695.1 Pseudomonadota bacterium | reverse complement strand
GGGGGGGGGGGGGGGGAAATGCAGTCCCCGGCCCGCCTACCCCCGATATTGGTGTTGCACCCGCCCGCTGTCAACGGGGTGCCCGAAAACACTCATTCGTCGATGTTGCGCGCCAGGACTTCGCGTTTTCCGGAGTGATTGGGCTTGCTGACCACCCCTTCGGTCTCCATCCGCTCGATCAGGCGGGCGGCGGAGTTGTAGCCGATGCGCAGCTGGCGCTGGATGAAGCTGGTCGAGGCCTTGCGCTCGCGGCAGACCACCGCCACCGCCTTGTCGTAGAGGTCGTCGCCGGACCCGCCGCCGGTGCCGGGCAGGGCGCCGTCGTCGAAGGACTCCTCGCCCTCCTCGTCCTCCAGGATGGCATCGACGTAGTTGGGCTCGCCCTGCGCCTTGAGGAACCTGACGATCTGCTCGACCTCGTGGTCGGAGACGAAGGGGCCGTGGACGCGGGTGATGCGGCCGCCGCCGGCCATGTAGAGCATGTCGCCCTGGCCCAGCAGCTGTTCGGCGCCCTGTTCGCCGAGGATGGTGCGGCTGTCGATCTTGCTGGTGACCTGGAAGCTGATGCGGGTCGGGAAGTTGGCCTTGATCGTGCCGGTGATGACGTCGACCGACGGGCGCTGTGTCGCCATGATCAGGTGGATGCCGGCGGCGCGCGCCATCTGGGCGAGACGCTGGATCGCCGCTTCGATGTCCTTGCCGGCGACCAGCATCAGGTCGGCCATCTCGTCGACGATCACCACGATATAGGGCAGCTCGGTCAGGTCGAGCGGCTGCTCCTCGAACAGCGGCTTGCCGGTGTCGGGATCGAAGCCGGTCTGGACTCGGCGGGTCAGCGATTCACCGCCCTCGCGCGCTTCGCGCAGGCGGGCGTTGTAGCCCTCGATGTTGCGGACGCCCAGCTTGGACATGTTGCGGTAGCGGTCCTCCATCTCCCGCACCGTCCATTTCAGCGCGACCACCGCCTTCTTGGGGTCGGTGACGACGGGGGTCAGCAGGTGGGGGATGCCCTCATAGACCGACAGTTCCAGCATCTTGGGGTCGATCATGATGAAGCGGCAGCGCTCCGGCGGCAGCCGGTAGAGCAGCGACAGGATCATGGTGTTGATCGCCACCGACTTGCCCGAGCCGGTGGTGCCGGCGACCAGAAGGTGGGGGAAGCGGGCGAGGTCGGCGACCACCGGCTGTCCACCGATGTCCTTGCCGAGCGCCAGCGCCAGCTTGCCGCCATGCTTGTCGAAGCCTTCCGCCGCCATCAGTTCGCGCAGCAGAACCGTCTCGCGCTTGGCGTTGGGCAGTTCGACGCCGATGACGTTGCGGCCGGGGACCACGGCGACGCGCACCGACACCGCGCTCATGGAGCGGGCGATGTCGTCGGCCAGGCCGATGACGCGGGACGATTTGGTGCCGGGGGCCGGTTCCAGTTCGTACAGGGTGACGACCGGGCCGGGATGGACCTTCTGGATCTCGCCGCGCACGCCGAAATCGCCCAGCACGCCTTCCAGCTGGCTGGCGTTGCGCTGGAGCGCCGCCTCGTCCAGTTGCTCGCCGCGGATGCCGGTGGGCGGCACCTGCAGCAGATCGAGCGGCGGCAGCTCGTAGCCCGGCGGACCGTCCTCCTCGCCCAGCGGAAGGCGGGTCTGGCGCGGGTCGGTCTTGGCGGCGTCGCGCTCCGACACGGCAGATTTGGGCGGAGTGACGATGGGAACCGGGCGCAGCGGCTTCTCGGCGGCGGACGGCGTGGCCGGCAACGGCAGCGAACCGGCATCCAGCCCGGCGGGGGGAAGCGGATCGACGCGCACGGCATCGTCGAAGCTGGGGCCTTTGCGCTTGGGAGTCCCGTCGCCGCGCAAAGCGTCGTCCACGGCGATGGAGGCGGTCTGCACCGCGGCCTGCGCCGCGTTGCGGCCATGGCGGCGCAGCGCGTCGACGCCGTTGCGGGCGCCATGGCGGATCAGATGGACACCGTTCACGGTGCCGCGGCCGAGCGCGCGGAAGCTGGCGATCCACTCACCGATCGTCAGGCCGGCCGCCAGGAACAGCACCAGCCCGCCACCGACCGCGGCGACCGTCGCCACCATCGGCTCGGCCCCGAACAGGTTGCCGACGCCGCGCAGCAGGATCTGGCCGATGCTGCCGCCGGGCAGCGGGGCGAGCGGATCGCTGGAGGCGTGGGTCAGGCCGGCCAGCGCCATCGACACCAGGATCACCCCCCACAGGGCCAGCACGGTGCGGAACAGCGGGTTTCCCAATCGGCGCTGCGCGCCGAGGCGCCAGCCCCAGAACATCGGCACAAGCGCGATGACGAAGGCGGCCCAGCCCAGCGACTGGATCAGCAGGTCGGCGACATAGGCGCCGGGGGGGCCGAACAGGTTGTGGGTGTCCCCGGCCGTGGCGGGAACCGAGTTCAGCGAGGCGTCGCGCGGGTCGTAGCTGCCCAGCAGCACCATCAGCAGCAGGCCGAACAGCCCCAGCACGAAGCCCATCGCCTCCCGCGCGCGGGCGACGACAAAGGCGCGCATGGCCGGGGAGAAGAAGGGCGGCTTCTCCTGCCGGCTGCGGCCGGCGCGCAGGCGGTCCTTCCCCGGATCCTTGGCTCCCGGATCCTTGGCGCCATCGCGCGGCGACCCCTTGCGCGGGCTGGGGGTGGTCCGTCCCAGGCTGGGCCGGGGGCGCGCGGAGGTGGGGCCGGCGGGTCGGGCCATGGGGCGGAAACCTCGTGCTGTAGAAACCGAAAAGACGGGCTGGTCGGAGCAGGGGCTGGCCGGAGCCGGTCAGCCGAGAATGCGGACGATGGCGGCGCAGGCCTGGGCGACGGTGTCGGTGTCCTGCACCAGGGCGACGCGGATGAAGGCCTCGCCGGGGTTCGGCTCGCCGGGGTTGCTGCGCGACAGATAGGCGCCGGGCAGCACGCGGACGGCACCCTCCGCCCACAGCCGCTTGGCGGCCTCCTCGCCGTTGCCGACCTCCAGCCACAGGAAGAAGCCGCCGGCCGGCCGGTGATAGCCGTAGCGTCCGCCCAGTTCCGCCTCCGCCGCCGCGAATTTGGCGCGGTAGGCGGCGCGGTTCTCCTCCACATGCGCCTCGTCGCGCCACAGCGCGGTGCTGGCGGCCAAAATCGGCAGCGGCATGCCGGCACAGCCGTAGCTGCGCAGGCGGGAGAAGCGCCCGATCAGCGCCGGGTCGCCGGCGACGAAGCCGGAGCGCAGGCCGGCCGCGCTCGACCGCTTGGAGAGGGAGTGGAAGACCAGCAGGTTGGACCAGGGCTTCCCGTCCTCGTGCGGCAGGGCGGTTGCGACCTGGAGAGCGCCGACCGGCGGCGTGTCCAGCCAGATCTCGGCATAGCATTCGTCGACCGCCAGCACGAAGCCGTATTGCCGCGCCAGCCCGATGGCCTTGGCGAGATAGGCCGGCGTGGCCGCGGCCCCCTGCGGGTTGGCGGGGGTGCAGAGATAGAACAGCGCCGTGCGCTCCAGCAGATCCGGCGTCAGCGCATCGAGGTCGGGCAGGAAGCCGGTTTCGCGCGTGGCCGACAGGAACACCGGTTCCGCCCCCGCCATCACCGCGGCCCCCTCATAGGGCGCATAGAAGGGGTTGGGCATCAGAACCGCGGGCTGGCGCCCGGCCTTGCGCGTCGGCACCGCCAGCAGGGCCAGCATGAACAGCGCCTCGCGCGTGCCGGACAGCGGCAGGATGGAACTGTCGGCGTGCAGCAGCCCAGCCGGCAGATCGTAGCGGCGGGTCAGCCAGTCGCCGGCTGCGGCGCGGAATTCCGGCGTGCCGCCGACCGGCGGATACTTGTTCCAGCCGGCGCCGTTGGCGCGCAGCGTCTCTTCGATGATGGCGGGCGGGGTGTGCTGCGGCTCGCCCACCGTCAGCAGGATGGGGGCGACGTTGGCGCGCGGGGTGATCGGCGCCAGCAGGTTGGCCAACCTGGTGAAGGGATAGTCGGTCAGCAGGTCGAGCCGATCGTTGCCGATCGCCTCGGTGAAGACGGCACCGCTGTTGACGCTGAAATCGGCAGAGACCATGACGACCGGAACCCTCTTCCCACCCTGGGGGCCGCACCCCGGCCAGGGGCGACGGCCACGCCTTACGAGCGACCGATCCTATCGGCGGGGCACGGGGGGCACAAGCGCGCAAAACCCTTGAGCGGAGCAGGTGGCCGAACGGTCACAGGGGAGCAATTCCCTTTCCTGGGCCAGCATTGTATCCGGATGATATTGACCTCATGATTTCATCCGGGTAAAAAGCCATTCTCACAACCGGAGTTGGAGTTCCGTCCATGTCCGTCACCGCCGAGACCCTCTGCACCGCCTTTCGCGGCGAGCGACGCCTTGCCGCAGGGAACGCACTGAGCGTCGCGCGGGCGTTGCGGGCGGCACTGGACGCGGAGCCGGATGGGCCGCCGGTGCTGGTGTTCGACGATGCCACCGGAAAGGCGGTCGACCTCGATCTGCGGGGAAGCGACGAGGAGGTCGCGTGGCGTCTCGCTCCCCCGCCGCGGGGGCCGGGGCGGCCGAAGCTGGGGGTGGTGGCGCGCGAGGTGACGCTGCTGCCGCGTCATTGGGAATGGCTGAACGCCCAGCCGGGCGGGGCGTCGGTGGCGTTGCGCAAGCTGGTGGACGAGGCGCGCAAGGGGAACGAGGCGAAGGACCGCGTGCGCCGTGCGCAGGAGGCTGCCTATCGCGTCATGCTGGAACTGGCCGGCGACCGGCCGGGCTATGAGGAGGCGGTTCGGGCGCTCTATGCCGCGGACCGCACGCGGTTCGACGCGTTGACGGCGGACTGGCCGGCCGACCAGTTGGACTATGTCCGGACGCTGGCGGCGGATGCGTTTGCCGGCTGAGAAAGCGGACAGGCGCGCGGACGCGCGCCCGTCATGGCCAGAGCTTGGGGCCAGCAGCTTGGGGCCGGCAGCCTTACAGCGCCTCGGAGTTGGTCTCGCCGGTGCGGATGCGCACGGCCTGGGCGATTTCCAGCACGAAGATCTTGCCGTCGCCGATGCGGCCGGTGTTGGCGGCCTTCTGGATCGCCTCGACGACCTGCTCGTACTGGTCGTCGGATACCGCGACCTCGACCTTCACCTTGGGCAGGAAGCTCACGGAATATTCGGCGCCGCGGTAGATTTCCGTCTGGCCCTTCTGGCGGCCGAAGCCCTTGACCTCGCTGACGGTCAGGCCCTGGATCCCGAGCGACGTCAGCGCCTCGCGCACTTCGTCGAGCTTGAACGGCTTGATGATGGCCATAACCAGTTTCATGTGGCTTCCCCTTAAAGCGTTGTTCCGGCCGCGGATACAGGCTGTGGCCGCCAGTCGCGGTTCCAGTCCGGCCCGACACCGTACCGTCCTTCCGCCGATGGCCCAAGCCTGTTCGCGTCGACCGCAAAAAGCAACGATTACAAGAATCGTGCCGGTTGAAAGGCGCTGCAACAATGGGAATATGCCTGTTGATTGGGCGCTCAAAAGGGCGGCATCTGCTTAAAACATGCGCAGCGGCAATCTGTCCGGTGCATGGCGGCAGCCGGCTGAGGACAGGAGACTGGACAGGACGCCCCCATGCGACAATTGTTTCACCGCGCGCGGCACCGGCAAGGCTCACGTCCGGCCGGTCGACCGCAGCGCAGGCGCAAGAAGGCGAGAGGGCAGCGAGCATCATGGCCGTACCGGGCACCGAATCGGGCAACGCGACCGTCCCCCCCCAGGGAGGCGTCGGCGGCGACATCACCACCGAGGTCGTGGTGCTGGGCGGCGGTCTGGCCGGGCTGACCATGGCGGCGGCACTGGCCAGCGCCGGCGTGCCGGTGGTCTGCATCGACCAGGACAGCCCGGAACGGATGGGCGGCCAGGGCTTCGACATCCGCACCACCGCCATCTCCTACGCCTCCAAGATGGTGCTGGAGGCGGCGGGCGTCTGGCGCCACATGGCCGATCGGGCCGGCCCGATGCTGGACATCCGCATCGCCGACCAGTTCTCGCCCCTGTTCATCCATTACGATCACACCGAACTGGCGATGGAGGGCAAGCACCAGCCCTTCGGCTGGATCCTGGACAACAAGGACATCCGCCACGCCCTGTTCACCCGCGCGGCCGAACTGCCGGGGCTGATCCATCTGGCGCCGGCCAAGGCGACGGCGGTGGAGCGCACGCGGTCCGGCGTGTCGGTCACGCTGGCCGACGGGCGCACGGTGCGCGGCCGGCTGCTGGTCGGCGCCGACGGGCGGCGGTCGCTGGCGCGCGAGAGCGCCGGGATCAAGGTGCGGCGCTGGTCCTACGACCAGAGCGCCATCATCTGCACCATCCGCCATACCGACCCGAACAAGGGCATCGCGGTCGAGCATTTCCTGCCCAACGGCCCCTTCGCCGTCCTGCCGATGACGGACAACCGCTGTTCCATCGTGTGGAGCGAGAAGACGTCGCTGGTCGACACCTACCTCAACCTGCCCGATGACCAGTTCGTCGACGAACTCCAGCGGCGCTCCGGCGGCTATCTGGGCGAGATCACGCTGCTGACCAAGCGCGAGGCCTGGCCGCTGTCGGTGCTGCTGGCCGACCGCTTCATCGCCGACCGGCTGGCCCTGGTGGGGGAGGCGGCGCACGCCATCCACCCGATCGCCGGGCAGGGGCTGAACCTGGGCATGCGCGACGTCGCGGCATTGGCGGAGGTGGTGGTCGACGCCTACCGTCTCGGCCTCGACGTCGGCGGGCCGGAGGTGCTGGCCCGCTTCCAGCGCTGGCGCCGCTTCGACACCGTGCTGCTGGCGGCGGTGTGCGACGGGCTGGTCCACCTGTTCTCCAACAGCATCCCGCCGCTGAAGCTGGCGCGCAACCTGGGCATGGCGGCGATCAACCGCCTGCCGCCGGTCAAGCGCTTCTTCATGAAGCACGCCATGGGCGTGGTCGGCGACCTGCCGCGGATGATCCGGGGCCAGCCGCTTTGAGGAAGCCCCTTTGAAGCAGCCATTTTGCCGGCACCGCTAATCCTTGGCAGCGGGAGGCGGACGCCTTATGTCCGCCTCACTGCCCGATTAAGGAATACGGGCTCTTACGACCAAGGATGAAGACCGTGCTTCGCCGCCTCTTCCGCTCTCTGTTTCCTGGCGCTCTCCTGTCCGCCGCCCTCCTGGCTCCGCTGCCGGCCATGCTCGCTCCGTCCGCCGCCGTCGCCGCACCGGCTTCGCCCGTGTCGCTGTCGGCGCAGGACCAGGCCGTCGTTGCCAAGGTGGAGGAGTATCTGAACGGCATCACCACCTTGCAGTCGAAGTTCCTGCAGGTCGCGCCCAACGGGCGGCAGGCGACCGGCACCTTCTATCTGTGGCGGCCCGGCCGGATGCGGCTGGAATATGACCGGCCGCTGAAGGACTTCATCGTCGCCGACGGCAGCTTCGTCTTCTATTGGGACGGCGAGATGCGCCAGCAGTCGAGCGCCCCTATCGGATCGACGCTGGCCGACTTCATCCTGCGCAAGAACATCCGCCTGTCGGGCGACGTGACCGTCACCGACGTGTTCCAGGCTCCCGGCGTGATCGAGGTCAGCCTGCTGGAGACCAAGGATCCCGGCAAGGGCACCCTGACCCTGGTGTTCGAGGACCGTCCCTTCCAGCTGCGCAAGTGGCGCGTGCTGGACGCCCAGGGCATGACCACCGAGGTCGCCCTGCTGAACCCGCGCACCGACGTCACCTTCGACCGCGAGATGTTCTATTTCAAGGAGCCGGCGCGCGGATCGGACTTCGGCCGCGGCAACTGAGCGGCCCGGCATCGTGAATACCGGGCCCGGACAACACCGGCCCGGCAACAAAACCCTTCGCCTCCTGTTGTCATTTCGCAAGACGGGCAGCGGGAGGCGTTTCATGTCCTACGATCCGGCACGGCGGGCGACGCCTGAGCCTGCAAGCCGCCTGCACAGCATGAACATGCTGCTGGCGCGCAACTGGTGGGCGCTGGCGCTGCGCGGGGCGGCGGCCATCCTGCTGGGGATACTGGCATTGATGATGCCGGGCGTGACGGTGGCGACCCTGGCGTTGACCTTCGCCGCCTATCTGCTGCTGGACGGCGTCTTCGCCATCCTGGCCGGCATCCGCGCCTCGCGACACCATGAACGTTCGCTGCCCTTCATCCTGGAGGGTGTCGTCAGCCTGATCGCCGGAATCATCGCCGCGCTATGGCCGGCCGCCAGCCTGTTCGCCCTGGTCTTCCTGATCGCCGCCTGGTCGGTCATCACCGGCTTCGCCGAGGTGATGGGCGCTTGGCGCATGGACCGTACCCACGGCAAATGGGCCTGGGGCGTGGCCGGCGTGCTGTCGATCCTGTTCGGTCTCAGCATGTGGGTGCTCCCGGCACTGGGCCTGCTGGCGCTTGCCTGGGGTGTGGCGGCCTATCTGATCGCCTTCGGGATGCTGGCGTTGGTGACCGCCTTCCGGCTTCGACGCTGCCACCGGGAGAACAGCGGCTCCGGCGGAGGGATGGCGACGACGGCCTGAGTGGACGATGTGAGCGCCTCCATTCGGGAGCCCTGCCGATCGATCGACCATCCCTATCGGTGTGTTCCGAAAAATCTATTGGACGGAACAGTCCTTTAGGGGCATCCTTTGAACCGTTCCAGACAAAATTCTCCAGCACGGAGAGCTTTGTCCCGGCGGGCCTTCTATTCGGTGCCGAGGATGGCTGGCCGACCCAATCGGAAGGGCTGGGGCGTTCGGGGATGTGCGGGCACGTTCAATCCAACGCCCCGTCGCCCCAGCTCTTCCGAGTCCGGCCCCACATGCCGGTCCGCCTTACCCCCACGGCTCGATTCTCCTCTGCCGAAGGGGGCGGGAACCGCCCGCCACAGCCGGCCGTTTTCCTGATACGGGTCATATCGACCGGTGGGGGAGGACGGAACGGAATGGATGGCGGATTGACGGACTGGCTGGTGCAGACCATGCACCACCTCCACTATATCGGGATCTTCCTGCTGGTGGCGCTCGCGCGGATCTTTCCACCGCTGCCGGCCGAGTCGGTGATTCCGCTGGCCGGGATCGGGGCGGCGACCGGCGAGTTCACGCTGGTCGGGGTCGCCATCGCCGGCGGGCTCGGCTCGCTGGCCGGGCAGCTGGTGTGGTTCCTGCCCAGCCGGATGATGGGCCGCGACCGGCTGGAAGCCTTCCTGAAGAAATACGGTCCCTGGCTGACCATCAACCCGAAGAAGGTGCGGCAGAGCACCGATTGGTTCGCCAAGCGTGGCGGCATCGCCGTGCTGTTCTCGCAGCCGGTGCCGGGGGTGCGGACCCTGATCTCGATCCCGGCCGGGGCGTGCAAGATGTCGATCCTGAACTATTCGCTGGCTTCGGGGATCGGCTCGATCCTGTGGACGGCGCTGCTGGCCTGGACCGGCTACATGCTGTCCACTTGGCCCTTCGCGCATCGGCTGATCGGCTATTTCACCGTGGGGCTGCTGGTGGTGCTGGTCGGGCTCTATCTCTGGCGGCTGGTCGGGCACCTGCATCTGCTGCGCAAGGGTGCCGGCACCGACAAGTCCCCCACTGTCACGCCGCAAGCCGGCTGCTGACGGCCAGCTGCCGACCGCCTCAGGCCATCCCGACGATGCCGGTCGCGGCCATGCCCAGCGCCCACAGGCCGAAAACACCGAGCGCCACGCCGGTGCAGTGGTTCAGCATGGTCAGCCCGCGGTCGGAGATGCGGTGACGGACGGCGGCGACGCCCATCGACAGCGTCATCCACCACAGCGACGATCCGATGAAGACGCCAAGCACCAGGGTCGAGGCCTCCAGCCGGCCCAGCGTGCCGCCCAGCCCGAACCCGGCGAAGATGGCGATGAAAGCCATGATGGTGGCGGGGTTGGTCAGGGTCAGCGACAGGCCGGTCATGAAGCCGGTGAACCAGGATTTGGTGTCGGGGGCGGATGCCGCCTCCCGCTCTTCCGCGTCGGGCTGCTGGCGGAAGGTGCGGATCGCCACCACCAGCAGGAAGATGCCGCCGACCAGCTGGAAGGCCGTCTCGTGCCCGCGCAGGAAACTGAGCGCCGCCGACACGCCGAAGGCGGCGATGGCGCCATAGATGGTGTCGGCCACCGCGGCGCCGAACCCGGTGAAGAAGCCCATCAGGGGGCCGTGCTGCAGGGTCCGGCGGATGCACAGCAGACCGATCGGACCCACGGGTGCGGCGATGGCGAATCCGAGTACGATTCCCTGCAAGAGCACCCAGACTTCGTCCACCGAGCGTCGCCTCCCAAATCCCATGGCCAGATTCTGTCGGCAAACCGCAAGCGGTTCGACGCAACGACTATCGGCGGGGGTGATAAACGCCCCCGTTCCCGTCGTCAACCGGGGGCGCCGCGATTCGCTGCACCGTGTCGTCCGCTTTCCCTGTTGTGCGGAATGATGGCGCGGTTATCCTTTGGGTCAAGTTTCGGCTTTCCGGAGTGGGTGGGACATGAAGACGCGTATCCTTGCCGCCATGCTGGCGATGACGGCGATCACCGCGGTCGGCCCCCAGGCGGTGGCGCAGGACTTCTCGCCGGCCGTGGTGTTCGACCAGGGCGGCAAGTTCGACAAGTCCTTCAACGAGGCCGCCTACAACGGCGCCGAGCGCTTCAAGAAGGAGACCGGCACCGCCTATCGCGAGTTCGAGATCACGAACGAGGGGCAGCGCGAACAGGCCATGCGCACGCTGGTCCGCCGCGGCGCCTCGGTGATCGTCGCCGTCGGCTTCTCGCAGACCGCGGCGGTGGAGAAGGTGGCGAAGGAATCGCCCAACACCAAGTTCTGCCTGATCGACGACAAGCTGGAGGCTTCCAACGTCCAGTCCGTGACCTTCAAGGAGGAGGAGGGATCCTATCTGGTCGGCATGGCGGCGGCCCTGGCGTCGAAGACCGGCAAGGTCGGCTTCATCGGCGGCATGGACATCCCGCTGATCCGCAACTTCCTGACCGGATACGAACAGGGGGTGAAGCATGTGACGCCGAGTGCCGAGGTGTTCGTCAACATGACCGGCACCACGCCAGCCGCCTGGAACGATCCCGGCCGCGGGGCCGAGCTGGCCAAGAGCCAGTTCGCGCGCGGCGCCGACGTGGTCTTCGCCGCGGCGGGTGCGACAGGCCTCGGCGTGATGCAGGCGGCGTCCGATGCCGGCAAGCTCGCCATCGGCGTCGACAGCAACCAGAACCATGTCCATCCCGGCAAGGTGCTGACCTCGATGGTCAAGCGGGTCGACGTCGTCGTCCACGACTGCATGAAGTCGGCGAAGGATGGCAGCTGGAAGGCCGGGCACCGCGTCGTCGGGCTGAAGGAGGACGGCGTCGGCTATGCGCTGGACGAGCATAACCGCAAGCTGATCTCGCCGGAGATGGAAGCCAAGCTGGAGGAGGCGAAGACGCAGATCATCGCGGGTTCGCTGTCGGTCAAGCCGTACAAGCCCTGATGCAATCTCCGGGACCGGCCCCGTCGATGATCCAGGAAAGCCCGCCGACCGCCGGCTCTCGGATTGCTCTGGAAACGGTGGCGATCAACAAGTGGTTCGGCACCAACCATGCCAACCGCGACGTGTCGCTGTCGGTGCCGGCCGGAACGATCCATGGGGTGATCGGCGAGAACGGCGCCGGAAAGTCGACGATCATGAGCATCGTCTACGGCTATCTGCGCGCCGACAGCGGGGAGATCCGGGTGAACGGCAATCCTGCCGCCATCCGGACGCCGCGCGACGCGCTGGCCGCCGGCATCGGCATGGTCCACCAGCACTTCATGCTGGTCGATCCCTTCAGCGTGCTTGAGAACGTCCTGCTGGGAGCGGAAGGCGGGATGACCCTGGCGGGCGGCCTTGCCCGCGCCCGGGCCGAGCTGACGCGGCTGGCCCGCGACTATGGGCTGGAGGTCGATCTCGACAGCCCGGTCGGCGACCTGCCGGTCGGCGCCCAGCAGCGGGTGGAGATCCTGAAGGCGCTCTACCGCGGCGCCGACATCCTGATCCTCGACGAGCCCACCGGCGTGCTGACCCCGCAGGAGGCCGACCATCTGTTCCGCATCCTGCGGGCGCTGCGCCGGCAGGGCAAGACGGTCGTCATCATCACCCACAAGCTCCGCGAGATCATGGAGCTGACCGACAACGTCACGGTGATGCGGCGCGGGCAGGTGGTCGCCAACGTCGCCACCCGCGACACCAGCCGGGAGCAGTTGGCCGAGTTGATGGTCGGCCGCAAGGTCCTGCTCCGCGTCGACAAGACGCCGGCCAATCCCGGGGCGGAGGTGCTGCGGGTCGAGGGCCTGCGGGTGCGCGATCCGTCGGGCGTGGAACGGGTGAAGGGCGTCGGCCTGTCGGTGCGGGCGGGCGAGATCGTCGGCATCGCCGGGGTGTCCGGCAATGGCCAGTCCGAACTGCTGGAGGCGTTGGCCGGCATGCGGCCCATCGCCGGCGGTTCCGTCCGGCTGCGGGGGGAGGAGTTGGCCGGCCATGCCGACCGCTTCAACGCCCGCGCGCTGCGCGGGCTCGGCGTCGGCCATGTGCCGGAGGACCGGCAGAAGGTCGGCCTCGTCACCGGCTTTTCGGCGGAGGAATGCTCGATCCTGGGATTCCAGGACGATCCGGCCTGGAACGGGCGGGTGCTGCTGGACCGCGAGGCGATCGCCGCCAACTGCGCCCGGCAGATGGAGGATTACGACACGCGGCCGCGCGACGGCACGCTGGCGGCGGCCAATTTCTCCGGCGGCAACCAGCAGAAGATCGTCCTGGCGCGCGAGATCGAACGGAATCCCGACCTGCTTCTGGTCGGGCAACCCACCCGCGGCGTCGACATCGGCGCCATCGAGTTCATCCACCGCCGGCTGGTGGCCCTGCGCGACCAGGGCAAGGCCATCCTGCTTGTCTCGGTGGAGTTGGACGAGATCCGCGCCCTGTCGGACCGCATCGTCGTGATGTTCGACGGCCGCATCGTCGGCGAGGTGCTGCCGGACGGGGCGGACGAGAAGACGCTGGGGCTGATGATGGCCGGCTGCAACTGACCGGCCGTCACTCTCCCGGTCGTTACTCCACCATCCCCAACGCTTCCTTGTACAGCTCCAGGATGGCTTCCTGCTCCTGGCGGTCGGCCTTGTCCATCTTCCGCAGGCGGATGATCTGACGGATGATCTTGGTGTCGAAACCGGTGCCCTTCGCCTCGGCGTAGACTTCCTTGATGTCTTCCTGCAGGCCGCGCTTTTCCTCTTCGAGACGCTCGATGCGCTCGACGAAGGACTTCAGGCGATCAGCCGCGATGCCGCCGACGTCGGACATGGCAAAACCTCAAACGATGGGGGTGTTCTGGAACAGGGGCGGGACAATATCGGCGGGCGGGGGGATTGGCAAGCCGACGATGCGCCCCGGCCGGACGGGGCGGGGCTGCGCCTGCGTCATCACGTCGCGCTGGTTCCTTCGTATACCCTGTGATCCTGCACGGATTTGAACAGCCCGTGGCTGGTTTGTCTTATTATCTGAAACAATCGTACGATGGGCTCACGCAGCCATTCCCTTTGTTGCGATGCACTGTATAGGCTGGTATTACCATCGAAGGGGTCCGGCTTCACAAAGTCACACGGATGCGGCATGTATGCCCGTCGTCTGGGCCGATGACCCATGGGGGATGCCGGGATCGGCGTATCTGAGGCAGGGGAGTCTTATCTAATGAAAGTCGCCATTCCAAAGGAGCGACGTGCGGGCGAACTTCGCGTGGCCGCCTCACCGGAGACGGTGAAGAAACTGAAGGGTTTGGGACTGGACGTGGTGGTGGAGAGCGGGGCCGGTCTCGGTTCCAGCCTTCCCGACGCGGCCTATGAGGCGGCGGGGGCCGCCATCGCCGCCGATGCCGCGTCCGCGCTGGCCGACGCCGACATCGTGCTGA
>JAFAFA010000055.1 GCA_023423695.1 Pseudomonadota bacterium | reverse complement strand
CGCGGGCCTCCGTCGCGCAGGGTCTCGCTGACGACCTCCTGCCAGACGCCGGGGATCGGGTGCACGAAGCGATCGCGCCCCTCTGCGTCGGGCTCGAGGCGCGGGCCGGCGGCGTCGATCGCCATCGCGGTGTCGAGCGTCTCGCGGAGGGTGGCCGGGCTCAGATCGAGCTCGGCCTTGAGCTGGGCGAGGCGCGCGTGGTCCTCCTTGCCGGGGAGGGCCACGCCCTCGGGCAGGTCGCTCTCGACGTCGCCGGCCGCGCGGCGCGCGGTCTCCTCGATGCGCTCGAGCCTCGCCTCGGAGGTCTCGAGATCCTCGTCGTGCTCGAAGTGGGCGAGCAGCACGTCGGCGAAGAGCTCGTCGGTGACCACGCGGTCCTCGCGGGTCTGGCTGCGCTTCTGGAGCACCTTGCCGAGGAAGCGCATGGACGCGTCGTCGGTGCTGTCGAAGTGGAAGACCGAGACGTCGCGCTCCTGGCCGTGGCGATCGAGCCGGCCGTTGCGCTGCTCCATCTTTCCGGGGTTCCAGGGGATGTCCCAGTGGACGAGCAGGCGCGCGGCGCGCTGCAGGTTCAGGCCCTCGCCGGCCGCGTCGGTCGCGAGGAGGATGCGCGCGTCGCTCCGCGGATCGTTGAACGCGCGCTTGACCGCGTCGCGCTCGAGGTCGTTCATCCCGCCGTAGAGCGAGACCAGCCAGTCGCCCTCGCCGTAGCGGGCGCGGAGGCGCGCCGTCAGGTAGTCGAGGGTCGCCAGGTACTCGGTGAAGACGACGAGGCGCTCGTCGTCGCGCCACGCCTTGCCGTCGCGCAGGCGCTGGTCGATGAGCGCCTCGATGGCGCGGAGCCTCGCGTCGGCCCGCACCTTGATGGCCTCGGCATGCACGCGGGCGCGGTGCTCGGCCGGCTCGAGCCCGGGAGGGACGAGGGTAACGCCGAGCGCGCTCACGCTCGCGCTCACGGCGGCGAGCTCGTCCTCCAGGTCTCCCTTCCACTGCCGGAGCCACGCGCCGACGGTGCGGTCGGCCTGGCGCTGCCGGCTCTCGCGCTCGTGATCGTCGTCGGTGTCGTCCTCGTGCGCGGTCTTGACCCGGGCCACGCCCTCGGCGGTCTGCGCCTCGGCGTCGAGCCCGCTCATGAGCCGCAGCCAGCTCTGCCCGAAGGGCCAGGGGCCCGAGAGGAGGCGCTTCTGCAGCACCTCGGTCGAGAACGACGCGGCGGTGCGATCGGCGTGGGGCGCCGACTTGGTCACCCGGCGGAGCGCCCGGCGGAAGTCGTGGAACGCCGCCTGGAGAGCGCGCTCCTCCGCGCCGAAGCGCAGGACCGGCAGCGCCTCGACGACGCGCTCGGCGAAGCGCGGGGGCTCTCCGAGCGCGACGTAGGAGCGGTTGATCTCGCTCTTGAGGCGGCGGATGACCGCCTCGCCGACGCGCTTCTTGTCCTCCTCGTCCAGCTCGGACTTGCGGGTGAAGCGGACGGGGTCGAGCGCCTCGAGCAGGCCGGAGAACGAGCGGGTGTGCCCGTTGTGCGGGGTGGCGGTGAGGAAGATGCGGTGCTCGAACCAGGGCGCGATGAGCTGGAGCATGCGGGCGAGATCGGAGTCGTCGCCGAAGCTCGCGGGGGCGAGGTTGTGGGCCTCGTCGACGACGAGGAGATCCCAGCGCAGGCGGCCGTCGTGCCCGGGCTCGGCGGTGCTGCGGAGCTGCTCGAGGACGTCGGGCTGCTTGAGGTAGTGGTAGCTGGCGATGATGCGCTCGTGGACGCGCCAGGGGTTGGCGTCGAGGCCGAGCTCGCGCTGCAGGCGCAGGGTCTGTGGGCGATCGACGACGTCGAAGGGGAGGGCGAACTTGTCCCGCATCTCGTCGCGCCACTGGGTGCGGAGCGAGGCGGGGGTGAGCACCAGCACGCGGCGGATGCGCCGGCGGAGCATGAGCTCGCGCATCACCATGCCGGCCTGGATGGTCTTTCCCAGGCCGACCGCGTCGGCGAGCATCAGCGCGACGCGCGGCATCTCGAGCGCGCGCAGGACGGGGACGAGCTGGTAGGCGTCGGGATCGATGGCGCCGAAGAGCGGCGCGGCGAGGGGAGGGCGATCCTCGGTGAGGCCGGAGAAGGGGAGTGAGGGCGTGAGCGCGGACCAGCGGGCGGCGCGCACCATCGCGTCGTGCTCGCGCGGCTCCATCGGCGGGGTCTCGCCGACGCGGGGGAGGGCAGCCGGCTCGAGCAGCTCCTTGCCGAGCTCGAGCTCCCAGAGCAGCTGGTCGGTCTCGGCGCCGAGCCCGTCGGTGTACTCGACCTCGACGAGGTGCCAGCGCTTGTTCTCGTCGGCGTCGAAAGGCAAGACGCCGGTCACCAGCGCCCGCCGGTTCCGGACGACGGCCATCATCCCCTCGCGGGGGCTCACGGACTGCTCCGTCATCGCGAACGCTGATACCACGGGAGCGCACGTCACCGCAGCGGACGCGTGCGTCCGCGACCGGCCGATCGGATCATGGCGATGGCGTGTGATCGAGCACGGGGCGCACGATCTTCGCCTCGATGTTCGTGCGATCGATCTCACAAAGCGGGACGGCGTGGACGGTCGCGGTGCCTACGAGCGAGAAGGCGCTGTTCAGCTGCTTCGCCTCGTACTCCACGATCCCCGGTTGTGAGGTCGGAGCTCCGATCGCGCGCTTCCCTCCTCGCGACCAGAGTGCGTACAGCTCCGGGTCGGTCATGGGCGCTGCGAGTGAGAGGCGGGACCCTGCCAGCAGGGGAATGCTCCCTCCAGCGGGCTCGAGAAGCACTTCGTACGCAACGACCTCCGAGTGCTGCGGCAAGCCGCGTCGGAGGTAGATTCGCTCGAGCGCGCCCGCGCACCAATTCTGCGGCTGGCCGAGCTGCGCGCCATTCATCGACAGCGCCAACCACTTCGTGCTGCTCACGGAGGTCCATCCGCACGCCACGAGAATCTCGTCGAGCGTCCGCAGCATCGCATCAACTTCGCGCTGTGCCGCGCGCACCACCGACATGGCGCGCACGATGTTCTTGCCCACTTCATCCGGATTCATGCGCCCTCCTGCTCGAACCATCGGGTTGCGATATCGGTCACCGCTGTCGTCACGTGTGCAGCGTGGGACCAACCAGCCACGACGGGCGTCCGGAGCTCTGCGGTCAGGAACCCGTCGAAGCTGACGAAGCCGTTGCGATCGAGAAGATCGCAGAGCTTCGCCGCCAAGTTGGAGCTTGATGGCGTGTCGCGGTGGGGCTCGAGCACTCTCGATGCGTCGCCCCAGGGCAGCCACGCGATGCACGCTTCGGGTGCCGCATGCAGCCGGGCGAGGCTCTCTTCGATCTCAGCGATCGGGATCGTCGGGTGCGACGTGAGGTACACGACGACGCAGCGGGTGGTCGCGACCGGAACGACCCCGAAGCAGCTCTTGGCGAAGGTCCTCCAGCCGTCCCAGTAGCGCGCGAGTTGATCGACCCGTGGATCGTCCTCCGGGAGGTCCCACGACGTCTTCTGAGCCCCGTACTTCGCCTCAATCATGATGAGAAGATCGACGTCGCCGGCCCGTGCATGCACGACCGCATCGGGCTCGCCGTATCGGCGGTGGCTTGGCCACAGGTTCATGGCGACGATGTCCGCTCCGGCGGCGTCGATCGGGTGGGAGCCATCCAAACATCGAGACGCGGCCAAGAACTGCAGCAACGGGCGGCCGAAGTCGATCGACGCGAGGGTGCCGATGACGCTCGATGTGAGCACATCCTCTGAGAGCCGGAGCTTCCCGTGGAGCAACGCGTCAATCACGGGAGCCACCGTATCGCCTCACGAGGCTGCCGGTCAACGCGGTCTCGGCCCGATCAGGGGCGCGGCTCAGCGGTGCGCGATGGAGTTGGTGCGGAGGGCGCGGCGGGACCAGTGGGTGTCGATGGCCTGCACGAACTCGGGGCGGACGAGCTTGGCGCGGGAGACGAGGTGGCCCTCGGCGTCGTGGCGGACGTAGAGGCCCTCGGCGGGGCCTTCGCCGACCCGTGAGGGGCCGAAGAGCGCG
>JAFAFA010000141.1 GCA_023423695.1 Pseudomonadota bacterium | reverse complement strand
GGGAAACCCACCTCTAAACCAGAGCTCCCTTGAGAGCCGTGACAGACCATCACGTCGATAGGAGGCATGTGGACGGGCAGCAATGCCTGAAGCTAAGCCTTACTAATCGCTCGATCGGCTTGATCTCGACACCACTAACCGCGCCATGCGCAGCAGCAAGCCTGCTTGAAGGCCCTGCTTGACGCAAGCCCGCCAGTTCGATACATCCTCACCTCACTTGCACTGAACCCGCGATATGCTTTGGGAAAAGCGTCGGTCTTGAGCCTTGGTGACCTGGTGGTCATGGCGAGGTGTCAAACACCCGATCCCATCCCGAACTCGGCCGTGAAAAGCCTCCGCGCCAATGGTACTGCGTCTTAAGACGTGGGAGAGTAGGTCACCGCCAGGTCACTCAGGCTCAAGAGACGCATAACACAAAGCTCATCGCAGGCATCGTCACACAGATCGCAAAACGCCCCGGCTCTCAGCAGCCGGGGCGTTTCCCGTATTGGGACCGTCTTCTTCAAATCTCCCGCTTGCTCATCTGGTCGGCGATGTAGTCCGCCTGCCGGATCGCCAGCGCGACGATGGTGAGGGTCGGGTTCTCCGATGCTCCGCTGGTGAACTGGCTACCGTCCGACACGAAGAGGTTCTTGATGTCGTGCGCCTGTCCCCACTTGTTGACGACGCCGTCGCGGGCGTTGGCGCTCATGCGGTTGGTGCCGAGATTGTGGGTGGAGGGGTAAGGCGGGGTGTGGATGGTCCGGACTGCTCCCACCGCGTCGTAGACCGCCGATCCGCGCCCATAGGCATGGGTGCGCATGGCGATGTCGTTGGGGTGGTCGTCGAAATGCACGTTCGGAATGGGCAGGCCGAACTTGTCCTTCTCGCTCGCGTGCAGGCTGACGCGGTTGGTCTCGCGCGGCATATCCTCGCCCACCAGCCACATGCCGGCGATATGGTCGTAGGCATCCAGCGCCGAGCTGAAATCGCGGCCCCAGGCGCCCGGATCGAGGAAGGCGGCCATGAAGGGCACGCCGAGCGACAGGGTTTCCATCTCGTAGCCGCCGACAAAGCCGCGCGTAGGATCGAAGCGGGATTCATCCTTGATGATGCCGGCCATGGTGGTGCCGCGATACATGTGCACCGGCCGGTCGAACACTCCATACACCGAGCCGGTCATGTGCCGCATGTAATTGCGCCCGACCTGACCGGAGGAATTCGCCAGCCCGTCCGGGAACATCGTCGAGGCAGAATTCAGCAGCAGTCGGGGGCTTTCGATGGAGTTGCCGGCCACCGCGACGATGCGTGCCTTCTGCCGCTGGATGGCGCCGGTGCCGTCGGCATAAAGTACGGCGTTAACCCGTCCCTTAGCGTCATGCTCCACCTTCAGGACCTGGGCGTTCGGCCGGACCTCCAGATTTCCGGTGGCCTCGCCCTTGGGGATCTCGGTGTAGAGGGTGGACCATTTCGCACCCGACTTGCAGCCCTGGAAACAGAAGCCGATCTGCTGACAGGGGCCGCGGCCGTCGCGCGGCTTGCTGTTGATCGACATGTTGCCGGTGTGGAACTCGCTGTAGCCCAGCTTCTTGGCGCCGGCCGCCAGCACCTTGTAATTGTTGTTGCCGGGCAGGCGCGGGATACCGTTGGTGCCGGTCGTGCCCATCTTGAACTCGGCCTTGGCGTAGTAGGGCTCCATCTCCGCCAGCGTCACCGGCCAGTCGAGCAGATTGGCCCCCTCCACCTCGCCATAGGTCGTGCGGGCCTTGAACTCATGCTCCTGGAAGCGCAGCGAGGCGCCGGCCCAATGGATGGTGGAGCCGCCGACCGCCTTGACGATCCAGGCCGGCAGGTTGGGGAAGTCCTTCGCCACCCGCCAGGCACCCGAGGTGGTGCGCTTGTCGAGCCAGGAAATCTGCGAAAAGCTCTTCCATTCGTCGTTCACGAAATCCTGGATCTCGTGGCGCCCGCCGGCTTCCAGGCAGACGACCTTGATCCCCTTCTGGGCCAGTTCGTTCGACAGAGTGCCGCCGCCGGCTCCCGATCCGATCACCACCACGACGCCATCGTCGTCCAATGAGAATTTCGCAACCATGTCTCGATCCTCCCCGTTGCGGGCTTTTGTGAGTGTTCATTGAGGCAGGTCGGCCGGGACGTCAGGCGTCCTTGATCCAATCAAGATCGTCGAAGCCGCGGTGGATGTAGCCGCCATATTCGGCGGACGCCCCTTCGTAGCCGAGCTTCGCCCACACCTCCGGTTGGTTGTAGAGGGCGACCACCATGTCGCCGCGGACCTTGCGGAAGAACGGGGTGGTTTCGATGGATTTCAGAACAGTGACTCGGTCCGCCTCGGCCGGAATGGCGGCATAGGGGGCGTTGCGCAGCTTTCGCGAGGCGGCATCGAGCGCCACGGCGCCCTCATTGAGCTGGCCGGCCAGGGTTGCGTCCTTGGCTGCTTCCTGGTCCATGGAGGCCAGCGCCTTCTCGTAATAGGCGTCGCCCAGCCGGTCGTGCGGATAGAGGTCGCGCACCATCACCAGAAGCGTCTTGGCCGCCTCGGGCTTGATCGCCGTGAGCGCGTCGGCCCAAGCCGGCGCTGCCGCGATCGATACGACACCGCTGGAAACCGCGCCCGCCGCCGCCACCGAAGCGGCCGAGGTTTTGAGGAAATTCCGCCTGTTGAACCGTGTCCGTTTGTCGAGAACGCGCATGATTGACGTCTCCTTCCCAAGTGGATTGTTCTTGTCGTCAAAACTCAGCAGTAGCGGCCGTGGCGTTGCAGGACCTCGGTCTTGTAGCCGTCCGGATCGGTGATGAAGAAAAAGCGGGCGAGCAGCGTGCCGCCGGGGGCGAACTCCTTCACCGGCGTAACCGGAAAGCCGAGGGCCGACAGCCGGGCATGCTCCCGCTCCAGATCGTCCACGGCGACCGCCATGTGGCCGTAGCCGTCGCCGTGCGTGTAGGGCGTGGTGCGGTTGTGGTTGACGGTCAGCTCCAGCTCGAAATCGTTCTCCGCATTGCGCAGGTAGATCAGCGTGAAGCCGTCGAAGGCCAGCCGCTCGGCCGGCTCCAACCCGAAGGCCTTCGCGTAGAAGTCCAGCGACCGCTGTTCGTCGAGGACGCGCACCATCATGTGGATGATCTTGGCCATGATGCTTCCTGCGATGTCGTTGTGGGGCGGGTCAGCGGGTAGCGCTGGTTTCCAGGAAATTGACGATGCTCTTGCGGACGCTGCCGTCGCCCTGCCGGTAGTTCATGTAGCTGCCGGGAATGAACTCGTTCGAATTCGCCAGCCAGCGCTCCAGATGGCCGGCGTCCCAGGCGAAGCCGGCGCCGCGCAAGGCGTCGGAATACTCGAAGCCGGCCGCCGAGCCGGCCTTGCGGCCGATGACGCCATAAAGCGGGGGTCCGGCGCGGGGGCCGTCATCCTTCTTCACCGAGTGGCAGGCTCCGCATTGCTGCCGGAACAGCGCCTCGCCTTCCGCCGCCGCCGATTTCCGCGTGAAGGGCGAGAACGGTATGGACAGCAGGAGCAGCAGCATCACCCAGCGGTGCGGCGACAGTTTCGCGTGCATCGCATGCCTCATCTTTCAAAATCCCTCCCGATGCATGGCGCGGCGCTTGCGCTTGTCTTTGCCGGTCAGCCGGGCAGGTGGCCGGCGCGGCGCCGTTGACTTGAAACAGCAAGCGTCATGCCACCTTGTGAGCGGCGGCCGGGAGCTTGGTGGTGAAGCGTTTCCCAGGGGGGGCACCGGTATCGAGTGTTCCGACTGTTTCATTTTGAGACACCCGTCCGCGACAGATCGTCTCAGGATGAGACAGTGCGTGTCGCTGACGGTCTTTAAAATCGCTTGGCCGGCGCCGCTTGGCGCCTTGGCACGGCCGTTGCTTTACAGCGTCGACGATGCAGCCGCCACGGTTCGGCGTCCGCAATCGGCCTGAGAACAGATGATCTCCGATATCGCGCTGCCGGCTTCCCGCGGGCAGACCGGCACGCCTCTGCCCGCAACCGGCGAGCGACGCGATCCTTCAGGCCCGATCCTTAAGCCCGACCATCGGAACACCATCACCATAATCATGGGGAGAGACGACATGCCGGATGGATTGACGCTGAACAAGATCACCGCCCAGAAAGGCATCGGCATCACCGAGGCGGCGCGCCGCGTCGCCGATCTCGGCTGGACGCCGTCCTACGTCAAGGAGGCGATGGCCTTCCCGACCGACTACAAGATCTCCAAGGCGCCGCGCGACCCGATGAAGCAGGTCCTGCGCTCCTACTTCCCGATGCAGGAGGAGAAGGACAACCGCGTCTACGGCGCGCTGGACGCGGCGCTGCGCGGCGACATGTTCCGCAATGTGGAGCCGCGCTGGATCGAATGGATGAAGCTGTTCCTGGCGATCATCCCCTTCCCGGAGATCTCGGCGGCGCGGTCGATGGCGACGCTGGGCCAGCTGGCGCCGGGCGACGACCTGCGCACCGGCTTCACCATGCAGATGATCGACGAGTTCCGGCACTCGACGATCCAGATGAACCTCAAGAAATGGTACATGGAGAACTACATCGATCCGGCCGGGTTCGACATCACCGAGAAGGCGTTCGGCAAATGCTACGCCACCACCATCGGCCGGCAGTTCGGTGAAGCCTTCCTGACCGGCGACGCCATCACCGCGTCGAACATCTATCTGCAGGTCGTGGCGGAGACCGCCTTCACCAACACGCTGTTCGTCGCCATGCCGTCGGAGGCCGCGCGCAACGGCGACTATGCCCTGCCCACCGTCTTCCTGTCGGTGCAGAGTGACGAATCCCGCCACATCGGCAACGGCCATTCCATGCTGATGTCGGTGCTGAAGGAGCCGGACAACCATCTGCTGCTGGAGCGCGACATCCGCTATTCCTTCTGGCAGAACCACATGATCGTGGACGCCGCCATCGGCACGATCATCGAATACGGCACCAAGAACCGCGACAAGAACAAGGAATCCTACGCCGAGCTGTGGCACCGCTGGATCTTCGAGGATTACTACCGCACCTACATGCTGCCGCTGGAGAAGTACGGCATCAAGATCCATCATGATGACGTTCACGAAGCCTTCGACAGCATCGTCAAGAAGAACTACGTTCACAAGATCGCCCAGTTCTTCTCGGCCGGCTGGTGGGCCAATTTCTGGCGCATCGAGGCGATGACCGAACGCGATTTCGAGTGGTTCGAGAGCAAGTATCCGGGCTGGTACGACGAGTTCGGCGTCTGGTGGGAAAATTACGCCAAGCTCAGCAAGCCCGGCAGCGTGCCGATCACCTTCGCCGACACCGGCTACGTCTACCCGCACCGCTGCTGGTCGAGCCTGGTACCCTGCGTGATCCGCGAGGATTTCACGACCGACGAGGTCGACGGCGAGCTTTACACCTACGCCTCCGAGGTCGACCGCTGGACCCACAAGGAGGCGTTCGCCGCCGAATACCAGGGCCGTCCGACCCCGGCGATGGGCCGCTTCTCCGGCCGGCGCCAGTGGGAGGAGGTCTATGACGGCTGGGATCTCGCCGACGCCATCCAGGACATGGGCTTCGTCCGTCCCGATGGGAAGACGCTGGTCGCCCAGCCGCACCTGTCCTTCGAGGAGAAGGACATGTGGACACTGGACCATGTGCGCGGCCACACCATCCGCAGCCCGCTGCTGGCGCTCCGCGAAATGACGCCGCAACAGCGTCAGGCGCATGTCGAGGACTACCGCAAGGGCTTCAAGATCCGCCGGGTCTGATCCCCCGCCCATTCACTCAGGTCCGCCCCCCTTTCCGGCCTCCTTTCCGGCTGGAGAGGGGGAACGGGATCCCCTGCGGACATCACAGGCGGACATCACCGCGGAGATCGACAGACCATGACCGCACAAGCGCTGCACAACAGTCCGGCCGTCCACACGGTGCGGCTGGAGCCGGTCGGCATCGAAATGGAGGTCGCGGAGGGGGAAACCATCCTCGACGCGGCCTTCCGCCAGGGCGTCTCGCTGATGCATGGCTGCAAGGAGGGGCAATGCTCCGCCTGCAAATGCCTGCTGATCGACGGCGACGTGGAGATGCTGAAATACTCCACCTTCGCGCTCTCCGATCCGGAGCGCGACAGCAACCACATCCTGCTCTGCCGTTCGCTGGCTTACAGCGACGTGGCGGTGGAACTGCTGAATTACGACGAGGATCTGCTGTCCCGCTCCATCCCGGTGAAGGACTTCAACGCGCTGCTGGCGGCGGTGGAGCCGCTTACCCACGACATCGTCGCCATCGCGCTGGAGCTGGACCAGCCGATGAAGTTCTGGGCTGGGCAATATGCCGACATCACGCTGCCCGGGATCGGCCTCACCCGGTCCTTCTCGATGGGCAACCCGCCGGCCGAGGGCAACCGGCTGGAGTTCATCATCAAGAAATACCCGGACGGCGCCTTCTCGCGCCAGCTGGACGGCGGCCTGTCGGTCGGCGACCGGGTGAGCGTCCGTGGCCCCTACGGCACCTGCTTCCGCCGCGAGGGGCGGGAGGGGCCGATGATCCTGGTCGGCGGCGGGTCGGGCATGGCGCCGCTGCTGTCGATCCTCCGCGATCAGGCCGCCAGCGGCGAGACGCGGCCGGTGCGTCTCTTCTACGGCGCCCGCAGCCCCCGGGACCTTTTCCACCTCGATTTGTTCGAGGAGTTCGCCCGCAGCCTGACGGACTTCGCCTTCATCCCCGCCCTGTCGCATGCCGAGGAGGGCGACGGCTGGACCGGGGAGACCGGCTTCATCCACGAGGTGCTGCGCCGGCATCTGTCCGAGATGGCGGAGGTGGAGGAGGCCGACGTCTTCTCCTGCGGGCCGCCGCCGATGATCGACGCGGTGCTGCCGGTCCTGCAGATGGCCGGCGTCGATTCCGCGCGCGTCTATTTCGACAAATTCACCCCCGCCACCCGCTGAGCCGGGATTTTGCAAATACGGGAGGAAAGACGATGACCATGCAGGAAACCGAAACGAAATCCGCCGCCGCCGGGGCCAAGGCCTTTCCCGGTTCCGACAGCCGCCGCTACAATTACTTCGAGCCGAAGGGCCGCAAGGCGACCCACTACGAAGACGTGACGGTCGACGTCCAGCCCGATCCGGAGCGCTATCTGCTCCAGAACTGGATCATCTCCTTCGGCGACGGCACGCCGACCTATTCCAAGGACTGGACCGCGCTGAAATGCACGGATTGGCACGGCTTCCGCGCGCCCGACCAGGAATGGGAACGCACCCATTACCAGCGCCAGTCCACCATCGTCGGCATGATCCAGAACGTGGTGGAGAACGCGCGCCGCGCCGGGGCGCCCCAGCGTTTCGACAAGGCTTGGGTCGCCGTGCTGCAGAACCACGTCGGCGCCTTCAAGCATGCCGAATATGGGCTGGGCACCGCGCTGATGCGGGCGCAGCGTTACGGCTATACCCAGATGGTCAACAACGCCATCCTGACCAATGCCTCCTACAAGCTGCGCTTCGCCCAGGATCTGACGCTCTATCTGGCGGAAGTGGGCAGCGACATCGGAGGGTTCGACCTCGACGCCGGCAAGGCGCATTGGCTGGACGACCCGATCTGGCAGCCCTGCCGCGAGGCGGTGGAGCATATCCGCGCCGCCACCGATTTCCTGGAGCAGTATTTCGCCGTCAACCTCGTCTTCGAACCGCTGGTCGGCGAGCTGTTCCGCAGCGGCTTCGTCATGCAGGTGGCCGCGGCGCAGAACGACTTCTCCACCCCGTCGGTCATCTCGGCGGCGGAAGCCGATTATGAGCGGAACCTCGCCAATGCGGTGGAGCTGTTCGCCCTGCTGCTGCGCGACCCGACGCATGGCGAGGACAACCGGACCATGCTGCAGAGCTGGTTCGCCCATCACGGCGGGCTGGCGGTGAAGGCCGCCTTGCAGCTTCAGCCGCTGTGGTCGCTGCCGCGGGTCAAGGCGGCGAGCTTCACGGACGCCTTCGAGCGGGCGCGCAACCGCGTCGCCGCCATCGGGCGTGAGATCGGCATCGACGCCGACCTGCCGGCCCTGCCGCCGGTCGAGGTCGGGCAGCCGGCCGCTGCGGCTGCCGTTACCGCTCCGGTCACCGACGCCGCGGCCGAGTGATCCTTCCCGCATCTCCGCCACAAGAGGACGAAAGCCATGAGCGTCACCACCGTGCAGCAGCTTTTCAAGCCGCTGAAGGACATCACCCAGGACGGCACCATCTCCCATCAGTGCGGCGTGACGATGAACGACAGCGTCGAGGCGCGCTGCATCGCCGAGGTGATGGAAAGCAAGCCGGGCATCACCGTCACCTATCTGCCGGCGATGATCCGCATCGACGGCGAGGGCAAGATCGAGTTCAAGATGAGCGAGATCGGCGAGGCTCTCGGCCGCGAAATGACCCCGCACATCTTCGAGATCTCCACCTCCACCCACTATGGCCGCATGGTCATGATCGACGAGGACACCGTCGTCCTCTTCGGCAACATGGATGACGCACTCGCCTACGAATGAGATCTCCCTCTCCCGTCCCGGGAGAGGGAAGGGGCCCGCCGCGAAGCGGTGGGAAGGGTGAGGGGCCGGGCACGGAGCCATGCGGTTCGGGCTTCTCGGACTCTCCCTCCCCCTCCCCACCTCGTGGGTCCCCTCCCTCTCCCGGGGCGGGAGAAGGCAATTGTTTTCAAATCCGCAAAATTAAAAAAGGGAGGGAAGAAGACCATGCCGAAGATGATGCTGCACCGTGCCGAGGCGCGGGCCGCGCTTGCCCGTGGGGTGGGAAAGCTGGCGCTGGCGGTGCGCGGCACGCTGGGGCCGAAGGGGACGAACGCGATCATCGACCGTCCCATCGGCACGCCGATGATCTCCCGCGACGGCGTCAGCATCGCCGCCGAGATCGAGCTGCCCTGCCGCTTCGAGAATATGGGCGCCCAGGTGGTGCGCGAGGTGTCGAAACAGACAAACGACGTTGCTGGCGACGGCACCACCACCGCCACCGTGCTGGCCGACGCGCTGATCCAGGACGGCGTCGCCGTGCTGGCGGACGGTCATGGTTCGGTGGAACTGGTGGAGGGCATGGAGCGCGCCTGCGGGTTCGTCCTCGATCGGCTGCGCGGCATGGCCCGGCCGCTGACGGGCGATGCGCAGTTGGAGCAGGTGGCGACGGTTGCGGCGACCGATCCGGCGCTCGGCCGGCTGGTGGCGGATGCCCTGCGCCGGGTGGGGATGGCGGGGGTGATTGACATTGAATATGGCCAGCCCGGTGCGGCGACCGCGCTGCATGTGCTGGAGGGCATGGTGCTGGACCGCGGATTCCTGTCCCACCACATGGCGACCGAGCCCACCGGCCAGACCGCGGTGCTGGAACGGCCCCGCATTATGCTGACCGACCTCAAGATCACCGATGCGGAACCGCTCCTGCGCCTGATCGACCGTATCGCCGACAAACGTCCGCTGCTGATCGTCGCCGACAGCGTGGCGCCGGAGGTGGTGGCTGCCCTGATGGCGCTGCGCCGCGACGGATGCGCCACGGTGGTGGCGATCAATCCGCCGGAGTTCGGCCATTGGCGCACGGCGACGATGGAGGACATCGCGATCCTGACCGGCGGGCGGGTGATCGCGCGCGACCTCGGCGGGCGCCTCGACGGCGTGATGGTGGAGGATCTGGGCGGCGCCGACCGCATCGAGGTGTCCGCCGGCCGCACCACCCTGCTGCGCGGGCATGGCGATCCGGATGCGCTGGCCGCCCGCCGCGCCCAGGTGCAGCGCCAGTGGGAGGAGGCGCCGCCCAACATCGAGCGGGACAAGCTGTCCCAGCGTTTGGCGAAGCTGACGCACGGTACCGCCCTGATCGAGGTCGGCGGCGCCACGCCGGTGGAACAGAAGCGCATGGCCCAGCTTCTGGAGGATTCGCTTGCCGCCGCCCGTGCCGCGCTGGCGGAGGGGGTGCTGCCCGGTGGCGGCACCGCGCTGGCCCGCGTCGCCCCGCTGCTCGACCGGCTGGCCGAGGATGTGGGCGAGGGCGAGCGCGCAGGGATACGGCTGGTGCAGCGGGCGATGCTGCAGCCCCTGGTCTGCATCGCGGAGAATGGCGGACTGGATGGGGCCGGCATCGCCGCGCGCCTGGCAGAGCTTCCCGACGGCGCCGGATTCGATGCACGCACCGGCCGGTTCGGCGACCTGTTCGCCGCGGGGATCATCGACCCGGCCAAGGTCACCACGCTGGCCCTGCTGAACGCGGTGTCGGTCGCCAAGCTGGTCCTGACCACCCACACCCTGGTCGCCGACATTCCCGACGACGTCGATCCCACCGCCGGCCCTGCCCGCGGCGGCGGGATGGAGCGCTACGGGCGCGCCTGATCCGGATCCGGCGGCAAGAAACCTCCACCTTCGGGGAAAGGAGCAGGGAAAAAAGCCATAGAGTATTCCGCTACTACCGCTCCCGCTTCGGTTCGGCTTATGGTTTTTAACACGAACAATCTGACAGGCGGAGGATCGGGGGCGGGCCTCCGCATCCGGACCGAAGGACAATCGGCGCACGGGCAATAAAACAGCAAAAGACGCCGGGAAGCAGGGAGGGGACAGTGTTGGCCAATGAAGAGGTCGCCATCGGCCGCTCGGCCGTTGCGTCATCCGGTCCGGCGTTCCATGCGCTGGCCAGGAGTGAGCGGGATGGCGAACGGGCGACGATGAAGGCGTGGGAGGACTTCGTTTCCGGATCGCGGCAGGAAAACCTGCCGGTCCGTGATGTGGTCATCCGATCCTGGGCACGGTGCCAGAGCTTTCTGGTCGATGCGCGGGCGGACGCGGCGCCGGTGGTCGGCGCCGACCATGTCGAGGCCCTGAGAAGGGAGAATCGTGAACTCCTGGAGGCCGCGGCCACAACCCTGGCGGAGGCGGCGGATCTTCTCGCCGGGACGCGGACGGTGATGCTGATCACCGATGCCAATGGCGTGGTGCTGGAGGCGGCGGGCGACCGGGCGACGCTGAGCGCGGCACGCGACATCAGCCTGGGCTGCGGCGGCCATTGGAGCGAGAGCAGCGCCGGGACCAACGGCATCGGCACGGCGCTGGCGTCCAAGACGCCGGTGCTGGTCCAGGCGGCGGAGCATTACTGTGCCGGAATCAAGGGGTGGAGTTGCGCCGGGGCGCCGATCCATGATCCGCTGGACGGGTCGGTCGTCGGGCTGCTCGACATTTCCGGGCTGAAGCAGGGGTTCAGCGCCCAGGCGTTGGCGCTGGCGGTGGTCGCCGCCCGGCAGGTGGAATGGAACCTCGCCCGCCAGACCGAGGCGGAACATGTCCGCCTGCTGGAAGCCTGCCTGGAGGACAGCCAGAAATATGCGGGCGAAGGGCTGATCGCGCTGGATGCGCGTGGCCGCCTGCTCTATGCCAGCCGCAAGGCGGCGCATCTGCTGAAGGCGAGCCTCGGATCGGACCTGCCACAGCTCAGCCGTGGAACGAAGCTGCCCATCGTCGGGATCGCCGGCATGGCGGCGGGCAATCCGGCGGATGGCCGTCAATCGGGTAGCGAACTGCCCGTGCCCGCCGACTGGGTCCGGCCCCTGATGCTCGATGGTGAGCGGCGGGGCACCCTTCTGGTCATTCCCCGCGCGGCCTCCTGCCGCCTGCCTGCCGGCCGCCGCACGGCGACCGACGAGACCGACCATGCGCGGTCCCGCTTCGACGACATCGTCGGGGCCAGCGAAAGCCTGCGTGCGGTGATCGGCCAGGGGGAGCGGCTGGCGCCGCTGCCGGTCCCCATCCTGATCGAGGGGGAGACCGGCGTCGGCAAGGAGCTGTTCGCACGGGCGATCCACGGCCACAGCGCCGTGGCCGGCGGACCCTTCATCCCCTTCAATTGCGGTGCCGTGTCGCGCGAGATGCTGGGAAGCGAGCTGTTCGGCTATGTGCGCGGCGCCTTCACCGGGGCGGCGGCTGAGGGGCGGACCGGGCGTTTCGAACTGGCCGACGGCGGCACGCTGTGCCTGGACGAGGTCGGCGAACTGCCGCTCGACCTGCAGCCCTATCTGCTGCGGGTGCTGGAGGAGGGGGTGCTGTACCGCATCGGCGACAGCACGCCGCGCCGGGTGTCGGTCCGGTTGCTCGCCATGACCAACCGGAACCTGCGCCACGAGGTGGCCGCCGGCCGGTTCCGCCGGGACCTGTATCACCGTCTGGCCGTCACCGCGCTGCGGGTTCCTCCGTTGCGGGAACGGCAGGGCGACGTGTCCCGCCTGATCGCCCACTTCAACGACCTGCTGGCCGACCGGCACGGGCGGGATCCGGTCCGGTTCACGGCGGCGGCGCTGGAGCGTCTGCACCGCTATGACTGGCCGGGCAATGTGCGGGAACTGAGGAATCTGGTGGAACGCGCGGTCCTGCTGTCCACCGGCGGACTGGTGGACGTCGGCGATCTTCCCGAAGAGTTGCGGGACGGCTGCGGCGGCGTGGACGCGGAGGGCTGGCCCTTGCCGGGTCCGCCGATGCCGATGCCGGCGTCTCCCGACCCGTCGGCCATGTCCCTGACGGTGACGGAACAGCGCACCATCGAGGACGTGATCGCCGCCACCGGCGGAAACCTGTCGGACGCCGCCGCGGTGCTGGGCATTTCCCGCAGCACCCTGTACCGCAAGCTGAGCCAGCACGGCATCCGGCGAGATGGCATTGGCAAGGGGATGGGCGCCGCCCGTGCCTGACCCCGTTTGCCGCAGGACAGCATAACCGCTCCAGGGAGGGCCGGTGCATGTGCCAGATCTTCGTCAACACCGACCCCATCCTGTATGAGGCGCGGTCCCGCTCGGTCCGCATCCACGGGATGGTGACCAGCATCCGGCTGGAAAACCTGTTCTGGAACGTCCTCGCCGACATCGCGGCGGAGCAGGGGATCACGACCAACCGGCTGATCGTCACCTTGTATGACGAGGTCGTGGAGGTCCATGGCGCGGTCCAGAACCTCGCCTCCTTCCTGCGTGTCAGTTGCGTGCGCTATCTGACCATGGCTCCCGGCTCGATTTCCGAGGCTGGCGGGCAGGCGAGGGGCGTGGTTCCCATGTCGGACGGCGGCGGGTCGGTCCTTGCCTTCCAGCGGGATCGCCGGCTGTCCGACGACATTTGACGGTTCGGTCGGGAAGCCGCGCTAAGTGCCGGACCCAAGCGCCCGGTGGCCGGCCTGGAGGCTGTCGATGATCGCCTGCCCACGCTCCAGAAGGTAGCTGCGCAGCTGCGCATGCACCGGCAGCAGCGGCAGGCTGCGGCGGTGGGCGATGTACCAGGAGCGCATCAGCGGCAACCCCTCCACCTTCAACTCCCGCAGCATGCCCAGCGCCAGTTCCAGATCCACGGTGTGGCGCGACAGCAGGGCAATCCCGATACCGGCCATGACCGCCTGCTTGATCGTCTCGTTGCTGCTGGATGTCATGACGATGCGCGGCGAGAAGCCCTGACTGTGGAAATAGGCGTCGGTCAGCGCCCGCGTGCCGGCCCCTTCCTCCCGCGCGATGAAGCCGCTGTCGGCCAGATCGGACAGGCGCAGGGATGGGGCGTCGGCCAGCGGATGGGTCGGCGCGCAGATGATGACGCTGGGGTGGCGGGCGAAGGGTTCCGCCAGCAATTCCTCGCCATTCAGCGGGCGGCCCATGATGGCGAGATCGACTTCGCCCTTGGCAACCATCGCATTCACCTCCCGCCGGTTGCCGTCCTGCAGATGGATCGACACGCCCGGCCGCTCCGCCTGGAAGCGGGAGACCATATGCGGTGCGATGTATTTGGCGGTGCTGACCAGCCCGATGGTGACGTTGCCGCCAGTCATCCCTCTCAACGCCTGCATCCGCCGGTCGGCGTTGTCCAGCGCCTGGAGGATCAGCGTCGCATGGTCCAGCAGGTCGCGCCCGGCCTCCGTCAGCACGACGCGGCGCCCCACCCGCTCGAACAGCGGGAAGCCGCAATGCCCCTCCACCTGCTTGATCTGGAACGAAACCGCGCCGGGCGTCAGGCCGAACTGCTCCGCGACGCGGGCGAAGGACAGGCTGCGCGCGGCGGCGGTGAAGATCTGAAGCTGGCGCAGAGTCGCATGCTGGATGGTCATCGGCCGGCCCATTCATCAGGAATCCCTATTCATATCGTGCTGTGTATTTGAATTTTCCTCAATAGTACGTGGGGCTAACGTTTTCATCGGAACGAACCGAACGCCACCGGCGAGGTGAAGACGATGAATTACGTATCGACGACTCTTCCTACGGATCAGAAGGCCGCCGACGGGGTAGTCAGCGACCCGAAGGCCCGCTACCGGCCCGGCGTGCTGAAATACCGCCAGATGGGCTATTGGGAGCCCGACTACGAACCGAAAGACACCGACGTGCTCGCCGTCTTCCGCATCACGCCGCAGGATGGCGTGGATCCGGAGGAAGCGGCAGCGGCGGTCGCCGGCGAAAGCTCCACCGCCACATGGACCGTGGTGTGGACCGACCGCTTGACCGACTGCGAGCGCTATCGGGCGAAGGCCTTCCGCGTCGATCCGGTGCCCGGCACGCCGGGGCAGTATTTTGCCTACATCGCCTATGAACTCGACCTGTTCGAGGAAGGCTCGATCGCCAACCTCACCGCGTCGATCATCGGCAACGTCTTCGGCTTCAAGCCGCTGAAGGGGCTGCGGCTGGAGGACATGCGGATCCCCGTCGCCTATCTGAAGACCTTCCAGGGACCGGCGACCGGGATCGTGGTGGAGCGCGAGCGGCTGAACAATTTCGGCCGGCCGCTGCTGGGTGCCACCATGAAGCCGAAGCTGGGTCTGTCCGGCCGCAACTATGGCCGTGTGGTGTACGAGGCGCTGAAGGGCGGGCTCGACTTCACCAAGGACGACGAGAACATCAACTCGCAGCCCTTCATGCATTGGCGCGACCGCTTCCTCTACTGCATGGAGGGGGTGAACCGCGCCACCGCCGAAACCGGTGAGATCAAGGGCACCTATCTGAACGTCACCGCCGCCACCATGGAGGACATGTACGAGCGCGCCGAGTTCGCCAAGGAACTGGGCAGCGTCATCGTCATGATCGACCTCGTGATCGGCTACACCGCCATCCAGTCGATGGCGCAATGGGCGCGGCGCAACGACATGATCCTTCACCTGCACCGCGCCGGCCATTCCACCTACACCCGGCAGAAGAGCCACGGCGTGTCCTTCCGCGTCATCGCCAAGTGGATGCGCATGGCCGGCGTCGACCACATCCATGCCGGCACCGTCGTCGGCAAGCTGGAGGGCGACCCCAACGTCATCCGCGGCATCTACGACACCTGCCGCGAGACCCATGTCCCGCAGAACCTGCAGCACGGCATCTTCTTCGACCAGCCCTGGGCCGGGTTGAAGCGGGTGATGCCGGTGGCGTCGGGCGGGATCCATGCCGGGCAGATGCACCAGCTGCTGACCTACCTGGGCGAGGACGTGATCCTGCAGTTCGGCGGCGGCACCATCGGCCATCCCGACGGCATCCAGGCCGGCGCCACCGCAAACCGCGTTGCGCTTGAGGTGATGGTCAAGGCCCGCAACGAAGGACGCGACATCTGGAACGAGGGGCCGGAGATCCTGCGCGACGCCGCCCGCTGGTGCGCGCCCCTGCGTGCCGCGCTCGACACCTGGAAGGACGTCACCTTCGACTACGCCTCCACCGACAGCGTCGATTACGTCCCCACCCCCACCGCGGCGATGTGAAGGAGCGATTCCCATGCGATTGACCCCCATGCGTCTTACTCAAGGCCAATTCTCCTTCCTGCCGGATTTGACGGACGAGGAGATCACCAAACAGGTGCAATACGCCCTCGACCAGGGCTGGGCCGTGGCGGTGGAGTTCACTGACGATCCGCACCCGCGCAACAGCTATTGGACGATGTGGGGCAATCCCATGTTCGACCTGCGCGACGCCAAGGGCGTGATGATGGAGATCGACGCCTGCCGCACCGCCCACTCCGACCAGTACGTCAAGGTCCTCGCCTTCGACAGCTCGCACGGCTTCGAGACGGTGCGCATGTCCTACCTGATCAACCGCCCGGCGGCGGAGCCCGGCTTCGAGTTGCTGCGCTCCGAAGGGCCGGGGCGGCGCATCGGCTACACGGTGCGCAGCTATGCCACCGGCCGTCCGTCCGGCGAGCGCTATGGCGGGGAGGCCCGTCATGGAGTGTGAAATGGGAGAGGGCTACTGCCTCGCCCCGTCGATCCTGTCCGCCGACTTCGCCCGGCTGGGCGAGGAGGTGGAGCGGGTGGTGGAGGCCGGCTGCGAGGTCGTGCACGTCGACGTGATGGACAACCACTATGTCCCGAACCTGACCATCGGTCCGCTGGTCTGTGCCGCCATCCGTCCGCGCACCCGCGCCGTCATCGACGTCCATCTGATGGTGCGGCCGGTCGATGCACTGGTGCCGCTGTTCGCCAATGCCGGGGCCGACATCATCAGCTTCCACCCCGAGGCGTCGGAGCATCCCGACCGCACCCTGGCGCTGATCCGCGAGCAGGGCTGCCGGGCCGGGCTGGCGCTGAACCCGGCGACGCCGCTGGCGCATCTGGACCATGTGATGGACCGGCTGGACCTGATCCTCGTGATGTCGGTCAATCCCGGCTTCGGCGGCCAGTCCTTCATCCCGTCGGCCTTCGAGAAGATCGCCGAGGTCCGCCGGCGCATCGACCGCCACCGCGAGCGCACCGGCCGCGACATCCGGCTGGAGGTGGACGGCGGCATCAAGCCCGACAACATCCGCGCCGTCGCCGATGCCGGGGCCGATGTCTTCGTCGCCGGGTCCGCCATCTTCGGTGCGGCGGACGCCGACGGCGGCTATCGCGGCGTGGTTGGGCGGATGCGCGCCGCATTGATGGCCGAACCGGAATGGAGGGCGGCATGAGCGAGGCGGCCGACCTTCACGACCCCATAACCCTGGACCAGCCGCCCGACGCTCCCTCCGTCGATCTCGACGCGCTTTACCGTGACTCCGGCATCGGTGAGATGCTGGCGGGGATGGACCAGGAGTTGGTCGGGCTGATGCCGGTGAAGACCCGCATCCGCGAAATCGCCGCCCTGCTGCTGGTGGAGCGGGCACGGCGCAGCATCGGCCTCAGGGCGGAGCCGCCGTCGCTGCACATGTGCTTCACCGGCAATCCCGGCACCGGCAAGACGACGGTGGCGCGGCGCATGGCCGGGCTTCTCCACGGGCTGGGCTACATCCGCCGCGACCATGTGGTCAGTGTCACCCGCGACGATCTGGTCGGTCAGTATATCGGCCACACCGCACCCAAGACCAAGGAGGTGCTGAAGCGCGCCATGGGCGGCGTGCTGTTCATCGACGAGGCCTATTACCTCTACCGGCCGGAGAACGAGCGCGATTACGGCCAGGAGGCCATCGAAATCCTCCTCCAGGTGATGGAGGACAACCGCGACGATCTGGTCGTGATCCTCGCCGGCTACCGCGACCGCATGGAGGTCTTCTTCCGCTCCAATCCCGGCATGGCGTCGCGCATCGCCCACCATGTCGATTTCCCCGACTACGAGGCGGATGAGCTGCTGGAGATCGCCCGGCTGATGACGGAGGGCATGCAGTACCGGTTCGCGGCGGAGGCCGAGCGGGCGATGTCCGACTACATCCTCCGCCGCATGGCCCAGCCGCGCTTCGCCAACGCCCGCTCCATCCGCAATGCGCTCGACCGTGCCCGCCTGCGTCAGGCCAACCGCCTGTTCGAAGCGCGCGGCAGCGCCATCGCCGCCGCCGACCTGCTGACCATCGCCGAGGAGGACATCCGCCGGAGCCGCGTCTTCACGCAATAGGCCGGCAACAAGCCGGCCGGACAAAACACGAGAGAGGGGGAACCGATGCCGCACCGTCACACGACCTTCAGCAAATTCATCATCGAGGACCAGCGCCGCCGAGGCGGGGCCGACACCGACCTGACCGCGCTGCTCAACGACGTGCAGACCGCGTGCAAGTTCATCGCCAGCGCCGCCGCCCGCGGATCGCTGACGCCGTCCGCCGGCCAGCCCGCCGCTCCCGCCCCCGAACCCGGCGTCAATGTCCATGGCGAGACGCAGAAGCCGCTCGACCTGATCGCCAACGAGATCATGCTGCGCACCTGCGAGTATGGCGGCAAGCTCTGCGGCATGGCGTCGGAGGAGATGGAGGAGCCCTACCGCATCCCCCGCGAATACCCGCGCGGCCGCTATCTGCTGGCCTTCGATCCGCTGGACGGCTCGTCGAACGTGGACGTCAACCTGACGGTCGGCACCATCTTCTCCATCCTCAAGGCGCCCGACGGCGTGGACGAGCCGGAGGTGGAGCATTTCCTGCAGCCCGGCACCCAGCAGGTGGCGGCGGGCTTCGCCCTCTACGGCCCGGCCGACATGATCGTCGCCACCTTCGGCGAAGGCGTGCACGGCTTCACGCTGGACCGGGAGATCGGCGCCTACACCCTGACCCATCCCGACATGCGCATTCCCGACCATGTCTGCGAATTCGCCATCAACAGCTCCAATGCCCGATTCTGGGAGCCGCCGGTGCGCCAGTATGTGGAGGAATGCATCAAGGGCAGCTCCGGCCCGCGCGAGGCGGATTTCAACATGCGCTGGATCGCCTCGCTGGTGGCGGAGGTCTATCGCATCCTGATCCGCGGCGGCGTCTTCCTCTATCCGCGCGACGCCCGCCCCACCCACAAGCCGGGACGCCTGCGTCTTCTCTACGAGGCGAACCCCATCGCCATGCTGGTGGAGCAGGCGGGCGGGGCGGCCAGCACCGGGCGGCAGCGCATCCTCGACATCCAGCCGATGGCCCTGCACCAGCGCGTGCCGGTGATCCTGGGATCGAAGGCGGAGGTGGAGCGGCTGGTCGCCTATCACGCCGCCTACGACCGGGGGGAGGAACTGGCCTTCCACGCCCCGCTGTTCGGCAGCCGGTCGCTGTTCCTGCCGTCCGAAACCGCGGCACTCGGCTGAAGAAGGGGATGCCATGTCGGCCCGTCATCCGATCATCGTCGTCACCGGCTCCTCCGGGGCCGGGACGACCACCGTCACCCGAACCTTCCAGCAGGTCTTCCGGCGCGAGGCCATCACCGCCGCCATCGTCGAGGGCGACAGCTTCCACCGCTATGACAGGCGGGAGATGCGCGCCAAGGTCGCCGAAGCGCAGGAGGAGCCCCATTCGACCTTCAGCCATTTCGGCCCCGACGCCAACCTGTTCGAGGAGTTGGACAACCTGTTCCGCAGCTATGGCGAGACCGGCGGCGGCCGGACCCGCAAGTACCTGCATGACGGGAAGGAGGCCGAACCCTACGGCCAGGATCCCGGCACCTTCACGCCGTGGGAACAGATCGAACCCGGCACCGACCTGCTGTTCTACGAGGGGCTGCACGGTTGCGTGCGCACCGACCGTGTCGATCTCGCCCGCCATGCCGATTTGAAGATCGGCGTCGTTCCCATCGTGAACCTGGAGTGGATCCAGAAGATCCATCGCGACCGCAACATGCGCGGCTATTCCGAAGAGGCCATCGTCGACACCATCCTGCGGCGCATGCCCGACTATGTGAAATACATCTGTCCGCAGTTCAGCAGCACCGACGTGAATTTCCAGCGCGTGCCGACGGTGGACACCAGCAATCCCTTCATCGCCCGCGACATCCCGACCTCGGACGAAAGCATGCTGGTCATCCGCTTCACCCGGCCGAAAGGCATCGACTTCCCCTATCTGCTGTCGATGCTGAAGGACAGCTTCATGACCCGGCCCAACACCATCGTCTGTCCTGGCGACAAGATGGCGCTGGCCATGCAGCTGATCTTCACGCCGATGATCTGGCAGCTGGTCGACCGCAAGAAGAAGGCGTTCTGAACGGACGCCGCAAAACACCCGTCGGAACCGGCACCGACCGTCGAGATGCCGTTCGCCGCGTCCGACGCTTCCGCTCCTCCCTGACCGAACCGGAGACCTCCCGCGATGGCCCTGATCTCCCTCCGACAGCTCCTCGACCATGCGGCCGAGCATGGCTATGGCGTACCGGCCTTCAACATCAACAACATGGAACAGATCCAGGCGATCATGCAGGCGGCGGACGACTGCGCCAGCCCCGTGATCCTCCAGGCCTCCGCCGGTGCGCGCAAATATGCCGGCGAGCCGTTCCTGCGCCACATGGTGCAGGCGGCAGTGGAGATGTGGCCGCGCATTCCCGTCTGCCTGCACCAGGATCATGGCGCCAGCCCGGCCGTCTGCCAGCAGGCCATCCGCTCCGGCTTCACCAGCGTGATGATGGACGGCTCGCTGCTGGACGACATGAAGACGCCGGCCGGCTACGACTACAACATCCGAGTCACCCGGCAGGTGGTGGAGCAGGCGCACGCCGTCGGCGTCTCGGTGGAGGGCGAACTGGGCTGCCTCGGCTCGCTGGAGACCGGCCGGGCGGGGGAGGAGGATGGCTCCGGCGCCGCCGGCACCCTGTCGCGCGACCAGCTGCTGACCGATCCGGCGCAAGCGGCGGACTTCGTGGCGCGGACGGGGGTGGATGCGCTCGCCATCGCCATCGGCACCAGCCACGGCGCCTACAAGTTCAGCCGCCGCCCGGACGGCGAGGTGCTGGCCATCGACCGCATTCGCGCAATCCACGACCGCATTCCCGAAACCCATCTGGTCATGCATGGATCCTCCAGCGTGCCGCAGGAATGGCTGGAGATCATCCGCGCCCATGGTGGCAGCATCCGCGAAACCTACGGCGTCCCGGTCGAGGAAATCCGCGAAGGCATCCGCAACGGTGTGCGCAAGGTCAACATCGACACCGACATCCGCCTCGCCATGAGCGGCAGCCTGCGCCGCGCGATGATGACGCGGCCCGAGGAATTCGACCCGCGCAAGTTCCTGGCCGAAGCGACCAAAGCCGCCCGCGCGCTCTGCCGCGAGCGGTTCGAAGCCTTCGGGTCGGCCGGACAGGCAGAGCGGATCGCCCCGCTTCCGCTGGAGCGTATGGCCGCCCGCGCCGCCTGATTCCTCAACAATCCCAACACCCCATCCGACATTCCCATCCAGCGGAAGCTGATGATGATTTAGAATGCTGACTTTCAGCAAAGGATGCGTTACCGTGGCATCTGGTATACGAGACACCAGGAACTCGGATCGCGACACCCAGAAGCGCGGACCATCCAGCAGAGGCCAGAAACGCCGTGACCGCATTTCCTCCGATCATCAGCGCAAAGCCGCCGGGCGGCGTTCCTGCCCGCAGCATCCACCCCGGCTCGGGCCGCCGCAAGACGCGCGACCAGCAGAAGGGCCGTCAGGTCGATCCCGTCAGTCTTGAGGAGGTGCGGGCGCTTCTCGGCGACCGCTCCCGTCAAGCCGATCTTCTGATCGAGCATCTCCACCTGCTGCAGGACCATTATCGCTGCCTGCATGCCCGTCACCTCGCCGCATTGGCGAAGGAGATGAAGCTGGCGCTGGTCGAGGTGTTCGAAGTGGCGTCCTTCTACGCCCATTTCGACATCGTGATGGACGGCGAACCGGCGCCGCCGAAGCTGACCATCCGCGTCTGCGATTCGCTGAGCTGCGCGCTCGCCGGGGCGGAACAGCTGCATGAGGCGCTGAAGGCCGGCGTCGACGAGCGCGAGGTCCGCGTTGTGCGCGCCCCCTGCATGGGCGGCTGCAACAACGCGCCCGTCGTGGCGATCGGCCACGCCCCGCACGAGAACGCGACGGTCGAGAGCGTGCTCGACGCCGTGGCCCACGGCCATGTCCACCCGGACATCCCCGACTATCTCGGCTTCGACGACTACATCCGCGGCGGCGGCTACAAGATGCTGGCCGAATGCCTGAACGGCGCGCGCGACGTCGATGCCGTGCTGAAGATGCTGGAGGATTCCAGCATCCGCGGCATGGGCGGCGCCGGCTTCCCCACCGGCCTGAAATGGCGCTATGTCCGGGCGGAGCCGGGGCCGCGCATGATGGCGATCAATGGTGACGAGGGCGAGCCCGGCACCTTCAAGGACCGCTTCCATCTGGAGCGCGACCCGCACCGCTTCCTGGAAGGGATGCTGATCGGCGCCTGGACGGTGGAGGCGACCGACGTCTACATCTACCTGCGCGACGAATACCCGCAATGCCGGGAAATCCTGCTGCGCGAGATCCCGAAGGTCGAGGCCGCCGGCCTCACCCGCCACACCCGCATCCATCTGCGGCGCGGCGCCGGCGCCTACATCTGCGGCGAGGAATCGGCGATGCTGGAAAGCATCGAGGGCAAGCGCGGCCTGCCCCGGCACAAGCCGCCCTTTCCTTCGGTGGTCGGCCTGTTCGGCCGCCCGACCCTGATCAACAACATCGAGACGGTGTTCTGGGTCCGCGAGATCCTGGAGAAGGGCGGGGCGTGGTTCGCCAGCCATGGCATGAACGGACGCAAGGGGCTGCGCACCTTCTCCGTCTCCGGCCGGGTCAAGGAGCCGGGAGTCAAGCTGGCCCCTGCCGGCATCACCCTGCAGGAACTGGTCGACCAGTATTGCGGCGGCATGGCCGAGGGCCACACGCTGAAGGGCTATCTGCCCGGCGGCCCGTCCGGCGGCATTCTGCCGGCGTCGATGGCCGACATCCCGCTCGATTTCGGCACGCTGGAAGCGCACGGCTCCTTCATCGGCTCGGCCGCCGTCGTCGTGCTGTCCGACAAGGACAACATGCGCGACGTGGCGCTCAACCTGCTGAAGTTCTTCGAGGATGAGAGCTGCGGCCAGTGCACCCCCTGCCGGGTCGGAACCGAGAAGGCCGTGCGTCTGATCAGCGAACCCGAGTGGGACGAGGAGTTGCTGAAGGCGCTCGCCACCGTCATGGGCGATGCGTCGATCTGCGGCCTGGGTCAGGCGGCGATGAACCCGATCAAGCTCGTGATGAAGCATTTCCGTGAGGACTTCGTGTCGCGCCAGGGCGCGGCCGGGTTGCAGGGGTAAGGAGACCGACATGTCCAACGGCATCACTTTCACCCTGGACGGCACCGAGGTCGAGGCACGCAACGGCGAGACGATCTGGCAGGTCGCCACCCGGGTCGGCACCGAAATCCCGCACCTCTGCCACCGGCCGGAGCCGGGCTACCGCCCCGACGGCAACTGCCGCGCCTGCATGGTGGAGATCGAGGGGGAGCGCGTGCTCGCCGCCTCCTGCATCCGCAAGCCGAAGCCCGGCATGACCGTGCGCACCGCGTCCGAACGGGCCAAGGCGTCGCGCAAGCTGGTCTTCGAACTTCTGCTGGCCGACCAGCCGGAGCGGGAGACGGCGCACGACCCCAACTCCACCTTCTGGAACTGGGCCGATAAGGTCGAGATTGCCGGCAGCCGCTTCCCCACCGTGGACCGGCCGAACAAGACCGACGACATGTCGCATCCGGCGATGGCGGTCCAGCTCGACGCCTGCATCCACTGCAACCTGTGCGTCCGCGCCTGCCGCGAGGTCCAGGTCAACGACGTCATCGGCATGGCGGCGCGCGGGCATCTGGAAAAGATCGTCTTCGATTTCGACGACCCGATGGGGCAGTCCACCTGCGTCGCCTGCGGCGAGTGCGTGCAGGCTTGCCCGACCGGGGCGCTGATGCCGGCGACCCTGGTGGATGAGAAGGGCGTCTACACCAACGCGCCCGACCGTGAGGTGGACTCCGTCTGCCCCTATTGCGGCGTCGGCTGCCAGCTGACCTACAAGATCAAGGACAACAAGATCGTCGCCGTCGACGGCCGCGACGGGCCGTCGAACCAGAACCGCCTGTGCGTGAAGGGCCGCTTCGGCTTCGATTACGCCCATCACGGCGACCGTCTGACCGTGCCGCTGATCCGCAAGGAGGGCGTGTCCAAGCACGACGTCGACATCGACCCGATGAACCCCTTCACCCATTTCCGCGAAGCGACCTGGGAAGAGGCGCTGGCGGTCGCGGCCGGGGGCCTGCGCAAGATCCGCGACGAGCGCGGCGGCAACGCGCTGGCCGGCTTCGGATCGGCCAAGGGGTCGAACGAGGAAGCCTACCTGTTCCAGAAGCTGGTGCGTACCGGCTTCGGCACCAACAACGTCGACCATTGCACGCGGCTCTGCCACGCCTCGTCAGTGGCGGCGCTGATCGAGGGCGTCGGGTCGGGGGCGGTGTCGGCTCCCTTCATGGCGGCGGAGGATGCCGAGGTCATCGTCATCATCGGCGCCAACCCGACGGAGAACCATCCCGTCGCCGCCACCTTCTTCAAGAACGCGGCGGAGCGTGGGGCGAAGCTGATCGTCATGGATCCGCGCGGGCTCGCCATGGCGCGCCACGCCACGCACATGCTGCAGTTCACGCCGGGCCGCGACGTGTCGATGCTGAATGCCATCCTCCACACCATCATCGCGGAGGGGCTGTACGACCGCCAGTATGTCCAGGCCAACACCGAGGATTTCGAGGCGCTGGCCGAGACGGTGAAGGACTACCCGCCGGAGGAGATGGAGAAGGTCTGCGGCATCCCCGCCGCGACCCTGCGCGAGGTGGCGCGGCTGTTCGCCCGGTCGAAGGCGTCGATCATCTTCTGGGGCATGGGCGTGTCGCAGCACATCCACGGCACCGACAACAGCCGCTGCCTGATCGCGCTGTCGCTGGTCACCGGCCAGATCGGCCGCCCCGGCACCGGCCTGCACCCGCTGCGCGGCCAGAACAACGTCCAGGGCGCGTCCGACGCCGGTCTGATCCCGATGTTCTACCCCGACTACAAGTCGGTCGAGGATCCGGAGGTCCAATCCTTCTACGAGAATTACTGGGGCACCAAGCTGGACGGCAAGCGCGGCCTGACGGTGGTCGAGATCATGGACGCCATCCATGACAACCGCATCAAGGGACTCTACATCGAGGGCGAGAACCCGGCGATGTCCGACCCGGACGTGACCCACGCCCGCGAGGCGCTGGCCATGCTCGACCATCTGGTGGTGCAGGACATCTTCCTGACCGAGACGGCAAAATACGCCGACGTGGTGCTGCCGGCCTCGGCTTGGCCGGAGAAGGACGGCACCGTCATCAACACCAACCGTCAGGTCCAGATGGGCCGCGCGGCGGTGCCGATGCCGGGCGAGGCACGCCAGGATCTGTGGATCATCCAGGACATGGCGCGCGGGCTGGGTCTCAACTGGAACTACACCCATGTGTCGCAGGTGTTCGCGGAGATGGTCGGCGCCATGCCGTCGCTCGCCAACATCACCTGGGAACGGGTGGAGCGCGAAGGCTCCGTCACCTATCCGGTGGACGGGCCGGACCAGCCCGGCCACGACATCGTCTTCGGCAACGGCTTCCCCACCAGTTCCGGCCGTGGGCGGTTCGTGCCGGCGCGGCCGATCAACCCGGCGGAGACGCCCGACCTCGACTACCCGCTGGTGCTCACCACCGGTCGCCAGCTGGAGCATTGGCACACCGGGTCGATGACCCGGCGGTCGAGCGTGCTGGACGCGGTGGAGCCGGAGGCGGTGGCCTATGTCTCCCCGCACGACCTGACCCGTGCCGGGATGAGGACCGGCGACTACATGCTGGTGTCGAGCCGCCGCGGCACCATCAGGCTGAAGGCTCGCATCGACGACCGCATGCCGGTCGGGCTGGTCTTCATCCCCTTCGCCTACGCGGAAGCGGCGGCGAACGTTCTGACCAACCCGCAGCTAGACCCCTACGGCAAGATCCCGGAGTTCAAATACTGCGCGATCAAGATCGAGAAGGCGGAGATGGCCGAGGCGGCGGAGTAGCGCCAGGAAGACCGGCAAAGGCGGTGGCGACCCGCGCCACCGCCTGCGGGTCGATGCCCGCGGTGCGCTCCCCGCCGCAGAGCGCACCGCGGAACCCAAGGTAATCGGGCGACAGGGCCGAGAGGGCCGGGATGTCTGCAACGCGCAGCGACCCGGCCAGCCCGGTCAGCAGACCGTGCGCCCGTGTGCAGCACACGAAACTGGACAGCTGGGCATCGTCCCAGTGGTGGCGCAGCCCGTGGCGCTTGCCGGCGGTGTCCAGCATCGCCCCGCGAAAGCCGGCGGCGGCGAGCCGGTCGATGGGCAGGCAACCGGGGTCCGGCGGCCAGCGGTCGGCGAACAGTACGGCGACCAGTTGCACCCCCTCCGCCGCCAGCGGGGCCAGGGCGTCGATGCAGCGGTCGGGCGCTCCATCCGGCGCGAAGCCGATCTTGACGAAATCCACGCCGGTCGCGGCGATCCGGCGGGCTGCCGGCTCCACCGCCTCGGGCCGCATCGGGTGGTCGCCGATGGTGGCGCTCAGCCGCGGGCGTGCGGGCAGGCCCGCCAGTTCGCGCACCGTTGCGGCGATGTCCTCCACTGCCCACGCCCCCAGCGCCCCCGCGGCAGGGTTCTTCAAATCCAGGATGTCGGGCGCTGCCGGCAGGATCAGGGAGATTTCCGTCGTATCGGCGACGCTGGCCAGCCAGCCGGTCATGAGTTCTCCCCTCTGCGGTGGACGGCGATCCGCTCCATCAACCAGCCCCAGGCTTCCAGCTCATGCGAGCCGGCGGTCTTGCCGATGGCGATGGAGAGGTATTCGACCTCCCGGTCGATCTTGTCGGCGGGCAGCATGTGCAGCCGGCTGACCAGAACGGCCGCTTCGATCACCGCCGCCTGCGCCCGGTTGTGACCGCGGAAGCGGGCATGCGCGGCGGCATGGACGGTGCGGCAGTGGAAGCGTGGGCGGACCGGGTCGTCCTCCACCTCCTCCACCACGATCTCCTCATGCGACAGGCAGTCGGCAAGGCGGGGGGCGTCGGTCCGCTCCGCCGGGACGGTCGGCCAGTCGCGCCGGCGTCCGCTGATGCAGCCGGCGAAGACCCGGACGTCGTCGGTGTGGTTCACCACCGCGCAGCGACGGGCGAACAGGTTGTCCAGCGTGCGCGACGGCCGGAACGGGGCCAGGATGAAGCGTTCCCCGTCGCCGGCCGCCTCCACCGTCACCCCCATCGGGGCGACATGGGGCCGCCCGTCGGCGCCGGTGGTGGTGATGATGGTTTCGCGGATCATCGGCATGGGTCAGCCGCCTCGCTTGGTCGGACCGATGGCGTGGAAGCCGGTGGGGTCGTCCTTCGGCTCGTCCGTCGCCACGCCCCAGCGCAATTCGCTGTCCTGGGCATAGCGCTTGCCGAGCTGCCACGCGATCTGCGCCCGCGCCAGTTCCACCCCCAGATAAAAGGCGTGGCCGGTGTCGGTTCCAAGATCGAGTTTCGGAAACAGATCGAACGGATCGGTGGCGCGGTGGTGGCCGTCGCGGTTGTAGAGATGGATACCCGCCGCGCTGACCTCCACCCGGTAATTGGGATCGCGGATCTGCGCCGCGGTCTCTGCGATCACGGCGGCGTCGCGGACGAAGGGCCGGCGGTCGCGCAGGCACAGCAGGCCGCTGTCGAAGCCGCGCGGCATGCTGTGCGCCGCGCGGGCGGCGAAGAACTGGCGCCGCGCCGCGTCGAACTCGCGGATGGCGCGGCGGCAATGCGGGCTGACCTGCACCGCCAGGACGTTGCCGATGCGCAGTTCGGACACCACCCCCATCAGCACCGCGGTGATGCCGGAGGTGTCGGCATCGGTCAGCTCCGTCACATTGCCGATGCCCATCAGGATCTCGGCGTCGGGCCAGCGCTCCCGCACGGTGCGGTAGCGCAGCAGGGAGTCGGTGAAGCCGTGGTGGATCGGCTCGAGGATAGGATCGACCAGGAAGCGCCGGTTGCGGCGGGTCATGGCGTCGACGGCACGGCCCAGGCTGTCGAGATCCGGCGGGGTGGTCGGGATCAGCACCGGCACCGCGTCGCCCTCGTCGGCGAGGTGGACCGTCTCCTCCGTCAGGCTGAGCAGATAGTCGGCTCCGGCCCGGTTGGCGCGGCGCAATTCGACGGCATTCAGGGAATCGACGCTGACGGCAAAGCCGGCGTCGTGCAGCGCGTCGATGGCCTCCTCCAGATGCGGGAAGGGCGTGTCGGGCAGGCAGCCGAGGTCGATGACGTCGGCGCCCTCGGCGCGCAGCTCCGCGGCCTTGGCGAGGATGGCGGCGGTGTCGCGCGACGGCGCGTCTACGATCTCGGCGAAGATGCGGGTGTCGTGGCGGCTGAGGTCGAGCGGGCGGGCCTGCCGCTGGAAGTATTGGGGCAGATCCTCCAACTCGTCGGGGCCGCGCTCGACCGCCGTGCCGAAATGGGCGGCGAGGGCGGCGAGATCGCCGCGGAACCGCCCCGGCAGCAGGATCAGGTCGGCGCCCCGCGCGGAATCCAGCCGCCGCAGCACGATCTCGGTGGTGGCGAGCGCCGCGACCTTCACGCCGAGATTGACGACGGTCGCCGCGAAGGGAAGGGGGGCGAGCGAGTCCAGCACCTGACGCAGCCGGTCCTCCGCCAGGGAACCGGTCAGGAAAAGAATGTGCCGGGCCATGCCGCCTCCCGTTCCCGCTCCACCCACAACCGGGTGCCGGCCGCGGGACCGCCGCGCAGTTCCGCAATGAACAGCGGCAGGTCGTCCCGGCCGATGCAACGGACCTCCGCCGATAGCCGTTCCATTCGGCCGGGCAGGACCGGGTCGATGATGCCGGCCCGTGCCAGCGCCCGTGCATCCGCCGTCCCCGGCGGCAGCAGCGCCGACTTCACCAGCACCAGCCGCTCCGCTCCCAGCCGTTCGGCGAGCCATGCCGCCAACGTGTCGGAGGTGACGTCCCAGCTCTCCTCCACATCCGCGTCGGCCGACAGGGTCGCCGGCAGCCACACCGCCGTTCCGTCCGCATCCGCCAGATCGGCCATGGTCCGGGACGGCCGCAGCCTCGGCTCAAGGTCGAGCAGCGCCAGTCCATATTGTTCCATGCCCAGGATCGCCATCCGGTGCGCTGCGGATGCGCCATAGCCAAGCACCGGCTGCGCATCGCGGACCGCATCGGCGAAGGGACCGCCGCCGGGAACGATGACGATATGCCGCGCCCGCTCCGCCGCCAGCGCGGCGAGCCAGGGGCGCAGGGCAGGGCCGTTCCACAGGCTGCCGCCCAGCTTCACCACCCAGATCGCGCTCATCGCGGCCCCATCCATCATGGCCCCATTCATCATGGTCGATCCCGCGCGCCGGTCAGCACCACGCCGACGCCGGCCGCCTGCGGGACGATCTCCAGCTTTTCCACCTGGACCCGGGCGAAGACCGCTTCCGGCGGCGACAGGCACAGGGCCAGCAGCTTTTCGGCCAGAACCTCCAGCAGCTGGATATGCGGACTCTGCTGGAAGGCCTCGACGCCCTGGATGAGGTATTCGTAGGAGACGACGGCATCGAGATCGTCGACGAAGGGCCGGTTGGGCACCTCGACCGTGACGGTCAGGCTGACGCGCACGCGCTGGGTGCGGGTCTTCTCGTGGTCCCAGACGCCGATGTGGAAATCCCCGACATAATCGCGCAGCACGAGGTCGTAGCGGCGCATGACGGCGCTGGCGGGCGGCGGGCGCAGCACGTTCATGATGGTGAGGTAGCCGCTCTGTGAATCGTCCGGCATCTTCAAGGTCCTCTCCGCCGCCTGTCCGTCTTGGAGCCGCCCAACTCACCGCCCGGCCGGCGCATGCTCCGCCAGCCGGTGTTCGACCAGCCAGGCGACGCCGCGCGACCAGGCGGCGGCATTGTCGCCGCGGATGTCGCCGCGCGCCGTCGTCACCGCGCGGCCGGTGCCGACATCCTCGACCACCACGGCGATCCACAGGATCAGGCTGCTGACCTTGCGGACCACGCCGAACACGACCAGATCGGCACCGGCGGCGCGCGCGATGTCGGCTTCGCAGCCATTGCAGGTCCGTATCTGCGTCCCCGGCGGCACCAGCCCTGCCATGGCGGCGTCATCGATCACGTCATAGCCCTTGGCATCCAGCCCCCGGCGCAACTCCGCGCTGACCCTTTTCAGACGCTCCGCATGCTCGGACGACTGGGGTTCGCCGCTGCTGTCCTCAAGCTCCAGATCGAGCACCAGCGTCCGCGCCGATGCGGCTCCGGCGCCCATGACGCCCGGTGCCAGACCTAGGACGAGTCCTGCGATCATAGCGGCTCCGATCCTCCTCCCCGCATGATCCATCGGGCTTCCCCTTTTGCGCAGCGGTTCCGATTGCACCGGATCGTTGGTATCGCCATCATTCTCGGCATGCATCGATCATCTCCCATCGCCGCTGCGGTGTTGGCCGCGGCACTGATCGCAGGCTTGCCCGCCCCTGCGGCAGCCCAGCCGGCTTCTTCGGATCCGAAGAATCCGGATTGGCCCTGTCCGCAGATTCTGGTCCCGGCCCTGTCGCCGGCTTCCGTCTGGGACGGCCCGTCGATTGACGGGCTGGGGGACGAGTGGCAGCGGGATGCCGCAATCGCCACACTGGTGCGGCGCTCGGCCGACGACAGCATCGACCCCGCCAGTCTCGAACCGGAAGCGAACGCGCTGGCCGGGCCGGTGCAGAAGGGGGCGGAGCAGGAGCATGACCGCAAGCTCGCGCTGGTCTTCGCCGGCAGTTTCCAGACGCTGGACCGCCAGCGCACCGCCGCCATCGCGTCCATCGAGCGCTATGCCCAGCATCAACGGGCCCTGCGCGAGCGCATCGCCGCCGCCCTGCGCGACCTCGACGCCGCGTCGGGCGACGCCGCCCGTGCGCAGGAGATCAAGGCCGCCATCGCCTGGGACCGCCGCATCCTCGACGACCGCCGCAGGGCGCAGACCGCCGTGTGCGAGCAGCCGGCCCGCATCGAACAGCGGCTCGGCCAGATCGCCCGCATGCTGTCGGCGCTTCTGTCCTGAGGGCAGCACTCAGTTCGCCACCTTGGGTTCGGGCCGCTTCTCCAGCCCCGGTTCGGGCTCGACCGTGACGAGTTCGCGGCCCGCGGCCGTCCAGCCGTCGGTGCCGGCCGGATACCATTTGACCGCCTGATAGCCCAGCGCCACCGCCCGTTTGGCGGCATTCCAGCTCATCCAGCAATCCGGCTGGCAGAACACCACCAGCGGACGCTTGCGGTCGCCTGCGGTCAGCGTCTCAAGCCCTTTGCGGAAATAGGCCTCCTGATCGGCGGACGGCGCGCCATAGCCGACATTCGGCAGCCAATGGGCTCCCGGCAGGCTGCGATGCGGCGGTGGGACCCAGCGGCTTCCCGGTGCCAGTCCTTCCGGCTTCGGCGGCGTCGGCAGGACATCGACCAGTACCGCGCCGGCCTTTGCCAACCGCTCGACCTCCTCCGGCCCCACCGTCTCGGCGCCGCGCAGGGAGGGCGGCGTCGGCGACCGGTAGTCGGCCATGCGGTAGCCGTCCGGTTCCGGCACGGCCGTACCGGCCGCTGCAGTATCGGTCGGCGCTTTCTCAACCGTTGCCGCCCGGATCGACCCGTCGGCGTTGGCGAGCGGGACATGGTATTCGGCAAGGATGCGGTCGATGTCGCCCTGGCGGCGGACGATGAAGTCGTTCAGCCAGTGGCGCCAGTCCGGCTCGTCCGGGCGGATGCCCATGGAGATCATGTATTGGAAGGGCGAAGCGCCTGGCTCGTCCATCAGCGGCACGACCTCCAGCGGAACGGACTGCCGGGCGGCGAAGAAGCCGGCGATGGGACCCCAGACGATGGCGGCATCGGTGCGGGCCGCCGCGACATCCTCCACCGCCTGCTGGGCCGGGTGGTGGGCGCGCGTGTCGGTGTCGAGCTGGTAGGGTTCCAGGTTGGTCAGCCCGTGGCGGAGCATCACCGCGGATGGCGGGGTGCGGGCGACGACGCCGATGCGCGCGCCCTGCAGCGACGGATCGGCCAGCGTCCTGGCCGTGATCCCCGAATCCTTGCGGTAGATCAGCGCGTAGGTGGACCGGTAATACGGGTTGGTGTTCTGCATCAGCTCTTCGCCGACCGCAGTCCCCATCACCAGATCGCATTGCCGGGTGCGCAGCGTGTTGCGGACGAAGCCGATGGTCTGCGGCCACCAGGTGAAGGTCAGCGGTACCTTCAGCTCGTCGGCGATCAGCTTGGCGATCCTGTTCTCGAACCCCTCCTGCCGGTCGTTGGAGAAGGGAAGCAGGTTGGCGTCGGCGCAGACGCGCAGCACCTCCGTCGGGATTCCCTCCGCAGCAAAGGCGGATCGGCCGGCGGGAGCCGCCGCACAGAGCGCGGCGGCCAGCATCAAGGAAAGGGCGGGCCTGCGGATCATGCCGGACTCACGATGCAGACTTGATCCGCTCGGGCCGGCCGCGGCCGACCTTCTCGTCGGAACGGGCCTTCAGATACCGGTAGATGTCGGCGAGATTCGACATCACGTTGGGATCGGTGCCGAAGGTGGGCATCACCCGGTCGCCGGTGGCCCCCATGTTGGTGCGGCCGTTGGTGACCACGTCGGTGAACTGCCAGTAATCCATCCGCTTCAGCGAATCGGTCAGGGCGGGGGCGAAGGACGATCCCAGCCCGTCCGGCCCGTGGCACACATGGCAGGACGAGGCATAGCGCCGATAGCCGTTGTAGGTCCCCTGGTCCACCTTGCCGTCCCGCACCGCGTAGAGCGGCACCCCTTCGTCGTTCACCAATTCCTCCGGCTCGGCGATCTTCGCCTCCTGCGGCGCGCTTCCGCTCGACGGTGCCGGAGTCGTCTGGGTCGGGGCTGTCTGGTTCTGTGTCGGCTGGTTCTGCGCCGGCTTCTGTGCGGCATCCTGCTGGCCGAACGCGCTGCCGAGGGCCACCGTCGCGGTGAACCCAAGCGCGGCGCACAGCCCGATCAGGTATTTGGGCATCTCACTGTGTCTCCCCACTGCCTTTGTTCGTGTCCTGCCATCAGCGTGAAAAAAGGGCTTGGCGCCGGCCCCGTTTCGGTGCGGCGCCAAGCCTTGGCCGTCACTGGTTGTCCGGGAGGGCGAAGACGGTCAGCGTGCCGCCAAGCTGGGTGTATTCGCCCAGCGCCTTGTGCGCGCCGACCGCCCCCAGGCCTTCCTGTTCGCCGGTCAGCCCGGCGGCCAGCCCGATGCCCGCCCAGCCGCCGACACCCGACAGCACGGCGATGTACTGCTTGCCCTTGTGCGTGTAGGTGTTGACGTTGCCGATGATGCCGGACGACGTCTTGAAGTTGTAGAGGTCCTTGCCGTCACGCAGGTCGAAGGCCTTCAGATAGCCTTCCAGCGTGCCGTAGAAGCCGACGCCGCCTTTCGTCGTCAGGGCGCCGCTCCACACCGCGAAGCGTTCCGGCTTCGACCAGACGATCTTGCCGGCGGCCGGATCCCAGGCGATGAAATTGCCCATGCCGCCATGCGAGTTCGGGGCCGGATACATGCTGAGCGTTGCGCCGACATAGGGCTGGCCGGCCGAATACTCCACCTTGAACGGCTCGTAATCCATGCAGATGTGGTTGGTCGGCACATAGAGCAGGCCGCTGTCCGGCGAGTAGGAGGCCGGCTGCTGGTCCTTCGACCCGAGCGCCGCCGGGCAGACGCCGGTGGTGTTGGTGTCCTCGCCCTGGGCGAAGGTGCTGTACTTGTCGACGACCTTGGGCCGGCCGGTCGTCATGTCGACCTCGGTCGCCCAATTGACGGTCGGGTCGTACTTCTTCGCGACGAGAAGCTCGCCGGTGTTGCGGTCGAGAGTGTAGCCGAAGCCGTTGCGGTCCATGTTGATCAGGACCTTGCGCTGCTGGCCGCCGATGTTGATGTCGGCCAGGACGTTCTCGTTCACGCCGTCATAGTCCCACTCGTCGAACGGCGTCTTCTGGAACACCCATTTCGCCTGTCCGGTATCGGCATCGCGGGCGAAGATGGTCATCGACCATTTGTTGTCGCTCTTGGCCCGGTCCTTGTTGACGGCGCGCTGTGCCGGATTCCAGGTGCCGGGGTTGCCGGTGCCGTAATAGATCAGGTTCAGGTCGGGATCGTAGGTGTACCAGCCCCAGGTGGTGCCGCCGCCGATCTTCCACTGGTCCGCCGGCCAGGTCTTGATGCCGAGGTCGGGCTCGCCGATCGGCTTGCCCATCATCAGAGTCTTCTGCGGGTCGATCATCACGTCCTTGTCGGGACCGGTCGAATAGGCCCGCCACACCATCTTGCCGGTGTTGATGTCGTAGGCCGTCAGATGGCCGCGGACGCCGAACTCGCCGCCGCTGATGCCGACATAGACCTTGTCCTTCACGACCAGCGGGGAGGCGGTCAGCGTCTCGCCCTTGCTGGCGTCGCCGTTCTTAGCCGACCACAACACCTTGCCGGTCTGCGCGTCCAGCGCCACCAGCGTGTTGTCGGCCTGACCCAGGAAGACCTTGTTGCCGGCCACCGCGACGCCGCGGGTGACGGTATCGCAGCACATCACCGGGATGACGGACGAATCCTGCTTGGGTTCGTACTTCCATTTGATGCGGCCGTTGTCGTTTAGGTCCAGCGCATAGACGATGTTGGGGAAGGGCGTGGAGATGTACATCGTGTCGCCGATCACCACGGGACCGCCCTCGTGTCCGCGCAGCACGCCGGTGGAGAACTGCCAGACCGGCCTCAGGTTCTTGACGTTGTCGGGTTTGATCTGGTCGAGCGTGCTGTAACGCTGGCCGGCATAGTTGCCGAGCTGCATCGCCCAGTTGGCCGGATCCTTCTGATTCTTCAGGGTGTCTTCGTTGGCATAGGCGACCGTGGCGGTGGCCGCCTGGATCGCGGCGGTGACGAGCAGACAGCGCACAAAGGGGTTCATCTGTTTCCTCCCGTTTTTTTAAGGGGTGGTCCGTGGTCCCAGGGACTGTGCGGCGACAGGCGGCGGTGTCGGTGAAGCGGTCTTCTTGAGAGGGGCGGTCTCCCTCGATCGTTGGCGCGTGATGTCGATCAGGCGGCGTCGGGGGTGCATCCGCACCCAAAGTTCCGAATCCCAATGTGTCCGGCATCGCAGGCGTGCCGGTAACAAGTGCCGGAGCACGGCTCTTGGCGGGGTTCTAAACTGCCCCGCATTATGTTGGTGATGCTGACAGTCAGTCTGATCAAATAAAGATAGGCTGTGAAGATTATTTTCCGCTGCCGTTCGAAAGTTTTTGAATGAAGCGAACTAGTGGGTAGTTGTAGCCAAAAGAGCTAATCCGAACGGTAGTTATGGCTAAGCTGGCGCTTGCGCGATCAGGCCTGTTCTGCCGGTCCGCCCCGTCTCGCCCAGAAACCGCGGCCTGGATCGTAGGCCAGCACCGCAGCGCCGAGGAACAGCACCAGGCAACCGGCCACCCACAGCAGGGCCGTGACGTCGACTCGGAGATAGAGGCTGAAGCGGATCAGCTCCACCGCTTGGGTGAAGGGATTGTAGGCTGCGATCAGGTACAGGGTCGGGCTGCCTTCCCGGATGCGCCAGAGCGGGTAGAGGGCGGAGGACGCGAAGAACATCGGGAAGATGACGAAGTTCATCACCCCGGCGAAATTCTCCAGCTGCTTGACGAAGGACGACAGGAGCAGGCCCAGCGCCCCCAGCATCAGGCCACTCAGCACCAGCGCCGGCAGGACGGCGAGGTAGCCCAGCGGCGGCGGCTCCACCCCCCACAGCCATGCGATCCCGAGGAAGACATAGACCTGCGCGATCGACACCGCGACGCCGGCCAGCAGCTTGGCGACCAGCAGGTACCAGCGCGGCAGCGGACTGACCAGCAGTGTGCGCATGCTGCCCATCTCGCGGTCGTAGACCATCGACAGGGAATTCTGCATGCCGTTGAACAGCTGGATCATCGCGACCAGACCGGGCACGACATATTCGTCATAGAGGATGTAAGTCTCGTAGGGCGGGATGATCGACACGCCCAGCACCCCACGGAACCCGACGGCGAAGATCGCCAGCCAGACCAGCGGCCGGACCAGCGCGGCGAAGAAGCGCTCGCGCTGGTGCAGGAAGCGCAAGCCCTCGCGCACGATGATGCTGCGCAGGCAGTACCAATAGGTGGCGGCGCTCATGGCCGGCGCTCCCCCGCCGTCATGGCGGTGAAGGCGGCGGGCAGGGTGGCCGTGCCGGTTTCGGCGCAGACCGCGCGGACGCTGCCGGAGGCACGCAGGCGGCCCTGGTGCAGCACGACGACGGAGTCCTCGTCCGCCGCCTCGTCCATCAGGTGGGTGGCCCACAGCACGGCGAGGCCCTGCTCGCGGCAGAGCGCGCGGACATGGGCAAGGATGTGGCGGCGCGAGTCCACGTCGAGCCCGACGGTCGGCTCATCGAGAAGCAGCAGGTTCGGGCGGTGCAGCAGGGCGCGGGCGATCTCCACACGGCGGCGCTGCCCGCCGGACAGGGCGCGGACCTTGTCGTCGGCGCGGTCGGACAGGCCGATGCGGGCCAACTCCTCGCGTGCGCGGGCTTCGCAGTCGGACGGCCGCATCCCATGCAGGCCGCCATGGTAGCGCAGGTTCTGCCGGACGGTGAGGTCGAGATCGAGCGTCGGCTGCTGGAACACCACGCCGATGCGCTCCAGCGCGCGGGTCGGCTGGCGCCGCAGATCGAAGCCGAAGATGTGGATGTCGCCGCTGCGGCTGGAATAGAGCCGGGTGATCAGCGAGAACAATGTGGTCTTTCCCGCGCCGTTCAGCCCCAGAAGCATGGTGAAGCCGGCCTGCGGCACGGTGAAGGAGACATGGTCCAGCGCCACGCGCTTGCCGAAGCTGTGGCTCAGATCCTCCACGGCCAGGGCGGCCACAGCCGGCGCGGCGGCTCCGTGAGTGGCGGGAATTGACGGGGACTCCGGAAGAACCACGGCCTCGAACATCCTGTCTTCCCCAACTGTCTTCCCACAGGCCGCATCCCAGTCTTCACCCGAATGGGCGCCGGATGGGCGGCACGTGCCGTTGTTCGGAAGGGTGATTGCAAAGATGGCTTTGCTGCAAGATTGTTGGGATTGCGGATGAATGTTCAAGGCGCTTTCGCGCCGGGGCGTGAGCTTGACCCTGACTATACTCCCGAAGAGCGACGTCCTGGTGGTGGCGCTGTCGGCGCGGGCCCTGGCGGCCAGCGCGCGCCGCTGCGGGTTGGGCGCCGCGGCCCTTGACCTGTTCGCCGACGCGGACACCGCGGCCATGGCCGACCGCTGCCTCGTCCTGCCGTCAAGGCGGCTGCGCATTCATGGCCCGGCGTTGCGGCATGCTCTGGCGGCGCCCGATCTGCGCCGGGTGCCGCTAGTCTATGGCGCCGGGTTCGAGGACAGGCCGGAGTTGCTGGCGGCGCTGGAGCGCGACCGGCCGGTTCTCGGCAACGCCGCCGGGACGGTGGCAAGGCTGAAGGACCCGGTTGCCTTCGCCGCTCTGCTCGCCCGCCTCGGCATCCCGCATCCGGAGATCGCCACGTCGCCACCGTGCGAGGACGGGGAATGGCTGGTGAAGCGTGCCGGTGCCAGCGGCGGCGGCCACATCCGGCCGGCGGGGCGGCGGGTGCCGGCCGGACATTACCTCCAGCGCCGCATGCACGGGCGTCCGGTGTCCCTGCTGTTCCTTGCCGATGGCCGGCGGGTGCTGCCGGTGGGATTCAGCCGGCAATGGGCGGCTCCTGCGCCCCGCCAGCCTTTTCGCTATGGCGGTGCGGTCGGCCCGCTGTCGGTGCCGCCGCTGCGTGACGGGGTTGCCGCCAGCATGACAGCCGCCGTTTCGCGCATTGCCGCGGAGGTCGGGCTGGTCGGGCTCAACAGCGCCGACTTCCTGGCCGGACCGGAGGGCTGGTGCCTGCTGGAGATCAACCCGCGGCCGGGGGCGACGCTCGACCTGTTCGACCGTCCGCCGATGCCGGGCCTGCTGGGCCTGCACATGGCCGCCTGCGCCGGGGAGTTGCCGGAGGCTCTGCCACCCTTGGCCGGCTGCCGCGCCGCCGTGGTCGTCTACGCTCCGACGCCGGTTCTGCTGAACGGCCACCTGCGCTGGCCGGGCTGGACTGCCGACCGTCCGTGTGTACCGGCCCATATCCCGGCGGGTGCGCCGCTCTGCACCGTGCTGGCCGATGCCGCCGATCCGGTCGAAGCCCGTCGCCTTGCCGCCCGGCGTGCGCGGGAGCTTTTCCGGCGGAATGTCCAGGCGGAGGCGGCATGAGCGGCGTGGTCGCCCTGTTCACCGATGGTGCCGACTGGCACGCCGCAAGGCTGGAACAGGCGATGACGCGCCGCGGCGTCGAATGCCGCCGTGTTCCACTGAGCGCCTGCGGCTTCGCCGTCGGACGGACGGCGACGGGGCTGCTGCTGCCGGGATTCGGCGATGCGCTGCCGGCGGGGGCCTTCGTGCGGGTGGTCGGGCAGGGCAGCTTCGAACAGGTGACGGTGCGGCTGGGGGTGCTTCACGCGCTCGACCGGTTGGGGGTGCCCGTCTACAACACAGCCCGCGCCATCGAGCGTTGCGTGGACAAGAGCACCACGAGCTTCCTGCTGGCCCAGGCCAGCCTGCCGACGCCCCCCTCCGTCGCCGTGCAGGATGCCGCGACGGCGCGTGCTGTGGTGCAGGCTTGGCCCGATTGTGTGCTGAAGCCGCTGTTCGGTGCCCAGGGCCGCGGCCTGCGCCGCCTGACGAAGCCGGAGGACGTGCCGGAGCCCGAGGCGGTGGCCGGCGTCTATTACCTGCAGCCCTTCGTTCCGCCGCGCCGCGACGGCGAATGGCGCGATTGCCGGGCTTTCGTGGTGGGAGGGCGAGCGGTGGCGGCGATGATCCGCCACGGCCGCAGCTGGATCACGAACGTCCATCAGGGAGGGCGCTGTGAAGCCATTGCGCCGGAGGGTGCGGTGGCCGAGCTGGCGGTGCGCGCCGCGGCGGCGGTCGGGGCCGATTATGCCGGGGTCGATCTGATATCCGCCCCCCATGATGACGGGCGGTGGCTGGTGCTGGAGGTGAACTCGATGCCCGCATGGCAGGGGCTTCAAACGGTCAGCGAGGCCGACATCGCCGACGCGCTGGCGGCGGATTTCCTCGCCCGTGTCGAGGCGGCCGCATCGCGAGGGCCGCAATGACCTCCCGCATGCTGCGGCTGTTTCCCGGCCCGCCGGAAGACATGGCGCTCGACGGGGCCTATCTCGCCCACCGCCTGCATGAGCGGGGGAATGCCGGGAGCCCGTTCGTCTATGCCAGCTTCGTCGCCAGCCTGGACGGGCGCATCGCCCTGCGCGATCCCGCCAGCGGAGAGAGCCGGCTGCCTGCCGGGCTGGTCAGCGGCAACGACTTCCGGCTTTTCCTGGAACTCCAGGCGCAGGCGGACTGCATGGTCACCCATAGCGGCTATCTGCGGGATCTGGCGGCCGGACGGCTGGACAACGTGCTGCAGGTGGGGACGCAGACGGCGACGGGGGATCTCGCACGATGGCGGGCCGACAACGGCCTGACGCCCCAGCCGGCCGTGGTCGTCGCCAGCGCCAGCCTGGATTTTCCAATGCCGGACTCTCCGGCCCGCCATGGTCAGCGTGTCTTCATCGCCACCGGTGCCGCGGCGCCAGCCGAGAGCATCGCGCAGTGGCGCGCCGCCGGCCATGAGGTGCTGGTCGTCGGATCGGGAGCGTCGGTGGAGGGTGGGCCGCTGGTCGATGAACTTGGCCTGCTGGGGCTGCGCAGCATCTATCTGCTGACGGGGCCGCGGATGCTCGACACCATGCTGCGGGACCGCAGGCTGTCGCGCCTGTACCTGACGACCGCTCACCGGCTGCTCGGCGGCGAGAGCTTCCACAGCATGCTGGCCGGGCCGGAATTGGGCGATGCCGGCCGGCTGCGGCTCTGCGCGCTGCATTACGACGCCAGCGCGCCGGACGGCACCGGGCAGTTCTTCGCCCATTTCGAGCCGCGGCCGGCCTGAGTGGCCGAAGTGAACGTTTCTTTTTGAGTGGGAACGTTCCGTGCCGGTTACAGGCCGGCGCAGGCGTAGGCGTTGATTTCCGTGCCGACCCGGATTTCGGCGGTCTTCGGTTTGCGCCAGGTTTTCATGTCCGCTTCCTCCGCTGGAATGGGCGAACCGGCATGATTGCCTTGACGCCCGTTAGGAAATGGTACCGGTGATGCTCCGGCGCGACCATCACCCGAACGGGTAAAGAAGTGAGAATTTTGGCTAGTTCTTTGTGCGGTGCGAAATGAACTGCGTCACCGTGCTTCATTGGAATTGGAATAAATCAACGTGTTAGCCGCTGATATCGCGCAATCTCTTATTGGAACTTTATTTGAACCAAATACTCCTATCAGCCCCGCTTCCGCGCCCAGCCGGCATTTGCCGGGCAGGGGTAATAGCAGAATGGTTCGACGACGGAAGGTATTCGGTCCTTTGTTGGCTGCGCAGCTCAAGCAAGGCTGAGGGCGCCACCCAAGACCCACCATTGCAAAAGCCCCTCTGCCACGAGGGGAGAGGGGCTTTCAGAGTGAACAGACCTCAGTGGAAAATCAGGCGGCGAACGGGTGTTTCGCGATGTCCTTCTGGTTCATCAGATCCTTGGCGGTCGGATAGCCGGACACCGCGCGTTCGATGGCTTCCTTGGTGGCGCGGTAATTGTAATCCTGGATCTTGGCGTTGTCCTTCGCCTCCCAATGGATGAAGACGCCGACGCAGATGAAGATGTTGTCGATCTCGTCCTGCGGGATTGTGCCCTCGGCCACGCAGTCGGCGACCGCCTTGGCCACGCCATGCTGGGCTGGGCCGAACATCTGGACCGCCTGCTCCGCGCCCTTGATCGTGACCTTGTTGAACAGGATCGTCGAAGGCTTGCACTGCAGGTTGGGGGCGATGACCGCCAGCAGGCTGGTGAAGCCGTCCTTGTTGTTGGTCAGCGCGTTGCAGAAGGCGGTCTCCGCGGCACTGCCGCGCGGCCCCATGATCAGGTCGATGTGGGCGACCTCGTTCCCGTCGCCGACCAGCGACTCACCCACCAGCACGCGATTGATTTTCGGGGATGACCCCTGCCACATGCCCATCGCCGTTTTCTCCCATGTTTTTGAAAATCATTGGAGGACCGCCGCAGTCATGCGGTCACGCCGGTCAGCTCGATCCTGTCAGCTCAATCCGGCCGGGTCGCCGGTAACGCGGCGTCTGGATTGTCTGAGAGTTCCGGCGTCGGTCACGGTGGGCATTATGCCATTTTGTTTGTTTGTACAACAAACTCACAAAAGAGTTCCGGAGTACCTTGGAATCGCAGCCGCCGTCTTCGTGCCGCACCCATATCCACTGGGAAGGCATGGCCGTTCGGTGGTTGTTACCCCATCTTTGCGGCGGCTGCGATCGGTCCGCGGAGTGACGTCACTGCTGTCCCTGCTTGCCGGTCGATCCATCCGCCCCGCCCTGCGTCACCGGGGCGCCGCCGATGGTGCCTTGACGCTGCTGCGGCAGCGACGTGTCGGGCAGTTGTCCGGTCGGCGACGCGGCGCCGCTTCCCGAGGCCGAACCGCTGGCAGAACCGGCGGCGGAACCGGTGGACGTGCCGGAACTGCCCTGAGGCACCGGAGCGCCGCCGATGGCACCCTGGCGCTGACCGGGCAGGGAGTCCGACGGCAATTTCCCCTCGGTCGCCGCCGGGGCGTTCTGGGTGGTGGTGCCTGTGGTGGACTGGGCGGAAGCCGACGGGGCCATGGCCGCCACGCCGAGGATGCCGGCACCGACCACGGCCGCACAGGCCAGGGCACGGACCGGACCGTTGGAGAGCTTCATCGTCATGATTACACCTCCCTAGGGCCGGGCCGTCGCCGACAGCCGCCGCCGCACCCGGCCTTTCCCTCAACCGGGCGCTGCGGCTGCCGGTTCCGCGATGTCGTCACCTAGCCGTCACGGCTTTACCACGACCCCCCATGGCGCGCCGCCGACGGCGATGCTCTTGATGACCTTGTTGCGCTCCAGGTCGATTACCGACAGGTCGTTGCTGATGCCGTTGGTGGTGTAGAGCCGCTTCTCGTCGGGAGAGAACGCAAGGTTCCAGACGCGCTGCCCGACCAGGAAATAGCGCTTCACCTCGAAGCTGTCGGTGTCGATCTCGGCGATCCGGTTGGCGGGGCCGAGCGCCACGAAGGCGCGCTTGCCGTCGCGGGTCATCTGGATGCCGACAGCCTGGATCGCCTCGCGACGGACGCCGGTGACCTCGAAGCGGATCTTCTTCACCACCTTGCGGGTCGCCGCGTCGATGACGCTGACCGTTCCGCCGATCTCGCTGGACACCCACACCTGCTTGCCGTCGTCGGTGAAGCGGGCGACGCGCGGCCGGCTGTCGACCAGAACGTTGCCGACGACGGTGCGCTTCTCGGTGTCGATGAAATGCGCCATGTTGGTGGTTTCGGAGGTGTTCACCAGGATCTTGCCGTCGGGGCTGATGCCCATGCCTTCCGGCTCCACCCCGACCTGGATGTTGCCGACCGCCTTGCCGCTGGGGATGTCGATGATCGTCACCATGTTGTCGTCCTCGTTGGCGACATACAGGCGGTTGCCGTCGGGGGAGAGGACGAACAGCTCCGGATCGGGGCCGGAAGGCAGGGAATGGACCACCTTGGCGCTGGCGATGTCCACCACGTCGACGCGGTTGTCGTCGCCGGCACAGACATAGAGCTGCGTGCCGTCGCCGCTGAGCGTGATGCCGCGCGGCCGCCGCCCGACCTTGATCTTGTTGGTGATCTGCAGGCTGTCGCCGTCCACGACGGCGATCTGGTTGTCCTTCTCGTTGGACACGAAGATGGTTTCGGCCAGCACCGGCTCGGCGATCAGGGCCGGGGCGGCGAGGAACAGCACGGAGCATAATAAAGAGCGCATGGGGTGGTCCGCCTCTTTCAACGGTTGAAACGGCATTTGCTTTCCGGCGCGTCGTCGCCGAGCGTATCGAGGGGCGTCACCGGGTGCAGGAATCCCTCCTGGGGCGACACCGAAACCAGCATGCGCGGCCCGGCGATCAGGATCGGCTGGCGCATCTGGCCGTCCCATTTGCGGAAGGACAGGGCTTCGCCCTTGAAGCCGGCCAGTTCGAAATCGGGGCTATGCAGATAGGCAACGAGGTCGTCGAAGCCGGTGGCGCCGGTGCGGGCCGCCGCCTCGCCCACGCTGCGCACCGCCAGCCAGGCGGCGTAGTCGCGCGGCAGCATCCAGCGGTCGGCCAGCTTCTCGAACCGGCTTTGCAACTGGGTCCCGCCCCACTGCTCGTTCACCCGCGACCAGGCGGTGGCGGTCAGGCCCTGGGTGCCGGCCACCGGACGGGGATGCCAGGTGCGGCCGTCGAGGTAATCGCCGAAGTTCCCCGCCTCGTCGGCAACGACCAGCACGTCGTAGTCCGGTCCCTGGGTGGCGAGCGGAATGTCGGACTGGATGGTGGTGACGCCGGTGTCGGTGCGGCGGTTGCCGGTGTCGAAGGTCCAGCTCTTCTCGGCGACGATCCGGCCGCCGAAGCGCTTGGCGGCGCGGCGCACCGCGTCGGCATAGAGCGCGTCGCCGGAATCGCGGCCGGTCAGCAGGCTCCAGCCCGTCCACTTCTTCCAGGCGAGATACTGCGCCAGCGCATCGGCCAGCATGCGCCGGCTGGCGGCGGTGTGCAGGATGTTGGCCCGGCACTGTTCGTTGCGCAGCGCGTCGTCGGGCGCGCGGGCGTTGAACAGAAGCATGGAGCGTGCTTCCGGCCGGTCGGCGACGGTGAGCAGCGCGTCGCCCGGCAGATCGGCGACGACGAAGCGCACCCCCTCATCGGCCAGCGCCTTCAGCCCGGCGGCAAGGTCGCCGTCCTGGGGCAGAATCTGCTCCACCAGCCGGTAGCTCTGGTTCAGGAACATGCCGGTGGAGTTGTTGTCGGCCAGCGCCAGCCGGGCACCCTGAAGACCCTCGTCGGTCGCCACCGGTTCGAGGAAGCTGGCGGGCGTGCGCGGATCCTCCTGCCGGCCGAGATAGCCGATCAGAATGGCCTGCCCGCCGGCATCCTGGGCCAATGCCGCCCCTGCCATCGCGGTGAACAGAAGCCCGGCGAGCGGCAGGGCGGCGACGAGGCGCCTTCGCCTCCCGGCATTCGATAAGTCCGTGCGTCGCCTAGACAACGGCCAAAATCTCACCTCGCCCTCCTTCCGCAAGATCGCCGATGAAGCGATGGGCGCGGGTGGTGCCCGCGCGCTCGAACCAGCTTCCGGTGTCCTCCAGCGCCCGGCGCAGCAGGTGCAGGAACAGCCAGTCCCGCGTGCCGCCGTCGGCGAAGCCATCGGGCGTCGCACTCGCCGGCCGCCCCAGCAGCAGCGTGCCGCGCCGCATGCCGAAGCCCGGATGCAGACCGCAGCCTCCCCCGATGCCCAGTGTCCCGGCGACCATGAAGGCAGCGGCATAGGCACCGGCCCGGCCGTCGACGACGACGATCCCCCGACGCATCCGCTCGCCCGCCCGGTCTCCGGCATCGCCGCCGACGCTGATCAGTCCGCCGCGCATCCCCAGAGGCAGTCCGGGCAGGACGCCGCCCAGGCTGTCGCCGGCACTGCCGTCGATGCGCAGCAGGCCGCCGCCCATGCCCGCGCCGGCATGGTTGCCGGCGTCGCCCGCGACCAGGATGCGGCCCGACATCATGCCGGCGCCGACCCGGTGCAGGATGGCGCCGGCCGGCCGGATCAGCAGCCCTTCCGCCGCGTCCCCGGCCGACAGCTCGAACAGGGCGCCGAGCCGCGCCGACCCGCCGCCGCAGGGGAGCGGCATTCCTGCGATGGCGTCCGCCGGCAGCCCGGCCAACCGCTCCGGCAACAGCGCGGACATGTCCACCGTCATGCCGGCGTCGCCGCGATAGGTCAGGGACAGGCCGCTCATGCCATCACCTCGTGCAGGTGGAAGTGATGCGGGCCCAGCTTGCCGCCGTAATTCCCGGCGGTGATCGCCAGCACGCCGGCGGCGGTTCCGCCGGCTGTCGCGGCCGTGATGCCGGCCCGCATTCCGGCGCGGATGGCGGCTTCGTCGGTTCCGTCCAGCACCAGTTCCAGCACCGCCTCGACATCGGGCGTCAGCAGCGTCTCGGGTTCGACCGCCCGCAGGGTCGGGCAGAAGCGCGTGTTGGTGGAGGCGATCAGCGCCTTGTATTTCGACCCGACCTTGGAGCCCGAGCGGACCACCCCGCCGGGGAAGGGCAGGATGATGCCGGGCAGCGGCCGGATCGCCGCCACCGCCGCCTCCGCCGCGGCGAGGCATTGGCGGTGGCTGGCGGCCAGGATCAGGAAATTGCCGCCGCCGATCCCCTTCGCCACGGCGACGCTGTCCTCGCAGACGAACTCGCCATCCATCACCGGCAGGCGCCAGAAGCGGCGGTCGCCGAACTTCTTGGAGATCTGATGCCCGTCACCGAAATAGCGCAGGCCGCCGCCGAGCGGGATGCGCTTGGCGCCATCGACGAGCCCGGCATAACAGGCCGAGCCCGGCGAGGTCATGACGCATTGCCCGACCCGGTTGACGACATGCTTGGCGAGGTCGCCGGTCGACATGCCGAAGATCATCACCGCGGCGCCCGGCCGGCTGTCCGGCGTCTCCTCCGGCGTCAGCAGCCGTTCCACCGCCGCCTCGCAGCCGCAGCCGATGACGGAGGTGGCGAAGCCGGTCAGGCTGGAGGTCGCGGCATCGACCCAGGCGGGGGTGTCGGCGGTGACGACCAGCCGCGTAAAGGTCATCGGAAAGGCTTCGGCGAAGGTGTCCTCGATGCGCACGCCGTTGATCCGCAGCTCCGCCATCACGGTATCTCCCGCCGCCGGCAGGGGTGGAGGAGGGGGCCGGCGCCGTGGCGGATCTCCTCGTCGCGGATGCGGAAATGCTTGATCGGCAGACCGAGGCGCTCGTCGAAATGGCGGGCGATGCGGCGCTCGATCAGGTCGTCGAAGCCGGGGCGGACGACATGGGTGCAGCCCTGCGCCATCGCCACCAGCGTCCCGTCGCGTACCACCAGCCTGCCGCTCTTGAAGACCAGATCGGGCCGCTCGAACATGGCGCGGCGGTCGGACCGGTCGGTGTAGACGGTGACGTCGGCCGAGGCGCCGGGGGCCAGATGCCCGCGGTCGGCAAGGCCGAGGATGCGGGACGGGGCCGCACGGGTCATGACCGCGATCTCGGCCAGCGTGTATTCGCGGGTGATGGAGCCCAGCGTGGTGTGGGCCGGCGCGTCGGGGTGGATTTCCGCCAGCTTCGCCAGCCGGTAATCGCGGTCCATCAGCAGCCGGATCAGCTCCGGATAGAAGCTGAAGGGGGCGCCGTTGGGATGGTCGGTGGTCAGGAACACCCGCCAGGGATCGTCCAGCAGCAGGAACAGCTCCAGCCCGATCGCCCATTGCAGCGCGTTGACATAGGAATTGTCGCGGTAGCGGAACGGCACCACGCCGCAGCCGGCGTCGCATTCGATGTCCATCGCCAGCCATTTGCGTGGGTGGGCCAGCGGAGCGGTGCGACGCTGCGCCATGGTGTCGGCCGATGCGGTCACCGTCTGCCCGAACATCACCTGCCCGATGTCGACCGACAGGGTCGGCGTCCGGTTCACCGCCTCCGCCAGCGCCGCGGCGCCGGAGGAGAATTTGCGGTCGCCCACATTGTCGTAGCTGTGGAACTGGATGTGTGTCATGTGCATCGGCAGCCCCGCCGCCGCCTGGATGGTGTCCAGCGTCGTGGCGACGTTGCCGGGGACGCCCAGGTTGCAGCCATGGACATGCAGCGGATGGGGCAGCCCCAACTCGTACACCGCGCGGGCCAGAACGGTCAGAACGGTGCGCGGAGTGACGCCGTAATAGGGGCCGGGCTCGTCGAGGTCGAGGGTGCGGGCGTTGAACTTGAAGGCGTTGATGCCACCGGGATTCACCACCTTGACGGCGAGGCTCTGGGTCGCCGTCAGCATCCAGGCGACATAGTCGTTGATCGCGGCCTGCCCGGCGTTGGTGGCGATCAGGTCCAGCAGGAAATCGTCGCTGCCCAGCACCAGATAGCCGCCGGTGTCGATATAGGGAATGTCGCCCATTTCCATGTGCGCATGCCGGGCGTTGGAGCCCAGCATCGCCGGCTCGAAAGCGGCGGTGAACCCCATCTCGATATAGCGGGCGCCGGTGGTGTGGGTGGAGGGGGTGGCGAGCCCGCTTCCCCCGCCGCAGCCGCAGGCGCTGCCGGCGAAACGGTGGTGTTCGTGCTCCTCCCCCATCAGCAGGCGGGCGAGGTTGACCTTGCCGCCGGCGATGTGGCTGTGGATGTCGATGGCGCCGGCCATCACCACCTTGCCGGTCAGGTCGTAGGAGGCGTCGGGCGTGGCGCCCGGCCCCGGATCGGCGGCGATGCGATCGTCGCGCAGCCAAAGGTCGGCGACCTCGCCATGCCGGCCGTTGGCCGGATCGAACAGGCGCCCGCCGGCAAGCTTCGTCAGCATCCGGCAGCCTCCCTGGTAGCGGCAGATTGCTCCATCTCCGCCATGATCCGGCCGATCACGTCGGCGACGCTGGGCAGGCCGCGGTCGATCAGCGCGCCCGCATGCAAGGCCACAACGCTGTCGGCGCGGAACACGTCGCCGGCATGGTCGATGCCCGGTGTTCCCACCGGGATGAACAGCGCCGGTTCGGGCGTGACGGCCGTCTCCGGCGGCGCCAGCATGATGACGCTGCCGCTGCTGCCGAACTCCGGCACTTCAGGCCGAAGGGCGGAGATCCACAGCGTCACGTCGGCATCGCGCAGGCGCGTCCGCCAGTCGAACCTGTCGGGATCGTGTGACGGCGCGCCCGCCTCGAAGCCGGTGCGCAGGGGAAAGCCGGTGCGCCAGGTGCAGGCCTGGTTGGCGCCGATCAGGTTGTCGGCGCCGGACAGCGGCAGGCCGGCGCATCGGGTCGTCCCGTCCACGGTGCGGACCAGCCGTACCAGCGCCTCGACGATCAGGTCCGGCTGCGGTCCGTCGAACAGTCCCGCCGCCCACACCACCACCGCATAGCGCGCCGCCCGCAGCCGAGCCGCCAGTTCCACCATCCGGACATCGTCCCCCGCTCGACCCGCCAGTGCCGTCCGCAGTCTGGTGACCAGGGTGGCGAGGTCGGGCTGCGGGTCGGTGTCCATGCCGCGCGTCTCGATCTGGCCGGCAAGGCACTGCACGGTCTCGGGCAGCGGCTCCCCGCCCAGGAAGACGACGCTCCTGCCCCCGCCAGGCACGAAGGCCGGCGGCGGTGCCACCCAGCGTTCCCACAAGCGTGGGAAGGCGGCGGCCGGATCCGGCCCGACGACCAGGACGAGGTCGCAGCGGTTGCGCAGTTCCGCCAGCGCGGTGACCGACCAGCCGAAGCGCCGCAGAACCGCCAGATTGCGGAACAGGGCGTCGGACCGCTCATGGTCCACCGTCGCCCCGATGCGTGCGGCGAGCGTCAATGCGGCGAGCACACCCTCGACATCGGCGGCCAGCCCGGCGATCAGCGGCGCACGGGCGACGCCGAACAGCCGCGCCGCCTCGGCGACGGCTTGGTCCACGGGGACCGGGCTACCGGCCATACGGGCGTCCGTCGCCACCGCCATGGACCGGCGGAACAGCCGGTCGGCCTGCGGGCAGCCGCTGGGCCGGGGAGCGATGCCGGAATCGTCCTGATCGATCCCGATGTCGCCGCATCCCAGGCCGCAGAACGGACAGAGGATTTCGGGGTGGAAGGTCATGGCCCCCCAATCGCCTGAGCGGAGATTGAACCGCGGAGAATGAACCCGGATGCGCAGTCGACCGCATAGGCCGCAGGCACTATTGCCGGCGATCTATGCGGTGGATTTCAATTGAGCAGTCGTCTTCGCCGGCAACCGTCCAAGCATCGGCCCCGATACGGAACACCCGATGCTTGGACATGGTCGGCCCCGGACATGCCGTTCGGCCTGTTCATGACCAGTTTCCTCCCCGGAAATCCGCACCCCATTCGGGTTACTGCGCGCAGATACTCGTTCGCGCTACGGACAATTTTGTTCGTAACGCTAACATTGTGCCGGGACCCGCGCAAAGGGAATGCAGATGAGCCACCAGCGCAATCGGATAGGGGAGGTGCGGGTCCATGCGCCCGCGCGCCTGCATGCCGGCTTCGTCGACCTCAATGGCGGGCTTGGGCGCCGCTTCGGCAGCCTGGGCATCGCCATCGACCGGCCGGCAATCACCCTGCGCGTCCGTCCGGCCGACCGGCTGACCGTCGACGGCCCGTCCGCCGAGCGCGTCCGGCGCAGCATCGAACGCCTGGGCCGGGAGGCCGGGCTGTCCGACGCCGTCGCCGTGACGGTGGAGGAGGCGATCCCGGCCCATGTCGGGCTCGGTTCCGGCACCCAGACCGACCTTGCTGTCGCGGCGGCGCTCGTTTGCCTGGAGGGGCGCCGCACCGCCGCCCGTGATCTGGCCCGCGCGCTGGAACGGGGCGCACGGTCCGGCATCGGGCTGGCGGCCTTCGAGCAGGGCGGCGTGCTGCTGGACGGCGGCCGGGGTGGGCTGGATGCGGCGCCCCCGCTGATCGCGCGGGCCGAGTTTCCCGAGGACTGGCGCATCCTGCTTCTGCTCCACCGCGGCGGGCATGGGCTGCACGGCGCACCGGAGGTGGAAGCCTTCCGGCGCCTGCCGCCCTTTCCCCCCGATGCCGCGGCGCATCTCTGCCGGCTGATGCTGATGGTGGCACTACCGGCCCTGGCCGAGCGCGACGTGGAGGCGTTCGGCCGGGCCATCGGCGAGCTTCAGCGCACGGTCGGCGACCATTTTGCACCGGCCCAGGGCGGACGATTCACCAGCCCGCTGGTGGCGGAGGCGCTGTCCTGGCTGGAGGCGCAGGGGATCGCCGGCGTCGGCCAGAGTTCCTGGGGTCCCACCGGCTTCGCCATCGTCGGCGATGCCGCGTCGGCGGAGCGGCTGGCCGGCGGGATGCGCGACCGTTGGGCCGGATCGCCGCTGGAGGTCATGGTCTGCCGCGGCCGGAACGTCGGCGCAACGGTGGAGAACATGAGCGCCGGGGCGGGCTTCATGCCTGCGGTGCGGCGGGCGGCCGGCGAATAGGCGGCCGGTGAACAACTGAAGGGAGGCAGGACATGAGCGCCCCTTACGTGCTGCACATGATCACGCCGCTGGCGAATGTCAGCCCGTTCGACGTCAACATGGCGGTGGACGCCGGCATCGATACGGTGGTCCCCTACACCGGCATCGAGACCGCGCAGGTCGAAGCCCTGACCCAGGACGCGATGTTCTCCCGCGACCCGAAGAATGCGGCGCGGACCGGCCTGTTCATCGGCGGGCGCGATGCGGCGATGGCGCTGGACATGCTGGACGTCGCCCGCAAAGCGATGTTTCCGCCCTTCCAAATCTCGGTCTTCGCCGACCCGTCAGGCGCCTTCACCACGGCCGCCGCGATGGTTGCGGTGGTGGAGCGTGCCCTGCGGCGGAGCGGGCGGGACGGCCTCACTGGGCTGGACGTTCAGGTATATGGCGCGACCGGCGTGGTCGGCGGCATCGCCGGCCTGATCGCCGCGCAGGCCGGCGGCAAGGTCACCCTCGTCAGCCACCGCGGCGTGTCGGCGGTGCAGGGCAAGGCGGAGGAGTTTGGGCGTCGTTATGGCGTGACGCTGTCCTGCGCCGACACGGCGAGCGGCGGCAAGGCGGATCTCCTGGAACGGGCGGAGGTCGTGCTCGCCTGCGGCAAGGCCGGGATCACGGTGCTGTCCGCCGATGATCTGCGTGCGGCCAAGCGCCTGCGCGTGGCTGCCGACATCAACGCGGTGCCGCCGGCCGGGGTGGAGGGCGTCGGCGTGCAAGACGATGGGGTCGCCTTAGCTACGGTTTCCGGCGCCGTCGGCATCGGAGCGCTCGCCATCGGGAACGTCAAGTTCAAGGTCCAGCACCATCTGCTGGAGCGGATGCAGACCGGCGGCATCGCCGTCGCCTTCGATTTCCAGGACGCCATGGCAGCGGCGCGGACCATCGCCGGAAAGGCTTCGTGATGCAGGATCGCCCCAGCCTGTCGGCCCTGGCCGCCCCGCTCGCCGCCGCCCTGGTCGCCGACGCGGCACGATTGCGGATCGGCATCGACCGGGTTGCCGGCGCGACCATCGTCGATGGCGGAATCGCGCGGCCGGGCGGGCTGGAGGCCGGCCGCCGCATCGCCGAGCTGTGCATGGGCGGCCTCGGCCGAGTGACGCTGCAGGCCGACACCCAGTCCGACCGCTGGCCCTTCCAAGTGGCGGTGCACAGCACCGACCCGGTGCTCGCCTGCCTGGGCAGCCAGTATGCGGGGTGGAGCCTGTCGCACAAGGATGACGCCGGATCCTTCTTCGCGCTGGGTTCCGGTCCCGGACGCGCCATGGCCCGCAAGGAGACGCTGTTCGACGAGTTGGGCTATGCCGACAGCGGCGACCATGCCGTCCTGGTCCTGGAAAGCGGCACGGTCCCGCCTGCCCCGCTGGTGGAGCGGATCGCCGCCGATTGCGGGGTGGCGCCGGAGCGGCTGACCCTGGTGCTGACCCCGACGGCAAGCCTCGCCGGCACCGTCCAGATCGTCGCCCGCGTGCTGGAGGTCGCCCTGCACAAGGTGCATGCGCTGGGCTTTCCGCTGCACGACGTCGTCGACGGCATCGGCGTGGCGCCGCTGCCGCCGCCGGGCAAGGGCTTCGTCGAGGCGATGGGCCGGACCAACGACGCCATCCTGTTCGGCGGCACCGTCCAGCTGTTCGTCACCGGCCCCGACGATGCCGCCGCCGATCTGGCGCAACGGCTGCCGAGCACGGAATCGCGCGACTACGGGCGCCCCTTCGCCGAGGTGTTCGCGGCGGTGAACAAGGACTTCTACGCCATCGACCCGCTGCTGTTCGCGCCGGCCCGGGCGGTGGTGACGGCGCTCGACTCCGGCCGCAGCTTCCATGGCGGGCGTCTTGCGTCCGGTATGCTCGACCGGTCCTTCGGGGGGTGACGGGGATGGGCCCCGGCGTAGCGGAACTGTTCATGGCCGTCTGCCGGGCGGAGGTGATGGCGTTGAAGCCCGGGAACGTCCATGTGCACGCCGCCGGCCACGGCATGACGGTGGCGGACTTCCTCCTGTCGGCGGAGGTCGCGGCGCCGGAGATCACAAGGCCCAGCGCAGCGGTGGGGGAACGGATCCTGCGGGCGGTGCGGGCCACACGGGCGGCGGTAAACTGCAATACCAACCTCGGCATTCTGCTTCTGACCGCCCCGCTGGCCCGCGCCGCGGAGATGCCGCCGTCCCGTCCGCTCCGCGACAGAGTGTGTGCCGTGCTGGAGGACCTGAGCGTGGAGGACGCCGAAGCCGCCTATGAGGCGATCCGTCTTGCCGCTCCCGGCGGGCTGGGCCGCGCGGCGGAGCATGACGTCGCCGGACCTGCAACGGTGGATCTGCGCACCGCCATGGCCGCGGCCAAGTCGCGCGACCGCATCGCCGCCCAATATGCCGATGGCTATCGCGACGTGTTCGGGATCGGCGTCGCCCGTGCGCGGGCACTGGATGGCAAGAATACTGACAAGGATTCCGTACCGATGGCCGAAGCGGTCTATTTGGAGTTCCTGACGGCCTTTCCCGATAGCCACGTCCTGCGCAAGCAGGGGGAAGCGGTGGCGGCGGCCCTGATGAGCGAAGCGCGGGAGGTGCGCCGGCAGCTTGCGGCGGAAAAATCGGACGCCGTCCGGCGCGACCATCTGTTTGCCTTCGATGCGCGGCTGAAGTGGCAGGGCATCAACCCCGGCACCTCCGCCGACCTCACCGTCGCCAGCCTCTTCGCCCATGGGCTGGAGGACAGGGATCTCGAAGCAAAGGATGGCAGGAATGACGTTCACCCTCGGCCTTGACGTCGGCGGCGCACACCTGAAGGCTGCATGGCTCTCCGATGGCGAGCTGATCGACGTGGTGCAACTGCCCTGTCCGCTCTGGCAGGGGCTCGACCGGCTGGAAGGGACGCTGACAGAGGTCGCAGGCCGCCACCGGCCGCTGTCGGATGTGGCGGTCACCATGACCGGGGAACTGGTCGATCTGTTCGCCGACCGCGCCGATGGGGTCGGGCGGATCCTCGACGTGCTGGCCGCCGGTTTGCCTGGAGTGCCGCTGGAGGTGTTCGCCGGACCGGCCGGCTTCCTGTCCGCCGTCGATACCCGGAATCGGGTGGCGGAGGTCGCCTCGGCCAACTGGCATGCCACGGCCGCGCTGGCCGCCCTGGCGCTGCCGGAGGGTATCCTCATCGACATCGGCAGCACCACCACCGACATCGTGCCCTTTGCCGCCGGCTGCGTCCTAAACGCGGGCTACACCGACGCGGCACGGATGGAGACGGGCGAACTGCTCTACACCGGTGTCGTCCGCACCCCCATCATGGCGGTCGCCCCGCAGGCTCCCGTCAACGGCGTGTGGCGCGGCGTGATGGCGGAGTATTTCGCCACCATGGCCGATGCCCATCGGCTTGCCGGCACCCTGCCGGAGGGGGCTGACCTCCACCCGACCGCCGACGGCCGCGACAAGGGTCTGGAGGCCAGCGCCCGGCGCCTTGCCCGCATGGTCGGAGCCGATTCCGCCGATCCGGCGAATGGCGGCGACGCGGCATGGCGCCGGCTCGCCAGCCATTTCATCGACTGTCAGGTCCGCAGGATCGAGGACGGGCTGGCCCAGGTTGCCTCGCGCGGCGCGGTACCCGACGAAGCGCCCCTGGTCGGGGCCGGTGTCGGCCGCTTCCTGGTGGAGCGTGTGGCGGCGCGCACCGGCCGGCCTTACCGCTTCCTGATGGAAGCGGCCACTCTGCCGGAATGCTGGTGGTCCATCGCCGCGGACTGCGCACCGGCGGTCGCCGTGGCCCTGTTGAACGCGCTCGGCCGGGCGCCGGACGGAACCCGGAGGGGGAGGGTGGCATGGGCGTCCGCCTGATCCTTGCCACGATCCTGTCCCTCGCCGCCGCAGCACCCGCATGGTCGGAGCCGCTCGCGGTGACGGAGATCGCGCCCGGCATCTTCGTCCATCAGGGCGCCATCGCAGAACCGGCGCCGGACAACCGGGGCGACACCGCCAACATCGGCTTCATCGTGGGTGGCAGCGGCGTGGCGGTCATCGACACCGGCGGCACGCCGGAACTTGGCCGTCGCCTGCGCGAAACCATCGCCGCCCGGACCGACAAGCCGCCGGTCGTGGTCATCAACACCCATATGCATCCCGACCATGTGTTCGGAAACGCCGCCTTCGACGGGGTTCCGGTGGTCGGCCACGCCAATCTGCGGGACGCGCTGGCCGCCCGTATCGAGATCTACCAGCGCCGGCTGGCCGACGAACTTGGCGTTGAGGCCGCGGCCGGGATCGCACCGGTGCGGGTGGACCGTCCGGTCGGGGAGGAGGTGCGGGTCGACCTCGGCGACCGCATCATCGTCCTGACCGCCCATCCGACGGCGCACACCAACAACGATTTGACCATCTTCGACCGGCAGACCGGGACGTTGTTCGCAGGCGACCTGCTGTTTCTCGACCATCTGCCGGCGGTGGACGGCAGCGCGGTGGGCTGGCTGCGGGTGCTCGACGCGCTGGAGCGCGTTCCGGCGGTGCGCGCCGTCCCCGGCCACGGCCCCTCCGTCGTCGACTGGCCGGGCGCGCTGGATCCTGAACGGCGCTACCTGACCACGCTGGTGGAGGGGGTGCGGCGGGCGCTGAAGGCCGGCGGCAGCATTCAGGAGGCCGTCGCCCATGTGGCGGAGGATGAACGGAGCCGCTGGCTGTTGTTCGATGTGTACAATCCGCGCAACGTGACGGCGACCTTCGCCGAGCTGGAATGGGAATAGGAGCGCGATACGGGAGGGAGGAAGCGATGACCGGATATCCGATGCGGATTCCGCTGCTGGCGGGGTTCTTGATGATGCTGTCCATGCCGGCGCTCGCCGCCACCGATGCGGCGGAGGATGCCGCACGCTGGGACCTGCTGCGCGACATGTATTTCAAGGACCGTCCGGTCGAGGAGGCCGGCGACCGCATGCGGATCGACGCCCCGGCGCGCGCCCATGACGCGGCGCTGGTTCCGGTGCGGGTGGAGGTCGATCCCTCGCTTCGCCTGAAATCCCTGTCGCTGCTGGTCGACAAGAATCCGGTGCCGCTGGCGGCGACCTTCCGCTACGGCCCGGCCAGCGCCGGCAGCACCATCGAGACCCGCGTGCGCGTCAACGAATACACCAACGTCAGCGCGGTGGGCGAGACGGAGGATGGGCGCTTGCTGATGACGCGGGCCTTCGTCAAGGCGGCCGGCGGTTGTTCCGCGCCTGCCCTCAAGGACCCGCAGGAGGCGATGGCGCGGCTCGGCCGCATCAAGGTCAAGCTGCCGGAGACGGCCGGTGTCGGCAACCGGGCCGACGCGCAACTGCTGATCAGCCATCCCAACGCCAGCGGCCTCCAATTCGATCAGGTCAGCCGCACCTACATCCCCGCCCATTACATCCAGTCCATCGCCATCCGCATCGGCGGGCAAACGGTGCTGGAGGCGGACACCGACATCTCCATCAGCGAGGATCCGAACCTGCGCTTCAGCTTCGTCCCCGTGGCGGGTGGCAGCCTGGAGGTGACTGCCCACGACACCAAGGGTGCCACCTTCACCCAGACCGTTCCGCTGGCGGCCGGGGGTGGATGAGGCCGAACCGCGAAGAGGCGCGCCTCAGAAGCACTGGCGGTCGGCGGCGACCTGGGCCTGGCGGAAGCGGTCCATCAGGTCCTTGGCCCAGCCGGAACTGCGGAAGATCCCCGCACGCTCGCCCGGCATATCGGCCATCACCTTCACCGTTTCGATGGCAGTGTAGTCGTCATAGGTGATGCGGTCGGCGATGGCGTCGATGCTGCAGGCACATTTCTCCATGACGATGTGCGACTGGCCGTTGGCCGCCATGCAGGCGATCACGTAATCGGCCCGCGCCGCCGTGGGATAATCGTTGGCCGGACCGGCGGCGGCGGGATGCGTCGCCGCCAGGGCCACCCCGAGGAAGATTGCCGCGAAGACAGGCGCGATGCGAACTGGCATGCCCGGAATTCCCCCCTCTTGCCCACAGGGCGCAGCCGGTGGGCCGCGACCGTCGATCCGCAGTGATTTGCACGGACAACAATCACCGATGCGGATTGAACCCGTCCACTCCAAAGGAGGGGGGCCTCCTTCGGAGTGGGTGTGCGGGTAAGCGGGGGCGGCTTGGAAAGCGCTATCCGGGAAGAGGTGCGCCCGCGGGGTCAGACCTGACGCGGCTCGCACTTCCAGCGGCGGACGGTGTATTTCGGGTGCTGTTCCGCCCATTCCGCCGCGCGGAACATGCCTGTGCGCGAACAGGCCATCACGTTGGCGAAGGGCTCCTGGAACGACGGGCGTTCGACGGTGCAGCGGTCGGGGCTGGACACGAGGCAGACCACGAAGAGCAACTCGATCATGACATCTCCAGAGTCAGGAATGTTGCGGGCGACCCCGTTTGACCTCCGCCGTTCGGGTTCATTTCATGGTTATGCTGCAGTGCACAACAGGCAGAGCGTCCGAGTCAAGACCTCTGACGTATGGCACCGCATGTGTGCATGAACATTGGAACCACACCCTATGTCTCGAAGCGGTGATCGTTCGCGCTCGGTCTGCTGCGCTTCTCCCTCCCGATCATTATCGCGTCGCCCTATGACACGGGCGGAAGACGGGAACCGAACCGCCGGACGCACGGTTGGCTTTCCCGTCTCTCTGTCTTGCTTGGAGCCGAAGGTCATGGAGTTGTCGGGGAAGGTCGCGCTCGTCACCGGCGCCGGGTCGGGGATCGGCAAGGCGTCCGCAGTGTTGTTCGCCAAGGCCGGCGCCAGCGTCGGGGTGCTGAGCCGCACCGAGGACGAGATCCGCAAGACCGCCGAGGAGATCACCGCCGCCGGCGGCAAGGCGCTGGCGCTGACCGCCGATGTCGGCGACGACGCGGCGATGCGGCAGGCGGTGGACCGGCTGGCGGCGGAGTATGGGCGGATCGACATCGTCTTCGCCAATGCCGGCATCAACGGCGTCTGGGCCGCCATCGACGAGCTGACGCCGGAGGAATGGGACCGGACCATCAACACCAACCTGCGCGGCACCTACCTGACGCTGCACCATGCCGTTCCGCATCTGAAGAAGGCGGGCGGCGGGTCGGTGATCGTCACGGCATCGATCAACGGCACGCGGGTGTTCAGCAACACCGGCGCCACCGCCTATTCCTGCACCAAGGCCGCCCAGGTCGCCATGGTGAAGATGCTGGCGCTGGAACTGGCGAAGGACCGTATCCGTGTCAACGCCATCTGTCCCGGCATCATCGATACGGAAATCCCCGACAACACCCAGTCCCGCAATCTGGAGTCCCTGAGGGTTCCTATCGAGTATCCCGAGGGCAAGGTGCCCCTGACCGACGGGAAATCAGGCGACAGCTTCGATGTGGCGGAACTCGCCCTGTTCCTGGCGTCGGAGCGGGCAAAGCACATCAGCGGCACGCCGGTCTGGATCGACGGGGCGGAATCCTTGATGGTCGGCTGAGGTTCGGGCATTCGTTGGTCATCGAACGAGTGGACAGGAAAGGGCGGGACTCCCATGAGCGTGACTGAAACCGTGCGGAACAATGAACAGCTCAACCGGTACGAGCTGACCATCGACGGCGCCACCGCGGTGGCGGAGTATGAGCTGCGGGACGGCAAAATCGTCTTCACCCACACCCACGTGCCGGAAAGCATGTCCGGCAAGGGCGTCGGGTCGGCCTTGGCGAAGGGTGCCCTGGAGGATGTCCGCGCCCAGGGAAAGAAGGCGCTGCCGCTCTGCTCCTTCATCGACGGCTACATCAAGCGCCATTCCGACTACGCCGACCTCGTGGAATAGGGCGGGAAACAGGGCGGGCGGCGGTCAGCCCGCCCGCCGTTCCTCCCCGCCATCGAGGAAGATCAGATCGCCGTCCAGCAGGAACAGGCAGATGCAGTCTTCCTCGCTGGCGCCGCGGGCATGGTGGTCGGTGGGGGCGACGTAGTGGGCGACATCGCCCAGCGCATAGTGGCCGTACTCGTCGCTGAAGGCGCCGCGCAGCACCAGCAGGAGTTCGTCGGCCGTGTGCCGGTGTGCCGGGACCGGCGCATCCTGCGCCATCCGCAGCAGGCAGATGTTCGTGCCGGACAGCGTCCGCTGCCACGCCGACAGCCAGACGCCCGGCGACAATTCCGTCCAGGAGCCACAATCCACCGGGCTGTCGATCGCCTCCGGCAGCCAACTGCGCAACGGTTCCGGCACCAGCCGGCCGGCCGGTTGCCCGGCGGTTTCGGACGGGCGCGGAGCCGACTCCCCCGCGGATTTGTCCGCCGATGCCGGCGGGGCGGCCAGCAGCCCGTCCATCCGGTCGAGTAGCCCATCCAGATCGGTGGCAGCCTCGCCGGGCAGTTCCTCGAACCAGCTTCCGCACAGTGCCTCGAACGCCGCGACGCGTCGGCGGCAGTCCGGGCAATAGGCGAGGTGGGTCGCCACCAGCAGCGACTTGCCCGCCCGTTCCTGCCCGCTGGCATAGCCGATCAGAAGCTGATCGTCCGGATGATGGTGGGGAAGCGTCACGCCCGGTCCTTCATGCTGTGTCCTTCATGCTGCGCTTCAGATGGCCGAGAGCCAAGCGCAGCCGTGTCTTCACCGTCCCCAGGGGAACGTCGGTCTCCACCGCGATCTCCTCGTGGGTCTGTTCCAGGAAATACGAACGCCGCAGCACCTCGGATTGGTTGGGCGCCAGCGTCTCGAGCGCGCCGTGCAGCTGCCGGCTGCTCTGCACCAGCTGTGCGGCCTCCTCCGGCGTCGCCTGTGACACGGGCGTCATCGCCGGATCGTCCATATCCGGGGCCGGGCGCGTCTCCTTGCGCAGGCGGTCGATGCGGCGGTTGCGGGCGATGGTGAAGATCCAGGTGCCGACCGTCGCCTGGGCCGGATCATAGCTGTCGGCCTTCAGCCACACCGTCAGCATGACCTCCTGGACCAGTTCCTCCGCCGCGCCGCGGTCGGCGCCGAGCTTCTGGCAATAGTGCAGGATGCGGGGGGCGAACTGGCGGAACAGGGCGGCAAAGGCCGTGCGGTCGCGCTGCTGCGCGACCGACCGGACCAGCTCCCCGAAGCTGTCGTCGGCCAGGCTCTGCGGCACCGCGTCCTGCGGCGACGGCCTCTGCGGAAACGGCATGCAACCACCAGTCAGCATTCCACCGGCCGGAAGCTTACCCCAAACTCCTTAACGGCTTCTATCGCACAGGATGAAACAAGATTGCTTTCGGCCGGCGATCGTCCGGGACCGCCTACTGCGGCAGCGGCGGCTTCAACGGACTCAAGGGGTCCAGCGGGCCGACCGTCGGCGTGGTCTGGGGCAGGGGGCGGAAGGCGGCCTGCGCCTCTGCCGGCAGGGGCGGTCGGACGCGGGTGCGCCACAGGCCATAAAGCGTGGCGCAGAGCGCGCCGCCGGTGATGAAGGCGAACAGCCCCTGCGGCCCGCCGGCGGTCATCATCGCCGACGCCACCGGCGGCCCGATGATGGCGCCGATGGAATTGGCGAGGATCAGGCCGCCGCTGGCCGACACCAGATCCTCCCGCCGCACATAGTCGTTGGTGTGGGCGAGGCAGACCGGATAGAGCGTGAAGGACAGGCCGCCGAACAGCGGCGCCACCAGCATCAGGGCCAGCGGCTGGTCCAATCCGGCGGCGGCGATCATCCCGAGGCTGGTCAGCGACAGCGCGGCCGACAGGCCGATGATCACCGTCCGGCGGTCGAACCGGTCGGACAGCCGGCCGAGCGGCCATTGCAGGGCCATGCCGCCCAGGATCAGCGCCGACATGAACAGCGCCGTTCCCGACACCCCGAAGCTGGAAGCCGCGCCGAACACAGGCGCCAGCCCATAGATCGACCCGGTGATCGCCCCGCTGATGAAGACGCCGGCCACCCCCAGCGGCGAACTCTCATAGAGCCGCCGCACGCCGAAGGAGGAGACCTTCGGCAGCTGCGGCGGCGTGGTCCGCGTCAGGGCCACCGGCACCAGGGCCAGCGACAGCAGGATCGACACGATCATGAAAATCCGCACCCCGGCCTCGTCGTCCAGCCGCAGAAGCTGCTGTCCGATGCCCGACGCGCCGTACAGCGTCACCATGTAGGCCGACAGCATCTGCCCGCGGCTCTCGTTCGTGGCGGTGCCGTTCAGCCAGCTTTCGATGCACATGTAGAGACCGGCCATGCAGAAGCCCTGCGCCAGCCGCAACAAGGCCCAGAGCGGCACGTCGACGAACAGCGCATGGGCCAGCGCCGCCACCGAGACGATGGAGGCGAAGGCGGAGAAGGACCGGATATGGCCGACGCGGGCTATGACGCGGTGGGCATACAGGGATCCCAGCGTCAGCCCGGCATAGAAGGCCGCCGTGATCAGCCCGACCGCCGTCGGGCCGGACTCCGTCGCCGACAGCCGCAGCCCGATCAGGGTGGACAGGGCGCCGTTGCCCAGCATCAGGAAGGCCACGCCGAGCAGCAGCGAGGCGACCGAACGCGCAACCGATGGCATGCCGTATCTCCCGTCCGCCGTCAGCGCTTGATGGCCGGTAAACCGGTCAGGAGGCGATGATGCATGACGGGACTCCACTCTGCTGTTCCAGGAAGGGGCTCGTGCCTTTTCAGCCGTGCCTCGGCCTGATGTCCAACAGCCAAGTCCCGGATTTGGTCCGCCATCGTGATGCGCGGCTTACCATTGGGGCAACCTGACCGTTGACATTGCATACCGTCCGGTAACATACCTTCCTTGCAGTAGATGTCCGGGAGACGCCATCATGTCCGACACCGCCCCGCCGGTCCTTCTCACCCGCGAGGGTGCCGTGTCCTGGATCCGGCTGAACCGCCCCACCGTGCTGAACGCGCTGGACGAGCCCACCGCCGCCGCCCTGCTGGACGCCTGCCGCAGCGTGGCGGATGAAGGCCGACAAGGTCCGACACGGGTGCTGGTCATCGCCGGCAATGGCCGCGGCTTCATGGCGGGCGGGGATGTCGGCCGCTTCAACGACGATCCCGCCGCCGCCCCCGTGGTGGCCGGCGCCATCATCGCCCACCTGCACGAGGCGGTGCGTATCCTCGACCGGCTGGATGTGCCGGTGCTGGCCTCAGTGCATGGTCCGGTGGCGGGCGCGGGCATGAGCCTCGCCACCGCCGCCGATCTCTGCATCGCCGCGGACGACGCCAAGTTCACCATGGCCTATGCCCGCATCGGCGCCACGCCGGACGGGTCGGGCAGCTTCCATCTGCCGCGTCTGGTCGGGCTGCGCCGCGCCATGGAGCTGGCGATGCTGTCCGACGTGATCGACGCCGCGGAGGCTCTGCGCATCGGGCTGGTCAACCGGGTGGTGCCGGCCGCCGATCTGGCGGCGGAGACGACGAAGCTGGCCGAACGGCTCGCCGCCGGGCCGACCGTGTCCTATGCCGGCATCCGCCACCTGATGCGGCAGTCCTTCGACCGGACGTTGGACGGACAGCTGGACGCCGAGCGCGACCGCTTCCTCGCCACCGCCGCCACCGCCGATTTCCGAGAGGGCATCGCCGCCTTCACCGCCAAGCGCCGGCCGGACTTCACCGGCCGCTGATCCTCCCCTCCGCCCGAGAAGTGGACCCAACCATGCAGAACGACATCGTCATCGTCGGCGCCGCCCGCACCGCCATCGGCGGCTTCGGCGGCACGCTGAAGGATGTGCCGCTGACCCGGCTCGCCACCGTGGCCGTCAAGGCGGCGCTGGAGCGCTCCGGCGCCGGCGCCGATGCCATCGGCCATGTGGTGATGGGCAACGTCATCCCGACCGAGACAAACGACGCCTATCTCAGCCGCGTCGCCGCCATCGACGCCGGCATCCCGATCGAGGTCCCGGCCTTTAACGTCAACCGGCTCTGCGGCTCGGGCCTGCAGGCCATCGTCTCGGCGGCGCAGTCCATCGCGCTCGGCGACTGCGAGATCGCCATCGGCGGCGGCGCGGAATCGATGAGCCGAGGCCCCTATTTCGTTCCCAGCGCCCGCTGGGGCACCCGGCTCGGCGACGGGGCACTGGTCGACTACATGAACGGAATCCTGCACGATCCGTGGCAGAAGATTCACATGGGCGTCACTGCCGAGAATGTCGCCGCCCGCTACGGCATCGACCGCGAGGCGCAGGACGCCCTGGCGGCGGAAAGCCAGCGCCGCGCCGCCCGCGCCATCGCCGAGGGCCGCTTCAAGGATCAGATCGTCCCGGTCGAGATCCCGTCGCGCAAGGGCACCATCGTCTTCGACACCGACGAGCATGTCCGCGGCGACGTGACCCCGGAAGGCTTGGCGAAGATGAAGCCGGTCTTCAAGAAGGACGGGTCGGTCACCGCCGGCAACGCCTCCGGACTCAATGACGGCGCCGCCGCCGTTGTGCTGGCCGACGCCCGCCGCGCCCAGGTGCTGGGGCTGAAGCCGTTGGCCCGTCTGGTCGGCTATGCCCATGCCGGTGTCGAGCCCGACTACATGGGCATCGGCCCGGTCCCGGCGACCCGCAAGGTGCTGGAGCGCACCGGCCTTTCGGTCGCCGACATGGATGTTATCGAATCCAACGAGGCCTTCGCCGCCCAGGCCTGCGCGGTGATCCGCGAGCTGGATTTCGACCCGGCCAAGGTGAACCCTAACGGTTCGGGCATCTCGCTCGGCCATCCGGTGGGCGCGACCGGTGCCATCATCACGGTCAAGGCCATCCACGAGCTGCACCGCATCGGCGGCCGTTATGCCCTGGTGACCATGTGCATCGGCGGCGGCCAGGGCATCGCCGCGGTCTTCGAGCGGGTGTAAGTTTTCGGCGTCAGGCCGCCGCCACGATCAGGACGGCGGCGGCCAGCGCGACGGCATCCTCCAGCAGGGCGGCCGGTCGGTCGCGGCCGAAGGCGGCGGCCATGCGCATCCGGGCCGCATAGCCGAGAAGCGTCCCCGCAACTGCCCCGATGCCGCCGGCGACCAGTCCGCCGATCCAGAATCCCGCGTCGGCTCCGATGGCGGCACCCGCTATGGCCCCTCCGACGATGCGGCTGGCGAACGGGAAGGGCAGCTTGCGGCTGGGGGTGGTGGGCAGCTTGTCGACGATCAGCTCAACCACCGCCATCGCGGTGAAGACCCAGGGCGACACGGGTTCCCCCAGGAAGAACAGCCAGCTGCCGGACACGTCCAGCCAGCCGGCATAGGCGGCCCAGCTGACCGCCGCCGGGGCGAGGAGAGTGCGCGAACCGGCGACGGCGCCGATCAGAAAGGCGAGGATCAGGGTAAGCATCGGCAAGGCGGTCCATCAGTTCTGGTATTGGCAGGTTGTCGTTATGACCGAAGGCGGCGGCGCACCGCCTGGACCAGCCGCCGCAGGGCCCCGGCGCGGGTGCCGGGGCCGCCATGGAGCAGGCGCAGCGCCGCCAGCATCAGCGCGTCGTCGCCGTCGCGCGGCGGGTCGAAATGCGGCCGCTGCCGGCCGGTGCGAACGCAGACGGCCTTCACCTGCGTCATCTCCAGTAGTCCTTCCGCCCCGCGGGTGACGCCCCAGCCGCTGGCATGGCGTCCGCCGAAGGGCAGGCGAGGGTCGGCGGTGGGCACGATCAGGTCGTTGACCGTCACCGTCCCGGCATCCAGCCGCAGGGCCAGCTCCCGTGCCTCCTTCTCGGGTCCGAAGACAGAGGCACCCAGCGCGTAGGGGCTGAGCGCCGCGCCGGCCAGCGCCTCCTCCATGTCGCGCACCGGCACCAGCGACAGGATGGGGGCGAACAACTCCTCGCGCAGCAGCGTCATCTCCGGCCGTGCGTCGGCCAGCACCAGCGGCGCCATCCCGGTCCCGCGCTCTTCCGGCAGGCCGGAGAGCGGACGGGCGCCGTCCGCCACAGCATCCCGTGCCAGGGCGACGAGCCGGCGCATGGTCGGTGCCGGAACCGGGGCCGGTGGGATGGAGGCCGCATGGCGCGCAACCGCCTTTTCCATACCAGCCGCCAATTCGAGCGGCACGAAGACCCGCCGGGGCGCGATGCAGGTGGCGGAGCCGTTGAGCCGCAGGCCGAAGGACAAGGCGCGGGCGACCTCCTCCACATCGGCACCCGGCAGCACGAAAACGGCGTCGTTGCCCGACAGCTCCATGGTCGAGGGCACCAGATGGCGGGCGAGCCGTTCCGCCACCGCCCGGCCGGTGCCGGCCGATCCCGTCAGGACCAGCTTGTCGATGCCGGCCTCGATGGCGCTGCCGACCGCCTCGACGGATTCGTCCAGCACCCGGAACAGGCCATGGGGGAGCCCGCATTCCCCCAGCCAGCCCGCCAGCAGGTCCATCGGCGCGCGGCATCCCGGCGCCGGCTTGACCAGCACGGCATTGCCGGCGGCCAGCGCCTGCATCGCCTGCACCCCCGGCAGCAGCAGCGGGTAGTTGGACGGCCCGACGATCAGGACAGTGCCGAAGGGCTCCCGCCGCACCTCCGCCTCCACCCCGAACAGCCAGACCGGCCGGCCGCGCCGCCCCAGACGCCGCGGCGCCAGCAGCCGGGCGGCCTTGCGTTCCAGGAAGCGGCAGGCTTCCGCCAGCGGCAGGAGTTCGGCGCTCACGCTCTCTGCCGCTTTCCGGCCGGGACGCGATGCCAATGCCTGCACAAGCCGTTCGGCGTCCGCCGCGACTTTGCGGCGAAGTCCGCGTATGACCGAAAGTCGCGATGAGATATTGGCGGCGGCCCATGCTGCGCGGATCTCTGTCGGAGGAACGTTCACCTCATGGCGCCAAGGAGTTACGTCTAGAGAGGTGGGGTTATTGTTGTGATCCATTTCCGACCCAGCTCCGTACCCGTCACGACAGAAGTCGGCAGCGCAGGAGCGTTTGGCAAGCGGATGGAACGACAAGTCGTGATCATCGGTGCAGGACCGGGCGGATTGGCATCCGCGATGCTCCTGGCGCTCACCGGTGCCAAGGTGACCGTGCTGGAACGGCAGGACCGCATCGGCGGCCGGTCGGCCGGCTTCTCGATGGATGGATACCGGTTCGACAGCGGACCGACCTTCTTCCTCTACCCCCGCATCCTGGAGGAGATCTTCGAGGCCTGCGGACGCCGGCTGTCGGACGAGGTCGACCTGATCCGTCTGGATCCGCTCTACCGGCTGGTGTTCGAAGGCGGCGGGGAACTGCGGGTCCACGCCCAGATGAAGGCGCTGATGGCGGAGATCGCCAAGCTCAGCCCGCCCGATGCCGAAGGGCTGCCGCGCTTCCTGGCCGACAACCGGGCGAAGATGGAGCGCTTCCGCCCGGTTCTGGAATCCGACTTCTCCAGCCCCTGGGCGCTTGCGACGCTGCCGATGCTGAAGGCGCTGGGCAAGCTGTCGCCGCACCGTTCGGTCGACCGCGATCTCTCCCGCTATTTCCAGGATCCGCGCATCCGCCTCGCCTTCTCGTTCCAGAGCAAGTATCTGGGTATGTCGCCCTTCCGATGCCCCAGCCTGTTTACTATCCTGTCCTTCCTGGAGCACGAGCACGGCATCTTCCATCCGCGCGGCGGCACCGATGCGGTGATGGCGGCAATGCGCCGCGTGGCCGAAAGCCTGGGCGTCACCGTCCGCCTGAACGAGACGGTGCGCCACATCAAGTTCCAGGGCCGCCGTGCGGTCGGCGTGCGGACGGAGGCCGGCGACTATCCGGCCGACGCGCTGGTCATCAACGCCGACTTCGCGCGGGCGATGACGACCCTGGTGCCCGACGATCTGCGTCGGCGCTGGAGCGACGCCCGGCTCGCCACCAAGAAATTTTCCTGTTCCACCTTCATGCTCTATCTCGGCATCGAGGGCATGGTGGACGGGCTGGACCACCACACCGTCTTTCTGGCGAAGGATTACGCCCGCAACCTCGCGGAGATCGAGGAATGTCGCGAACTGCCGCGCGAACCGTCGATCTACGTGCAGAACGCCTGCGTCACCGACCCGGATCTGGCGCCGCCCGGCGGCAGCACGCTCTACGTTCTGGTCCCGGTCGGCCACCAGCGCGGCCATATCGACTGGCAGGCGGAGGCGCCGCGTTACCGCCGCGCCGTGCTCGACCGGCTGGCCGGCTTCGGGCTGGGCGACATCGAACGCCGCATCCGCGTCGAACGGGTGGTGACCCCGGCGGATTGGGAAAGCCAGTTCGCGGTGCATCGCGGTGCCACCTTCAATCTGGCGCACAGCCTGGATCAGATGCTCCACCGCCGTCCGCGCAACCGCTTCGAGGATCTGGACGGCGTTTATCTGGTTGGCGGCGGCACCCATCCCGGCAGCGGATTGCCGGTCATCTTCGAAGGCGCACGCATCACGTCGCGGCTGCTGGCCCAGGAATTGGGTCTGCCGACGCCGTGGCGCACAAAGACCATGGGTTTGTCCGGCATGCTGCGGCAGGCCGTTGCAGGGGGAATGGCATGACGGATCGGATCGCGGTGATCGGCGGGGGGCTCGGCGGGCTGGCGTCGGCGGTGGTGCTGGCGGCGCGCGGGCACAAGGTGACCCTGCTGGAAAAGAACGCCTGGGTCGGCGGCAAGGCCGCCGTGCTGGAGGACGGCGGCTTCCGCTTCGACATGGGGCCGACCATCCTGACGGTGCCGCGCGTCCTACGCCGCATCCTGGAGGAGGCCGGCTGCGACCTCGACCGCGAGCTGGAGATGGTCCGGCTGGAGCCGCAATGGCGCTGCTTCTTCGACGACGGCACCGTGCTGGACCTGTCGGAGGAGGTCGGCAAGATGGCGGCCGAACTCGACCGGCTGGCACCCGGCCGCGGGGCGGGGGAGGGCTATCGCCGCTTCCAGGCGCTGTCGGAACGGCTGCACGGCATTTCCGAGCGCTTCTTCTTCTGGAAGTCGGTGGAGGATCTCGGCGACACGCTGAACTTCCGCAACAGCCTGAACGCCAGCACCCTGTCGGACGTCCTGGCCCTGCGCATGGGCAGCACGGTTGCCGGCACCATCCGCGGCCATGTACCGGACGCGCGGGCGGCGCAGATGCTGGACCATTTCACCCAGTATGTCGGCTCCTCGCCATACGGTTCCCCGGCGGTGCTCTGCGCCATCGCCCACATGCAGACCAATGACGGCGTCTGGTATCCGATGGGCGGCACCCGCGCCGTGCCGGTGGCGCTGGAACGGGTGGCGCGGCGGCTGGGCGTGGAAATCCGCACCAACACCGGCGTCCGCCGCCTTCAGGTGGAGGACGGCCGCGCCGTAGCGGTAGAGACCGAGACGGGCGAGCGCATTCCGGTGTCGGCCGTCGTTTCCAACATGGATTCCGTCCGCACCTATCAGGAGTTGGTAGGGGGAGCGCCGGCCAAGCGCTTCGCCAGGCGCCGCAGCTACGAGCCGGCCTGCTCGGGCGTGGTGTTCTATCTCGGGCTCGACCGCGGCTACGACCATCTGCTGCACCATGACTTCGTCTTCTCCCGCGACCCGGCGGAGGAGTTCGACTGGATCTACCGCCGCGGCGAGCCGGCGCCCGACCCGACCTGCTACATCGCCGCCCCCGCCCGCACCGAGCCGGGCGTCGCCCCGCCGGGGGGCGAGGCGCTGTATGTGCTGGTCCACACGCCCTATCTGCGCCCGCACCACGACTGGAAGCGCATGCTGCCGGAATACCGCCGCGTGGTGTTCGACAAGCTGAAGCGCACCGCCGGCATGGCCGATCTGGAGGACCGCATCCGGGTGGAGCATGTTCTGACCCCGCAGGACATCCACGACCGCTACAATGTGCTCAACGGGGCCATCTATGGCTTGGCGAGCCACGGCCGCTTCATGGGCGCCTTCAAGCCGGGCAACCGGTCCCGCGACGTGGAGGGGCTGTATCTGGCCGGCGGGGCCGCCCATCCGGGGCCGGGCATGCCGATGGTGCTGATGTCGGGCTGGATCGCCGCCGACAGCCTGGACCGCGACCTGCGCGGCAGCGTGCGGGACGGCGCGGAATCCGCCCGCGCCGTCGCCTGACGGAGGGCCGCAGGCGGATGACGGACGATCCGGTCGCGTTACGGTCGCGGCTGCGCTGCTGGTTCTTCGGCGGCATCATGGCCCGGCGCCTGCGGCGCGGCTTCCATGCGGTGCGGCTGGCGCGGCCGGGCTGGCCGGTGCTGCCGCCCGGCCGGCCGGTCATCGTCTATCTGAACCATCCCTCCTGGTGGGATCCCGCGCTGCTGATCATGATGGGCACCACCCGTTTCCGTGATCGGCCGGGCTATGGGCCGATCGATGCGGAAATGCTGCGCCGCTACCGCTTCATGCGGCGCCTCGGCCTGTTCGGGCTGGAGCCCGGCCGCGCCGGGGCCGTCGCCTTCCTGCGCAATGCCGAGCGCATCCTGGCCGACCCGCGCGCCATGCTGTGGATCACGGCGGAGGGCGCCTTCACCGATCCGCGCCGCCGGCCTGTGACCCTGCGGCCGGGCATCGCCCATCTGGTCCGCCGCATGCCTTCCGCCCTGGTGGTGCCGCTGGCGGTGGAGTACCCGTTCTGGGACGAACGCACGCCGGAGGCGCTGATGCGGTTCGGCGAGCCGATGGACGCCGCCATCCTCGCCGGCCTGCCGGTGCCCGAGATCGGGGCGGAGTTGGAGACGCGGCTGGAGGCGGTGATGGACCAGCTGGCGCTCGACGCGCAGAGCCGCGAACCGGCGCGCTTCCTGACGCTGATCGATGGAACGGTCGGGGTCGGCGGGGTTTACGACCTGTGGCGACGGGCGCGGGCCTGGGCCGGCGGGCGGGCTTTTTCCCCTGCACATGGCGGCGGGCCTGGGCGGGTGGGGCGGCAGGAGGTGAAGCGGCCATGAGTGTCATCGTCCTGATCGCTGCGCTGTCGCTGGTGCTTGCCCTGCTGCCGCTGGGGCAGGGAATCGTGAACCTGATGTTCTATCGCCGGCCCACCGCCGAACCGCCGCCCGTCAGCGCCGTCAGCATCCTGATCCCTGCCCGCAACGAAGAGGCCGGCATCGCCGCCGCCGTCGATGCGGCCCTGCTCAGCTGCGGCGTCGAGGTGGAGGTCGTGGTGCTGGACGACCACTCGACCGACCGCACCACCGAGATCGTCCGCGCCATCTCCGCGCGCGACCCGCGTGTCCGGCTGGAAAGCGCGCCGCCGCTGCCGCCGGGCTGGTCGGGCAAGCAGCATGCCTGTCAGGCGCTCGCCACGCTGGCGCGGCATCCGGTGCTGCTATTCCAGGATGCCGATGTCCGGCTCTCCCCGGATGCCGCCCGCCTTACCTGCGGCGCCCTGCTGTCGGGCGGGCATGGTCTGGTCAGCGGCTTTCCCCGGCAGGAGACCGGGACGCTGGCGGAAGCCCTGGTGATCCCGCTGATCCATGTGCTGCTGCTGGGCTATCTGCCGATGCTGGGGATGCGGCGGTCGGGCGATCCGCGCTTCGGCGCCGCCTGCGGCCAGCTGATCGCGGTGCGGCGGGAGGCCTATTGGAAGGCCGGCGGCCATGCGGCCATATCGGCGTCGCTGCATGACGGGGTGACGCTGCCGCGCGCCTTCCGCCGGGCGGGGCAGGGGACCGACCTGTTCGACGCCACCGGGCTTGCCCGCTGCCGCATGTATCGCGGCTGGCGGGAGGTGTGGTCCGGCTTCACCAAGAATGCGACGGAGGGAATGGCGACGCCGGCCGCCCTGCCGGTCTGGACGTTCCTGCTGTTCGGCGGCCATGTCCTGCCCTGGATCCTGCTGGGCTGGGCGGCGCTGGCCCCGTTGCCGGATGCGGCGGTCGTCGTGGCGGGGCTGGCGGCGGCGGCCGGTCTGCTGTTCCGGCTGCTGCTGGTGCTCCGCTTCCGCCAGAGCGTCGCCGGCGCACTTCTGCACCCCGTCGGCATCCTGATCATGCTGGCGATCCAGTGGTCCGCACTCCTGCGCGCCCGCCATGGCCGGCCGTCGGAGTGGCGGGGGCGGGCCTATCCGACCGGACCGGGGGCGTCATCATGACCCCCTGGCTGCGCCGCCGCGCCCATCGCATCTTCCACCCGCTGGCCGGCGCTGATGCCGCGACGCTGGCCACAGTGCTGGCGAAGGGCGGCGGAGTGGGGCCGCTGCATCTGCACCGGGTGGTGACGGCGGCCGGTGCCGCCGCCATCCGCGCGCCGATGGACCTGCTGGAGCAGCAACGGGTGGCCCGGCTGGCCGCCCAGGGCAGGGAGCAGGGCAGGGTAGTGCCGCCGCCGCTGTTCATCCTCGGACACTGGCGCAGCGGCACCACCCATCTGCTGAACCTGCTGGCACAGGACGAACGCTTCGCCGCCCCCGATCCGCTGGCGGTCGGCCTACCCTGGGGCTTTCTCGGCCTGACGTCCTTCTGGCGCTCGCGGCTGGAGGCGTGGCTGCCGCCCGACCGGATCATCGACCCGATGCCGATCGACCCGACCGCCCCGCAGGAGGACGAGTTGGCGTTGGCGCTGATGCAGCCGCTGTCCTACTACCACGGCATCTTCTTTCCCAAGCATCTGTACCGCGACTTCCGCCAGGGCGTTCTGTTCGAAGGCTGCCGTCCGCAGGCTGTCGCCCTGTGGCGCCGCCGGATGGACCATTACCTGACCAAGCTGCAGCTCTATTCCGGCACCCGGCGCCTGCTGATCAAGAATCCGGCCCACACCGCAAGGGTAGGGGAATTGCTGGCGTTGCGCCCGGATGCGGTCTTCCTCCACATCCACCGCGACCCCTACGAGGTCTTCAGCTCGACCCGCCGCATGCTGCTGACCCTGCTGCGGGAATTCTCGCTGCAATCCTACGATCCGCGGGCGGTGGACGGGCTGGTGTTGGACCTTTATCCGGCGATCATGGCGCGGTTCGACCGTGACCGGGCGCTTCTGCCGCCCGGCCGGCTGGTGGAAATCCGCTATGACCGCTTCATCGCCGATCCGCTGAAGACGCTACGCCAAGTCTATGACGGGCTCGGCCTCGGGCCCTTCGAGCCGGTGCAGCCGCGGATGGAACAGTATCTGGCCGGCGTGCGCGATTACCAGCGGGCCCGCCACGATCTGGAGGACCAGGCCCGCCGCGCGGTGCGCCGGCAGTGGGCCTTCGCCTTCGACCGCTGGGATTACTGACGATTCAGGATTCGCCGCGTTCCTCGCGCTTGGCCTGCTGCCAGAGCGCTTCCATCTCGTCCAGCGTGGCGTCCTGCGGCTTGCGGCCCTGGGCGGACAGCATCGCCTCGATCCGGTGGAAACGGCGTTCGAACTTGGCGTTAGTGCCGCGCAGCGCCGTTTCCGGCTCCACCTTCAGCCGGCGGGCGAGGTTGACCAGCGCGAACAGCAGGTCGCCCAACTCGTCGGCGACCCGCTCCTGGGCCGATCCGGCGTCCATCTCCGCCCGCAGTTCCTGTACCTCCTCCTCGATCTTGTCGAGGATGTCGCGGGCGTCGGTCCAGTCGAAGCCGACCCGCGCCGCACGGTTCTGCAGCTTCAGCGCGCGGGTCAGGGCGGGCAGGCCGGCGATCACGCCCTCCAGTGCCGACGGCGCCCGGCCTTCCTCGGCGGCCTTGGCCGCCCGTTCGGCCGCCTTGTGGTCCTCCCAACGCGAGGTCTGCTGGTCGGAGGATTTCACCTCTTCCGGTCCGAAGACATGGGGATGGCGGCGGATCATCTTGTCGGTGATGACGCCGGCCACCTCGTCGAAGTCGAACAGGCCTTCCTCGCGCGCCATCTGGCTGTAGTAGACGACTTGGAACAGCAGGTCGCCCAATTCCTCGCGCAGGGCGACCTTGTCGTCCTTCTCGATGGCGTCGGCGACCTCATAGGCCTCTTCGATCGTATGCGGAGCGATGCTGCGGTAGGTCTGCTCCAGATCCCAGGGGCATCCGCCGTCGGGATTCCGCAGCCGCGCCATCACGTCGAGCAGCCGGTCGATGTTGCGGGTCATGTCTTGCGGTCTCCGGATAGCGGGGAGGGAAAGTCCGCGACGATAGCGGAGGAGAACGGCCGGGGGAAGTTGCGCGGATCGGACACTGACATTCCTACTTTGCTCGCGCATCAAAGACGCATAACGGTTCTTATGGAAATAAAATCCTTTCTGGAGATCGCCATCATTCCGATCCGCCATCCCAGTCCGCCAATGTCCCGAGGCAACACAAGAAAAAAGGCGGCCCCGCGCAATTGCCGCCGGGCCGCCCATGAGTTTGGTTCGGGAGGAAACGCAACCAAGTTGCAAGCAGAGGTATAAGGCTCGCATGGTTAACGTCAGGTGAAAGGGGCGAGGAAATCTGCCCTTACCACCTTTTTGCGAACAGGTTGAGCGAATGGCTCCGCTTCAGCTTGCCTTGTCCGGCTCTCTGCCGAAAGGGCGGGGTGGCGCCGCCCTGCCCCGACGCGCTATGACAGACGCCCTTTCATGTCGTCACCAGTCCGCAGGACCCTGCCTCATGCTGTCCATCAGCCAGCGCATCGCCGACGAACTGTCGGTTCGCGAGTCCCAGGTCGCTTCCGCCATCGCCATGCTCGACGAGGGATCGACCGTTCCCTTCATCGCGCGCTACCGCAAGGAGGCGACCGGCGGCCTGGACGACACCCAGCTCCGCACCCTGGAAGAGCGGCTGGGCTATCTGCGGGAGCTGGAGGACCGCCGCGCCAGCATCCTGTCGACCATCCAGGAACAGGGCAAGCTGACGCCCGAACTGGAACGCCAGATCAAGCAGGCGGACACCAAGACCCGGCTGGAGGACCTCTACCTCCCCTACAAGCAGAAGCGCCGCACCAAGGCCCAGATCGCCCGCGAAGCCGGGCTGGAGCCGCTGGCCGACGCGCTGCTGGCCGATCCCCGGAAGCAGCCGGAGGCAGAGGCCGCCGCCTTCGTCAGTGCCGACAAGGGCGTCGCCGACATCAAGGCGGCGCTGGACGGCGCCCGCCACATCCTGGTCGAACGCTTCGGCGAGGATGCCGAACTGGTTGGCCGCCTGCGCACCGCCATGGCGGACAAGGGCGTCGTGACCTCCAAGGTGATCGAGGAGAAGAAGGCCGAGGGCGCCAAATTCTCCGATTATTTCGACTTCTCGGAAAACTGGTCGAAGCTGCCGTCGCACCGGGCGCTGGCGCTGTTCCGCGGCCGGGCGCAGGGCGTGCTCGACATCCGCCTGGATCTGCCGGTCGAGGACGGCCAGCCGCACCCGGCGGAGGGCGCCATCGCCGTCCACACCGGCATCCGCGACCAGGGCCGCCCGGCCGACAAATGGCTGTCCGACGTGGTGCGCTGGACCTGGAAGCTGAAGATCGGCCCGCATATCGAGACCGACCTGATGGGCGCATTGCGCGAACGGGCGGAGGACGAGGCGATCCGCGTCTTCGCCCGCAACCTGCACGACCTGCTGCTGGCCGCTCCGGCCGGCCAGCGCGCCACCATCGGGCTCGATCCCGGCATCCGCACCGGCGTGAAGGTCGCCGTCGTCGATTCCACCGGCAAGCTGGTGGAGACGACGACCATCTACCCGCATCCGCCGCGCAACGACTGGGACGGCTCCATCGCCGTGTTGGCCGCGCTGGCGGCGCGGCACAAGGTGGAGCTGATCTCCATCGGCAACGGCACCGCCTCGCGCGAGACCGACAAGCTGGCCGCCGACCTGATGAAGCGCCATCCGGAGCTGTCCCTGACCAAGCTGGTGGTCAGCGAGGCCGGCGCGTCGGTCTACTCGGCATCGGAAACCGCGGCGCACGAGTTCCCCGGCCTGGACGTCAGCCTGCGCGGCGCCGTCTCCATCGCCCGCCGCCTGCAGGATCCCTTGGCCGAGCTGGTGAAGATCGAGCCGAAGTCGATCGGCGTCGGCCAGTACCAGCATGACGTCGCCGGCGGCAAGCTGGCCCGCTCACTGGATGCGGTGGTCGAGGATTGCGTGAACGCGGTCGGCGTCGACCTCAACACCGCCTCCATCCCGCTGCTGACCCGCGTGTCGGGCCTGAACGAGACCATCGCCCGCAACATCGTCGAGCATCGCGACCGCAACGGCGCCTTCCGCTCGCGCAAGCAGCTGCTCGACGTGGCGCGGCTGGGGCCGAAGACCTTCGAGCAGGCCGCCGGCTTCCTGCGCATCCGCGACGGCGAGAATCCGCTCGACGGCTCCGCCGTCCATCCGGAAGCCTATCCGGTGGTCCAGCGCATCGTGAAAACCACCGGCCGCGACCTCGGCAGCGTGATCGGCGACGCCCGCTTCCTGCGCGGCCTGAATGCGGAGGATTTCACCGACGAACGCTTCGGCGTGCCCACCATCGAAGACATCATCAAGGAGCTGGAGAAGCCCGGCCGCGACCCGCGTCCGGAGTTCAAGACCGCCGCCTTCAAGGAAGGCGTGGAGGAGCTGAAGCATCTGCAGCCCGGCATGATGCTGGAAGGCGTCGTCACAAACGTCACCGCCTTCGGCGCCTTCGTCGACATCGGCGTCCACCAGGACGGGCTGGTGCACATCTCCCAGCTTGCCAACAGCTTCGTGAAAGACCCGCACACGGTGGTGAAGGCCGGCGACGTGGTGAAGGTCAAGGTGCTGGAGGTGGACATTCCCCGCAAGCGCATTGCGCTCACCATGCGCATGGGCGAGGAGGCGCCGCGTCCGGCACGGCAAGAGGAGCGCCGCGAGGATCGGGGGCCGGCGCGTCCGCAGCAGCAAGATCGCCGTCCGGCGGGCCCTGCGCCGAAGCCGGCCAAGGCGCCGGAGCCGGTCAACAGCGCGTTCGCCGAGGCGTTCGCTCGGGCGCAGTCGGGGAAGAAGAAGTAACGGTCAGGGAGCGAATGCCCCCTCCCTCCCCCCG
>JAFAFA010000118.1 GCA_023423695.1 Pseudomonadota bacterium | reverse complement strand
GGAACGGAGGCGCGGCCCCGAGGATGTCCTCCGTACGAAACGCCGAGCCCCACGCGACGAACTGCTGCTCGGTGTGTGCTCCGAGCAGCATCTCTTTCAGCAGCTCCACCTCCTCTCGCGGCACCGGAGGCAGATGCGGCTCCACCTCGTCGAGCGACCACTCGCGCGACGGATCGAGCGCGTCCTTCCCCGATGCTGCTTTCGCGACCTTCTTTGGATTTGCAGCCCCCGCCTTCTTGGCAGGCGCCGCGGCCTTCTTCTTCCTGACCTGCGCCATAGGGCCCCATTAGAAGGCAGATGCGTGCGGCGATCAACCCCGTAGGGCGACGTTCTCGATTTTCTTTCTCTGGCTCTGCCTCGACATCGTGCTCCGCGTTTGCCCACGCCCTCTCTGGCGTGCTCGCGAAGACACCAATGTCCCTAGTTGGGGACGGAACGCGTCTCGTCAGCGATCCGCGCGCTCATGTCATGACGGTGCGTCTTGCGGGGGTCGACGCCCGTTTTGCGCAGGTCTTCGGCCGTTTTGCGCAGGTCTTCGGCCGTTTTGCGCAGGTCTTCGGCCGTTTTGTGCGCCCTGGCGGTCTCTGGTGCGCGCTGGCGGCGTTTGCGGCATCCTGGCCACGTTTGCTGCAGCGAGCGCGCGGTTTTGCGCAGGATCTCGCCGTTTTGCGCAGATTTATGGCGTTTCGCGCGGCTCCCGGCCCGTTTTGAGCGGCTCGCGCCTCGTCTCGTCGAGCTGGGAGGCGTCTCGTCGAGCCCAGCGGTCTTTGCGCGTGTCTGGCGACGTCGACGCGAGCTCGGCGCCGGTTTCGACCAGCGTCGCGGCGTTTCGTCGAGCGCAGCCGCGTTTCGAGGAGCCTCGAGCGCGTTCGCGCGCGGTTCGCGCCCGTTTTCGCATGTTCGGGCGTCTCGAGCGGGCGTCTCGAGCGGCCGCTCACGGCCGGAAGACGTGCTCGGCGTGCCACGCGAGATAGGAGCGATGCCCGGCGCCGAGCGCGCGCACGCGCAGCGGCCGGTCGAGCCCGAGCGCCCCCCGGTCGCCCTCGCCGAGCAGGCTCGAGACCCGCACCGCGCCGTCGTCGGCGACGGTGATGAAGCCGCGATCGAAGACCGCGTCGAGGTGCGGCGCGAGCAAGAGCCCGTTGAACACGTCGAGGCGCTCGGCGTCGAGCGCGCACTCGGCCCACGGCTTGATGTGGCTCGCGCGCAGCAGCTCGGTCACGGCCAGCGCGGTGATCGCGCAGCGCCCCTCCCAGTAGTCGAGGAGCCCCTTGCGGAAGAGGTCCTGCCCGACCCGCTGCACGACGAGCCGCTCGGCCTCCGTCGTGCGCGGCAGGCCCGCGGTCTGCGCCTCGAACGCGTGGAGCAGCTCATCGGGCAGCGTGCGCGAGAGCTGGAACGCGCGCCGCGCCAGCCGATGGAGGGCCGGGATGTCGGCCACCGTCCGCCCCCCGACCGCGCCCTCCGGCAGCGGCCCCGCGAGGATCACCCCGTGATCGCGCAGCGCCCGCGCGACGTTGTGCTGCGAGAGCGCCGCGATGAAGAGCCGCTCGCCGAAGGCGGTGAGCCAGATCGAGAGCGGCGCCTGCGTGCTCGCGAAGCCGAGCCAGTCTCCCTGGCGCGGCAGCGGCAGATCGAAGCCGTTGTCCGCCGCGACCTTCTCGAGCCGCGTGATCGTCGCCGCGGTGAGGGGCGCGGTCACCCGTGCCACCGCCTCCTTGGATTCTCGCCGCGGCGCGGCGAGGATCGCACGACGAGCATCAGCCGCCGCCCTTCCGGAGCTTTGCGAGGTGCTTCGCGAGGACACGGGTGCCCACGAACTCGATCCCGTGCTGGTCGAGGCGGCGCCGGGCCTTCTCGGTGTCTGCGAAGTGGACCTTCTTCGACGCGACCCAGAACCACGCGTCGACGCGCGCGCCGTCCCGCAGGTGCTGTCGGAGCTGGTCCTTCGCGGCGGTGTGCTTGGCGATGACCGTGCTGATCTCGTCCTGCTTCGCGGAGTGCGGCTCGAGGCCGATCACGGCGCTGCTCGGCGCATGGCCGAGCAAGTAGTCCCACCGGTTCGCGCTCCCGTGCTCGGGCCTCATGGCCTCGTCGAGGTCGAGGCTGTCCGCGATGGCCGGTCGCAGCGGCTCGTCGATGTACTTGCGGTGGTCGTCCGCGACCGCCCCGAGGCCACCCTCCACGAGGGCTCGCAGCGGAGACTCGGACACGAGCGCGTCGCGCACCGGCGTGCTGGTCGCCGCTCGCTTGGATTGGCGCTTGCCCCGCGCCATCACTCGCTCTCGTTCACCGCCGTGCGAACGGCGTCGCCGAAGCGCGAGCTGAAGCCGGTGAGCCCGCCCCAGCCGGCCTCGCGCTCGTCTTCGGCCTCGGGGTCGAGTCCCGAGATCTCCTTCGAGTGCACTCTCCGGTCGGCCTCGAACGCGAGCAGGTGGACTCGGTAGTCCTTCTGCAGCGCGCTCTCGGCGACCTTCCTCAGCGACGGCGTGCTCTTCACATCGAACGCGTCGCAGACCAGCTGCCATCGCGCGTGACTCTCCTTGAGCCGCTGCAGCATCCACACGGCGGTCAGCACGTGCGGCGAGTGGGTCGAGAGGACGACGCGGTAGCCGCGCCACAAGAGATCGAGCACGAGCAGCAGGACCACCGAGATGGCTTGCGGGTGGAGGCCCATCTCCGGCTCCTCGATGACCACCCAGTCGATGTCCGGCTGCTTGAGCAGCTTCCTCGGAGGGAGCAGGTGATAGAGCCCGAGCAGGAGCGGGGTGAACTCCCGCTGGCCGGCCGTCCACGTCATGAACGGCAGCCTCGCGTCGCCGTGGGTGAGCCGGAGGCGCCGCGCCTGCTGCTGCCGATCCTGCTCGAGCGCCACGGCGCCGCCGTGGAACACCGCGTCGTTGATCACCTCGCGGTACTCCTTCTTGAGCACGCGATCGAGGGGGAAGAGCTCGTCGCTGTCGCGGGCGTTGAAGCGGTCGAAGAGGTTCTGGCTGAAGATGCGCGCGACCACTGGCGTGTCGGCCGTGAGCTTCTGGAAGGGCGCGGCCCAGCCGTCGCTGATCAGCATCGAGCGGTGGGCGGGGATGAAGAAGACGCGCTCCTTCCCGTTCCCGCGCCGGCCGATGTTCTTCGGCGTGATGGTCTTGCCGTCGAACGCGACCTCGGAGTCGTCGCGCCACGCCGAGCCCATCCCCACGCCGAAGATCA
>JAFAFA010000142.1 GCA_023423695.1 Pseudomonadota bacterium | reverse complement strand
ACTGACCGGTCAGGGTGATCGTGTCGGCGGTGCCCAGGGTGGCGGTGGCGACATCCTTGCCCTCCAGGCGGCCGCCGGCGCCGATGGCGGCGGTGATCGAGGCCTGCAGCTGGCTCGCGATGGCCCGCGCCGCGGTCGACGCGTTGCTGACGTCGCCCGAGGTCGCGGTGTAGCTGAAGGTCTGACCTTCGACCGAGATCGAGAAGATGTCGCCTTCTTCGATGGTGCCGCCGAAGTTCACCGTCGACCGCTGAGCGGTGCTGCCGGTGGCGGCCTGCTGCAGGGTGGTGCTGGTCGACTGCGTGTTGTCGAAGTAGGAGATCGTGCGGCTCTCGTTGCCGTCCGACACGATGAAGTCGCGGGTCCGGCCGTTGGCGCCGCGGACCTCGATCTGGACGTTGGAGAAGCTGCCCGACGTGCTGGACATCGTGCCCGACAGCTTCAGGCCGGTCAGGCCATGCGCACGCTCGGCCTTGGAGATGTCGAGCGCCTTGCCTTCGATCGAGCCGTCGCCCTGGATACGGATCGAATAGGTATCGGCCCGCTGGACATTGGTGACGCGGGCGTTGTCGACGCCGGTGATGCTGTTGACGGCGGCACGGGACTCGCTGGTGCTGTCCATGCTCATGCCGTTGCCGGCGATCAGGTTCTTGCCGCCGTAGCCGCTGTCGGCGGCCAGCTTGTCGATCTGGTCCTTCAGCGTGTTGAACTGGGCGGCCAGCGACTTGCGGGTGGCCACGGAAGCGGCGTCGTTACCCAGCGCGGCATAGGCCGCGGTGGTCAGGCCCTTGGCCTGGTCGACCATGGAGTCGATCGAGGTCAGGCCCTTGTCGGCGGCCTGGATGGTGCTGATCGACTGGCCCATCGCGTCCTTCAGCGACGTCAGGTCGCCGGCGCGCTGGTTCAGGCCCTTGGCCGAGAAGAAGGCGGTCGGACCGTCGAGGGCGGTGTTGATCTTGTTGCCCGTCGACAGGATGTTCTGCTTCTTGTTGATCTGTTCCTGCGTGCTCTGCAGCTGCAGCAGGTTGGTCCGCATGGAAGCGGAGAGGGTAACGTTGCCAGCCATGGTGGCCACTCCTTTGGAGGATCGATGTCCGGCGGCACCCCTCTTTGGAAGCGCCGGTTACCGGAAGGGGACTAATTCCCCCGCCAAAGGAGTAGGCAAGAAGCGGGCCAGTTCAAATTTGCCGGGTTTCCTTGGTAATCCGTACCGGTGGGCAGGAAAGCACACGGCAAAATTTGCCGATCTCCCGGCAAAATCTGCCGGTCAGGCGGCAGGGCTTGCCGGGGCGGCAGATTCTGCCGGGTATTTCCTGCCGGGCAGGACAACCGTTTCGCACATTGCGAGCGGCCCGACGGCGAGTGCGGCACTGCCCCAGGACCAGCCGACGCCGAAACCCGACAGCAGCAGCCGGCACGTTCCGGCCGCAAGGGGCGGCGCCAACGCGCCGGCGATCGCCAGCGGAATGGAGGCGGAACTGGTGTTGCCGACATCCCGCAACGCCACGACGGTACGTTCAGCCGATACCCCGAGCTTCTGGCCGAGATGGCGGATCATCTGCGCGTTGGCCTGGTGCAGGACGAGGTGGTCGATTGTTTCCATCGTCCAGCCAGCGGCATCGAGTGCGGCCCGCAAACTGCCGGGGACTTCGCGCAGGGTGAAGGCGAAGACCTGGGTTCCATCCATGAACAGGCGCGCCGGCCGGTCAGGATGGCGCATCGCCCCGCCCTCCGCCGTCAGGTAGGGAGCGCCGGCACCGTCACTGCCGAGGTCGAAGGCCATCGGCGCCGCGGCACCGTCCAGTTCCAGGGCGGTCGCGGCGGCGCCGTCGCCGAACAGCGGCGCCACCGCTCGGTCGTCCGGATCGACCAGACGGGACGTGGTATCGCCGACCAGCAGAAGCGCCCGCCGCCCGGCGGCCTTCAGCAGCCCAGCCGCGGTCCACAGCCCATAGACGAAGCCGGAGCAGCCATGGGTGATGTCCAGCACGGCGGCACCCTTCCGCAGCCCCAGCCGCCGATGCAGGAGCGATGCGGTGCCGGGAAGCGTATGATCGTGGGTCTGCGTCACCAGGACCAGCAGGTCGATGCTGCCGGGCTCCCAGCCCAGACCGTCTAGCAGACGGCGCGCCGCGGTTTCGGCAAGGTCGCTGGTGCATTGGCCGGGGGCGGCGATCCGCCGCACCTCGATGCCGGTGGCGGCGGCGATCCGGCGCGCCGCGTCCTCGCCGAAGCGGCGGGCGAGGTCGTCGACCGTCTCGCGCCCTTCCGGCACGCAGCCGACGATGCCGCGCACGCACACCCCGTCGATCCGGCTGGCGACCATCTCCGCCTCCCCCTGTTCACATGCGGCCTGGACCGGCGCTGCCTCAGCAGGTGATGCCGCCGTCCACCGTAAGGGTCTGTCCTGTGATGAAACCGCCGCCGTCGCCCAGCAGGAAGCGGACCAGCGGCACCACGTCCGCCGCGGTGCCGAGCCGGCCCAGCGGCGTGCGGCGCACGATCTGGTCGCGCTGCCCGTCGGACAGGGTGCCCGACATTTCGGTGTCGAGATAGCCCGGCGCCACCGAATTGACGGTGATCGCCCGCCGCCCGACCTCGCGCGCCAGCGCCCGCGTCAGCCCGTCGAGACCCGCCTTCGACGCCGAATAGGCCGCCAGCCCGACATAGCCGCGCTGCCCGATGATGGAGGATATGTTGACGATGCGGCCCCCCTTGGGACCGGCACCGCGCTCCACCAGCTTGGCCCGCAGGAAGGCGCGGGCGGCTTGGAGCGCCCCGGTCAGGTTGGTCTGGATCACCGCCTCGGCATCCACCTCCGGGAAGGTCGCCAGCACGCCTTCGCGCGCGATCCCGGCGTTGTTGACCAGCCCCCACAGCGGCGAACCGCCGCCCCAGGCGACGGCGGCGTCGAAGAAGGCGCGCACCTCGTCGCCCTCGCCGATGCGGCAGGACCGCCAGAACAGGTCGGGGCCGGCCAGCCGCTCCAGCGCCGCGGAGGACGAACGGCTGCAGGTGGACACCCGGTAGCCGTCGGCCAGCAGCGCCTCCACCAGCGCAAGGCCGAGGCCGCGGCTGCCACCGGTGACGACGACGTGACGCTTCGGTTCTGTGGCCGCAACTGCGGCTGCGGGCGCGGTCATGCGGCTCCCTTTCGGCTCTTCTTGCCCGCCGCGCTCAGCGGGATATGGTCGGCGAAGGTCAGCGCGCGCGGGCGCGCCGCCGGCGGCAGGTCGGCGGTCGCGGCGCGCAAGGCGGCACGCAGGGCCTCCACGTCGGCACCCGGCGCCGGCACGATCGTGGCGGTCAGAAGATGGCCGGTGATCGGGCTCGGCACCGCCGCAACGGCGGCATCGGCCACCCCGCCGACTGCCAGCAGCCGGCGCTCCACCGCTTCCGGCGAGACCTTCACCCCACCGACATTGACCAGCCCATCGAGCCGGCCGGCGAACAGCACGCGGTCGTCCTGCCGTTCCACCAGATCGCCGGTGGACAGCCAGCCTTCCGCATCGGCGATGCCCGGTGCCGCACGCGGGCTGCGCACCTCCAGCAGGCCGTCTACGATGCGCAGGGCAAGCCCGTCCGGCGCGTCGTCCAGCCAGGCCGCCGGGAATCCGGCGCGGCCGTCGGCGACGGCGAACAGCGCCCCCGCCTCGGTCGAGGCGTAGATGTGGCGCAGGCGCGCGCCGGGAAACCGCTCCGCCAACCGGTCGAGCAGCGGCTGGTCAGCCGCCTCGCCGCCCAGCGTCACCGCCCGGAGCGGCAATTCGGCATCGCCCAACGCCATCAAGAAGGCGCGCCAGAAGCTCGGCGTACCGCTGACATGGGTGACGGCATGGCGCCGCGCCGCCTCCGACAGACCGGCAATCCCGCCACCGCCGGAGACGGCTCCGGGCACGGCGATCAGCAACGCCCCGGCCGCCGCCGCCGTCAGCATCACCTGCAGGCCGGCGAAAGCGCCCGGGTCATAGGTCAGCAGCCAGCGTGCCCCCTCCTCCGCCACGCCGCGCAGCCGGCCGCGCAGACGGTCGAAGTCGTGGCACAGGCGTTTGGGCACCCCAGTGGTCCCGGAGCTTTCCAGCGTGACGGAAAAGCCCTGCCCCGGCTGCCATCCACCGGGATCCGCCGCACCGCGGGCCAGCAGCAGCCCCTGTCCCCCAGCCTCGGCGGCGGCCAGCGCCGCCAGCACGCGCGACGGCCGGTCGGCCCGCACCATGCCGCCCGCTGGCACCGGCACCCCGGCGAGCTCAGGCCAGCCGAGCAGGTCCTCTCCCTCGATCAGACGGAAGGCGGGATGAATCCAGGCGGGGCGGCGCTCGGTCATGCCGGGACGGCGTAGAGCGCCGCCAGTTCTCCGACCGTGGTGAACTGGCGGAAGCCTTCGCGGAAGGGATCCTGGTCGGTCCGCTGCTCCAGCACCACCAGCAGCGTCGCAAGGTCGAGGGAATCGATGGGCAGGCCGCCGTCAAGAAAGCGGCTGTCGGCGGTCAGCGGCGGCAGCACCTCCCCCTTGTCGGCGGCGATGCGGCCGAGTTCCTCGGCGATCAGGGCGAAGATGGGGCCGGTGGCGGAATGGTCGGTCATGGAAGCTCAGCTCTGCTTGGGGGCATCGTCGCAACCGTCCAGGAAGGCCCGGATGGCGGCGGTCACCGGGCTGGCGGCCTCGATATGTGGCAAATGTCCGGCGCTGTCGAAGACCCGGAACGGGGCGCCCGGCGGCAGCCGGTCGGCGGGCGGCAGCGGGATGATCCCGTCGGCGCCCCCCCACAGGACCTGGATCGGCATCGGGTAGGCGCTCCAATCCACCGGCGGGCCGCCATCGGCATGGGCGGCGAAGGAGATGTCGATGATCCGCTCCAGCCCTGCCCGGCGGACCGGGTCGGCGCCCTGCGCATGCAGCACTTCGCCGAAGCGCGGGATCAGCGGCGACGGGCCGGCGAACAGGCGCGCCGCACAGGCCCGCCCCTCTGCCACGTCGGCCGGCGCCATGGCCCGCCTGAGGAAACTGAGGTCGAAGGGCGTGCCCAGGCCGGCGCTGGACAGCAGGGTCAGGCTCGCCACCCGGTCCGGTGCCAGCAGTGCCAGTTCGCGCCCCACGTAACCGCCCATCGAATGGCCGATCACATGCACCCGCGCCAGTTCCAGCGCATCGAGGAATTCGACCAGCCAGGGGGCGAAGTCGGAAACCCGGCCGCTGCCCACGTCGGGGGTGGAGCCGCCATGGCCCGGCAGGTCCACGGCGACCGCACGCCGCCGCGACGACAGGGCCGACAGGTTGAACTGCCAGGTCAGGCGGTCGCCGCCGAAGCCGTGCAAAAGCAGGACGGGCACGCCGCCATTGCCGACCGACAGGTAGGCCGCCGGACCGCCGGCGACGGTGGCGACACCGGCGCGCAGGCGGCTGCCTTCCGAAAGAGGCTTGGAAACGGGCCGAGGCACCGGTCAGGCCGCGACCGGGGCACCCGCCAGGGCCAGCAGGTCGGCGATGGTCTTGGCCTTGGCCAGCTTCTCGCCTTCCACCACCACGCCGGTCTTCTCGTCGACGAGCGCGATGAAGCTGATGACGGCCAGCGAATCCCAGGCCTCCAGCGACTCAAGGGCCTCGTCGCCGGTCAGCGTGCCGGGATCCAGTTCAAGCATCTCGTCAAGAGCGAGCAGGAAGTCTTTGCGATCCATATGCTGATCTCCTTGATGGGCCTCGTGAAGCCGGATCGGTGGGTTCCGGTCAGCCAGCCCCTTCTTCCGGACGGGCATGTCTCGTCAGTGCAGCGTCTTTTGCCGGACCGAACGGTTGATGTCCATCCAATCGGGGTGGTCGCGAAGCAATTTGCAACAATCCTGCCACCCGAAGGCGGGGTTCGAGGGCAGCAGAGCCTCCAGCAGGCGGCGGACCAACTGGTAGTCGGCGGGCTCGTCGACGCACCAGCGCTGATCGGGCGGCTCGACCGGCTCAAGCGGCGCCAGCGCTGTCCCCAGCCGGAAACGCTCCGGACGGCGGTAGATGTAGGGGGTGACATGCTCCCGCTCGGACGGATCGACGGCGTTCGCCGCCGCGTCATCCAGCAGGCGGCGCGGGAAGATTTCCGCATCCAGGCCGCGCGGAAAGCGGGTGCTGTCGATCGACAGATAGTCCAGCGACGGATCGTCGCGGAAGGCGGCGATGAGGTGGCCGACCAGCACCGGATCGATCAGCGGGCAGTCGGCAGTGACCCGCACCACCAGATCCGCCCCCGCGAGGGCCGCCGCACCGGCGAATCGGCCCAGCACATCCCGTTCGTCGCCGCGGAAGACCGCGACGCCCAGGCTTTCGGCGCACTCCGCCACCGGATCGTCCGTGGTGTTCACCGTCGTCGCCAGCACCACCGCATCCAAACCGGGCGTGCGGGACAGCCGCTCCAGATGGTGGGCCAGCAGCGGCCGGCCGGCGGCCGGCATCAGCACCTTCCCCGGCAGCCGGGTGGAGGTCATGCGGGCCTGCGATATGGCGACGATGCGCGGCTTATCCATTCGGTTCCTCCCGCCGCGGCGCCAGCATGTCCCAGCCCAGCGGTTCCCCCCGGCGCAAGCGGCGGATGGCGGAACGGCCCAGCACGTCGGGCAGGTGTTTCGGCGCCATGCCGAAGCCGGGGCGGATGGAGCGGACATTGCTGGGAGTCAGCGGCTCCCCCGCCTCGACGTCGGCGACGACATAGAGCGAGCGGCGATAGTCGCGCCCGCCGGCCTCGCTGGGCTTCACCGTGTAGTCGACGCGGCCCATGGCGGCGGTCGCCGTCCGCACAGCTTCGGCCATCGCCTTGAATTCCGCCGGCTCCAGGGAAAAGGCGCTGTCGACCCCGCCCTCGGCACGCGACAGGGTGAAGTGCTTTTCGATCACCGTGGCGCCCATCACGGCGGCGGCGACCGGCACGGCGATGCCCTGGCTGTGGTCCGACAGGCCGGCGGCGATGCCGCCGAAACACTCCGCCAGATGCGGGATCGTCCACAGGTTGCAGTCCTCCGGCGGCGTGGGATAGCCGCTGACGCAATGCAGCAGGGCCAGCGGCACGTCGCCGGCCGCCGCCACCGCCTCCTCGATCTCGCCCAGCGTGGCGAGGCCGGTGGACATGATCAGCGGCTTGCCCGACCGCGCGGCGCGGCGGATCAGCGCCAAGTCGATCAGCTCGAAGGACGCGATCTTGAAGGCCGGCGCGTCCAGCTCCTCCAGCAGTTCGATGGCGGTCTCGTCGAAGGGGGAGCTGAAGATGGTCAGCCCCAGCGCCCGCGCCCGCTCGAACAGCGGCGCATGCCACTCCCACGGCGTGTGCGCCTCGCGGTAGAGGTCGTGCAGGGTGCGCCCGCCCCACAGCCCGCCCTCCAGCCGGAAGCCGGGACCGTCATGGGCGATGGTGATGGTGTCGGCGGTGTAGGTCTGCAGCTTGACCGCATCGGCCCCCGCCTCCTTCGCCGCTTCCACCAGCGCCAGGGCGCGGCCCAGGTCGCCATTGTGGTTGCCCGACATCTCCGCGATCAGATAGGGCGGATGACCCCGCCCAATCGGCCGGCCGGCGATGGACATGGGGGGATGGGCCGTGGGGGGATGGGCGGAGGCGGCGTTCGGCACGGGTCGGCTTTCCAACGGGATGCGGGGCGACTGGATCAGTCTTCCACGAAAATGTGAAGGAAGGTTAATTCCGGCCAGCGGCGGACTTGCCTTCCAGTGTGTACCGATGCCGCGACCGGCGATGCAAGCGGGCTTTGCCGGGACGCGGGAGCACCCGCCTCATTGTGCGGCGCAGCAGAAGACGTTGCGCCGCAAGCCGGAGTGCGACACACTCGCCAAAGACCACAATTAAGTAATGGATGTTCCCATGGCTGGTTTCGACAGCGCCGCCGGCCCGGCCGGCGTGGTGACCGGACTGATCGAGAAGACAGCGGCGGAGTTGGACGCGATGTCCGATGCGGCGGGCGAGATCGCTCCGGACGTCGGCGATCTCACCGGCATCCTGGTGGAGGCGCAGCGCGTCGCCGACCGCGCCGCGCTGGACCTGCGCCGGCTGGCCCGGAAGGTGCCGCGCGCTACGGCCTGATGCGGCGCGCGGCCTGCCTACAGCTTCAGACCGGCAACCCCGTCCAGGATCGCCCCCTCGGCCAGGGAACGGCGCTCCAGCTTGGCGCCGAACAGTTTGGCGCCGGTCAGGTCGGTGCGGGCGAGATCGCAGCCGCGCAGGTTGGCGAAGGACAGATCGGCGTTGCCCAGATTGACCGAACGCAGGCAGGCGCCGCTGAGGTCGGCGTAGCGCAGCTTGGCCCCCGACAGGTCGGCGGGGCGGGAGCGCTGCTCGTCGAACACCAGAGGCCGCAGGTTGACGTTGCGCAGGTTGGCGTTGTTCAGCTTCGCGTGGCGCAGGCTGATGCCGCGCAGGTCGCCGTCGGCAAGGCTGGCACCGCGCAGGTCCGACTTGTCCAGCACCGCCGCCTGCAACTGAACGCCCGACAGGTCCAGGCCGTAGAGCGTCGCCCCCTGCGCCCGCAGCATGGTCAGGCACATGTGGGCCAGCGACGGCGCATGACGCAGGTCGAAACCCGACAGGTCCAGCATCGCGCCCTGCGCCCCGCTCGACCCCACCCAGGCCATATGGTCGGCCAGCAGATCCTCCAGCGACCGCCCCAACTCCGCCACCACGCGGCCGACGGGCTTGTCGGTCAGCGCCTCTTCCACGTCGGCGTCGGTCAGGTCGGTCATCACCATGGTGGCGCCGGTCAGAACGGCCCCACGCAGGCAGGCGCCGCGCAGGTCGGCACCGGACAGGTCGGCACCCTCCATGTTGGAACCGGTGAAGTTGGCGCCGCGCATGGTGGCCCGCACCAGCTTGCAGCCGCGCATCACCGCATCGGAAAAGTCGGTGTGGATCGCCATGATGCCCGACATCCGGGCGTTGGTCAGGTTGGCGCCGGACAGGTCCGCACCGTCGGCCTCCGCCGGGCTGGAGTCGATCTGCACCATGTGCAGGTGGCCGGCCCGGTCCTTTTCGGCCAGGGAACCGTCACGCAAATCCGCCTCGAACAGGTTGGCGCCGACCAGGATGGCACCGCGCAGGCAGGCGCCGCGCAGGTCGGCCTTGATCAGGCTGGCGCCGTCGAAATTCGCCTGCCGCAGATCGGCGACGAAGAAGGAGGCGCAATCCAGCCGCGCCCCCGCCAGGTTGGCGCCGCGCAGACCGGCCCCGACGAAATCCGCATGGGCAAGGTCGCGGCCCGACAGATCGAGCCCGGACAGATCGCAGAAGGACAGGTTGGCGCGCGCACCGCCAATCCGGGCATTGCGAAACATCTCGTGCCGCCGCACCGCCTGGTCGAGCTGCGTCTGGTCGAGACGCTTGAGCGTGCGATTCTGCACCATGGCCCCATGAACTCCCTTTCCGGCACCAGTCTGGCAGCATCCGGCTTCAGAAAGGGTTAATTCAGGCTACCGACTGGTCTTCCAACCTCTGTTCGCCACCTTCGGCCAGCCGGCCGGCCGGCCGTTCCGACAGGATGGCGGCGATGGCCTCCCGCAAATCGTCCGGCGTCACCGGCTTGTGCAGCAGGCGGCAGCCGGTCGCCACCGCGTCGCGGATGCGCTCCGGCGCGGTATCTCCCGTCAGGATCAGGCCCGGCACGGGACGGCCCAGCCGTTCGCCGACCTTCGTCACCGTCTGGACGCCGGTGAACCGGCCGGGAAGGCGGAAGTCGCTGACGATCATGTCCGGGTTCGGCACATCGGGACCCTCCCCGGCGCTCCCCGCGAACAGGGATAGCGCCGCCTCGCCGTCGACCGCTTCGATCACACGGTGGCCCCAGCTTTCCAGCAGCAGGCGCACGGCGTCGCGCTGGACCGGATCATCCTCCACCACCAGGATCAGCCGGTCGCCGGTTTCGGCCGGTGCGGCGTCCTGCACCGTCACCGGCGCCTGCAGCCGCTCGGTTCCCACCACCGGCACATTGACGGCGAAGACGGAACCGCGGCCGGGAAGCGACCTCACCTCCACCGCATGGCCCAGCAGCGCCGCCTTGCGCCGCACCTTGGCGAGGCCGAGGCCAAGCCCCTGCCGGCGGTCGCGCTCGGGATTGCCGAGCTGCACGAAGTCCTCGAAGATATTGTCCAGCTGTTCGGCCGGAATGCCGGCACCGGTGTCCCACACCTCGATGCGCAGCCAGCGCCCCCGGTGCCGGCAGCCGATGGTGACGCGCCCGGCATCGGTGAAGCGGATGGCATTGCGCAGCAGATCGCCCAGCATGCGGGTCAACAGCGTCCGGTCGGTGCGGATCACCATCCGGGCCGGGATCGCGCGCAGCACCAAACCCTTTTCCGCCGCCATCCCGCGGAACTCGTTCACCAGATCCTCGAGCACGACAGACACCGGCACGTCGGCCAATTGCGGCCGCACCACGCCGGCATCGAGCGTCGCCACCTCCAGCAGGGCATGCAGCAGCTTTTCCCCGGCATCCAGCGCCTCGCCCATCTTCTCGGCGATGCTGCGGTCGCGGGGGTCGGCCAGGCGTTCCATCAGAATGTGATGAAACAGCCGTAACGCCTGGAAGGGTTGGCGCAAATCATGGTTGGCCGCAGACAGGAAGCGGCCCTTGGCCTGGTTCGCCCGCTCCTTCTCCTCCAGCGCCCGGCTCAACTTCAGATTGGCTGAGCTGAGGGCGGCCGTGCGCTCCTCCACGCGCTGCTCGAGCTGTACGTTCGCCAGTTCGAGCTGGGCGTTCGCCTCGGTCAACGCATGGCGGGCGGCGGCCTCGCGCCGCAGGCTGGCCATCCCCAACAGGGACAGCGCGGCGAGCGCCGCGATACCGGCGGCGACCACGACCAGACCGCGCTCCATCCGGGTATACCACGGCGCCAGCACGGCAGACTGCGGGATCGCCACCGCCGACAGGACCGGCAGGCGCGTCATCCGCTTCAGGCCGAGGACCGACCGCTGCCCGCCGACTGTCCACTCCGCCTCCACCCGGTCCGCACCGGACTCCAGCCGGGGTAATATGCCAAGCGACCCAACGGCCTCGCCGGCGAGCGGCACGCCATCCGGGCGGTACAGCCCGACTAGGCGCCGGGTGTCGTCGGCGAAGGCGTTCAGCACGGGGGTCAGGGCCGATACCGGCACTGCGACCAGCAGCGCGCCGTCGAGTGCGCCCGTCACGCCGTGGATGCGGCGGGCGAGGATTATTGAGGGCTGGCCGGCCATGTGACCGGCAGCCGACTGGACCGCATGCTCCTCATCCGGCGGCAGGGGACGAACCAGCAAGGACAGGCCATCGGCGGTCTCGGGCTCCGCAAAGGCGACGGAGTGGCCGAACTGCACCGATCCGTCGGCACCGATCAGGGTCATGCGGCCGAAACGTTCGACCGCCATCGCTTCGGCAAGGCTGCGCTCGGCCCAGGCCCCAATGCCGCGACCGTCCATGCGGCCGGCCACGCGCTCCAGCAGATTGACGCTCGATTCCAGCACCCCGCGCGCATGGCTGTCGAACAGGACCGCGGCCTGCCGCGCGTCCTGTTCGGACCGTTCCAGCGTATCCCGGTAATCGAGCACGGTTACGGCTGCCCAGGACGCGGTTCCCAGCAGCGCCAGCGTCGTGCACAGGACGGTCAGCAGCGCACGGGGAGAAGAGGCGATCCGGCGTAGAAGCGTGGATGAGCGCCGTCGGCTGTCGGCAGCGCCGTCGGGTGGTGGAATGCGGAGGTCGGACATGCGACGCGATGATCCAGCCCGGTCAGGCCGACGCCGGGAGAACCGGCGGAACCTGCCGGCGCTCCGTCAACGGCAACGGCTTCGGGTGAATAAGGGTCATCAGGGAGCGGTCCTCGACAATTGTGTGGGCAGGCTGCAATCCGACTGGAATGGACAATCGAAGGTTCCGCTGAAGAAAACCCATCCCGCCAAGGTGAAGCTTGCAATTTCCCGAATGTTCGAACGCCAAACCGGAAAAGCATCATCCAATGGTCGAATGCGTCTGGAACAACAGCTTAGCTCTACCGGACATGGAAACAATATCACAGGAGGAAATGCAGCGCGATCCACCTTGGCGACTATGACCATCATCATAATCAATGCACCCATTGGGTGAGTCTCGGCCGCTCCACTTTTATCTTTCGGGCAGTCTCAAAAGGCCATTGCGGGAAGACAAAAGATGCCGCACGCGCTGGATGCGCGGCGGCTTCCGACAGAGGCAGACCGTATTCGGTGGGAGGACGGGAACCGGGATGATCACGGGCCAGCGCGGCAACGGCTCGGCACCGTTGCGGCTCACGTTGCGGCTCAGGGCGGCGGCGCGCTGGTGGCGGTTTCGCCGCGCACGATCAGGATCAGTCCGTCGTCGGCCGCCTCAAGATCCTTCCCGGCGTCGCGGGGAATGGGAACCTTCTGGCGGCGGCAGAACAGCAGAAGCAGCGCCAGCGTCTTGCTGGGCGTGAAGACGACCTCCCGCGACCTGGAGGCGCCGCTCTGCTGGATTTGCACCGACAGTCCGCCGTCGGGCTTGGGCGCCACCGAGGTGACGACGCCCAGCGGCAGGTCCGTCTGGTTGGGGGCCTTCTGATACCAGGCGATGGCTTTCTTCAGGGCGGAATTTGTGAAGAACAGTTCACGGGTCTCGACGATCATTCCATCCCTGACCAAACACTCAGGCCCGGCCGCCCTCCAGTCCCGGATTCAGCCGGAACGTGATCGCCCGCCCCAGTTTGGATTCCCGCAGAAGGATCTGCTTGGTTTCCAGCAGCTTGATGGCCCGGTTCACATTGGGCCGCTGCATGCCCAGCGCATCAGCCAGCTCGGACTGGAGCACTGGAACGGAGCGATCGAAATGGAGCCTCCGGCTCAGATAAGTGAACACACGAAGCGCCTCCAGAGTGATCTCTCGGTCGGTCGACACAGCTCTGGAGATGACGTCATGATGATGCAGCATCGTGGCCTCGGTACGCAAGGTTGTCAGGTTGCTGGTGCGATAATCGGAAAGCGTGGGCGTGCCCTGCAGGCCCGCGGTGTGGCGCGAGGAGAGTGCGTTCCGGCATCCGGTTCCGCCATCGTCCCTTGTCCTTCCGCAGGGGCCGGCCGGGCCGGCAATTTCAACAGCACCGACGCTACCGCACGATTATTGTGCGAGTATGTCGCCATGATTTCGCGGCTGACATAATTGGTGTCTCCGGAAGCAATCATGAAATCGGACTGAAACGGGTTGCGTCCCGGCCGTCCCCAGCCGAACCGCTGCGGCGATCCGCCGCGGGAACCCGCAGGTTGCGAACCCGTTTCAATACATGCGTCCGGCCGCGGCGCGCCCCCGACATGCCTGCCGAACTGCCTGCCGAAGCAAGGGAGACCCGCCATGCACCGACTGATCCTGCTGCGCCATGGCCAGAGCGTCTGGAATGCGGAAGACCGCTTCACCGGGTGGACCGACGTCGGGCTGACCGACCGCGGCATCGCCGAAACCCGTCAGGCGGCCGAGTTGCTGAAGGGCGCAGGCATCGATGTCGACGTCGCCTTCACCTCGGTGCTGAGCCGCGCCATCGAAACACTGCACCTCGTCCTGCGCGACATGGATCGGCTGTGGCTGCCCGTGCACAAGCACTGGCGCCTGAACGAACGGCATTACGGAGCGTTGCAGGGATTGAACAAGACGGAGACGGCGGAGCGCCACGGGGCGGAGCAGGTGTTCCAGTGGCGGCGCAGCTGGGACATCCCGCCGCCGCCAATCGAGCCGGACGATCCGCGCTCCGCCGTCACCGACCGCCGCTATGCCGGACTGGCCCGGTCGAACCTGCCGCGCGGCGAAAGCCTGAAGGACACCACCGCCCGCGTGGTGCCGTTCTAGACCGAGGCGATCAGCCCGGCGCTGCGGCTGGGCGCCCGCGTCCTGGTATCGGCGCACGGCAACAGCCTGCGCGGGCTGGTCAAGCATCTGGACAACGTCGCCGACCACGACATCCCGCTGTTCGAGATCCCGACCAGCCGCCCCCTGGTTTACGAATTGGGGGCCGACCTGACGCCGCTGCGCCGCTACTTCCTGGGCGAGAACGGGGCGGTTGAGGAGATCAGTTGGCCCGTTCGGGAAGGGGCCGGCCGGGACAGCAGCGCGGCGGCTTGAGGCGACGCTTTATGGAGCCGCGCCGCGCCGTTTAGGGCCGCGACCGGTCCGGGGGGCGCCACGGCCAGCGTCACGGCCAGCATCACGACCGCCATCGCGGCCACCCTCCTTCGCCACCGGATGGTGGAAATGGTGCTGGTGACCCGGCGCCTTCTCGCCGTTGCCGCGCGCCGGCCCGCCACGATGGCCGCCGCGGCGTTCCTCGACGCGGCTGCTGTAGCAGTTGTCGCAGACGCGGAACCGGTGGTTGGCCTTCAGCCGCGTGCCGCAGACCGGGCAGGCGCGGGCGAGCGAGCGCTCGGCGAGCGTCCGCTCGATGAAGGCGTTCAGATGCGCCCGGCGCTCCTGGCACAAATCCATCTCGGGATAGGCGTCGGGGAAGCGATAGGCCAGCCAGGCGTAGGCGGTCAGCTCCTTCACCGCGCGCTCGGCCTTCTCCAACTCCACGTCGGTGCCCACGCTGTGGCGGAACCGCTCGGCCGCGTCGGGGGCGGCGTTGGGAATGCCCTTGCCCTGGTTGATCGCCCAGCCGCCCAGAAGGCGCAGGTTGTTCTGGTCGCGCGTGTCGATGGGGCAGCGGGCCAGCATGTCGCGCTGCGCCAGCGGCAGTTTGGCGCGGTCCACCGCGGATGCCGCCTGGATGCGCTGCTCCAGGTCGGTCATGCGGAAGGTCTGGTTGGCGCGCAACAGCTCCTGTCCCGCGGTGCGCAGCACCTTGGCGAGGCTGTCGGTGTCCAGCTCCTGCGCGATGGCCTCGACATGGCTGAGGTTGGGCGAAATCCACGAGCGCGGATCTTCCGGCGGCACCGGCGGCGAGGTCAGCGCCCGGCGCACCGGATTGATGTTCTCGCCGTCCAGAACGGCGACGCGGCCTTCCTCATGCATGCCGAAGCGGCCGGCGCGCCCGCCGATCTGGCGGATCTCCGACGCGGTCAGCTCGCGCTCCTCCCGCCCGTCATATTTGCGGGTGGTGGACAGCACGACGCGGGCGACCGGCAGGTTCAGCCCCATGCCGATGGCGTCGGTCGCCACCAGCACGTCGGCGGTGCCCTCGCGGAAGCGGCGCGCCTCGGCCCGGCGGACCTCCGGCGACAGGGCGCCGTAAATCACCGCGACATTGTGGTTGCGGCCCAGCAGGTCGTGCCGTAGCGCCATCACGTCCTTGCGTGAGAAGGCGATCAGAGCGTCGCCGGACTTCACCTCCGTCAGCTTCACCCGCTCCTCCTGGACGCGCAACGGCGACTTGCGGGTGAACTCGACGACCTCCAGCTCCTCGCCCATGGCATCGGCCAGACGCTTGACGTAGGGGATGGCGTCGGCGGAGCCGGTCATCAGGATCTCCGGCGCCGCCACGCCGGCCACCGCCTGGGTCCAGGCCCAGCCGCGGTCGGGATCGCCGATCATCTGGATCTCGTCGATGACGCAGGCGCCCCACACCTTGCTGGTATTCACCATCTCGATGGTGGAGGAGGTGAAGGCCGCCCCCGGACGCACGTCGCGCTCCTCGCCGGTGACGAGGCTGCAGGGACGGCCGCGCGTCTCCAGCGCCTCCTGCCCTTCCAGCGCCAGCAGGCGCAGGGGCGCCAGATAGCAGCCGCTCTCCGCCTCGGCCAGCCGGTCCATTGCCGCGTGGGTCTTGCCCGAATTGGTCGGACCGACATACAGCCGCAGCTTGCGGATCATCGCGCGGGCGGTGGTGAAGCTGTCGAGATAGACGCCCATGCCGGACGCATTCTCCAGCCGCTCCCGCCGCACCTTCAGGCCGGCGCGGGCGGCGGCGGTGGAGAAGGCCTCCTCCATCGCGTCGAGCAGGGTCTGCAGGCGCGGGATCCGGCCGCCGAAGCCGACGACGCGGCCCAACTCGTCGGCAAAGCCCTTCGGCCGCCAGGACTCGCCGAAACCGGACGCCCGCTGTTCCATCGAGGCGAACCAGCCGTCGACCCGGTCCCTCGCCTTGGCGATGGCCGGCGAGGACAGGCAGGCGCCCTTCACCCGCTTGCCCAGCGCCTTGGCCTGCGGGCGGCCGAACCCTTCGTCGGTGGTCAGCAGGCCCCACAGGTCGGCCTCGATGTCCGGCAGGGGGCCGAGCGCCACCTTGAAGCGCAGCTTCAGCTTCCGGTCGGTGCCGGGGATCTGGACGACGTGGTTGACCGCGACCGACCAGCGCGCCGGGGTGCTGTCGGAGTCCACTTCGATCCCGTCGCCGCGCACCACGGCTGCCACAGCGCGCAGGGCATCGCGGCGGTCGAATTCATCGGCAGTGCCGGGAGTACGGCCCAAGCGGGCGTTGTCGGAAGTGTCGTCGGTCATGATCGTCTTTTCTTGGAATTGCCCCGGTCATGCAAGCGCTTCGGCCGAGCGGATCGGCCTGGCGGCCAGTCCGGCAGGGCGGACGGCTCTGTCCTCAGACAACAGCCATAGAGCGCCAGGGTCTCTCTTTATGGCCGGGGTCTCTCTTTATGGGTCTGACCGGCCGATTCGGCAAGCCGAATCCCCCGAAGGGAGCAAGCCCGGGCTAATTCGAATCCGTCGCCGTTTCGCCGATCTCGCCCGTGCGAAAAGGGGGGAGCACCGGCCACATAGAGCCACGCAGGTTTGGTGGTCCGCCCCCAACGGGTTAGCCGCCGCTACCCGGCGAACGGGCCGAACCGAACCGGCCGCCGGATCGGCAACAGGATCCGGCGTGAAACGATCAACGCTTTGCTCTGATTAATTTTCATTGGGAGATGCGCATGCCGAATCCTCGTGAGGTCCTGGAACTGATCGAGCGCATGCGGTGCATTTCGAACGACGGCGAGCGCCGAGCCCTGGTCGACCGGCTGGGGGCGGCGGACCGTCCGACGGTGCTGTCCTTCCTGAACGCGCACGGACTGAACGTCTGCATGACGTCGGACGAGGCGTTGGCCGCCTTCGGCGCCTCGGACGTCCTGCTGCGCGACGGGATCGGGCTGCAGGCGGTGCTGCCCGTGCTGGGCATGCCGACCGGCCTGAACATGAACGGCACCGACTTCATCCCGCTGCTGCTGAAATCGCTCACCCCCCGCAACGTCGCGATCTACGGCACCGCCACCCCGTGGCTGGACCGCGCCCGCGTCGTGCTGGAGGCGTCCACGCCGCACCGCTATGCCGACCTGCAGCACGGCTTCCACCCGGTGGAGCACTACATCGCCCAGGCGCGGGCCACCCGCCCCGACGTGATCCTGCTCGCCATGGGCATGCCCAGGCAGGAGCAGGTCGCGGCGGAGCTGAAGCGCGCGCTGGACCACCCGGTGCTGATCGTCAACGGCGGCGCCATCGTCGATTTCCTGGCGGGCCGCTTCAAGCGCGCCCCGGAAGCGGTCCAGCGTTCCGGCCTGGAATGGGCCTTCCGGCTGGCGCAGGAGCCGCGCCGCCTGTTCCGCCGCTATTGCATCGGTGCCTTCGGCTTCGCCTGGAGCACCCTTCGCCTTCGTCGTGCCGCATCCCTCCGCACCCGCGAAACGGGCGCCGCAGCGCCCGCATCCACCCGGATCCCTCCGTCAGCGATCCGGCGCTCGCCCATCCAGAAGGAGCTTTGAGACGTGGAAAACCTTCCCCAGATCAATAACGGAGGCCATGGCGGCCCGCCGGCTCCGGCGTGGCCCACCCAGGTCGGCCACCACATGCCGCGCGAGTTCGACGGTCCCGCTCCGGCCATGGGCCCCGACTTCCGGTTCATCCTGCGGGTGCTGGCGGCCCACAAGACGCTGATCGTCGTCATCGTGCTGGCGCTGACGGCCCTGTCGGCCTTCGCCGTCTCGCTGATGAAGGACAAGTACACGTCCGAAGCCCTTCTGCTGGTCGACAACCGTCAGGTCCGCGTCGTCCGGGCGGAAGACCAGGCGCTGAACGCCATCACGCCGGAAGACGGCGCGATCCTCAGCGAGATCGAAATCCTGAAGTCCACCGCTGTGCTGAGCCAGGCCGTCGCCGACCTGAAGCTGGCGACGAACCAGGAGTTCAACCCGCCGGTCCAGGCCGACGAGACGAAGCCCTTCGTCGAGCGCGCCACCGCCTGGACGCGCGAGCAGGCCCACGCCGTGTTCGGCCCCGAGCTGCCGGGCGTCGTCCAGGCCGTGCTGGCCCACGGCGACGACATGACCAAGGACACCCAGCTGCGCGAGACGCGGGCCGCCGACAGCATCGACGGCGTCCTCGACCGCGTCCGCCGCAACCTGGAAGTCGGCGTCGTCGGCCGGTCGCGCGTGATCCAGGTCCGCTACACCGCCCGTGAACCGGAGATCGCCCAGAAGGTGGTGGACACCGTCGTCCGCCGCTACATGGAAACCCGCCAGCAGATGGACCGCGACCTGTCCACCAGCGCCGTCGCCTGGCTGGAAGACCGCATCTCCACCCTGCGCCGGGAAGTGGCCGAGGCCGACACCAAGGTCGACGCCGTCCGCTTCAAGGCCGGTCTGGTCAAGAACGGCACCAACGGCCTGATGGCCACCACCGAGCTTGAACAGGCCCGCCTGCGCCTTGCCGAGGCCGCGGCCCTGCGCGCCCGCGCCGTCGCCCAGGCCCAGACGCTGGAACGCAGCGCCGGCAACGGCGGCAGCCTCGCCTCCCCGGTCGTGGCCCAGCTGCGCGCCACCGTCGCCTCCATCTCCACCGAGCTGGCCCAGCTGTCGCGCCAGTACGGTCCGAAGCACCCGCGCATCCAGGAACTGCAGGCCCGCCTGAACGAGGCCAACTCCTCGCTGCAGCAGGAGGTCCGCCACGAGATCGCCGGCGTCCGCGAGGCGGCCAACGTCGCCATCGAGCAGGAAAACGCCCTGAAGGGCATGATCGCCAAGCTGGAATCCGGCTATCAGACCATGGCCGTGGAAGCGGTGCCGCTGCGCACGCTGGAGGCCGAGGCCCAGGCCAAGCGCCAGCTGCTGGACAGCCTGCTCGGCCGTCTGGAAGAGGTGCAGGCCCAGCAGGACAACCGCGCCTTCCCGACCGCCGTCAAGCTGGTGTCGGCGCCGCAGGTCCCGCATGAGCCGTCGGGTCCGTTCCGCGTGCTTCTGCTGCTGGCCGGCTTCGTCGCCTCGCTCGCCGTCGCCATCTTCATCGTCTTCGGCATCGAGCTGTTCCAGCGCCGCATCCGCACCCCGGACGCCGTCCGCCGCATCCTGGGCGTCGGCACGGTCCACATCGTCCCGCACCACTCCACCCGCGGCACCCGCGGCCGCCTGGACCAGATCTTCCAGAACCACCCCTTCTCGCTGTTCTCGGAATCGATGCGCGCCCTGTTCCGCAACCACCTGTCGGATCTGGGTCCGGTCGGCTCCATCGCCGTCACCTCGGCCCGCCCGCAGGACGGCAAGACCTCGATGAGCCTCGCCGTCGCCCAGGTCGCGGCCCAGGCCGGCCGCCGGGTGGTGGTGGTCGACACCGACTTCCGCCGCTCGCGCATCGACGGCCTGTTCAACCTGTCCGCCAAGAAGGGCCTGTCGGACTGGATCGCCGGCACCGCCACCCTTGACGAGATCGTGCACAGCAGCGACGAAGCGCCCTATGCCATGATCCCGGCCGGCCGCCTGATGCCGGAGACGCTGGACCGCTTCAACGTCGACGGCCTGATCCACCTGATGGCCGGCCTGTCGCCGCACTTCGATCTGGTGGTGTTCGACACCGCCCCGGCGCTGGCCGTGTCGGATGCCCGCATCGTCTGCGGCGCCGCCTCCAAGGTGCTGTTCGTCAGCCGCTGGGGCCACACCACGGCCAGCGATCTGCAGGCCGTCGCCGACCTGGGGCCGATCGACCACAGCAAGTTCGTCGCGGTCATGACCGACGTGAACCTGAAGAAGGCGGCGTCCCGCGGCTACCAGGGTCCCTACAACAGCTACATGGCGACCCGGAAATACTATGGCGACACCACCCTGCGGACCGCTCCGTAAGCGGCCCTGCACCGGGTGACCTGAAGCTCCTTCGACCCCGAGGCCCTTTCCCTGCGGACGCTGCGGCGCCCGGAGGGAGGGGCCTCTTCATTACCGGCTACCGCGACCAGAGGAGAAGCCCCTCCCCATGATCACGTTTCCGAAGCCTGGCCTTCCCAAATGGCGCCCCTCCCGGCGCGAGCTGCTGTGGACCGCCGCCGCCGGCGCGGTGCTGGCCAGTTGCCGCGGCGCCACCGGCCCGGCCCCCGCCGAAGCCGCCTCGTCCCATGCCGCCGGGGCTGCGGAGCCGGCGGTGACCTTGCGCGACGCCTGCCGGGCGCTGGGCATCCGTCACGGCGCGGCGCGCGACCACTACATCGACCCGGAAGATCCGATGCTCGACCGGCTGATGGCGCGGGAATGCGACGTCGTCACACCGGAAAACGGCGGCAAATGGGGTGTCTTCCAGCACACCGAAGGCAATTACGACTGGCGCCGCTTCGATGCCGCGGTGGAACTGGCGCGGTCGATCGGCGCCACGCCGAACTGGCACACGATCATCTGGCAGCATATGGGCATGCCGCCCTACATGAAGCTTCCGGCATCCCGGCAGGAGGAGCTGGGCATCGCGGAAAGCGCCTATTTCTCGCCCGAAGGCACCTTGAGCGCCGAGAATGTCTGGCCGCGCTTCACCGGCGTGGTCGAGGCGGTGCGCCAGCGCTACGGCGACATCTTCTACCGCATCGACGTCGCCAACGAGGTCTTCTTCTGGGAAACGGTGGAGAGCCACCCGCGCCAGCAGGACCGCTACGGCTTCCGCCGCGGCATGTGGTGGGTGGCGGCGGGCGGCGCGGAGAAGGGGCCGGAATGGCTCGATCCCTTCTTCCACCATGTTCACAAGGCCTTCCCCAAGGCGAAGCTGGTGCTGAACGAGTTCGGCATCGAGATCGACGAGGGCTGGCAGCAGCGCAAGCGCGCCTATCTGCTGGACTGGCTGACCGGGGCGGTGAAGCGCGGCGTGCCGATCCACGGGATCGGGTTGCAGAGCCACCTGATCGGCGGCAAGCCCTATGACAGCGCCGGCATGCGCAAGTTCCTGCGCGCGGTCGACAAGCTGGGCCTGACCGTCCATCTGACGGAGATGGACGTCGACGAGACGCGCCTGCCCCGTTCGTGGTCGCGGGTGGAGAAGGACCGGGCGATGGCCCTGCTGGCCCGCAACTATCTGGCCGACGTGCTGAACAATGCCCGGCTGGAGGAGCTGTGCTGGTGGCACCTGCGCTCCGACCTGAATTTCATCGCCAGGGAACATGCGGAGCTGAAGCCCCACCCCTCCCCCTATGATGCGAACTCCCGGCCTCTGCCGCTCTATACGGCGGTGGTGGACACGCTGCAGGACAAGGCGCGGACCGGCAAGGCGCGGTCGGGATGAAACGGCACCTCGCCCGGCAGGGGTACGCCCTTCTCGGATCCCACCCCCTCCGATAGGCCCGCACCCCTGCCCCTTCGCGTGCGAGCGTCCGGTTGCGCTCCCGTTTAGAGTCCCTCAAAGCGTCCGGCACCCCACCTGAACGAGAGGTCGATCGTGCAGAACACAGCCGACACATTGCCGATGGATCGCCTGCCCGCCGACCAAGCGGGCGGAGACGCCCTCGTCGAGCGCTACCGGCGGAAGTTCCACCTCTCGCCGACCTATCCGCTGACGGCGGAGATGGTGCACCGGCACTGGGACCTCGAACGGCGCCTTGCCCGGGAGCTGCTGCAAACCAAGCCCGAAGAGCGCTGGGACGCCTTCGAGCAGGCCTACACCGTGCTCTACAGCAGCTGCCCCTGGCTGAACGAGGCGGAGGACGACGCCCACACCCGCAACGACGACCTGGACTTCCGCCATTTCCTGACCCTGCTCGGTGGCCCGCAGGACGTGTACGAGGTGGGCTCGGGCAAGGCGCGGCTCCTGCGCTATCTCGCCCGCCACGGCTACCGCTGTGTCGCGACCGAAGTGACGCGCGAACGCGGCGCCAGCTGGATCGAACAGGATTCCAACATCACCTGGAAGAACAGCGACGGCGTGCATCTGGCCCGGTTCGAGCCGGCCGACCGCTATGACAGCGTGATCTCCACCCATGTGGTCGAGCACATGCATCCCGACGACGTCGTCACCCACATGGCGAATGTCCGGACCATCCTGAAGCCGGGCGGGAAGTATGTCCTGAGCATGCCGCACAAGTATGCCGGTCCGGCCGACCTGTCGGAGGTGTTCGGACTGGACGAGCCGATCTGCATGCATCTGCGCGAATATCGCTGGGCCGAGACGGCGGCGATGCTGCGTGAGGCCGGGTTCGACCGTGTCGAGGCGGTGTATGTAGTACCAATGGCGGTGCGCCGCCGGCTGAACCTGCATTTCGCCAGCCGTGCCTATTTCGGCTACGTGCGCTTGGTTGAGGCATTTTTGGGACGGCTCCCGTTAACCCTTAATCGCAAGCTCGGAAGGGTTGGTCAGCTCTTTATGTTCCGGCCAGAGGTGTTCGTGGTGGCCCACAAGCCCAAATAATCCCTTTTCGCGCGACGCGAAAGCACTGAAAAGACAAAGCTTTAGGGACACGATCTACCCCTTTGTTGCAGCAATGCATCGACAAAGGGGTTTTTCGTGTCCCTTTCTTTTCACAGGAGAGAGTGGCATTCGAGCCGCATTTCCCTAAAATTTGAAATACCTCGTTAACCTTTTCCGGCCAGTCTGTGCTTCAGAGAAAACACGGAAAAGAGGATTACTTCCAATGGCAACGAACCCCGTCGATATGACTTTCGTCGTCAATGCCTCGGGTGTGGCTGCCGGAGGAGTCTGGCCGCACTTCAAGTTCCTCGTCGACGGCGTCTCCGTCGGCCAGGCCACGGTCAATTCCACCAGCGCCGGCAAGTACAGCTTCACCACCAAGGTGGCGCCCGACGCTGCGCACAAGGTTCAGGTCGTGTACGACAACGACTGGCTGTCGACCGACAAGGCCGGCATGTACCGCGATCTGATCGTCAAGTCGATCGAAGTCAACGGCAAGACCATCGCTTCCAACAGCTCGACGGTCTCTTACGCCGCTGATGGCCAGGGCACCCTGTCCGGCCGCGAAATTCTGTCCTGGAGCGGCTCGCTCGACTTCAACATGTCCAAGGACGTGTTCGCCGGCGCCGCCGGGACCCCGACGACCCCCACCACGCCCACCACGCCCACCACCCCGACCACCGGCGGCACGCCGATCGTCGTGAACGCCTACGGCAATGCGGCCGGCGGCGTGAACGCCCACTTCAAGGTGCTGGTCGACGGCAAGGTGATCGGTGAGGCCACCGCCGGCACCGCCGCGAAGGACTTCACCTTCAACGCCAATGTCAGCGCCGACGTGGCCCACAAGGTCCAGATCCAGTACGACAACGACGGCGTGGTCAACGGCGCCGACCGCAATCTGTACGTCAACAAGATCACCATCGGCGGCCACGCCGTCGCCCCGACCGACAGCATCGTGTCGATCGACAAGGGTGCGCTGGACGGCAGGGACGTCGTCGCCGGTCAGAAGGCGATGTGGTGGAATGGCACCATGGAAGTGAAGGCCGACAAGTCCTGGTTCGGCGGCAGCACCTCCAACCCGACCACCCCGACCGAACCGACGACCAAGCCGACCCTGTCGGTCAACGACGTGTCGGTGACCGAGCCGACCGGCAGCACCTCCTCCGGCGGCATCCAGGGCTTCCTGAGCACCAAGGGCAACCAGATCGTCGACGAGGCCGGCAACACCGTCCGCCTGACCGGCATCAACTGGTTCGGTGGCGAGGGCTACAACTACGTGCCCGCCGGCCTGTGGGCCGACAGCTACCAGGGCCACCTGGAGAAGATGAAGTCGGTCGGCTTCAACACCATCCGCCTGACCATGTCGGACGAGATGTTCACCAGCTCGGCCGTGACCAACGGCATCGACTATTCGAAGAACCCGGATCTGGTCGGCCTGACCCGTCTGCAGGTCTATGACAAGGTCATCGACCATGCCGGCAAGCTCGGCATGAAGGTGATCCTCGACCACCACCGCAACGACGGCGGCGCCGGGACCAACGAGCACGGCCTGTGGTACTCCAGCCGGTTCCCGGAATCGAAGATGATCGAAAACTGGAAGATGCTGGCCAAGCATTATGCCGGGAACGAGACCGTCATCGGCGCCGACCTGCACAACGAGCCGAGCGTCACGGCCACCTGGGGCGGCAGCGCCGCCACCGACTGGGCCTCGGCCGCCGAGCGCATCGGCAACGCCATCCAGACCGTGAACAAGGACTGGCTGCTGTTCGTCGAAGGCACGGAGTGGAGCAGCACGCTGGCCGGCGCGCAGTCCCGCCCGATCGTGTTCGACACCCCCAACAAGCTCGTCTACTCGCCGCATGCCTACGGCCACAGCGTCGGCAACTTCAGCTGGCTGAACGACCCGGCCTACCCGAACAACCTGCCGGCCCAGTACGACAAGATGTGGGGCTACCTGTACAAGAACGACACCGCGCCGATCCTGCTCGGCGAATGGGGTGGCCTGTTCAACAGCTCGGCCGAGCAGACCTGGGCCCGGACCATGGGCAAGTACCTGAACGGCGACTGGAACCTGGACGGCAAGAGCGACATCGCCGCCGGCGACAAGGGCATGAGCTGGACCTTCTGGGCCTGGACGCCGGAATCGGGTGACGTGGGCGGCATCCTGATGGACGACTACAAGACCATCAACCAGTCCAAGATCAACCTGATCAAGCCGGCCATGGAAGGCGCGATCTTCGACACCGCCGGCGGTTCCAGCACCCCGAACACCGCCAACGCCACCTTCACGGTGAAGCTGTCGGCGCCCTCCAGCACCCCGGTGACGGTGGATTACGCCACGGTCGACGGGACGGCCAAGGCCGGTTCGGACTACACCGCCACCAGCGGCAAGCTGACCTTCGCCGCCGGCGAGACCACCAAGACCGTCACGGTCAAGGTGCTGAGCGACAGCGTGACGGAAGGCAACGAGACCTTCAGCCTGAAGATCTCCAACTCGACCGCCGCGACCATCGCCGACGCCACCGGCAACGGCACGATCATCGACGCCGCCGCCAAGGCCGCCGCCGCGTCGCTGGGCTCCGCCGACCTGCTGGCCCACTCGCTGACCACCGCGAGCAGCACCGCCGCCGACCTGCCGACGGCGTCGGTCGCCAGCATCGACAGCTCGGTCACCGACCTGTCGCACGCCGCCTACGACACCGCCTATCACGGTGCGGAGTGGCACGACCCGATGGCGCACGCCGCCTAAGGCTCTGTCCTTCGAGGCGTACCAAGGCTACGGAAAAGGGCCGGCAGCTTAGCTGCCGGCCCTTTTCCCGTTCCGCCGATCTGCGCCTTCAGCCTGGGACCGGCGAGGCGGCGGCGGTTGCCTCCATCGTGGCTGCCGGGCCGACCGGCGCCGGATGCGGGATGTCGGGGATGGTGACCTCCGCCACCGCCTTGCCCGGATTGCCGGCGACGACGGTGCGCCGCGGCATCGGCTTGGTGACGACGGACGACGCGGCGACGATGCACTCGTCACCGATGGACACTCCGATCACCACCGCATGCGGTCCGACCCAGACGCCGTCGCCCAGTTCCGGATAATGGGTCACCCGTCCGGTGGGAAGCAGATCGTCCTTCTGGCCGAGCGTGACGCCATGGAACAGGGTGACGTTGGCGCCGATGCGGGCGTTGGCGTTCACCACCAGACCCCAGCCGTGCAGGATACGCAGGCCCGGCCCGACCTCGGTCTCCCACGGCAGGTCCATGGCGGCGGAATGCTGCGTCCAGCGGTGCAGCAGCCGGCAGGCGGCCAGCAGCGGCTTGCGCAACGGCCCGGCCATCCGGTTCGCCGCCTGGCAGCTGCGCAGGGTGAAGGTCACCCGGAACATGCGGTTGCCGGCCAGCAGTTTCAGCACCGCCCCAAGGCCGGAGCCGCCGCCGTAGCGGACGGCATCCGCCGCGACGGTCTGCCGATAGGTGTAGCGGGGAGCGTCCTGCATCGCGGTGTGATCCTCCCGGGGGTCAATCATTGTCACGCCGTCTGCGGACGGCGAAGAAACCGGCCGGCCATGCGGAACAGCATCGCGCGGTCGGTTTTGCCGAAGCTCGGTCCGAACAGCACGACGATGGCGAACAGCATGGTCAGGCCGACCTTGGCGGCGGTATAGGTCGGGTTCACCTCGAAGCCGAAGAGGGCAAGCCCGGCCAGATAGGCGACGGCGCCGGGCGCCAGGATGCCCAGGATGCGGAGCACGCTCAGCGGCGGCTCCTTCGGGCTGAGGCGGCGGCACAGCGCCTCGGTGGCGCCCAGCATCACCAGTTCGCGCCCCAGCACGCCGATGGCCCCGCCCATCAGGCCGAGCGGCCCCAGGGTGATCGCCATGATCAGCGTGCCGACCGCCAGCCCGCCCAGCGAGATCGCCGGCAGCACGCCGACCTTCTTCGTCTTCACCAGCCCGACTTCGGCATGCATGCGCACCCCGTGCACCACATAGGCCAGCACCAGCAGCGGCATGCAGGGCAGCACCGTGTCGTACTCGCTGGACGCGATCAGCCACAGCACCTCCGGCGCGGTCAGCGCCATACCCAGCGCCGCGGCCGACAGCAGGACGACGAACAGGTAGAAGACGAATTCCGACTGTTCCCGGCCGGCGGCATTATCCCCGACATCATGTTGCGCCTCGATCCGGCTGACCGACCAGATCTGCAGGAAGGACGCGGTCAGGAACATGTAGAGCATGGTGGCGAGCCGCAGCCCGAAGGACAGCACGCCGACGGCCGCCACGCCCATCAGCAGGTTGACCAGATAGCGCATGGCGAACTGGTTGCCCATGTCGAGCATGGTCTGCGGCATGAAGGGCAGGCCCAGCACCGCCACCCGCTTCAGCAGCCCGAAGGAGAAGCCCAGGCCGTTCGCCGCCAGGATCGCAACGGTCAGCCCGACGCCCAGCCCGACGAAGGTGATGGCGTTGGCAAGGAAGATGCCGGTCACCCCCAGGTCCATCCACAACAGGAAGCTGAGGTTGAGACCGATCAGCCCGACCGCCTTGCCGACGGAGATCAGCAGGCAGGTGCCCGACCGCTTGTGGACCCGGTAATAAGCCAGAGCCAGCTCGAACACCGCGCTGAAGGCGATGCCAGCGAAGGCGAAGGCGATGATCGGTCCCTGGTCCCGGCTGCCGAACAGCAGCTCGCTGGCGCCCCAGCCGGCCGGCAGCGCCACCGCCAGCAGGGCCAGTGAGGCGGCCCACAGGCCGATCATCGTCGTGCTGACCACGCGTGACCGGCCGCGCTCGTCCGGATGTTCGAAATAGACGACGGTGAAGGCGTTGATCATTCCGATCATCAGCATGACGGCGACGATGTCGCCCACGACGCTGATCAGGGCATAGACGCCGAACTCCGCCGGTGACAGAACCTTGGCATAGAGAGGCAGCAGAAGCAGTCCCGCGGCGCGGTTGACCACATTCGCCACCATGAACATCCAGCCATGCTTGATGATGGTGCCAGCTTCGAGAGCCATCCGGTTTCCTTCGCCCCCTGTTACCCACCGTCCCTCCCCGGTTCCGCCTGCCCCGGTCCCGCTCGGGATGGGGGGCGGCGTCCGGTGCATCACACAGGCGCACAACGGGAATGGAGCGCGGGAAAGGACCGCGCCAAATCTCGGCGGCGGTCCGGAAAGCGTCAATTCGGCCTTGAAGCGACGGCGGCACTCTTCGGTGCTAGTCACCACGGCTTCGGTCAGCGGACCCGCCAGAGGAACCGGACCTTCAGATTAGGCTTTCCGGCGGACTGGCACGCTGCCTTCTACGCCCTGCAACAGGCAAGGGGGCGTTCGCGCCACGCTTTCGTCCGGAATTGCCCACCGTCCTCCTAAGGGCAAGCCGCGGAACCACCCCTCCTCGCAAATTTGGCGATCACCCACTTCCGCGTCCGGCCGATCAGACCGTTCGGGGGAGGTTCGGAACAGCCTCTACCCACAATTCGCGGTTAATTCCGGTGTCGCCGGGGGTGGGACACCACCTTGTCCTTACCCCTAAACGCTATCCCTGCCGGGTTAAGCATCCAAAAGTATCCCTATTAATAATCGCGCGTCCGCACCCTTTGAAACCCCGGTGGTATCGCGGACGCGAAATCAACGTCCGTATGCACTGTTGCTGCTTGCGCCTCCTCATCCTAATTCGTGCTCAACGAACCGCGGATCGGCTGACAGATATCATGAAAGAGCGATCTTTACACAAATGCGCCTGTGCGGAATTCGCGGCGCAGCAAAGTAAAGACGGGCCGTTTTCCAAGAGACGCTGATGACGAGCGACCACCCGCACGAATGGCCGTGCGGTGGCTGGCATTCCCTTCAACCACGGGACCTGCGATGAGCAAACTGGACCCAGAAGCGGTCATCGATCTGACCTCGGCTAAGAAGGCGACGTTCCCGACGATCGCCCCCGGGCTGTTGCTGGCACTCTCCGATGGCCTCGTTCTCGCCCTGGTGGGTTGGACGCTCAACCATTTCCTCGGCACCGACCCGTTGACCGACCCGGTGGAGGCCGCCGCCTGGCAGCGGTCGCTGGTCACCGGCCTGATGCTGGTGCCGCTGGTGAAGTCGGTGTTCGGCATCTACACGCTCGGCCGCTTCGACTACATGGAACGGACGAGGCGGACTTTTCAGGCGGCCTTCCTGTGCTGCGCCGTCCTGGCCGTCCCCTTCATCGTGATGGAAGGCTTCCGCTCCTTCTTCGTGGAGGCGCTGTCGATCGCGCTGCTCGGCTTCGCCGTCACCTATGTGGCGGACCTGCTGCTGATCCAGGGGCTGCTGTCCAGCGCGCTGGACTGGCGCACGCCGGTGATGATCGTCGGCGCCGGCCCGCAGGGTGCCGCCATCGCCGAGAAGCTGCAGCGCCTGCCCTGGCTCGGCATGCGTCCGGTCGGCTTCGTCGACGACGACGACAGCCTGTGGCAGACCCGCGTCGCCGGCCTGCCGGTGATGGGTCCGGTCGAACTGCTGGCCAAGTCGCCCGCCGTCGCCCGCCAGGCCAGCGCCGCCATCGTCGCCGACATGGGACGCCACGGCAGCGACCTGACCGGCCTGGTGCGCACCCTGCCCTTCCGCCAGGTCTATTGCGTGCTGGGCGAGGGCAATGTCAGCGCCGTCGACGCGACCTACCACAACCTGCACGGCTCGCTGGCCCTGCGCGTCAGCGTCCGTCCGCCGACCGGCTACCTGCGCATCCGCCGCGCCATGGACATCGTGCTGTCGGCGATCCTGCTGGTCGTGGTGGCGCCGCTGATGCTGGGCCTCGCCGTCGCCATCAAGCTGGACAGCCCCGGCCCGGTGATGTTCCGCCAGAAGCGCTGGGCCGGCGGCAAGCAGACCTTCGACCTGCTGAAGTTCCGCTCGATGCATGTCGATGCCGAGGAACAGCTGCAGCAGCTGCTGGAGAACGACCCGGTCGCCCGCGAAGAGTACATGACCTACCACAAGCTGACGGTCGATCCGCGCATCACCCCGCTCGGCCGCTTCCTGCGCAAGACCTCGCTCGACGAGCTGCCGCAGCTGTGGAACATCCTGATGGGCGACATGAGCCTCATCGGCCCGCGCGCCTACATGCCGAAGGAACTGCCGGAGGTGGGTGACTCCGCCGCGGTGATCGGCAGCGTCCGTCCCGGCCTGACCGGCTACTGGCAGGTGTCCGGCCGCCACCGCACCACCTTCCAGGAGCGCGTGTCGATGGACGTCTTCTACGTCCGCAACTGCGGCCTGCTGTTCGACTTCTTCATCCTCTGCAAGACCGCGGTGATGGTGCTGAAGGGCGACGGTTCGTAAAGCTCCTGCCATCCCTTACCGAATGCCAGCCGGACCCCCGCGCCACCCGCGCGGGGGTCTTTTTTCGTCCCTGCCCCCGCCGTTCCGGAAAATGCTTAGGCTCCATTCCCTTTTTCGGGCGGTAGCGGAAGCGGAAAACGCGATTCCGGCTACCCCTTTCGGGCACGGCCTCCTTCGGTCTAATGCCACCGCCCGGCTACGAGTTGGGGGGTGCCAACCGCATCTTCAGTGCTGCAAAGCCGAACGCGGTACGGCAGCTAAGGGAAAGCCGATGAAAATCCTCGATTTTCTGGAAAAAAGCATCGCCGTCATCGGCATCATGGCATTCGGAGGCTCGGTGCTTCCGCTGATGCTGACCGGCGGCGACCCGCTGGCCGGCGACCTGGATTCCGCCGGTGTCACGATCTTCTACGGCGGCATCTATGTCCTGCTGCTTGCCGCGATCGCACTGAGGCCGGCGATCGCCTTCCAGATTCCCTTCGCCAGCCCGGCACTGACGGCGATGATCGCCTTCGCCTTCCTGACCGCATTGTGGTCCCTGTTCCCGGACGTGACGCTGCGCCGGTCGATCGCCTTCCTGTTCACCACGGTGTTCGGCATCTGGCTCGGTTTGCGGTTCCGCTTCCCGGAGATCATGCGGCTGATCGTGGTCGGGCTGTCGGCGCTGATGTTCATCTCCTTCTTCATGATCTTCGCGATGCCGGAGATCGGGCTGGACAGCGCCCAGCATGTCGGCGCCTGGAAGGGCGTGTTCTTCCAGAAGAACGTGACCGGCCGCATGATGGTCTGGCTGATCCTGGCCCTGGTCTGGCTGGACTGGCAGAAGGAGCAGAGCCGCTGGGTCACCCGGCCGCTGATGATCCTGGCGATGCTGCTGATCGTCATGAGCCGGTCGGGCACCGGCCTGATCACTTCCATCCTGGTGTCGGTGGCGCTGCTGTCCACCACCATGCTGCGCGGCAGCATCCGCAACTTCGCCCCCACCATGGCGCTGCTGCTGGCCCTGCTGGTCATCATGGTCACGGCGGGCGCCACCTTCTGGTACGACGTGCTCTACGCGCTGGGCCGCGATCCCACCCTGACCGGACGCACCGTCCTGTGGGAGCACATCGTCCATTCGGTCGGCGAGCGTCCGCTGCAGGGCTACGGCTATGCCGCCTACTGGTTCGGCTTCAACGGTCCGGGGTCCAGCTTCACCCGCGACTGGGGCATCACGTCGGCCCACAGCGGCTGGCTGGAGCTGACGCTCGACCTCGGGCTGGTGGGCGTGGCGCTGGTGCTGGTGCTTCTCTGCCGGCTGCTGTTCCAGGGCTTCTTCGCCGCCCGCTACGGCAACAGCCGGCCCGAGGCCGCCTGGGCCTTCGCCGTCGGCTGCGCCCTGCTGGCGGTGTCGGTGTCGGAGAGCGTGTTCGCAGAGCGCCACTCCATGAACTGGGTGATCGCCACCATCGCCGTGGTCCGTCTGGTGCAGCAGAGCCGTTGGCAGCGGCTGCTGAACGACCGCGCCGCGGAGCAGGCCCGACTGCGCCGGCACGCCCCGGCCGGAATGAACCCCTCGGGCATGGGGCCGGCCTACGCCGGCCAGGGCCGGGGGCTCTAGGCGCCGCATCCAGCCTTTGAACGTCCGGCCTGCACAGGGCCACGTCACCAGCGACCTTTCCCATTTTCCTTCGACCGAAGGCAGACCCATGAGCCAGAAGAACGAGCCGGCAAGCTTCAACCGTCCGGCGACCGGCAAGCAAGGGGCCGGCAAGCAAAGGGCCGGCGAACAGGCGGCCAACGACGGGACGGCGCGCAACGATCAGGTCACCGTCGTCATCCCCACGCGCAACCGTCCGGACATGGTGATGCGGGCGGTGCGCAGCGCCCTGGACCAGACCTACCGCGATCTCGACGTGATCGTGGTGATCGACGGCCCGGATCCCGCCACCGCCTCCCATCTGGCGACGCTGGCCGATCCGCGGCTGACCGTGATGGAACTCGAGACCAACCACGGTGCGGCGGAGGCCCGCAACATCGGGGTGCGCGCCGCGCGCGGCGACTGGATCGCCTTCCTCGACGACGACGACCATTGGATGCCGGAGAAGGTGGAACTGCAGATGGCGGCCCGCCCGGCCGACGTCCGCTTCCCCATCATCAGCTGCCGCTGCCAGGTGGTGACCGCCCGCGGCACCTTCGCCTGGCCGCGCCGGCTGTCGACGCCGGCGGACGCCATCGGCGACTACCTGTTCGTCCGCCGCGGCCTGTTCAAGGGCGAGACCTTCGCCCCCACCACGACCCTGCTGACGCCCAAGGCTCTGCTGCTGCGCAATCCCGTTCCCAAGTCCCGCTTCGACGACTGGGAATGGCTGATCACCTGCGGCCGGATCGACGGCGTGGCGCTGATCCATATCCCCGACGTGATGGCGGTCCATTACACCGAGGAGAACAACCGGGTCACGCTGTCGACCTGCCACAACATCAACCACGCGCTGGAATGGGCGGAGGAGATGCGCAACCACCTCTCCCCGCGCGCCTACGCCAGCCTTCTCCTCCAGGCGACCGGCGGCGAGCAGGCTGCACGCACCGCGGGCACCCGCTGGCGGATCCTGAATTCCGCCTTACGCGACGGGCAACCGACGCCGATGGCGCTCGCCACCTTCACCATGCACTCGCTGATGCCCGTCGGACTGCGACGCCGGCTGCGCCAAGCGCTTTTCTCCGCGTCCGACGCTGCCTGAGCCCTAAAAGGACCCTGACGCCTATGGACAGCATCAACGACAGCCGTGCCCCCAGCCGTCAGCCGGAAACGGCCAAGCGCACCGTGATCGTCTTCGCGACGCCGGGAGCGCTGGACGGCGGCGGCGGCATCGGCCGCATGACGGGCTATGTGGTCGACCAGTTCGACAAGACGGGGACGACCCAATCGATCATCCTCGACACCCGCGGCACCGGGAGCGTTCTGCTGTCACCCTTCTACCTCGGCTTAACCCTGGGGCGGATGGCCTGGATCCTGGCCCGCCGCCGGGCGTCGGTCGTGCACATCAACGTGTCGGAGCGCGCCAGCTTCCTGCGCAAGGCGGCGGTGCAGGCGGTGGCCGGGCTGCTGTCCTGCCCCACCGTCGTCCATCTTCACGGCGCGTCCTTCGTCGAATATTTCGAAGGCGGCGTCTTCGCCCGCGGGATCAGCCGCTGGCTGTTCAACCGCTGCGGCCGGGTCGTCGTGCTGGGCGACAACTGGCGGGACTATCTGGTCCAGTCGGTCCGCACCGATCCCCGCAAGATCCGGGTGCTCTACAACGCCGTTCCCGATGTCGGCGCCGATCTCGGCCCGCGGAGGCCGCCGGAACCGGGGGCCGTCCTGTCCCTGCTGGTGCTGGCCAACCTGTCGGAGCGCAAGGGCATCGGCACCCTGCTGCGCGCCTGCGCCCTGCTGAAGGAGCGCGGCCAGCCCTTCCGGGTCACCATCGGCGGCGGCGGCGACGTGGACGGCTACCGCGCCATGGCAGCGGAGCTGGGGGTGGCGGAGGAGTGCAGCTTCCTCGGCTGGATCGGCCGGGAGGAGGCGCACGCCCACATCCGCTCCCACGACATGCTGCTCCTGCCCTCGACCCATGAGGGTCTGCCGATGGTGATCCTGGAGGCGCTGTCGGCACAGCTGCCGGTGATCACCACTCCGGTCGGTTCGATCCCGGAGGTGCTGGCCGACGGCGAGACCGCGCGGATCATCCCGGTCAACGACGCCGCCGCACTGGCCGGCGCGGTCGTAGAGGTCGGCAGCGACTCGGCGCTCTACAGCCGCCTGGCGGAACAGGGGCGCCGGCTTTTCCTGAAGCAGTTCGTGATCGACGCCTACGCCAAGTCCCTGCTGGCCATCTACCAGGAGCTCGACCGCAGCGGAACCGAGCTGTCGGGGGAGCTGGACAAGCTGGCCGGATCGGCCGCCGCAGCCTCCAAACGGAGATGACGGCGACCGGCCACCGGTTCGGTGATCGGGGTAGGAAACAATCAGGAAGCGTATAACCGGAATGGAGATTGTACATGCACAGGTTGGGTAACCATACCGGCAGGCCAACCCGTTCGGTCGCTCCACAGCGTGCGGGTGCGGCATCGCGTAAACTTGCACCTGCACGCTGCCCGGCCCCCGGCCGCGGCACGTTCCAACCGGCGGCAGCCGATCGGCCGCACCACAGCTTGCAGTCCCCCGGCGCCTGACCGACAGGCAAAAGGGATAGAGGCCGATAACAAAACAAGCCCGCCGCAGCCGTCGAAGGACGGCCGTCACACGGCAAAAGCCGGGACGCGAAAGAGGAAAGGCGGGCCGGGAAAGGATCAGGAGTGGACATGATTTACATCGTCTCCCCCGGCGGCACCCAGGAGAAAGGCGGAATGGGCCGTGTGGTCGACAACTTCACGACCGATCTCCGGCAGAATTGCCCGGATGTGAAGTTCGAGGTGGTCGACAGCTACGGTCCAGGCAAATTCCACCTGATGCCCCTCTACTTCGCACGGGCCACCGCCCGCCTCGCCGGCTGCTTCGTCGCCGGAAAAGCCGATCTCGTCCACATCCACATGGCGGAATATGGCAGCGTCCTGCGCAAGGGCATCCTGATCGCCATGGCCCGCGCCTTCGGCGTGCCGGTGGTCCTGCACCTGCATGGCGGGCGCTTCCCGAAGCACTTCAAGGACTCCGGCCCGGTCATGCGCTGGGCGATCCGCCGTATGATGGCGATGACCAGCGAGATCGTCGTGCTGGGCGAGTTCTGGCGCGACTGGGTCGCCGAGGCCTTCGGGCCGGAGGCGCGTCAGCGCACCACCCTGCTGCACAACGCGGTTCCCGGACCGGCGAAGCCCCCCGTCCGCGACGATGCGGAGGACGGGTTCGCCGGTCCGGTGCGCCTGCTGTTCCTCGGCCGGCTGATCAAGCTGAAGGGGATCGACGTCCTGCTGAACGCGCTCGCCTCCCCCGCCTGCCGCGACCGCAACTGGCAGGTCACCATCGCCGGTGACGGAGATCTGGAGACCTACCGCAGCCTCGCGACGGAACTGGGCATCGCCGACCGCGTGACCTTCACCGGCTGGCTCGATCAGACCGGCTGCCGGCGCGAACTGGCCAACGCCCATGTGCTGGTCCAGCCCTCGATGTTCGAAGGCCTGCCGATGTCGGTGCTGGAGGCGATGGCGGAAGGCCTGACCATCGTCGCCACCCCGGTCGGCAGCGTTCCCGACGCCATCGCCGACGGCGAGACCGGGCTGCTGGTGCCGCCGGGCGACGTCGCCGCGCTGGCCGACACGCTGTCGCGGGTGATCGACGACCGCACCCTGCGCCGTAACCTCGGCGCCGGGGCCCGTGCCCGGTGGGAGCGCCAGTTCGACGTCGCGGTGTTCCGCGAACGGCTGCTGGAGATCTACCGCCGCAACGCCCGCGGCAGCCTGAATACGACACCCGCCGTGCCGGCCGGACCGGTCCCGGCCTCCGGACCGACCGGCCATTCCAAGAGCACGACCGGCTGAAGCGACGAGACCAGCCCTGCCCCCGGCCCGGAGATCGGGCCGCCCGAGATGGTCCGGGGGCATCGACAAGAAGGAGGGTATGCACCATGAAGAACGCCATCGCCAATCTGGTGCGCTGGTCGGGGTTCGGTGCGATGCAGCGGTTCCTGAAGGCGCGCCACGGCGTCACCATCGTCGTCTACCACGACCCGACTCCGGAGGTGCTGCGCGAGCATATGCGGTGGTATTCGAAGCATTACGGCTTCACCACCCTGGACGCGGTGGCGACCGCGATGGAAACCGGCCGGTGGGACAAGCTGCCCGCCTATCCGCTGGTGATCACCTTCGACGACGGTCATAGGAACAACACGGAACTGGCGCCGGTGTTCCGCGAATTCGATCTGCGCCCGACGATCTATCTCTGCAGCCAGATCGTCGGCACCGCGCGCCCCTACTGGTGGAAGACCCCCGCGGCCGACGGCATCGGGGTGGAACGGCTGAAGCGGGTCCCCGATCCCGAACGCCGCCGCCTGCTGGCGGAGGCCGGCAACGACCCCGACCGCGACGGCGCCGACCGCCAGGCGATGACCTGGGACGAGATCGCGCGGATGACCGACGTAGCCGATTACGGCGCCCACACCCGCACCCACCCCATCCTCCTGCAATGCGACGATGGCCGCTGCGCCGACGAGATCGCGCTGTGCCGTGCCGAGCTGGAAGAGGCGCTGGGCCGGCCCTGCCGTCACTTCGCCTTCCCCAACGGCGATTTCAGCGACCGTGAGGTCGAGGAGATCCGCCGCGCCGGCTACCGCACGGCGCGCACCATCGACCCCGGCTGGAACGACGCCTCCAGCGATCCCCTGCGGCTGAAGGCCTTCCCGGTGTCCGATGACGCGACGGTGGAATGGCTCAGCGTGCAGCTGACCGGCATTCCGGCATGGCTGCGCAAGCGCAAGGGCGGCACCGGCGGCGCCGAGGCCGGAGAGGTCATGTCCGGATGGTCGGGGACGATGGCGAAGCCCAAGTCTGCAGGCGTATGACCGCCAATTACTTTTGCATGCCAAAGGTCAGGACACCGTCATCTAGCCCTATAACCGGACAACAGAGTGGCTAACCACAGACTTCAAGGCACTCCTATCCTTTGATCCCTCGCAAACCAGCGCGGTCGTCACAATAAAATTGCTTATCACGCTGATGCGAAATCGAAGGCCGGAACGACGGAAGGACAGCAGGCAGGGGGTCAGCCGGAACCCGCCCCCGGACAGTCCAGACGAAGCACCAGGACCCCGTTTCGACCGAACCATCTTGTCGACAGAACCCTTTTTGCGACGCAACCCAAGTCGACCGAACCCAGCAGGAGTTTTCAGAGACATGCGGACCGCCACCCTGACCGACACGACCCTGACCGCTCCCGCCCTGCCGGAAATCCGCGCGTTCATCGTGGAGAACTTCCTGCTTGGCAAGGACTCCGGCTTCGACAACAGCGAATCCCTGCTGGAGTCGGGGATCATCGACAGCACGGGCATCATGCACGTCGTCGCCTTCCTGGAAGAGCGCTTCGGCATCGCCGTCGATGATGACGACATGATCGCCGACAACCTGGAATCCGTGGACCGCATCGCCGCCTTCGTCGGCCGCAAGCAGGAACTCCGCAACGCCGCCTGACCTCACGGGACCGGCGACGGAAGCGGCCCAAGCGGACATGGCCGAGACGGGCGCGGCCGAAAAGACGGGCAAAGGCAAGAAGGACATCCTCCCATGGCCCATCTGGTTCACCAGTTCCTCACCGACACGGCCCGGCGCGATCCCGACCGCATCGCGCTGATCGCCGGGGAGGCCCGCCGCAGCTTCGCCGTGCTGGATCGTGAAAGCGACGCCGTCGCCTGCGCGCTCCAGTCGGCCGGGATCGCCCGGGGCGATCGTGTTGCGGTGATGCTGGAGAACTCCATCGAGTATGTCGCCGGCCTCTTCGCCACCCTCAAGGCCGGCGGCGTCTTCGTCCCCGTCAATCCGTCCACCAAGGCTGACAAGTTGACCTACCTGCTGGCCGATGCCGGCGTCCGGTTCCTGATCGCACCGGCGGCGCTGGCCCGGCAGGTCCTGCCGGCGCTGGAGGCGGTGGAAACCCCGCCGGCCGTCCTGTGGGTCGGCACGGGTCTTCCGGCCGGTGCCGTGGGCCTTCTCTACGCCGACGCGCTGGCGGCTCCGCACCGCCGGCCGGCCGATCCCGGTCTGATCGACCAGGATCTGGCGGCGATCATGTACACCTCCGGCACCACCGGGCGGCCGAAGGGCGTGATGCTGACGCACGCGAACTACGTCAACACGAGCTGGGCGATCTCCACCTATCTGGAGAACACGCCCGACGACGTGGTGATGTGCGTCCTGCCGCTGACCTTCGGCTATGGCCTGTCCCAGGTGATGACCGGCGCCCGCGTCGGCTTCACCCTGGTGCTGGAACGCTCCTTCGCCTTCCCGATGGAAACGCTGAAGCGCATGATCCAGCACCGGGTCACCGGTCTGCCCGGCGTGCCGACGGTCTTCTCCACCCTGCTGGGGCTGGACGCGGCCAGGACCGCCGATCTCGGCAGCTTGCGCTATCTGACCAACGCCGCCGCTCCGCTGCCGGCCGCCCATCTCCGCCGTCTGCGCGAGCGGTTCCCGCAAGCGCTTTTCCATTCGATGTACGGCATGACGGAGTGCTGCACCCGCATCAGCACGCTCAGCCCCGCCGAACTCGACACGAAGCCGGCCTCCGTCGGCCGTGCCATCCCCAATTGCGAGGCCTTCGTCGCCGACGAGGAGGGCAACCGCCTTCCTCCCGGCCAGGTGGGTGAGCTGGTGGTGCGCGGCGCCAACGTGATGCGCGGCTACTGGAACCGGCCGGAGGAGACAGCCCGTCGCCTGCGCCGCGGTCCCCGGGGCGAGACCCTGCTCTTCACCGGCGACCTCTTCACCCAGGACGCCGAAGGGCACCTCTACTTCGTCAGCCGCAAGGACGACGTGTTCAAGTGCCGTGGCGAGAAGGTCAGCCCCCGGGAGGTCGAGAACGCGCTGTACGAGCTGGACGGCGTTCTGGAAGCTTGCGTGATCGGCGTCCCCGACGACGCCGACGGCTTGGCCGTCAAGGCCTTCCTCGTCCCGCGCGACGATGCGGCCCTGTCGGAGGCGGCCATCCGCCAGCACTGCCGCGGCCGGCTGGAAAGCCATCTCGTGCCGAAATTCATCGAGTTCCGCGACAGCCTGCCGAAGACCGACTCCGGCAAGATCCGGCGGGCGGAGTTGATGGGGGAAATCACCAATGCCCCTTCCCCGACCCTCCCCCGCTTTGCGGGAGAGGGAGCACGTCCGACGGCAGCATCTGTTCCCTCTCCCGCGTAGCGGGGGAGGGTTAGGGAGGGGGCAAAACCTTCCCACCACAGAACACCACCACGAACAACACCCACCCCAGGACAGAGAGCACGCTCATGTGTGGTGTCGCCGGAGTTCTCGCAGGATCGCATGCCGAACCGGCCGGTCTGGACGAGCTGAAGCGCATGATCGCCATGCTGGGCCACCGCGGTCCGGACGGCTACGGCTTCTACCGTGATGACCGGATCGGGCTTGCCCATGCGCGGCTCAGCATCGTCGGCCTCGCCGGTGGCTTCCAGCCGATCCACAACGAGGACCGCACCCTCTGGATCAGCTTCAACGGCGAAATCTTCAACCACGTCGAACTGCGGCGGGATCTGGAGGCGCGTGGCCATCGCTTCTACACCCGGACCGACACCGAGGTGATCGTCCACGCCTTCGAGGAATACGGCCCCGCCACCTGGGCCAAGCTGAACGGCCAGTTCGCCATCAGCCTGTGGGACACCAAGCGGCGCGAGCTGTGGCTGGTCCGCGACCGGCTGGGCATCCTGCCGCTGTTCTATGCCCGTCGCGGCGACCATCTGGTCTTCGCGTCGGAGGCCAAGGCCCTGTTCGGCGGCGGCCGGGTGACACCCGCCTTCGACCCGGCCCGTCTCGCCCAGGTCTTCACCCATTGGAGCACCGCGCCGCACGGCAGCGTCTTCGCCGGGGTGGAAAGCGTGCCGGCGGCCACCGCCATCCGCATCGACTCCACGCTTGCTCTGCATGTCGACCGCTACTGGCAGCCCGACTTCGCCACCGATCCGTCGCTCGCCACCCTGTCGCTGGACGAGGCGGCCGACCGGCTGGAGGAGAAGCTGCTCGACGCCATCCGCCTGCGGCTGCGGGCCGATGTGCCGGTCGGCGTCTACATCAGCGGCGGGCTCGACAGCTCGGTGATCGCCGCGCTGGCCCGCAAGCTCGACACCACCCACATGCACAGCTTCGGCGTCCGCTTCACCGACGCTGGCTTCGACGAAACGCCGCAGCAACGGCTGGTCGCCGGCCATGTCGGGACCGAGCATCACGACATCCTCTGCAGCCCGCAGGACATCCAGGCGGCCCTGCCCGACGTCATCCGCCATGGCGAGACGCCGCTGGTCCGCACCGCCCCGGCTCCGCTGTTCCTGCTGTCGCGTCTGGTGCGCGAGAGCGGCATCCGCGTCGTGCTGTCCGGCGAGGGCGCCGACGAGTGGCTGGCCGGCTACGACATCTTCAAGGAGGACAAGGTCCGCCGCTTCTGGGCGCGTCAGCCCGACAGCAAGGCACGGCCGAAGCTGCTGGGCCGTGTCCATCCCTTCGCCGCCGTCAACGGCCAGAAGGACAGCCCGCTGTGGCAGGCCTTCTTCAAGCGCGGGATGATGGAGACGGACGAGACCTTCTACGCCCACCGCACGCGCTGGCGGAACACCGCCTGGTCGCAGCGCCTGCTGTCCGCCGATGTCCAGGCCGCCGCCGACGATGCCGCCTTCGAGGCGCATGTGGCGGCCCATCTGCCGGACGGCTGGTCGCGCTGGTCGCCTTTGGCGCGCAGCCAGTGGGCGGAAATCGCCACCTTCATGACGCCCTATCTGCTGTCGGCCCAGGGCGACCGCGTCGCCATGGCCAACAGCATCGAGGTCCGCTATCCCTTCCTCGACCCGGCGGTGGACGACCTCTGCGCCGCCCTGCCGGATAGGGTGAAGATGCTCGGACTGCGCGACAAGCTGGCCCTGCGCCGGCTCGCCGCCCGCCATCTGCCGGCCGAGATCTTCCAGCGGCCGAAGCGCCCCTACCGCGCCCCGATGACCACCGCCCTGTTCGGCGACGGCGCCCCGGACTATGTGCGCGACCTGCTGTCGCCGGACGCGCTCGCCCGCTACGGCCTGACCGACGGCGACGCCGTCTCCGCCCTGGCCGACAAGGCCCACCGCCAGAACGGCCGCATGGCCGGCGAACGGGAGGAGATGGCGCTGGTCGGTACGCTGACCCTGCAGATGCTGGCGCACTACGTCTATGACGAGCTTCCCCAGCGCATCCGTGACCAGCGCGATGCCCTGGATCGTGCCGAAATTCATGTGCTGGAGGATCAAACGTTGGATGACCTGGCCGGCGACGCCCGGACCGCCACGCCCCAGCCCACCGCGGCCTGACCGCCGCGATACACTTCTGACCGACGATGCATCAACCCCCATCGGGAACCGTGACCATGCTGAACGCCCTTTACTCGTTCGACTCCAAGGCCCTCGATCTGGATTGCGCGGCTGCGGCGCGCGAGATCGAAGACGCCATCCAACGCATCGTCGCCCAAGATCTGCGCCGCCAGGGCATCGTCCTCGGCGTGTCCGGCGGGATCGACAGCTCGGTCTGCGCCACGCTCGCCGTCCGTGCCCTGGGACCGGAGCGCGTGCTGTGCATCCTGATGCCGGAGAAGGAGAATTCTCCGAAGAGCACCCGCCTCGGCACCCTGCTCTGTGAGCATCTCGGCGTCACCCCGGTGATGGAGAACATCACGGGTCCGCTGGAGGCTCTCGGCTGCTACGAGCGGCGCGACAACGCCATCCGCCGGCTGTTCCCGGAATTCGGTCCGGGCTGGAAGCAGAAGATCGGCCTGGCCGGCAACCTGCTGGACGCGGACCGCGTCAACTACTTCACCCTGACCGTGGAGTCGCCGGACGGCGAGCGCCAGACCAGCCGCATGCCGGTCGATGTCTATCTCGACGTCGTCGCCGCCACCAACCTGAAGCAGCGCATCCGCAAGACGGTCGAATACACCCATGCCGACCGCCTGAACTATGCCGTGCTCGGCACGCCGAACCGGCTGGAGTATGAGCTGGGCTTCTTCGTTCGCGGCGGCGACGGTCTGGCCGACCTGAAGCCGATCGCCCACCTCTACAAGTCGCAGGTCTACCAGATGGCCGCCTATCTCGGCCTGCCGGCGGAAATCCAGGCCCAGTCGCCCAGCACCGACACCTACACCCTGCCGCAGTCGCAGGAGGAGTTCTACTACGCCCTCCCCTACGACAAGCTCGACCTTGCGCTCTGCGCCTACGGCCGCGGCGCCACGGAAGAGGAAGCTGCGGCTGCCCTGGACCTGACGGTTCCGCAGGTCCGCCGGGTCTACAAGGACATCACCGCCAAGCGCCGCACCTCCGCCCGCATCCTGCGCGATGCCCATCTGGTCCAGCCGGTGTCCGTCGGGGATGAGGCATGAGCGTCATCGACTGGAAACAGCGTGGCGTCGGACGGTACGAGCCGGATGACCGTGCCGCCCTCGACGCTTTCCAGCGGGCGCATTTCGGCGCCGAGGCCATCCAACTGTGCCCCGACCACTTCCACTGGCTGTTCGAAGAGCCGCCGGAACGGGAGCATGAGGGACCACAGCTCTGGCTGTGCAAGCGCAACGGTGCCGTCGTCGGCCAACAGGGCGGCATTCCGTTCGCCTTGAAGGTCGGCGACCGCAACCGCCGGGCCTCCTGGGCGATCGACCTGATGGTCGCCCCGGAATGGCGCCTGCGCGGCGTCGGTCCCGCCCTGTCGGAAACCCATTCCAGCGCCAGCGATCTCGCGGTGTCGCTGTCGATGACGGAGGCCGCCTACAAGTCCTACAAGCGTGCGGGCTGGCTCGACCTCGGCAATGTGCCGACCTACCTGCGGGTGATCGATCCGTTGCGCTGCCTGCGCGTCAGCCCCTATGGCGGCGGCTTGGCCAAGCTTGTCGCCCGGATCGGCAAGCCGGCGCTCGCCACCGCTTCGATGGGCTACGGGCTGTCGGCCAAGCTGCTCGGCGCGAAGCTGGTGGAGATCGACCGCTTCGACTACCGGGTCGACGATCTGTGGGAGGCTGCCTCGCCGCAGCATCCCGTGATCGCCCGGCGGGACTGGGCCTTCCTGAACTGGCGTTTCGATACCACGCCGCAGGCCGACCGTTTCCGCCGCTTCTATGTCATGCGCGGCGAGACCGTGCTGGCCTACGTCGTGCTGCGCGTCGACCATTGGAAGGGGGAGCCGGTCGGGGTGATCTGCGACTATCTCGCCCGGCCGGGCTGGCTGGTCGCCGCATTCTCGCTGATGACCGAACTGGCGCGTCGGCAGGGGATGGTTGCGCTGATGTGCCGGACGCTGAACGCCCAGGCGGCAAGGCCGCTGTCGATGATGGGCTTCCTGTGCCTCAAGAACGGCCTGCACACGCCGACCCGCATGATGGTGCGGCCGGCGCTGGACCAGCCGGAGCTGGCCGGGCCGACGGGCGATCCGAAGAACTGGTTCGTCACCGTCGCCGACAGCGACATGGGCTTCAAGGGCCTGGGCGAATAGAAGAAGCCGGGCATCCAAAAGCAAAAATCAAAAGCGAAAAGGCCGCCTTCCCGTAAGGGAGGCGGCCTTTTCGCTGTTCGCGATAAAGTCGAGTTTCAAGTGACGGAATGCGTCTTCAATGGCGTCCATGGAGCAGCTTACCGCTGTGCATGGCGCTCGGTGAGATCAAGCCGATCGAGCGATTAGTAAGGCTTAGCTTCAGGCATTGCTGCCCGTCCACATGCCTCCTATCGACGTGATGGTCTGTCACGGCTCTCAAGGGAGCTCTGGTTTAGAGGTGGGTTTCCC
>JAFAFA010000103.1 GCA_023423695.1 Pseudomonadota bacterium | reverse complement strand
GCCGGCGCCGTTCGGGCCGATCAGCGCGTGGATGGTGCCCCGCTTCACTTGCAGGTTCACCTCCTTCACCGCCACGAAGCCCTTGAACTCCTTCGTCAGACCACGCGCTTCCAGGATGATGTCGTCGTTCGGTGCGGCGTTCATCGGTCGCGAATTCTCCTCCCGTTCGTCCTTATGTCCGGGCTTGTGCCCGGGGGCTTATGTCCGAGCTTGTGCCCGGGGCTTGTATCCGGGCTCACAGCCCGGGGGCCGCCATGCGGCGGGACGTTTCACCGATTGTTGTACGCACGAAGCGTGCCACGGCAGGGTTCACTTCGCCCGGGCTCGTGGACCCATTGTTTCTCCGTGGGTTTGCCTCTGCCTCCCTCACTCCGCTCCGGACCTTGGCGCCGGAAAGTGTCGGAATCCCGGACACTCTGTCCGCCAAACATGACACCATCCAAAATGTCGGCGCGCAAGATCGTCCGTACGGCAGACGCCATATTGCGGGCTTGTCAAATCGGCACCGCACTGCGATGGTGGCCGTCCGACGGTGCCCTGCCCGTCCTGACGGGCGGCGGGGATAATAGGGAATGCGGTGCGGGCCTCCGTTTCACGGGGTCCAATGCCGCGGCTGCCCCCGCAACTGTGTGCGGCGAGCGTCCCGTCCATCATGCCACTGGCCTTCGCGCCGGGAAGGCGGACGGCGATGCGACGACCCGCGAGCCAGGAAACCTGCCGGCGGACACGTCGACCTTTCCCAACCCCGCCGGGTGTGGCGGGACAGCAAGGATTTCGTTCCATGACCACGCGTTCGCTCCACACTGCCGCCGGTTCCGCGACCCGCAGCGCCGCCCAGACCGCGGTAGCCGCCTTCGCCGCGATCCTGCTGGGCAGCTTCCTGCTGTACGGAGTCGGCTTCGCCCAGCCGCAGCAGATCCACGACGCGGCGCATGACGCCCGTCACTCCTTCGCGTTCCCCTGCCACTAAGTCAGGGTCATGGATCTGATCCGGCGGCTGTTCACAGCCGCCCTGGTCGCGGGCGTGCTCTCCGGCACGGCCGCTTCCGTCGTTCAGCAGGCGACGACCGTCCCGCTGATCCTTGAAGCCGAGAAATACGAGGTGGTGACGCCTCCCGCGCCGACCGCCGCCACTGCCGCTCCCGCGGCACCGCACCAGCATGGTCCCGTGCGCGAGGTCGGCGAGGGCGTGCCCACCACGCTGGACGAGGCGATGCAGCGCATCGGCCTGACCATCGCCTCCAACCTGCTGACCGGCGTCGCCTATGCGCTGCTGCTGTCGGCCGCGATGCTGCTGGCCGGCCGGCCGGTCGATGCGCGGCGCGGTCTGGTGTGGGGTGCCGGCGGTTTCGTCGCCGTGTCGCTGGCGCCCTCCTTCGGCCTGCCGCCTGAACTGCCGGGCATGGCCGGGGCCGATCTGGAACTGCGCCAGCTCTGGTGGCTGGCCGCGGCAGCCGGGGCCGGCCTCGGCATGGCCGCGCTCGCCTTCGCCCGCAACCGCCTCGTCATCGCCGCCGCCGTCCTGGCCGCCGCCCTGCCCCATCTGGTCGGCGCCCCCCATGCGGAAAGCGCCGAAGGCGCCGTCCCGCCGGAGCTGGCCGCCCATTTCGTCACCGCATCGCTGGGCAGTGCCGCCCTGTTCTGGGCGATCCTCGGCTCGGCCTGCGGCTGGCTGATGAGCGGTCTGGCCGGCGAGGCCGAGCATCGCCCTGCCCTGCGGGCCCAGCCCGGCGCGCGTTAAGGAATCACGTCCCATGTCCGCACTTCCCAAAACGGCCGCCGGCAAGGTTCCGGCGACCGTCATCACCGGCTTCCTCGGCGCCGGCAAGACCACGCTGATCCGCGGCCTGCTGGAAAAGGCCGACGGCCGCCGGCTGGCGCTGATCATCAACGAGTTCGGCGATGTCGGCATCGACGGCGACATCCTGCGCGCCTGCGGCAACCCGACCTGCACCGAAGACGACGTGATCGAGTTGGCCAACGGCTGCCTGTGCTGCACCGTCGCCGACGATTTCGTCCCGGCCATCGAAAAGCTGCTGGCCCGGCCGGAGCCGCCCGAGCACATCGTGATCGAGACCAGCGGCCTTGCCCTGCCGAAGCCGCTGGTGCAGGCCTTCCACTGGCCGGCGATCAAGACCCGCGTGACGGTCGACGGCGTCATTGCCGTGGTCGACGCTGCCGCCGCCGCTGAGGGCCGCTTCGCTCCCGATCCGGCGGCGCTGGAGGCCCAGCGCGACGCCGCCGGCACCGTCGATCACGAAACGCCGATCGAAGAGGTGTTCGAAGACCAGCTGCTCTGCGCCGACCTGATCGTCGTCAACAAGACCGATCTGGTCGCCGCCGGCGACCTCGCCCGCGTCGAGGACCTGATCCGCGGCGCCCTCAGTCACACGGTCGGCCGCGACGCCAAGCTGGTGCGGGCCTCCCAGGGGGCCGTCGATCCGCTGGTCCTGCTCGGCGTCGGTGCGGCGGTGGAGGACGACCTCGCCAACCGTCCCAGCCATCATGACGACGAAGAGGGCCACGACCACGACGACTTCACCAGCTTCGTGGTGGAGTTGCCGCCGCAGCCCGACCCCGCCGGTCTGGCGATGACGCTGGAGAAGGTCGCCGGCCTGCATGGCGTGCTGCGCCTGAAGGGCTTCATCGACGTGCCCGGCAAGCCGATGCGCCTGCTGGTCCAGGGCGTCGGCACCCGCATCCAGACCCACTACGACCGCCTGTGGAAGCCCGGCGAGGAGCGCCGCAGCCGTCTGGTGGTGATCGGCGAGACGGGGTTGGACCGTGATGCGGTGACGCGGGCGGTTGTTGGGTAAGGGGTAGAGTTTGGTGCGGAGTTAGACCCCCACCTAACCTCCCCCGCTGGGCGGGGGAGGGACTGCCGCCACTCTTCCGCACAAGCACTTGTCCCCTCCCCCGCCCAGCGGGGGAGGGTTAGGGTGGGGGCACCGCCGCCGCCCCTGGACATCGAACCATGCACCTGCTCGCCGCCCGCCAGGACGAACTTGACGCCGGCCCCCAGGCGGAAGATCTGGGACAGACGCCGGCCGAACTCGTCATGCTGTCCTTTTCCGACAGCGACCTGACCGCGCTCGCCGCCGCGTGGCGGGCGAGGCGCGAGCACTTGCCCAGCCTGCGCCTCGCCAACCTCAACCGGCTCGGCCATCCGCTGTCGGTGGACCTCTACGCCGACGGCATCGTCGCCAAGGCCAAGCTGGTGGTCCTGCGCCTGCTCGGCGGCAGCGGCTATTGGCGCTACGGCCTCGACCGCCTGTCCGCCCTCTGCCGCGAGCGCGACATCCCGCTCGCCGTCCTCTCCGGTGAGGCGCAGCCGGACCCGAACCTCACCGCCTACGGCACCGTCGCCCCCGAATCCGCCGACCGGCTGTGGCGCTATTTCACCGAGGGCGGTCCAGCCAACATCGGCAATCTGCTGGCCTGCGCCTCAACGCTGGCCGGCACGCCCCTGCCCCATGACGACCCCGCCCCGGTCCCGCGCTTCGGCGTCTATGACGGCTGGACCGGTCCCACTCCCGCCGACGCCCCGGCGGCGGCGGTGGTTTTCTACCGCTCCCACCTGCTTGCCGGCGACCTCGCCCCGGTCCATGCCCTGTGCGACGCGCTGGCCGCCCGCGGCCTCGCCCCCCGCCCGCTGTTCGTGGCCAGCCTGAAGGAGCCGGACTGCGCCGCCTGGATGCGTGCCAGCCTGACCGCGCAGAATGCTGCGGTCGTCGTCAACACCACCGCCTTCTCGGCGGCACGCGACGACGGCTCGCCGCTGGAGGCCAACGGCAGCCCGGTCCTGCAGGCCATCCTCTCCACCACTCCCGAAGCCGGCTGGCAGGCCTCCACGCGCGGGCTGGCACCGTCCGACCTCGCGATGAACGTCGTGCTGCCGGAGATGGACGGCCGCATCATCGCCCGTGCCATCGCCTTCAAGACGGCGGGCGAGCCCGACCCCGACCTGCAATTCGCCGCCCCCGTCCTGCGTCCGATCCCCGACCGGGTGGCCTTCACCGCCGACCTCGCGGCGGGTTGGGTCCGCCTGTCCCAAACCGCTCGGGCGGAACGGCGGCTGGCGCTGGTGCTGTCCGACTATCCCGGCCCCAGCGGCGGCATCGGCCATGCGGTGGGCCTCGACAGCCCGGCCAGCACCGTGGCGATGCTCCACCGCCTGTCCGCCGAGGGCTACGGCCTGTCCGCCGTTCCGGTCAGTGGTGCCGCGCTGATGGAGTCCCTGACCGCCGCCCCCAGCCCGACCCTGTCGCTGACCGAGTACGAGCGCCTCGCCCCGCCGGAGTTGCGCGCCGGCATTGCTCAGACCTGGGGCGAGCCGGCCGCCGATCCCGCCTGCCGCGACGGTGCCTTCGCCTTCCGCGTCCTGCCCTGCGGCAATGCCGTGGTGGCGGTGCAGCCCAGCCGCGGCCACGGTCCCCTCACCACCGCCCAGCACCACGATCCCGACACGCCGCCCAGCCACGGCTATCTCGCCTTTTACCTGTGGCTGCGCCATGCCGTCGGCATCCATGCCCTGGTGCAGATCGGCGCGCACGGCACGCTGGAATGGCTGCCGGGCAAGGCGGTGGCGCTGTCGGCCGACTGCTGGCCGGAGATCGTCGGCGGCGCCCTGCCGACCCTCTATCCCTTCATCGTCAACAACCCCGGCGAGGGGGTGCAGGCCCGCCGCCGCCTCGGCGCCGTTCTGATCGGCCATTTGACCCCGCCGCCGGTGGAGTCCGGCCTCTACGGCGAACTCGCCGCGCTGGAAAACGCCATCGACGAGTATTCGCAGGCGACCGGGCTCGACCCGCGGCGGCTGGGCATGCTGCGCGAGACGATCCTCGACCTCGCCTGGAAATCCGGCGTCGCCGCCGACTGCAACCTGCGGCCCGACGACGATCCCGACGCCATCCTGTCGCGGCTGGACGCCCATCTCTGCGACATCAAGGAGCTGCAGATCCGCGACGGCCTGCATGTCTTCGGCCGCAGCCCGACCGGCGAGCGCCGCGACCGCCTGACCGCCGCCGTAGCCCGCACCGCCGATCCGGCCATGGTCGCCGCCGCAGTCGATGCCTGCGGCGAGGCGGAGATGCGGGCGCTGCTCGACGGGCTGGACGGCCGTTTCGTCCGCCCCGGCCCCGGCGGTTCGCCGGCCCGTGGACGCGCCGACACCTTGCCGACCGGGCGGAACCTCTATGCGCTCGACCCGCGCGGGGTGCCGACGCCGACCGCCTGGACGCTCGGCTGGCAGGCGGCGGACGCGCTGATCACCCGCTATCTGCAGGACCATGGCGATTGGCCGCGGCGGCTGGTGGTGGATTGCTGGGGCACACCGGCCATGCGCACCGGCGGCGACGAACTGGCCCAGGCGCTGGCCCTGCTCGGCGTCCGTCCGATCTGGGAGAACGGCTCCGGCCGCGTCACGGGGTACGAAATCATGCCGGCCGGCGTGCTCGGCCGTCCGCGGGTCGACGTGACGCTGCGCATCTCCGGCCTGTTCCGCGACGTGTTCCCGCAGCAGATTGCCCTGTTCGACCAGGCGGTGCGCGCCGTCGCCGGGCTGGACGAGCCGGACGACACCAACCCGCTTGCCGCCACCGCGCGGGCCGAGGAACAGCACCTCGCGGCATTCGGCACCGACGCGGCGGACGCCCGCCGCTGGGCCACCGCACGCATCTTCGGCGCTGCCCCCGGCATCTACGGCACCGCGCTGTCCGGCATGATCGCGCGCGGCGACTGGACCGCGCGGGCCGATTTCGGCACCGCCTATCTGGAGGGCGGCTGCCACGCCTATGGCGCCGGGATGGAGGGGGTGCCGCTGCCGGCATTGTTTCGCCGCCGGGTCAGCGGGGCCGACGCCCTCGTCCATCACCAGGACCAGCGCGAACACGATGTGCTGTCGACCGACGGATTCATGCAGTTCGAGGGCGGATTCGCAGCGGCGGCGGCGCTGGAGGACTCCGAACCGGCGCTCTACCACCTCGACAGCGCCGATCCGGAGAAACTCGCCGTCCGCACGCTCGCGGAGGAGATCGCCCGCACCCTGCGCGGCCGGGCGGCCAACCCGCGCTGGATCCAGGGCATGATGCGCCACGGCTATCGCGGAGCGGCCGAACTGGCGGCCGGCGTCGACACGCTGTTCGCCTTCGCCGCCACCACCGACGCCGTACGTCCCGCGCATTTCGACCAGCTCTATGACGCGTACATCGAGGATCCGGAGGTATGGGACTTCCTGTCGCATGCCAACCCGGCAGCTGCCCGGCACATTCTGGCGCGCATGAGCGAGGCGCTCGACCGCGGCCTGTGGCATCCCCGCCGCAACTCCACCGCGGAGGATCTGCGGCGCCTCCGGGAGACCGCCGCATGAAGCCCCCTGCCGCCAACCAGCCGAGACGCCGCGGCACCTGCCCCGGCGTGCTGGCGCCGATGCAGGTCGGCGACGGGTTCCTGCTGCGCGTCCGCGTCCCCGCCGGTGTGCTGCCCGCCGACCACGCCCACCGCATCACCGGATTGGGGGATCGTTACGGCAACGGCCTGATCGATCTCAGCCACCGCGGCAACCTGCAACTCCGCGGCATCGCCGCCGACGCACTGGAGCCGGTGACCGACGCCCTGCGCGAGATGGGCTATGTCTCCGACGATGCGGCGAGCGAAGCGGTGCGCAACGTCCTGTGCTCCCCCACCGCCGGGCTGGACCCCACGGCGGCGATGGACGTACGGAGGGTGGCACGTACGCTCGACGCGCGGCTGGCGACGGATACGGCCCTGCACCGCCTGCCACCGAAGTTCGGCTGGCTGGTCTGCGGCGGGGGGATCGGCCATCTGGCGGACAGCAGCACGGACGTACGCTTCGACGCGATGGACGGCGAGCGGTTCCGGGTGTCGCTGGGAGGCACGCTGGCGAAGGCCGTGCCGCTCGGCCTGTGCCGGGCGGAAGAGGTTGCGGATGTGGCGTCGGCGCTGGGCCGCGCCTTCTTGGAGCTGCGCGTGTCGCTGCCGGAGCCGCCACGCCGCATGGCCGGTTTGGTGGCGGTGATGGGCACTGAAGAGATAGGAAAGCGCCTCTCCGCCCAGATATTCCCTCCCCCGCCCAGCGGGGGAGGGTCAGGGTGGGGGCAAGTGCCGCATCTCATGGATGTCTTCGGCTGCGCCGAACCCCCTCATCCTAACCTTCTCCCCGGAGGGGAGAAGGGATCCCAAGTCGGGAGGGTCGTCGCCTTCCCCTTCGGCCGCCTGACTGCCGCCACCCTCGCCGCCCTCGCCTCCGCCTGCGTCGAGTTCCGCATCACCCCCTGGCGCGCCCTGATCCTCGTCGCCCCCTCCTCCGATGCCGAAACCATCGCCGGCGCCCGTGGCGCCATCCTGTCCCACGCCGACCGTCGGCTGAAGCTGACCGCCTGCAGCGGGGCCGGCGGCTGCGATGTCGGCACCACCGACACCCATGCGACCGCGCTCGCCATCGCCGACCGCGCAGGCCCCTTGCTGGACCATGTGCGAATGGTGCATGTGTCGGGCTGCGCCAAGGGCTGCGCCCATCCCGCCATCGCCGATGTCACCCTGACCGCCCGCGACGGCGTGTATGACGTCGCCCTGAACGCCAAACCCGGTGACGATTCCCCGCACACCGGCCTGTCCCCCGCCGACGCCGTGGCCCGCGTCGCGGATCTGTTGACCGAGGAGTCCGCCGGTGCCTGAGCCGCTCTACGACTATATCCGCGACGGAGCGGCCATCTACCGCCAGTCCTTCGCCACCATCCGGGCGGAGGCCGACCTGTCCGCCATCCCCGACGACCTGAAGCCGGTGGCGGTGCGCGTGATCCACGCCTGCGGCATGGTCGATGCGGCCCGGGACCTGCTGTTCTCCGCCGATGTCGCCAGCGCCGCCCGCGCCGCCCTGCGCGCCGGCGCGCCGATCCTCTGCGACAGCGAAATGGTCGCCCACGGCGTGACCCGCGCCCGCCTGCCCGCCGACAACGCGGTGGTCTGCACGCTCCGCGATTCCGCCGTGCCCGATCTGGCCAAGAGCATCGGCAACACCCGCTCCGCCGCCGCGCTCGACCTGTGGGGCGACCGGCTGGGCGGATCGGTGGTCGCCATCGGCAACGCCCCGACTGCCCTGTTCTATCTGCTGGAAATGCTGGCGTCCGGAGCACCCAAGCCTGCGGCGATCCTGGGCTTCCCGGTCGGCTTCGTCGGCGCGATGGAAAGCAAGGACGCGCTGGCCGAGAACCCCTTCGGCGTCCCCTATCTGGCGATCCGTGGCCGGCGCGGCGGCAGCGCCATGGCCGCCGCCGCCGTCAACGCGCTGGCGAGCGACGTCGAATGAGCGGCGATATCCCCTCCCCCAATCCGCCCACTTCGGGCACCCTGTACGGCGTCGGCGTCGGCCCTGGCGATCCTGAACTGATGACGCTGAAGGCGGTGCGCACCATCGGCGCCTGCCCGGTCGTCGCCTATTTCTGCAAGCGCGGCACCAGGGGCCAAGCCCGCCGCATCGCCGATCAGGCGATCAGGCCCGACCAGATCGAGCTGCCGATGGTCTACCCGGTGACGGTGGAACTGCCGCCGACCCACCCGGATTATGGCCGCCAGATCGAAGCCTTCTTCGATGAATCCGCCGAACGCATCGCGGCGCACCTCGCCGCCGGCCGCTCCGTCGCAGCGCTGAACGAGGGAGATCCGTTCTTCTACGGCTCCTTCATGCATCTGTTCCTGCGCCTGTCCAACCGCTTCAAGGCGGAGGTGATTCCCGGCGTTACCAGCATGGTGTGCAGCGCCTCGCTTCTGCCGCGCCCGCTGATGCTGCGCGACGACGTGCTGTCGGTGATCCCCGGCACGCTCGACGAGGAGTCGCTGGTCCGCGCGCTGACGGCGGCGGATGCCTGCGTGGTGATGAAGCTGGGCCAGAACCTGCCCAAGGTGCGCCGCGCCATCGCCGCCGCCGGGCTGGCCGAGCGGGCGTGGTATGTGGAGCGCGCGAGCATGGACGAACAGCGCTTCATGCCCTTTCTGGAGGCACCGGACGTTGCCCCTTACTTCTCCCAGATCGTCATTCCGGGCGAGGGCAAGCGGGGATGAGCGGATGGCTTAAGGTGGTCGGGCTCGGCCCCGGACCCGAGGACTGGCTGACGCCGGAGGCCCGGCGCGATCTGGCCGAAGCGACCGACCTCGTCGGCTATTTCCCCTATGTCGAGCGGGTGCCGCCGGGAAATCAGGTGCGCCACGCCTCCGACAACCGCGTGGAACTGGACCGCGCCCGCTTCGCCCTGGATCTCGCGGCGCAGGGCCGGCGGGTGGCGGTGGTATCGGGCGGCGATCCCGGCATCTTCGCCATGGCCGCCGCGATCTTCGAGGCGCTGGACGATCCGGATGCGCCCGAGGCGTGGCATGCGGTGCATCTCTCGGTCGATCCCGGCGTTTCCGCCATGCAGGCCGCCGCCGCGCGGGCCGGGGCGCCGCTGGGTCATGATTTCTGCGCCATCTCGCTGTCCGACAACCTCAAGCCATGGGAGGTGGTGCTGAAGCGCCTGCGTCTGGCGGCGGAGGCGGATTTCGTCATCGCGCTCTACAACCCGATCTCCAAAGCCCGGCCTTGGCAGCTTGGCGCCGCCTTCGATGCCCTGCGCGACATCCGCGCGCCTGAGACCCCCATCGTGCTGGGCCGAGCCGTCGGCCGCCCCGACGAGGAACTGACCGTCACGAGCTTGGGCGAGGTGCGGGCGGAGCAGGCGGACATGCGCACGCTGGTCATTATCGGCGCCTCGCATACGCGCTTTGTGGCGCGGGCGGATGGCGGGCGCTGGGTGTACACGCCCCGACATTACCGGGGGTGAAGATGGGTGTGACGGACGTTTGGGCCGCATTGCCCCTTCCCCATCCCTCCCCCGCTTCGCGGGAGAGGGGGCAGGACGCTTGTCGGCGTGGGTTCAATCGCGAAGCGGCGGCAGTCCCCTCTCCCGCGAAGCGGGGGAGGGTTAGGGAAGGGGCAAGGATTGAGGGGGCAAAAGCCTCACCCCACCCCTTCCAGCCACCCCACCGCGTCCTCGACCCCGTGCAGCTCCGCCACCCCGTTGCCCGCCGGCCGCTCCACCATCACCACCGGCAGGCCCAGTTCCCGTGCGGCCTCCAGCTTCGCGTCCGTCGCCCGTCCGCCGCTGTTCTTGCTGACGACCACCTCCACCCCCTGTCCGCGCATCAGCGCCAGTTCGCCCTCCACGGTGAACGGACCGCGGTCGAGGATCAGGCTCATGCGCGGCAGGGCCGGCAGCGGCTCCGGCGGGTCCACTGCGCGGATCAGGTAGCGCTTGTCCGGCATCGCCTCGAAGGCCGCGACCTCCTGCCGGCCGATGGTCAGGAAAACAGTGTCGCCGAGATCGCGCAGCGCCAGCGCCGCAGCACTCATGTCCGGCACGCCGACCCAGCGGTCGCCCGGCCCCGCCACCCAGGCCGGCCGGGTCAGGACACGCAGCGGCACACCCACCAGCGCACAGGCCGCGGCGGCATTGGCGGAGATCTGATCCGCAAAGGGATGCGTCGCGTCGATCACCGCCTCGATCCCCTCGGCGCGCAGGTAATCGGCCAAGCCCTCCACCCCGCCGAAGCCGCCGATGCGGGTGGGCAGCGGCGGCAGCATCGGGTTTTTCGTGCGGCCGGCCAGCGAGACGCGGGCATCGATGCGCGGATGGCCGGCCAGCCGTTTCGCCAGCGCCGTCGCCTCCGTCGTGCCGCCCAGGATCAGTACTTTGACCATCAGTACTTTGACCATCAGCGCCTTGACCATCTCCCCCTCCCCACCCGCCAGGATCGGCGCCATGGATAGCATGGGAACGGCCCGCTGGCTCACCATCGTCGGCATCGGCGAGGATGGCTGGGACGGTTTGCCGCCCGCCGCCCGCGCGGCGGTGGAAGGCGCCACCATCCTCTATGGCGGCGGCCGCCATCTCGATCTTGTACCGGTCGTTGCCGGACAGGAACGTCTGCCCTGGCCCTCACCGATGACCGACGCTTTCCCTGGCCTGATTGCGCGGCGCGGGCAGCGGGTCTGCGTGCTGGCAAGCGGCGACCCGTCCTGGTACGGGGTGGGTGCCACGCTGTCCCGGCTCGTTCCGGCTGCGGAAACGACAGTGCTGCCGGCGGCCTCCGCCTTCAGCCTCGCAGCATCCCGGCTCGGCTGGCCGTTGCAGGACTGCCGCTGCCTGACCATCCATGGCCGCCCGCTGGAGCAGGTCGTTCCGCATCTGCAACCGAACTCCAAGCTGCTGTTTCTTTCCTGGGACGGAACGACTCCGGCGAAGCTCGCCACGCTGCTGCGCGCCCGCGGCTTCGGCGCCTCGCGCCTGACGGTTCTGGAGGCGATGGGCGGCCCGCGTGAAGCCCGGCTGGAGGCGACCGCCGACGCCTGGACAGCCGAGCGGGTCGCCGACCTCAACACCATCGCGCTGGACTGCGTCGCCGCCCCCGGCGCCCGTGTCCTGCCGCTGTCCCCCGGCCTGCCCGACGACTGGTTCGAGCATGACGGCCAGATCACCAAGCGCGAGGTGCGGGCCGTCACCCTGTCCTTCCTGGCCCCGCGCCGGGGGGAACTGCTGTGGGATGTCGGTGCCGGTTCGGGCTCCATCGGCATCGAATGGATGCTGCGCGACCCCGCCAACCGCGCCGTCGCCGTCGAACACCACCCGGAGCGGATCGCCCGCATCCTGACCAATGCCGCGGCCTTCGGGATGCCCGGACTGACGCTGGCACGCGGCAAGGCCCCGGCGGCGCTGGAGGGGCTGGAGCGACCGGACGCCATCTTCATCGGCGGCGGGCTGACCGCGGACGGCGTGCTGGCGGCCTGCTGGGACGCCCTGCCCCCCGGCGGCCGGATCGCCGCCAACGCGGTGACGCTGGAAAGCGAGGCGGTGCTGTTCGACGCGCACAAGCGGCTGGGCGGCGAGCTGACCCAGATCGCGGTGGCGCGCGCCTCGGCGGTCGGCGGTTTTCGCGGCTGGCGCGCCGCCATGCCGGTGACGCTGTGGCGGGCCGAAAAGCCCTTTGCGGAGGGTGCATGGACTGTCTGACGCCCGATGCCCTGCTGTTCGGCCCGGTCTTCGTCGGGCTGGGCTGCCGCCGCGGCTGCGGCTGGGAGGAGATCGCCGGTCTGGTCGTCGCCGCCTTCGACGAGGCGGCCCTGCCCGACGCCGCACGCCAACTGGCGGCGCTTGCCGCCCCGGCGATGAAGGCCGACGAGGCCGGATTGGCGGAGGCCGCCCGCGCGCTCGGCCTGCCGCTGCGCTTCATCGAGGAGGACGCGATGCTGGCGGCGCAGGACCGCGTCCACACCCGATCATCCACCGTGCTGGTCGCGGTCGGGCTGGCCTCGGTCGCGGAGGCCGCGGCGCTGGCCGCCGCCGGGCCGGGATCGCGCCTGCTGCTGCCGCGCCGCTCCACCCCTCGCGCCACCGTCGCGCTCGCCTTGCCGGCCGTCGCCCTTTTGGAGACCCGTTCATGACCGTCCATTTCATCGGTGCCGGACCGGGCGCTCCCGACCTGCTGACCCTGCGCGGCCGCGACCTGATCGCGCGCTGCCCGGTCTGCCTCTATGCCGGCTCGCTGGTCCCGAAGGAGATCATCGCCCATGCCCCCGCCGACGCCCGCATCGTCGACACCGCCCCGCTGACGCTGGAGGAGATCGTCGCCGAGTTCCAGGCCGCCCATACCGCCGGCCAGGACGTGGCGCGGCTGCATTCGGGCGACCTGTCGGTCTACAGCGCGCTGGGCGAGCAGACCCGCGCGCTGCGCGAACTCGGCATCCCCTACACCATCACCCCCGGCGTGCCGGCCTTCGCCGCGGCATCGGCGGCGCTGGGGCGGGAACTGACCCTGCCGGAGGTCAGCCAGACGCTGATCCTCACCCGCACCGAGGGGCGCGCCTCGGCCATGCCCGCCAACGAGACGCTGGAGGTTCTGGGCGCCTCGGGCGCCACGCTGGCGATCCACCTGTCGATCCACGTCATCGACCGGGTGGTGGAGCGGCTGACCCCGCTCTACGGCGCCGACTGCCCGGCCGCGGTGGTATACCGCGCCACTTGGCCGGACGAGCGGGTGCTGCGCGGCACGCTGGCCGACATCGCGGCGCAGGTGGCGGCATCACCGATGGAACGCACCGCGCTGATCCTGGTCGGCCCGGCGCTGGGCCATGAGGAGTTCCGCTGCAGCGCGCTGTATGACGGCAGCCATGTGCGGCGCTATCGGGGGCTGGGCCAGGAGTTGGGGGAGTGAGCCTCTCCCACGATGCGCCCCTGCCGGTCGGTGACAAGCACCTCGACGGCGACCGGCGCATCCTCCAGCACATCCTGCGCGGCGCGGCGGGCCAGCTCGGCCACATGGTCGGCCAGCGGCAGGCCGGCGGCGTCCGCCATGCCCAACACCTGCGCAGCCGTGTTGGCGCCGCGCGCCTCGGCGACGAGGTCCGGTCCGGCACCGAGATCCGCCAGCCGGTCGGCCAGCCAGTCGAAATCGACGGAGTTGCGCTTGCTGTGCAGATCCATCAGCCCGCGCGCCAGCTTGCCGAGCTTGGCGAAGCCGCCGCACAGGGTCAGGCGGGGAATGGGGTGCCGGCGCAGGTACTTCAGCGTGCCGCCGACAAAATCGCCCATATCGATCAGGGCCTGTTCGGACAGGCCGTAGCGCGCCACCACCGCCTTTTCCGACAGATCGCCGGTGCAGGCCGCGACATGGGGCAGCCCGGCGGCGCGCGCCACGTCGATGCCGCGCTGGATCGAGGCGATCCAGGCCGCGCAGGAATAGGGCACGACGATGCCCGTGGTTCCCAGGATCGACAGCCCGCCGATGATGCCGAGCCGCCCGTTCATGGTGCGCCGGGCGAGTTGCTCGCCATTCTCCACCCCGACCTCGACAACCATGTCGGCCGGCTGACCGGCCTCGGCGGCCGCCTCCCCCACCGCCTGCGTGATCATGGCGCGCGGCACCGGGTTGATCGCCGGCTCGCCGACCGGCAGCGGCAGTCCAGGCAGGGTCACGGTGCCGACGCCGGGGCCGGCGCGGAAACTCACACCGCTGCCGGGCGCACCGCGCCAGACCCGCGCCCGCACCAGCGCGCCATGGGTCACGTCGGGATCGTCGCCGGCATCCTTGACCACGCCGGCCGCGGTCCAGGGTCCATCCGGCCCCTCCCCCCGCTCCGTCACGGCCAGCGCAAAGGCCGGGGTCTGGCCGCCGGGCAGGGTCACGGTCACCGGATCGGGAAACTCCCGGCCGAACAGAGCGTCCGCTGCCGCCCGCGCCGCGGCGGTGGCGCAGGTTCCCGTCGTCCAGCCGCGGCGCAAGGGTGTAGCATGCTCCGCCATGCCCTCTCCGGCACCGGCCCCCTCCGCACCGCCTTCCGTCTTCTCCGAGCCCGAGTCCGCGTTCATGTCGTTTGAGTCGTCCATTCCCGAAAGCGTCCTGGTCCCCTTCGCCCCCGGCAGCGTCTGGCTGGCGGGGTCCGGCCCCGGCGACCCCGGCCTGCTCACGCTGCTGGCCCTGCAAGGTCTAAGGCAAGCCGACGTCATCGTCCATGACGCGCTCGTCAACGAACGGATCATGGCGCTGGCCAGCCCGTCGGCAAGGCTGGAGTTCGCCGGAAAGCGCGGCGGCCGCCCTTCCGCCCACCAGGACGACATCACCAACCGCCTGATCGAACTGGCGAAGGAAGGACACCGGGTCCTGCGGCTGAAGGGCGGCGACCCCTTCGTCTTCGGCCGCGGCGGCGAGGAGGCGCAGGCGCTGGCGGCAGAGGGCATCCCCTTCCGCATCGTGCCGGGCATCACGTCGGGCATCGCCGGCCCGGCCTATGCCGGCATCCCGGCGACCCACCGCGACACCAACCAAGCGGTGATCCTGGCGACCGGCCATTCGCTGGGCGGCGGACCGGACTGGCGGGCGCTGGCCGCGACCAAGGCGCCGCTGATCCTCTATATGGGATGGAAGGCTCTGCCGACCATTGCGGCGGAGCTGATGGCCGGCGGCCTGTCCACCGACACCCCCGTCGGCGTGGTGACGGAGGCGACGACCCCCAACCAGAAGACCCTCGTCACCAGCCTCGGCACCTGCGTCGCCGATCTTGCGGCGAGCGGGCTGGAGCCGCCCGCCATCATCGTGATCGGCGAGGTGGTGCGGCTGCGCCCGGCTTTGGAATGGCTGCCCGTCCAAACGGCGCTTCACCATGGCTAAGGGGATCATCATCGCCGCCCCGGCGTCGGGCACCGGCAAGACGACGCTGACGCTGGGCCTGCTGGCGGCGCTCCGCGCCCGCGGCGTGGCGGTGGGGGCGGTGAAGTCGGGACCGGACTACATCGACCCGGCCTTCCACCGCGCCGCCACCGGCCGGCCCAGCGTCAATCTCGACACCTGGGCGATGGGGCCGGACCTGCTGGACGGGCTGGCCGCCCGCGCCGCCGAGGGTGCCGAGCTGCTGGTCTGCGAGGCGCTGATGGGCCTGTTCGACGGCGTGGCCGGCGTCGGCGCCACCGGCACCGGATCGACGGCGGAGATCGCGGCGCGCACCGGCTGGCCGGTCCTGCTGGTGGTGAACGCCAAGGGGCAGTCGCAGTCAGCCGCGGCCCTGGTGAAGGGCTTCGCCACCTACCGCGACGACGTGACCATCGGCGGCGTCGTGCTGAACAATGTCGGCAGCCCGCGCCACACCGCACTCGCCGGCACCGCCATCGAGGCGCTGGGAATTCCCGTCCTTGGTTCCCTGCCCCGCGCACCGGATCTCAGCCTGCCCGAACGCCATCTCGGCCTCGTCCAGGCCGACGAGACGGAGGGGCTGGCCGACCGGCTGGCGGCACTCGGCCGCTTCATCGCCGAGCATGTCGACCTCGACCGTGTCCTCGCCCTCGCCAAGCCGTCCAAGGCAGGGCCGGGCAACGACGCCCCCGCCCTGCCGCCGCTGGGCCAGCGCATCGCCATCGCGCGGGATGCCGCCTTCACCTTCGTCTATCCGCATTTGACCGCCGGCTGGCAGGCGGCCGGGGCGGAGCTGCGTTTCTTCTCTCCGCTGGCTGACGAAACGCCGTCGGAAGATGCGGACGCCGTCTATCTGCCCGGCGGCTATCCGGAGCTTCATGCCGGCCGCCTTGCCGCCAACCACGCCTTCCGCGACGGTCTGCGCGCGGCGGCGGAGCGGGTGCCGGTCTATGGCGAATGCGGCGGCTACATGGTGATGGGCGAAACCCTGGAGGATGCCGGCGGCGTCACCCACCCGATGACCGGGCTGCTGGGGGTGCGCACCTCCTTCGCCAAGCGGCGGCTGCATCTGGGCTATCGCCGCGCGGCTCTGCTGGCCGACGGGCCGCTGGGACCGGCGGGATCTCCGCTGATGGGGCACGAATTCCACTATGCCTCGACCCTTGCCCGCGGCGACGACGCGCCGCTGCTGCATGCGACGGCGGCGGACGGCAGCGACCTGGGAGTGCTGGGCAGCCGGCGCGGGCTGGCCTTGGGGTCCTTCGTCCATCTGATCGCGCGGGGATAAACATGGAGGAGGCCTTCACCCCGGCGGAGCGCGACGCGCTCTACAAGGCGATCTTCTCCCGCCGCGACGTGCGCGGGCAGTTCCGCCCCGACCCGGTGCCGGACGAGGTGCTGACCCGCATCCTGCTGGCCGCGCACCATGCGCCGTCGGTCGGCTTCATGCAGCCCTGGAACTTCATCGTCGTCACCGACCCGGCCGTGAAATCACGCATCCATGCCGACTTCGCCCGCGCCAACGAGGAGGCGGAGGCGATGTTCGAAGGGGAGCGCCGCAGCCTCTACAGCCGGCTGAAGCTGGAAGGCATCCGCGAGGCGCCGATCAATCTCTGCATCACCTGCGACCGCGAGCGTTCCGGTCCGGTGGTGCTGGGCCGCACCCACATGCCGGCGATGGATCTCTACAGCTGCGTCTGCGCCGTGCAGAATCTGTGGCTGGCTGCAAGGGCGGAAGGGCTGGGAGTCGGCTGGGTCAGCATCCTGCACGAGGACGCGCTGCGGGACGCGCTGGGCATCCCGGAGCGGATCGTGCCGGTCGCCTATCTCTGCCTCGGCCACGTCACCCATTTCGAGGCGACACCGGAGCTGGAAACCAAGGGCTGGCGCAAGCGCCTGCCCTTGGAGGATCTGGTGTTCCGCGACCGCTGGCAGGGGGAGTGAGGGGACGGGCGCCAGCCCTGGGAAGGACTGGCGCCCGCCGCCGGTTCAGCCGATCGGGTTGGCGAACAGGAAGTTCTCCGCCGTCAGGGTGTTGCGATCGACGTTCATCAGCTTAAGGGTGCTGGTGCTGCCGATGTCGATCGACAGGTCGGCCCCGCTCTGGACGGAGTGGGTCAGCACGTCGTTTAGGCTGGAGAAGCCGGCGACACTGCGCAGGTCGATCATGTCGCCGCCGCTGCCGGCCTGGAAATCGCCGATGCAGTCCCAACCATCGGCCGCACCCTGGACGAAGGTGTCCCGCCCGGCGCCGCCGACCATGTAGTCGTTGCCGCCATTGCCGGTGATGGTGTCGTTGCCGCTGCCGCCGGCCAGATACTCCCCGGCCGAGGTCCCGGTGACGGTCTGTCCGGTGCCGCCGGTGGAGCCGCCGCCAGTGGAGCCGCCAGTGGAGCCGCCCGTGCTCCCGCCGGGGGAGGCGTTGAGGAAGGAGAAGTTGGCGGCGGTCAGGCTGCTGCGGCTGACGTTGGCCAGGGTGACGCTGTTGTTGTCGTCGAAGCGGACGATGGTGTTGGCGCCCTCCTGGGTGGTGGCGGCCATCACCGCATTGAAGTCGGTCAGCCCGGCCCAGCCCGCGACGTTCAGCACGTCGCCGCTGCTGCCGGCCTGGAAGTCGGCGACATAGTCCCAGCCGTCGCCGGGCTTGAAGACGAAGCTGTCGCTGCCGGCGCCGCCGACCATGTAGTCGTTGCCGCCGTTGCCGGTGATGACGTCGTTGCCGGCGCCGCCGGCCAGATAGTCGCGGGCACCGGTGCCGGTCAGCGTCAGGCCACCCGTGGAGCCGCCAGTGCCGCCTCCGGGAGTGCCGCCGCCAGGAGTCCCGCCTCCCGTATCACCGCCGCCCGTGTTGCCGCCGGACCCGGCCTGCCCCAGCGTGATGGTGTTGCCGGACAGGCTGATGTTGGAGGAGGCGAAGCTGCCGGCGATACGCAGGGTCACGTCGGCCCCGGCGGTGGCATTCGTCCCGATATGGATCAGGGTGACGCCGTTCACCGTCTCCGCCTGGACCTGACCGGCCTGAAGCGTGCCGCCGTTGCCGGTGCCCACACTGCCCGACAGCGACGCTCCGGCGATGGCGAAGGCGTCGCCGGTGACCGCACCGGTGATGCTGGTGAAGCCGTTTGCCTGACCCGCCGTCATCGTCACGGTATGGCGCTGGCTGCCGGTCAGGGCCAGCGTCTCGACGCTGGTCAGCGTCATGCCGCTGATGTCGATCTTCGGCGAAGCGACGTCGTTGTGGTATTCCAGGTTGTAGCCGTTGAAGCTGGTCAGATTGTCCGACCGGACCTCCAGCGTGTCGGTGCCGGTGCCGCCGTCGAAGCTGACGGTGCCGGCGTCATACTGGCTGACGACGATGTAGCGGTCGTTGCCGGCCTCGCCAAAGATCGTATCGGCCTGGGTCTGGGCATAGCTGCCGGCGGTGACGATGCCGGCCAGGATGGTGTCGTCGCCATCGCCGCCATGGATGGTGTCGCGTTCCCAGTCGCCCTTCAGCAGGTCGTTGCCGGCATCGCCGTAGATCAGGTCGGCACCGCCGCCGCCGGCCACCGTGTCGTCGCCGTCCTGCCCATGCAGCTCGTCATTGTCGGCACGGCCGTACATCAGGTCGCCGCCGCCACCACCGAAGACGCTGTCGTTGCCGTCGCCGGCCTCCAGCGTGTCGTTGCCGGCCCCGCCATGTTCGACGTCGTTACCGCCATGGCCCCAGAACCACACCGCCGTGTCGCCCGCCGTCAGGCTGTCGGCATACTCCGAACCGATCCAGCGCTGGATGTTGACGAAGCTATCGCCGGCCGCCTCGCCGGTGTTGTTGGCGCCATTGGTCAGGTCCAGCGTGAGACCGGTGGTGGCGTTCTCGTAGGTGACGATGTTGAAGCCGCTGCCGCCGACATAATGATCGGCGCCCAGCCCGCCGTTCATGGTGTCGCCGGCCGCGACGCCGGTGTTGCCGCCGCCGACCAGCGTGTCGTTGCCGAGCCCGCCGACCAGGCTGTCGTTGCCGGTGCCGCCGGTGATGCTGTCGTTGCCGGCCAGCCCGTTGATCGTGTTGCCGCCATTGTCGCCGACCAGCGTGTCGTTGCCCGCCGTCGGGGTGCCGCTGTAGGCCAGCCGGTGCGGCCAGACGTCGGCGCCCGCGAAGGGCCGGGCCGCCAGGATCGGGCCGGTCACCACGTCGAGCTCCCAGGAAGCGCCCTGGTCCGCATGGCCGACCGGATGGCTGGCGGCGGCGACGCGCGCGCCGGTGACGGCTGCCAGACGCTCCACGAAGCGGCGGCCATTGGCCCCGGCGCCGACGTCGCAGGCATGGATCAGGATCTCGGTGCCGGTCGCATCGGGCCAGCGGCGATCCAACAGGGCGCTGGTGTCGAGCGGCATCGACCCCAGCCTCACCACGCCCGGCGCGCCGTGTGCGATCAGGTGGACCACGGCCGGACCCGTCTCCAGGGCGTCCGTGAGCAGGCCGAGGGCGTCCTCGTCGGCGGCCACCCGGATCACCGTCACATCCGGCGCGTGCCGGCCGATCAACGCGTCGATATCGGCCAGCCCGGCGTCGGCAAGAATGATCCCGTGCATGAAAACCCCTTTCTGGGGAGTTGTTGGAAATCGTTTTGCGCGTACCGTGATGTACGGGATCCTGCCCAGGCCACAACGCCCAATAAGCCGATCATTCCTTGGGAAGCATAGTGCCCGGCCGGACGAGCTGATTTCTCCGGAACGACGAAAGAGTGCGATCCCAATCGATTTCGACGCCGTCCGGCTACTCCGCTCCGTGGCGCCGTCTTGCCACTCGTTTATCAAGGCGGGGTAGATGCGGGCTTGACCACCTCCAATTCGGAGGGTTTCAACGCACCGAAGGGCTGATGGCAATTTGTTTGACCTATATCGGAATGCGGCGCATCGTCTCAAGCAGACCTGCAGCGCAACGGAGTGCGCCCGATGTCCCTTCCCGATTCCTTCACCGCCTTCGTCATCGCCGACGACAACGGCAAGCCCAAGGGCTCCTTCACCACGCTTTCGCCGTCCGATCTGCCGGACCACGAGGTGCTGGTCGAGGTCTCCCATTCCACCGTCAACTACAAGGACGGGCTCGCCGTCACCGGAAAGGCGAAGATCGCCCGCAAGCTGCCGATGGTGGCGGGGATCGATCTCGCCGGCACGGTGGTCGAGTCGCGCTCGCCCGACTGGAAGGCCGGCGACCGGGTGGTGGTCAACGGCTGGGGCCTGTCGGAGACGCAATGGGGCGGCTACAGCCGCTACCAGCGGGTGAAGCCGGAGTGGCTGACCCGCCTGCCCGACGCCTTCACGCCCGAACAGGCGATGGGGATCGGCACCGCCGGCTACACGGCGGCGCTGTGCGTCGACGCGCTGGAGCGCTGGGGCGCGATCCAGCCCGGCGGCCGGGAGGTGCTGGTCACCGGTGCCGCCGGCGGCGTCGGGTCGGTGGCGGTCGCCCTGCTGGCCAAGCGCGGCTATGCCGTCACCGCCTCCACCGGGCGGCCGGAAACGCACGAGTATCTGCGCGGCCTGGGCGCCAGCGGCTTCATCGACCGCGCCACCCTGCTGGAAAAGGGAGCGCCCCTGCAGAAGGAGCGCTGGGCCGGCGGCGTCGATTCGGTGGGCGGCCAGACGCTGGTCAACGCCCTGGCGCAGACGGTGTGGGGCGGGGCCATCGCCGCCTGCGGATTGGCCGGCTCGTCCGACCTGCCCGGCACGGTGCTCCCGCACATCCTGCGCAGCGTGACGCTGATCGGCATCGATTCGGTGATGGCTCCGGCCGACCGCCGTGCGTCCGCCTGGGCAAGGCTGGCCCGCGACCTCGACCCCGGGCATCTGTCCTCGATGTACGAGGTCCATCCCTTCGCCGACCTGCCGGCGCTGGGCGGGCGCATCCTGGCCGGCCAAATCCGCGGCCGGGTGGTTCTGGACCTGTCCGCCTGACGCTGGCGGCCGGAAACCGGCACATAAAAAAAGGGCCATCGGCGAGAAGCCGATGGCCCAGTCCAGGAGAGAAATCGTTCAGGAGAGCCGGGACCCCCGGTTCAGTTCATCAGCAGACGCGGCAGCCACAGCGAGAAGCCCGGAACATAAGTGACCAGCAGCAGCGCCACGAACAGCGCCCCGTAGAAGGGCGTGATGGAGCGCATCACCTCGCCCACCGACACGCCGCCGATGGCGCAGCCGATGAACTGGGTGGTGCCGACCGGCGGGGTGTTCAGGCCGAGCGCGCAGTTGATCAGCATCACGATGCCGAACTGCACCGGGTCCATGCCGTAGGCCATGGCGATCGGCAGGAAGATCGGCGTGCAGATCAGGATCGTGCTGGCCATGTCCATGAAGGTGCCCAGCAGGAACAGGATGATGTTGATCAGCAGGAAGATGACGATCGGGTTGGTCGAGATGCCGGCCAGCAGTTCGCCGGTCATGTCCGCCACCTCGTAGAGCCCCATGAGGTACTGGAACATCGTCGACACGCCGATCAGCAGCAGCACCACGCCGGTGGTCTTCACCGTCTTGGCGGCGGCGGCCAGGAACTTCTCCAGCGTCAGCGTGCGGTAGACCAGCGTGGTCAGCAGCAGCGCGTAGATCACGGCCACGGAAGCCGATTCGGTCGCGGTGAACACGCCGCTGGTGATGCCGGCCAGGATGATGACGACGATCAGCATGCCCGGCAGGGCGGCGGCGAAGCTGTGCAGCAGGATGTCCCAGCCGGGGAAGGTCCCCTTCGGGTAGCCGCGGCGGACCGCGACGTAATAGGCGGCGCCCAGGTTGCAGACCATCAGCAGCAGCGCCGGCATCAGGCCCGCGGCGATCAGCGATCCGATGGACGCCTTTCCGCCGGCGGCCAGCGCGTAGATGATCATGTTGTGGCTGGTCGGCATCAGCGCGCCGACAAGCGCAGCGTGGGTGGTGACGTTGACCGCGTAGTCGGCGTGGTAGCCCTCCCGCTTCATCATCGGGATCATCACGGCGCCCATGGCTGACACGTCGGCGACGGGGGAGCCGGCGACGCCGCCGAACAGGGTGCAGGCCACCACGTTGGACATGCCCAGCCCGCCGCGGATGTGGCCGACCATGCTCTTCGCCGCGCCGACGATCTTGTCGGCGACGCCGCCGTGCAGCATCAGCTCGCCCGAGAAGACGAAGAAGGGAATGGCCAGGAACGAGAAGACGTTCATCCCCGACATCATCTGCTGGAAGACCACCGCGACGGGCAGGCCTTCATAGAGGATGGTGCAGAGCGCCGACAGGCCGATGGCGAAGGCGACCGGAATGCCGAGGATGAGGAAGCCGAAGAAGGTGATGCTGAGGATCATCAGTTCCATGACGGCTTTACCTCCTCGCCGCGCAGGATGGCGACGATATGCTCGATGGAGAACAGGACGATCAGCACACCCGACAGCACCAGCGGCACGTAGCGTACGGCTTCGGAGATGTGAAGGTTCGGGATCGTGTAGGACATGACCGAACTGCCGAGAACCCAGCCGTTGTAGGCCATGCAGCCGCCGAAGATCCCGACCAGCGCGTAGATGAAGATGTCCATCTTGCGCCGCGCACTGTCAGACAGCATCACCAAGAGGGATTCGAGCCCGATGTGACCGGCGTCGCGGACGCCGACGGCGGCACCGATCAGGGTGACGTACAGCACCAGCACGATGGCCAGGCTTTCCGCCCATGTCGGCGAGTTGTTCAGCACGTAGCGGCCGAACACCTGATAAAAGACGACCCCGACGATCGCCATCAGACCGATGATGGCGACATACATGCCGGCCTTGGCCAGCGCCGCGTTCATCCGGGTCAGCCAGCCGGCGGAATGCGGCGGGCTGACATCCATTGCTTGCAGCTCGATATCCATGCTGCGGCTCCCCTTGGGTGGCGGGCACCGTCCCGCCGGGGACGGCGCCGCGCCTCACCCCTTGCTTACTTGGTTTCCTGGACGCGCTGCACGAGGCTCTGGAGCTTCGGCGTGTTGGCGAACTTGTCGTAGACGGGCTTCATCGCATCAATGAATTCCTGCTTGTTGGCGACCTCGACGATCTGGGCGCCGGCCTTGGTGACGACGTCCTTCGACTTCTGCTCGCGCTCTTCCCACAGCTTGCGCATGTAGGGCACCGACTCCTTGGCGGCCTGGCGGATCAGAGCCTGGTCGTCCTTGGACAGGCGGTCCCAGGCGACCTTGGAGAAGACCAGCACTTCCGGCGCCATCGCGTGTTCGGTCAGCGTGAAGTACTTGGCGGCTTCGAAGTGGCGCGAGGACTCGTAGGACGGGTAGTTGTTCTCGGCCGCATCGACGATGCCGGTCTTGAGCGCGGTGTAGACCTCGCCGAAGGGCATCGGCGTGGCGTTGGCGCCCAGCGCCTGGATCATGGCGACGAACAGGTCGGACTGCTGGACGCGGATCTTGGCGCCCTTCATGTCGGCCAGCGTCTTGTAGGGCTTGGCGGCCGAATACATGCTGCGCGAGCCGCTGTCGTAGAAGGCGAGGCCGACCATGCCCTGGCTTTCCATCGCCGCCAGGATTTCATCGCCGATCGCACCGTCCAGGACGCGGCGCATGTGGCCGGTGTCGCGGAAGATGAAGGGCAGCGCGGTGACCATCGTCTCCGGCACCACGTTGTTCAGCGGCGCCACGTTGATGCGCATCATCTCGAGCGCGCCGATCTTCAGCTGCTCGATGGTGTCCTTTTCGTTGCCGAGAGCGCCGTTCGGGAACACCTTGATGCCGAGACGGCCGTTGGTGCGTTCCGCCAGCAGCTTGCCGACATAGCGCGCCGCCTCGACGGTCGGGTAGTCGGTCGGGTGGATGTCGGCGGACCGGAAGTCGCGCGCGGCGGCCGGAGCCGACAGCATCGGCGCGGCCATCATGCTGCAGACGGCACAGGCGGCCAGCAGCGCGGTGCGGACCGAAGTCAGAGCAAACTTCATAGGTTCTCCTCCTGTGAGCGGGGCCGGAGCCTGAACGGGCCGGCCTCTCTTGTTCTGGTGTCTTTGGATTACCCGGTGGCCGGTGGGCCGCCTGTGTGTGACTGGATGAATCGTGGGTCGGTGGCAGGCGGAGCGTGGATCGGGCCCGGTCGCGGAATTCGGCTTTCGCAGCGCTGCGACCGCGCCACGCGCGGTCGGAAATTGCGCATGGCCGACACAGGCCCTGCCCTTGCCCCCATCCTCATTCCGCTCCGCCTAGCAACGGTGCCGCCCCCCGGCGGCGCCCTGTTCACGTCACTTAGGATATTAGTATATCACTCTGCGTGCAAGTCTGAAAGTTCCGTCCAGCAACAACCGTTTTGGACTTTAATCTGAATCAGATTGGCGGGGAGAGAGACAAAGTGGCTGCAGACGCGGGTTTCAGCCAGTACACGGATCGCCGCAGGGGGTTGGGTGCGACATTCGGCCCCAGCTCTCGCCGCAGCCCTTCCCCCAATTCGCTCAAACGCGGCGCCCGATCATCCCGCGGCCGTTCAGCCGTGGCCGTTCAGCCGTGACCATTCACCAGGGGCCAAACCTCCATGGCGCCGCGGTAGATCATGTCCAGGGCGACGTAGAAGATGATGGCGAGGCCGACATAGGCCAGCCAGCGGTGCTTCTGCAGAACGCGGGCGATGACGCTGGCGGCAAGGCCCATCAGGGCGATCGACAGGGTCAGGCCGATGACCAGCACCCCCAGATGCTCGCGCGCGGCGCCGGCCACCGCCAGGACGTTGTCCAGCGACATCGACACGTCGGCGACGACGATCTGCCAGACCGCCTGCGCCAGGGTCTTGCGCGGGCCGGCCGTCTCGGCTCCGCCGTCGTCCTCCAGCACCTCGACCGCCTGGTCCTCCTCATGGGCCTGGCGCAGCTCGCGCCACATCTTCCAGGAGACCCACAGCAGCAGCACGCCGCCGGCCAGCAGAAGCCCGATGATCTGGAGAAGCTGGGTGGTGACCGCCGCGAAGGCGATGCGCAGCACGGTGGCGGCCAGGATGCCGATCAGGATGGCCTTGCCGCGCTGTTCCCGCGGCAGTCCGGCGGCGGCCAGACCGATGACGATGGCGTTGTCGCCGGCCAGCACCAGGTCGATCATGATGACCTGAAGCAGCGCGAGAAGCGCCTCAGTTGTGAATAGCTCCGTCATTTGAGCGGATGTCCTCGCATCACGAAAAATGTGGGCGGAGAGACCGCGCGAGGGCTGCTCGGACCGGCCGGGTCATGCCGAAGCATCGACGGAAGGCGTCGGTCGGGGGCACGGGGCGCGAGCCGCTCCTTTGTGTTCCCAGTCCGACATCGCAACCGGTGAGGTTGCCAGAGGGGCCCGGCCTGGTGCTGGCGCTTTACGCCAAAGTGGTGGCATCCGCAAGGCCGCACACCGCGCGGTCCGGCGGATGGAGTTCGGGTTGCGGGGTCAGGGTCCAGCCACCTCCACGGTTGTGCCGCCGGTGGCGGCGTCCAGGATCGCGTCGATCAGGCGGTGCACCTTCAGCGCCTCCCGCCCGTCCACCCGCGGCCGGCGCCCTTCGTCGAGCGCGTCGAGGAAATCGGACAGCACGGCCCGGTGATGCTGGTGCGAGAAGGCCATCGGGTCGGCGCCGCCGCCCAGCGTGGCACCGTCCTCGCCGGCGAGGATGCGCTCGCCGCCGACCGGCTGCACCTCCAGCCGGTCGCCGGACAGCACGGCCGACCCGCCGGTACCGGCGATCTCGATCCGCTCCGGATAACCGGGATAGGCGGCGGTGGTGGCGTCGATGGTGGCCAGCATCCCGTTGCCGTAGCGGAGGGCGGCGGCGACCACGTCCTCCGTATCCATGCCTTTACCCATGCCCGTGGCCGGGCTGCGCAGAACGCTGGTGGCGGCGAAGCCGGTGACCCGCTCCGGCAGGCCGAGCAGGCCGACGAAGGCGTCCAGCGTGTGGATCGCCTGGGTCAGCAGCACCCCGCCGCCGTCGCGCGCCTTCATGCCGCGGCCGGGCTGGTCGTAATAGGCGGCGTCGCGCCACCAGCGCACCGACACCGCCGCCGACAGCGGCCGGCCCAGCATGCCGTCGCGCATCAGCGCGGCCAGCCGCTCCACCGAAGCGCGGAACCGGTGCTGCAGCACGACGCCCAGCGTCAGCCCTGCCGCTTCCATCGCCGAGACCACGGCGCGCGCGCCCTCCGGCGTGGCGTCCAGCGGCTTTTCCAGCAGCACATGCTTGCCGGCGGCGGCACAGCGGGCGACCAGTTCGGCATGGCTGTCGGGCGGGGTCAGCAGCAGGACGGCCGACAGCGTCGGATCCTCCAGCAGCGCCTCCATCCGGTCGACCACCGGCAGGCCGTGGCGGGCGGCGAAGGCGGCGCGGCGCGCGGCCGACGGGCTGAAGCAGCCCGCCACCTCCACCCGGTCGCGAAGGTCGATCAGGCTCTGCGCATGGGGGGCCGAGGCCATGCCGAGGCCGATCACGCCGATGCGGCGGCGGCCGGATGCAACCGAAGGAGTGATCGGGAGGGCCATCAGGGCGTTCCTTCGATGACGGCGTCGGTCAGGCTGCCGGAGAAATAGAGCGGCGCTGCGTTGCGCACATCGTCCACCGTGATCTGCAGGTTGTCCAGGTGCAGGATCAGGCTCCCTTCGGCCCGGTCCGGGTCATGGGCGGCGATGCCCTCGACGATGGCCTCATGTTCGGCGATCACCGTGCGCATGCGGCCGGGAACCGGCAGGGTTAGCCGCCGGCAGCGGTCGAGCTGGACCTTGGCCTGCTGGATGATCGTCCAGAATCCGGGATAGCCCGCCATTTCGGTGATCAGGGCGTGGAAGGTTTCGTCGGCCTGATGGAAGCCGTTGGCGTCGCCGGCCGCGTCGACCTCGCGCTGCTGTTCCAGGCAGGCGCGCAGGGCCGCGATCTGGCTGCGGCTGGCACGCTCCGCGGCGAAACGCACGGTGGCGCGCTCCAACACCTTGCGGATCACGCCGGCCTCCGGCAGCGCTTCCAGCGGGATGCGGGCGACGAAGGTGCCGGATTGCGGGAAGATTTCGATCAGCCCCTCGTCCGCCAGCCTCAGCACCGCCTCGCGCACCGGCGTGCGGCTGACGCCATAGGCTTCGGCGATCTGCTTCTCGGCGATCGGATCGCCCGGCTTGCGCCTCAGCGACACGATCTCCGCCCGCAGGTCGCGGTGGATGGCGTCGGCGGCCGTCGGGCCGCGCCGCACGTCGCGCCGGGCCGGCGGGCGGATCTGGAGTGGGGCGGCCTTGCCCGGCTTGGCCGGACGGGTGGCCGTGGAGCCGGTTTTGGCCGGCGGGTTGCCGGATGGCATGGCGTCCAGCCTCCTCAGGAGCGAAGGAGACCAGAATACTAATATATCAGCTAGAGCGGCAAGCAATTTCGCTCATCCCCCGTCGCCGACGGGTGTGACAAAGGCGCCCGCACTCCCGCCATGGCTGTGGAGGGAGGGTGGCGCGCCCTTATAGATCGGCCGCCAGTTTGGTCCCTTGGGCGATGGCGCGCTTGGCGTCCAGTTCGGCCGCGACGTCGGCGCCGCCGATCAGGTGGACGGCGAGCCCGGCAGCCTCCAGCGGGGCCTGCAACTCGCGCAACGGCTCCTGCCCGGTGCACAGCACGATGCTGTCGACCGCCAGCGTCTGCACCCGCTCCCGCTTCTCGCCGAAGCTGACGGTCAGCCCCTCGTCGTCGATGCGCTCGTAATTCACGCCGGACAGCGCCTGGATGTTCTTCATCTTCAACTGCGCGCGGTGGATCCAGCCGGTGGTCTTGCCCAGCCCGGCGCCGGGCTTGCTCGCCTTGCGCTGGAGCAGGACGATCTCCCGCGCCGGGGGAGTCAGGTGCGGGCGGATGCCGGCGACGCCGCCGCGCGCCTCGGCCGGGTCGCCAACCCCCCACTCGGCACGCCACAGCGCCGGCTCCAGGCTGGGCGACGGCCCCTCATGCGCCAGGAACTCGGCAAGGTCGAAGCCGACGCCGCCCGCCCCCACCACCGCGACGCGGCGGCCCACCGGCTTGGCACCGCGCAGCACATCGACATAGGTCAGCACCTTCGGATGGTCCTGGCCGGGGATCTTCGGGTCGCGCGGCACCACCCCGGTCGCCAGCACCACCGCGTCGAACCCGGCAGCCGTCAGATCGTCGGCGCTCACCCGCCGGCCCAGATGCAGTGCCACCCCGGTTTCCGCCAGCCGGTTGCGGAAATAGCGCAGCGTCTCGTGGAACTCCTCCTTGCCGGGGATCAGCTTCGCCATGTTGAACTGGCCGCCGATCTCGTCCGCCGCGTCGAACAGATGGACCTCGTGCCCGCGCTCCGCAGCGGTTGTGGCGCAGGCCAGCCCGGCGGGGCCGGCGCCGACCACGGCGACGCGCTTGCGCTTTGCAGCCGGGACAATCACCAGCTCCGTCTCGTGGCAGGCGCGCGGGTTGACCAGACAGCTGGCCGTCTTGCCGGAGAAGATGTGGTCCAGGCAGGCCTGGTTGCAGGCGATGCAGGTGTTGATCGCCTCCGCCCTGCCGGCCGCCGCCTTGGCGACGAAATCGGGATCGGCCAGGAAGGGCCGCGCCATCGACACCATGTCGGCCAGCCCCTCGCCGATCACCGCGTCGCCGACCTCGGGCGTGTTGATGCGGTTGGTGGTGCAGAGCGGGATCGACACCGCCCCCTTCAGCTTTCCCGTCACCCAGGCAAAGTTAGCGCGCGGCACGCTGGTGGCGATGGTCGGCACCCGCGCCTCGTGCCAGCCGATGCCGGTGTTGATGATGGTGGCCCCGGCTTGCTCGATCGCCTGTGCGAGTTGCACCACCTCCTCCCACGTGCTGCCGTCAGGGATCAGGTCCAGCATGGAGAGGCGGTAGATGATGATGAAGTCGCGCCCGACCGCTTCGCGCATGCGCGACACGATCTCCACGGGGAAGCGCATGCGGTTCTCGTACGAGCCGCCCCACTTGTCGGTGCGCTGGTTGGTGTGGGTCACCAGGAACTGGTTGATCAGGTAGCCTTCCGACCCCATCACCTCCACCCCGTCATAGCCGGCCTCGCGCGCCAGCTCGGCGCAGCGGACATAGGCGCGGATCTGGCGCTCCACGCCCCTGGCGGTCAGGGCGCGCGGGGTGAAGGGGGTGATCGGCGACTTGATGCGCGACGGCGCCACCGACAGCGGGCTGTAGGCATAGCGCCCGGCATGCAGGATCTGCAGAGCGATCTTGCCGCCTTCGGCATGCACCGCCTCGGTGATGACCCGGTGCGACCGCGCCGCCCCGTGCCGCGCCAGGGTGGAGCCGAAGGGCGACAGCCACCCCTCCACATTGGGCGAGAAGCCGCCGGTCACCATCAGCCCGACCCCGCCGCGCGCCCGCTCGGCGAAATAGGCGGCCAGCCTGGGAAAATGGCGGCGCCGGTCTTCCAGCCCGGTGTGCATCGACCCCATCAGCACCCGGTTCTTCAGCACCGTGAAGCCGAGGTCGAGCGGGGCCAGCAGGTGAGGATAGGGCTGGGTCACTGGGGTTTCCTCCGGCTTGTGAAGACGGCGCTTCTGCTGGCGCTGGGGTTACGGATGATCCGTGATGCGGAGCCTAGTTCAGGGTGACGTAAGCGTCAACATGGTTCCGCTGCGGTTCGCCCACCTCCTTCCGGATTGTTGGCACACCCCGCTTTCCGCTGGATGAAAAAGGCGTTCATCGAACTGGCTCAAGGGCCTGCACGGCGGTCAAGCTCCCGACCCAAGGGCCGCCCCTCCATCCGCGGCGGCCATCCCGCAACCCAAGAGCGCAGCCCAAACGCGCAACCGGGAGTTCGGCCATGGTGCAGTTCGCCGCCAACCTGACGATGCTCTACAACGAGCATCCCTTCCTCGACCGATTCGCCGCGGCGGCCGATGCCGGCTTCCGTGGCGTGGAGTATCTGTTCCCCTACGACTTCCCCGCCGACGCGCTGGCCGAGAAGCTGCGCCAGCACGGCCTGACCCAAGTCCTGCACAACCTGCCCGCCGGCAACTGGGGCGGCGGCGAGCGCGGCATCGCCATCATGCCCGACCGCGTGCAGGAATTCCGCGACGGCGTCGCCCGCGCCATCGACTATGCCGGCACGCTGGGCTGCAAACAGGTGAACTGCCTCGTCGGCATCCTGCCGCAGGACGGCGACGCCGCCACCGCCGAAAGCACGCTGACCGGCAACCTCGCCTATGCCGCCGATGCGCTGGCCGGCGCCGGTATCAAGCTGCTGATCGAGCCGATCAACACCCGCGACATCCCCGGCTTCTACCTGAACCGGACGAAGCAGGCGCTGGACCTGATCGCCAAGGTCGGCTCCGACAATCTGTACGTGCAGTACGACATCTACCACATGCAGATCATGGAAGGCGATCTGGCCCGCACCATCGAGGCCAACCTCGCCCGCATCGCCCATGTCCAGCTGGCCGACAACCCCGGCCGCTTCGAGCCCGGCACCGGCGAGATCAATTATCCCTTCCTGTTCAAGCATCTGGACGCCATCGGCTACAGCGGCTGGGTCGGCTGCGAATACAAGCCGAAGACGACGACGAACGAGGGGCTCGGCTGGTTCGCCCCCTACAAGACGGAACCGGCGCACGCCTGAGGCGTCCCCACCATCACGCGAGAAAGGACCAGTACAATGAAGGTCGGATTCATCGGTCTCGGCATCATGGGCACCCCGATGGCGGGGCATCTGCTGGACGCCGGTCACACCCTCTATGTCCATGACATCAAGCCCGTCCCGGCCGAGCTGACGTCCAAGGGCGCCATCCCCTGCCCGTCGGGCCAGGAGGTCGCGGCGGCGGCCGAGGTCATCATCACCATGGTGCCCGACACGCCCCATGTCGGCGCCGCGCTGTTCGGTGAGAACGGCGTCGCCGCCGGCCTGTCGTCGGGCAAGATCGTGGTCGACATGTCCTCGATCTCGCCCATCGAGACCAAGGAATACGCCAAGCGCATCAACGATCTCGGCTGCTCCTACCTGGACGCCCCGGTGTCCGGCGGCGAGGTCGGAGCCAAGGCCGCCTCGCTGACCATCATGGTCGGCGGCCCGCAGGAGGCCTTCGACACGGTCAAGCCGCTGTTCGACAAGATGGGCAAGAACGTCACGCTGGTCGGCGGCAACGGCGACGGCCAGACCACCAAGGTCGCCAACCAGATCATCGTCGCGCTGACCATCGAGGCGGTGGCCGAGGCGCTGCTGTTCGCGTCGAAGGCCGGCGCCGATCCGGCCAAGGTCCGTCAGGCCCTGATGGGTGGCTTCGCCTCCTCCCGCATCCTGGAGGTCCATGGCGAGCGGATGATCAACCGCAACTTCACCCCCGGCTTCCGCATCGAGCTGCACCAGAAGGACCTGAACCTGGCGCTGAGCGGCGCCAAGGCGCTGAACCTGTCGCTGCCGCACACCGCCAGCTGCCAGCAGCTGTTCAACGCCTGCGCCGCGCAGGGCGGGGCGGCCTGGGACCATTCCGGCATGCTGCGCGCGCTGGAACTGCTGGCCGGGCATGAGGTGGGGTCGAAGTGAGCGGCTGGAGAGTCGTCGGCTGACGATGCCCCCACCCTAACCCTCCCCCGCTGGGCGGGGGAGGGGACTAGGCGCTTGTTCGGAAGAGCGGCGGCAATCCCTCCCCCGCCCGGCGGGGGAGGTTAGGTGGGGGTCTAACGCTACCGTCAGCCGACACCCCACCCAGACCATTTCCCCACCCCGCATTCCCGTGCATCCTATCCGCCCCGCTCCCCACGCGACCATGAGCACCGCCATGACCACAGACGCCCTGCTCCACGACCTGTTCCAGGCGGCGCTCACCGCGGTGACCGCCGAGACCCGGCTGCCGGCGGCCCTGCCGCAGCCGCCGAAGGGCCGCACGGTGGTCATCGGTGCCGGCAAGGCGGCGGCGGCGATGGCGAAGACGGTGGAAAACCATTGGCCGGGGCCGCTGACCGGCCTCGTCGTCACCCGCTACGACCATGACCTGCCGACCGAGCGGATCGAGGTGGTGCAGGCCAGCCACCCCGTGCCCGACGCCGCCGGGCAGGAGGCGGCGCGGCGCATCGTCGACATGGTGCAGGGGCTGACCGCCGACGACCTCGTGCTCTGCCTGATCTCCGGCGGCGGCTCCGCCCTGCTGGCCCTGCCGGCGCCGGGCATCACGCTGGACGACAAGCGCGCCGTCGCCAAGGCGCTGCTGAAGAGCGGCGCCGACATCGGCGAGATGAACTGCGTGCGCAAGCATCTGTCGGCGGTGAAGGGCGGCCGGCTCGCCGCCATGGCCCATCCGGCCCGCGTCGTCTCGCTGCTGGTTTCCGACGTGCCGGGCGACGATCCGTCGGTGATCGCCAGCGGCCCGACCGTGCCCGACCCGACCAGCTTCGCCGACGCCCGCGCCATCCTGGCGAAATACGGCATCGCGCCGCCGCCCGCCGTCGCCGCCTTCCTGGAAGCCGCCGAGGACGAGACGCCCAAGCCCGGCGACCCGCGCCTGTCGGGCGCCGAGACCAGCATCATCGCCACCCCGCAGGACGCGCTGGAAGCGGCGGCGGCTCTCGCCCGCGACCGCGGCTATACCCCCGTCATCCTGGGCGACGCCATCGAAGGCGAAGCGCGTGAGGTCGCCAAGGTCCATGCCGGCATCGCCCGGCAGGCCGCCCGCCACGGCCAGCCGGCTCCGGTTCCCGCCGTGATCCTGTCCGGCGGCGAGACCACGGTGACAGTGCGCGGCCAGGGCCGCGGCGGCCGCAACGTCGAATTCCTGCTGGCGCTCGCCGTCGCGCTCGACGGCCATCCCGGCATCTGGGCCGCCGCCTTCGACACCGACGGGATCGACGGGACGGAGGACAATGCCGGCGCCATCCTGCGCCCCGACACGCTGAAACGGGCGGAGGCGTTGGGCCTGGATGCCAAGGCCTTCCTCGCCGACAACGACGGCTACAGCTTCTTCAAGGCGCTGGGCGATCTGGTCGTCACCGGCCCGACCCGCACCAACGTCAACGACTTCCGGGTGATCGTCATCGATCCGGCCTGAGGGCCGGACGACTCACCCCACTTTCGCCTTGGTCAGCTGCGCGATGTAGATCCGCGTCAGCGACTTCAAAATCGGCGGCATCGCCATCACGGCATCCTCGAAGCTGCGCTTGTCGATCACTTCGCAGATGCCGCCGGCGACCGCCACTGCGGTGACGTCGGGCGTGCGGCCGGTCAGCAGGTAGATCTCGCCGAACAGGCTGCCCGGCCCGAAGATCGCGATGTCCTCGCCCAGCGTGCCGCGGCCGGGGCGGAGCGCCACGCGGCCGGACTGGATCAGGTAGGCGGCGTTCACCGCCTCGTTGGGGCTGAAGAAGACATGCCCCTCGCGGATCATGCGGCGGTCGACAACCTTCTGGAACGAGTTGGTGGAGCGGAAATCCACCGCGTTGCCGAACCGCTCGGTCGGCGGCAGGCCATAGTCGCGGCGGATGGCGGCGATCAGGCTCTGCAGCAGGTATGAGGCCAGCGGCGGGCTGCGCTTCAGCAGGCCGCGGAAGGCGTCCCGCGTCACCTCGACGCAGGCGACCTCGGTCAGCGAGCGCACGGTGGCGCTGCGCTCCCCATCGTCGATCAGCGCCATCTCGCCGACCACGGCTCCCTTGCCGACCACCCCCAGCCGCCGGGTGCCGCCCTCCGGCGCGGTCAGCAGGACCTCCAGCTCGCCGGACTCGATCAGCCAGGCCCGGTCGGCGCGCTCGCCCTGCCGCATCATCACGATGCCGGGACCGATGGTGTAGCGCTTGGGACCGGGAGCGGCGGAGTGCGTCATGGGGTGACTCGGGAGAGGCGAAAGGTTGCCGCCGCACTCTACTCCATAGCCTCAAGGCCGTCAGCCGCCGGTCTTCATGACCCCGCTGCGGTCGCGCGCCGGCCCGCCGCCGCGCCCCCCTCCATGGCCGAGATGCTGGCGCAGGAAGGCGACGACCTCCGGCGCATCCCATTCCACCGCTCCCTCGACCCGGCCAAGCTCGCGGCCTTCCGGATCGACCAGGATGGTGGTGGGCAGGCCGCGCAGGGACAGCGCCTTCATCGAGTCCGACGCCGGGTCGAGGAACACCGCAAGATGCTCCACCCCCGTCTTCTTGTAGAAGGGCTCCACCGCCGCCCGCCCGCCGCGGTCCAGCGACAGCGCCACCACCTGGAAGGCGTCGCCGCCCAGCTGGCCCTGCAGCCGGTCGAGCGACGGCATCTCCTTCACGCACGGCCCGCACCACGTCGCCCACAGGTTGAGCAGGATCACCCGGTCCTTGAAGTCGGCCAGATCGACCCGCCGCCCCTCGGCGTCGATGAAGGACAGCGGCGGCATCGGCTTGGGATCCGCTCCCTTGAACTTCTCCAGCTTGTCGACGCCGGTTGAGGCGACGGGCGTGGCCCCGGATGTGGTCGCGTCCGGCACGTCCGGCGCGCCAAGCCGCACCACCTCCGGTGCAGCCGGCGCCGCACCGGCGCTCCACCACAGGCCGGCCCCGGCCATGCACACACAAACCGTTGCGACAGCCGCCAAAGTCCGCATACTCACGCTTCCTCGCTCCCCTTCACCCGAATGTCCCGGTATCCGTCCCCATGAGCGCCGATCAGACCCCGCAGAATTCCGCCGCCACCACCGGCGCCCCTACCGGCTCTGCCGCACCCGCCGCCAGCCAGATGTGGGGCGGGCGATTCGCGCGCGGTCCCGCCGCCATCATGGAGAAGATCAACGCCTCCATCGGCTTCGACAAGCGGCTCGCCGACCAGGACATCGCCGGGTCGAAGGCCCATGCCGCGATGCTGGCCAAGCAGGGCATCATATCCCAGCCCGACGCCGACGCCATCATCGACGGCCTCGACCGCGTAAAGGCAGAGATTGACGCCGGCAGCTTCACCTTCAAGGTGGAGCTGGAAGACATCCACATGAATGTGGAGGCCCGGCTGGCCGAACTGATCGGCGAACCGGCCAAGCGCCTGCACACCGGCCGCTCGCGCAACGACCAGGTGGCGACCGACTTCAAGCTGTGGGTGCGCGACGCCATCGACCGGACCATCGCTGGCCTGACCGCGCTCCAGGCCGCGCTGATCGACCTGGCGGAGCAGCACACCGGCACGGTGATGCCCGGCTTCACCCACCTGCAGGCGGCGCAGCCGATCAGCTTCGCCCACCACCTGCTGGCCTATGTCGAGATGTTCGGGCGCGACCGCAGCCGCTTCCGCGACGCCCGCTGCCGGCTGAACGAATGCCCGCTGGGCTCAGCGGCGCTGGCCGGCACCCCCTACCCCATCGACCGCTTCATGACGGCGGAGGCGCTGGGCTTCAACCGGCCGACCGCCAATTCGCTGGACGCGGTGTCCGACCGCGACTTCGCGCTGGAATACCTGTCGGCGTCGTCGATCTGCGCCATGCACCTGTCGCGCTTCGCCGAGGAGATCGTGATCTGGTGCTCGGCCCAGTTCCGCTTCATCAAGCTGACGGACGCCTTCACCACCGGCTCGTCGATCATGCCGCAGAAGAAGAACCCCGACGCGGCGGAGCTGGTGCGCGCCAAGGCCGGCCGCGTCATCGGTTCGCTGAACAGCCTGCTGATCGCCATGAAGGGCCTGCCGCTGGCCTATTCCAAGGACATGCAGGAGGACAAGGAGCCGGTGTTCGAGGCCGACGACACGCTGGCGCTCTGCATCGCCGCCATGGAAGGCATGGTGCGCGACATGCAGCCCAACGTCCCGGCGATGCGCGAAGCGGCCGACCGCGGCTTCCTGAACGCCACCGACCTCGCCGACTGGCTGGTGCGGGAACTGGACATGCCCTTCCGCGAGGCACACCACGTCACAGGCCGCGCAGTGAAGGCGGCGGAGGACCGGCGCGTCGGCCTGACCGACCTGACGCTGGCCGAACTCCAGGCCATCGAGCCGCGCATCACCGAAGCGGTTTATCCGGCGCTGAGCATCGAGGCGTCGCTGAACAGCCGCACCAGCTTCGGCGGCCCGGCCCCGGTCCGCGTGCAGGAGGCGGTGAAGGCCGCCCGGGAGCGTTTCCTGTGAACCGCCATCTTCCCCGGCCCGCCACTCTGACCGTCCTCGCCCTGGCCGGCGTGCTGGCTCTGTCCGGCTGTGGCAAGAAGCCGAGCATCGTCGACAGCCCGCGTCCGGAGGGTCAGGCCGATCCCTTCCCGCGCACCTACCCCAACCCCTCGCTGGACCCGAAGCCCGGTAAGCCGGCCGGTTCCGGAGTCCAGTTCCCATGAACGCCGCCCGCACCGGTGCCCCCGCCTACAGTTCTCCAGGCGGCTCGCCCATGAGTGTCTTCGCCTACCGCAACGGCGTGCTGCACGCCGAATCCGTGTCGCTGGAGGATGTGGCGCGGGAGGTGGGCACCCCCTTCTATCTCTATTCCACCGCGGCGCTGGAATCGCACTACAATGCCTATGCCGGCGCCTTCGCCGGCCAGGATGCCGGCGTCTGTTACGCGCTGAAGGCCAACTCCAACCTCGCCGTCATCCGCACGCTGTCCCGGCTCGGTGCCGGCGGCGACGTGGTGTCGGTGGGCGAGATGAAGCGCGCCCTGGCCGGCGGCATCCCGGCCGAGCGCATCGTCTTCTCCGGCGTCGGCAAGACCCGCGACGACCTGCGTGCCGCGCTCGAGGCCGGCATCCACCAGATCAACGTCGAATCGGTGCCGGAGCTGGAGGCGCTGAGCAAGGTGGCCTCGTCCATGGGCGTGGAGGCTCCGATCGCCTTCCGCGTCAACCCGGACGTCGACGCCAAGACCCACGCCAAGATCGCCACCGGCAAGAAAGAGAACAAGTTCGGCATCGACTACGACCACGCGCGCGAGATCTACCGGCGCGCGGCGGCCCTGCCAGGCATCAAGCCGGTCGCCATCGCCGTCCATATCGGCTCGCAGCTGACCGACCTCGCCCCCTTCCGGGCGGCCTACGAGCGGGTGGCGGCCCTGCTGCACCAGCTGCGCGAGGACGGCCACGACATCCAGCGCCTGGACCTCGGCGGCGGGCTCGGCATCACCTACAGGAACGAGGCGCCGCCCGATCTGGCCGATTACGCCGCGATGGTGCGCTCCATCACCGGCAATCTCGGCTGCCGCATCACGCTGGAGCCGGGCCGTTCGCTGGTCGGTAACGCCGGCATCCTGGTCAGCCGCGTCATCTATGTGAAGCAGGGGCTGCACCGCCGCTTCGCCATCGTCGACGCGGCGATGAACGACCTGATCCGCCCGTCGCTCTACGACGCCTATCACGGCATCGTGCCCGTCGCCGAGCCGGCCGACGGCGTCGCGGCGGAGCCCTACGACGTGGTCGGCCCGGTGTGCGAGAGCGGCGACACCTTCGCCGTTCAGCGCCCGCTGCCGCCGCTGGGCGACGACGACCTCGTCGCCTTCCTGTCGGCCGGCGCCTATGGCGCGGTGATGGCCTCGACCTACAACACCCGGCCGCTGGTGCCGGAGGTTCTGGTCAACGGCGACCGCTTCTCCGTCATCCGCCCACGCCCGACGGTGGAGGAGATGCTGGCCGCCGAGCGCGTGCCCGACTGGCTGTAAGGGCTGTCACCGTGGAAGAGGCTCCGGCCTCTTCCCCTCCCCTCAGGTGCGGATCAGCCCGTCCGTCTTCGACGGCCCGGCCGGCGGATTGACCGGCCCCGGTGACAGCTGCCAGCCGTCGAGCGCGCGTTTCAGCGCGTCCAGCCCGGCACCGGCGGAGGATTTGGCCTCGTCGGCGGCGCGGGTGATGGCGCCGCAGAGTTCGGCGCGCCGCTTGGGATCGTCGCGGCTTTCCTCCAGCGCGCGGCCGACATCGTCGGTCGTCCCGCCGTTTCCGGCGTCGGGCGGCGCCGTCTTCGGGTCGATGCCCAGCAGCGGCAGCAGATACTCCCGCCCCTTCTCGCGCGCCAGCGCCACCGCCTTGTCCCCGAACCGCTCCGCCGTCGCCAGACCGGCGTCCCAGGTGCTGAGCGCGGCCGAGACGGTCGGGCTGCAGCGGCCGGCGGGATCCTCCGGCGATGCGGTCTGCGCCTGCGACGGGGCGGCGGAGAGCAGCAGGGCCGCCAGCGCCGGCACGGCAAGGCGGCGGATGGGGCTAGGGCACGTCATGCGGGATAACCTGCGGTCTTGAAGCGGGGCTGACGGTCATTTGGGGAGGCGGCACGCCCCTTTCCATGGCCCCGCCCGATCCGGCACGGCCGGCCCGGATCATTCCGTCCAGCGCCTGGAAAATGCGCAAAGGCCGCAACCTGTGGCGATTTTGCTACCAAATGGCTGTTTCATGACTGTTACATGACACAGCGCCGCTGCACCGCGTGGCGAAGCGTGCTAAGAGCAGCGCCAAATCACCCCAGTTATCGCGAGTCACCGTCCCATGCTGCTGCGCGCTTTCCGTTCGCTGATGCCGAAGGAGGAACGCTTCGTCGACCAGTTCGTCGAGCAGGCCCGCCACATCGTGGCCGCAGCCGCCGCCCTGGAGGCGGTGATGGACGCAGGACCGGAGGAGCGGGCGCAGAAGGTCGCGGCGCTGAAGCGGGTTGAGAAGGACGCCGACCGCATCGCCAAGGATGCCGGGCGCGACCTGCACCGTGCCTTCATCACCCCCTTCGATCGGTCGGACATCCTGTCGCTGATCAACGCGCTGGACGACGCCATCGACCTGATGGACGAGGTGCCGCGCCATGCCGGCCTCTACGGCATCGAGACGTTCGACGAGCCGATGCGCCGATTCGTCGTCCTGATCCGCCAGCAGGCCGACGTGATGGTGGAACTGATGCCGCTGCTGGGCGCCATTGCCCGCAACGCCGAACGGATCGACCATCTCTGCGGCCGCATGTCCGACCTGGAGGACGAGGCCGACGACGTGCTGCGCAACGCGCTGCAAGCGCTGATCGCGGAAAAGCCGGACATGATCGCCTTCCTCGGCCGGCGCGAGCTGTACGAGATGCTGGAGGCGGTGACCGACCGCTGCGACGACGTCGGCGACCTGGTCGCGGGCATCACGCTCGATCAGGTCTGAGGCCGCGGCAATGGAGGCCCTCCAGCTCGCTCTGCCGGCGATCATCCTCATCGTCTTCGTGGCACTCGCCTTCGACTTCATCAACGGCCTGCACGATGCGGCGAACTCCATCGCGACGGTGGTGTCGACCCGCGTGCTGTCGCCCAAGCTGGCCGTGCTGTGGGCGGCCTTCTTCAACTTCATCGCCTTCCTGTTCTTCGGCCTGCATGTCGCCACCACCATCGGCACCGGCCTGGTCGACCCGCTGGTGATGGACCCGGCGGTGATCCTGGCGGCGCTGATCGGCGCCATCGGCTGGAACCTGATCACCTGGTATCTCGGGCTGCCGTCCTCCTCGTCCCATGCGCTGGTCGGCGGCATCGCCGGGGCCGGCATCGCCAAGGCCGGGTTCGGCGCCATCATCGCCAGCGGCTTCACCAAGACGGCGGTCGCCATCGTGCTGTCACCGGGCATCGGCCTGCTGCTGGCTCTGCTGCTGATGCTGGTGGTGTCCTGGGTGTTGCGCCGCGCCGCCCCCTTCACGGTCGACCGGCAGTTCCGCCATCTCCAGCTCGTCTCGGCCGCCCTCTACAGCCTGGGCCACGGCGGCAACGACGCGCAGAAGACGATGGGCATCATCGCCGTCCTGCTGTTCAGCCAGGGCATGCTGGGCGACACCTTCTACGTCCCCTTCTGGGTCATCATCACCTGTCAGGCGGCGATGGGGCTGGGGACCATGATGGGCGGCTGGCGCATCGTCCGCACCATGGGCTCCCGCATCACCGACCTGAAGCCCTACCAGGGCTTCTGCGCCGAGACCGCAGGCGCCATCACGCTGTTCGGCGCGACGTGGCTGGGCATCCCGGTGTCGACCACCCACACCATCACCGGCGCCATCGTCGGCGTCGGCTCCGCCCGCCGCACCTCGGCGGTGCGCTGGGGCTTGGCGGGCCGAATCGTCTGGGCCTGGGTGCTGACGATTCCCGCCTCCGGCATCGTCGCCGCCCTGTCCTACCTGCTGGTCGCGAAGCTGCTGAGTCCGTAAACGGGCCGGGACACGTCCGGCCGGGCGGGAAATCGGGGGCGGGAACACGACGCGAACGGATAAACCCTTCGTTCAGCAGCGCGGCCTTGACCCGGAAGGGCTGGAACGGCAGGATCGGTGCGGTGGAGACAGGATACCGGTCATGCCGCATATCGAACGCACCGACCAAGGCGAGCAGTATGTGATTCCCGGCACCGAACGCCGGACGGCTCCCGGCTTGCCCTATGCGGCGGAAGCCGACGGCCAGCTGACCCTTCATTTCTACGCCCCACCCGACAAGTCCGAACGCCGGTCCCGCCCGACTTCCCCGCGCGCCCTGCCCGCCACCCCGGCGATGCCCGCGGTGATGCCGGCCGCGATGACTCAGGTCCAGACCTCCGCGTCGGCGGAAGCCACGCCGCAAAGCCTGTTCGGCCGCCGCCTCGCCCATTTCCCGCGGGTTTTCGAGCAGCCCTGAGGGCTGTCGGCGACAGCATCTTCCATTGTGACATTCCCGGCAGCCCTGTCCGCGACCGCTGCGGATCAGGCAACGCCTGTGCGGCTATGGTCGGATGCAAGGGTGCGGGCGACCTGACGCAGCAGGATCTCGCGGTCATAGGGCTTGCCGATGTGCCCGTTCATGCCGGCCTCGCGGCACTGGCGCCGTTCCTCTTCGGACGAGCCGGCGGTCAACGCCAGGATCGGCAGGTCACCGCGGGGCGGCGGCATCGCACGGATGGCACGGCAGGCCTCCAGCCCGTCCATGCCCGGCATCTGCACGTCCATCAGCACCAGATCATAGTCGCCGGCCTTCACCGCCTCCACCGCCGCGGCACCGTCGACGACCAGATCGATCCGATAGCCGCTGTCGCGGAACAGCGCCGCCAGCAGTTCGCGGTTGATCGACAGATCCTCGGCGATCAGCAGGCGCGGCGTCCCGGCCGGCCGGGACACGGCAGGAGCCGGCACGGATGCCAAGGGGGATGCCGGGCCGGAGGAAGGCACAGGCACCGCCGCCCCGCGCCCGCCGGCGATGCGGGCCAGCTGCCGGCGCAGGTCGTCGATGGAGAAGGGCTTGGCGATCATCGCCACCTCGGGTCCGAAGGCGGCGGGGTTGCCGACGGCATGCGCGGCGAAGCCGGAGGCCAGCAGCACCGGCAGGCCGGGCCGCATGCGGGCGGCCTGCCGCGCCAGCTCCGTGCCGTCCATGCCCGGCGGCATGACCACGTCGCTCAGCATCAGATCGAGCGGCTCCGGGCCGTCCAGGATCACCAGGGCCTCGTTGGCATTGGCCGCCGCGATCACGCGGTGCCCCCAGCCGCGCAGCAGCCCGGCCACCATGTCGCGCACGGTCGGGTCGTCGTCCACCAGCAGGACCGACAGCGGCTGCACGGCCGGCTCCGGAGACGGAGCCGGAGCCGGAGCCGGAGCCGGAGCCGGAGCGGCAGGACTCACGGCAGGAGCAGGCGCCGGCCGTGAGTCCTGCCGGGATTCCGGCGGCAACAGGCGGGCGGCCGGCAGGCGCACCGTCACCGTGGTTCCGACGCCCAGCGTGCTGCGGAGCGCCAGGGTGCCGCCATGCAGTTCCACCAGCCGCTTGGTCAGCGGCAGCCCCAGCCCGGCGCCCTCGATGCCGCGGTTGGCAGCGCTGTCCACGCGGGCGAAGGGCTCCAGCACGCGGTCGACATCCTCGGCGGGGATGCCGAGGCCGGTGTCGATGACGCGGATCACCGGAACGCCGTCCTCCACCGCGGCAGACAGCGTCACGGATCCGCCCGACGGCGTGTATTTTACCCCGTTGGCGATCAGGTTCAACAGGATCTGGCGGATGCGCCGGTCGTCGCCGCGCAGGTGCCGCACCGCAGGCGCCACCGCCGCCGACAGCAGCACGCCGGCACGCTCCGCCCGCGGGGTCAGCATGCGGACGGCGAAGTCGGCCGCCGCCTCCAGGTCGCAGCGCCCCTCCTCGATCGGAAGCGCGCCGGCCTCCGCCCGTGCGTTGTCGAGGATCTCGTTGATCAGCTCCAGCACATGCTGGCCGGAATCGCGGACATTGGCGGCATATTGCCGGTAGACCGGGGTGCCGACCGGCCCTTCCGCCTCGCGCGCCATCAGGTCGGCGAAGCCGATCACCGCGTTCAGCGGGGTGCGCAGCTCGTGGCTCAGCCCGGCCAGGAATTCGCCCTTGGCGCGGTTGGCGGCCTCGGCGGCCTGCCGCGCGGTCTCCGCCATGTCGCGGGCATGGTCGAGTGCGGCGGCCAGCCGGGCGCTCTCGTCGCGCTCGGCGCTGGTCCGCTCCACCGCATTGCGCGCTTCGGCCAGCGCCACCTGCGCCTTGCGCTCGCGGTCCAGGTAACGCAGGCCCCAGGCCAGCGCCGCCAGGATCGCCAACAGCCCGACCGCGGTCTCCACCACCGTGTACAGGGTGCGGGTGCGCCATGCGGCCATCGCCTCGGTCCGGTCGATGCCCGTCAGCACCACCAGCCCGTAATCGGGCATCGTGCGGTAGGCTGCGATGCGCAGCACGCCGTCCAGCACCGACGGCGACAGATATTGCCCCTCCGGCGCCTCGTGCAGCTTGGTCTGGAACAGCAGCCCGCCGGCGATCGACCGGCCCATCGACGCTTCCGTCGCCGGTCGGCGGGCGACGACCTCGCCGTTCGGACGGTAGACGCCGATCAGCGGGTCGAACTCGAAACCCAGCATGTTGTAGAAGTCGGTGAGGGTATCGACCCGGATCGAGGCGGACGCCACGCCGACGAAGCGTCCTTCGTCGTCATGCAGCGGGCGGGACACCGGGAAGACCAGCGGCTGGCTGCCAGTGCGGCCCGGCTGCCCGGCGCCGATATGCAGGCGCATGCCGCTCCGCAGCGCCTCCAGCCCGGCCGGATCGGCAAAGCCGGCGATGCGGTTGGGAAAGCTGGCCGACTCCAGGACGGCGCGCCCGTCGGCGTCATAGATCCAGATCGCGTCCGCGCCCTCGATATGGGCGGCGTATTCGCGCAGGCGGCTCCAGTGCTTCAGGTCGCGCACCTTTTGCGGCCCGCCGGCCTCCGCCACCATCGCCGCCGTCTGGTCGAGCGCGATGTCGGCCGTGCGGACCGTCCGGTGGACATGGTCGTCCACCAGCCGGGCCATGTCGCGGACCATGGCGAAGCGGCGCTGCTGCGTGTCCTGGTAGTCGTGATAGATCCTGTGCGCCGCGTTGCCGGCCAATGCGGCCAGGACGACGACCACCACCAGAGCGCCCCGGATGAAGCGTCCCACAAATCCTCCCGGAATTCACCAGCCCCGCCGCGCGATGCAGCCCGACCGACGCGGCCAAACCGATGCTTCAGGTCCAAATTATCACGAAACCTGCCGGGCCGGCGCGCTATTCGACGGCGGCGCGCCTCAGGGTTTGCCCCGATGGCGGCGCTACAGCGGCATGGGCAGGTCTCCCGCGAAAAAATCGCCGCTACCCCCATCTTGCACGGGGTACCCCACGGGCCCAAATGCGCGGGCGTCTCGACCATTGGGGAGGTAGGAACATGGGTTTGTTCGATATGTTCAAGGGCAACGCTCCGCTGGAGCTGAACCCGCGCCGCGCGCTCGTCGTCTCGCTGATCTACTGCATGGGGTCGGACGGCGAGATCGATCCGGAGGAGGTGGGCCATCTGGTCTCCGTCCTCGGCCGCAACGCCACGCGGGAGGAACTGGACCGCTGCTTCAAGTTCGCGCGCAGCACCCCGCCCGACAGCTTCCTGGCCGAGGTCGCGCCGAAGCTGAACGAGCAGCAGCGCCTGTGCATCCTGCTGAACATGATCGACAGCGCCATGGCCGACGGCGAAGCGGAGCAGGGCGAACGCGACCTGATCATCCGCTTCCAGCAGGCCTTCGGCTTCGACGACGCCAAGCTGCAGCCCTATTTCCAGGCCCTGGTGGTGAAGAACAGCCGGACCGTGCTGGACGCCTGATCACCAGGTGACGGCCGGGTGAAGGCGGCTCCCGATCACTGTCCGCGCGGGGTCGGGAGCGGCCGGCGGCAGCCGGCCCCGATGGGCAAAACCGCGGCCGGCGCAAGAGGGGATTGCCGCAGGAGTTCGCCGGAATTTGCCGCGTCTGCCCCGCGAAACGGTCACAGGCGGAATAAACCGCCTCAACCTATGTTGATACAGGTTAGAGGCCGGCCACCGTCAGCTTTGCCGATGCGCCCGCTGTGGCACGACCGTTCAATTGTCACAGCCGAACGTCATAGGCACCGTTGTGGGAACTGGTCCGAAGGTTTAATCTGTTCGTGTTCCCAACCAATTCCCGAACATGGGAAGGTGCCATCCATGAATCTGCACAATCTGGCCAGCGACATGGTGCAAACCGCTCTGGCCTGTGAAAAGGCGCTCCCCGGTCGGGCGAACGCCGACGAACATGATCTCGCCCGGCACATCCTGGTCGAACCCGACCACGCCTGGCACGTTTGCGAGACCTACGCCCGCGCCGTCAGCATACCGGTCGAACAGCTCCCGGTCAGCCAACTCCGCGGCCTCATCAGCGACATCGTCCTGTCGAAGCTTCCCCGTTACGACTGAGTTTCTCGATCCCAAGGGCCGGCGCCGTATCCGGCCGATGGCCGGAACGATCCGGGTACTTCATTCCCGCAATTCCTGTTCCGTGGTGCCACCATGGCGATCGAGCTTCATTCCTTTACCGTAACGCTGGCCGTCGCGGATTCCTCCGGCTGTTCCAGCGCCGCCGAACACCGTGCCCGCATCTGGAAGGCCGTGTCCGAGCTGTCGGCCGCCGTCCGCCATGCCGGCATGGCGACCGAGGCCCGCTTCCGCGGCCAGGACCGGCAGGGTCATGTCCTGTTCGAGGCGACCGACACCGGCGCCGCCTTCCTGCGTGGCCTGCCCGCCATCGCCCGCGTCGACGACGCGCGCATGGGCAGCGGCATGGGCGGCGGGCGCGTCCAGCTTCGCCACTGACCGGCTGCTGCCATCCGGCAAGCCCCTCTTCCATAAGCGGAGAGGGGCTTCCGCTTACGCAACGTCGTTCAAACGCGGTATCCATACCGCGGAAAAAACGAAGGCCCGCCGCTCCGATCCGGGGCGGCGGGCCTTGCCGTTTTCAGCGCATGATCGTTCCGTTCAGCGCGCGCGGTGGCGCAGCGGCCGGACATTGCTTTCGGTCTCCACCTCTTCCTCGGCCGGACGCACCTTCTTCAGCTGGACGATGAAGCGCTCGGCGCCGTTCTCCATGACGGCGATGCCGGTCAGGCCATGCGCCCAGTCGCACGGGACGACGTGGATCTCCTTGATGGTGGCGGTGCCGGCGGCAAGCTCCGCGCGATCCAGGACCACGTCCCCGACCCGGAACCCCAAATAGGCGTCTATCAGCATTCTGTTGGGTGTCCGTCTTCCGTTTCAGGCCACGCACCGGGTCCGGCACCAGGGGCCGGGCTCCTTCACGATAAGCCATCTTGCCACAGATTGGGCTTTTCGCGACGGTTTCCCAGCGACGGCGTCGCAGTAAACCTACGGAGACCCCCGATTGTTCCATCCGCGGATGGCCGGACATTGTTGCCGGCGGGGCGATTGGGATAGGGTCGACCGGCTTTCCCATTTCCCTTCCCATCCCTCCCGAGAGGTCCGTCGGTCGTGCAGAGTTGGCTGGTCCTGGCCGTGTCGGCGGCCTATCTGGGGGTGCTGTTCGCCATCGCCTGGTGGGGGGACCGGCGCACCGCGGGCGGCACGCTGGTGCTGTCCTCCCCGCGCGCGGCCGGCATCCTCTATGCCCTGACGCTCTGCATCTACAACACGAGCTGGAGCTTCTACGGATCGGTCGGACGGGCGTCGGCCAGCGGCTTCGATTTCCTGCCGATCTATCTGGCGCCGATGATCCTGCTGCTGGCCGCAAGGCCGGTGCTGACCAAGATCATCGCCATCACCAAGGCGCAGAACGTCACCTCCATCGCCGATTTCATCGGTGCGCGCTATGGCAAGAGCCAGGCGGTGGCGGCGCTGGTGACACTGACGGCGCTGGTGGGCGTGCTGCCCTACATCGCGCTCCAGCTGAAGGCGGTGGCGGCCAGCTTCGACGTGCTGACGGCCCCCTCGCTGGCGGCACCGGCGGCCCTGCCGCCGCCGATCTGGGGCGACACCGCCTTCGCTGTCGCCCTGTCGATGGCGGTCTTCACCATCCTGTTCGGCGTCCGCCACATCAACGCCAGCGAGCATCACCGCGGCCTGATGCTGGCCATCGCCTTCGAAAGCCTGGTGAAGCTGACCGTCTTCCTGGCGGTGGCGGCCTTCATCGTCTGGGGCATGTTCGACGGCTACACCGACCTGATCGCCCGGCCGCAGGCGGAGCCGCTGCTGTCGCCCAGCTTTTCCGATCCGACATGGTGGTCGAACACGGCGATCTCGCTGATCGCCTTCCTGTGCCTGCCGCAGATGTACCATGTGATGACGGTGGAGAACGACAATCCCCGTCATCTGCGCGCCGCCGCCTGGATGTATCCCTCCTATCTGGTGGCGTTGAGCGCCCTGATGATCCCCATCGCGGTGGCCGGGCTGATCACCTTCGGGGACGGGATCAACCCGGACACCTTCATGATCACCCTGCCGATCGCGGCAGGGGCGAGCGGCTTCAGCCTGCTGTCCTTCATCGGCGGCCTGTCGGCGGCGACCGGCATGGTCATCGTCGCCGCGGTGTCGCTCAGCACCATGCTGTGCAACGACGTGGTGATGCCGCTGCTGCTCAGCCGCCCGCGCTTCGCCGCCCGCGTCGGCCGGCGCGACATGGTCGGCACGCTGCTGCTGGTGCGGCGGCTGTCGGTGGTGGGCATCCTGCTGCTGGCCTATGTGATGCACCGGCTGGTCGACCGCGACTATCCGCTGACCGTCATCGGCCTCCTGTCCTTCGTCGCGGTGGCGCAGTTCGGGCCGGCCTTCTTCGGCGGGCTCTACTGGCCGCGGGCCAACCGGGTGGGGGCGCTGGCCGGCTTGGGCGCCGGCTTCCTGCTGTGGGTCTACACGCTGCTGGTGCCGTCGATGGCCCGCATCGTCCCGGTGCCCGACGCGCTGTTCGATGTCGGCCCCTGGGGCATCGGCTGGCTGCGCCCGCAGGCGCTGTTCGGGATCGAAGGGCTGGACCCCATCTCGCACGCCAGCCTGTGGAGCCTGCTCGCCAACCTGATCGCCTTCGTCGCCGGCTCCCTGCTGGCCCGCCCCAGCGCGGTGGAGCGCACCCAGGCGGTCTTCTACACCACCGCCACCGCCGACCGGGACGACGACGACAGCCCCCAGGCACTGGCCAAGCTGGCCGACCTGCGCGCGCTGGCCATCCGCTTCGTCGGGGCAGAGCGCGGCAACGCCGCCTTCGACGCCTACGCCGCGAGAGGCGGCTTTCTCCATGCCGCCGGCCGCAAGGGAGAGACCGGCCCCGCCGACCTCGACGCCGTCCGCTTCACCGAGACGCTGATCGCCGGCGCCATCGGTGCGGCGTCGGCCCGGGTGGTGATGGCGGCCTCGCTCCAGGGGCGTTCTCTGTCGCGCGGCGACGCCATGGCGATGCTGGACGAGGCGTCGGAGGCGCTCCGCTTCAACCGCAAGCTGCTGCAGGCGACGCTGGAGAACATCGGCCAGGGCATCTGCGTGATCGACGCCGACCACCGCATCGCCGCCTGGAACCACCGCTACCTGGAACTGCTCGACCTGCCGGCGGACATGGTGCGGGTGGGCGTGCCCTTCGCCGACCTGGTCCGCTTCAACGAGCGGCGCGGCGAATACAGCGCCCACGACATGAAGGCGCTGCTGACCAACCGCGACACCGCCAACCTGCAATGGCCCTACCGCTACGAGCGGCGCCGGCCCGACGGCACGGTGCTGGAGATCGTCGCCAACCCGCTGCCGGAGGGCGGCTACGTCTCCACCTACACCGACGTGACCGAGCGCTACCGGGCGGCGGAGGCCCTGCGCGAGGCCAACGAAAGCCTGGAGCACCGGGTGCGGGAGCGCACCGACGCCCTGCAGCAGGCCAAGGCGGAGGCCGAGGCGGCCAACGCCAGCAAGACCCGCTTCCTCGCCGCCGCCAGCCACGACCTGCTGCAGCCGCTGAACGCCGCCCGCCTGTTCGTCTCGGCGCTGGAGGAAAGCATCCGCGTTCCCCTGCCGACGGTTGAGCAGCGGCTGTCCGAATGCGGCATGGTCGACAATGCCGCTGCCGCCCTGCGCTCCACCGAGATGCTGCTGGGCGGGCTGCTCGACATTTCTTCGCTGGATGCCGGCAATGTCCGGGTGCAGATGCGCAGCTTCGCCATCGACGAGCTGCTGGGCGGGTTGGGGGTGGAGTTCTCCGCCCTTGCACAGGAACGCGGATTGACGCTGAAGGTGGTCGGCTGCGGCGCCGCGGTGCGGTCGGATCCGCAGCTGCTGCGCCGGGTGCTGCAGAATTTCCTGTCCAACGCCATCCGCTACACGCCGAAGGGCCGGGTGCTGCTGGGCTGCCGGCGCCGCCGCGACCCCGTCCATGGCGACCGGCTGCGCATCGAGGTGTGGGACACCGGCCCCGGCATCCCCGAGGCCAGGCACCACGAGGTGTTCCAGGAGTTCCGACGGCTGGGCGGCGAGGACGGCAACGGCGACCCGACCGACAAGGGGTTGGGGCTGGGCCTCGCCATCGTCGACCGCATCGCCCGGCTGCTCGGCCATCCGGTCAGCATGCGCTCCACCGTGGGGCGCGGCACCGGCTTCACCGTGGAGGTGCCGATGGAGCGGGCGCGCGCCGCCCCGGTGGTCCGCCCGGTCTCCGTCCCCACCGCCCTGTCGGCCGGGCTTCTGGTGCTGTGCATCGACAATGAGGAGCCGATCCTGGCGGGCCTGCGCGCCCTGCTCGGCCAATGGGGCTGCCGGGTGGCGACGGCGTCGGACGTGACCGGCGCGCTGGCGGCGCTCGCCCCCTTCGACGGCGCGCTTCCCGACGTGGTCTGCGTGGATTATCACGTCGGAGGCGGGCAGACGGGGCTTGCGGTTCTGCAGCGGTTGCGGGAATTGTGGGGCCGTCCGGTCAAGGGGCTGCTGCTGACCGCAGACCGGTCCGAAGCGGTGCGGGCCGAGGCGGAGCGTTGCGGCTGCGGCGTGCTCTACAAACCGGTGAAGCCGGCGTCGCTGCGCCGCTTCCTGAACGGAGCGGCCCTGCAGACGTCTGCGGTGGCCGAACGGTAAGGCCGGAACCGGACAAAAGCCGGACAGCCGCGAATGGGGGGAGTGCGGAAGCCATGGGCGAGGACAGCGCAGCGGGAGAAGGGACGACCATCGTCATCGGCGACGACCACCCGCTGGTCCAGGCGGCGCTGCGCGACGCGCTGGGCAAGGCGATGCCGGAGGTGCGGGTGATCGAATGCCCGGACCTCGATTCGGTGATGACCGCGGTGGGACAGCGGCCGGCCGACATCGACCTTGTGCTGCTCGACCTCAACATGCCCGGCACCCACGGCTTCGCCGGCCTGTTCATGATGCTGGCCCACCACCCGACCGTGCCGGTCGCCATCCTGTCGGCGCTTCAGGACTCCGACACCATCCGCCGGGCGCTGGCCTATGGCGCCTCGGGCTACATTCCCAAATCGCTGTCGATGCCGGCGATGGCCGACGCCATCCGCGCCATCCTGTCCGGCGAGACCTGGGCGCCGCCGCTGTCCGCCATTTCATCGGAAGCCGACGAGGCAGAATCCGCCCGCCGCTTCGCCTCCCTGTCGCCGCAGCAGCTGCGCATCCTGACGATGATCGTCGACGGCAAGCTGAACAAGCAGATCGCCGGCGAGTTGAACGTGTCGGAGCAGACGGTGAAGGTCCACGTCTCCAGCATCCTGCGCAAGCTGAACGTGGTCAGCCGCACCCAGGCCGCCGTCGTCGCCGGGCGGCTGGCGGTGGGCGGCGACGTGCTGCGGTAACGGCCGTCTCCTTTTCTTGACCGCAACCTGGGTATCGCCATGGTCCTGCTGCTGAGCCTGTCGCTTACCCTGTCGCTGATCGTCCTGCTCGGCGCCGCGGCGATGGAGCGGGCGGCGATCCTCGGCCGGATCAACGGGGCCAACGGGCTGACGATCCTGGTGGCGCTGGTCGTCTCCGCCGCTGCTTCCCTCGTCGTGGCCCTGCTCGCCGGCTGGATCGCCGGGTGGAGCGCCCTGCTGGCGGTCCTCGCCGGCTCGGCGATCTATCATTGGGCGATGGCGAAGCTGCTGCTGGGCGGTTTGCAGGCAATCGCGTCCCGCATCGCCGCCAGCGACCGGGCAAAGTCGCCGTCACGCTGACTGCCCGTTCTTCCTTTGTACGCATAAGCTGGCGGTTCGCGCACCCATTTGCTAAGCTGCCGCCATCATGACCGCGCCCCTGCACAGCGTCTGCCGCGACTGCGCCGCCGCCCCGCAAAGCGCAGGGTCGGGGGAGGTGACGCGCTGCCCGAAATGCGGCAGCCGGCGTCTGTTCCGCCATGCGGAGCTGCACAGCCTGTCCATCGGCCACATCGACTGCGACAGCTTCTATGCCACCGTAGAGAAGCGCGACCGGCCGGAGCTGGCCAGCCGGCCGGTGATCGTCGGCGGCGACGACCATCGCGGGGTGGTGGCCGCCTGCTGCTATGTCGCGCGGATGTCGGGCGTGCGCTCCGCCATGACGATCCGCGAGGCGCTGGACCGCTGTCCCGACGCCACCATCATCCGCCCGAACATCGCCAAATACCGGGAAGTCGGCCATCAGGCCCGCGCGATCATGGAGGCCTTCACCCCCCTGGTCGAGCCGATCAGCATCGACGAGGCCTATCTCGACCTCACCGGCGTCGAGGATCGGCTCAGCATCAGCCCGGCCCAGGCGCTGGTGGAGATCGTCCGCCGCTTCGAGCGGGAACTGCGCATCACCGCCTCCATCGGCCTCAGCTACAACAAGCTGCTGGCTAAGATCGCGTCCGACCTCGACAAGCCGCGCGGCTTCTCGGCTCTGGGCCGGGCGGAGGCGGCGGGCTTCCTGGCGCCCAAACGGGTCACCATCCTCTGGGGCGTCGGCCCGGCGCTGGAGCGCAAGCTGTTCGCCGACGGCATCACCCGCGTCGGCGACCTGCAGGACAAGGACGAACATTGGCTGGTCAAGCGCTACGGCGCCATGGGCCGGGTGCTGTTCAACTATGCCCGCGGCGAGGATTCCCGCCGGGTGCATCCCGAGTCGCCGAGCAAGAGCATCTCGTCGGAGGAAACCTTCGACTGGGACGTCACCACCCTGCCCGCCCTGGCGCAGGAGCTTCGCCCGCTGGCCGACAAGGTCGCCCGCCGGCTGGAGCGCGAAGGGCTGCTGGGCCGCAGCGTGGTGCTGAAGCTGAAGACCAAGGATTTCCAGCAGCTCACCCGCTCCCGCCGGGTGGAGCCGACCCGCTCCGCCGAGGCGATCCTGGCCGCCGGCATCGCCCTGCTGGAGCGCGAGGTGGACGGCCGCGCCTTCCGCCTGATCGGCATCGGCTGCACCGACCTGACCCACCCCGAAACCGCACCCGACCCGGAACTGGACCTGTTTGGGTGAAGAGAGGTCAGTCCGCCTGCTCCTCCAACGGCGGCAGGCTGCCGGGCCGCACGACGCTGCGGATGGCGAAGCTGGACTGGATGCGCTGGACGCCGGGCAGGCGCGACAGCGAATCCTTGTAGATGCGGTCGTAATCGGTGGGGTCCTGCGCCACCACCCGCAGCAGATAATCCGAACTGCCCGACAGCAGATAGCATTCCCGCACCTCCGGACAGCGGCGGACGGCGGCGTCAAAACGGCGCAGATACTCCTCGGTCTGGCGTTCCAGCGTGATCTGGACGATGACGGTGACCGACCGCTCCTCGTCCGCCGTCTCGATGATGGCGGTATAGCCGCGGATCACGCCGGAATGCTCCAGCATGTGCAGGCGGCGCAGGCAGGCCGATGGCGACAGCCCGACCTCCGCCGCCAGCTTGGCGTTGCTCTTCCGGCCGTCCTTGCGGAGAAGGCGCAGGATCTTGTGGTCCAGGGCGTCCAGGGCGTGCATGCAACTTTGTTCGAAGATGTGGAGGATTCTGCGAAAGCTCCACCACACTATGGGGGATTCATGCAAGGCTTTGCAGAGATTCACCCCGTTCGACGGCCTTATAGTGGCTTTTGTGAGACAATCAGCCCAACCGATGGTTTCACTGGAGACCGGAACAGTTCGGCCGGACCGCTTGGGCGAAGGATTGGATCGAGGAGATCTCGCATGGTCGGTTCCCGCATGGGCACGCGCATCGGCATTCCCAAGGAGATCAAGAACCACGAATACCGGGTTGGCCTGACGCCCGCCTCGGTCCGCGAACTGGCGGCGGACGGCCATGCCCTGCTGGTGCAGAGCGGCGCCGGCGCCGAGATCGGCTTTTCCGACGAGGCCTACCGCGCGGCGGGGGCCGAGATCGCCGACACCGCCGAAGACGTGTTCGCAAGGGCTGACCTTATCGTGAAGGTGAAGGAGCCGCAGCCGGCGGAATGTCGCAGGCTGCGGCCTGATCAGGTGCTGTTCACCTATCTGCACCTCGCCCCCGATCCGGAACAGGCCCGGCTGCTGATGGAGAGCGGCTGCACCGCCATCGCCTACGAGACCGTCACCGACCGCGCCGGCCGCCTGCCGCTGCTGGCGCCGATGTCGGAGATCGCCGGCCGCATGGCGATCCAGGTCGGCGCCGTAGCATTGCAGAAGAGCAACGGCGGCTCCGGCATCCTGCTGGGCGGCGTGCCCGGCGTGCTGCCCGGCAAGGTTCTGGTCATCGGTGGCGGGGTGGTCGGCGCCAACGCCGCCCGCATGGCAATGGGGCTGGGCGCCGACGTGACCATCGCCGACCGCTCCATGCCGCGGCTGGCCCAGCTCGACGATCTGTTCGGGCCGCGGCTGAAGACCGTCTATGCCTCGGCCGACACGCTCGACCGGCTGGTCGCCGACAGCGATCTGGTGATCGGCGCCGTGCTGGTGCCGGGGGCGGCGGCGCCGAAGCTGGTGCGCCGCGACCAGCTGGCCGGCATGCGCCGCGGATCCGTGCTGGTGGACGTCGCCATCGACCAGGGCGGATGCTTCGAGACCAGCCACGCCACCACCCATTCCGATCCGACCTATGTGGTGGACGGGGTCGTCCATTACTGCGTCGCCAACATGCCGGGTGCGGTCGCCCGCACCAGCACCGAGGCGCTGAACCACGCCACCCTGCCCTTCGTCCAGGCGCTCGCCGGCAAGGGGTGGAAGCGGGCGCTGGCCGAGGATCCTCACCTGCTGGAGGGACTGAACGTCCATGCCGGACACTTGACCTACGCGGCGGTCGCCGACGCCCTGGGACAGCCCTTCACCGACCCCCGCGGGCTCGTCGGCTGAACATGTGAACAGCTGTTGACAAAGAACTGAACGGAATTTTGCTGAAATGCCACTTTCAGAAATTTCATTCTGAAATCGGCGATGACGGCACGAGGAATGTTGTTTTTTTTCGCTGCGGGAAAGAGAGTGTTGCGCCTACGGATCAAGTTGCTTTACCTGTCTGTGACAAGAAAAAGGGCAGCATCCGCCACCGGCACCCAAGTGCCGGGGTGTGAGGCCAAGAACAGAATAGAACAGGGTAAGGCTCGGCGCCTTTCGCCGACTGGGCTGGGCCGGACGGCTTTTCCGTCCGATCCGGCCGCTTCACAACAGGTTTGCCCGGCAGCGATGCCGGTGGGGACGCCACGGCCGCAAGCCGTGCCGCGCAAATGGGAGCTGTTGACCATGGCCGAACGACGGAATGCCGCCCGGGTGCGGGACCGCGCCCCCGCGACAGTGTCGCGCGCCTGGATGACGTCGTCGCCTGTCCGGACGGCTGCCAGCCCGGTTCCGGGCCGCCGGACCGTTCCGGCCCTCCACATGCAGACCCGTACGGGTCCCCCATACCGCCTTTGACCGAAGCCCCGCCGGATCCCGCATCCGGCGGGGCTTCGGCAAGAACCGGGTGCGGCGGCGGGGTTCCAAGCGTCCCCTGCCTTGGTCCTGGATGTTCTCCCCCGTTCATCCGGATCGGAACTCCGCCGCCGCACACGGCTCAATCCAGGTTTCAAATATCAAGTTTCGAGTGCCTGCCTATTCGGTGATCTGGGAGAGTGGGAGAAGAGCGCCTGATGGATTATTTCATACAGCAATTGATCAACGGTCTGTCGCTTGGGGCGATCTACGGCCTGATCGCGATTGGCTACACGATGGTGTACGGCATCATCGGGATGATCAACTTCGCCCATGGCGAGATTTACATGATCGGCTCCTTTGTGGCGCTGATCACCTTCCTGGCCATCGGCGCGCTCGGCATCACCTGGGTGC